>NZ_QUNG01000003.1 GCF_003387375.1 Marinomonas pollencensis | reverse complement strand
GCTCGAATCAACCGACAATCTTATTTCCATTTGTCGGCAATCCTAGACAGGAAATGCCCAATGGTTTGCCTTTCAAACTGACAGATTATTTGGAGTTGGTCGACATAACTGGCCGTACAATCAAAGAGGGGAAAAAGGGTGCCATAGATGGATCCCTGCTGCCTATCTTACAGCGCCTGAATCTATCATCCGACAATTGGTTGTGCATGGCCACGGAATTTGAAGCCAGAACGGGCAGGGTAGTCGGGCAAACAGCCTCCCTTGATCAGTATTGTGACGCTCACCAACGAAAGCGGTACAGCAAGCATAATCAGCGGCTCGGTTGAATCCAATAGCAATCTGAATGTCATCTATCGGCCTTAAGCTGAGGTTTTCTCATGTGTAAAAATTGCTTAATCATTACTTTTTAAAAGGTCATGAGTTGTGTGATTGTCGTTTCTTTCTTTTACTAGGTATATTTGTGCCTATTAATAATGTACTAGCTTAAATTTAGTCGCTTTTACTGAATTTAAAGTATGTCTGTCTTTATAAGTAAGGTGCCTGTCTTTATTAGCAATAACTACGGTGCCTGTCTTTATTAGCAAGGTTATTTAAATTTCATGGTTGGTGAAAGGGCGGGATATGTCAGGAGTAGTTGAGTTAGAGAAATTATTAGCTTCTATGAATCCAAGCTTACAGGATTCTCAGTATGTATTTTGTACTGTATCTGGAAAGCTAGTGGAGTTCATTGAGTTGGAGCCTTTGGCTACGTTTATGGAGGCAGAAGGTTTAACGTTAGTGCTTGAAAAATCTATAGCAGAGCGAGCTGGCTTGGTGTTTGATGGGGTGTTTAGTCAGATCACGCTGACCGTTCATTCCAGCTTAGAAGCCGTAGGTCTAACGGCGGCAGTTTCCGATAAGTTAACCGAAAAAAGCATCAGTGCTAATGTGATCGCGGCTTATTATCATGACCATGTTTTTGTTCCTTGGGATAAAAGACAGGAGGCGTTATCTGCTCTCCAAGAGTTTAATTATTAAGATATATTCGATGAGTAGGGAAGACTGAACGATACAGTCTGGGGATAAGCTAGGTGGTTATACACAAAAGGCCCAGACTATGCTGGGCCTTTTGAATCTATGAATTACACTAACAGGTTAACGTGTACTATCTGCCAGTTCGCTGAGTAAGGTGCGTTGGGCACTACGATATTCACCCTTTCTCGGTTTGGAGAGTTGATATGAGCCGTCGCTTTGCAGTATCCAGCTTTGGGTATTGTCGGATAAGTAGAGTTCGAGCTCTTTCTTCACTCGTCGCGACAATTTTAGATCTTGTAGCGGGAAGGCGACTTCAATACGGTTATTCAAGTTACGATCCATACCATCAGCACTAGATAGGTAAACCTGAGGGTTGCGATTATTATAAAAGTAATAGACTCGAGTGTGCTCTAAGAAGCGGCCAATCACACTACGCACACGAATATTAGACGAAATGCCTTTAATTCCAGGCCGCAGAGTACAGATGCCTCGAACAATCAGGTCTATTTTCACCCCGGCCTGTGACGCTTTATACAGAGCCTGAACCAAACGCTGCTCTGTGAGGGAGTTTACCTTAATGATGATTCGAGATGGCTCACCCTGTAAGGCATTTTCTGCTTCACGGTTGATCATGTCGAGCAAACGGTCGCGTAGCGTGAAAGGAGCATGTAGCAGTTTTTTCACTTTCAGCTCTTTACTCATGCCTGTTAACTGCTGGAACACGCGGTGTACATCATCACCGGTTTCTTTATCGCAAGTTAGAAAGCTGTAATCGGTATACAGACGAGCATTACCCGCATGATAGTTGCCGGTACCTAGGTGAACATAGCGTGTTAGTTCCGAGCCTTCCCTGCGTACGATTAGGATCATTTTCGCGTGGGTTTTATGACGAACGACACCATAAACAACAATAGCGCCAGCATCTTGCAGACGGCTGGCTAATGCTAGGTTTTGCGCTTCATCAAAGCGTGCCCGTAGCTCGATCACTACAGTCACTTCCTTACCATTACGAGCCGCTTCTACTAAGGCATTAGCAATAGGTGAACGTGCGCCGGTGCGGTATAAAGTTTGACGTATCGCAACCACATGAGGGTCTTTAGCCGCATCGCTCAGTAAGTCGATAACCGGTGAAAAGCTCTCAAAGGGATGCATCAAGAGATAGTCACGTTGCTTGATAGCTTCAAAAATCCCACCTGAACTGGCGAGTTTTCTAGGCAATCCAGGGGAAAAAGGAGGGTACATAAGGTCTGGACGGTCGACCAGTTCAAGCACTGCCATTAAGCGGCTTAAGTTAACAGGGCCATCTGTTTTATAAAGGTCTTGTGTTTCCAGATCAAACTGTTTGAGCAAGGAATCTATTATATGTGTAGGGCAGTTATCAGCGATCTCAAGGCGAACAGAGCTACCGTAATGACGGCTTTGTAATTCTGTTCTAAGGGCGCCCGCTAGATCGACTCCAATATCATCGGAATCGACCTCTAAATCTGCATTTCGAGTAAGGCGGAATTGGAAACAGCCTTTTACTGTCATACCGGGAAAAAGCTGGTCTGCATGAGCATGAATAATGGAGGAAAGAAACACAAGGTTGTCTCCACCATCTGCTACATCATCCGGCATTTTTACAAGACGAGGTAAAGAACTAGGTGCAGGAACAATAGCAAGACCATTTTCTCGACCAAAGGCATCTCGGCCTTCTAATTCAACAACAAAGTTAAAAGTCTTGTTGGCAAGGCGCGGGAATGGGTGTGCAGGATCCAGACCTATGGGGCTAATAATAGGTAACACATAGTCACGGAAGTAGCGTTTTGCCCAAGCGGCCTGTTTTTCATTCCATACCGAGCGGCGAATGAATTTTACGTTTTCAGCCGCTAATTTTGGGAAAATGATGTCGTTAAGAATACGGTACTGGCGACGCACCAATTTGTGGGCCTGTTCACTGATTAAGCCCAGCACTTTTTTCGGGTGCATGCCATCAGGGCCATTTTTCTCTCGGCTGTATTCCAGTTGGCTTTTTAGCCCAGCGACACGAATTTCAAAAAATTCATCCATATTCGAGCTAAAAATACACAAAAAAGTAAGGCGATTTAGAATTGGGTGATTTTCATCCATGGCTTGTTCAAGAACTCGAGCATTGAACTGCAAGTGGCTTAGTTCTCGATTAAAATAGAGCTCCGGGTCTGCCAAATCAATTTCTTCTGGCAAGCGTTCCTCTAAGGCGGCCTTACTCGGATCCTGAGGTTGTTCTGGAATCGGCTCTAATACTAATTCTTCTCCACCCACTTCTTTTGTCAGAATCGGGGCGACTTCCTTTTTATCTAGTTCAGTTAGTGTCTGTTCTGACATGCCTTTTTATTACTCCCAAATACCATCGTCTTATTTTATAGGTATTGCACGAATAGCCACTTCTATACGAAGTGGCTATTAACTTATAAATTACACCAACCTAGCCAGAAGGTCACCGTATGTTTGATCTAATTTAGCTCCAATTTCGGAGTATTCGATATTGTGCGGTTTACTTTATTGTGATTGTTGTGCTTTAAGTATACGTGCTGCGTCTTTTGCAAAATAGGTGAGAATGCCGTCGGCACCTGCGCGTTTAAAGGCCAATAGAGATTCCATAATAATGCTGTCTTTATCTAGCCAGCCATTTTGGAAGGCCGCCATATGCATCGCGTATTCGCCACTAACTTGGTAAACAAAAGTAGGTACTTCCAGTTCCTGTTTTACCCGGCGGACCAAATCAAGATACGGCATGCCTGGTTTCACCATCACCATGTCCGCCCCTTCGTCTAAATCCAGTAGCACTTCGCGAATTGCTTCATCAGAGTTAGCAGGGTCCATTTGGTAAGTAGACTTATTGCTTTTCCCTAGGTTACCACTAGAGCCTACAGCGTCACGAAAAGGGCCGTAGTAGGCAGAAGCATACTTCGCAGAATAGGCCATGATCATGGTGTTTATGAAGCCTTCAGTCTCAAGTTCTTCACGGATTTCGCCAATACGACCGTCCATCATATCGGATGGAGCGATCACATCCGCACCTGCGTGTGCATGGGACAAGGCTTGTTTAACTAACACTTCAATTGTGGTGTCGTTAAGGACATAACCTGAGTCATCAATAATACCGTCTTGGCCATGGGTGGTGAATGGGTCAAGAGCCACATCAGTCATCACACCGAGTTCAGGAAAAGCTTCTTTTAATGCTCGGACAGCGCGTTGAGCTAAGCCATTTGGGTTATAAGACTCTTCCGCCATTAGAGATTTTTTATCTGCCGCCACAACAGGAAAAAGTGCCACCATAGGAATGCCTAGGTTCACCAGTTGTTGAGCTTCTTCTAATAAAAGGTCGATCGACACACGTTCAATGCCAGGCATAGAATCCACGCTCTCGCGAACCTTGGTGCCTTCTATGACAAACATGGGATAGATTAAATCATCTGTGCTTAGGCGGTTTTCACGCATGAGGCGACGAGAAAAATCATTTTTTCGCATGCGACGCATACGAGTGTATGGAAAAGTCATCCCAAAGCTCCTATTTTACTGAGTATAAATGTACTTAATTTGTGTGACAGAGATAAGTCAAACAAGCCTGTACGAGTGTTATTTGATTAGCTATACGGCTAATTTAGGCCAAATTGGCTTCCGCCTCTTCAAGTTCTTCTTGTAATTCGAACCACGCCTCTTCATTTTCTTCTAATGACTTCTTCCATTTTGCTTCGTCAGTTAACAGGCTTTGCAATTTATCCCTTTGCTCTGACTCATAAAGTGTTGGGTCTGCCATGGCGTCGGAAATGGTATCAAGGTGAGCTTGAGCAGTTTGTACCGCCTTTTCATACTTCTCCACTTGCTTGCGCAAAGGGCGCAATTTCTCGCGCATTTCGGCGGCTTTACGACGTTCTTCCTTACGGTCGATTTTTTCTACTTTATCCGGTGTGGCCGCCGTTTTTTCTTGTTGTGTGACGGCAGCTTGACGAGCTTGTAGCCAGCTATGATAAGCCGCTAAGTCACCGTCAAATGCCTGAATTTGGTGGTCAGCAACGAGGTAAAATTCATCGACAGTGCTGTTTAATAGGTGGCGATCGTGGGAAACAACTAAAATGGCGCCAGGAAACTCTTGCAGCGCTTCCGTGAGGGCTTGGCGCATTTCTAAGTCTAAATGGTTGGTTGGCTCATCGAGCACCAACAAGTTAGGTTTTGTCCATGCAATTAATGACAACGCTAGGCGTGCTTTCTCTCCGCCAGAAAAGCCTTTTACTGCTCTTAAAGCATCATCACCAGTAAAACCAAAGCCACCTAAATAGCGACGAATATCACTTTCTAATATTTTTGGAGAAAGGCGCTGAATATGTAATAGGGGCGAAGCCTCTAGGTCCAAGGCGCTAAGCTGATGCTGGGAGAAATAGCCAATTTTTAGGTTCTCTCCGGTGATGCGCTCACCACTTAGTAATGCTAACTCCGCAACAATGGATTTAATTAAGGTCGATTTACCCGCGCCATTAGGGCCAAGTAAACCAATGCGTTGACCATCTCGAATTGCAAAGTTGGTGTCTTCGAGTTGGATTACCTGTGACCCAGATTCTAACCTGTAGCCTAAATTGGCTTGTGATAAATTGACCAATAATTGCGAGGTTTTTTCTGCCACTGGGATAGAAAATTCAAATTGAGAGTCAATGTGCGCCGGGCCAATAAGCTCCATCTTCTCCAGCATCTTAAGGCGGCTTTGGGCTTGTTTTGCTTTATCTGCCTTGAAACGAAAGCGATCTACATATTGTTGCATGTGTGCGCGTTTGGCTTGCTGGCGCTCATAATTGGCCTGTTGCTGTGCCAAGTGCTCTGCTCGCTGTCGTTCATAATTAGAGTAATTACCTTTATAGAGAACAAGCTTTTTCTGATAAAGGTGAACAATATGGCTGCAAATGCCGTCTAGAAAATCACGGTCATGGGAAATCAACAGTAGTGTGCCTGGGTATTGACGTAGCCAATTTTCTAACCACATGACGGCATCTAGATCTAAATGGTTGGTTGGTTCGTCAAGCAGCAAGACATCAGAAGGGCACATTAGGGCTTTGGCTAGGTTTAAGCGAATTCGCCAACCACCCGAAAAATCCGCTACCGGTTTGTGCATATCTGTCATTTTAAAGCCAAGGCCTTGGAGTAAAGTTTCTGCTCGGGACTGTGCAGTGTAGCCATGGGCGGTTTCGAATTCGCCTAGCCAGTGGGCATGATCGTGGTTGTTTCCTAGGGTCTGAGCTTGGGCGATATTGGCTTCGATCTCTCTTAGTTTATCGTCGCCATCGAGACAATAATCTAATGCACTGCGTTGGGTCTCTTCTACCTCTTGAGCCATGAAGGCGATACGTCGATTTCCGGGCAGAATAACGCTACCTGTATCCGCGCTTAAATCGCCTTTCACCATTGCGAACAAGGATGATTTACCGGCCCCGTTTGCACCGATCAACCCCACTTTTTGACCTTCAAAAATAGTGAGATCGGCGTCTTCTAAAAGAAACTGTGTACCGCGTTGTAAACTGACTTCGCTAAATTGGATCATAAAAACAGGGAATCTCTTTGCTATCGATGATTAGGAGCTAGGTTAAAAGCAGTGCTTAACATTTTAGAGCGGCGCTGGGGTAAACGAAATAGGAAAGATAAAGATTCCCCGTTAATACACGGTTTAAAGTGGATGATTCAGACACTCAAGGGTAAAATGCGCGCAATATCCATTTGAACTTTGACTCGTGTCGTATAGCGACACAAGGTGATCTTTGTGAACGACGTAACAATCAACGAAATTCAACGCTTCTCTTTCGACAACACAAATGTTCGAGGTGAGCATGTGGTCTTGAACAGTGCGTATCAAGAAATTATTAAGCGTAAAAACTACCCACTTGGCATTGAGGTTTTACTGGGTGAGTTTGTCGCAGCCATTGCGTTATTGAGGGACATTATCAAAATCGATGGCGTGCTGTCGATTCAAGCGAAAGGCAACGGTTTTTTATCCGCACTTATGACGGAGTGTGATGAGCAACAAAACTTGCGAGGCATCGCCCAGTGGGATGAAGAGCAAGTTGTACCGGATACGATTTCGTTAAAAGAAGTCTTGGCTGGTGGGTACCTGGTGATTACGATCGCGCCACGCAATGGCCAGCGTTATCAGGGAATTGTCGAGCTAGTAGGTGATAGTTTGGCGGAGTGCTTAGAACAGTACTTTTATCAATCTGAACAATTACCTAGCCGAGTTTGGTTGGCCGCAAATGGCGCGCAATGTGGTGGATTATTCCTACAGCGTTTGCCGGCAGAGCAAGCTCAAAGCGGTGATGAAGATGCTTGGGAGCGTTTTACTCACCTAGCTGCAACGGTGAAAGATGAAGAATTGCTTGGGTTAGATACAGAAACGCTATTGCATCGTCTTTATCATGAAGAAGAAGTCCGCCTTTATGAGCCAAAAACCTTGCAGTTTGGTTGTTCTTGTTCACGTCAGCGTACATTAGATGCCGTGATTTCAATGGGCGCTGATGAAGTGCGCCAGCTGTTGATTGAACAAGGCTCAATCCAAGCCGACTGTCAGTTTTGTGCGGAACAGTATGTCTTCACAGAAACAGATTTAGTTGGCCAGTTAGGCGATCAAGCGCAGACACATTAAGCCTTGTTCTAAGGTTAAAACTTGGCGTGGGTAATTAAATCACGCCAAGTAATCATACCTAATAGATGGTTTTCTTCATCAACAACGGGCACGCAAGAAATATCGACGTGCTTCATCCAAGTGACGATTTCACTGATAGGGGAGCTTGCTTTCGCGGTAATGGGCTGTCGAGTCATTACTTGGTGAGCGGCGTGATTAAGGGTTTCAAGATCACGCGGTTGTTCAGAAAGGCTATCAATAAAAGGACTAATGGTACGCAATAAATCTCGATCAGAGATGATTCCAACCAGTAATCCCTCTTCAGTCACAGGCAAATGATGGAAGCTATTTTGCTCCATAAGCGCTTTCACTTCAGGTAAACGGGCGTCAATGTCCACACAAATCACCTCTTGAACCATGATATCTTGAGCGTTCATAGGGCACCTCCATCGACATCTAGAGAATTTATTCTATTTATACTGAATATTATTTTATAAAGATAGCAGAAGAATAGAACAAAACTGTTAATCATATGTATCGAAATACTTTGATATTGTCACTAAAAGTAGATAAAAAATTGATGTTCAAGCAAATAAGAGGAAAACAAAGGCGGATCTTATACTAAGGTCTCAAGACATTAATCGTAAAATCCGTATAATTAAATTACACCTACTCAGACTCCTTGCTAGGTTGTTCGTTTTTGAGTTTTGCATACCATTATGTTGCAAACAAAGGCGTTCTGAGATGAGTGACGAGAAAGCATTGCAGTTCCCCTGATAGTTACCACTGCTGGCCAAAAGCCTCCTTTACTCTTCACTCGTAAATCCATTGGCTATGACACGGCGAAATCATATGACCTCAAACTCTGTAGACGTTTTACTAGTCGGGGGAGGTGCTATGAGCACTACCCTAGGAATGTTACTCAAGCAACTGGATCCAAGCCTAGCCATCACCATGGTAGAGCGATTGGACAGTATTGCCAAAGAAAGTACTGATGGCTGGAACAATGCGGGCACTGGCCACGCTGCTTATTGCGAGCTTAATTATACTTCAGAGAATGCCGACGGCAGCATTAATATTGATAAAGCGGTTAACATTAATGCAGCATTTGAGGTCAGCCTTCAGTTCTGGTCTTACCTTGTTGAACAAGGCAAATTGCCTGCACCAAAAGCGTTTATTAATCGCGTTCCTCACCAAAGTTTTGTATGGGGTGAAGACAACGTCAGAAAACTAAAAGCGCGCTATGCGGCGATGAGTGCTCATCCTGCATTTAAAGAAATGCAGTTCACGGAAGATCGTGAAAAGATGCAAGAATGGATGCCTCTTATCATGAATAACCGAACGACGGATGAGCCTTTAGCGGTAACTCGCATTGAACATGGCTCAGATGTGAATTTCGGGGCGATTGCCCGTAATATGGCAAAGCATCTTCAAACTACGGATAACTTTGAGCTACACATCAATTCCGAAGTCACTAGTATCAACAAGAACGAAAACGGAACTTGGGATGTGCTGGTTCATCACAATGGTACGACACAACGCTTCAACACCAAGTTTCTTTTCTTGGGTGCTGGTGGCGGTGCGTTGCCTTTGTTGCAAAAAGCAGGTGTTGAAGAAGGTAAAGGCTACGGTGGTTTCCCTGTAAGCGGACAATGGTTAGTGTGTGAAAAGCCTGAGTTAGTTGAGCAGCATTTTGCCAAGGTGTATGGCGCAGCTCCTATTGGAGCACCACCAATGTCAGTTCCTCATTTGGATACGCGAATTATTGATGGCAAAAAAGCCATTTTATTTGGTCCATTTGCAGGCTTTACCACAAAATTCCTAAAAACAGGATCAATGTTAGATCTCCCATTAAGTATTCGAGCTGGCAATTTAAAGCCGATGCTATGTGTGGGTAAAAATAACATGGACTTGACCAAATACCTGATCAGTGAAGTGCGAAAATCTCATAAAGACCGTTGTGACTCACTGCGAGACTTCTTTCCGAATGCTAAAGATGAAGACTGGAAACTAGCGTATGCTGGGCAACGTGTTCAGATCATTAAGAAAGATGACAAATTAGGCGGTAAGCTAGAATTCGGTACTGAAGCTATTACCACAAAAGATGGGTCATTGGCGGCATTGTTAGGTGCATCACCAGGTGCTTCAACCACAGTGAATACCATGATCAATATCTTGGAAAGCTGCTTCCCTGAAAAAATGGCATCACCAGAATGGCAAGCTAAAATGAAAGAAATGGTGCCTTCTTATGGTGAGTCTCTAGTAGAAAATACAGATCTTCTACTGTCCGTTCGAGAGCGAACATTGACCACTTTACAACTGAAACCATAGCCGATATAGACACTCGAAAAGCTGGGCTTATTGTCCAGCTTTTGTGTATTTATCAAGTGTAAATAATGAAAAAGAGAACAGACATGGCAATAACGTTTGCAGAACGCGCGGACCAGCTTAGCGACGCCCTACGAGACATTGAGCATCAAGCAGAAGAGGGTGATCAGTTATTTTATTGCGCTTACCTGTTAGGGTTATTAGGGCTTCATAGCAGTGCAGATGGTGAGGGCTCTGAGCAATTCGATAACGCCTTTGAAGGCACCCTAAGAGATACGCTAGACGCTGAGAATGTGACGCCAGAAGATCAAGCTAATATTCTCGACTTGTGGCAGCAAACATGTGATCGCTCGAAATAGTTTCTGCTGATTTGATACAAAAAAGCGAGCGCCACTTAGGTGCTCGCTTTTTTATTGGAACGATAAGCTTGGCGCTTATAGTTCTGGCTTGTCAGGGTGAGGTGCGTAGGCGAAAACATCGGAGAAACAGCGCTCTTTTTGCAGCCCTTTCGTTTCTAATTGATCCAATGTGCCGTAAACCATACCCACAGAGCCACTAATAAAAGCAACGCTGTTACTTAGGTCCGGGTGATCTTCTAATACCGCCTCATAAAGCCAGCCAGTGCGACCTTGCCATTCTTGGTCTGCTTCATTGACCACGACATCAAGTGAAAAAGTATGGCTGTCTTGAGCCTGTTGAATCCACTCTTGCATGAAAATATCTTTCGGCGTTCTTAGCCCCCAGTAAAGCGATACATGGCCTTTAAATTTCTGCTCAATGAGGCTGTCGTATAAACTTTTCATTTGAGAAAAACCGGTACCGCCGGCAATCAGTAAAATATGCTCTACATCCTCGACAAAGGCACCGCTTTCTAGGTGACTGTCGCCGCCTGGCATTTTGACCGTAATGCTGTCGCTTGCACGAATATGATCAATGACTTTCTGGGCAAGAGAATCAGGGTCAGAAACCAGAATAAATAATGTCAGAGTAGGCAGAGTGTGTGGTGCGCTACCAATCGAGTAAGGTACTTGTTCTCCAGTCGGTAACACTATCATCAAATATTGACCGGCAATAAATGTCGTTTCTTCTGTTTCAAGTTTTACTTCGTAGACATTGTGATTAATCAATTCAACTGAACTGACTTTGGCTGTTACATCTTTCACTTTTTTGCTCCGCTGCAAGTCACGCTCACTCAGTGAGTGGAAAATGGTTTCAATCTAATGACTGGTTATACTGGTAATTTAGGTGAAAAAAAACCACTTACTAAAAGTGGTTTTTTTATTCGCGTAGATGATGTTATTTGTTTTTGCCCTTCATGGACTCAAAGAACTCATCGTTTGTTTTGGTGACACGCAAGCGGTCAATTAAGAATTCTGTTGCGGCAACGTCTTCCATTGGATTCAGTAGTTTGCGCAAAATCCACATACGTTGCAGTTCGTCTTCAGAAGTTAGTAGATCTTCACGACGAGTACCTGAACGACGGATATTAATCGCCGGGAAGGTGCGTTTTTCAGCAATCTTACGATCAAGGTGTAATTCAGAGTTACCTGTACCTTTAAATTCTTCGAAGATAACTTCGTCCATTTTGGAGCCAGTATCAACCAAGGCTGTTGCAATAATGGTTAAGCTTCCGCCTTCTTCAATATTACGGGCTGCACCAAAGAAACGCTTAGGGCGTTCTAGGGCGTTAGCGTCAACACCACCGGTCAATACTTTACCGGAAGATGGGATGACTGTGTTGTAAGCTCGAGCAAGACGGGTAATAGAGTCAAGCAGGATCACCACATCGCGTTTGTGCTCTACTAGACGCTTAGCTTTTTCGATGACCATTTCTGCCACTTGTACGTGACGGCTTGGTGGCTCATCAAATGTTGAAGCAACAACTTCGCCACGAACAGTACGTGACATTTCAGTTACTTCCTCAGGGCGCTCGTCGATAAGCAAAACAATCATGTGACACTCTGGATTGTTACGAGTGATGGCATTGGCAATGTTTTGCAACATGAAGGTTTTACCTGCTTTCGGAGGAGAAACCACAAGTGCGCGCTGACCTTTACCCATTGGTGCAACGAGATCAATGATACGAGAAGTAACGTCTTCCGTTGAGCCGTTACCTGCTTCCATTAATAAACGTTCATCAGGGAACAGAGGTGTTAAGTTTTCGAACAGAATCTTGTTGCGGACGCTTTCCGGTTTGTCGAAGTTAATTTCGTTTACTTTTAGTAATGCGAAATAACGCTCACCATCTTTCGGTGGTCGAATTTTTCCGGCAATAGTGTCGCCAGTACGTAGGTTAAAGCGACGAATTTGGCTAGGTGATACATAAATATCGTCAGGCCCTGCTAGGTAAGAGCTATCTGGGGAACGTAGGAAGCCAAAGCCGTCTTGCAGAATCTCTAGGATACCGTCGCCATATATATCTTCTCCGCCTTTAGCATGACGCTTAAGGATAGAGAAAATGACATCTTGTTTGCGTGAACGAGCCATGTTGTCGAGGCCCATTTCTGCAGCGATATCTAAGAGTTCGTGTACTGATTTCTGTTTTAATTCGGTAAGGTTCATAAACGGGTTTTGCATTAGCTCATCTTAGAAGGACAATTGACGGGATCAGGTTATAACGTTAACTCTGATCAATGTCTGGAAGTATTTAACAATGTATCAGCTACTCGGCACCAACAAACCCATTGAAAGAATTACTCTTTGCTAAGGTTGCTCTAAATGGGCCCGGATAGGGCGAAGCCAATACAGCGTGAAACGATTTGATTGGAGTCTTAATCTAGCTAGCGATCACCAGATTTTTACTAAGACCATAGCTACTATAGTGCGACTTAAAGGCAAGGTCTATAGTGAAAAGCGTGAAAAAGCCAATTTCTGATAATTTTTTGATCAAATACCCTGAGTTTTTATTTTTCTGCGGGTCCCTCCTTATATTCTTAAATAAGAGATGCGCCAACTAGGGTTTAGAGTACGAAATTGCAAATAGCTTAATGCGGCCTTTGCTCTAGGGCTTCTTATTATTATTGGGCACACCTGATATACTTTACCGTTCAAGACCACGACTTAAGGCGTTCTGGATGCAATCACTCTTCTTGCAACAATCTCACGATTTTCCTTTTGAAAAAATTGCCGCAATAGACTTAGGCTCAAACAGCTTTCATATGGTCATTGCCCAAGTGACTCATGGGCAGTTACGTATTACCAGTGAGTTTGGCGAGAAGGTACAACTTGCCGCTGGGTTAAACCATGGCGTCCTAGATGAAGAGTCGCAGCAAAGAGGACTCGACTGCTTGGCGCAGTTTGCTCAGGTCATTGAAGATATGCCAGCTGGTTCTGTTCGTGTTGTTGGTACCAATGCGTTACGTGCGGCTAAGAACCGCTATGACTTTATTGGTAAAGCAATGGACATCATGAGCCATCCTGTCGAAATCATTGCCGGACGAGAAGAAGCCCGCCTTATTTACGTTGGGGTTTCGAAAACCATGGATCATGGGGAATCGAAGCGCTTAGTGGTTGATATCGGTGGTGGTAGTACCGAGTTTATTATTGGTAAGCAGCTGGAGCCGATACTCACTGAAAGCTTACACATGGGTTGCGTAAACTTCCGTCAGCGCTTTTTTGCCGACGGGGTGATTACCAAATCGAATTTCCAAAAAGCCGTTACGGCGGCCCGTCTTGAGTTATTAAGCATACAAGATGATTATCTGGATGAGCAGTGGGATGTGGCGATTGGTTCATCTGGGACGATAAAAGCGGCTTTTAATATCATCAAAGAGAATGGCTGGAGTAAGAAAGGCATTACGCCGAAGACACTTAAGCAGATTCAAAAAGCCCTATTAGATGCAGGCCATGCGGATAAAATTGATCTTCCAGGCTTAAAACCTGAGCGCAAAAACACCTTTGCAGCGGGCATCGCTATCTTGACCGCAGTATTTGAATGCTTTGATATCAAGCAGATGGATTTCTCCGTTGGTGCGTTACGAGAAGGTGTGTTGTATGACATCATGGGGCGTTATGCGGAATCAGATATCCGTGAACGAACCGTCAATTACATGCTCAATCAATACCATATTGATACTGAGCAGGCGAAGCTGGTGACTCATACCGCTTTATCAGCGTTAGCTCAGGTGCAAGATAGTTGGCAGTTGAATAGTATCTCTAGTGAGGACTTACTGCGCTGGGCGGGCTTGTTACATGAGGTTGGGGTAGGGATATCTCATAGCCGATATCACAAACATGGAGCGTATATTATCGGTGAGTCTGATATGCCTGGTTTCTCCCAACAGGAGCAACAAGCGTTAGCGAACCTTATTTTACGTCACCGTCGGAAATTTACTCAGTCATTGGAATACAAATTTACGAAAAGTGATCAGCAGGATTTAGATCGCTTGTCTATTTTGTTACGTTTATCTATCTTGCTGCATAATGATCGTAAAGAAGGTGACATGCCGATCTTTACCTTAAAAGCAGAAGGAAAAAGCTTACATGCGGAGTTTTTGCCTGACTGGCTAGACAGCCGTCCGCTGACATTAGCGAATCTACAGCGCGAGGCAGATTACCTTTCAAGTGATGGATACACACTGACTTTTAGTTAAGAGTGATGTTCTGTTTTTGAGGCCATTGCTTCAATTGTACGATAGATGGCAATGGCTTCTTCATGACTCAGCCCCGACCAGCGGGTTGAGTGGCCGGTACTAGAAGATAAACGAACAAAATCTTGTTCTGTCTCGACCATTTCACCCTTTGCAAATTGTTCATTCATAAGCCTAGCTCGGCTGGATAAATGCAGAGTATCGCCAGTATGGGTGGCGTCAGCTAAGCCTTGAAATTTCGACCGTGAAGATTTGCTTGGTAATAGTTTATGCCAGTCTGAGTTTGATATAGGCGAGATGGCCATTCCAAACCCTCCTATCCAACGGGGTGTGTTTAATTATTGATCAATTGTGATCAAAAAACAATCTACTCCTTGTTGTCAATAAAGTGAAACCGTGAGCCCTAGTGCAGGTGAAAATTCTGTTGTTATAGGGCTAAAAGCGGATTTAGATTAATTTTCCGCTCCTTTCCTAATGTTTTTCCCCTCTCGGTGTAAAACGCATTCACCTGATATCGATTGATCATTTCTTGAAACTTGAAAGTGAAAGTTGGCGTGAGTCTTGAATAGGATTAGGAGACCTTGATAAGCAATTTCTTGTTTACAAATTTCGAAATAAGCCAATAACCTGACTGTTAAGTTAGGGAGAGTTGTACCGACAGAGGGAATGTATGTCAGATCTTTATTGGTTATTAATTGCATCCGCTTTGGTGTTTTTGATGCAAGCCGGTTTCTTATGCCTAGAAAGTGGCCGTATCCGCAGTAAAAACAGTATTAATGTAGCGGCTAAGAATATCTCCGACTTTATTATTTCCAGTGCAATGTTTTGGCTTTTCGGCTTTGGCATTATGTTTGGGGAATCGGTTTGGGGCGTGTTCGGCCGCAATGAATTTGTGTTTGGGTCGACGAACACTCCTTGGCAAGTCAGCTTTTTTCTTTTTCAAATGATGTTTTGTGGGACCGCTGCCACTTTAACTTCTGGTGCCGTTGCTGAGCGTATGACCTTCATGGGGTACTTAGCGGTCACGGCCATACTAATCGCGATTATTTACCCTATAACAGGGCATTGGGCATGGTCTGGAGCATATGACTCTCAGGCGCAACAAGGTTGGTTAGAGGCGCTTGGTTTTATTGATTTTGCCGGCTCAACCGTAGTTCATTCAGTCGGTGGTTGGGTGGCGTTAGCTGCGATCATGATCATCGGGCCACGACTAGGGCGTTTTGAGCAAGGTATTCGCTTACCTCCAGGCAATAACTTGCCATTATCTGCTTTAGGTGTTCTGTTGATTTGGTTTGGTTGGATTGGCTTCAACGGTGGCAGTACATTAGCCCTGACGAATGAGGTGCCAATCATTATTCTAAATACCTTCTTGTCTGCTGTTTGGGGAGGATTGATTGCCGCTGCCATTAACTACATGCGAGACGGTTATGTTGAAGTTGGCTTTATTTTAAATGGCACCATTGCAGGTTTAGTCGGTATTACCGCTTCTTGCCATGTGGTGACGCCCGCCGCCGCGGCTGTTATTGGTGCGGTATCAGGCCTAATCGTATATTACGGCAGCCTCATAATGGCGCACTTGCACCTTGATGATGCGCTTGACGTGGTTCCTGCTCACCTATTTGCCGGTATCTGGGGAACCTTAAGTGTTGCTCTTTTTGGTGATGCTGAAAAAATGAATACAGGGTTAAGTTTCTCACAGCAGTTGGGTATTCAAGCACTTGGTATCGTTACGATTGGAGTATACTGCTTTGTGGTGGCTTATGGTGCTATGTGGTTGCTGAACAAAGTGTTGCCATTAAGAGCGACAAGGGAAGACGAAGAGCAAGGTATGAATGTGTCTGAGCATCGTGCCACGACGGAGCTTTTTGATTTATTAACTTCCATGCAGTACCAGCAAAATAATGCCGACTTTTCATCCCCAGTCCCGGAAGAGCCTTTTACCGAAGTTGGGCAAATTGCACGTAAATATAACCAAGTTATTAACCGAGTGAATGGGGAAATTGCCCATCGTGATGATGCTTTATTGCGCTTCAAAAAAAGTGAACAGCGCAAGACAGCCATTCTAGATTCCTCAATGGACTGCATTGTGACAATTAATCAGCAGGGAGAGATCATTGAGTTCAATCCCGCCGCTGAACGTACTTTTGGCTGTTTAAAAAAACAAGTCGCAGGCAAAAGTTTTATCGAAAACTTTATTCTTGAAGAAGATAGATTTGCCATCTTATCAAGCTTAAACATAGGCTTCTCATCCTCCGCTGGGTGGGTGCTTAATCGACGCAATTCATTTCGCCTACAGCGCGATAGCCATAACTCTTTCCCTGCCGAAATTACCATTACGAAAGCGGGCATAGACAATTCCAATGCGGCAAAAGAAGAGTTTACCTTGCATATTCGAGATGTGACGCGTCAGTTTAAATTGCAAGAGAGGTTACGCTTTCTGGCTTACAGCGACCCGTTAACCAGCTTATATAACCGCACCTATTTAATGGATAAACTGATCAGTGCACTATCACGAGCTGGTAAGCAGCGATCTTCAGTGGGGTTGCTGTTTCTTGACTTAGATAAATTCAAAACCATTAATGACACTTTGGGTCATAAGGCGGGTGATGAATTGCTCTGCGAAGTAGCAAATCGTTTAACTCAAGTCTCTAACAGCACAGATATAGTGGCTCGCTGGGGAGGTGATGAGTTTATTTTAATTTTGACAGAAGACGTTTCTGAGCAATTAGTTAGAGCCAGGGCGGAACGTATTCTACAAATAATGCGGGCCCCAGTGAGCGTAAAAGGGCAGCTATTAAATATTCCTACTAGTATTGGTATTTCGCTTTCTGACGGCAATACAACAGACGCTGACAAACTGATTCAGCAAGCGGATATTGCTATGTATTGTGCGAAACAAAAAGGGCGTGATAACGCTCAAGTATTTGCCCCTGAAATGGCTTCTGTGGTGGTCAAAAAATTTGGCCTCGAGCAAGAAATGCATGAGGCTCTAGAGCTTGGTCAGTTTAGCTTAGAGTATCAACCTAAGGTATGGGGTGATAAGTCACACATCATTGGTTTAGAAGCGCTAATACGCTGGCACCATCCAGTAAAAGGGAGAGTGTCGCCTGTGGATTTTATTCCTATTGCAGAAGAATCTAATTTGATCACGAAAATTGGTGAGTGGGTCATCGATGAGGCGTTAAAACAGCAGAACCGATGGCGGAAAATTGGCTTAAAACTGGTTCCTGTTGCAGTAAATATCTCTGGGAGGCATCTTATCCATGATGATTTTGTGCCCTATATATCTGGCAAACTGAAAGCATACGAACTGTCTGGAGCACTGCTTGAGATTGAAATAACAGAAGGTGTGTTGCTGCAAGATATTGAACGCTGTATTGCTGTGATGAAGGCACTGAAAGCACTCAATATAACCATATCGGTCGATGATTTTGGCACTGGCTATTCTTCATTAAGTTATTTAAAACGGCTGCCAATTGATGTGTTAAAAATTGATCAGTCATTTGTCGATGAGTGTGGTAAACACACGGAAGATACGACGATTTGTGAAACCATTATCCATCTAGCGCGCAACTTGAAGTTGGTAACGATCGCTGAAGGTGTTGAAACTCAAGAGCAGGCTGAGCTATTAAATCAAATGGGCTGCCAAGTCTATCAGGGGTACTATTTTTATCGGCCAATGCCCAGTAGTGAGGCCGCCACCTTGCTGCATGAGAACCTCTCATTTCATAAAGTGAGTCAATGAGTTAAAGCTGCCCTTTAGCAAAAGCTACAAAACTAGTGGTTTTTTACTTAATGCTTACTTTGCCTTTAAATAGTGATATTGTTTTAGCCTAATGGTCTGTGTGGTGTGCCATTGAGTGTTAAGTATGGTGCCAAAACAGGACTATCTCATGCTATTGGCTATCATGGGATGTTGAAGCATTAGACCTGTGTAACCTATTCGCGCTTTTGACAGGGATCTTTTTATGAGCCGAGATATACTTCCAATTGAACATTTCTTTTATACCGAGCCCAGTTTAGAAAAAATCTTAGAAAATCTCGATGTTATTCGTCATCAAATTCATCCTGCTATTTCTGAAGATAGTTCCCATTTTGAACAGAGCTTCCCATCGGTTTGTTTGGTTGGATTAGGGCGCTGTGGTTCTAATATTGCATTAGAAGTCGCCACCCTTGTTTATAACGCCCGTACCAGTTATCTGAATGAAGTCGAGTATCATGAGAAGCAGGTATTAGAAAACGAACATAAGCCGATGCGCTGGATTAGAAAGCATTTGCCGATGGATAAAAAATCCAGCACAACACCTGTTTTCCTTATCGAGCCTATTGTGCTGTTAGGGGATTTGGATAAAGACATCGAAGGTCGTATTCGCTTTTCGAATCAAGAAGGGCGTGCGCGTTTTCTTGATGCCTATCGGAAACTGCAGATAATGGACCTTTCAGAGGTGCATGCTGGTGGCGCCGGTAACGCCCCCATTCTGGGTCAGTATTTAGCCAAAATTATTCTTAATAAAGACACCTCCAGTTTCAAAAATGAGAAATGGAGCCAATTGCATTCCTATTTGGTGGATTCGTGCGGCATTAAAGCCAACCAATCACGCCTGTATTTTTATATTTTTAGTGCGGGTGGTGGAACAGGTTCAGGGATGGCGTCTGAATTCGGTTTGGCTCAGCAGTTCTCTTACCTAAGCAAAACGTTTGACTATCGTGTCGAAGAAAAAAACGCGGTCGATAAGCGTCATAGTTTTGTCTTTGAACCTATTTTTACCTCTGGTATTTGTATCTTGCCGAATATCTCTGGTCGTAATATTGATATCTCGGAAGCCTTGCATATCAACGCGGGGCGCTTGCTAACAAAATACGTATCTGAAGAATGGGATTTTTCATATAACGAAGAACGTGACAATGACCAAGTGCCAGAAAATGTCATGCAACGCATTCGGCCTTGGAATTCTATGATGTTGATTTCTAACGATATCATGCGCTATGCCGAAGAAGAAAATGGCAATGAAATCGATGACATTGACGTTAACACCATGGAGAAATATGCCAACCAATATATTTCTCAACAAATTTTTAATATTTTAACCGCCCAAGCCGTGACAACGGATTACGATGAAGATTATTTCCGCCGCGCTGGTATCGATATTTCAGAAACGATTCGTCTTGATGCCAATGACTTATTTATGAGCCTTGCAGGCCCTGTTGCTGTGGCCTACGCCGAAAGCGTTGTGCGTAATAATGGTTTAAACAACGAAGTGGATATCGATGATCTATTTTGTCGTTCTATTGAGTTGCCACACTTTAATGATGATACTTCAGCGATCGAAGGGATTAGTGTGTTACCGGTGGAGTCTGAACGCTACCGTCAGGCAATTATGGACTATCGTAAAAGCGAATATGATGCCAATACACTGAACCACCTGCATTTCTTTAAGAACTGCTCCTCGGTGGTGTCTATTATTTCTGTGCCGCGAGACTTTAAGCTATCGTTTACCGCGATGAATCGACTCAAGGTGCATTTGAACCGTTTGTTCCCTAATACCACATTGAAGCGATATGCCTTAGTGATTGGGGCTTCCGCTAACTTGTCATTAACCACTTTAGTGGCAAAAAGTCCGTGTTTAAGCGATGATTTTTTGACCTTAATGGTGGCGTATATGAAGCGTTGCTTTGCACGGGATGAATATCGTTACACGGATGAAATTGATAATGCGGTGATTGGTTTTATCCAAGGCGAAGAATTTGATGAAGAAATGGTGGATAAGTATTTCACCGAGTATGAGAACCCGGCCAAAATCCTTGATACAAATTGGTATGCAATAAAACCAATGTATGAGAAGAAATACCGTGAGTTGATCGAAGACGGTGAGCGTTTTGTTTCGATCAATGATATCCGTCTTGATATCAAGAATGTGAAGAATGCGATTAAGTATTTACGTGAAATTTATCGACATAGAATTAGCAAAACAAACATCTTGTCGTTAAATTAGCGCCGCCATATCGCTTCACTAGCGTGGCCATAAAACCAAAAAAATCCCCTTCTCGTTGCGCAACGAGAAGGGGATTTTTTTGTTTATGAGAATAGAAACTAATGCTTACTCAGGTGGAGCATCGCGGTTACGCATGCTGTTGATTAACTCTTTACCGCGTGTTTTCTCCTTTGCTTTGATTTCATGATGAATAGCGGTTTTGGCGATCATATTTGCTGCAACAGGAGCTGTGATCAAAAGAAACAGGGTAATAAGCAGTTCCTTAATGGAGATAAACTCTTGTAGGTAGCTGTGTAAAATCATCGACGCGATTAAAACACCAGTAATGCCTAACGTTGAGGCTTTGGTTGGGCTGTGTAGGCGCATATAAATATCGGGTAAACGCGCCAACCCATAAGAGCCGACCAATAGAAATATGCCACCGATTAAGAGCAGTACACAGACAATAATTTCAAGATATAAAGGCATAGTTGTTCCTATTCTATGATGTCGCCACGAAGTAAGTACTTAGAAAGGGCGGCGGTACTGACAAAACCGAGCATCGCAATCAGCAAAGCCGCTTCAAAGTACAAAGCACTTCCTGTATACATGCCATATAGCAGAATCAATGCGATGGTATTTATGTACATGGTATCGAGGGCTAAGATTCGATCTGAAACACTAGGGCCTTGTATAAGGCGCCAGAGATTGAGTATGAGAGCAATACAGATGCATACCGCAACAAGAGTAATAGTCCAAATTAACATCCGAAGATCTCCTTAATCGGGGCTTCATAGCGGCTTTTAATTTCCTTAATTAGAGCGCCTTCATCACCTAAATGCAGGGCGTGAATATAGAGCCAGTTTTTATCCTTTGAGACTTCTGCACTCACAGTACCTGGGGTTAAAGATACCGTGCTTGCCAGTACCGTAATACCCAGTTCTGAACTCATATTAATAGGCACAGCCACAAAACCAGGTTGCAACTTCTTGATAGGGCCAATGATCAGCAGTGCAACCTCAACATTGGCGACCACAATGTCTTTCATTACCATTAAAACGTAGCGAATCGCGAGCCAAGGACGACGGATTTTGGGGTGCTCATCACGCATATCCTTCACCAGCCAAGGAATAGTAATGGCGAAAAATGCGGCAAGCACCATCTGACCGGCACTTAATGAATTATTAAGCAGTAACCAGACCACAAACAGCATGATGCTGTGGAAAGGCATAGGGAAGAATCTCATGGCGTCACTCCGGGAAGTAAGTTATAAGCAGACAACTGGAAATCATGGAGGTAGTGAGCTGCATTCTGGGTATAAGCCGTCACATCGCCAGCGAAAATAACCAAGATAGGTGACGCGAGCAGCAACAAAACAACAGCAGTGAGTTCTAATGGCTTAGCCGCTTCACTCTCTGTGGATAAGTTACCATTATGGCGCCAGAACAAGGTGGTACCTGCTCGCGATAGAGTGATAAGAGCGGCTAAACTACCCAGCAGTATTAATGGCCACAGCCATAATGACGCAGCGAAAGACTGGGTTGCTTGAAGTATCATTACTTTACCGATGAAACCGGAGAAAGGGGGCATGCCGATGATAGACAAGGCGCCAACAGCAAACAAAATACCAAGTGTTTTCGGTTGAACAAAAGGCCGTGAACGTACGAACCTATCTTCTGCTTTCCCTCTTTGTCTGGCCATAATATCAGCCAGTAGAAATAAGCCTGCTGACACAAGAGTACTGTGGACAAGGTAATATAAGGCGGCGGAAGTGGCCACCTCTGAACTTATCGCAGCGCAAGCGAGCAGGCTACCACTCGAAACAATCACTAAATTCGCTGTGAGTATTTTTAGATTTGGGCTGGCCAGAATACCAATGGCCCCAATGGCAATGGTCAACAAAGATAGAGGCCATAGCCAAGGGGTTGCGATATTCGCAAGCTCTCCCGCATGCTCGCCAAATATGACGGTATAAACACGAAAAATACTGTAAATCCCAACCTTGGTCATAATGGCAAATAAGGCCGCTACTGGCGCGCTGGCGCTGGAATAGGTTTTAGGTAACCAAAAATGCAGCGGTAACATGGCTGCTTTTAGACCAAATACCACGAGTAGTAGCAAGGCTCCCGTTTTGGCTAAGGTGGCATTTTCAGCTTGTAACTGTCCAACCTTGACCGCCAAATCGGCCATGTTCAGGGTACCTAGTGTGCCATAGATAATTCCTAAGCCAAATAGGAACAAGCTAGAGCCGACTAGGTTGAGAATGACGTAATGGACTGTGGCTTGGGTTCTTTGTTTTCCGCCGCCGTGGATTAGCAAAGCGTAAGAGGCAATTAATAGCACCTCAAAAAAGACAAATAGGTTAAAGATATCGCCGGTCAAAAAGGCACCATTAATCCCCATCACCTGAAACATAAACAAGGGATGGAAATAGGCGCCATTTTTATCTTGTCCATTCATGGCGTATAGCATTACAGAGAAGGCTAAGAAAGAAGTCAGAGCGACGAGCAATACAGAAACGGGGTCCGCGACCAAAACAATACCAAATGGTGGCTGCCATTCACCTAATGCATAAAGATGCACGCCTTGAGTTTGTACTTGAAAAAGCAGGAAACAAGCAGACACCAAAAGCAAAAACAAACCAATGACAGCTGCAATACGTTGTCTTTGGATGTGTTTAGAAAGTGGTGGTAAAAGCAGTGCTGCGCCAAAAATTAGCGGAATTAAAATGGGCAAAATGCTCAAATGCTGCATCTATTTCGCCCCTCCTGTTTTTTGAAATAGAGGTTTTTTAGGCTGGGGAATTTGTCCATCAACATGGTCGTTACCTAAGTCTGCACGGGCACGCATAGCTAAAATAACGGCAAATGCCGTCATCGCGAAACCGATAACAATAGCGGTTAATACCAGAGCTTGCGGGAGTGGGTCGCCATAATGCTCTGATTCACCTAACACCGCCGCCGCATTCAGTTTAAGGCGGCCGCTGGCAAAGAGAAATAAGTTGACTGCGTAGGACAGTAGCGTCAGCCCTACGACCACAGAAAAGCTGCGTCCTCTTAAGGTTAAAAACACACCACAGGCGGTTAGTAGTCCAACGCTAAATGCGTACATACCTTCCATAATTAATCATGCTCCTTTTGGGTAGCGCGTTCACTGGTCGTTAACTGGCCAAGGTTTGCCAAAATCAGCATAGTGGCACCAACGACGGTTAAAAATACACCGAGGTCAAATATCATTGCGCTCGCAAGTTCAAATTTCCCAATTACAGGTAGATAAAAGTAATCAAACCATGAGGTTAGGAATGGGTGGCCAAATACCCAACTGCCAAGGCCACTGAGAGTGGCGATGCTAATACCACTGCCTATCATGATCTGATAGTCCAGTTTAAGGCGGTGTTTGATCCATTCAACGCCGTGTGCAATGTATTGTTGAATAATGGCCACAGAGGTAATTAAGCCTGCAATAAAGCCGCCACCAGGCATGTTATGACCACGCAGGAAAATATACGCAGAGACCAACAGGGCTAATGGTAATAGGCTCTGTGAAATGACCGCGAGCAATAACGGGTATTTATCTTCGGACCAAGCTCGCCCTTTGCCGTCACTAGAAGGCATGTAGAGGCGCATTCTGGCAATCAGTTTGTAAATCCCCAGTGCCGCAATGCCTAATACCGTGATTTCGCCTAAAGTATCAAAGCCTCGAAAATCGACCAAGATCACATTCACCACGTTAGTACCACCACCGCCTGTTTTACTGTTTTCTAAAAAGAAGGTGGAAATGGTGTCTAGTGGGCGAGTCATTAGGGCGTAACAAATGGTACCTACCGTGCCACCCACAAAAGCCGCCAAACCAAGATCACGTACCACACGTCGAGGAGACGATTCTTTTGGTGTCTTCTGTGGAAGGAAAAACAGGGCCAATATCAATAAGATTACCGTAACAACTTCCACCGACAACTGTGTCAAAGCCAGATCTGGTGCGGAAAACTTAGCGAATGCCAGAGAAACAATGAGCCCTACGACAGACAGCATTAAAAGTGAAATTAAGCGTCGTCTATGCCAAATAACGGTCGCCACACCGGCAATACACAGCAAGGCGACTGAGGTGACAGACAGCGCATCAAGAGGAATCTCAGGACGTAACCCAGCCGTCGCATTTAATTGCAGCAAAGGAATAGCGTTCATTGAGATGGCTAACAACAAGGTGAGAAACACATAACGCTGCAGCGAGCCATTTTCTGTCAAGCTGATGAATTTTTGTGCTTTTAGCGTAATGGATTGGATAACGCTCTCAAAGGTTAGCTTAGGGTCGCTCATCGGGAACTGGGCTTGGAATTTAAAGAAATGATGGCGATTGGTATAGATGATCAAACCGCCTAGCATCGCAATGGCACTCATCAGCAGAGGGTAGGTGAAACCATGCCAAATCGCCAAACTGTAGTCGGGAACGGCACCATTCAACACTGCAGCCGCTGCAGAGTACAATAAATCGCCGACGATTAAGCTTGGAAAGATACCCACAATTAAACATAAGGCGACCAAAACTTCGACTGGCACCCGCATATAGCGTGGTGGTTCGTGAGGAGTTTTAGGTAGGTTAACGGGTTCGCCATTAAAGAAAACGTCGTGAATAAAGCGCATTGAGTAGGCGACGGAAAAGACGCCGCCTAAGGTGGCAAGCACAGGAATCATCCAAGATAAGGAGCCAAGAGAGGCCTGATGTAACGTCTCCGTGAAGAACATTTCCTTGGAAAGAAAGCCATTAAGTAACGGCACACCAGCCATGGATGAAGCTGCAACCATCGCTAGGGTGGCAGTGAAGGGCATGTATTTCCACAGCCCATTAAGGTGTCGCATATCCCGTGAGCCAGACTCATGATCAATGATGCCGGCTGCCATAAACAACGAAGCTTTGAAGATAGCGTGGTTTATGACGTGGAAAATGGCCGCAACCGCAGCTAAGTCTGTCCCCATGCCAAGTAGCAAGGTGATTAAACCTAAGTGACTGATGGTGGAGTTCGCAAGCAACCCTTTTAAGTCATGCTGGAAGAGGGCGACGTAAGCGCCTGTTAGGAAGGTCGCTAAACCAGTTAAGGTGACCAACAAGAACCATAGGTCTGTATTTGCTAGCGCTGGATAAAAGCGCGCCATGAGGAAGATCCCTGCTTTCACCATGGTGGCCGAGTGTAAGTACGCACTAACTGGAGTAGGCGCAGCCATCGCATTGGGTAACCAAAAATGGAAAGGGAATTGCGCAGATTTGGTAAATGCACCCAGTAGAACGAGTACAGTGATGATGGGGTAGCTAGCGCTGGCTTTGATTAAATCGCCGCTATCAAGAACGGTTTGTAAACTGTAGCTGCCAACCGTGTGCCCAAGTAACAATAGACCTGCAAGCAACGCAAGACCGCCAGCACCGGTAACCGTCAGTGCCATTCTCGCTCCTTTGCGAGCTTCGACCTTATGCCCCCAAAAACTAATTAGCAAGAATGAGCTAATGCTGGTTAATTCCCAGAAGAACCACAGCTGGATTAAGTTATCCGACAACACGACGCCAAGCATGGCAAACATGAAGAGGATTAGGTACGCGTAAAATTTCCCGATCGAGTCTTGAGCGGATAAATAATAGCGTGCGTAGAGTATGACAAGTAAGCCAATGCCAAGTATGAGTATCGAGAAAAGCAGCGATAAACCATCCAAGCGGAAGGCCAGCTCTAAGCCGATAGCGGGAACCCAAGGGATCGAAGAGAAGAAACGCTCGCCGTTAAAAACCGCACCAGCATTAAAAAGTATAAGCAGTAGCGTTATAGCGGGTAGTGCGGCGGTCATAAACGCACATACTGTGCGGCTAAAACGTGCAAAAAGCAAAGGGACTAAGGTGCCGAGTAATGGCAAAAATGGGAGCCAAATCAAAGCGTTCAATTTTTTGCTCCTCGCGTTAAATTAACTGGGATTCGGGTCGCATCTTTATCTGACATAGCGATTTAAGGTTCCTTAAAATGACATGTTTGTACTATAACGAAGCTTGACCTTAACGGATAGTTAAGAGACTACTTTTTCCTTCCGTTAAAGAGAGAATAAGGGATTAAAAACTTAATTTAAATCAATTGTCTGGAAGCGATTTATTTCGAGGTCATTGGTTACACCTTGTGTGCATTTGATTTGAAGGAATGAATTGTTGAGGCGCTATAAGCCAGCCAGCTTCAACTATCCTCTTCAAGAGGCTCACATTAAGTGATCTGGTTTCACCATAAGACTGATGACAATATTAAAAGTTCATCAAGATAAGCGGCTAACGCGAGGTGTTGCTGAAAAGACATAGGAAAAGGCAATCAAGCGTCTTCTTTAATCAAGGCGATGTAAGAGTCCGTCATACTGAGATTATAATCATTAAGGTAGGCTGAAGAACCTAAGGAAGGTACGAATAAGTCACCTGTTCTCAGTCTTATAAGAAAAAATGCCAAGCAAGGCGTCGCTTTGAAGTCATGTAGGCACCTTTCAAAAAGCGACAACGAAGAGTGGCTCTTTTTCTGAAAGACCCGTAGGGTGTGGACTAAAAGCCTTATCTAAAAGTTGAGAAGTTGGTCAATGGAGCGACTATTAAGTTGCGCTTCTCGCCTTAAATCTCAGACTTTTACCCACATGCTGAGGCGGGAGGACTTATTCATACCTTCCCTAATATAAAAGTATGCTATTTAACGAGTCCATCAAGGGGAGGCCATACCGCTTGGAAAGACGACTTGTTCGCATCTTCCCAATATGGTCTCCCCTTAATGCACTTTTGTTGGTATGCCAAGCAATGAGCTTGTGACCTCTTTTCTGAATGTTCTGCGAAAGACGGGTTAGTCTTGTTATTGGAAAAAGTGCCAGACAACACTGTTACTAGATCCCATACTCCATAATAGGACCACAAGCGCTAGTAATGCCTCTAACACCAATACGCCAATTCCGAGTGTGGTACTGGATAAAATAAAGCCTTGTTTATGACTGATACCTAAAAAACTCGGAGTGCCTTTATAGAGAAGGTAGCCGGTATAACAGACCCCCGCAATACAAGCTAAAGTACATAACCAAATGATAGGGTAGAGTGCAAAAAGGCCGCTTAAAAACATCGGCGTTGCAATATAGCCTGCAAAGACAATGCATTCATGACGGCTTGGGCGCGAAGGATATCTGCCTGCCATCCAGTAGATTAAACTGCCCACTAATGCTACCGCCGCTAAAATCAGAGCATAGAATAGTATGCCAAGACTAAGACCATTGATTAGCGATACTTTAATGGCTTCATCGCCACCAAAAGTCCAGCCAAATTGGGTCGTACCGATAAAAGCACTCACCACCGGAATAGCAGAAAGCCAAAGTACATGGTGAGTATATAAATGGCTAACGGTTTCATGTTCTTTGTTTATTTCACGCCATTCGCGCTCTGGATGATGGATTAAGCCCCATACATGATTGATCATGGATTCCCCCTCGCTCTTTGAAAAAGCTTATTGGATTTGGAAAACAACCTATCGATATAAGGTAGCTATGTGCCGCTACCTTAATCTTTAGTATAGGTAGTTACGCAGCAAAAACGCAAAAGGGTCACCTTTTTTCTTGTCAAGATTGGCGCTCATCATTTGCCTGTCACGGCGAACAGAATAAGGCTATTGCTGACAGCTATAATCCTCGGGCATGGTGACCGAGTATTGAGTATCGACTGGTGTACTGAAATTAATTCTAGCAATCGCATCAGCAGCCAGGAACTTATAGATTTTCCATTGAGAGCAGTCTTCATCAACAACGTTACTGGTCACTTCTAAAATAGGCGTATCTTGTTGATCGTATAAAGTAAATTCGAAGGTATGGAGATTGGTTGAAGTTGTGATGGAGCGATAACCACTTACGATTGGGGCATTGTAGTGATAGTGCGTTGTACAGACCCTGTTATTATTTTTATTCTGGTGGCAAATAACATAAGGCGTCCCTCGATGCCGGGTAAAAACAGGTACGGTTTGTTGAAGGTTTTCTTGTTTGGATGTGAAGTTCACGACAAGAATATAGTCAGGTGCTGTCATTTGTGCAGCAACATTGGTGAAGCCAAGCTGAGTTAAGGCCTGGATCACATCTGGGATGTAGCGCCTGTTTGTTAGTGAGTCACCTTCTTTGTTTGAGCGTACTAAAATAGAGGCAGACTTAGCTATATCAATATTGGGATCTAGATTACTAAGATAACGGCCAGAGAGAGTGGTATTCGAAGCGCAACCGCTTAGTAATATTGATAATGCGGCGAATAGCAAAATGCTTTTCATGATCCTAACCCTCTCTATATGTTCACGACAATCCTGCCTTTTTATAATGAAAGCATAAATCACATAAAGTTCCGAGCCATATAAGCTTGTGTTCTTTGACAGGCATCTTGTCAATGGATCCACTCTTCAATTTGATGCTCGCTGCGAATAGCAAGCATTTATCCACATGTGGAGGCCAGCAGGCTTGCCCTTACCTTTCTTGGTGTGTTTCCCAATCCTGATACGGTGGTAATTGCAATATGAATCTACTGCTTGGTGAGTACTGAAAATGAAAAAGCCAGCATGACGAATCATGCTGGCTTATTAAGGCGTTCATTCTTTCTTAGAATGGAGAATTACTTAACAACTTAATTAAGTTTGTTTTGTAGGAACTCTGCGCGGTGGCTGTTTTCAGCAGAGGCTTTCTGAGTTAGAGCAAAAGCAGCGTTGCCTTCAAGACTAACATTCACGTCATGTGCTTGAGACTCTAAAGAGTTCAATTGGCCACGAGTAGATTGACCGTAAGTTGCATCGCCTGGTGCAGCTAGAGCAACAGTTGCGATAGAAGAAGCAGCTAGGAAAGTAGCAACGCTTTTAGTAAAAGTATTCATAATTAATCACCTTAATATAATTTAGTTTAAAGCAGATTGTCTGCTGTGTTTCTATGTTTTAAATATTAACACTTTAAAATTAAATAAAAAGACTAAAAGGTTATGTGTCACTTTATATTCGATTAATCAAAAAACGATGAAATATTGATCAAAATAAGAACAGGTCTAATTGTTTTTGGTCTTAGTTCTTCTATTCGCGATTTCTATTGATTTAATAGGTGATGATTATCAGGGAGCTCTTGAAGGCATAAAATGAAAAAGCCAGCATGACGAATCATGCTGGCTTATTAAGGCGTTTCATTCTTACTGGAATGATTAATTCTAAACTTAGTTAAGTTTATTTTGTAGGAATTCAGCGCGGTGGCTGTTTTCTTGTGATGCTTTAATAGTCGGTGCAAATGCAGCATTATCTTCAAGGCTTACATTAACTTCTTTTGCTTGAGATTCTAAAGAGTGAATTTGACCGCGAGTAGATTGACCATAAGTTGCATCACCAGGCGCTGCTAAAGCAACAGAAGTGATAGAAGAAGCTGCTAGGAAAGTTACAACGCTTTTAGTAAAAGTATTCATTATTAATCACCTTAATATAATTTAGTTTAAAGCAGATTGTCTGCTGTGTTTCTATGTTTTAAATAATAACAGCTTAAAAATAAATAAAAAGACCATAAGCCTATCTGTCACTTTACATTCAACTATTCAAACAAAAGTGCAATATCTATAGAAATAAGTATGGATTGTATTTTTATGTTTCTAGAGCCTGGTGAAAGGCGCTTGATTAACCGTCAAAATAGGCTTGAAATGCATTTAGTTGGTAAGTACTTGCTGTCAATAAACTATATTAAATACAAGGTATTAAGGTGAAGTTTAAGCGTGACCAGCGTGTCTTATCTGCTCTGTTGTGTAGCGTGGGTATGAATCATCAAATATTGAAGAAATAAGGCAGCGGTAGCCGAATTTGTTTGGAAAAAAGCAGTGGAAGCTCGCTTTGGCGGTGTTTTTAAGTGTGCAATATAAGGGGTATTCCTTAGACGCTTCTATTGAGGCTAATAAAATAAGCCATTCTACAGGGTAGAGCGTACGCTAATTTTATTTATAGGGCTCGATTTTTATAGGGTTTTTGATTGAAATAGAATAAAAGTTATATAGTTGCTTTAATTCTATAGGGAAGAGTCTCTAGTTAATTGGCTTCTTTTTAATGCCACTTCACCTTATTTAGAAAGGTGCTGCCAATAAAAATATTTTTATCTGTTCTTAAAATGAAAAAGCCAGCGTAGAAACTACGCTGGCTAATTAAGGCTTTCATTCTTTCTGAGAACGATACTTACCTATTTCTTAGTTAAGCTTGTTTTGTAAGAATTCAGCGCGGTGGCTGTTTTCAGAAGAAGCTTTAATAGTAGGAGCGAATGCTGCATTGTTTTCAATGCCAACATTGATTTCTTGTGATTGAGACTCTAAATAATGAGTTTCACCACGTAGAGATTTACCGTAAGTAGCATCGCCTGGTGCTGCTAAAGCAACAGAAGCAATAGAAGAAGCCGCTAGGAAAGTTAGAGCGCTTTTAGTAAAAGTATTCATAATTAATCACCTTAATATAATTCGTTTAAGCAGTTTGTCTGCTGTGTTTCCATGTTTTAAATAATAACATCGAATATAAAAATAAAAAGAGGTCAAGGCTTAGTGTCACTTTACATTCAATTATTCAAATAACCATGCAATATCCTCGAAAATAAGCACGGATTGTTATCATCATAGGAATAGAAAAATAGGCATAAAAAAGTGCTTTTATATAGGTTATTGTTTTTATTAGATTTTTAAAAATTTGTTAAGTTTTGGACAAACTTTCTATCAGCTTCGCCATGCAGAGATGAAGGTAAAAACGGGTGGCTTTGCAGTGCTAGAAGCTCATTTTTAGTGGGTTGGTCCTAGACAGAGTGTGGATAAGAGCGATAAAACGTCCCCAAAAGAGATCTATCCACAGCGTAAGGCGCTAAACGCTGATCGTTCGTGACTAATCAAGTGACGCCACAGACTCAGCGTGCTGCAGAAAACGTGACTCAAAGGCTGTGGAGAACAAAACCCAAGTGATAGGTATGCTTATCAATCAGCGGGATACTCTTCAGTATGTTTCTAACAAAATAAGAGAAGGCATAGATAAAGGGCTGACACCGGATCTGTTGGTGGAGTATGTGAAATTACCAGAGAAGCATGTGGATAAAGATTACCTCAGAAACTACTGGGGTAATATTCAGTGGGCAGTATGAGGTATTTTCTCTAGGACAATAGCTAGGTTTGGTGATAACCCAGCAGCTCTTTTCTTCTTACCTTATAGAAGGCAGAGCTAAACGAATAGTGACGCTAGCAGGTGGAGAATATAAGCGAGAGGAAGCGGGGCTACTAAGGCAGTTAAAATACCTAGGCTATTAGTGGGCAGCGGTACTTGTAGATCAATTGTAGTGCCAGGCCGTTAAGCAGTCAGCCTAAGTTGATGAAAACTGAAGCGCTTGAAGATTTTGCTAAGCACTGGTTCACCGCCATCGCTCATCATTATTAACTTTTTACTGCTCAATAGCAGTGCAAAGAAGTGACTCAAGAAAAGAGTGCTTATTAAGTAACATGAATAGGTAACACAAGAAGGCGTTTAAGGCTGGTGAAGGTTTTCAGCCCTTCAGATACACGAAAGCCCCGAAAAACGGGGCTTACGCTGGTGATTGGTGGAGATGGGGGGGGTCGAACCCCATATAAAAATCTTTATAAATCAGTAAGTTATTGAATTATAAGGATATATATGCTGTGTTTTTATACAGTATTTTTGGTCTTTTTTAGTGGTTCGGTGTGTCGGATGTGTGTCGTTTAAAGTATAAGCTAAGAAATGATGACATTGTTGTTAATACAGTACCCGCAGACAGAATGGGAAACAAAAATATTGAATAAAAAGAGGAAACATCTAAATTTGAATTTTGTAGGTATAAGAAAAAAATTGGTAACAGAACTCCTAATGTAGAACTGATAATTATAATTAAAGAGTCAGCTTTGATCTTTAGTTTTGTTAAATTTATATAATTTATTGTTTTTTCTAAAGATATTATTACTTCTAGAATTTCTTTGCTGAAACCTCTCATTTCATTTTGTAAGCTTTTTATTATGTTTGATTTTATTTTTAAACTTTCATTCTCTGATACGAAGTGCTCTATAATTTCATTTAATGTGAATTTTGTGTGCAAGCTATGGGTGTCTAAATACAGTAAAGTAGACTCTATAATATATCTTTTTTTTGACAGTCTTCTTTTTAATTCAATTAAATTTTCTATTTCAAAAAGATGTTCCAGTTTTATGTTTCTAAGATGGTGTTTTTTTATTTTTATGTCAAATAAAACGTTGTTATAAAATATAGAAGTAAAACTTTCGAATACTCCATGTAGTTCAATGGGGTTTGAAGTAATAGACTCTCTGTTCTTCATTACTACTTTTCTTAGGTTTAATAGGTTGTGCTCAAAATTATAATCTTCTTTTATGTTGTTAGTTTTTTTGTCTGTTTTTAATTCCCCAGTGCTTTTAAATGTTCTAAACCCTATTTCTTTTATGTTGTTTATATCTTCGCAAATCCTTTCTTTTGCTTTGTTTTCAAAATAGAAGTATTTAGCGGCCAAAACTGTAGAGAAAAGAGTTATTACTCCTACATTGATAGTAATGATGGCAATATAAAAGTTTGAGTCTATCATTCATATTCCTTTAGATATTGGATTTAGTCTTGTAGCTTCTTCTAGGAAGTCGGGGGCTAGATGTGCGTAGCGCATGGTCATTTTTATGTCACTATGGCCGAGCACCTTTTGTAAGGTTAAGATGTTACCGCCGTTCATTATAAAGTGGCTGGCGAATGTATGCCGTAATACGTGGGCGGCTTGGCCTTTGGGGAGTTCAATGGTTGTTCTTTTTAGGGCGCGTCTAAAGCTGGAAATTGACGGAGTAAATATCTTATTCCCCCTGGTCAATTTTGCGTGTTCGTGGATTTCTTTATATAGCTCCGGTGTGATCGGAACGCTTCTATTTTTACCGCTTTTGGTGTCGGTAAAACTGACCTTGTTGTTTCGTACTCTTTGAGTTGTCAGTCCTTCGGCCTCACCCCAACGCGCGCCTGTTGATAGGGATATTTTTGTAATCAGATAGACGTGTTTGTTGTCGCCTCGTTTGGCTTCGTCTAGTAGTTCGGTTATCTGGTCATTAGTTAGGTAAGACAGTTCACGCTCTGGTACTCGCACGTTGTCTATGTCGGCCAGTGGGTTGGGGTAGTGGATTTCCTCAGCCTTTACCAGCGTGTTAAACATGGATGACAGATAACCAAGATCGTTATTTAATGTCTTTGGGCTTTTGCCTTCTTTAGATCGTTGGGTACGCCAGCGGGTGTACTCCAGGCGGGTAAGGCTTGAGCCTGCGGGGTCGCCTAGCTCGTTGGCTATCATCAAGAGTTTGCTTTTACGGCGTTTGCCATCGCGTAAGAAGTGACCGTGTGTATCGTCCCATAGTTCCACCAACTCAGACAAGCGGCGCATGTCTTTAGTTTTTTCTAGCCATGGTTTTTCGTCTGATTGGGTTTCAAACTGTGCAATGGTGTAACGCTGGAACCGCTCACACTCGGCCTTAGTCGGAAACACTTTCCTATGTTCACGACTACCACTGCCATTCACACGAAAACGGACTTCGTAGCCTGAAGAGATCTTTTTAATAACCATCAGCGAGATGCCTTCATTATTTCAACTGAAAAATATTCAGTTCCTTTATGTTCATTGTCATCATCACTAGGATCAGGTTCAGAAAAAAGTTCATTTAATTTAATCTCGTATTTTAATTCTTTTTTATTTTCTTTTAAATCTTTGAATTTTATTTTTATTGTAGTTGGATCCGGTTCAGATTCGATATTTTTTAGATGTATTTTTAAGTGTCGATTTTTTTCAAGGTATTGTATTTTTTGCTCTGATATTATTTTTTTATCTAAACATAAAGTTTGGATTTTAATATCTATCGCATGATTTCCTAAGTTTATAATCTCTCCTTTTACTAATGAGAAAGTGCCTACCTCATTATCGGAAAGGTCATCGTATTTTTTTATGTATTCTAGTTTATCTATGAAAATTTCAGGTTTGTATGTGTCTTCTTTATTTTTTTTGTCTTTTATTATGTTGTATGAAATAGACATGAAACTTATAAATAATGCTGCAGAGCTAAAATAGAAGTTTTTGTCTGGATTTAACCCTAAACATGATATTCCAACAATAAAAGTAACAATGAGTATTAAAGAAATAACTACAAGAATTTTTATCATGATGTACTCCCTAAATCATCGGATGGCCTGACCACACGACACGGCCAATTATTTTAAGTTTTGCTAAGCCTTCTAGCGGTATTGTCATTGGTTGGTAATTCTTGTTGTCTGAGGTGATTGCCACCAATCCATCTAACTGTTTTTGTACTCGTTTAACGAACAGTTCCCCGTCATAGTTGATGACATACACGCCGCCATCACTGGTTACCGTGTCTTTGGTCTTGTCGATCACTAAGGAATCATTATGGGGATAAATGGCGACTTTCTGCTTTGCTGGGATGCTTGGCTGTTTTAACCAAGGTGTTAGAAAGGTCCAATATTGGTCGATGTGCTCTGATTCCATGAGTGCGCTCTATCCTAGGTTTGATGATTATTACCACCTGTTTGTTGGATAGCTTGAATGTTATCTGTTTCCGGAGGGTTTTGTCCTGTTAAAAAGCAATTTATTGAAGAAGGTGTATTTTTTGATATGGCTAGTTATGGCGCGATAGGTGTAATAGGCGTTCATGGCTGGTGAAGGTTTCCAGCCCTTCAGGTACACGAAAGCCCCGAAAAACGGGGCTTACGCTGGTGATTGGTGGAGATGGGGGGGGTCGAACCCCCGTCCGCCAGTCCTCTGCCATCGGCTCTACATGCTTAGTCACTTCTATTATTTGACCACGAACCGCCCGAAGGACAGGGTGTTAATGGCGAGCCTACTTAATCTTAGAACCTTATCCCTAGGCGGGGCATCAGTTAGCATCTTGTAATTTATGATACTGCAGAGTCTCTGGCTACAAGCAACCTGAGGGCAGCACACTAGCAGCGGTTTAGGCTGCTAAAGCGTAGTTTTCGTCGTTTGCGACTATAAAATTGATGCGGGGGATTTACGAGATCACGCATCACTCTCGACATGCACCTCAGGGTTTGTAACCGGCGTCGAAACCAAGTCATCCCCAAAGTTGTTGTTATTCTAGCGGAAACAAGGTGTTTGCGCTAGAGATAACCGTTATCTATGTGCTTTCTTCTTATTTGCTTAGCTCAGTTTACCTTGAGTTGAGCGGATAAGAATTAGGTGCTGTGCTTCATCAAACGTTCTTTATCTCGTGACCAGTCACGATCTCGCTCAGTACCGCGTTTATCGTGGTCTTTTTTACCCGTCACTAGGGCAACTTCACATTTGATTTTATTGCCTTTCCAGTACAGCGCCATGGCCGCACAGGTTTTACCTTTTTGTTCGGTAACCTGGATGATTTTGTCCAGCTCTTTGCGATTAAGCAGCAGTTTTCGCTGACGCATCGGCTCACATACAACGTGGGTAGAGGCACTTAATAGTGGCGTTATACGCGCCCCAACAAGCCATGCTTCGTTTTGGTGAATGATAACGAAGGAGTCAACTAATTGGCCTTTACCTTCGCGTAGGCTTTTTACTTCCCAGCCAGATAGCACAAGTCCCGCTTCGAACTTCTGGTCAACGAAGTAGTCAAATTTTGCACGTTTATTAAGCGCGATAGTGCCCGTGCTATTGGATTTTTTCTTTACTTTACTCATAGTTGGAAATTATACGGTCGATAGCGGCAAAAACCTATGCTTTTCTTGAGGTATGCGCCTTAATGTTAGAAAATTCACACCCAGTAAATAAATTTATAGTGATGAGCTAGGGTTGGCCCACAGAGTCATCTTCTCATCTTTCATTATCTAAACGCTACTGAGTAGTAAGAGCTAAATTTATGCCCGAAAGTCGATGTTTACAAGGTATATGGTCTAGTCCGTGGATATTTATTTTTGCCGCGAGCGGATCAGCTGTTGGCTTGGGAAATATTTGGAAATTTCCATACCTCATTGGTGAAAATGGTGGTGGGGCATTTTTGCTCATTTATTGTGCCTGCTTATTGTTGGTTGGCTTACCGATTTTAATGGCAGAAGTGGCGTTAGGCAGAACGGTCCGCTCCAATCCCATCGATACCATCAATGATCTGAGCGAACGCCGGGTTATAAGCCGTTTTTGGGTGCTTGTTCCTTGGATTGCTGGGTTAACAGGTTTTTTAATTTTGACCTTTTATAGTGTCATTGCAGGTTGGTCTATTGGTTACCTAGAAAGGGCGATATCTGGCGATTTTGTGAATATATCGCAGGTTGATGCTGTGCGTATGTTTGACCATCTATTGGCCTCGCCAGGTGAAATGCTATTGTGGCATTCGATTTTTGTTGCCTTGGTTATACTCACCGTTGGACAGTCTGTCACGCGAGGCTTAGCGGCATTGGTACGGATTTTATTGCCTGTTCTGATTGTCGTTTTGTTATTACTGGCGGGCTTTTCACTGGAAGAAGGATATTCGTTGAAAGCGATCCACTTCTTATTCCGCTGGTCTTGGCAAGATGTTACTTTTGGCGTGGTGTTGTCTGCCGTCGGTCATGCTTTATTTAGCTTGAGTGTCGGTATGGGGGCAATGTTCGCCTATGGCGCTTATATGAGCAAGCGAATGTCGATTGCGCGCGCTTGTTCGGCAGTGGTTGCTATTGATCTTATTGTTGCGGTATTGGCTTGTTTGGTGATCTTTCCTTTAGCCTTTGCCTTCCATATTGATCTAGACTCAGGCCCAAGTTTAGCCTTTGTTTCTTTGCCCATCATTTTTGGGAGTTTGCCTGCTGGTCAACTTGTTGGAGGATTCTTCTTCCTATTGTTGGTGATAGCAGCACTGACCTCTGCGATTTCTATGTTAGAGCTGTTTGTGGCTTGGCTGCATGAGAAGTTTTACATTGCGCGTTTTAAAGCAGCGTTGCTGTTAGGCGGCGCGGTTTGGTTTATTGGTATTGCAGTGCTGTTATCCTTCAATCACTGGGACAGCAAGGTGTTGTTTGGGCTAAATTTCTTTGAGCTACTTGATAAGCTAACGTCATTAATTATGTTGCCATTGGGGGCTATTTTATTGTCGCTTTTAGTGGCTTGGTTTATCCCCCGTACCGTATTGCGTAACGAAATGATTACCCGCCAAGTAGGTCACTTTCATATTTGGTATAACATATTGAAATATATCAGTATTCCTGTGCTGGTTATTATCACTCTCGCAGGCTGGATAGGAGTTTGATTTGAGTTATATAGAGCGCTTTGCTCATGTTGAGTACAGCTGTGAGCAGATGTATGCACTGGTCAATGATATTAATGGGTATCCTGAGTTTTTGCCTGGGTGTTTAAACTCGACTCTGATATCCCAAACCCCTACGGAGATAGTGGCGTCCTTAGAAGTTGGGAAAGGGCCAGTACGCCAGGCGTTCACAACTAAGAACTTTCTTAATGAGCCAACCAAAGTGGAAATGACATTGGTGAAAGGGCCATTTAAAAAGTTGCATGGGATATGGACGTTCACAGAGCTGTCTCCTAATCGCTGTAAAATTGCGTTAAGTATAGAGTTTGAACTTAGTGGTATGCTGAAATTCGCTTTTGGTGGTGTATTTAGCCAGATAGCCAATGCGATGGTGGATGCGTTTAGTAAACGAGCAAAGGTAGTTTACGGTGAGTAAAATACGAGTTGAGGTGGCTTATGCACTGCCTGAGAAACAAAAAATCATTGCATTAGACGTAGAAGAAGGTTGTACGGTACGAGAAGCCGTATTGCGTTCTAATATCGACGCTTTTTTTCCAGGCTTGGAATTGGAAAAGGTAAAGGTTGGTATTTTCGGTAAAGCGGTAAGAAATGCAGAAACGCAAGCGTTAAAAGAAGGTGAGCGTGTTGAGATATACCGTGAGCTGAAGGTTGACCCTAAACAAGCTAGAGCCAACCGCGCAGCAAAAAACAGCTAAATAATTAGTCGTTTTGTATTTTAGCCAGCTTGTCACCCTCGAATGTTAAGGTGAGGTTGGTGGCTGCACTTTTAGGTGTTTCAGGTGTTGCGTACTTAGTTGTATATAGATAGTGCCATTCGTTGGGCTTAAAGGTATCTCTTACCATAGGGGTACCTAAAAGATAAATGACCTGCGATTGTGTCATACCAACTTTTAATTGAGATAATTGTTCCTTCGTAATGAGGTTGCCTTGGGTTACGGTAGCCTTATACGGAGGTGGAAATAAACTGCATGCGCTTAGCGAAAATAGAGCGCATATTACTAAGATTGCTTTTTTCATTTGTATCATCCTAACTTAGGTATGCTAATGATAAAGTAATTATCAACAAGATCGAATAGAGAATGACTCATGACTAGCGAAAATCAAGAACTAAAAAAGGCAGGGCTTAAAGTTACCTTGCCACGCGTGAAAATTTTACAAATTTTAGAGAATGCTGGTGATCGCCATTTCAGTGCAGATGATGTTTATCGAACTTTGTTAGATCAAGGTGAAGATGTTGGTCTAGCGACGGTTTACCGTGTTTTGACTCAGTTTGAAACGGCTGGCTTAGTGATGCGCCATCACTTTGAAGCGGGCACAGCGGTGTTTGAATTGGCAAAAGGCGAGCACCATGATCACATGATTTGTTTGGATTCAGGACGTGTGATTGAATTTGTTGACCCTGTGATTGAGAAGCGTCAGCACGAAATTGCTGAAGAGCATGGTTTTGAGATTGAAGATCATAGCTTGATCATTTACGTGCGCCCAAAGAAGAAATAACAGGCCATTTGGCCAAAGTAAGCGGATAATAGCCATCATAGAGTCGTGGCTATATCCGCTTATTTTTTATTGTAGGTGTACATTGCCAAGCATTTCTTTAGCGTGCGCTAGAGTTTGTTCGGTTAACTCTAGCCCTCCTAGTAAACGTGCAATTTCTTGAGTACGTTCTGACTCGTGCAGTTGCGACACCTGAGATGACGTCGCTTCATTCGCTACTTTTTTGCTCACCCGCAGATGTTGATTGCCTTGGGCTGCAACTTGCGCCAGATGCGTTACACAGAACACTTGCCCGCGTTGGCCTACAGAGCGCAACATGCGTCCAACGACCTCTGCAATACCGCCGCTAATCCCCACATCGACTTCATCAAAGACCAAGGTTGGAATCACTGAGGTGTGTGCTGTTACTACTTGAATACCTAAGCTGATACGAGACAGTTCCCCACCAGAAGCAACTTTGCGTAAAGGTTGAGCAGGTTGCCCTGGGTTGGACGCTATCATGTATTCAATGTCTTCAAAGCCATTTGCAGACACTTGGTTAAGTGGTTGGCAATCAATAAAAAAACGAGCATGTGGCATGCCTAAGCCATGAATTTGTTCTTCAACCTGTCTAGCAAGAAGGTCTTTTGCAGCCATGCGCTTTTCTGTCAAGGTGGTGGCGAGTGCGGTTAGCTTTTCATAAGCTCGTTCTTCATTTTCTTTGAGCTGATCTATGCTTTCTTCGCTGCCTTGAAGTTGTGACAGTTCTAAATTGACCGATTCTCTTAACCCAAGTAACGCCTCAGGTAAGACTTTATGCTTGCGTGCTGTGTCGTAGATTTCTGTAAGGCGTTGTTCTATTTCACTGAGTCGTTCGGGATCTTGCTCTAAAGTGTCTTGATAATGGTGCAAACTGTCGGCGGCCTCTTGGGCTTGGATCAGTGCTGCGTTCATCATTTCTAGGGCTTCTTCGAGCTCTTTAGTCGCCGGGCTGATTTGGCTAGCGCTATGAAGGGCTTGATTCAGTAGTGAGCACACTGTGCCTTCATCACTATCAATCAAAATACTACTCGATTGGTAAGCCTTCTGCTGTGAGTCTGCGATATTCGCTAAAAATGCTTGCTGTGCTTCTAGCTCAACAATTTCGCCTTCTTTTAAATCAAGTTGTTCTAGCTCTTGAGCTTGATACGACAAGAGTTGGATCTTGGCTTCTTGTTCAGAGGAACGGTTTTGCTGTGCGGCTAATGCTTCTCTTAATTGACGCCAAAGGCTGTATTGTTGGCTGACTTGCTTAGCAAGTTCGGTAAGTTGTCCGAACTCGTCCACTTGTAAGCGTTGTGCGCTTTTCTTTAGTAGTGATTGGTGTTCATGCTGGCCATGAATATCCACCAAATGACTGCCTGCTTCTTTTAAATCTGCAAGGGTACAAGGGCGACCATTAATATAGGCTTTTGAGCGACCTTCTTTGCTGATAACGCGGCGTAATATGCAATGCTGCTCGTGTTCTAAATCTCGTTCTTCTAGCCATTCGAAAACATGAGGGTAGTGAGTAATATCGAAGGTTGCGCTGATATCTGCTTTTTTTTCCCCATGTCGAACGACCGACGCATCGGTCCTGCCTCCTAAGCACAGAGATAAGGCGTCTACCATGATGGATTTGCCTGCACCGGTTTCCCCGGAGATCACAGTCATGCCAGTTTTAAACTCCAGATCTAAGGTGTCAACAATGGCAAAATTGGAAATAGCGATGCTCGTTAGCATAATGCGCTCCACATGAGAGAAAAAATTTATATGGTTATTTATACAGTACTTTCTCATTTTTTGACAAGTATGAGAAGAGAATTAATCTCTTTTTGTTGAAAATATAATCAATCTGGCAGGCGTCGTGGAGAAGGTCTATATAGGTGAGAGTTTGATATAGGCCGTATGTGCTAGGAGAATATCATTTGGCAATGGTGAATTAGGCAAAATGCGATGTCAGTTAGCAGGGTTATCAGATGGCAGAAATAAAATCATGACCACTTTTTTGTCTTCTGAGTGTTATTTAAAGTGCTTCAAAGGTTTAATTCTGACGTTTCTTGTTGTTTCCTAAAATATCTATATTTATCAATGTTTTATATTGTTTTCCCCGTTCTGTTGTTGCCAATTCAATCGCCGATTTGGTGATTCTTCCCTGCGCTTCTAATCATTCCCATTAAATTTATGTGGTTTAGCTGTTGAAAGGCAAAAAGCTGGCCCCATATAGCCAACACAGTTAGAGAATACTTTCTGTTATTTGGAGTGAAAAAATGAGTGATCAGCAAAAAAATTCTAATGTAGAAGCGGAGCAAGATTTGAACAGCGAAGCAGAAAATCAAGCAACAGAAGAGCTTTTAGAGCCTGAAGCAGAGCTGCTAGAAGAAGCACCTGAAAATGAAGAGCTTGCGAAAGCGTTAGAAGAAGTTGCCCAGTACAAGGAGGCCGCGCTTCGCGCACAAGCAGACTCGCAAAATGTTCGCAGACGTGCAGAGCTAGATGTTGAGAAAGCACACAAATTTGGCCTAGAAAAATTCGCCAAAGAAATCATCAATGTCGCAGACAATCTAGAGCGAGCGTTAACCGCTGCACCTGAGACTGGCGAGCCTGACCCGGTTCGTGAAGGTGTTGAGTTAACACTAAAAGATTTGTTGGAAACTCTGGCCCGCTTTGAAGTGAAGCCAGTTGACCCACATGGCGAACCGTTCACCCCAGAGTTACACCAAGCGATTACTATGGTGCCAAACCCTGAGCTAGAGCCGAACACCGTGATGGATGTTGTGCAGAAGGGCTACACACTTCATGGCCGCTTACTACGCCCAGCAATGGTCGTTGTTTCGAGCGCAGCATAAAGACCGTCATTTTTTTGACACTGATCGGTTGAAAAGCTCAAAAGCGTACCCAAATACAGAATTATCATTGTAATAAACGAATTTATAGGAGAGACACACCATGGGTAGAATCATTGGTATTGACTTAGGTACAACAAACTCTTGTGTTGCTGTACTAGATGGCGAAAAATCTCGCGTAATTGAAAACGCTGAAGGCGATCGCACCACACCATCCATCGTCGCATTTTCAGAAGACGGTGAAGTGTTAGTAGGTCAATCTGCTAAGCGTCAAGCTGTAACAAACCCTGCAAACACTTTGTTCGCAGTGAAACGTTTGATCGGTCGTCGTTTTGAAGACAAAGTCGTTCAAAAAGACATCTCTATGGTGCCTTACAAAATCGTTTCTGCTGACAACGGCGATGCGTGGGTAGAAATCAAAGGCGATAAGAAAGCGCCACCACAAATTTCCGCTGAAGTTCTTAAGAAAATGAAGAAAACAGCAGAAGATTACCTAGGCGAAAAAGTAACAGAAGCGGTTATCACTGTTCCTGCTTACTTCAATGACTCTCAGCGTCAAGCAACTAAAGATGCTGGTAAAATTGCTGGTCTAGAAGTTAAACGTATTATCAACGAGCCAACAGCGGCTGCTTTGGCTTACGGCCTAGATAAGAGCAGCGGCGATTCTACTATCGCGGTTTATGACCTTGGTGGTGGTACATTTGATATCTCTATCATCGAAATTGCTGACGTAGATGGCGAGAAGCAATTCGAAGTATTGTCTACAAATGGTGATACTTTCCTAGGTGGTGAAGACTTCGACATGCGTGTTATCGAATTCCTAGCAGCGGAATTCAAGAAAGACACAGGCATCGATCTACACAATGATCCACTAGCGCTACAACGTTTGAAAGAAGCGGGTGAAAAAGCCAAAGTTGAGCTTTCTTCTTCTTCTCAAACTGAAGTGAACTTGCCTTACATCACGGCTGACGCGACTGGACCTAAACACTTGAACGTGAAATTGACTCGTTCTAAGTTGGAGTCTTTGGTTGAAGAGCTTGTTCTTAACTCTCTTGAGCCTTGCCGCCAAGCATTGAAAGACGCAGACCTTTCTGCTTCTGACATCGACGAAGTTATCTTGGTTGGTGGTCAAACTCGTATGCCTCTTGTGCAAACGAAAGTAACTGAATTCTTCGGTAAAGAGCCACGTAAAGACGTAAACCCTGATGAAGCGGTAGCAATCGGTGCTTCTATTCAAGGTGCGGTACTTTCTGGTGATGTTAAAGACGTTCTTCTTCTAGACGTTACTCCTCTGTCTCTAGGTATCGAGACTATGGGTGGTGTAATGACGGCGTTGATCGAGAAAAACACAACGATTCCGACTAAGAAATCACAAACTTTCTCGACTGCTGAAGACAACCAAAATGCAGTTACTATCCATGCATTGCAAGGTGAGCGTAAGCAAGCGTCTCAGAACAAATCTCTAGGTCGTTTCGACTTGGCTGACATTCCACCTGCACCACGTGGCGTGCCACAAATCGAAGTAAGCTTTGACCTTGATGCAAACGGTATCTTGAGCGTATCTGCGAAAGATAAAGCAACAGGTAAAGAGCAGTCTATCGTGATCAAAGCTTCTTCTGGTCTTAGCGACGAAGAAGTGGAAAAAATGGTTCAGGATGCTGAAGCAAACGCAGAAGAAGATCGCAAGTTCGAAGAGCTTGTACAGGTTCGCAACACTGCAGATGGCATGATTCACGCGACTCGCAAAACTTTGACTGATGCTGGCGATAAAGCAACAGAAGAAGAGAAAGCAGCGATTGAAACGGCAATCACTGAACTGGAAGAAGCGCTAACATCTAACGACAAAGAGAAGATTGAAGAGAAAACCAATGCGTTGACTCAAGCATCTGGCTCTTTGGCTCAGAAAATGTACGCTGAAGCAGAAGGTGCTCAAGCTGGCGCGCAACCAGGTGCTGAAGAAGCAACGGCTGGTAAAGCGCAGGATGATGCAGTAGATGCTGAATTCGAAGAAGTGAAAGACGACAAAAAATAAGCCGTAAACGCTTGTTTTCGTCGCCCTAGTTTTATAGGGCTACTATAGCGAACACGGTTTTAGGACCGTGTTTTGCTATTTGTAGAGCAGTCAATAGAAGAGACTTATCGTCTCTCTATCTCAGCAGTTTTTTTAATTCAGACTTTATCTATTCAGGAATGCCAGCGATGAGCAAAAGAGACTATTACGACGTTCTTGGGGTGGCCAAAGGCGCGGATAAAAAAGAGATCAAAAAAGCTTATCGCTCCTTAGCGAATAAGTACCATCCAGATAAAAACCCAGATAATCCAGAAGCCTTAGAGAAATTTAAGGAAATTGGTGAAGCTTACGAAGTCTTGTCTTCTGAAGATAAGCGTGAAGCGTATGACCGCTTTGGCCATGAAGGCGTGAATGGTCAAGGTGGCGGCTACGGCGGTGGTGCTGGTGGTTTTAGCGATATCTTTGGTGATGTTTTTGGCGATATCTTCGGCGGCGGAGGTGGTGGCGGTCAAAGCCGCACACGTCGTGGCTCTGATTTACGTTACACCTTAGAGTTGGATCTTGAGCAAGCCGTGTGGGGCTGCGAAGAGAAAATCCGCATTCCTACCTTGGTCAACTGTAAAACATGTGAAGGCTCAGGTGCGAAGAAAGGCTCAACACCAAAAACCTGTGGTACTTGTGGCGGTGCTGGTCAAGTTCGCATGTCTCAAGGTTTCTTCTCGGTTCAGCAAACTTGTCCAGAGTGTCATGGGCAAGGCCAGGTTATCTCTGATCCTTGTGGCGATTGTCACGGACAGGGCCGTACTCAAGAATACAAAACCCTTAATGTAAAAATTCCAGCGGGTGTTGATACAGGCGATCGTATCCGTCTTTCTGGAGAGGGTGAAGCCGGTACACACGGTGGGCCAGCGGGCGACTTGTTTGTGCAGGTGTCTGTGAAACCGCATAGCATCTTTGAACGCGATGGCGCTAACTTATACTGTGAAGTGCCAATTAGCTTTACTACCGCCGCTTTGGGTGGTGAGATTGATGTTCCAACACTAGATGGCAGAGTGCGCTTAAAAGTCACTGCAGAATGCCAAAGTGGTAAGTTGTTCCGCTTGCGCAATAAAGGGGTTAAACCTGTGCGTGGTGGACCACAAGGTGATTTGATCTGTAAGGTTGCGGTTGAAACACCGGTTAACCTAACCGCTCGTCAAAAAGAGCTGTTGACTGAGTTGGCAGACAGTATGGGTGAAGAAAGTAACCACTCTCCTAAGCAGAAGAGTTGGTTTGATGGGGTGAAACGCTTCTTTGATGATATTAAGAAGTAACCAGTCGAGCTTTCGTAGGTAAATTAAAAGGCGCTATAGAGCGCCTTTTTCTTTTAGTAAAAAGTCGATGTGGCTGCGTAACAAGTTAGCAGCATTCGTGAAGCTCTTGTTATTTGGAATAATAAAGTCTGCTTTGCTACGAATGTCGATGGTCTTCAGTGAGGCCTGACGTACGTGGCGCATGTAGCGGCTTGTCACTTCATTCACATTACGACCACGCTCGGCAATATCGCGTTTCAGGCGGCGTACAATCGCAATGTCCATGTCGGTATCGACATAGAATAAGTAGTCAACAGCATCACGGATACCTGCGTCTTGAAACATCATATGCCCTTCAACCAATACAATATGCGTCGGTTCAAGATTGCGATAGCCAACACGTTTGTGCTGTGAGTGATCGTATTCAGGGATCTCATTGGGTTGTTGACGATTTTTACAGTTATGAATTGCCAGTGTTAGGCTTTCTAAATCTAATGAGCTTAGGTCATCAAAGTTGTAAACATCTGGGTCGATGCTACCACATCCATTGTAGAAACTGTCTTGGCACAGGACGGTGATTTTGTCACCTTGACCTTCGGCTAGAAGAGAGCAAAGTCGGCTTTTTCCGCTGCCAGATACCCCTGTGATACCAATAACAAGCGCCATGTATTACCTCGGTAAATAAATTGATATGTCTCTCAAAGCGAGAGGGTTGGATGGCGACGATTTTAGCAGGTTTTGAGAGCATCTGCTGCTTCGAATGAGATAATTCCGCGCATCTAGTTAATAAAGCTGTCTATTTGGTCAAATAGTAAATGCAGTATATGTTCTTATTTTGAAGGGCTGCAAGACAGGAAAAAATCATATAATGCTTAGGCGAATAAAATAGCTAAGTAGTCTATGTAAGCGTGTATTCGCTTTACGAGTTTATTAAGCTAATGTGTACTCTGGTTGGGCGACGTTTAGAGTCGTTATGAGTTGTGTTTTTAAGGGAATATATTGATGTTACAGCGTATTATAGCCGTTTTTCTATCCATCGCCGTGTTGGCTTTTTGTTCGATGGCAAGTTTTGCCGCGGATGAATCGGCTGATCGAAAAAGCACACCGATTGCCGATCAAGGTGCTGAGTTATTTGGCCTAACAATCAATGATCTAAGCAAGGAAAATTTTGAAAAGCGCCTTTCGGCCATGGGGTTACAGCCATATCCATCCTATAAAAAAGGGGTCGCTACTTACAGTTTAGGGCAAGAAGGTATTTTAGGAATCAGAGAGTTAGCGATTCAATTTAATGATTACGACTATCTGATCAAAGCGACCATGTCTGGGGTGGTAGAAAGTAATAAAAAGCGTCAGGCATTAGGGAGTTTGTTGGTTAAAAAATACGGTATGCCAAATATTGGCTATGTACGTGACGGTTATGGTCGAGCAAAATGGGTGTTTCAAGACGGCACTTATATTGAATTGCACAATACCACATTCAATGTATTGGTTATTTATGTCGACCAGCAGCCTAAGACGGTATCTGAATCTGGTCAAATAGATGTTGAAGCTTTGTATAAGAAGAGCCAAAAGTCGGCGTCTTAGTTAGGGAGGGCAAGTCCTCTGCCTCAGCATGTGTATAAAAGCTTGTGGTTCGCGCTGAGCATCGCATGTGAATAATAGACCTATTGATGAGATACTTATCAAAGCATACCTGCTTTTAGACCGTGCCCTACGGGGCGAAACGATTTATTCACATTTTTCTTAGGCTTCTATTTCATTAACTTAGTAGTAATTATTCGATGATAATCCTAGATTTAAATGCTCGCTTTGCTCATTTTCTACAACCTCATTTGCACGAAATTGCACTCGCCATAGTGGCAACCTGCTTAGTCATTTATGGTGATAAGGTGAATGGGGTGCTTAAGCGCGCGACGTCTTCTTGGGTGTTTATTGCTCGTGTGGTGGCCTTTATCTTAATGTGTACCTTTGGTTATGGTTTGCTAACATTATGGAGCCAGCCTTTGGTGTACTGGCTGATTTCACAGGTAGATTACCTCTATCGACCACTGTTTATTGTCGGTTGTTTTTGTTTATTGGGGATTTTGGCGGAAAGAAAACGTAATTTATAAATTAATTCATGAAATTTTCTCTCATTTTTTGTTATCAAATTACGAAATTTATCTATCATTTTTTCTTCTGACGGTTTGTATTCGTAGGTTATGTAGTAAACTTTCTAATCTTCTTTGTTAATCTCGTTATTTCCATAAAAAATGTTGCTAAACACCCGATTTTAAAGGTTTTTTGTAGTCTTGTTTCAATTTGTCTTCCGCTCAAACTGTCTTTAGACTTGCCCCATATTGATGAAACAGCGTCTTTTTTCGGGGGCAAAAAATGACAAGCACTTGGTTACAAACACTTTCGCAAGTAGAGTCCATGATTCCTATGTTAGGAAAATTGGGTCGTGAAAAAGCAGTAAAAGTTCAATTAGCTGGTCAGACCTTAATGGCTGACTCTGTCACCAATCTGATGGCGCTTTTTGACCAACATCCTGAATTGGATCTTGTGCAGGTATATCAGGTACTTGAAGAAGTGCTAAACAGCAATGTAAGTCAAACCGCTGTTGAACTGGAAGAATTACTGGCTGAAGCAGACGTTGCTTCTTTATTAGCCGCTCAGCCTCAAACCGGCATGGAAACACCAGTGGTGTTGTACGGATTTGGTCGTATTGGTCGTTTGCTTGCTCGTCGCATGTGTACCCTTGGGCATACCACTCCCGGTATGGCGTTGGCCGCGATCGTTGTTCGTAAAGCATGCGATAATGACTTAGCTAAACGTGCTAGCTTATTGAAATATGACTCCGTTCACGGCACCTACGAAGGTTTGGTGAAGGTTGATGAAGAAAACCAATGTTTGATTATCAATGGCTCCCCTGTGAAAGTGATCTACTCATCAGATCCTGCCACCGTTGATTATCAAGCATATGGCATCGATAACGCTTTGTTGGTCGATAACACTGGTCGCTGGCGCGATCATGATGGTTTGAGTGTGCACTTAAACCGTCCAGGTATTGAGCGTGTGGTACTTACGGCACCAGGCAAAGAAATGAAAAACGTTGTATTTGGTGTGAATGACGATGATGTTACCGCCGATGACCGTATTGTTTCTGCTGCTTCTTGTACTACCAATGCCATCACGCCGATTTTATCTGTTTTAGAAGAAAAGTTAGGTGTTGTATCGGGTCACGTTGAAACCGTACATGCCTACACAAATGATCAGAATTTGATCGACAATATTCATAAAGGTGATCGACGTGGTCGTGCTGCCGGTATGAACATGGTGATGACGGAAACAGGCGCTGCAAAAGCCGTATCTAAGGCAATTCCTTCTTTAGAAGGCAAGCTAAGCGGTAGCGCGATTCGAGTGCCAGTGATTAACGTTTCTATTGCGGTATTGAGCCTGAACCTTAAAACAGAGACTTCTGTTGAAGAGATTAATGCTCTGCTTAAAGCAGCTTCAAACAGCGCTGAATTGACTGGCCAAATTGGCTACAGTGAAGAAGCTGATGCGGTAAGTTCAGATTTCATCGGCTCTCAGCAAGCGGGTATTTTGGATTCTTTATCGACAAAAGTACGCGGTAATCAAGCCACTCTATACGTTTGGTACGATAACGAGTACGGCTACAGCTGCCAAGTAGTTCGCTTGATGGAAAAGTTGGCACAAGCAAATTTGCTCAGTGAGCAGCTGGTTGAAGACCAAGCCGCTTAATCAGCAACTATTAAAGCAAGTGTTTTGCCAAAGGCTAAGGAGTTAACTCCTTAGCCTTTTGTTTTATCCATTCTATAAAAAGAGCGGCATTGGGGTTATCCAGCGTACGCTCAGGGTAAGCTAAATAATAAGCTTGTCCTAAGGGTAAGCTTACCTCAGACAACTTAACCAGCCGCCCACTTTTCAGCTCATCATTGATTAATACATCTTGTCCTAATAACAAACCTTTGCCCTGTACCGCGGCTTCAATCGCCATGCTAGATAGATTGAAATGAGGGCCACCTCTTGTTGCTTTAATAGAAAGACCTGCCGCCTTTAACCAACCCTCCCAGCTTGGCAGGTTTTGATTATGTTCCCTCCAATCAATATGAATCAAAGGCTGCTGAAAGACGTTTTCTAGCTTGTCGGTATTATCAACAGAAGCAACCAACTGTGGGCTAGCAACTAACGAGACAGAGTCATTGAATAATTTATCATTATGCAGGGTGGGGTAGTCTTGATTACCAAAACAGAGGCAAATATCTGACGCGGAACGACTAAAATCGACTTTAGAATGACTCGCTTCTACCCTAATTTCTATAGTCGGATGAGAGTCCATCCAGCTTAATACTTGAGGCATTAACCATTTTGCAGCAATGGAAGGGAAAGTGGTGATGGTGATCACCTCTAGGTTTGAAAATTGTTTAACCTGCTGTTGCCCCTGACGGATTTTCTCCAATGCTTCATGAATGAAAATCAAATAACTTTGACCCACTCGAGTCAGTATTACTCCTTGTTTGGAGCGTTCAAAAAGGCTTGTATCTAGTTGCTCTTCTAGACCGCGAATTTTTTGGCTAACGGCGGCAGGCGTGATGAAAAGCACTTCTGCCGCTTTGGCAAAGCTGCCCTGCTCAGCTGCGGCTTCAAAAGCCAGCAGGGCGCCTAAAGGAGGAAGCTGTGTTATTTTCATAAAACTGCCTAGATTAATTCAGTGGATAGTTTAACTTTTATTCATAAGTACAGCTTAATACAGTACTTAGAATATATCGTTACTCAGAAGATTTTCCATAAGTTATTCTTTTTGCATAAAGAATAACGCGTAAGAGGGTCATGGCATGTTACTTAACGAAATTATTCAAATGAAGCAGTATCCAATCACAGAGCGTGCTTTTCACGAGCATTGTAAAAATGTCCTAGATGAAGATGGTGCGTTAGTACTGCCGGACTTTTTATCACTAGAAGCGATTCAACGGGTTGTTGCTGAAGGCAATAAGAAGAAACCGTTAGCGTACTTTTCTAAAGATGACCATAACGTATATCTAAAACCAACAGACATGGACTTTCCTTTAGAGCACCCTCGAAATCAGAGCGTGCAGTCGTCAAAAGGGTGTATTACAGACGATCAAATTTCTCAGGGTTCACCACTTAGAGCGCTTTATGATGCCCAAGAATTTCGTGCCTTTTTGGCGGCGGTGTTGGGGGAAGATGAGTTGTTTAATTACGCGGATTCGCTTTCTTCTATTAACTTGCATTATGCCAGTGAGGGGCAAGAATTAGGTTGGCACTTTGATGAATCTTCTTTTGCCATCACGCTCCTATTGCAAAGTCCTGAGCAAGGAGGAGAGTTTGAATACATCGAAAACATGCGCGACGCGGACAGTGGCGAGATGAATTACCAAGGGGTAGCCGAGGTGTTGGCAGGCCATCGTGAGAGCAAGACATTGACGACAGGGCCTGGAACGCTAGTGTTGTTCCGTGGTCGTAATGCGATGCATAGAGTAACGCCAGTGGTTGGTGATGTAACCCGTATGCTGGTAGTGCTGGCCTATAACTCTAAGCCTGATGTAGCGCTTTCTGAATCTGCCCGAATGACATTTTATGGGCGTCTTTAACGTCGAAATTTAGGCAAAAAAAAGCCGGACAAAGGTCCGGCTTAAACAAAAAGTAACTAGCAGTTGGTCTAACGGAATTCTGTGGGAAATGCCGTTAGAACCTTCTCAAAGACTGGCTGTGGGGACAGTTTTTGAGAGAACTTAAACCCAGTTAGGGCTGAATTTAAGTGGTGATCTAGGTCGCTGTTCAACCTAAGAGATGGGCATATTCTAGTTTTTAAGGGTTGAATTTCAAGCGATATAAATTAGGCTCTTGGATTAGCCTAATTAATCCAAGATGGGATTTTTAATAACATCTTGATAGAATCAAATTCTGTAAAAATAAATCAAATATCGGTTAAGTTCTGAGTATTTTATCTGAACTAAGAAAAATTCAGTTGTTTTATGAGTGCTACATTGATTTTTCTGCAATAGCAGAAATACCTTTAATTCGAGACGAATATGAAATCCATCCCCCTTTATGGGTTAGAAACCTTCGCCATTGCGGCACGCCATTTAAGTTTTACCAAAGCAGCGCAAGAAATGAACCTGACACAAGGTGCTGTGAGTCAACAAATTCGCCAATTAGAAGAGCGCCTAGGGCTAACCTTATTTATACGTCATCACCGCCGCTTGGAGCTAAGCGTTGCAGGGGCACGTTTGGCGGTACAGGTGAATCATAGCTTTTCCGAAATCAACGGCCTTATCGCTGAACTAAAAGAAGAAGAGTCTTCGACGATTTTAACCGTCTCGGTGATGCCGTCTTTTGCCACCAAATGGTTGATTCCTCGACTGGGCAGTCTCCAAGAAAAATACCCAGATTTGCAGCTACGAATACAGGCCAATGAGCGGGAAGTGAACTTTCAGCGGGACCGAATCGACGTTGCGATTGTCCACAGCCACTTACTGGCACCTAGCAGTGGACTAGCCATTCCTTTACTCAAAGATAAGGTGTTTCCTGTTTGCAGTCCTGCCTTTGCCCATGATCGTCAGTTAACATCGCCAGCGCAATTGGCAAAGGTTCCGCTCCTGAATGACGATTCAGAATGGCGTTTTTCTAGCCCTTATGCGGAATGGGACAAATGGTTGCAGCTTGCTAAAGCGAAAGGTGTGAAACCTTCCCGAGGCATCAGTTTTAATCGTGGTGATCTGGCGGTTCAGGCGGCGGTTGCAGGCCAAGGGGTCGCATTAGGTAGAACCCCATTGGTGATGGACGATATTCAACAAGGGCGTTTGGTTCAGCCATTTTCTGAATCGCTCGACGAAGGCCATGCCTACCTTTTTGTGTGCCCTGATGCCCAACGGCAGCGCGATGCCGTCCAGCAATTGATCGCTTGGCTAGTAGAAGAATGTTACGCCTATGCGCCATTAGATTGTCTAACAACGCCAGACGATCTTATTCAACTAGGTGTTGCTCCAGAGTAGTTTAATAGACATTGCCAAACACATAAAAATCACCATAGGGCGAATCAGTGTGGCGCCTTTAGTGATGACTAAGCGAGAGCCGACTTGTGCGCCAAACCATTGACCAAAGGCCATCGCAATGCCTAACGCCCAAATAATATGGCCAGTAAATGCAAACATCAGCAAAGAGGCGCAGTTGCTGGTTGCATTCAGTATTTTGGTGTGGGCGGTAGCAGCAACTAGGGTGAACCCCATGAAGCAAAGATAAGCAGTAGAGAAAAAAGCACCAGTTCCTGGGCCGATCAAACCATCGTAAAAACCAAAACTGGTACCGATAATGACCGCAAATTGGGTGTGGTTTAATGAAAATTTGCTGGCAATATAGGGCTGGATTTTCGGCATAAAGAAAAAAAACAAAGCAACGGCAATAAGAATAATGGGGACCGCTTTTAGTAGTAACCCGCTGTCTAAGTAAGAAACTAATAAAGTACCCGTTATACTGCCGATCGCCGTCATGGTAATAGGCAACCACATATCGGACAGATTCACTTTTTTCGTTTTGACAAAATGGTAAGACGCAGACAGAGTTCCAGCGCAGCCTTGCAATTTATTAGTTGCAAGTGCCTCAACGGGAGACAGGCCAGCAGCCAGTAGCACGGGCACTGTAATCAAGCCACCTCCGCCAGCAATGGCATCCACTGCGCCGGCTAAAAATGCCGCGGCAAACAATGCCAAATAAACCCATATTGAGATATCAAAAAACGTAATGTCCATATACAAGCAATAATCCTAATAAAGATGAGCTGATGAGGTGGATTTTCGGTGAGATTCTTACTATGAGTAAATCAAAAAAAGCCCACTTAGACAATTGCTTAAGTGGGCTTTGGAGTGATGTTGAGTATTATCAAGCAGCGCTTGCTAAGGTCTGTTGAATATAACTCTCTAACTCAGTGACTTGTTCTGGAGTAAACTCCAAGCCAAGTTTTGTTCTGCGCCATAAAATATCTTCCGCAGTGTATGCCCATTCATGGTTAATTAAATAGTCCACTTCTGCTTGATAAAGCTCTGCACCAAACAGTTTCCCTAAGTCTTCTTGGGAGTTCACTGTGTTTAATAAAGTGTGCGTTAATGTGCCGTAGCTCATGGCAAAACGTTTTGCCATATGCGCCGAAAGGAAAGGGTAGCGTTTTTGTAATTGCAGAGTGAAGGCATCAAGTGGCATACCTAAATCGCCACCTGGTAGAGGTCGAGAGTCTGTCCAGGGTTGGCCAATGGCAGGGAAATAGGGAGTAAGTTGCTTTAATGCCGACAGGGCAAGTTGGCGGTAAGTGGTTATTTTTCCGCCAAAAATACTTAATAATGGTGCCTGACTATTCGCGTCATCTAGATGCAAGGTGTAGTCACGAGTAACGGCTGAAGGATTGTCTGATTCATCTTCTAATAATGGTCGAACACCAGAATAGCTCCAGACAATATCCGCCGCGGTTAATTGCTTTTTAAAGTGTTGGTTTGCAACCCCAAGAATGTATTGGGTTTCTTCTTCTGAAATCGCTACTTTATCTGGATCGCCGTGATATTCCACATCCGTGGTACCAATTAAGGTGTAATGTTCACGGTAAGGAATAGCAAACACAATGCGTTTATCTGTGTTTTGCATAATAAATGCATTGGCGTGTTGGTACAGCCTTGGCACCACAATATGGCTTCCCTTGATCATGCGAATACCATAGGGTGGTTTTTGTTCCATTTGGCTTTTAATAAAAGATGACACCCAAGGCCCAGCGGCATTTACGAGTGCGTCAGCGGTAATATTGTGTACTTCTTTTGTTTGCTGGTTTTCTAGGGTGATTAACCACTGCCCCTTTTCTCTTTGAGCAGAAATACAGCGAGTGCGGGCAAAAATATCCGCTCCATTTTGTTGGGCACTAAGCGCATTAATGACCACAAGACGAGCATCGTCTACCCAGCAGTCTGAATATTCAAAGCCTTTGCTGATGTCGCTTTTTAGTGGGCTGTCTGCACCATATTTGACCCCATGAGAGCCTGCTAAAGCTTCACGCTTACCTAAATTATCGTATAAGAACAAACCAAGGCGAATTAACCAAGCAGGGCGTAAATGTGGGCGATGTGGCATTTGAAAGCGCAATGGCGTGACAAGGTGAGGGGCAATTTTAAGCAGTACTTCACGTTCTGTTAGAGCTTCTCGCACCAAACGAAATTCATAATGCTCCAGATAACGCAAACCACCATGGATAAGTTTGCTGCTAGAGGAGGAAGTTGCGTGGGCAAGGTCGCCCATTTCACACAATCCAACACTTAAGCCGCGACCTGCTGCATCGGCTGCGATACCTGTACCATTGATGCCACCACCGACAATAAATAAGTCGAAATGTGTTTGTTTCATAGCCTGCCCCATTATGAATTTCGAATAATAATGTTCATTTTTGTTCGAAAACGAATATTAATGTTCGATAGTAGACCTTGATATGACCGCTGGCAAGCTTCAAGTGGTATTTTCTGTGGAGTATTTAAGGAAAAGCCATTGAGTGGCAAATAATGCAAGCGACCTCTTCTTTTAAGATAGTCGCTTTTTATTAAGATGGGATAGTGTGTAAATGGTCAGACAATGACAGGTGTTAAGGTTGCGAGCCGCAAAGCTCAAGGCGTACCTGATGCTCTTTCATAAGCGTAAGAATGGGCTTAGGTGGGTGTTCTTCTGTGAACAGGCGGTCAACTTGAGTAATATTACCCAGTCGTACCACCGCATTACGACCAAATTTCACGCTGTCTGCCGCTAAAAAGACATTACGAGAGTTGGCAATAATACTTTGTGCGACACGCACTTCCTGATAATCATAATCCAGTAGAGAGCCATCATTCGGGTCTATGCCACTAATGCCTATAATGCCATAATCGACACGGAACTGATTGATGAAATCGATAGTCGCTTCCCCCATTACGCCACCATCTCGTGAGCGGACGGTACCGCCAGCGATGATCACGGTAAAATCTTCCTTACTGCTTAGAATGGTAGCCACATTCAAATTGTTCGTAATGACCTGTAGGCCTTGATGATTTAGCAGGGCTCGTGCAACGGTTTCTGTGGTGGTGCCGATATTGATAAACAAGGATGCATAGTTGGGTATCTCGGCTGCCAATTTTCTGGCGATTTGCTCTTTGGCGGAATGCTGCATAATTTGGCGTGTAGCATAAGCTACATTGGTTGTGCTTGAGTCATAGCTCGCGCCACCATGATGACGTCGGATTTGCTCAGCTTCAGCAAGGGCGTTGATGTCGCGTCGAATGGTTTGCGGTGTAACGGAAAATTTGCTGGCCAATTCATCAATCGTCACATACCCTTTTTCTTTAGCAATGGCGACGATTTTCTCTTGGCGAGTTTGCTGACCCATATCGATTCATTCTCCTAAAAAAGTTTACTGCTTGCTAAAGAAGCCTAGATTGGTTTTTAATAGCCGATATTCACATTTGAACATTTATGTTCAAAACAAAAAAAATAAAAAGTCTCAGGCGTAATGCTTATGCCAGATGACAGTGACCTAAAAGAGCCTTTCCTATGAAAAAGTATATTCTTGCGATTGATCAAGGCACCACTAGCTCTCGTGCTATTTTATTTGATGAGTTAGGGCAGCGAGTAGGTCAATCTCAACAGGAATTCTCGCAACATTTTCCCCATGATGGCTGGGTTGAGCATGATCCTGAAGATATATGGACGTCCACATTAAGCGTCTGTCGTGCTGTGCTCAAGGATACAGGTATCGATGCCAAATCGGTAGCCAGTATTGGTATTACCAATCAGCGGGAAACCACCATTCTTTGGGATACAGAAACGGGGCAGCCTATTTATAACGCCATTGTATGGCAGGATAGACGTACCAGTGAATTTTGTCATACCTTGCACCAGCAGGGGTTGAGTGAGCGTGTGCAAGAAAAAACTGGTCTGTTGATCGACCCTTATTTTTCCGCTACTAAGATACGTTGGATCATTGACAATGTAGAGGGAGCGAAAGAAAAAGCGCAGCAAAACAAGTTGGCGTTTGGCACGGTAGACAGTTTCTTATTATGGCGCTTAACCAAAGGCCGATCCCATAAAACAGATGCAACGAATGCCGCTCGTACCATGGCGTTTAATATCCATACCCAAGAGTGGGATCAAGAGTTGATTGAGGCATTTGGGATTGAGCAGGTTATTTTGCCTGAAGTGATGGATTGCAGTGCCGATTTTGGTGTCATTGATGAGTCATGGTTAGGAGCAAGCATTCCAGTGAACGGAATGGCAGGTGATCAGCAAGCGGCTCTTATAGGTCAAGCTTGCTTCAAAGCGGGCATGGTAAAAAGTACTTATGGTACGGGCTGCTTTCTCATTTTGAACACAGGCGACAAGCCGCTGCGCTCAGAACATAAACTGCTTACCACGGTGGGTTACCGGTTAAATGGTAAGGTCACTTATGCTTTAGAAGGCAGTATTTTTGTCGCGGGAGCGGCGATCCAGTGGCTACGGGATGGTTTAAATTTATTTAAAGATGCAAAAGAAACGCAAAGCTTGGCGCAACAAGCCTTGAATGGTGATTCTGTGTATTTGGTGCCTGCGTTTACTGGCTTAGGGGCTCCTTATTGGGACCCAGACGCTAGGGGGGCAATGATTGGATTGACTCGAGATACCAGTGTGGCTGATATTGTCAGTGCAGGATTGCGTTCAGTTTGTTATCAAACCAAGGATTTGGTTGGCGCTATGGCGCAGGATGGCGCGACTTTCCGTTCGTTGCGCATCGATGGCGGCATGGTGATTAACGATGTCATGGTGCAGTTTTTAAGTGACCTATTGGAAGTAGAAGTAGAGCGTCCAAAAATCACCGAAACCACGGCATTAGGTGCGGCATATTTAGCCGGATTGCAGGTTGGTATTTTCTCTTCGCTAGAAGCGATTAGTGAATTATGGCAGGCCGAAAAGCAATTTGAACCAAGTATGGCGCAAGGCACGGGCGAAAAATTATACGCAGGCTGGCAAGAAGCCGTTAATCGAGTCCGTACACGCCCTGAAGAATAAATCGCTTATCATCGCGAGAGCAAAAACGAAAAAAACCAGACTCAAGTTTTCATTCACTGAGTCTGGTTTTTTATTGTCTATGCCAAACGAGAGCGTGTTTTATGGCTCTTGTTGTAATGGCAGTTATTCTGCGTCTGCGATGCTTCTTATGTCGTACTCTTCATCCAGAATGCGACCAATGACATTATCGCCAGCTAGGTGATGGGCGTATTGCATGTGTAAGCAACGAACTTGATCCCAGTTTTTGATACCACCAATACCGAGTTTCTCAAATAACGGTTTAAAGCCTTTTTCTTCAATAATGGCTTTGTGCTCGTCACTCATGGCTGCCCAGCGTCGCGCAATGTAGTCGCGATGCGAATTGTGGTGGGCTTCGCGCAATGTTTCGTCGTCTTTAATGCGCTGTTCTAGCTCTTTTACAACCCCTTGGCTTTCGATTTTAGCAAGCGCCTTATCAATGGCTTTACTAGATAACCAGTACAGTGTGGGAAAAGGTTGGTCAAACACCCAGGTTTCCATTTCGAGTACTTGTGGAATCTGGTTGGGAGAGTAGTGTGCAATAGCGCTAATGCCACTTGGTGTGCGACCAAGTTGGTCAGTGATAATGTCAATATCACGTTGAGATAGAGATTGGGTCATAAAGGTCTTTTAGGTGATAAATGCGGGGAAGGATGCTGCGAATTTCTGGATCCACTCTGCCGCTGCTTCGTTGTAGTTAAGACGACGGCCTTGTGTTTTAGCTTGGCGTCGATAGTGCTCAATTTGAGACAGTTGCTCAACCATCCGCACACAATAGCACTCGTCTTTGATCGGGAATTCTATTGCGACCTTGTATTCGTTCATTTCGCAGTCACACCAGACAACACGGCCAGTAACGCAAAAGTTAGGGTCGATTTCTTCTAGGGTAACTCTTACTGAACGCCCACTTTCAAAGTATTGGGCTGCAAAACATGTAATTCCGGCGAACCCTACATCTTTCCCATTTGAAACAGGAAAAGGTTGATCCTCTATGAGAGTGATCTCTAAAGGAAGGTCTTTCGGATGTGAAACAAATTCCATCGCAACAAGCCAGCTAATTCAAGTATTAAAGTTATCGGCCGCAAAGGCAGAGTGTTTAAAAAAGAATGCGAATTGTACGCTTTCTGTTCGGACTGTACAGACGAATTTTAAGATAGCAAAATAAACATTCATAACTTCAGCTTATAAGAAAAAAGCCTTAATCAGGCACTATTTAAGAATTAATCCATTTTCTATCAGTTTGCCACTTAAAATACGTTATAAATCATGAGTTTTTGAAAACTTATGTCGGAGAGTGTTGATAAATGTCGTTATCAGTCAGCACATCGTTTTGTAAGGCATGCACTAAAGAACCTAAATCTGATAAAGCTTGCAGGTTTTTTTGATCCCATAAAACAGCATAATTTAGCCTTAAATGATGGGAGAATTGGTTTGAAAGGCTGAACGCTAAGCCGGGCAAAAGGCCAATTTTTTGAGCCATTGCTTGCTGATAGAGCTGCATGGCATCAACTGCATCAGGCAATGTAACCCAGAGTAAGCAGCCTCCAGATGGGTGAGAAACGCGTGTTCCATCAGGGAAGGCATCAAGCACCAAGGTTTGGCAGCGGGCTAGGTTGGCCTGATAGCGTTGCCGTGTTTTACGCAGATGACGATCATAGGCGCCGTGTTCCAAAAAATGGGCGATGGCGGTTTGTGTAACGGTGGGGATAGCCAGCGATTGAACATAGGCGTAATGCTCTATCTTGTCTTGGTAGCGTCCTCCCACTATCCAACCTACTCTAAACCCCGGCGCGATGCTTTTTGAAAAAGAGCTGCAATACAAGACTCGACCTTCGTGGTCATTGGCCTTTAAGGCCGCTTCACGTTGCTCTTGATACCCCAATTCCCCATAAACATCATCTTCTATTAAAGCGATATCATGGCGACTGGCAATATTTAATAAGTGTTGCCGAGCGTGGCTGGAGAGAGTCGCCCCGGTAGGGTTTTGATTGTTTGGTGTCACAATACAAGCCTTGATTGGCCATTGCTGTGCGGCCTGTTCAAGTTGCTGAAGATCGATGCCAGTGTCTTCTGAGCAAGGAATTTCGATGGCTTTTAAGTGCAGTACCTCGATGGCTTGTAATACGCCATGATAGGCCGGACTTTCGATGGCAATTGTGTCCCCTGGTTGGGTGGTGGCTTGCAAGGCCAGCATAATGGCATTTTGGCAGCCTAACGTAATGGTGATGTCATCAGCTTGCAGTCGGCAGCCCGTATCGAGCATGCGAATCGCAATTTGTCGCCGAAGCTCTAGTGAACCAGGGGTAAACTCATAGCTGGAGCAAATTTCAGGGTCGGCACGCATTAACCTCACGACAGAGCGTTGTAATTGCTTAATGGGGAGAAAATCACTGTAGGGAATGGCCGCGCCAAAAGGCGCAATGTTTTTATCTTGTGAGGCATGCAGCAGCTGATTGAGTAAGCGGTGCATATGTCCATCGTACTTTTTTGGGGTAATTTGTGCCGCATCACTGTTGGGTTGATGGCTTTGTACAAAGTAGCCTTTTTGCGGTCGCGCTTTTATTAAGCCGCGATCTTCTAATAGGCTAAAAGCTTGCATAACTGTAGCAATACTAACGTTAAACTGTTTGCTGGATTTTCTTAGAGAAGGGATGCGGGTATTGGGCAAAAAAGTCCCTGCAAGAATTTGCTTTTCTATTTGCTGCGCGACTTGTTCGTAGAGCGGTTGATCCATGGCTAGCTGAAACCTGATAGTCATTATGAGTTGAATTTAGCAGATCCCTTACTGGAAGCCTATGGCTAGCCATTTGATCACAGATAGAAGAGCTAAACTGCCAGTCAGTGAAGTAAAAGTGTCATTAGATATAAATTGTCCATTAGGTCGGTTTTCTGCCAATATATGGCCTGTTTCATGCAGATAATATGAAGATTAATTCCATTAGCTAGAGGTTAGTTATGTCACTATCTGTAATCCAGAGGATCTTGTTGGGCTTTGGTGTTTTACTATTGTTATTGCTTGTTATTGCTGGCTCAGGCTTTACTGGTATTAAAAAAATTGAAGGCAGTCTTAATGATATTACAGGAAATGTTGCTCAGATTAGCGCTCAAAGTAACGAGCTGAGCCATGATTTGTCGTTGGCCAATGCCGCCGTGCTGCAATATCTGTTAAGCAAATCACCTGATTCATTAGCAGGGTTAAAAAAATCTTTCGAGGGTTATAAAGCCGATACCGATTCGTTGTCTGCTGAGCTACAGCAGAGTGTCAGCAAACATCCCGTGATGGAGGATCTGCTGAATGAGATGAACCTTCAGCTGCAGACCTTTTATAAAACGACGCAAGTGGCTTTTACGAATCATGAGCGTAAGCTGAATCTGCAGGCCAAAATCCCAGATAAGAAATTCGATCTAAAAGACGATCTTGCCTACACCATCGATGACCTTACATCCATTAGTGATGACAGTGGTACCCAAGCGGCGAAGTTTGCCGCATCTTACGTGCGTATTCGTCTAGAAAGCCTACAAGTATCAATAGGTGACTATTTTGACACGACAGACCTTACGGACATGCAGTCCATGAAGGAAACGATGGCCAAAACGTTTGTTGGTTTAGAGGATAAATTAAACTATCTAAATAACGTGGATATTAAAGATTCAATTGATTTGCTGGCCGAGGAAATTCAGAAGCAAGATAGTGTCATCAATGACTTTTATGAATACACCCGCCTCAATCAAGAAGCCGAAGTGATTGCTAAGCAGCTTTCTTCTAGCATGTCTAAAGTCGATGAGTTAACCAAGGCGTTACTAAATAGTACTGTGTCTATGCGTGATCAAGCGAAAGTGGCCGCGAATGACAGTGCGGCTTTTTCTACTTTGATGATGGGGGTCGTGTTGCTGGTTTCTGTCTTGATTGCGATTGCCATTACGCTGTGGGTGAGTCGGAGTATTCGTCGTCCTCTTAATGAAGTTATGGTCGTTTTAGGGAAAATCTCTGAAGGGGACTTTACTCAGCGCAGTCAAGTGAAAACAAACGACGAATTTGGTGATTTATCACGCTGGGTCAATGACTTAGTTGTAAAATTACAGCAAGTGATGAAGGATATTGATAAAGCATCAAATGATGTTTCTGAGTCAGCGCAGAATAATGTTCGTTTAGCGGGAGACACCAAAGTGCTGATGCGCTCGCAAAATGAGCAAACCTCGAGCGTTGCGACTGCCATGACAGAAATGGCCGCGACGGTACAAGAGGTGGCTAAAAACTCTGAAATTACATTAAGTCAAATTCAGCATGTGGACCTACGAGCCAATGAAAGTCGTGAGCAAATGGAGCGTAATATTACCGATGTAGAGCATCTGGTTACGCAACTCGAGCAATCGACGGCTGTGGTGAATCAGCTTGATGAGTATTCACAAAATATTGGTCGCATATTGGAAGTCATTCAAGAAATCGCGGAACAGACCAATTTGTTAGCCTTGAATGCTGCAATTGAGGCTGCCCGAGCTGGAGAGCATGGGCGTGGCTTTGCCGTGGTGGCTGATGAAGTGCGTACTTTAGCAACGCGTACTCACAGCTCTACAGAAGAAATACAGCATGTGATCAATCAGCTGCAGCAAAGCGTGAAACAAACGGTAGCGAGCATGGAAGAAAGCCGGAATGGGGCTTACAGCAGTGTTGAAAACACCCGTCTTGTAGGAACTTCTATTAATGAGTTGCAAGCCAGCATGGCTGAAATACGCGATTTAAGTACTCAAATTGCCACCGCTGCAGAGCAACAGTCCTTAGTGGCTCAGGACATTACCAAAAGTGTCCATGAGATTTCTGACATGTCGGATCAAGCCGCCCATGGCGCGGATCAAAGCGAGCAAGACAGTAGCCGACTTTCTTCCTTGGCCACACACCAAAGAGCACTGTTAACACAGTTCAAAACGGTGTAATAATGCGGATTTAGCGGGTAGCCCCTCGATAGAAGGCTTTTTTCCTGTAATATGCGCTCGTTATTATTTTATGGAGTATCAGAATGGCGGTTCAAATTGGGGATATGTTGCCTAATGGTCAATTTCAAATTATGGGTGTTGAAGGCCCTGAAAGCGTTGATGTGACTGAATTTTTCTCAGGAAAAAAAGTACTGATGTTTGCAGTGCCAGGAGCATTTACTCCAACTTGTAGTGCGAGCCACCTTCCAGGTTATGTGGTTCATTTCGACGCGTTTAAAGAAAAAGGCATCGATGAAGTGGTGTGCTTGTCTGTTAATGATGTTTTTGTCATGCATGCATGGGGCGAAGCAAACAACGCTGAGCACCTTGTGATGGCAGCAGATGGACTGGCAGAATTTACCCATTCTCTTGGCTTAGAACTGGATATTTCAGCGGCTAAAATGGGAATTCGTAGCTTGCGTTATGCGATGTTAGTCGATCATGGAATCGTACAAAAGCTATGGCTTGATGAGCCAGGTGAATACAAGGTGAGTTCTGCAGAATACGTATTAACGCAACTCTAATTCAACACACGATATTGTCTAATAGCCGCTTCTAGAAGCGGCTTTTTTTTACCTGTAAAGCCCTTATGGTCAGCGGTCTAGGTGCTGGCCTGAGGTTTGCTATGGGACTTAGCTTATCGCGTATGATTTTCTTATGTCATAAAAACTGAATGCATAATAGGAAAAGGGGAAGTGCCTCTTTTGGCTGCCTATCGCTGAGAAGAACTGGTTACGTCTTGTTATTAAATATCTATTTCTAAAAAAATATATTATAAATCAATTGTTTGTTTTGTTTTTCAGATGCCCTCTTTAAATTACTAAAGGCTTTTTTATGCGCTCAAGGGTCAGGCGAATATTCAAATCTAAATTCTCTTCTATATCAAAAATCAATATCTTTTAAGTTAAATTGAACTGTTCAAAGTGGCGTCAGAAATCAATACTCAGCTATCAATTTTCACTTGCGGCATAGACGGTGCGTGTTTCATTTTCTTTGCGCTGTGTGCTGTTTGCGGGTGTTAGTTACCATAAACAAGAAAGAGAGCAGTAGCATGATTATAGATTGCCATGGTCATTACACGACCACTCCTCCTGGGGTAGGTGAATACCGAGATAAACAAAAAGAGCAGGTTGCTAAAGACCCTTCGTTTGTTGGAGAAAAAGGAAAAGTAGTCGTTTCAGATGATGAAATCCGTGACAGTATTATTAATAACCAACTTCGCTTACAGCAAGAGCGAGGCACGGATTTAACCATTTTTTCTCCGCGTGCTAGCTGGATGGGTCATCATATTGGTAATGAGTACACGAGCCAATATTGGACAGAGCATCAAAATGACCTAATTCGTCGTGTGTGTGATCTTTTCCCAGAAAACTTTGCCCCTGTGGCTCAATTGCCTCAGTCTCCAGGTGTCGATCCGGCGAAATCCGTCGCCGAAATTGTGCGTACGGTTGAGCAAATGGGCTTCATTGGCATCAATTTGAACCCAGACCCGAGTGGTGGTCATTGGCAAGATGCGTCATTGGCAGACCGTTCTTTCTATCCAATTTACGAAAAAATGTGTGAGTACGATATCCCCGCGATGATTCACGTGAGCGCAGCATGCAATGACTGCTTTCATACCACGGGTTCTCATTATTTGGGTGCAGACACGACAGGCTTTCAACAGCTGATGATGTCTGATGTGTTTAAGGATTTCCCTGAGCTTAAGGTCATTATTCCCCATGGCGGTGGTGCGGTTCCATATCACTGGGGGCGCTTCCGTGGATTGGCACAAGACCAAGGTTTTGACCTTGCCGAGCGTGTGTTGAATAACGTTTATTTTGATACCTGTGTTTACCATCAACGTGGCATTGATTTGTTGCTGGATATTATCCCGACCAAGAACATCTTGTTTGCCTCTGAAATGATTGGTGCAGTGCGAGGTGTTGATCCAGAGTCCGGCCATTATTTTGATGATACAAAACGTTATATCGATAACAACACAGTATTGAGTGCAGCGCAGAAGCAAGAAATTTTCGAAGGCAATGCGCGCCGTGTCTTTAGTCGCCTACAAGCATAAGGAGCAGGTTATGAGGGAAAATAAAGTGGTTCAACAGATCCAGCGAGCTGAGCAATCTGTCATTGACGGGTTGGCTGAGTGCGGTGTGGCGACTATCCATGAAGCACAAGGCCGTGTTGGTCTATTAGCGCACTATATACGCCCCATCCAAATGGATAAAACCATAGCAGGCTCGGCGGTGACCATCTCTGGTGCCGCAGGGGATAACTGGATGATGCATGTTGCGATAGAGCAATGTCAGGCAGGAGATGTCATGGTCTTCGCTCCGACCTCTCCTTCTATTCACGGTTTCTTCGGTGATTTGTTGGCCACATCAGCACAGTCACGAGGCGTTGTGGGGTTAATTATTGATGGCGGTGTTCGTGACACACGAGACCTTCGTCAAATGAACTTCCCAGTTTGGTCAAAAGCTGTTTTTTCTGAAGGTACTATCAAAGAAACCCTGGGTTCGGTGAATGTGCAAATCGTTTGCGCAGAACAAACGGTCAATGCCGGTGATGTCATTGTGGCGGATGATGATGGGGTAGTGGTTGTACGTCGTGAAAAAGCCGCTGAAGTGCTGGAGTTGGCTCGTGCTCGTATGGCGAATGAAGAGGCGAAGCGAGTTCGTATGGCGAATGGCGAGTTAGGGTTGGATATATATGAAATGCGCCCTCGCCTAGAAGCGAAAGGTTTGAAATATGTCTAATCAAGGCACGTCTTGTATGTGGATGCGTGGCGGGACTTCGAAAGGTGCTTACTTTATCGCATCCGATTTACCAGCCAATGAAGCGCAGCGAGATGCTTTCTTGTTGCGCGTCATGGGTTCCCCTGACGATCGCCAAATTGATGGTATCGGCGGGGCAGATCCGTTAGCGTCAAAAGTCGCCTTAGTTCAGCAATCAAGCCGTCAGGATGCGGATGTAGATTATTTGTTTCTACAGGTTTTTGTTGACCAAGCTGTGGTGAGCGATGCACAGAATTGTGGCAATATTCTTGCCGGTGTTGGGCCTTTTGCTCTAGAAAGAGGATTGGTTAAGGCGCCGCAGGACGGTGAAGTCGCAGTGCGAATCTTTATGCAAAATACCGGACAAATTGCCGTGGCGCGCGTCATGGTCAAAGAGGGTGAAGTGCAATATGAAGGGGATGCACGGATTGACGGCGTACCGGGTTTTTCGGCCCCAGTGCCGATCACTTTTAAAGACACTGCAGGGTCCAGTTGTGGCGCTTTATTGCCCACTGGTAACACGGTCGATGTGATTGATGGCGTTGCAGTAACCTGTATTGATAATGGCATGCCGGTAGTCGTGATGTGCGCTCAGGACGTAGGGATTACTGGTACCGAAAGCCGTGAGACTCTAGAAGCCAATGAGGCACTAAAAGCGAAGTTGGAATCGATCCGTCTACAGGCGGGAAAAATGATGAATCTTGGTGATGTGTCGTCTAAATCGGTACCGAAAATGACCATGGTCAGCGCACCGACAAATGGCGGTGCCATTTCGACGCGAACCTTTATACCTCATCGCTGCCATGCTTCTATCGGGGTATTGGGTGCGGTAAGTGTCGCTACTGCCGCAGTACTGGATGGCTCACCGGCTAAAACCGTGGCGGTATTGACTGAAGCAAGCCGTATGACGCTAGAGGTTGAGCACCCGATTGGTTCCATGACGGTCATTTTAGATCGCTCAGAAGACGGCGAAATCGGCACTGCTGCGATATTAAGAACCGCTAGAAAGCTTCTAGATGGACAGGTATTTACACATAAAAATGGCCTTTAGGCGATTTTTTGTTTCTAGAATAACAATAGGTACACAATCATGATGGATAAAGATTATCTTCCTTTTCACCCTGCACCCAGTAAACCGACCTTTGTCGTGCCAGCTGGTGCGGTAGACGCCCATTGCCACGTTTTTGGTCCTGCAGAAAAATTTCCTTATCACCCGAAACGTAAATACACGCCGTGTGATGCATCAAAACAGCAGCTCTTTGCCCTGCGTGATCATTTGGGTTTTTCTCGTAATGTTATTGTGCAAGCGTCGTGTCATAGTACCGATAATTCAGCGTTAATTGACGCCCTAAACAGTGCTGGTGAATTGGCGCGCGGGGTCGCATTTGTAGATGATTCGATTACCGAAGCCGAGTTAAAAGAGATGCATGCAGCGGGTGTTCGCGGTGTGCGTTTTAATTTCGTTAAACGCCTCGTTGATAGCACACCAAAAGAAGTGTTCTTTTCTATTGCAGAAAAAATCAGACCTTTCGGCTGGCATATTGTGGTGTATTTTGAAGCGGCGGATCTTGCTGAGCTAATCCCTTTCTTGAAAGAGTTAAACACCACAATTGTGGTTGATCATATGGGAACACCGAGTGTCGCCAATGGTGTTGATCACCCTGATTTTAAACGCTTTATCGACTTTATGGCTGATAATAGCAATGTGTGGTGCAAGGTAAGTTGCCCTGAGCGCTTAACCTTACAAGCCCCTGACTATTCTGATGTCGTACCATTTGCACGAACCCTAGTAGAGAAGTTTCCTGAGCGTGTTTTATGGGGGACCGATTGGCCTCATCCTAATATGAAGGTGCATGTACCAGATGACGGTCATCTGGTGGATGTTATCCCGCACATTGCTCCGACCGCTGAGCTTCAGCAAGCTCTCTTGGTGGATAATCCAATGCGGCTTTATTGGTCTTAAAGAACCGCTATTGACTACGCCATAAAAATAATCAAAAGGCGCATACCATGTCCGAATACGACTCAGAACAACCTATTCCTGGCACCTACCTCTTTAATGGTCATATGGCCAAAAAGGGGTATGGTTTAAACAAAATGTGTTTCTCATTTAATGAGCAATCTGCAAGGGATGAATTTAATCAAGATCCTGATGCATATTGTGTGAAGTTTGGCCTGACAGAAAGGCAAATTAAAGCCATTCGTGAGCGGAATATTATTGCCCTACTGAAAGAAGGGGGCAGTATTTATTATGTGGCTAAGTTTGCTGGGCTATTGAAGTTAAACATGCAGGATATCGGTGCGATTCAAAGCGGACAAAGCCTTGACGCGTTTAATGCAATGTTAAAAAAACGCGGATCAGGAGAAGGCTAATGGCAAGAATTATTGGCGCAATAACGACTTCTCATATTCCAGCCATTGCAAATGCAATGGCTAATAAACAAGAAGACAGCCCTTATTGGAAACCTTTCTTTGATGGCTATCCACCGGTTAGAAAGTGGCTTAATGAGAAAAAGCCTGATGTCATTGTGCTGTTTTATAACGACCATGGTTTGGAGTTTTTTATTGATAAAAAACCCACCTTTGCGATTGGCGTAGCCGATCAATACCATAACTCAGACGAGGGTTGGGGAATTGCAACGATTCCGCCAGTGACCGGCGAATCAGAATTGTCTTGGCATATTGCTAACAGCCTTGTCGACGATGGTTTTGATATGACCATTTGCCAAGAAATGAAAGTCGACCATGGCCTGACTGTGCCGCTAAGCCTTATGTGGCCGGGTAATGACTATGGCCATGTAAAGGTGATTCCTGTGTGTATTAATTGTGAGCAATATCCAATGCCACAACCTAAACGCTGCTACGCACTAGGACAAGCCATCGGTAAGGCGATTGAATCTTACGATGAAGATTTGACCGTTGCTGTGTTTGGTACGGGCGGCATGTCTCACCAACTTGATGGCGAAGCGGCAGGCACTTTAAACCGTGAGTTCGACCTTGAATACATGGATAAATTGGTGACAAATCCAGAAGAATTGACTCGCTATAGCAACTTAGACTTGGTGAAAAAAGGTGGTGCGCAAACGGTTGAGTTAAATATGTGGATTGCCATGCGTGGTACGCTTCGAGGTAAGGTCACACAGTTGCATCGCAATTATCATGCACCTATCTCAAATACAGGTGCTGGATTACTTCTGCTTGAGCATGAAATGCCTGAAAAATCTTAAGTTGGCTTCTATCTTGTAAAAAGTATCTTGTAAGATATAAGTTACATTGGGAGTGCGAAGCGATCTGCTTCGCGCTCCCATTTTTTTCATTAGGCGTTTTTAGTTAGAGCTTTGCACTAGCTTATTAACGGTACTTGATACGTGCTCTGCCCCAGTTAGAATTTCATCAATAATATCAGCCGCTTGGCTAATTAGTTCAGCGTTTTGACTCGAATAATTGTGAATGCCGTTCATGCTGCTCTTTGCTTTACGGGTCAGTTCGCTGTTTTGTGCCACCATGGTTTCTATTTCAACGGTAGAGCTGCTAGTGCGCGAGGCGAGCGTGCGCACCTCGTCAGCAACCACCGCAAAGCCGCGCCCATGTTCTCCCGCCCGTGCTGCTTCAATCGCGGCATTAAGTGCTAATAAATTGGTTTGATCGGCGATCGAAGCAATGGTGGTGACTATTTTGGCAATGTTTTCTGATTGGCGGTTGAGCTGTTCAATGAGGTCGCTTGAGGCGTTAACTTCACTGATAATATGGTTTGAGGTACTTACCGTATCCTGCAATATTTTTACGCCATTTTCTGAGACCTTAGCGGTTTGCATTGAGGTGGTATGGGCCACTTCTGCCGCGTTTTGAATAGCCATTTGAGCCAACACGCGAGCGCTGATATCTGAGGCTAACTTCACCACCTTGATGACCTTATTTTGATCATCAAATATAGGATTATAGCTGGCTTCTAACCAAACTTTGTTGCCCTGTTTGTCAATACGTAAGAACTGTCCTGTCTTGAAGTCACCCGTCGCCAACTCTTGCCAGAAATTAGGATGAGAAGCATAAAACTCGTCTTGACAGAACATGCGATGATGCTTGCCAATGACTTCTTGTTTAGAGTGATAGCCCATCGTTTTCAAAAAATTTTCATTGGCAAATTGAATCGTACCATCTGGTGAAAACTCAATAAGAGCAGAGGAGCGGTCAATGGCGTTATAAACGGCTTTTTGATTATCGGCTTGGTATTTCTCTAGGGTGATATCGTTGGCTGTTTTGATGATTTTAACGATTTTTCCATCTAGCTCGACGGGGACATAAGTGGCTTCTAGCCAGATGTCTGAACCATCTTTGCGCTTGCGCTGAAAGGTGCCTTTTTGGCTTTTTCCTGCCGCTAACTGATCCCAAAAAAGCTTATAGTCAGGGCTTTTGGTAAGACTGTCTAGACAGAACATAGCGTGATGTTTGCCTTGGATTTCTTCTAGTTGGTAACCTGTAGCGTTAAGAAAAAGAGAGTTAGCTTCTAAGATCTTACCGTCAGGGGTAAAGCTAATAATAGCGCAGTGTTGGTGCAAAGACTGGATCAGGGCACGGTCTAATTCTGTACGCTTTTTTTCTTCAATTTCCGCGCTATTGTCTTTTGTCTTAAAAAACATAATGGTTCATTCCATCCCTATAATCAGTAAGATTTTCTGGTTGTTGCTTGTAGGGAAAATCCTACATAGATGTGTGGAGTATAAAAAACATTCAACTTAATTGATGCAATAATTATGTGAAGAAAGGTGACAAAAAAGTGTATGAGAGTATCAAGAGTAGAGTTTGTTTTTTTGGAAGAGCCTAGTTACTTACAATTACAGAACAAGATTTAGAGTGCCGAATAAAACAGAACGGATTATGCTGATACTCATCTTATTAATGGTACTCAGAGTAAATGGGGGATCATAATTCAATGCACCACTATCAGACTTCCCAAGCAAAGTATTTGGCGATTCGGCACCGCGACTCATTAGCAGTAGGGCATTTTTTTTATGGTGTGCTATCGACGGGAATTTTCTGCCGTCCAGATTGCTCTTCACGTCAGCCTTTGCTGGAAAACATTCGTTTTTTTGATCAGGCTTGCGATGCAAAGTCAGCGGGTTTTAGAGCCTGTAAACGCTGCCGCCCAGAAGTCAGTGATACGCTAAAACAAGAAAAAATCAGAACGGTATGTCGTATTATCGAAGTTGAAGAGGCGCAGCTAACTTTAGCGACATTATCTCAAAGGGTTGGCTGGAGTCCGTGCTATCTACAACGAGTTTTTCGAGCTGAAGTAGGCGTGAGTCCTAAATCTTACGCAAGACAAGTGAGGATACGGCGCATGAAAATGGCGTTAGCTGAATCAAAAAACATCACTCAAGCCGCCTATCAAGCTGGTTTCGCTTCAACGGGTCATTATTATTCAGAGGTACATAAAATGGGTATGGCAAGAGTAACAACAACGCCCTCTGATCAGCTTAAGGGGCAACAGCAAACGGTATTTTATCAAATAGTGCCAACCGAACTTGGCTTTTGTCTTATGGCAGCAACCGAAAAGGGAATATGTGCGGTCAGTCTAGGAGATGATAAGGAAGCACTACTGGCTGAGTTAGAGGGGCAAGTTGGCACAGCGTGTTTGCAGAATGTTGGTTTGCAGGAAACAGATATAAAGTCTTCTTCAAAAACTTGGAAGGCTTGGTTTGAGGCAGTGATAGCTCAGGCTAATTCGGCTGCTGTTGGTTCAGATGCTTTGCCTTTGGATATAAAGGGGACTGCTTTTCAGCAACAGGTATGGCAAGCGTTGCAAATGATTCCGCGAGGAGAAACGCGAACCTATAGTGAGGTGGCGGAGTTATTAGGCAGACCAAATTCAGTGAGAGCTGTGGCCACGGCATGCGCGGCAAATAAAGTCGCTTTGCTGATACCCTGTCATCGAGTTATTCGTAAAGGTGGTGGCTTAGCAGGTTACCGCTGGGGAGTGGAGCGTAAACACAGTTTATTAGAGCGAGAATCAACTGCGCCGAGCCTTGTCGCAGGAAACAAAGAATGACCAATCCCTTGTTCAAAGCTCTGCCGAGCGACTTTAATAAGCAAGACTTTATTGCTTTCCATCATCGAGATGAGCATGAGGTGGCAGAGCGATATGCTGATAATGTCATTGAAAAGGGGCTTATTTGGGGCGCTTATCCTGCGCGTCTTTGTTTTGATTTCAATGACGTAAATCGAGTGCAGGTTAGCTTACACTGCGATGCTGAAAAAGCGTCGATAGACAGCGCTAAATTATCGCAATTAGCTGATCATATGTTGGGTCTGGATCAGAGAATAGAGGCGTTTGAGAGGTTTTGTAGCCGTCAAAATACGCCCTTTTCCCATTTAGTGCAGCAGCAGAAAGGACTGCGCATTCCGCAAAGTGCTTCCCCCTTTGAGGCGTTTAGCTGGGCTATTATTGGTCAGCAAATCAGTGTCAAGGCGGCAATTTCAATACGGCGGCGTTTTATTCAAACGTTTGGTATGGAGCACTCTAGCGGTTTATTGTGTTATCCAACGGCTGAGTCACTGCAACACGCCACACCAGAGAGCTTACAAGCGAGTGGCCTGTCAAACAGCAAAGCAGCGACATTGCTGTTATTGGCTGAACATATTTGTCAGCAAAAACTGGTTTGGCCTAGTCAGCTCGATCACACCATCATTGGTGCTTTTAGCAAGCAACTTCTGGCGTTGAAAGGAATCGGGCCTTGGACTGTCAGTTATGGTTTACTGAGGGGCTTTGGCTGGCTAGATGGGTCATTGCACGGTGATGTGGCGGTACGTCGTCATTTATCCAGTTTACTGGCGACTCCGACAGTAATGGATGCCAAAGCGACTGAGCAATGGTTGGCTGATTATGCACCATGGCGCGCCCTCGCCGGAGCCCACTTATGGGCAATGGGCTCGGCTTCTGGTTACTGAGTCTGGATGCGTTGAAACATGGACTCAAATTGGCCGATGTTTTGCTGCACATAATCAATAAAAGAGCGCATGGTTGGGGTGGGATGTTGACCTTGAGGGTTAACCAAACACCAAGAGCGACGTAGCGGAAAATCTTTAATAGGGAGCTCTACTAAGGAGCCCAAGGTTAGTTCTGGCAGTACACCTAGGCGTGGCAGCACCGCAACTCCAAGTCCTGCGATCACTGAATGCTTAATGGCATCATTTGACCCCATGATCATTTCATTTTGAAAGCGAACTCGTTGTTTCTGACAGTGTAGCTCTAACGCTAATCGACTGCCTGAGCCCGGCTCTCTAAGTAGCAAGGTGTGTTCCAGAAACTGACTTAATGTGACTGGGTCCTGCTGGTTTAACAATGGGTGTCCCTTGGGCACAACTGGGATCATCTCATTACCCAAAAAAGGAATACTTAACATGGGTTTATCGTTTGGCACCATGCCCATAATCGTCAGCTCGTCGCGATTTTTTTCGAGCCGTTCAATCGCTTGAGTACGGTTCACGACATCGAGAAAAATGGTGACGTTTGGATGTAGACTGCTATAGGCTTTTAGCAAATAAGGCACAATGTATTGGGCTGTGCTCACCGCCACCAGTTTCAATTCCCCAGACACTAATCCGCTTTCGGCGCCTAGGTCATTTTGAAAGCGTTGCACTTCATTAAAAATGGCAAAAGTACACTCGGCTAAACGTTTAGCGATGGCCGTGCTGTACAGCTGACGACCAACATACTCGAACAGAGGTTGTTCGATGGCTTGTTCTAGTTGGCGAATTTGATTGCTGACAGCAGGTTGGCTCAAGCCAAGCATGTCGCCAGCACGGCTGTAACTATTTAATTCGTAAACACTGTTAAATACCTGAAGCTGTCTAAAAGTTAGACGGTTGGCTAGATTTTGAACGGAAGACGCCATATTTCTCCTCATTTTTGTTTTTATTCATCACGTATACCTTATAGATAACCTTTGAAATATCAATTTTTACTTTTGTATTTCTTTAAGTAGGCTAAAACTTCACCAAGTTAAGGAGTGACCCATGTTGAAGAAAGTGTTGATCGCTAACCGTGGTGAAATCGCGGTTCGTATAATACGTGCATGTTCAGAGTCCGATATTCGCTCAGTGGCTATTTTCACCGAGCCGGATCGTTATGCATTGCATGTTAAGCGTGCGGATGAATCCTATTCGTTGGGCGATGACCCTCTCGCTGGTTATTTGGATCCTCTGCGCATTGTCAATTTGGCCGTAGAAACAGGGTGTGATGCGATCCACCCAGGTTATGGTTTTTTGTCTGAGAACGCGCATTTTGCCGAACTGTGTGAACAAAAAGGCATTGTTTTCATTGGACCCAAATCTAGCGTAATCAACAAAATGGGTGATAAAACCCAAGCCCGCGACAGCATGCGAGCGGCGGGAGTTCCTGTTACTCCAGGTTCTGAAGGTAACTTAAAAGACCTTGATGAAGCCTTGCAGCTGGCGAACAAATTTGGCTATCCGGTGATGATCAAGGCCACCTCAGGTGGTGGCGGTCGTGGTATTCGCCGTTGTGACACCCCTGAAGAATTGACGAGTCAATATCCTCGAGTTATTTCTGAGGCGACAAAAGCGTTCGGTTCGGCAGAAGTCTTTCTGGAAAAATGCATTGTTGATCCTTGTCACATTGAAGTGCAAATATTGGCTGATTCTCAAGGTAACGCTATCCATCTATACGAGCGAGATTGCTCGATACAACGGCGTAACCAGAAATTGATCGAAATTGCTCCGAGTCCACAATTAACACCAGAGCAACGTCAATACATAGGTAATTTAGCGGTAACCGCCGCAGAAGCCGTGGGTTATGAAAATGCCGGAACGGTCGAGTTTTTGTTGTCTGGTAATGAAATCTACTTCATGGAAATGAATACTCGTGTGCAGGTAGAACATACCATCACGGAGCAAATTACCGGTGTGGATATCGTACGCGAGCAGCTGCGAATCGCGTCTGGATTGCCGCTGAGTTTCCGTCAGGAAGACATCAGTTATTCCGGTTATGCCATGCAGTTTCGGATCAATGCAGAAGACCCGAAAAACGATTTTTTACCGAGTTTTGGGCGCATTACTCACTACTATGCACCGGGTGGTCCAGGGGTTCGAGTAGATACGGCGATTTACACCGGCTATGAAATCCCCCCCTATTTCGACTCTATGTGCTTGAAGCTGGTGGTTTGGGCGCTGACTTGGGAAGAAATGATTGCCCGTGGGCGTCGTGCTATCGACGACATGCGTTTGCATGGCATTAAAACCACTGCGAACTATTACCAGGAAATCTTAAAACACCCAGATTTCATTAAAGGTGAGTTCAACACAGGTTTTGTGCCTGCACATCCAGAGTTATTAAATTATTCCGTAAAACGTCACCCAAGCGATATTGCGCTTGTATTAGCTGCGGCCCTTGCCGCACATCTTGGTCGATAATCCGCAGGAGGAAGGAACATGAGTCAAGTTAACAAAACAAAAGTAGAAATCACGGACGTTACTCTGCGTGATGCACATCAATCACTTATTGCGACACGTATGCGTACCGAAGATATGCTGCCAATTTGTGAAAAACTCGATCAAGTGGGTTTCTGGTCTCTAGAAGTATGGGGTGGCGCGACGTTTGATGCTTGTGTGCGATTTTTAAAAGAAGACCCTTGGGAGCGTTTACGCCAACTAAAGGCAGCATTGCCCAATACCCGTTTGCAAATGTTGCTGCGTGGTCAGAACTTATTAGGCTATCGCCATTACGCCGATGACGTGGTTGAAACTTTTGTACAAAAAGCCGCAGATAACGGCGTAGATGTGTTCCGTGTGTTTGATGCATTAAATGACTTACGCAACATAGAAACCGCCATGAAAGCGGTTAAAAAAGCGGGTAAGCATGCTCAAGGCACGATTTGTTATACAACCAGTCCAGTACACAATGCTGAACTGTTTGTTGAGCAAGCAAAAGCCATGCAAGCCATGGGCGCAGATTCAATTGCGATCAAGGATATGGCGGGGCTGTTAACACCTTATGCGACCTACGATTTGGTCAAAGCCATTAAGGCGGCGGTGGATTTACCGCTTGCCGTGCACGGACACTCTACTTCTGGCTTGGCTCCTTTGTGTCAGCTAAAAGCCGTGGAAGCGGGTGCGGATCGTATTGATACGGCAATTTCTTCTTTTGCTGGTGGTACGAGCCATCCGGCGACAGAATCCCAAGTTGCGGCATTGAAAGGGACGGATTATGACACGGGCTTGGATCTGACTTTATTGTCTGAAATAGCGGACTACTTCCGTGAAGTACGCAAAAAATACCATCAGTTTGAAAGTGAATTTACCCGTGAAGATGTGTCGGTGCAGATTAACCAAGTGCCGGGCGGCATGATGTCGAACTTGGCCAATCAGCTTAAAGAGCAAAATGCGCTAGACAAAATTCGCGATGTATTTGCCGAGATTCCTCGCGTCCGTGAAGACCTTGGTTTCCCGCCATTGGTCACACCGACCTCACAAATTGTGGGCACTCAAGCGGTATATAATGTCTTGGCAGGCCAGCGTTATAAAACCATCACAAATGAAGTAAAACGCTACCTATTAGGTGGCTACGGCCAACCGCCAGCTACAGTTAATAGTGAAATACAAAAGAAAGCGGTGGGGAATGAGAGTGTCAATGAAAGCCGTCCAGCGGACTCTTTAACGCCTGAGTTGTACAAATTGCGCAAAGAGATTGGTGAGTTGGCAACATCAGAAGAAGACGTTCTTACTTTTGCTATGTTTCCAGAGTTGGGACGTGAGTTTTTGCAACAGCGTGCCGATGGCACATTAGAGCCAGAAGCCTTATTACCACCAGAACAAGCCAGCTCTGCAGCTGCACCGGGTGGTCTTGCTACTGAGTTTAAGATCGATGTGCATGGTGAAGTGTATGACGTTGAAATTACTGGAGTAGGGGATTTTGGCGCTGGTAAACGTAAGCTGTATTTGTCCCTTGATGGAATGCCAGAAGAAGTGGTGTTCGAATCTTTAAATGAATACATTTCTGAAGGTGGCAGTGGTCGTTCGAAAGCGACAGAGCCTGGCCATGTGAGTGCGGCTATGCCGGGCAATATTATCGATGTATTGGTTGCTGAAGGTGACACGGTAACCGCGGGGCAGGCGGTACTGGTAACAGAGGCAATGAAGATGGAAACGGAAGTGCATGCGAATGTTGCAGGTACAGTGAAAACCGTTTGTGTCGCAAAAGGCGACCGTGTGACACCTGGCGAGATGCTCATCGAAATTGTTTAAATACTCTGCGAGTATTGCGGCCTTACCCTGTGCATCTTGACACAGCATGGAAAATAAAAACGCGCCATTGTTGATGGCGCGTTTTTTTATTCCATGTGCTGATTGGCTATTTAAGCAAACTCTTCTGTGCTGACATCTGCTTGTGCAGCGGCATTATAGCGCGCACCAGAGACATTGCCTTGGTGGATCATTTCATCCAGTTCGGAGCATTGCTGCGCATTTAGAGTGAGGCTGCTGGCGTTCAGGTTGTCTTGCATATGAGAGATTGAACGTGTCCCAGGAATGGGCACGATATGCTCTCCTTTGCTACGCACCCAAGCAAGTGCCAATTGTGCTGGAGTGCAGCCAAGGTCTTTTGCCATCGCTAAAAAGTCTTGCAGTAGCGCCATGTTTTTTGGGTAGTTTTCGGCACTAAAGCGCGGCATGCTGTTGCGAATATCATTGGCTTCTAATGTTGAGATATCCGTCAGCTCACCACATAAATAACCACGCGCGACTGGGCTAAATGCAACAAAGCTAATATCGAGTGCTTGTGTTGTTTCCAGCACGGCTATTTCTGGGTTGCGCGTCCAGAGAGAATATTCGGTCTGTAGCGCGGTCAGTGCTGACTCCTTATGAGCTCGTTTCACTATGCTTGCTGATACTTCAGATAAGCCAATGCCACCAATTTTTCCCTCTTTTACTAGATCGCCCAGAGCTCCCACGCTCTCTTCAATAGGAACATCTGGGTCCATACGATGCAAATAGTACAAATCGATGTGCTCGGTTTGTAATCGTTTTAGGCTATTTTCACATTGGCGGCGTAGGGTTTCCGGACGGCCATTGATGACTCGTTTGCCATCCAGCATCTCCATGCCGCATTTACTAGCAAGGAAAAACTCGTCACGTTGGCTTTTTAACGCTTTACCAACTAATTGCTCGTTTTTTCCTGCACCGTATAAAGTTGCCGTATCGAAATGACGATAGCCCATTTCAAAAGCAGCTTGTAAGGCTTTAATAGCAGCCTCTTCTGACAGGGGGGAGCCGTAGGCGTGGGAAAGGTTCATACAGCCTAAGCCAATACTGGGGTTGCTTAGGTGGGGATGTTTAGACATAGCTACCTCGTCTATTACTCGCAGTGATGCCGCTACTTTCTTGTTTGATGCTGGGCAAAGTAACGGGCTGTTTTATGGGGTTAGTTGTGCTGTATTGAATGATTGAGCAAAACGCCCATAGCTTGTGTGACTATCATAGCGCGGTAAAGCGAAAACAGGGAGCGACTGCTCCCTATCCCGTAAAAAAAGCTTGTTTTAGTCTTCTAGGCATTGCTCAAGGCGATGCAAGGTTTCCATCGCCTCAATGGCTTGGGTTACACAAGCGTTAGGGGTTCGACCTTCTTGAATAGCGGCAATAAATTCACGATCTTGCAGTTCAATGCCGTTGTTAGACACGGCAACATCCGACAAGTCTATTTTGTTATCGTTGCCATCATAAAGGTCATCATAACGAGCAAGATAGGTGCCCTTGTCACAGATATAGCGAAAAAAGGTGCCAAAAGGGCCATCATTGTTGAATGACAGCGAGAGTGTGCAAATGGCGCCGCTTGGGACTTTCATACCAATGCTCATGTCCATGGCAATACCAAGCTCTGGATGAATAGGGCCTTGCAGTGCTTGTACTTTACTCGCCGTTTGAGACGTTTGGTATTGAAATAAATCGACCGTATGGCATGCATGGTGCCAAAGCAAATGATCTGTCCAAGAGCGAGCTTTGCCTAACGCGTTTTTATTAGAGCGGCGGAAAAAGTAAGTTTGTACGTCCATTTGTTGGACCTTAAGCTCACCAGCTTTGATCTTATTTTGGATCCACTGGTGAGAGGGGTTAAAGCGGCGAGTATGACCAGCCATTGCCACTAGACCGGTTGCTTTTTTTAGCGCGACAACACGGCGAGCATCTTCAATGTTGTCTGCCATTGGAATTTCAGACATGACATGTTTGCCTGCCTCTAAACACTGAATGGTTTGCGCTGCATGAAGCTGGGTTGGAGTAGCCAATATCACCGCATCGACATCGTCACGGGCGAGACTTTCAGTTAGGTCCGTTGTGTAGTGTGGTACACCACGTTCTGTCGCGAAGGCTTTTATCGCTTCTATTTTGGTACCAACAACAGAGACCACCTCAGCTCCTTCTATAGCGGCAATCGCATCCATATGTTTCATGCCAAAAGCACCGGATGCGCCAGCGATACAAATTTTCATAGTCTACTCCTGAGCGTGGAAAATGATCAAAGCTAGGTAAGCAGCAATAAGGTAAGTTGATATGGGGCTTACTAGATCTTTGTTTTTTTAATTGCTTACCAATCTAGCATTGGGATAGGTAAGGGAATAATCGATAAACCGCGTTAGGTATTCAAATTTTGCAATGACAGCTTTGAAAGGTTTAGCGAAAATCATCTGAAACATTTCTTAGCATGCTTAGAAAATGAGACTGAGTGACAGTTGGAAGCCAGCTTTTTCGGACACATAGCCCAATGGGGCGGCGAGTGTGCTCTAAAGAAAAGACGACTTTCTTTAGTAATCCTATATTGATTTCACGTTCAACTTGGCTTGCGGTAATCAAGGTTAATCGGTCGCTCTCAAGCAATAATTCACGAATTAATATCTGCGAGCTAGATTCGACTATACGCGTTGGAGGTGCCACATTAGCATCGTTAAACAGAGCTTCAAAAGCCTGACGAGTGGGGGTGGATTTGGCTGGCACGACCCAAGCATAGCGTGCTAAATCTTCTGCAGATAGCTGCGTTTTTTCCATTAAAGGGTGGTCTTTTCGAGCCACAATTGACAGCGCCGGTGACCATAATTCTTCTTGAATAACATCGTCGGCAGGGGCAGGGTAACGTAAGGCGCCAAGCACCATGTCGATGTCGCCTTGGCGTAAGTGATGCAATAGGTCTGAATATGGCCCATCGGTTACATTGATGTTGACGTCTGGGTGGCCATCATTAAACCGCAGAATCGACTTCGGCAAGATGGTGGTACGAGCAAGCGGCATGCAGCCAACGGAAATGGTACTGACATCGCGGCATTGCAATGCGTTTATTTCTGAGATGCCTTGACGCAGTTCGCTGAACGCCAGTTTGGTCGCAGTAGAAAGCATTCTGGCCGCTTTGGTTGTGAGTATACCGATGCTGTTTTTTTCAAACAAAGTCACGCCCAGTAAACGCTCTAGATCTCGAGCTGCACGATGTACAGAAGACTGAGACACCGCCAAATTGCGGCTCGCTATACTGAAGTTTTGCACTTCACACACGGCGACTAACGCTTTAAGTTGGGTGGTACTGATTAAGCTGATGAGGTTCTTAGGGGTTACTTCTTTTAGGGTATTTTCTTTGACTATTTCAAGGGTCGCTACTTGTAAATGGTCGATGGCACGGGACACACGATTGTGCCATACCTCCCCAGAAACAGTCGGGTACATACCATCAGAATGGCGCTCAAAAAGTGGCGCTCCTAGTTGTTTCTCTAATTTTGCGATGGCTTGAGTGATGGCTGGCTGCGACAGGAAAATGCTGTTAGAAGCGCGCGTGATGCTTTTTTTTTCGGTAACCGCGAGAAACACTCTAAGGTGACGTAAATTAGGAATTTGCATTTCCACACTGCGATCCTTGTATGTTGTTTTTATAAATAACTATACCAAAACTGAATAACAAGAAATAAAAAATAATAGCTTGAAACTAATCAGTTGTTTTCTACTTTTTATCTTTTATAAGCATCTTATAACTTATGATTTTAATAGGCACTCTATTTTTCAAATAGTATATAGGGAATCTATAGAGGGCTTAAATAGAGCCAATACTTGGTTTTCTTGTCCGCCGTAGTCAAAGGGCATGACAAAAACAAGCGGATCATAGTTTGTTCACTAGGTCGGTTATAGGATGATTTTTGTGCGTTTTTTAAAGCCTGTCTCTTGGTCTGTGATTTACTTTATAATCATGCAGAGATTCTAGGTATTTTGAGTGCACAATTAAGTGTGATTCTCTGCATGTTGAGGAAATTTGTATGTCTACCATTATGGTATTAAATGGCCCAAACTTAAATTTGTTGGGCACTCGTGAACCAGATATGTACGGTCATGAAACCCTCTCAGATGTGGAGGTTTTGTGTCGTGATACCGCTGCTGCTTTAGGCTATGAAATTGACTTTCGTCAATCTAATCATGAAGGGGTGTTAATTGACTATATCCATGAAGCAGGGCGTCGAATTAAAGAAGGTGAAGTCTTAGGCGTGGTGTTCAATCCCGCCGCTTATACGCACACATCGGTTGCGTTACATGATGCGATTAAAGGGGCGGATGTGCCGGTGATCGAAGTGCATATTTCCAATGTTCACACACGTGAAGCTTTTCGTCATCACTCTTATATATCCCCTGTTGCCTTAGGCATTGTTGTCGGCATGGGAGTGCAAGGTTATGCGTTAGGCATTCAAGGCTTAGTGCATAAACTTAGCGCATAAATATCATCTACGTAGAACCAAAAAAGAGGCATCGAAATCGATACCTCTTTTTTTATACGCCCGCTTAAAAAGCCGCTAGGCGTTATTTAGAGGACGCTTTACGGCCTTGCTCATCGATAATAAGCTCACCATCTTCTTTGTAATAAGGGCCAGCTGGCCAGAGTGCTAATAAGTCGAGAACCTGCTCGCTCGGGCGGCATAATTTGACCCCTTTTTCAGAGCAAACAATGGGTCTATTGACCAACACAGGGTGTACTAGCATGGCCTCAAGAATTTCATCATCGGTGACCTTTTCATCCAGTAAGCCCAGCTCTTGTGCTGGTGATTTGGTGGTACGTAACGCTGTTCTAGGGGTTAAGTCTGCTGCAGCAAATAACGCCAATAATTGTGCTCTGCTCCAGCCTTCCGTTAAATAAGGGATAATCACTGGCGTATAGCCAGCATCTTGGATGGTTTTAAGCACGTTGCGTGAGGTGCCACATTCGGGGTTATGATGAATCACTATCATGATACTGAATCCTTTTTAGGGGGCTTTTAAGCAAACCAATGACGTGTGCGATTAGCGAACCAAACTAGTGAAAGCATCACGGGCACTTCCACTAACACACCGACTACCGTTGCCAATGCGGCCCCAGAGTGAAGTCCGAATAGCGAAATGGCCACTGCGACAGCCAACTCGAAAAAGTTTGAGGTACCTATCATGCTTGCCGGAGCCGCTTCTGAATGGGGCAATTTAAACTTACGAGCCAGCCAATAAGCCACGGCAAAAATCCCGTAAGTTTGTATTAGTAGGGGAATAGCGATTAATAAAATGGCTTGTGGCTTGGCTAAGATGATTTCAGATTGAAAGCTGAATAGCAGTACAACCGTCGCCAATAAGCCGACAATAGACCAGGGTTTCATAGTGCGCAAAAATCCATCAAGCCTTGAGTGATCTTGCTTGCTGTCTAATGCTTTGCGAGTTAACGCGCCGGCAATTAATGGCACTAGAACATACAAAACAACGGACAGCAGCAAGGTGTCCCAAGGAACATGGATGTCGGTAGCGCCGAGCAAGAAACCTGCGATGGGAGCAAAGGCGAAAATCATAATGATATCGTTAATAGAAACCTGTACCAGGGTGTAGTTTGCATTGCCTTTGGTCATTTGGCTCCATACAAAGACCATGGCTGTACAGGGCGCTACACCAAGAAGAATCATCCCTGCGATGTATTCTTTTGCGGTTTGAGGGTCCACCCACTGAGCGAATAGAATCTTGAAAAACAACCAGCCCAATAATGCCATTGAAAAAGGCTTGATCAGCCAATTAATGACCAAGGTTAGTAATAAACCTTTGGGTCTTTTACCCACATCCTTGATAGACGAAAAATCGATCTGCACCATCATAGGATAGATCATTAACCATATGAGTACCGCGATCACGAAATTAACGTGGGCGTACTCTAAACCCGCAATGACGGTAAAAACATCAGGCATCACACTGCCGGCGATAATGCCGGCAATGATGGCCAATCCCACCCAAATCGTAAGGTAGCGCTCAAACAATCCCATTGTTAGCTCCTAAATAGATTTTTGATTTACACGTTTGCTTAATTGCTCAGCAGTTTCGACACGCTCAGAGTAACGGTCAACCAAGTAGTCCTTTTGATCGCGTACCAAGAGGGTGAATTTCATCAGTTCTTCTAATACATCGACAATGCGATTGTAGTAAGCGGAAGGCTTCATACGACCTTCTTCATCAAACTCTAGGAATGCCTTAGCCACGGATGACTGATTCGGAATCGTTACCATGCGCATCCAACGACCTAAAATACGCATTTGGTTTACTGCGTTAAACGACTGAGAGCCACCACTGACTTGCATGACCGCCAGGGTTTTACCTTGTGTTGGGCGTACACTGCCGATGCTTAGCGGCATCCAATCCAGTTGGCTTTTTAAGATGCTGGTCATTGAGCCGTGGCGCTCTGGTGAGCACCAAACTTGGCCTTCAGACCACATCATTAGCTCGCGCAGCTCTTGTACTTTTGGGTGTTGCTCATCTTCTGAATCTGGTTGCGGCAAGCCTGCTGGGTTAAAGATTTTTACCTCGGCCCCAAACTGGGTTAATAAACGTGCCGATTCTTCAACCACCAGACGGCTATAAGAGCGCTCACGCAGTGATCCGTAGAGCAACAAAATACGCGGTTTGTGGGTGCTTGGGGTGACAGCAAATTGCTCATGGCTAGGGATGTTAAGTTGCTCTTGAGCGATGTTCGGTAAACTGTTTTCAGTTGATGACATTGTGTTCTCCATAATACGTAAGCAAGTATTAGCAGCAGTTATTGGCTGATAATTTGCAGGATAAAAGTTTGTCCAGTGCCGCTTGGTAGTAATCTTTATTGTGTTGAGCGGTTTCGTTAATAACCGACTTTGCCCATTCAGGCAGTTCAGGGTGCAAGCGGTAATAGACCCATTTACCACGGCGATCGTCTTGTAGAATGCCGCATTTTCTAAGCTCAGCAAGGTGACGAGAGGTCTTGGGTTGGTCAAGCTCTAACGCCGCCATCAGGTCACAAACACAGGCTTCATCTGCTTGCTGGATCAGCATGATGGATTTCAAGCGAGTGTCGTCGGCGAGGCACTTATAAAACTTACAAGGGTTCATAAACATATCCGAAAAATAACATATGTGAAAAATCGCATGTAACTGACCCTGAGTCAACAGGGCTGCAAATTAATTTTTAGCGGTTGTGGTATGGTGAGGAATAAATGTTCCTGATAAATGGGTTATTTATCAGGAACATAGCTTAGTGTGGTTAAGGGAGCAGTAGCAAAACTTATTTTGCAGCCCTGTTACTCTTTTTTAGGGTTTTTGTTTAGTGCGAAATAACAAGGGTTTTAACCCTTTGTTCCAAAGGGAAGTTTTTGAGAAAAAGATCAAGAGGATACTCAAAAACAAAACGCTCGAAAGCGGGCTGGTAAAAATGTGAGCGAAGAAATTACCCAAGCTGCCACTTTCAGTGAGGATGGCACGGCGCCAATTTTCGTCGGTTAGAGAGCTTAAAATGACGCCCAAAATAACAGGCCCAACTGGAAACCCATATAGCCGCATGAAGTAACCAAACACTCCGAAAGCAAACATCCACCAAATATCAATGACGGCATTATTAATAGCGTAGGCGCCGACAATAGACAGTAAGAAGATCAATGGAATTAAAATGCCTTTTGGGCATTCGACGATTTTTGAGAATAACCGGATGCCAGTTAAGCCAAAGATCAGTACGAAAATGTTCGCCAGTGTGAGATTGCCCACGGTAAACCAAAACATCTGCGGTTGCTCGACCAGCAACATGGGTCCTGGATTCAAACCATGAATAAACAAGGCGCCAATGAAAACAGCGGTTACCGCGTCGCCGGGAATCCCCAGTGTTAGCATAGGAATATAAGCGCCTCCGACGGCGGCATTGTTGGCCGACTCGGGGGCAATTAAGCCTTCTTTTGCCCCTTCACCAAATGGGACTTTGGGGTTTTTCGTAGTGCGTTTTGCATGGTCGTACGCCATTAGAGCAGCAATGTCTCCACCGGTGCCGGGAAGCGCGCCAATGATGACGCCAATGAATGAGGTTTGTAGACTCAGTGGTAAGTATTTTTTCACATCAGATAACTTTGGAATAATACGAGATATCTTCTGCTTCACTACGGCTTTATCCATATGATGCAGTTGGTGCAGGGCTTCAGACACACCAAACATGCCGATCATTACCGCCACAGGGTTAATGCCATCCCACAGCTCAACAACGCCAAATGTGAAGCGTTCTTCTGCGGACATAGGGTCCAATCCAACGGTGCCAATGAGTAAGCCAAGGGCGCCTGCAAATATGCCTTTGGCTAAGCTATTACCAGACAATGAACCGACCAGCATAATGCCTAATACGCCCAGCATCATATAGTCCCTTGGCTGGAAGGTGATGGCGAATTCGCTTACCGTTGGCGCAGCCAAAGCCAGCACAATAATACCGACAAAACCACCAATCACCGACATCACAGTAGAGAGGCCAATGGCTTCGCCTGCTAAGCCTTTTTTAGCGAGTGGGTAGCCGTCCATTGCCGTGGCGATGGCAGAAGGAGCTCCAGGAATGTTTAACAAAATAGCGGTGCGAGAACCCCCATAGACGCCCCCCATGTAGACGCCAACCATTAAGCAAAGGGCGTTGTTTACATCCCAAGAGAAGGTAAATGAAATCAGGATCGACACCGCCATAGTGACGGATAAGCCTGGTATTGCGCCGACGTAAATACCTAAAAAGGTGCCTAAAGCGGTTAGTCCTAGTAGTTCTGGGGAGAGCCAAGAGGTGGCAAAAAAGTGTAATGCATCCATTTTTTAGTTGCTCCACCAAGAGGTAATTTGGGCGATTATTTCTCGCTCAGGCACTATGCCTTCAGGTAATACAACCTGAAACACAAGCCGAAAAATGATGTACACCACAATCAAGGAGACGATCGATATAGCGAGAGTAAAGAGAGGGCTACGGCGGTACAGCAGTTGAATACAAACGAATAGAAAAACAAAACTACTAAGGATAAAACCAAGGCTGTCGATGACCACAGCGTAGAGCAAGATAATCGCCATAATAATCGACACCACAGGCGGCAAGCAGTGGCGGAAAAACTGAATGCCTTCTGCGGCTGGTAATTTCAGGGTGTTCACAAATACGACGCAAGAAGCCAAAACCATGGTCGCGGATGCGGCTAATGGAAAGGCGCCAGAAGAGCTTAATGAGCTAAACCCTGCTATTTGGTAAGCTTGCCAAAACAGAAAAATACTAACAACGATCAGTAACAAGCAAAAAATACGTTCGCCAGGCTTACGGACTTTTTGACTAGAGAGCTGACTGGACATGATGACCCCAGGTAAACGAAAACAAAGCGTGTGAGGAAGGCTCACACGCCAGAAAAACAAGATTATTGTGGTTTAGGAATGCCAAATTTCTCTGGAGAGTATTTGCTGAAGCCAGCTTCATCGACTAACCAAGAAGACGTTGAACGGTACGAGTTCAAAAAGGTATCTGCTTTCTCACCTGCAATATTCAAGATGGTGAAACCGCGTTTTTCCATCAGAGAGACAAAGTCGGGGCTGGTCGCCGCACTATGAAATGCAGATTGTAGTTTTATAACGGCGTCTTCAGGTGTGCCTTTCTTGACGAACACGCCAAAGAATGGCCCCCAAGGAAGGTAGCGAGCAAGTCCTGGTAAGGTATCGGTTGCTGGTGGTACGTTAGGCAATAAATCATTGGCTTCTTTGTCGATTAAGCCAATCACTTTCATACGGCCTGCTTTGATGGATTCAAGCGATGCACCTAATACCACAGGCATCACGTCAATCGCGCCACCTTGTAGTGCGGTAAGTGCAGGGCCATCACCATTATATGGAATGCTGATGTAATTTAAGTCGACTTGAGAATTCAACATCGCCAGCACGATGGAAGCGAGGCCACCTTTTCCTGTAGAGCCTAGTTTTACTTTACCTGGGTTGGCTTTGGTGTAATCAAGAAACTCTTGCATGTTATTAAAAGGCGCATCATTGTTTGCCACTAAAACAGGCGTGCCACGAGCCAGTACATTAATGGCGATCATGTCGCTATAGTCGATTTTTGCAAGCCCCAATACTTTGTACATTTGAGGGTTTTCAGCTCCCATAAGCAGAGTATAACCGTCTGCTTTTTTGGCATTAACGTATTTGGTCGCAATCGCGCCAACGCCACCTGTACGGTTGGTAAGGATTAAGTCTGTTCCTAATGCATCTTCAACGTGCGGTGCGATAGAACGCATCACAGTATCCGTTGAACCACCTGCGCCCCATTGGATAATGCCCTGAACATCTTTACTTGGGTAGTCGGCCAAAGCGACTGTAGATGAGAGCGAAAGTGCTGCAAGTAGTGCGATTGTTTTTTTCATTGGGACTCCGATGTTGCCTAATTTTGTAAGTGAATAATGGTGTTTAACCGTGTTTGCTCTTCTTGTGCTCGCTTGTTGGCTGGTAGCCGCGCACTGGGCAAATTTTTGTGACATTACGCTATCAATTTTTACACTAAAAAGATGCAATCAATCGAATAACTTCGCTTATTTTATTGTCTTTTCGTACCTGATGGCACCCAAACGAGGAAAATTGTTAGCTGTTGGTGGGGCCAAGTGACAGTAAGGTGGGTGGCAATGCAAAGAAGCGCTGTCGAATAAGGCGCTTCTTTACAGATATTTTCATTGTGTGAGGGTTATGAAAGGGGGTTGTCTAATTGGAACTCATTACGTGTGAGGTTGATTGGTCGCTCATCTTGAACCACGACGTTGTCTTCTATGCGAATGCCGCCGTAAGGTTTAAAACGCTCAATGAGTGAAAGATCACAGCCGTGCTGCGGGATGCTTGCCTGCATTTTTTCTAGCAGCATGGGAATAAAATATAATCCAGGCTCAATCGTAACCACCATGTTTTCTTCCAGTGTTCGAGTAAGGCGTAAGAAAGGCGCGTTGTCGTCCTTGCGTACCGTGCCCGCTTCATCGACTTGGAAACCTCCCACATCATGTACTTGTAGCCCCAACAAATGCCCTAAACCATGGGGGAAGAAGACTTGAGGAATGCCTTTTGCCATTTGCTCTTCAGGGCTTAGGTGGCAGATTTTATGTTCATTAAGTATGTGGGCGACTCCGGTTAAGGTGTCTTGATGAAGTGTGCGGTAGTCCACGCCTGACCTAGCTTGGTGTGCCAAGCCTTGTTCCATTTTATCAAGGCTGTCGACTAGGGCGCTAAATTCGTCATCATGGCGCACAAAGGTGCGAGTGATATCACTGGCATAGCCATGTTCACTGGCGCCGGCATCGATGAGCAGTGTTAATGGGCGTGCTGAACGATTCGGGTCTTTATGCTCATAATGCAAAACAGCCGCATGATTATTGATGCCAACTATGCCGGGATAGGGTTCTTGAGCGGCAGTTTGTTGGCTTGCAGATAAAAACGCTAAGTGAATTTCTAGTTCGCTCATGCCGGCTAAAAAAGCCTCTTTCGCGGCGCGATGCCCCTTTACTGCACGCTTGGTTGCGAGGCGTATTGCATTGATCTCAAAAGGTGTTTTTATCGCTTTCGCAAAATCAACGTAGGCATTTAACCCTTCAACTTTCGTTGCAAATGCGGGTGGTTGTGGGCCTAGCCAAGCGCACTTTGTTGGTAAAGAGGAAAACCATTTATCGTCTTTACGAGCAGGAGAAATTTCCCACTCGGTTTGCCATTCACCAGCGGGTACTGGGTTAGGGGCATGCCAAAAGTCGTCTCGAACAGGCCACACTAGGCGTGGTTTTTTACCCGCTTGGACGACGATATAAGTCTCGGCGACCAGGCTGAAAGGAAGCCATTGTTGAGCCCCCGAATAGGCGTGAAAAGGCACTGTATGGTCGTCTTGAAAATAATAAGATTTATCACCAGAAGCGAGCACAATCGCGTCAATTTGGTAGTGCTGCATAGCTTTTTCATAGCGAGCTTGGAGCGTCGCTAAATGGTCTCGGTAAAGTGATTCTGTCATAGCTTAGAACCCGTATTGGTAAATGAAATCATCAGCTAATCTGGTCAGGATTAGCAGGCAAAATAGCAACATAAGGGGGAGTCCAATCTCAAGGATACAGTAAATCGACTGTGCTGTTTGCATCCCCATCATTTTCTAGTCAAGTGCTGGGTGAAATCCAATAGGCCTACTTAATCGGTAACGCGATTTTTGTCACATAGTTTTTGGCTAAAGAGGTCTCACAAGGGCCGGTTTCGAATACCTCAACACTGGGCCGCTTGCGGTCAACTCGCCGATGACATAAGCGCATGGCGCTATGGGCAACATGCCAAGCTAAGGCCAAATTTTGATAATTACCAGAATAGCGTAAGGTTAAATATTCGCCTTCTAAAGTGATGCGCTCTGGATGGCAATGGCAAGGCTCTAGATTTTGGATTGGTATGCCCAGTTTACCGGCAAAATAATGGTGCGCAGGGTCCGCTTTAGTGTACAAGGCAAAACTGGGGCCGCACGGAATGTTATTAGGGCCTAGTGACAAAATAAGATCATGAAAACCTTGTTCCATCTTTTGTGACATCGGTTGGTCGCTGACTACAAAAGGGCGAGTTACAGCATCAAAGTGCTCCATTTTTGTTTCTGCTAGAAGTTCAAAGGAAGGGTCATCATATTCATGTAATGAGGCGGTATTATATTGCGCTAAATGTGCTCTTAGGCGCAGCAAAGCGAGCTCTAGGTCCCTTGTTGCACGGATCAAGTATTTTGGGCTCTTCCAGCGTTGTATAAAAGGGACCTTTCCGGTGATTTGTAATGTGATAAGAGTATGCGATCCCTGTTCGCCTAACTCGATATTAAAGTGCAACTCCTCAGGAAAAAAGGCTTCTGCTTCAATGATGGTATGGCAATAATGAGCGCTTGAGCGGGCGGGAATAATGGAAATATAGCCTTGTTTTATTCGCTCTCCCTGCCATTCTAGGCAAGCAGGGGATACGGCATTATTGCCGACACTATGATAACCAAAATGCAGCTTGGCATCGGGCTCATAAATAAGCCAAGGAATCCACTTCGGCCAGTTATTTAGATCACTTAAATCCTGAGCAATAAGATGGATAGGTAAGTCAATGATGGCATTGCGACGAACAAAAAAGTGACGCTCGTAGAAAAACATATAAGACAACAAAACAATAATGGACACGGCAATCAATAGGAAGCTTATAACCATACTAAGACTCCAACTACATTAATAACTTCTGTTATGGCTAACTATAGTGCTGAATAGCGAAAGCTGCTGTGAAACGCACAGTTTTATTTAGTCGACTGGGGTTGTGTGGTATAGAACGCATAGTGAGTACGGCAAAGTTTGAGAGTCAGATTAACATTTGTGCAGCGAGGTGAAGAGATGAAGTCGATATTAGTATGGGATTGGTCTATTAGGGTTAGCCATTGGCTAATGGTGCTGTTGTTTACCGGTTTAATTATCACCGGGCGCTTCGAACGTGCGTATTTTGATTACCACTTCTACCTAGGTTATAGCTTGTCTGCGTTGGTTGTTTTTCGTGTGATTTACGGTTTTTATGGCTCTCGCTATGCCAAATTTAGTCAGTTTATAAAGGCTCCTAAGGTGGTTGTTCATTATTTGAGAAGCTTCTTGAAAGGCAAGCCGAATAGGCACTTAGGGCATAACCCCCTTGGCGCTTTAATGGTAGTGGCACTTTTAATCGGGTTGACTCTACAGTGGGGGTCTGGGTTATTTACCAGTGATGACTTATTCTGGACTGGGCCATTAAACGCCTACCTCGCTGAGGATTGGCAAAGTTGGATGGCATGGCTTCATCATGTTTTGCCAGATATTTTATTGTGGTTAGTTGGACTACACGTAGCCGCTGTTTTTTATCATGAGTTATGTTTAAAAGAGCGCCTTGTGTCAGCGATGATTCATGGCAAAAAAAGGACACATCAGGCTCGCCCTGAATCAATCACCACGCCTCGTTGGGGAGTGCTGTTTGCTTTGTTAATGGGAGGAGCTTGGTTGGTTTGGTTATGGTTATTGCCTGTTTGATTTAAATGTCTATACAAGTTGTTAGAGAGCCAGTACTCACGATATAATGAACGAATTGATTTATTAACCGATTAGGATGTCCTTTGTCAGACAAGACCGTAACCATGCTTGAGCATTTATTTGATGGCTTGCCAGACGTGCCTCAGCCTATTTACTCGAAGCTAAAGCAAGCGATTAGCCAAAAAATCTCAGCGGGTGAGTGGCAGGCCAATCAACGGGTGCCATCCGAAGCGGAAATTGTTAAATCTCTTGGCGTGAGCCGCATGACGGTCAACCGCGCCTTGCGTGAACTTACCGTGGAAGGCTTGCTGGTTCGCCATCAAGGTCTTGGCACCTTTGTGGCAGAGAAGAAGTCTCATTCGGCGCTCTTCGAAGTGCATAATATTGCTGAAGAAATCACCGCTCGCGGTCATCAGCATAGGGCAGACTTGCTGATCCTTGAGTCTGCTAAAGCCACGGTTGAAGAGGCGATGATGTTAGGGGTGCGTACCAATCACAGTATTTTCCGTTCTGTGGTGGTGCATTATGAAGACGACTCGCCGATCCAAATAGAAGAGCGTATCGTCAATGCAAGCCGAGCGCCGGATTACGATCAACAAGATTTTTCCAAACATACTCCTTATGAATATCTCATGACAACGGCGCCGATGACAGAAGGTGAACACTTGGTTGAAGCGGTTTTGCCTTCTGCCGAGGAATGCCAGCGTTTGCAAATAGCAGACAGCGAACCCTGTTTGCAAATCAAACGCCGTACTTGGGCGGGTGATGACATTATTACCGCTGCTCGTTTGCTGCATCCGGGATCGCGCTTTCAGCTATTTGGTCATTTTGGCCGTTAGGTCTTTATCTAATATCCGTTAGCGGTTGGTTATTTCTATTAACACACCGCTGCCGCTGATAATTTGGATGCATTCACACTCAGTAGGATGGGCAGAGAAAGTGATAAAGCTCTGAGCGGGTAGACTGAGTGTTTCTGTGTCGCCATTGCCTTCTATTTGCACCCCAACAATGCTGTCTTCATTGGCATAGAAGCCGTTTAAAAGAGCTTTTCTACTCGACCAGGTTAGCGAGGTGGGGGCAAAGCCTGCCTGCACGTTTGCAATCGTATCTTTGGCTCGCACCATGATGTTTAAGTCTTCGATAGGGCCCTTTATTAGACTGGCGTAGGTGCGATCACCGCCGGTAAAACGAGCCATGTCTAAAGGGTTCTTCAAGCTATGTTCGAGCCTTTCGTTATGCCCATTACTATGGGTTAGCCGCATCCCGTTGCCGGTTAATAATACTAGGGTACGATCCAAACCGCTGAAGTCTGAAAATACCCCATCGTCTGCTACGGATGCTTGGCTGATGCGAAAGCGAAGCCCTTGCTCGTCATCATCACGCTGAATTTCTAAGGTCTCGCCTAGGCCATTTTTCCACGGCATACGCTGATAGTTTTTTTGCTCAATAAGTTGATAGTGAAATGGGGTGTTAAGCGTCATACATCACCTTTTTAATAACCTGGATAAACGCCTTACGACTGCTTTCTTCCTGCTCATGATGGAAGTTTGCTATCCGCTGTTGGCCGGCGACAAAAACGTCTTTGATCAAATTTTCATTGCTGGCAAAGAGCCAGCGATTAAGTAAGTCCTTACTTTTGCTGGCCGCAATAAAAGGTTGGCTTTCATCCAGTACCATAAAATCGGCCCTATGCCCGATCGCTAAGCCAAGGGACACATCACAGGCTTGATTGCCGCCTAATAAGGCTTGTTGGAAAAGGTTATCGCCTATGCTGGTTTGCTCTGGTCGGTATAAGCGATTGCGCTGTTGGTCGCGCAGTCGCTGGCTATATTCTAAGGTACGTAATTCTTCGACAATCGACAAGCTGACGTGGCTATCAGAGCCAATTCCCCAGCGTCCTTGCTCTTTTTCAAACTCAACGCCAGGAAAAATGCCGTCACCTAGATTCGCCTCTGTGGTTGGGCACAGCCCTGCGATGGCTTGGCTGCTGGCAATGGCTTGGCGCTCTTTGTCGGTGAGGTGAGTTGCGTGTACCAGACACCAGCGATCATGCAATCCAATTTCGTTATTGAGCCATTCGACAGGGCGTTGTCCGCTCCAATTGATGCAGTCCTGCACCTCTTTTTGCTGCTCTGCAATATGAATATGGATAGGACTTGTCTTATTGAAAGAGGTGTTGAGTGATTCCAGCACAGTGTCGATTTGCGATTTAGTGACTGCGCGCAAGGAGTGGAAACAAATTCCCAATTTATGAGTGGCGTGGTTGGCTAGTTTTTCCGCGCAGGCTTGGTGCAAGTCGAGATAAGAATCCGTGGAATGAATAAAACGTGCCTGTCCTGCATTGGGGGCTTGTCCGCCAAATCCTGAATGGCTATAGAGCACCGGCAGCAAGGTTAATCCTATACCTGAGTCATCAGCGGCACCGATAAGCTGATTCGACATTTCGCCAAGCTGGCCATAATGCTTACCGCCGATATCGTGGTGCAAATAATGGAACTCGCCTACTTGGCTATAACCGGCTTTAAGCATGTCGATATAGAGCTGTTTGGCGATGATATGAGCATCGTCTGGGGTGAGTTTTTGGACGATTTTGTACATCAGATCCCGCCAACTCCAGAAGCTGTCATTGGGGTTTAAGCTGATTTCTGCGGCGCCAGCCATGATGCGTTGAAAAGCGTGGGAATGTAGGTTGGCCATGGTGGGCAACACCGGACCTGATAAGAGGGTCGCCTGATGACATGGGGTGGTGTTTTCTACAAAGGAATGGAATTGGCCATTTGTAACCGAAAACAGCACATTGCTCGCCCAGCCTGTTGGCAATAGGGCTCGCTCGGCGAAGAAATATTGAAGGTCAGAATTCGTTTGATTGAAGCTGCTCACAATGCCATTCCTAGCTTGATTAGAATAGTTTGAGTGTAATGTAAAACATAATGTATATACAAGTGTGTTTTTCTTGTTTTACCTCAAATCGAGTATGACTTAGTTTTAGCCCTTGTTTTATAGGGTCTTTGATCCTTAATATTGATTGTTGATCCGGTTTTGCACTGTGGGGTAGCGTGTTTTTTTATAAAAAAGGCTTGCATATACAAATGTTAGATTCTATCTTTGTTTTAATTGTATATACATGTTTATTCTAATTTATCTCAAGTGGCCAGATAGGCTTTCTTTTAAGGGTGCAGAAAATGACGAAACAAACACTTGCTCAAAAACGCTATCGCGCCGGTGTCGTTAAAGCGGCAACAGGGACAACATTGACCGCAAAATCGTGGTTGACCGAAGCGCCAATGCGCATGCTGATGAACAACTTAGATCCAGATGTTGCGGAAAACCCAGAAGAATTAGTGGTGTATGGTGGTATTGGTCGTGCTGCTCGTGATTGGGAAAGTTACGACAAAATCGTTGAGTCCCTTACGAATCTTGAAGATGATGAAACCTTAATGGTTCAGTCTGGTAAGCCAGTGGGCGTGTTTAAAACACACAGCAATGCGCCTCGCGTGTTAATCGCTAACTCTAATCTAGTGCCACATTGGGCGAATTGGGAGCACTTCAACGAACTAGACGCCAAAGGTTTGGCTATGTACGGCCAAATGACGGCAGGTTCTTGGATTTACATTGGTAGCCAAGGCATAGTGCAAGGTACTTACGAAACCTTCGTTGAAGCAGGTCGCCAGCATTACGATGGCAACCTAACGGGTCGCTGGGTGCTAACCGCAGGTCTTGGTGGCATGGGTGGGGCACAGCCTTTGGCGGCGACGTTAGCGGGCGCTTGTTCTTTGAATATTGAATGCCAGCAAAGCCGCATCGATTTCCGTCTACGTACCCGTTATGTGGATGAGCAAGCAGCCGACCTAGACGACGCGCTAGCACGCATAAAAAAATACACAGAAGAAGGCAAAGCGGTTTCTATTGCTCTATGTGGCAACGCAGCAGACATCTTGCCAGAAATGGTGAAACGTGGTGTTCGTCCAGATATGGTGACTGACCAAACATCGGCACACGATCCATTAAATGGTTATTTGCCAACTGGCATGAGCTGGGAAGAGTACCGTGAAAAATCCCTAACGCATCCAGCTGAAGTAGTCACCGCGGCGAAGCAAACCATGGCGGTGCATGTACAAGCCATGTTGGACTTCCAGAAAATGGGCGTGCCAACATTTGATTATGGTAACAATATTCGTCAGATGGCGATGGAAGAAGGGGTGGAAAACGCCTTTGATTTCCCAGGTTTTGTGCCAGCGTATATTCGTCCATTGTTCTGTCGTGGCATTGGGCCATTCCGCTGGGCGGCGCTATCTGGTGACCCTGAAGATATTTATAAAACCGACGCTAAGGTAAAAGAGCTGATAGCCGACGATGAACACTTGCATCATTGGTTAGACATGGCTCGTGAGCGTATTCAGTTCCAAGGTTTGCCAGCGCGTATTTGTTGGGTAGGGCTAGGCCAGCGCGCCAAGCTTGGTCTGGCGTTTAACGAAATGGTGCGCAGCGGTGAATTGTCGGCTCCCATCGTGATTGGTCGTGACCATCTAGATTCAGGCTCGGTAGCGAGTCCAAATCGTGAAACAGAAGGCATGCAAGACGGGTCCGATGCGGTATCGGATTGGCCGTTATTAAACGCCTTGCTGAACACAGCGTCTGGCGCAACTTGGGTCTCTTTGCACCATGGTGGTGGCGTTGGCATGGGCTTTTCACAGCACTCCGGTATGGTGATTGTGTGTGATGGCAGTGATGACGCGGCTGAGCGTATTGCCCGTGTACTTCATAATGATCCAGCAACAGGTGTGATGCGCCACGCGGATGCGGGTTATGATATCGCCATCGATTGTGCGAAAGAACAAGGTCTTAACCTGCCTATGATCACAGGTAAATAAGCTAAATAAGCAAATTTGAAAGAAAGCGGCTGCCTGATGGCGGCCGTTCATCTATAAAAAATAGGGCTGTTTACAACATAAGACAGCATTATATTTGTACCGAATAAAAGAGAGATCACATGTTTGAACTAACGATAAAACCAGGTCAATTGACGCTAAATGAAATACGTCAAATCAGCCGCCGTGCGGTAAAGCTGAGCCTAGACGAAAGCGCTCATGAAGCCATTAATGCCAGCACCCAAGTGGTCAATGATGTGATTGCAGAAAATCGTACCGTATATGGTATCAACACTGGTTTTGGGTTGCTGGCGAATACCCGTATCGCGCCAGAAGATTTAGACGAATTACAGCGCAGTATCGTGTTGTCTCATGCGGCCGGTATTGGCGAATTAATGGAAGATAAAACCGTTAAACTGATTATGGCGCTTAAGGTAAACAGCCTAGCACGTGGTTTTTCTGGTATTCGTTTAAAAGTTATCCAAGCCTTGCTGACACTGATCAATAAAGAAGTGTATCCCTGTATTCCCAAAAAAGGCTCAGTGGGCGCGTCCGGTGATTTGGCACCATTAGCGCACATGAGCACGATTTTGCTAGGTGAAGGTAAAGCCCGTTATCGAGGTGAAATTATTTCTGGTCAAGCGGCCTTATCTATTGCTGGACTGGAGCCAATTGCCTTGGCCCCTAAAGAAGGCTTGGCTTTGCTAAACGGCACTCAAGCATCGACGGCGTTTGCCTTAGAAGGGTTATTTGAAGCGGAAGATCTGTTCGCCTCGGCGGTAGTGTGTGGCTCTCTTTCTGTGGAGGCGGCGCTAGGCAGCCGAAGCCCATTTGATGATCGTATTCATCAGGTTCGCGGCCATCAAACGCAGATCGATGCCGCTGCTGCCTACCGTCATCTATTAGGCGAAAGCAGCGAATTAGGGGATTCCCATCAAGGTTGTGAGAAGGTACAAGACCCGTATTCTTTGCGTTGTCAGCCACAGGTTATGGGTGCATGTTTGGAGCAGATTCGCAGCACGGCGAAAGTATTGTGTGTCGAAGCCAATTCAGTTTCAGATAACCCATTGGTGTTTGCCGCAGAAGGCGACATTATTTCTGGTGGTAACTTTCACGCTGAGCCAGTGGCTATGGCGGCGGATAACTTGGCCTTGGCGATTGCTGAGATCGGCAGTTTGTCTGAGCGTCGTATGGCGTTATTGATCGACAGCAACCTGAGTAAATTACCACCTTTCCTTGTGGATAACGGCGGAGTGAACTCTGGTTTTATGATCGCTCAAGTGACCGCAGCGGCTTTGGCCAGTGAAAACAAAACTTACGCGCATCCTGCGTCTGTGGACAGCTTGCCAACCTCTGCAAACCAAGAAGATCACGTTTCAATGGCCACTTTTGCTGCCCGTCGTTTGAAAGATATGGCGGAAAATACTCGTGGAATTTTGGCGGTTGAGATTCTGTCTGCGGTACAAGGTTTAGACTTTAGAGCCCCATTGAAATCCACCAAACGCTTAGAAGAAGCGCGCGCCACATTACGTGCCCGAGTGCCTTTTTATGATAAAGACCGTTACTTTGCCACGGACATTGAAAAAGCCAATGAGTTGTTACTAGAAGCCGCTCACAACGGCTCGATGCCAGCAGGCTTGTTGCCAAGCGTGGCTTAAATTATTGAGGCAGAATAGGCGAATAAATGCGCCTCGTAAGAGGCATTTTTATTCGCCGGTAGCAGACGAGCAATGGCAACCAGTAGAGGTAACAAATGACAGCATCAATGGCCAGTAATGACGAACGTCTTAAGTTTGATAGTGTATGGCGAGGCGCTCATGTAGCGACCATGAAAGACGGGCGTTACAGCACGATTGAGAACGCTGCGATTGGCGTTGTTGGTGGTCGTATTACCTGGATAGGCGAAGCGCAAAATTTGCCTGACTTTGAGGTGCTAAAGGTGCACGATTTAGGGGGAGGTTGGGTGACCCCAGGTTTGATCGATTGTCACACCCATTTGGTGTTTGGGGGCAATCGTGCCGGTGAATTTGAGCAGCGTTTGAATGGCGTGAGTTATAAAGAAATCGCCCAACAAGGTGGTGGCATTGCCTCTTCAGTGAACGCCACCCGTGCTGCCAGCGAAGCAGAATTGGTGGCTAGTGCTGCACGGCGTTTGCAAAGCTTGATGGCCGATGGCGTCACTACCATTGAGGTGAAATCAGGTTATGGTTTGTCCCTCGACAGTGAGCTAAAAATGCTACGGGTCGCCAGTGTTTTAGAAAACAAGTACCCAGTGACGATTAAGCGTACCTGTCTAGCCGCGCATGCCATGCCACCAGAGTTCGATGATAAAGACGCCTACATTGATTACCTATGTGAGACAGTATTGCCGAAAGTGGCCGCTCTGGGTCTTGCTGATGCGGTCGATGCATTTTGTGAAGGCATTGCCTTTAGCACCGAGCAGGTTGAGCGATATTTTCAAAAGGCCCGTGAGCTAGGCCTGCCGATTAAAATCCACGCGGAACAGCTGTCTGCTTTAGGTGGCACACGCATGGCGGCCTCTTATCAGGCGTTATCCGCCGACCATTTGGAGTTTATCGACGAGGCCGATGTAAAAGCCATGGCGGAATCTGGCACGGTAGCGGTATTGTTGCCAGGGGCATTTTATACCTTGAAAGAAAGCCAGTTACCACCGATGGATTTGCTGCGTCAATATGGTGTAGACATTGCCATTGCCACCGATGCCAACCCGGGTACATCGCCTGCTTTATCGTTACGTTTAATGATGAATATGGCGTGTACCTTATTTGGTATGACGCCGGAAGCCGCGTTGGCTGGGGCGACGATTCATGGCGCGAAAGCCCTGGGGATCAGTGACTCTCATGGCTCTTTAGAAGTGGGCAAGGTCGCAGACTTTGTGTGTTGGGATGTGGAAAGCCCTGGCGAACTTTGTTATTGGTTAGGGGGGCAATTAGTCAAACAACGCATCCAACACGGAGTATCCCATGAGTAATGTCGATCTTCAGCCTGTTCATAGCCGTATTGAATCACCGTTTGAATTTCATCAAGGGGATTCGCCATTATTGGTAAGTATGCCTCATTCTGGTCTGCGTTTAACCGCCACAGAAGAAGAGTCTCTCACTGACAAAGCGCAGCGCTTGCCAGACACAGACTGGTACATTCCAGAACTTTATGGCGATTTAGCGGCGCGTGGCGTGAGTGTTATTTCTGCTAATTACTCGCGCTATGTTATTGATCTTAATAGACCTTATGATGATGCTGCACTCTATACAAGCAAAACAACAGGCTTGTTCCCAGACATTTTGTTTGATGAGAGTCCGACGTTTTTAGCTGGAAAAGAGCCCAGTGAGGCGCATCATTTATTATGCAAAGAGCAGATCTGGCGCCCGTATCATCAGCAAATTGAAGACGAGTTGGCTCGTATTAAAGCCAAATTCGGTTACGCTATTTTGTTGGACGCGCACAGTATTGCAGCACAAGTGCCGATGTTGTTTGAAGGCAGGCTGCCAGACTTTAATTGGGGGACCAACGCCGGTGAGTCTTGTGCTCCTGCGGTATTAAAAAGTGCGCAAGAATGTTTATCAGAAGACTACAGCCAAGTGGCTAACGGTCGCTTCAAAGGCGGCTATATTACCCGCGCTTTTGGTCAGCCAGCGCAGGGGATTCATGCTATCCAGCTGGAACTATCCCAAGCGACTTACCTAAACGATGATCTAGTAAAGCAAGGTCAATACTTGCTGGATGACGATAAACTTCCCGCGATTCAAAAGCAGATCAGTGCGCTGGTGGACGCCTTGTTACAGACAAAACTCTAAGTTTTTCTGGCGCCTAGACAGCTCATTAGTGAAACACAAGACCCCCCATTTCGTGAAAGCGGCATGGGGATTTTTTTTGATATGCTAATAAATGCTCTTGCTGCCGCTAAGAGGGAAGTGATCGTGTTTGAAATAGCGATATTTATAACGAGATAAAATGGTAATTAGTGGGAAAACACGAACCATCTATGCCTGAGGGAATTGACCGCTGCCTGTGTTGGATTGAGCAAATGTATAATCCATCGCGTATCTTTGGCACTAATCGATTGTGCGAAGCAGCTGTTTCACATCGTAGAATAGCCCTATTAAATCTACAACTCGGCATTTCAATCGCCACCGTGTTATTGACAAAAAAACGCCCGTCTTTTGCAAGGCGGGCGCTTTTTATGGGTCGTGGTTTATTCGCCGTTTATGGCTAATAAATCTTATGCCACATTTGTTTCTTTGCTGTAGCCTTCTTTGTTGTAGATAGACTCATCTAGCTCGTTTTCACTCTTACCAACAAGCGCAGACACCATCAAGTCACCACATACGTTTACGCTGGTTCGTGCCATGTCTAGGATACGGTCGATACCGGCAACAATCGCTAGACCTTCAATAGGTAGGCCAACAGTAGTAAGTACCAATGACAGCATGATCAAGCCCGCGCCAGGAACGCCAGCAGTACCAATAGAAGCCAGAGTAGACGTCATGATGATAAGTAGGTAATCAGCCATGTCTAGATCGATACCAAAAGCTTGTGCGATGAAAAGAGCACACACACCTTGGTATAACGCGGTGCCATCCATGTTGATGGTCGCACCCAATGGCAATACGAAGCTGGCAACGCCTTTTGATACACCAAGTTCTTCACGTGATGCTTTGATTGTCGCAGGCAAGGTGCCGGAGCTACTAGTTGTCGTAAAAGCAACGGCAGCAGGGTTTAGCAAAGCTTTTAAGTAACGTACTGGGTTAAGACGTCCGATAGTACCGATTAAGCCTGCATAAACGACAATAACGTGAACCACACAACCTAAGTAAACGACCGCGATTACTTTGATTAATGGTAGTAGTACTTCGATACCGTATTTGCCTGAAACCCAAGCCATTAAACCGAATACGCCGTATGGCGCTAGTTTCATAACCAGTTCAGTTAGCTTGTACATAGCTTCTGCAAGGCTTTCAAAAACAGCAACAGCAGGTTTTGCTTTTTCGCCACACAAGTTAAGTGCGATACCTAAGCCCAATGCGAAGACAATGATTTGTAAGATGTTGCCGGCTGCTAATGCATTAACTGGGTTTTTAGGAATAAGGTTTAAGAAGGTTTGTACTAGAGTAGGCGCTTCTTTTACAACGGTTGACGTTTCGTTGGCAACCATGTTTAGACCCATACCAGGAGCAAAAACAGAACCGAAAACTAGACCGATGGTAATAGCGACAGCGGTTGTTCCTAAATAAAGAACAACGGATTTAGCGCCAATGCGCCCCATTTTGCGGCTGTCTTCCATCGAGGTCACACCGACCACGAGAGAACAGAAAATAAGTGGCACAATCAGCATCTTGATCGCGTTTACGAACAAGGTTCCGATCGGTTTTAGAAACTCAGCATCTGGCCCTAGGAAAACCCCAGCTAAGACACCCAATCCCATGCCGATAAAGATCTTTTGCCATAATGGCATTTTGCCCCAAAAGCCGGGTTGCTTTTGGCCTACTGTGTTATTTGTCATAGAGTTTTCCTTTTGTGTTGCGTTATTTTTTAGAATTTATATTTAGGTAAGATAGCAAGTGGTGTGCCACTTAAGTTTTTATATTTAACTTGTTGTTTTTTAAGAAAATATTTCTTTTGTTATCAGAGGATAACGTTATAACTTATGTTATTCATAAATCTTATTATTTTTATAAAATTTCTTATTTTTCAAATGGTTATCATCAATATAACCAAGTGTCACCCTATAACTTAAGTTATAGGGTTTTTAGTTGCTCAGCGGCATACCATTCAACACAAGCTTTTGCGAGTGTGTCTGTGGCATCGAGTGTGAATGGTTTTGTTTCAGAATGAATATGATCTAGAGCGAAAGGGATTTCGGTACAGCCAAGGATCACGGATTCGACTCCAGTGAGTAATAATTCCTTAACGCATTCTTCTAGTGTGCTGGCTCCTTGCTCGATGGAACCGGCTTTGACTAAATAGATGCCGTTCATGATTTTTTCTTGTATCTCGGTCGACGGCTGTGTTAATTCAATACCATACTGAGCTAACTCTTTGCTATAAAACCCTGCTTTTAACGTGCCGTCGGTGGCCATTAGGGCGACGGATTTGATGTGTTGGCGTGTGAGTTGTTGAGCACACGTTTGCGCAATATGCAAAATGGGAACTGAGCTAATGCGCTGTAAATCTGGGTGCCAATAATGGGCTGTATTACATGGAATCGTGATGCAGCCAACATCGGTACCGATTAACGTGTTTAACCCTTTAGCGAGCGCTGGTAAAGGTGACTCTCCGGCTCCCATAAGAAACGCGGTGCGGTCTGGAATTTGTGGAACACAATGTATCTGCAGTGGGATATTTTCCTGATCACTACTGGCATGTGTATGGTGAATGATCTTTTGTACGAAATCCAATGTCGCCAAAGGTCCCATACCACCTAAAATACCAATTGTTGAAGTCACACTGATTCCCCTCTTGAAATTAACCAAGCAACATTAGCGCTGAAAGTTGAGGGGTTCTAATGCCAGTTTTGCAATGCTTATGCACGTTAGGCATATGCTATATTTTTATTTATTAAAATCAGTTGTTTATGGTTTTTCTTTTAATTTACATTAAACCAATTAAAGTGGCTTAATGAGGTGTTTATTACACTCAAAAAGGTAAATTCTATGTTATTCACTAGAAGGTCTGCTCCCGATGAATATTGAAACCAAGTGGCTTGAAGATTTTTTATCACTTGCTCAGACTCAAAGTTTTTCTAAATCTGCGGAGGAGAGATTTTTAACTCAACCTGCTTTTAGTCGTCGCATTAAAGCGCTTGAAGCCGCTGTTGGTCGTGAGTTGATTGATAGAACGCGATTTCCAGTCCAGTTAACCGATGAAGGTACTTTATTCCGGATTACGGCAAAAAATCTGGTGTCACAATTAAATGAAAGTATTGAGCACCTGTGTTCCTTGAAGAAATCGGCAACCCCAGTGCTTAATATGGCTGTCTCGCATACTTTATCCTTGTCTCTCTTTCCTGCGTTTGCACAATCAATTAAAGCGGATTTAGAGCATGTTCAGATCCGTCAGCTAGTTGCTAATGTGGATGACAGCGTTCATGCATTAAAAAATGGCTTGTGCGATTTCTTGGTGGCATTTGATGACTTTACGCTATCAAATGGATTGTTTTCGAGACTTGAATTGCAAACGGAGTCGTTAGTACCTGTTTGTTATCAGGATGAAGAAGGGCTACCGATTTATGATTTGGATGCCAAACAGCAAGCAGAAATCCCTTATCTAGCTTATCCTGAGGGAATCTATCTGGGACGGCGAGTGAAAGGTTTACTGGATGATCCGCCGCATAAATTAAATTTGCGTCAAATGTTTGAATCACCGATGGCGGACAGCTTAAAGGTCATGGCATTACAGCGTATGGGGGTGGCGTGGGTGCCTACCTTTGCGGTAACAGAAGAGCTTAAGCAAGGGTTTTTGTCTATTTGTGGTGGCGCTGCCTGGCAATTGCCATTAAAAGTCTTCGTCTATCGTTGTAATCGCATATTAAGCCCTGAAGCAGAACGGCTTTGGGGGATTTTGCAGCTTCGTTATGAGGATGCGGGTCAGTCATTGGATAAAATATAACTATGTTTCGATATTGTTTGTGTGTTTGCAGTTTGTTTTTTCTTTCTGCTTTTGACGCCAGTGCTCGTGGGCAAACAGACTCGACCAATAACCTTGTTATTATCGGTGGGGATTTTAATTATCCACCTTATGAGTTTATTGACAAAGAGGGGAATCCTGCTGGCTATGGCACCGAGCTAACGAAAGAAATTGCGGCTGTAATGGGCATCAATATTGAAATACGTTTAGGGAAATGGTCGGACATGCGAGAGGCCATTGAAAATGGCGAAATCGATGTTCTACAGGGAATCGCCTATTCAGCTGAGCGGGCTAAACTTTATGATTTCTCCCCTCATTACGCGATAGTAAACCAGTCCGTCTTCGCGCGAGATGACCAGCCCACCAGTATTAATAGCATCGAAGATCTACAAGGCAAAGAAGTCATAGTGCAGAAGCATGGCATTATGCACGACCTAATACTAGAACAAGATATCAAGATAAACTTATTCACCGTCGATACACACGCGGATGCGCTGCGTTTATTGGCATCGGGGCAGCATGATTATGCGGTGGTAGCGAATCTTCCGGGTTTATATGTAGGCCAAGAGTTTGCTTTGTCTAATATTAAACCAGTGGGGCAAACCTTTGCAGCACAGCGTTATGGGTTTGGGGTCAAAAAAGGCAATGAAGATTTGTTGGCGAAGTTTAGTGAAGGCCTCGCGATTTTGAAGAATACCGGCCGGCAGCAGGAAATCTACGATAAATGGTTTGCCGCATTAGAAAGAAGCCAGTACCCATGGAAAAAAGTTGGGCAGACCACGGCGATTGTTTCACTGTTATTATTGATTTCTTTGGGGGGTATAGGGGTCTGGAACCGTATGCTCAAAAAAGAAGTGAATCGTCGTGCCGAAGAGCTGAAGCAGCAGCAAAAGCAGTTACTTCAAGCGGATAAAATGGCGTCGCTGGGGGTGTTGGTGTCAGGAGTAGCTCATGAAATTAACAACCCGTGCAGTTTAGTGTCGATGAATATCTCTATACTAAAAGGCGTGCTACGGGACAGCGAAGGCGTGTATGAGGCGCATTACCAGCAACATGGTGACTTTAATTTAGGCGGTATTCCTTACAGCAGGATGCGTGAAAAAATTCCGTATATGTTGGAAGACATTGCCACAGGGGCACAGAGAATTCGTCGAATTGTTGATGATTTACGAGACTTTGCGCGTCAAGGTCCACTGGACTTGAGTGAACAGGTTGATCTTAACTTAGTCGCTGAAGTGTCTATTCGGCTGGTGGACAATACGATCAAGCAATCTACCTTTGCGTTTAGTACAGAATTAAACAAGGCGTTACCAACTTTTTTAGGGAATAAGCAAAAAATAGAACAAGTTGTGATAAATCTGATTGTTAATGCATGCCAAGCACTGAATAACCCGCAACAGGGGATTAAGGTTTTCTCTTATGTTAATGAAGTAAGGGGCATGGTGTGTTTAGAGGTGCAAGACCAAGGGCGAGGTATAGAAGCGGGTGATCTTTCTAAGCTTAATGATCCATTTTTTACCACAAAACGAGATCAAGGTGGAATGGGGTTAGGGCTTTCTGTGTCATCGGGGATTGTTCAAGAGCATGGCGGGACGCTGGAATACGAGTCAGTTTTAGGGCTAGGGACGCGAGCAATCTTGTCCTTACCCATTCATGTTAGAGGCGAAGCAATATGAGCGGAAACTTATCCCCCTCATTCGGTGTGTTATTGATAGATGACGAGGTTTCATTTTTACGCAGCTTTAGTTTGTTGCTCGAAACCGCAGCGGGCATTAATCATCTTTATACTTGTGATGACAGCCGTCAAGCGATGGACCTAATAGATAAGCATTGCATAGGCTTGGTGCTGTTAGACATTAATATGCCCCATTTATCGGGCGAATCTCTGTTGTCGGAAATAGTCGCAAAGCACCCAGAAATTCACGTTATTATTGTGAGTGGTTTAAATCAATTAGAAACCGCCATGAATTGCATTCGTTTGGGAGCGTTTGACTATTTTATTAAAAGTAGCGAAGAAAATCGCCTTATCGATGGCATTAAGCGTGCAATTGAAATGCAGGAAATGCGCCTTGAAAACCAAGAAATGCGCCGCTTGTTTTTCTCTGATACGTTAAAACATCCTGAAGCGTTCACCAACATACTGACGCAAGATAAAAACATGAAGTTGGTGTTTCAATATTTAGAGTCTGTGGCAGAGAGCAGCCGTCATGTATTGATTACGGGTGAAAGCGGAACAGGCAAAGAAGCCATTGCCCAAGCAATACATGACCTGAGTGGGCGCAAAGGTTCGTTAGTCAGTGTCAATGTGGCTGGAGTAGATGATAGCTTTTTCTCAGATACCTTATTTGGACACGCGCGAGGTGCCTTTAGTGGCGCTGACCAAGCACGCTCAGGAATGGTAGAGCAAGCAAATGGTGGAACGCTATTTTTAGATGAAATAGGCGATCTTAGTTTGGCATCACAGGTGAAATTGCTGCGCTTACTGCAGGAAGGGGAGTATTACCCGTTAGGCTCAGATACCGCTAAACGTCTTGATGCTCGCTTAGTGGTGGCTACCCATCAAAATTTAGATGCTAAACAAGCAGATGGGAGCTTTCGAAAAGACTTATATTACCGCTTATGCACTCATCAAGTAGAGTTGCCAGCATTAAGAAAAAGGCCGGCTGATATTCCTTTATTGTTAGAGTACTTTCTTGAAAAAGCAGCGGAAGAGTTAGGTCGGAGTAAACCCACTGTACCAAAAGAGCTGCTGGTATTGCTGCAAAATTACGCTTTCCCAGGCAATGTAAGAGAGCTTCAGGCATTGTGTTTTGATGCAGTAAGTCGCCACCGCGGCGGTATTCTATCAATGGCTGTGTTTAAGCGAGCTTGTGAAAACACAGATACGGCTTCACTTTCTGATATGACAGACGCTTTTTATCAATACCCGGACGACTTTCCGCTCCCGACCTTACAAAAGTCAGCGGACTTGCTAGTGGATGAGGCAATGAAGCGAGCCAATGGGAATCAATCTGTGGCATCCCGCTTGTTAGGTATTTCGCAACCAGCTTTGAGTAAAAGGTTAAAAAGCCGTAAAGGCGCAGATACCCCTTCTGAATAGATAAATTGCGTGTGTTTTTGCATCAAGAGTCAGCGGCGGCTGCAGCTGGCTCTTTTTTTGTTGTCCCTTCCCTTTAAATAGAATCTTTGTATTTTCAAAAGCTTACAATTCTAAATTGAGATGTGTTTAGGCCTGTACTAGGCTTAATTTTAGCATTTTAGATAGGCCTCTGAGATAGTGCTTAAAGTGATCCAACGCTGCACTGAGCGCCTGTCAGAGTTTGCACTAGAATCGTATAAGACCGCGTTGATTAATAATGCCATTTTGTGGAATAAAGGAACTGTGAGTGGAAGATTCAAACGATTTTTTGAGATTAATCTTAGACTCAATTGCAGAGAGTATTGCGGTCATTGATGAGTTGGGTGACATTCGATTTGTAAATCATAGCTGGTCTCAGTTTGGCTCAGATAATGAGTGTGCAGCCGCGCAAGATTGGAGCCAGGTGAATTACCTTTCTGTTTGTGATGGGGCTGCGTTAGCTGGCGATGAGTTTGGGGCTTTGGCTGGGGCTGGAATTAAAAGCGTAATTGATCAAACAGAGGCGTATTTCAATTTAGAGTACCCTTGCCATAGTGATAATGAGCAGCGCTGGTTCATTATGCGAGTCTCGCCTTTTTCCCTTAACAAAGAGCACTTTTTTGTGATTTCTCATCAGGATGTCACCGAAAGAAAGCTGGCTGAAAAAGCGGTAGAGAAATTGGCGCGTCGAGATGGTTTGACCAATATTTATAACCGCCGAGCGTTCGATGAAATTTTAAACGAGCAATGGCTGCAATGTTTATCAGTAAAGCAACCTATTAGCCTAGCGGTGATTGACCTAGACCACTTCAAATTACTTAATGATACTTATGGTCATCAAACAGGGGATGACTGCTTAATTGCCGTGAGTGCATTATTAAAAAACTTTGCCCGGCGAACCGGAGATGTCTGTGCGCGTTATGGTGGGGAAGAGTTTGCGGTTATTTGGAGTTATACGACTTTATTGGAAGCTCAATCACTGTCTCAAGCTTTACTAGAAGAGATACGTCAGCTAAGAATACCAAATGAGCGTTCGCCGATTGTGCCTTACATGACGGCCAGCATAGGTCTGGTCGAAATGACCCCAAACCGAATATTGGAAACGAGAGACTTAATTGCACAAGCGGATGATCTTCTTTATCAAGCCAAAGAAAGTGGCCGCAATAAAGTCTCAAGCTTGATTGTTATACCGTCCACTGCCATCCAGGGCCAAAATTAGAGTCTCGAATAGGCTATACGCAAGGGTGGCATTGGCATAAAAAAGAGCAGACCACGCTGGTGGCTGCTCTTTTTTCAAATCTTGTCTTGTTCTACGTTAGGCTAAAGCGTATTACAGTACCGTTAGGATGTCTTCAAGAGCAAGGCGAGATTTTGGTAATGCGGCATTATAGTCTTCCGCTGCATCGTGATAGCCCATTGCTAGCGCTACGTCGCATTGGTAGCCTTCAAGCTCTGGGAACAATTCACTGATAAGCTCGTGATCAATGCCTTCCATAGGGGTTGAATCGATGCCCATACGAGCAAGCACTGTCATTGCGTTGCCAAGCGCGATGTAAGTTTGTGCTTTTGTCCATGGTGCATTGATGCCGTTCTCATCGGTATTCATATCAACGAAACCGAAAGCGCCAAACGCTTGTTCTTTGTTTTCTGCTTTAGTACGGCCAATTTTAATATCCGCATCAATTACTTTTGCATAATCATCACGTGTGTACTGTTTTTTCTGCGCAAAAAGGATGGTGTGTGATGCTGCTTTAGCGTGTTTTTGGTTGAACTGGAATTTATTGGCAAACGTGTCATGGAAGCGTTGTTTTGCTTCATCGCTCTCAATCACAATGAATTTCCAAGGTTGTGAGTTGATAGAAGATGGAGAAAGACGAATCGCTTCGTAAATCACTTCTAGATCTGCTTGAGAAATACGTTTAGAGGCATCGTAGTGTTTTACTGTGTAGCGTTTTTCTAGTTCAGAAATAATTGGGTTAGACATTTAGGTCTCCGTAAAAATATAAGCAACTTGGCAGTGTGGCCAAATAAGATGGCGCCATACTAACGCTTCTTCAACAAATGGAAAACAGGGTTTTTGTTGAATTATTATCAATTCTTATTTGATAATACTTTCATGACATTTTTATGGAAAAGGTTGAATTATGCAGCTTGAAGATCTTCGAGTAGTGCTGAATGTGGCAGAGTTTCGTAGCATTACCGCAGCGGCTAGGCATCTTGATATGCAAATGGCGACCGCCAGCGCGGCGGTTAAGCGAATCGAAACGGCGTTGGGCGTCGAGTTGTTTGTGCGTACCACTAGGCATTTACGTTTATCGTCGGCGGGTGAGCGCTATCTGCCACAATGTGCGGAGGCTTTATCGTTACTTGAGCAAGCAAAACAAACCATTCATAACGATCTTGATGTAATTAATGGGGAGATCCGTATTGCTGTGTCGTCCGATTTTGGTAGAAATTTAGCGGTACCTTGGATCGATGATTTTATGACGCAGCATCCAGAAGTGACGTGCCGTGTTCATATTAGTGACAGTAATATCGATTTTTATCGTGATGCACTGGATATGGCGCTGCGCTATGGGCCGCCAGCTGATTCAAATTTATATGGTTTTAAAATCTGTAATGTACCGCGCTTGCTGGTGGCTAGCCCTAGTTATATTGATCAAAATGAGATGCCTCAGCAGCCAAAAGATCTACTGAGTCACAAGGGATTATTCTACCAGCTGCAAGAAATCCTCAATGATACATGGCGTTTTTTTGACGATGAACGAAGCTATAAAGTGAAGCCGAAAGCCTATTGTGCCGCTAATGATGGTGACCTAGTGAGACGCTGGTGTGTGGCGGGAAAAGGCGTGGCAATCAAATCCTCTTTGGACATTGCAAATGACTTGCTGTCAGGTCGATTAGTGCCTCTAATGCAAGACTATAAAGTACCTCAAGGTGAGCTTTGGCTGATTTGTTCTAGTCGCCAGACCATTACCCCTACGGTTCGTCTGTTACGCGATTTATTTCGTGAGCGCACTCAAGCAGTGCTGACAAAACTTGTGGCGAACGGGGTGATCGACGCCAGTATTTTGGAAGAAACCAAAAGGAAATAAAGCGCCTCGTTAATGATGATTAGGAGGTGTTACTTTGCCCAGTTCAGTAAATAGCCAATCACGAAACACCATTGCAGATTTAGACAGGGGCTTGCCTTCAGGGAAAGCAAGAAAGTAATTGTCTTCGCTTGGCAAGGCCTCTTCAATAGGGGCGATTAGCCTTTTATCTGGCTCTTCTTGAGCAATGAAATCAGGGTAAGCGAGCATCACCCCGAGTCCGCATTTAACCATTTGGTAAGCCGCCGCTAGAGTATCTACTTTATGGCAAATTACGTTAGCGTCGCTCATATCAACGCCCATTCGCTCAAACCATAGGGACCAAGAATGGCTACTCCCCATAATGTCGATAAGCGGCAAGGCAAGAAAGTCTTTGGGGGTGTGAACTAAATGGGCCACCTGAGGGGAACAAAACGCCTTCACTTCAGCTTTCAGTAGAGGCTCTAGGCTTAACCCAGGCCAACGGCCATTGCCATTCATGATGGATAAATCATAACGACTTTCTGAAAATTCTCTTTCCCAATTGGAGTGTATCAATTGCAATCTGATACCAGGGTATCGGGCGCAGAACGTATTAATATGCTGGCTTAACCAAAGGGATGAAAAGGCGTAATTTACATTCAAGACTAAGCGGCCTTCACCTACTGGTGAGAAGATATCCGCCGTTTTGCGTTGTAAATTATTCAATATACCCTGCACAACAGGAAGATATGCAAGCCCGCTATTCGTGAGGCTGACTTTTTTGTGTTTACGCACAAATAAAGGCTCACCTAAATGGTGTTCTAGCAATTTAATTTGCTGGCTTACGGCGGATTGAGTCATGTTGAGTTCACGTGCCGCAGCGCTGAAGTTGAGCAAGCGAGCTGCAACTTCAAACGTTCTTACCCAATTCATAGGGGGAAGGTCTGTTTTCATCTTACCCATCACAATTACTTATTAACTTTGTGAAAATATGTTGTTTGAATAAAATATACAATAGATCTAGCATGGTTTGGTGAATTTAGTTGATGCGTTTTGCCTTAGGAGTACACCATGACCACCAATATTAGCCATTCAGGTCGCTGTCTTAACAACAGAAGCATTTCCTCTGTGGTGCAAGCCGAGCATAGTCTAATGGTGGTGTGGAGTGACGGATCAGAGTCGCAATATCATTACCTTTGGTTACGAGATAATTGTTCTACGGCGTTTCACCCTGATACCCAAGAACGGGATTTTGACTTATTGAGTGTGAGCGAAGAAATTTACCCATTGCAGGTTCAGATTAATGAAACAAATTTGGACATTATTTGGTCCGAAGGAGGGCACAAGAGTTCATTTAGCCAGACTTGGTTGCATCAACATGATTATTCTCGTACTGATAGAGCAAGGCATACAAGCAGTTATCAAAGCTGGGACTCGTCATTTATTCAGCGCATTCCGCGGGCGGATTATCAGTCAGTGGTTGACGATAACAAGGCGCTTTATCAATGGATGGCAGCATTAGACAAATTTGGCTTGACGATTGTAGAGGGCATGCCTGATACCGTGGAATCCACGGTAACGTTAGCAACTCGAGTGGACTATTTACGTCAAACGAATTTCGGCACCACTTTTGATGTGGTGTCTGTCGCATCCCCTATTAACCTAGCCTATACCTCAATTTCACTGCCGCTGCACACGGATCTGCCTAATCAAGAGACACCACCTGGCTATCAATTTTTACATTGCCTCGCCAATGAATGCGAAGGAGGAGAGTCGACTTTTGTGGATGGCTTACGAGTCGCTGAAGAGTTACGTGAGCAATGTCCAGATCACTTCGCCCTCTTGTCAGAACAGGTTGTGCCGTTTCGATTTCATGATAAAGAACATGATATTCGTCAGCATCATAGCGTGATTAATGTGGATGATTTCGGCAATATTATTGAAGTTAAATACAATGCACACTTAGCTTCAGTGTTGGACCTACCTGTTGATGTAATGCACGACTATTACCTTGCTTATCGCAACCTGATGGCGCGGTTACGTGACGAGCGTTTTAAAATCGAAATTAAACTGCAAGCGGGTCAAATGGTCGTGTTTGATAACCGCCGTGTGCTACACGGGCGTAACCAGTTTGAAGACAAAGGTGGTCGTCGACACTTACATGGCTGTTATGTGGATCGCTCTGAATTTAAAAGCCGTTTACGAATGCTTGCCGAGCAGTATGGTTAAGTGGTGGTATGGGCTATAAGTGATAAGAGCAGTAAGAAAAGCCAACCTAGCGGGTTGGCTTTTTACTATTGAGCGCTGCTAACCTGGTTATACGCTGGCAGCCCAGAAGGCAACAGGGGTCGCGATGGCCATGGTGAGCAGGGTACGTATGTACCAAACAACCAGTATTTGTCGGATTGAAATAGGGATTTGAGTCGACAAAATACAAGGGATAGACGCCGAGAAAAAGAGAATCGATGAAATGGAAATTACGCCAATAACGAACTTGGTTACGAACATACTTTTGGCCGCGATCAATGCCGGAAGAAACATTTCAGCTAGACCTGTTGCAGAGGCTTTGGCAACCAGCATTGGGTCTGGTAACTGCAATACCCATGCAAATGGGTAGAAAAGATAACCAACCCAATCGAAAATCGGTGTGTATTTAGCTAACAACAAGCCAAGTAACCCCACCGACATAATGGAAGGCAAAATACTCATTGCCATTAACATGCCGTCTTTGGTGTTTTGGATGATGCTTTTAGTTAGTGGTTCAGCTTGAGAGGCAACGGATAAGCCCTCTTTTAGTGCATGTTGAATGCGAGAGCCTTTCATTTCGTCTACGTCTGTAACGGCTTTTTCATTGTTCATACTGCGTAATGGTGGCAAGCGAACGGTAATGGCAGTCACGATAAAGGTGATGAGTAGGGTGCTCCAGAAAAATAGATTCCATACTTCCATCAAGCCTAACGTTTTCGCAACGATAACCATAAAGGTAGCAGACACAGTAGAGAACCCAGTCGCAATAATCGCAGCTTCTTTAGCGGAATACTGTCCTGATTTGTACACCTTGTTGGTGATTAATAAGCCAACAGAATAGCTGCCAACAAAGGAGGCAACTGCGTCAATGGCGGATTTACCTGGGGTTTTAAAAATGGGCTTCATAATCGGCTGTAGAAGGATGCCTGCTAATTCTAAAAGACCGTAACTGATTAAAAACGCTAAGAAAATAGCACCAAGCGGCACAATTAATCCAACCGGTACAACCAGTTTTGAGAATAAGAAGGGCAGCATGTCTTTTTCAAATAAGAAAGCGGGGCCGACAGAAAAGAAAGCCATTAACGCAGTCATTACGCCAAGGACTTTGAATACGGACAGTACTTTATTAGTGGTGCTGGTGTGCCATGTCCCTTTCCAAAAAGGATAGATTCCCCCAGCGATGATCACGATCAGGGCATAGACTTGGATACTGTAAGCGAAATCGGAACGCAGCCAAGAGACGATGTGATCCAGTGGTATAGTACTTTTACCGTTTAGAGTAATCGGCATAAAAAAGAACAGGAAACCAATGACGCTAAATAAGATGAGCTTTGCAGCAGCAAGCCCTTTGTTTGTCGTTTGAGTGTTGCTTGAGTTCATGGGGGTCGTCCCTTTTGGTTTTAGTTGCTATCGTAAAGGCAAGAATTACGCCAATATGTATATACAACTTGTATTTATGTTTGTTTTTATTGTTGAACCAACAAGTGACAATAAGAGAGTTAGTGTTTTTAGAGGCAATAGTCTCTATTAACCGCTCTTTTTTACTTGCGGGAATAATTTACCATCAAAAATACATCATTAATACATGTATAGACAATTGGTGTTTTTTAATAGCGTTTTAAATGGATCGTTAAGGAGAAGGTATGGCTGAATTTTTGGTGTTAGGCGCAGGGATGGTGGGTGTTAGTAGTGCGCTTGCGCTACAGGCGGCGGGCCATACCGTGACACTTGTGGACCGTATTGAGGCTGGCTGTGAAACCAGTTATGGCAATGCTGGCATCATTCAAGCTGAAGCGGCAGAGCCTCATGCCTTGCCAAGACATTTTATGAGCTTGCTGAATTATGCCTTTGAGAGGGGCAATGATGTAACCTGGCGGTTAGATGGATTGCTGCAAATGGCGCCGGCTCTGCTGTCTTACTTTCGACAATCTTCCGCCGCTCGGCATAGCAAAATTGCTCATGTTTATTCTCAGCTTACTTCACGCTCAACTACAGATCATGAAGTTTGGATTTGTGATGCCAGTGCAGAGCATTTAATTCAACGCAATGGCTTTGCTATGTTCTATCGAACGGCAGAGGCGTTTGATGACGCCACACAAAAAGCCACTTTTCTGACTAAGGAATATGGTGTTATATCTCGCATTATTGAGGGCAAAGATTACCGTGTAGAAGAGCCTATGTTGCAGTCCGATCCGGTAGGAGTGGTTAATTTTGAGCAGAATTGGAGCTGTCGATCGCCGGGTGATTTGACGAAAGCATACGCGGACTTGTTTGTGTCTCGTGGTGGGCGCTTTGTTTTTGGTGAGGCGAATAGTTTGCAGCAAAGCGCAACCGGCTGGCGAGTCATGACTGAAGCAGGGGAATTGAGTGCCGAGCAGGTGGTGATCGCACTTGGGCCTTGGTCACCAGAGCTATTGAAGCGCTTTGGTTATTATATTCCGATGATTTATAAACGTGGTTATCATGGGCATTTTACCTCACCCACGGCGCTAACGCGGCCGTTAATGGATGTGGAAAATGGCGTGGTTGCTTCAGCGATGACATCTGGTCTTAGGGTGACAAGCGGGGCAGCGTTAGTACCAATGACGGCGCCACTTGATACACGTCAGTTGGATCGTGGTGCTAAGGCGTTAAGTGACATACTTCCCCTAGGAGGCAGGGTGATTGAGCCTCAATGGGTAGGAACTCGTCCTTGTATGCCAGGCATGTTGCCCTTGGTGGGAGCGGCGCCAAAACATAAGGGCTTATGGTTTAATTTTGGTCATGGGCATCAAGGTTTTACATTGGGGCCGACAACCGCAGAGCTTCTAGCGAAGTCGATTGCAGGTGAAGAAAGTGCCTTACTTAGTGCATTGGCGCCAAAATACCAGTTAGGTTAGTTTGCTGGAAAATGGCTAGGCGCAGATTAGCGAATTGAATTGACTGTTATCAGCGGCAAGGTGAGAAGCGTGACTCTTAATCACGCTTTTCAGGATTTAATACAAAGCTTGTAACCTGTCTTTAAGCGAACTTATTTATTTAGAAAACCGCGTTCTTGTAAAAAGCCAAGCATGTGTTCGCGTTTCTTTCTCTGCACGGCGGCCGCCGTTTGTTCTGACCAGTTACTGGCTTTTTGATTATTGCCACGGCTTTGGTAGTAGGTTTCCATTTGCGCATCATAGGCTTTGACATCGGTTGCACAGCGAGACGCATCGTAACGCTCCGTATGCAATACAACATCAACAGGTAGGCGCGGCTTAACATCCGGTTCCGCATCAGGGTAGCCAAGACAAATACCAAACACAGGGTAGACTTGTTCCGGTAGGGAAAGGAGTTCAGACACTTGGGCTGGGTCGTTGCGAATGCCGCCGATAAAGACAGCGCCAAGGCCAACAGATTCTGCTGCTAACATTAGGTTTTGCGCCATTAGGGCGGCATCGACGGTGGCGGTTAAAAAATGCTCGGTGTGGCCTTCTAATTTGCCAAGCCCTTGCTCTACACAGGCATATTCTACTCGGCTTAGGTCGGCGCAAATTACCAGAAATTCAGGGGCGTCTTCTACCCAATTCTGACCGCCAGCCAAGGTGGCAATTTTCTTACGGTTTTCTGTGTTTGTTACCTGAACCAATGAATAGGCTTGAATAAAACTGGATGAAGCTGCCCCTTGTGCACTGTGGATAAGCTGGTGTAAAAGTTCGGGTTCGATGCTTTTATCTAGATATTTTCGAATCGATTTGTGGGCGAGTTGGGCTTCAATAATAGGGTTCATAACTAGGCTACCTTGTAATAATAATCATCGATATTAATCAGAGGATTAACAGAAAGGAAGAAGCTAATGAGCTTTCGCATTTTGCTACACAAAGAAGACAATAGAAGAAAATGGCTCACAGGAACTTGTCACTCCCTAGTGGATTAGCTATGGTCATACGGCTTTTCAACAGCAGCTTAAGCGTTTTTTATTTTCTGAAAGGATGTCATTATGTCGAGTAAAGTGTATTGCATTGCGCAGTTTTTACCAAAAGCGGGTCAGGAAAAGGCCGCCTTCAAATTATTACAGGGACTTGAAGCCAACACGCTACGAGAAGACGGTTGTATCCAATATCGTTTAACGCGACAAATCGCCAGTCCAGCGGCAACTGGTACCAGCTTTCCTATTGTTTTCAATGAAATTTGGCAAGATATGAAGTCATTTGAAGCGCATAATCAGCGCAGTGAATTGGCGGCATTTTTTGAGAGCCAGTGCCTGTCTAGTGATGGCTTAATTGAAGACTGGAATGTGTGCGTCTACTCAGATGAACCTGAAGACTTTGATGCCCCAAAATTAGCTTGATGGTCGCGGCGCTCTAAAAGAGGCTCGACAAGCATTGTCTTGTCGAGCCGTCAGTGCTTAGAAGCGGTATTCTGCACCAACACTGGCTTGGTTAAAGTCTGTATTGGTATTAGTGCTCGTGCTGTCGGTAGCACTTTTCGCATCTAGATCAACGTCATACCAGGTGTACTGAGCGTTCAGCAAAAAATTCTCCGTGACTTTAAAGCCTACCCCAGCACCAGCGAATACCCCGGTGTCGTCTGTGCTGTCGCTATAGGAAGCAACAGAATAATCTGTGGAATACCAGAGCTGACCTGCTTTTGCGAACAGTTCGACACGGTCAGTGAGCGGAATGGTGCCTTTGATGGCGGCGGTATAGCCGTCTGTTTTAGCGCTTGTTACCCCATTGCCATAGCGGCCAAAGTCGATATAACTTCCCTCTAATGCTAGGTACTGATTAATGCGATAACCGATCACACCTTGCTTGATGTCGTGGTCATCGTCTTGCTCAAAATCATCATCACCATCAAGTTTTAAATAGCCATAGTTGCCGCCAATATAAAATCCGTGGCTGTTGCTGAGTGTGTCGTTTGCGATTGCGATCGTACTGAAAGAAACTAATGCGACACTGGTCACGAGTGCGGGAATGAAGTTCTTCATGTGCTTACTCCTCAGTTAATTTCTAAAATGACGAAGCGAACAAACGCTTCATCGGAGTAACTAACAAGGCGTATGCCAGTCTTATTTGGTTTTGTTTATCTCCTTTTTGCTGCCCTTTTTAGGAAAGGAAGCTGACAAAACTGTCATATTCTTCTCATAACAAGCGCTGTAATTTCAGAAACTAGGTCGTGGTGCTGTGCTGTTAAAAATAGACAGCGGCTGAATAGTTTGCTTAAGCTTGAAGTTTCTTTATGGCGTCTGAAAAAATTACTGATAAGGGTCGCAAAGCATACATTTATGCCTGGTTGGATTCGTGCTGGTTAATTTGAGACAGGCTGACTTGATCGCTGCGTTCTACACCTTCGCTAATAGCGCGACATAAAGATAAAAACTCTCTAATGCTGGGAGTCTGATATTTTTTCTTATGCCAAAGGAAATAAAAGTAGCGTTTTAGGTCCAAGTCCGGCGTTTCTATCGGTACTAGGCTGCCGCGCCGAAACGCGTCTTTTAGCGCAAGGCGTGAAATACAGCCAATTCCCAGACCCGATTCAACCGCGCGCTTAATGGCTTCGGTATGTTCTAGTTCTAGACGAATGTTCAATTGAGCATGATAGTGATGAAAGGCGTGATCAAAGGTCTCTCGTGTCCCTGAGCCGCTTTCTCTAAGAATCCAAGGGGTTTTAATCAGAGTTTCCATGCTGATATTTTGCGCTTTCGCTAAAGGGTTTTCTGGGGAGCAGAATACCACCAGTTCATCCGCCATCCACTTTTCCACTTCAATGTCTGGATGGTGGCAAGCACCTTCGATTAGCCCAATGTCCAGCTCGTAGTTACTGATTTGCTGGATAATTGCGCTGGTATTGTGGACTTCAAGCTTAATCTGGCTATCCGGGTGTAAATGCAAGAACTCTGCGACCAGTAGTGTTGCCAAGTAGTTGCCTATGGTGAGTGTCGCGCCGATTTTCATTAGACCGTAGCCTTGGTGGCCTTTGAGGGTGTTGTTAATGTCTTCGGCTCGATCTAACAACTCGACCGCTAAAGGCAGAATTTGGCGTCCCATTTCATTGATCTTGAGTGATTTTCCGGCGCGATCAAACAATTGAGCATCGTATTGGCGTTCCAGTTCGCCCAAGGCGGTGCTGGTGGCTGATTGGGAGAGAAATAAGGTGCTAGCAGCTCGCGATACGCTGCCGGTACGGGATATGGCAACAAAGATCTCAAGCTGTCTTAAAGTGAATTTCATAGGCTCTATATCTATTTTATAGATGGATAATATCTAAACAATCAACTTAACAAATACTATAGCTGTTTATAGAATGATCAACAACAGCGCTGAGGTGTCGACTATAGGGTCGTTTTTCTCAGCCAAGTATTTTTATAGATTTATAGCAGGATAATCATGAGCGCATTTGCAACAGAACAAGTGTTGAGTGTCCATCATTGGGATGACAATCTTTTTAGCTTTAAAGTGACGCGAGATCCCAGTTTACGTTTTGATAATGGCCAGTTTGTGATGATTGGCTTTGAAACTGACTCACGACCATTGATCCGTGCCTACAGTATTGCTAGCCCTAATTACAGTGAGCACTTAGAGTTTTTTAGTATCAAGGTGGCCGATGGTCCATTAACGTCACGTTTACAGCATTTAAAAGCAGGTGATGACATATTGGTAAGTCGCAAGCCAACAGGCACCTTAGTGACACGTGATTTACACCCAGGTAAACACCTATATTTATTGTCTACGGGAACAGGGTTAGCGCCATTTTTAAGTCTGATTCAAGATTTTGAAGCCTATGAAGAGTATGAAAAAGTCATTTTGGTTCATGGGGTTCGTCAGGTTAGCGAGTTGGCCTACGCGGACTTTATTGAAAACGAATTGCCGAATAACGAATACTTTGGTGATGTGGTGAGAGAGAAGCTGATCTATTATCCAACAGTGACACGTGAGCCGTTTCGCAATCAGGGACGTTTAACGGATCTGATCGCCAGCGGTAAATTGTTTGATGATATCGGCTTACCGCCATTAAACCCAGAGCACGACCGCGTGATGATTTGTGGTAGCCCTCACATGCTTAAAGATACCTCGGCTTTATTGGATCAGCGAGGCTTTAATGAGTCGCCTAAAATTGGTGTGCCAGGGGATTACGTGATCGAACGAGCTTTCGTTGAGAAATAAGCACACGAGTTTCCTTTTTTTTAATCCTTTGTGCTCTAGTGCGCAAAGGATTTTTTGTGTCATTATTTTTTACGTGCACTGGCAGTATGGGCGATCTTAGCTATGACTGGGCTAAGAGCGTAAGCAATGCCGTACGACCGATACGACTGGCAAACCAGCTAACTTGACTGTGTCATAAGCCACAAGGGCTTTTACTTGGTTTGCAAAATATTCTTAGGAGATTGTATGAGTACTGACACAAATTATGTTCCACCGAAAGTGTGGCAATGGGAGCCAGGTAACGGAGGTAAATTTGCTGGAACTAACCGACCCACAGCGGGAGCTACACATGAAAAGGTTTTACCAGTAGGTAAGCACTCGCTTCAACTGCATTCGCTAGCGACCCCAAATGGTCAAAAAGTGACGATCATGTTGGAAGAGCTATTGGCTATGGGCATTGACGCTGCCGAATACGATGCTTATTTGATTAATATTGGCGAAGGGGATCAGTTTGGTTCCGGCTTTGTTGAAATCAATCCCAACTCCAAAATTCCAGCTTTAATGGATCACAGTACAACACCGCCAACGCGCGTGTTTGAATCTGGATCTATTTTGCAGTATCTGGCAGAGAAATTTAATGCGTTAGTGCCAAGTGATTTTAAAGCGAAAACAGAATGCCGAAACTGGTTGTTTTGGCAGATGGGTTCTGCACCTTATTTAGGTGGTGGTTTTGGTCATTTTTATGCTTATGCGCCATTTAAAATGCAGTACCCAATTGACCGCTTTTCAATGGAAGTAAAACGTGAGCTAGACGTACTTGATCAGCATTTAGCACAAAATGAATACTTTGCGGGAGAGGAATACTCGATTGCAGATATCGCTATTTGGCCTTGGTATGGCAATTTAGTGTTGGGTAATTTGTATGGTGCCGCTGAGTTCTTAGACGTAGCCAGTTACAAAAATCTAATGCGTTGGGCAAAACAAATTGAAGCGCGCCCAGCGGTGCAGCGCGGGCGCATTGTTAATAAAGGTTTTGGTGACGGACCCAAGTTGCAGGAGCGTCATGAGGCCTCTGACTTTGATGGTTTGCTCGACTAATTCAGCGACACACTAAAGATTCAATTTACCCGTAATAAATTGTAAAAAAGCCTCGATTCGCGACGATAGCTTGGTGTGTTTGTAATACACAGCCTGAACTTGCTCGCGTGGATTGGGGCTTTGAATAATTTCGGGAAGCAGACTCACTAAGCGACCAGAAGCAAGATCATTAGCAATCATAAAGTGAGACAGTAGGGCGATACCATTGCCAGCTAAACATAATTGGCGAATGGTTTCTCCACTGCTGGCTTTGATGGTGACTGGGAGGTTGAATGGTGTCGTGTTGGGCAGTTTGTTTAGATTGGCAATATCAGAGAAACCAATAATCTCGTGTCGAATTAATTCTTCTTGGTGAGTCGGGGTTCCGGCCTGACTCAGATAGTCAGGCGATGCCACTAGATACAGCGGGCTGCGGCCAAGGAGAGTGGCATACAATCCTGAGTCTGTTAGGTTGCCAATGCGTATTGCAAGATCGGTGCGTTTCTCAATCAAATCAATAATGCTGTCATTGGATACCAGCTCTAATTCGATGTCTGGATAGGCGATTCGAAACGGTTTGATCAAAGGAACAAGCTGATGAAGAACAAAAGGGCTGGCGGCGTCGATTCGCAAGCGGCCGCTAGGGCGTATTTTTTGTTCGGTAAGGGCGAATTCAGCGCCCATTATTTGCTTCATCGCCTCACGAATCGAGCGAATAAATTGCTCACCTTCCTGTGTCACTGTGACTTTTCGAGTGGTGCGAGTAAATAAACTGCAGGCGTGCTCTTGCTCTAGGCGCGAAATAGCACGGGAAACCTTGGCGACTTGTATGTCTAGTGCATTGGCTGCGGCAGAAAACCCCCCATGATCCGCGACGGCAAGGAGTATTTCTAAGTCTTCTGTTTTTGAGCGTATACCATTCATCTTGCCTCACTCATATATTGTTGCTATTTGTGAAAAGGTGATTTGTTATTAATGCTGTTTTTGTAAATATTAACAGGCTTCATAATCCACTCCAACAAAACTTGAATCTCATTTTTAAATAGGAGTGCATTATTATGCCGCTTGCTCTTTGGGCGTTGGCGCTTAGCGCCTTTGCTATAGGTACCACCGAATTTGTTATTGTCGGCCTGATTCCGACCATTGCAAACGATTTGTCAGTGAGCCTGCCTAGTGCCGGTTTATTGGTTAGTTTATACGCCTTAGGGGTGGCCATTGGTGCCCCTGTGTTAACCGCGTTAACCGGCAATGTAAACCGAAAATGGTTGTTAATTGGCTTAATGAGCTTGTTTATTCTTGGTAACTTGTTGGCTTGGGTAGCGCCGAGCTATGAAGCATTAATTACCGCTAGAATATTAACTGGCTTAGCGCACGGTGTGTTCTTTTCGATTGGTTCAACCATTGCGACTCGCTTGGTATCGAAAGAAAAAGAAGCCAGTGCGATTGCTTTGATGTTTACTGGTTTGACCGTCGCCTTGGTGACAGGTGTGCCATTAGGTACTTGGATTGGCCAGCATTTCGGTTGGCGAGCCACCTTTTTAGTCGTATCGGCTTTGGGCCTAATTGCTATGCTAGGCAGCGCTATTTTGGTGCCAAATAATCTGCAGCAATCTTCCAGTGCAAGTTTGGTTAAACAGTTGTCTGTATTGGCTAAACCGCGCCTATTGCTAGTTTATGCAATGACGGCGGTCGGTTACGGCGGCACCTTTGTTGCCTTTACTTTTTTAGCGTCCATTCTTGAATCCGTGAGTGGCTTTCCGTCTTCAGCGATTGGCTTGATTATGCTGGTCTATGGTGTGTCAGTTGCTGTGGGTAATATCTATGGTGGCAAAATGGCAGATCGAATGGGTGCGGTTTCTGCTTTGTCTTACCTGTTTGTTGCTTTGGCGGCCGTGCTCTTCTTGTTCTACTTTACTGCCCCGTACCCATGGTTGGCATTAGTGACGGTTCTGATTTGGGGGGCTTTTGCTTTTGGTAATGTTCCTGGTTTGCAAGTTTACGTGGTACAGATTGCAGAGCGCGAAGCTCCTCATGCGGTAGACGTTGCATCGGGTTTGAATATTGCCGCATTTAATGTGGGGATTGCATTGGGCGCATTGATTGGTGGCCACATAGTGGATCAGTTCCAACTAATCGACACCGCGTGGGTTGGGGGTGTTATTGTTCTGGTTGCCTTTGTATTGACTCGTTTTAGTGGTTATCTGGATAATCGAGCAGCAGGAAAGCCTGTGTCTGCTTAACTCATTTATAGTAAATAGATAAGGGGAGCGACGTATGTCGCTCCCCTTTTTTGTATCAGCTTATCAAGCTTCTTCTTAGTCTCCCGTTATTTTCCTCTCTCCTTTGTTGCGCTCACTAATGCCAGCACCGGCACCGATTGCTATTTGCAGCGATGTCCAGCCTTAAGCTGCGGTATTCAACGCTGAGGTGGTACTGATTTGAGTGCCGTTCTGGTAAATCGAGCAAGGTCATGGCTGCATTGTGTCTGTGCGTAAGAGGTTTTTCGCCTTTATTGGCACAAAGCTTGATTGTAAGTTGCCATTACTAGGGTAGTAGGCGGGAAAGGCAAGCGATGCCACAACCTGCGTAAAGCTGATCAAGGTCATAGGTGCCTTTCTTGCTATGTAGTAAGCTGAAATAGCGTACAAAGCCACAGGCTCATCGAGTGGCGTTTTTGTTATATAGCCGAGACAAGCAATGCTTTTGAGTGTCATCCGAAAACATGCAATGAGGTATCTAATATGGACGTTGAGAGTACTCTTGTTTCGGCATTTCCTATTGTGCTTCTGATTTGGATGATGACCAAGAAGCATGCCCTGCCATCCCATATCGCTCTGCCTATAACCGCCTTATTAGTGGCTGTGATTCAGCTTTTCTATTTTCAATCCGCCGGGCGTTTAATGGCCGCCAATGTGATTTCTGGTGTCTTGTCTGTGCTCACACCGATTTCTATTATCGCGGGGGCCATCTTGTTAAATCGGGTACTGGCCATATCAGGTGCGGAAAAAGTGATTGGGCGTTGGCTGGATTCGATTAGTACCAATGCGGTTGCCCAGTTGATGATTATCGGTTGGGCGTTTGCGTTTATGCTAGAGGGAGCGTCAGGGTTTGGTACTCCTGCTGCGATAGCTGCGCCAATGCTGATTGGCTTGGGATTTACGCCATTAAATGTGGCTATCTTTGCCTTGGTTATGAATTCGGTTCCGGTGTCATTTGGTGCGGTTGGTACCCCTATCTGGTTTGGTTTTGAAGGGTTAAACCTAACGTCTGAACAGCTCTTGAGTGTGTCGAGCCAGACCGCTCTAATCAATCTTTTCGCCGCGTTTATCGTGCCTGTGTTGGCGCTGAAATTTGTCGTTAGCTGGCACCTTATTCGTCGCAATCTTGTGTTTATCTTGTTGAGTATCCTATCTTGCACCCTGCCTTATTACGCCTTGGCGAACTGGAATTATGAATTTCCTTCGTTGCTTGGTGGGGCTATTGGCTTGGTGTTAAGTGTTGTGTTGGCAAAAGCTGACATAGGTTTGAATGCTGCTGAGCATGATGTGCCGAAAGGGGATAGTCCGCCATTTCGAGAGGTGCTCATTGCGGTGTTGCCATTGATACTGCTGATGGTGATCTTGATCGTCACGCGAATAAGTCAGCTGGGCATCAAAGGCTTGCTGATCAATACACAAGCTTGGTTAAGCATGGACTTTGTTGGTGGGCACCTAGGAGTCAGCCCGTCATTGGTTATCTCATTTGACAACATCTTATCTACTTCGGTGGGTTGGTCCTATAAAACCCTCTATGTTCCTGCTTTGATTCCATTTATGCTGGTGGTATTGATCTCAATTCCCTTGCTGAAGATGACCGGTCGACAAGTTGCGGAAGCCTTTTTTGAGACCGGTCGTCGCATAAAGTTACCATTCGTCTCTTTAGCGGGGGCTTTGGTGATGGTGAACTTGATGATGCTCGGCGCTGAAAAGTCGCCTATCTTATTGATTGCTAACGCCTTTGCAGACGTAACCGGAAACAGCTGGTCGTTGTTCGCTGCTTTACTGGGGGCGTTAGGCAGTTTCTTCTCAGGGTCTGCGACTGTTTCCAATCTCACCTTTGGTGGGATTCAGCAAAGCATCGCAGAGCAAGTGGGTTTATCGACCACCTTAATATTAGCCCTGCAATCCGCCGGCGCTGCGATGGGAAACATGGTGTGTATTAATAATATTATTGCGGTTTCTACTATTTTAGGCATCAACAACAAAGAAGGTTTTATCATTAAAAAAACCATTATTCCAATGTTGGCTTATGCTTTGGTTGCTGCGCTGGTGGGGGTGGTATTGGCCAGTCATGGTTAACAATAACAAGACCAACAAACGCTAATCTGGCGTGTTGGTCTTATTGCTGTTTTAAAACCTTTCTAGATCAATTTCTTACGAATATTGACGACGAGGATCTCCGCCAGAATCACCACTACAAAAATAGCCAAAAGTGCGACCGAAACACGCTCCCATTGAAATAGATTCATGGAATCATTCAGTACCACGCCAATACCACCGGCACCCACCAAACCTAGAACTGCGGATTCGCGGACATTAATGTCCCAGCGGAATAAAATAATACTAAAGAAGGCAGGCAGCACTTGCGGCCAATAACCTTTCATCAAGATAGACATGGGTGACGCGCCTGTTGCTCTAATCGCCTCCACTGACCCCATGTCGACTTCTTCCAAGGCCTCCGCGAGCAATTTGCCGACAAAACCGACAGAGCGAAAGCGATCGCCAGTACGCCAGCAATCACCCCAGGGCCGAAAATAGAAACAAACAATAAGGCCCATACTAAAGAGTTGACGGAGCGCGAAGACACTAAGAAAAAACGTGCAATCCAGTGACTCCAGGTCGAACTGGTAATGTTACTGGCGTTCATAAGGGCCAGAGGAATGGCGATGATCAAGGTGAGCAAGGTGCCTATGGTGGCAATGTTTAGCGTTTCTACGATGGCGTCATGGACGGAGAGTGGCTAACAATGGACGCCGCCCTTTATGGCGAGTTGGTTGTAACAACAAAGCCACTGCCCATAATAAGCAGCGGCTTTGTTTTATAAGGTGTGGTGAGTACTAGTATTGAGAATCTTTTAGCACTCTTTCACCATAAATGCCGTTTTTAGGAATTGGCTTATAGCTCGAGTTGGCTGCGCGCATCACACGAATACCTTCTGCTCCGGCGTCGCGAGCGGAAATAATATCGCCGTCTGCATCGCCGTAGTAGATCTTGATGTCATGCGCTTTTATGTACTGAGTCTTTGTGTATTCAGTACGGCTGCTGCCGGCAAAAATAACATCGTTCATTTTCTTGATCTGAAAGGTTTTTTGCAAATAGTCAGTGGTGAAGTGACAAGCAGAACCTGTGCGTCCCGTAATGAAGTAAATATCATCGCCACGTTCTTGGTGCATTTTAATTAGCTTCTGTGCAATCTGCTTAGGCATACTGAACTTATCCCATCCGCAGTTCGCTTTATCCCAGAATTTTTGGTTTGTTAAATAAGAGTAGCCACCTGGTGAAAACACCTGCTGGCCACGGTAAAAAACGGGAGAGCTAAATAAGCTGGTGTCATCGATATCCAGGCCCACAGCAAAAGGTGCCTTTCCTTCTAGCTCTTTTTTAATGTCCGCGACAGAAATCATGCGGACGTCTTTAGGGGCGCCTGCTGCTGTCATTTCAATAGTGGAGTAACCCGGATGAGTGCCTGGTGTTTTTGGGTCTGCATTTGCAGGGAGGCTGACAATGCAAGCCAGCGCTAGAGTGATAGTGCTTAGTGTGTATTTCAATGTGATCCCTCAGCATTTTGATTCAAGTCATCTGCCATTCTATAGCGAAAAAATACGACTTTCTATCTTATTGTTTCTAAGAGAATTTTACTTTTAATCTGTCCGTTAGGTCTGCTTTTAAGGGGGTCATCTAGCTGCCCCGCGTTGGTCAGTCTCCTAATCCCTTGAAGCCAGGCGGTTTTGACTGACAAATGAGGAATATTGCATTAATATGTATTTTTCATGTATTTTTCATGTATTTTTCACTTTTATAAAATGTATCTAGTTGGTTTTTTAACCCTTTGGCTGGGTTCGTAGGGAGGCATGCCAATGTCGTTAGTGACAAAAGCGACCAGCAAAAAAATTAGAAAGATTATCGATAACTCATCGGATGTTTTTGTGTATTCGGATCGCCAGTACACGAATTCGTGGCGGAGAACTACCTTGGTGGACCGCAAATATGTCTATAAAGAGTTTGATTATAAAGATAAAGAAAAGAATTATATTTGGAATGTAGAAGCGAACATTATTAACTATCTACAGAAAATAAAAAGCTATAAATTTCCTCTACCAGATAATATAGATTTAGAAATAAGAAAATCTAAAAAGAGAGTGGAAGCATTTTATGTAAAAAGTTTTCTGAATGGTAAAGTAAGTAAGGAATACCGAGATGAACAGGTTTCTAAGCTGGCTCAGACATTATTTTACTTACACCAGCTTAATGTTTTAGTGCTTGATGTGGGATGCGAAAATTTCGTTGAAATAGAGGGGCAGTTTTGTCCTTTTGATTTCGGCATGGGGAAAATCATTAAATACAACTCATGGTCTTTTAAGAAAGCGCGAGGGGAGGAGTTCTTTAGGTTTAGGAGCGTTGTTGATGACGCTAAGTTTAATGCCTTTGTTAAAGAATACTCTAAACTGAGCGGCGCTTCTGTCTTTGAGTTGATGTTTTTTTATAAGCTATATGATGCTAAACAAAACTTCAGAAGCTTTAGAAAACGCTTGTTTCGTTAAAGCCTTCTGTTAAAGAGAGTTTATTTCTTCTATTTCTGGAAGTTATAGGCGTGACTAATTAGGTAAGCAAGTGTGACGCTTAATATTAGGTAGGTATGCCTTTTTCTAAAAGCGAAAATTAAGCGTCACACAGTTTCTGCTCAAGGCAGTAAGCTAACCAAAATTCTAGTTGTTCTTCTTCAACCCTAGGTAGTATTCAATTCCTTTGATCTGATCTTCTGCGTGGGTTTATCGTAGGGCTCAGCAGGTTTTTTTAAATTATTTTTATTTTTCTGCATCCAAATAACATTCTCGATTGTAGTACCTATTAGCAGTAGGACATTGACTGTTTCTGACACTAACAATTATCAGCAATAGGGAAGATGAAAATGAAAAATAACACTATGCGTAAAAGCCTACAAATTACCGCCGCGTCTGTATTAATGGCCGCCGCATCACAATCCTATGCGGGCAGTTTTTCTCAAGACAAATTACCCGATGCAGTAAAAGTGCCTGAGGGCAATGTGGTCGTTATGTACACTTCAGCACAAGGTAATATCACTTGGGTCTGTAAAGCCGATGCGAAAAAAAGCAAGCAAGCGAAGTGGTCTTTTGCTGGCCCACGCGCCATCTTAAGCGATAATAAGGGTAATCATTTAGTGTCCTATTTTGGGCCTCCTGCTACTTGGGAGTCCTTAGACGGCTCATCAATTACCGGTAAGCAGTTGGCGGTATCCCCATCAGCGAAAGGGAGTATTCCTATGCAGTTGGTGAAAGCGAATGCTTCCGCTCGCTCTGGCGCGTTAGAGGGGGTTACTTATGTTCAGCGTATCAACCTGAAAGGCGGTGCGGCACCTGAGAAAGGCTGCAGCATTGATAAAATTGGCCACACTGTTGTAGTGAACTATTCTGGTGATTATTTATTTTGGAAAGCGAAGTGATATTTTGCTCGACTATTATTTAGTGTAGCAATGAGTTGATATGTCATTTCTTCAGCCTTTAATGACTTGAAAAGCCCAGTTCCGTACACTGGGTTTTTTCATTAGGAAAATCAGCGTGCCATCAGTAACGACTTTTGATTATGAAAATGCGCTAGTGTGTTGTGCTGGTGGCAATCGACGAGCATTAATGCAGCTTTACGAGCAGGAAGCACCAAGGTTGCTGGCTGTGGTGATGAGGATTTTACAAAATCGTCCTTTGGCGGAAGATATAGTGCATGACGCCTTCATTAAAATTTGGCAAAACGCCGATCGTTATCATAAAGGGCTAGGCTCTGCTCGGGGGTGGATTTACACCGTAGCAAGAAATTTAGCATTGAACGCTTTAAAATACAGCCAACGACAAGTGCTTGCTGAACCTGACTTTTTATTGGACTTATGTGATAAGCAAGTACTGGATAATGAGCATCCAGATGATGAATTCGCTAGCGATGTTTTCACTCAGGCGTCGCTTGATGTTTGTTTGGATCATTTGGAAAACGAACGAAAACTCTGTGTCTTGCATGCGTATGTTGATGGTTACACACAAGATGAAATCGCTAAGCTGCTAGGTAAGCCGCTTGGCACGGTGAAATCATGGATTAAGCGCAGTCTGGCGGCCTTGAAGGAGTGTTTACAATGAATAAACCGACAAATGACACGCCAGAGACAGACAGTGAATGGGTTGGACAATATGTACTGGGTACATTAAATGATGAAGAGCGAGTTGCATTTGAAGCGCGTTTAGCTCAAAGCGACGAACTGCAAAAAGCGGTGAATCAGTGGCAAGAACATTTTTTGTCTATTACCGATCGACTAGTGCCATTAACTGCTCCCCAGCCGTTATCTGCGCGTATTGAACGTAGCGTCGATGCGTTAGAGTCTGCTACTCAAACGAAAGCGCCAGCGAGTACTAAATTAGGTTTATTTTGGCAGAATTTAGCATTGTGGCGTGGTTTATCGACGGCTTGTTTTGTTGTCGCGGTATTTTTTGCCGTGCAGCTGCAGACTGTCCAACCTACCATGAGCGATCCTACCTACATTGCTGTATTGGTCGCGCCTGAAAACAAAACACCTGGCTGGGTAATACAAACGAGTCAAGCAAGGCAAATGCAGCTTGTTCCATTAGCCGCGATAGAAATTCCAGCAGGCAAAGCATTGCAGTTTTGGACCAAAGCCGAAGGTTGGGACGCTCCCGTGTCGCTGGGCTTAGTTAAGAAAGGAGAGACCCTAAACATTGCTTTGGATAAGCTGCCACCCCTGACAGACAATCAACTGTTTGAGCTGACTTTAGAGCAAGAAGGTGGCTCGCCAACCGGTAAACCAACAGGGCCAATTCAATCGATAGGTCGCGGCACAATCATGCTGTAGCCCAATATATTAAATATGGTAGAGGTCAGAGTAATCAAGGATCGCGACTCTTTTTGCTGCTTTTTTATAAAATAGTTCGAATAAGGGGCTATGCTATTATTATTTATCATAATATCCCTAGGGATTACTGAATATTTAAGGTGGTTTAGATATGTCTCTAAGTTATAAAAATGAGATGATTCTACCTGATGCCAACATTGTTCATGCGTTATATGAGGGACTGACTGATCGAGAAGGTTTTCATCATTTTTTAGATCTTCTCCGAACGACGCATAATGCATGTGCTGCGGAATTAGTGGTTGTTCGTAAGCAACCATTACAAATTGATCACCTTTGGTATGCAGGACTGCCGGATGATTTTATAGATTGGTATACAAAGAATAATATGATCCAGCAGGATCTAGTTTCTAGATATGCAACTTTTCAGCCTCCAGGGTTATTTCACTCAGCTTTGTCTATCAAGGATGAGTTGAATGTCACAGAAGATTATAAGCGCTGGCAGAATGATCAGAATATGCTAGATAGTGCTTGGTTAGTTGTTCATTGCACGCAGACTCACACAATATTATTAACGATGCAGAGGACTGTTGACCAAGGTATATATCATCCTGAAGAGCTAGCTCGGCTTAATCAATTAGTGCCCTTTATCCGGCAAGCCGTTTTGTTGTATCAGCAAATTGATCAGCGAAATGTGGCGAGAAAAACACTAACCAGTGTGGTTAACGCTATGCCTCAGGCAACGCTGATATTAAATGAACAGGCCGTTGTCATTCACTCGAATCAGCAAGCTAAAGCATTTTTATTAGAAGAAAAATTATTATCTGTTCGTAATGAACGATTAATATTCCAACAGAATGATGTTCAAAACGCGTATCTTCGATCCTCAGTGCAAGTGATTCGAGCTAGCATGGGGCAAGGCGAATATGATGCAGATACCTTATTTTTACATAGAGTAGGTCGACCCCCGCTTATTGTCCTGATAAGGCCGATGGAAAGTACGGATGTTTCACGGGGCGGTGCTTTAGTGGCTATTGTTGAACCCGCTAAGAGAAAGCTGCCAAAGGCTGAAACGATTGGACAATATTTTTCGCTTTCACCTGCCGAGTCTGAATTATGTGAGGGTTTAGTCACAGGGCTAACGTTAAAAGACATTTCAAAAAAGAGCGGAAAAACAGAAGCAACAATCCGCTCTTATTTGAAAAATGTTTTTATTAAAACCAATCACTCAAGGCAAGGAGAGCTCATTAGTAGTATCTTATCCGCTTTGCTCCATTGACTAGATACAGAGTTAGCAACGCTTACTAAGTGTTAGAAACTATTCTTTTTGACATACAAAAATCATAGTCACATTGCAGCGGAATTCATTTTTCTTTTGCTGACAATTCTTTTTGGCCATATTGCCACTGTTCGCTTTTAGTCGTCCATTGTGGTCGTTACGGCACATTGAGTGCGCCTTGTTTTCAGCGTTGGTTTGTGACAAATCAAGCGCTTGCTCATACGCAAAATAGCTACCCGTTGTGCCACTCGCCTCTATGTTTATATTCCTTGGCTGAGCAGTGGCAGCTTTGGTTTCTGCAGGTTTTGACTTGGCTATTATTTGTTGTGAGCGCGGCTTGGGTTTTGGTAAAGGGGCATAGCGTTGTTCAATCCTATTCACATTCGATTGAACCTGTGTTGTCACTTGTTCTTTGTGCTGTATAAAGGACGTTTTTTGCTGTTCTGGTGTTTTTTGTGTGTTTGTGAAATCACCCATGGTGGAAGAAAACATGCTTACATCTGGTCCTAAGTCGCTGAAATTACTGCTGGCAACAGCAACCGTAGCTGCAATCGCAATGATTTTACCGAAGTCGAAGCCGTTACCTTGGTCTTGTACTCTGGCATTTTGTTGCGCTTGTTGTTCTGATTTTAAGTCGCGTTTGAATTGAGCCAACATACCGGCATCAGAAGGTTTTAACCCAGAATATTTTGAACTGATAAAAGGCATGCCGATGAAGTAATTTGTGCCGGCTAACGTGGTGATTTCTTCTTCACCTTGATAGCTCACTTTCCCAATAAAAAGGATATTAGCGATTGAATGTCTCAGTGAGGTGTCGGGATTTTCCTCATAAATATGCTTAAACATACCCCGGCTAGGAATGGCATAGAATTCTCCGGTTAACGTTGCGCCAGTGATAGAGTGGTAAATCCCTTCATGGGGAAATGTGATGGTTTGCTTGCTGAAAGGATCATAATACTGTGTCCATTCACCGGTAAAATAATCTAATTCGCCATTAATATGCGGGTAAAACTTAGTCCCACTGACCGGCCTGCCATCTTTATAAAGAGTGGTAAACTCTTGACCTTTGTAGTCAATGGTATAAGTACCGCTACCAATCTCCCCTCCATCCCATTCGCCGTGATAGGTTACTTTTGCGAATGGTGAGTAGAGAGATCCAACACCATTAGAGCAGTCCCCAGATTTACATTCTGCAGGCCCAAGCCCATGAGGCATCTGTAATGTTGAGCAGCCCGTACATGCTAAACAGATAATCAACAAAAACCATTTAGAGATAATAGTAAACATTATTTAAAAGGTCTCACAATCTGATTTCTGTACAAGTTCTCCTTGATCAAAACATAGGTTGGAACCGTATTTCCCAAAACTCTCCTGTAGACCTTGTGCTTTACCGTTTAGAGAGCGCCCAACGCCATCATGAACCGCTCCTGTATATCGATAAGAGCGAATCCGTTGTTCTTCTTTGTTTAAGGTAATAAAGTGTTGAGTGAAATAGATGCCAGGACTTGATGGTGCTTCAATCATATTTAATTGGTCATTTCCTTTCTTGTAAGTGTAAATAAACGAAGGATCTTTTAAATTGCTCAGACTAAGTGCCAGCTTGGTACCAAAGTCTTTTGTGAAGTCATCACCCATGACGGTAGAGGATAGGCCTATAGAAACAATGTGATCGGGTGTTATCCGCTGAACATGCTTCTGCTCGGTAATAGAATGTGTGCCATTAAAATTAGCTCCTGTTGTCTTGATTAGGTATTGGCTATCAATTAAAAAACTAACGTTACTAGCATCTGAATTGTTCGTTAATTTTTGACAATCTATGGTTGATGCATATAAAGCACCACCTTGCCAATGATAAGTCTGCTGGATATCTTGCCCTGCAGCAGAAGATGCGTCCTGACCAATTCGTGCAGTGAGTGATTTTTTTGAATCTTTATTTTTTCGAGTGGTATCAAGTAGGTCAGCAATGATTGTAAAGCCTGATATGTCTTGAAGTGTTTTTTGGCTGAGGTTACAGCTGCTGTATGAACTGGTATCCACAGGCATTTGATTAGTATTGTGGTATTGCTCTAGTTTTTTTCTAAAATCAGCTTGAGCATTAGTGAAATCGGGTTGTTGAAAAGCAGGAAGCTCGCCTTTTTTTGCCCCCGTCGCGTCCATGATCATTGAAGTGTTTGAGAAACATCCAGATAAAGTGAGAGTGATTCCTGCAGATAATACGACCTTTAGCGACGTTACTTTGTTCATAATTCATCTTCTTTTTTAGTTTTTGCTGACGATTTAAATATAGACTCTTTACAATCGAGCAGACCACCCTCATTTGAGGGTGGGAAGGCAAAAAAGCTGACCTGATGGAATTGGCTCCAGAACTAATGGTAGAGTTGTCGTTTTAATGATGCTGCGTTTTACTGTGTTCCTGCAGAAGCGTATGAAGCCTGAATGGATAAATTGGAAGGTATGGATCTTGTAGCTCTGGCGAAGAAACGCGCAAATGAAGAAAGTATCTCAGTCAGCATCGCTGACTTATAAACTCGAATTTAAAAAGAGTGCTCTGCAAGAATGGCAAAAACTTGGAGCCATGCACCAGCATCAATTGAGTGCTTAGATCATCTACATCTTCCTGCTTCAAAGCTTTCAGCTTTTTCGGCAAAATTTTTATCGATCATATCAATCCCTGGAAGAACGAAAGGCTCAATTCCTTGGATCATAGTGGTGTTTTCTAAGCTCAGGTTTGCCAGCTCAATCACTAATGGCGTTATCTTGTGACCCGTTAGGTATTTTTTATTTGCACCTTCTGAATCGATTTTTTCTTTTTTAATTAGCTTTTTCAACGAATGTCGCTCTTGCATGTCATCAAGATTATTTAGGTATTCAAAGGCAAATAACGTCACCATCATGGGAAAAGCATGCTCAGTTCCACCTTCTTCTGTTGCTATATCGTCAGAAATCTCATCTTCAGGATAAAAGTTTCGAAGTAAGTTAAAGCTGTTATTCAAGCGCTTTATTTGGCGCGGGTTCGATAATTCAAAATGCCTTATCCAAAATATGAAGGCTTGCTTCTGTAGATCTGTAAGTTGTTCTACTGGTTGTTTGTGTTCAGTTGCCTCTTCTATTTGAGAGTCTGTTTCAGTCGCATCTGCACTGAGGAGGACAGTGTTTGGAAAAGGGGTGTTTGCTCTTTGGTTAGTTTTTTCTTCTTGCTCAACACCTTTTATCTGACTTGTTTCATCGGTATTGTCGGCGGTGTCTTTATTTGGATTGTCATCTCTTTCATTTGGTGTATTACTTTTCGGTGAACTGGTCTGTTCCCAAAGGTGTTCAAGATAACTGGATACAGATGCTTCATCTGGCTCAGTAAGTACAATAGGAAGATGGATGATTTTCGCCAAGTAATCGCGAGCGATCAGCCTAGGGTCTTCAATATGGTGCTGTGTGGCGAGTTCTTTATAATTTAGCGCCAGCGCCGCGAGGGCAATTCGTTGGTCTACGGTGATTACCACAATGACATTGTCTAAATCTAGTACCATTCGCACTGCCTCGAGCACTTTAACAATGCCCTTGTGTCCACAGCGGTCTAAATCATCCACCACATACAACAAGCGTTTTTCATTGCCCAAACGTACCTTGGTGAGTTTTTTAATGTGTTCACGCATCACCGGAATCGTGCCTAAGTGTTCGCCATAATCGGGTAATTTCAAATAGGTCAAAAACTCTTTTGCTAGTGGTCCTGCTAATACCTTTTTAACTTCTTTCCACGTTGGGTACAAAAAGCCGATGAACCAAGTAGTGGAAAAAATATAAATAATCGATTCATTTACTTGCTTAAATGGTTCATTGAAAAAGTATAAAAACCAAATAGGTGCAAGTGCGAAAACAAGAGGAAATAAGGGTGTTAATATCTTCCAGCCCAGCAAGCTCCAAGCAAACTGTAGTGTTAGCCAAAGCTTTCTAAAAGGCCAACAAGCTTTTTCCCAGCAAACAGGTTTAGGCTCTGGGCTAGAAAGTGCTTTGACCATTTCTTGGGCGATGCCTGCCTGCAGGTTGTCAGTGTGTTCGTATTCCCAAGCGTTAAACTCGGCGAATAAAAAATCAGGTTCGTCTGTTTGTTGTTTCATTTGTAGGGCGTTTTTTAGTAGCTCAACAACGGATGTCTTGCCAACTCCCCAATGACCTAATAAACCAATGGTTTGATGGTGATGATTGTTTTTGTTTTGCAACAAAGCCGCTAAGGTATTCACTAGATGCTGACGGTTAAGCTTATCTTCCGCGGCATATTGATGACTGCTGTGGCGATTATCCGCGATGGTTTCAATATCATATTCTGTTTTTTTTAGTTCATTTTCAGAATTTGTCTCATTTTCTTTCTCATAAAAAAGATCGTCGTTTTCCCTATAAAATTCTTCATCCTCTTTACCATAGAAGGTATTGTTGTTCTCTTTTTCTTCAATACTCTTATTGGAAAAATACACTTCCAGTTGATCGAGGGCGTTTTCTATTGCTTTATTATCTGGTTTTGCGTTAGAAATCCCTAAATAAATATGTTGAATTTTTTCAGTGATTTCTGCAGCCTTAGTATCTACTTTTCGTATTTGATTTGAAAGGCCTTTTAATTTTTCAGGAGTAATGTAGTGTTGAACTAAGTCTACATATTTGGAGTCTTTGGTTTCTAACCATAAAGGTGTCTCTTTTATATAAATGTTCTGTTCTAATTTCTCTAAGTCATTGATTATTATATTTTTAATTTCCTCTACATAACTTGGATGATAATGATTTGCTGAACTCAATGCTGCAATTGCTGTGTCCAAGGGATAATCAAGCTTTGGGGAGAGCAAAGATAATACAGAATAAGCTGCTGAATAAACTGCATAATCAGCAGTTTCAGAAATAAAATCGCCTCTTCTAGAATCCAGAGAAGAACTGGCAGCCAAAGATGCGTTCTTCGCTATAATCTTATGATTTATATTTAATGACCTGCTATTAGTATAAGAAACAAGTAATGCTCTCCATACAGATAAAAGGTATCTTCCTTGTTTTGATTTTTTCCAGAATCCTAGACCTGACTTATTCTCAGGAGTTAAGCTATTTTCTGCAAAAATAAATGGGAATACACTTAAGGCGCATCTTGATGAGAAGATGAAAATTGATTCGTCGTTTAACTTATTTAATCTGACTTTCAGGTGTGCTTTTTCTTCATTTGTAAAAGGTTGGTACGTTGGCACAGCAATGTCCTTTGCGACAGTTTCTTTATATAAGTCGATATGGATAATGAAACTATATCAGTTTTTGAAAACAAGTGTGACGCTTCATATGAAGTAGGCGGCAGTTTCGAAATTAAGCGTCACACAGTTTCTGCTCAAGGCAGTAAGCTAACCAAAATTCTAGTTATTCTTCTTCAATCCTAGGTAGTATTCAATTCCTTTGATCTGATCTTCTGCGTGGTGGTTGACGTAGAGCACCGTGGTTTCTTTTCCTTCGCAGATTTTTTCTATCAAGGCCAAAACTAGCTGACGGTTCATGTCATCTAAGCCAAGGCAAGGTTCATCTAAGATGAGCAGTGGTGGGTGTTTCACCATGGCTCGAGCGATGAGTAGAAGTCGTTGGTCGCCGTAGGAGAGCTTGTTAAAGGGCTGGTCTGCACGGTCTTTCATGCCGAGTAGTTCAAGCCACTGGTCGGCAATTTTCTTCTGGTTATCGGTGGATTTAGTGTACATGCCGATGCTGTCGTAGAATCCGGAAATAATGACGTTTTTACAGCTGGTGCTGACTCGGTATTCCCATTGCAGTGCGGTCGATACATAACCGATAAATTGTTTAATCTGCCAGATACTTTCGCCGTTACCACGTTGGAAGCCGAAGACGAAAATATCATTGGTGTAGCATTGTGGGTGGTCGCCAGTAATCAAGGACAATACGCAGGTTTTACCGCTGCCGTTAGGGCCGCTGAGTTGCCAGTGTTGACCTGGTTCAATGGTCCAATCGAGCTTGTCGACAATGACAGTATCGCCATATTTGATGCTAGCCTGTTTTAATCTTACCAGTGGTTGGCTTGGGTCTAGATCAGGCAGTTTAGTGCTTGGGTCAGCCTCAGGCACACTTAGGTCGGTGGTTTTAAGGTGTAGCAACTGATAAAGCTCATGAAAGGCTTGTTCGTCGTTTTTATCCACCGTCAGTGCTAGTTTTCCAGCCCCGCTCAGTTTCTTTTCTGAACGGTGTTTGTGTGCTTCTTTTGACTCGAGTGCGACCTTGTCCATGTAGGCCACATGGGTAATAAAGTCGGGCATTTCATCAAAGCGATTAAGTACCATAACCATGGGAACCGTATCAGCGATGCTGATCAGGTGCTCTTGTAGCATGGTCAGTGTGCCAGCATCTAAGCCATCAAATGGTTCGTCTAAAATCAACAAGTTGGGTTTGCTGGAGAGGGCGCGAATCAACATGACTTTGCGTGTTTCACCAGTCGATAATTTACGAAAAGCACGATCTAGTAGGGGCGTTAGGCCAAATTTTTCGACCAATTCTTGTGCCAGTTCAGGATCTTGGCATTGGTCAAAAATCATTTCATGGACGGGTGTGCCAAGGGAGATAACGTCCATGATATCGGCGTCGTCTTTTTTCAGCTCTTTGGCGATCAACTCGGCTTGAGCCTCAAAGGACACCAGGCCAACGTTACTTGGTAAGCCTGATAAACTGCCTTGTTCTATCTTACCCACTCCAGCCAACACAGCCGCTAAGGCGGATTTGCCTGAGCCATTGGTGCCAGTAACGACCCAATGCTGACCTGCTTCAATCGACCAGTTGAGGTTATTTAGCTGAAAACGATCGTCGAAGTTAACGCTGAGGTCGTCTAGGTGGATAGCAATGCCCATGATAGATTCCTTTTCTAAACCAAAAATACAAAGTGAAGCAACAAAAAAAGCCGAGCCTTCAGTGATGAAAAGCTCGGCTTCTTATAAGTAAATTACGATGCTATAAGCGATGCCAATACGCGTCTATGTCTAGCACAGTATTGGCAAGCGCAATAATCGTATTAAACGATTTTTTTCATGTCAGCCATGTGGCCGCGAAGTACAGCACCGATCGCTTCTACTGGGTGAGAGCGAAGTGCGGCGTTTACTTCGATCAGGCGAGCGTTGTCTACGCCGTTATCGTCAGTCGCAAGGCCTTTACCGATCACGTCAGTTTTGATGCCTTTCATGAAATCACCTAGCAATGGTAGGCAAGCGTGGTTGTATAGGTAACAACCGTACTCTGCAGTATCAGAGATAGTCGCGTTCATTTCGTAAAGTTTCTTACGAGCAATGGTGTTCGCGATTAGTGGTGTTTCGTGTAGAGATTCGTAGTAAGCAGACTCAGCAATGATGCCAGCGGCTGTCATAGTCTCGAAAGCCAATTCAACACCGGCTTTAACCATAGCGACCATCAAGATGCCATTGTCGAAGAATTCTTGCTCAGAAATTTCAACATCGCCAGCAGGTGTTTTTTCGAAGTTAGTTTCTGCTGTTTCTGCACGCCATTTTAGAAGGTTAGCATCATCGTTTGCCCAGTCTTCCATCATAACGCGAGAGAAAGTGCCGTTGATGATATCGTCTTGGTGCTTATTGTACAAAGGACGCATGATCACTTTTAGCTCTTCAGAAAGATCGAAGGCTTTGATCTTAGCTGGGTTAGAAAGACGATCTAGCATGTTAGTTACGCCGCCGTATTTCAATGCTTCAGTGATGGTTTCCCAGCCGTATTGAATAAGTTTAGACGCGTAACCTGCATCGATACCTTCTTCAACCATTTTGTCGAAGCAAAGAATAGAACCTGTTTGCAACATACCACAAAGGATAGTTTGCTCACCCATAAGGTCAGATTTTACTTCAGCGATGAAAGAAGACATCAAAACGCCTGCTTTGTGACCGCCAGTACCGACAGCGTAAGCTTTTGCTAGAGCAAGACCTTCGCCTTTAGGATCGTTGTCTTCGTGAACAGCGATAAGCGTTGGAACACCAAAACCACGAACGTATTCAGCGCGAACTTCAGAACCTGGGCACTTAGGTGCAACCATGATGACAGTTAAGTCTTCACGGATCTGCATGCCTTCTTCTACGATATTGAAACCGTGAGAGTAAGATAGGCAAGCACCTTGTTTCATAAGAGGCATAACCGCTTTAACAACTGGAGTGTGTTGCTTATCAGGCGTTAGGTTAAGAACCACGTCTGCAGTTGGGATCAATTCTTCGTAAGTGCCAACAACAAAACCGTTTTCAGTGGCATTTTTCCAAGACTGACGTTTTTCAGCAATGGCTTCAGCACGCAATGTGTAAGATACATCTAAACCACTGTCGCGTAGGTTCAAGCCTTGGTTAAGACCTTGAGCACCACAACCAATGACAACTATTTTTTTGCCTTTAAGCGCTTCTACGCCATCAGAGAATTCAGAGCTGTCCATGAAGCGACATTTTGCTAGTTGAGCCAATTGCTCACGAAGCGGCAAGGTATTGAAGTAGTTAGCCATGATAAACACATCCTAATTATTATGAGTTAAGTATCGACGATTAAGGCACGTCAATATTACTGTTTAATTTCAAAAAAGGGTTACATAGAAAGCCAATAGAAAGTGGCAAACCATGTCAGTGGGGTCACTCTATCGAAAAGCCTATCTTTCGTAAATTGATATATATGCAATATAACGTCCCATTTTTTGCAAACATAAGATAAACTGACGGTTATGAATATACGATCCTTAAAACACTTCTTGGCTCTGGCAGAATCCCTTCACTTTGGCCGCGCTAGCGATGAGTGCCATATCAGCATTTCTGCGCTTTCTCGTAACATCCGACAGTTGGAAGACGAAGTTGGTGTGAGCCTGTTTAACCGTGATAATCGTACTGTTACGTTAACCATGGAAGGCAAAAAGTTTCTCAAATATGCTCGTGATACGAGCAACCAGTGGAATGTGATTCGTCATGAATTAACGGATAGCTCAGATCAATTGCGTGGCGAAATTAGTTTGTATGGCTCGGTGACCGCCAGCTATAGCTTCTTATTTGAATTGCTAAATCGATTCCGGCTGGCTCAACCCGGCATTGAAATTAAACTCAGAACGGGCGACCCAGAACACGCTATTGCGCATATATTGGATGGTTTGGAAGATATTACGATAGCCGCGCGTCCCAATAAAATTCCGCGTGGATTGACGTTTAAACCAATGGCCATTTCTCCCTTGTTATTTATTGCACCTGTAGAGCAATTGGTTCCCAATGTGCCCACCACACCACCAGAAGATCCTAAAGAGTGGGCGAATATTCCTATGATTTTGTCTGAAAGTGGGGTGTCTCGACAGCAAGTAGACGACTGGTTTGCTGAGCACTCCATTGCCCCCAAGATTTATGCCCAAGTAACAGGAAATGAAGCCATTGTGAGTATGGTGAGCTTAGGTTTTGGTGTTGGTGTGGTGCCGAAAATCGTATTAGACAACAGTCCACTTGCAGATCGTATTCAGGTATTGGATGTGAAGCCAGAGCTGGAACCCTACGATATTGGTTTATTTACGCTAACAAAAAACCTTAAAAACCCCATGGTTGCAGCCTTTTGGGATCTCATAGAAAGCAACTAGTTTAATCTGTTTACCCGCTTTCTTAGTCAGGTTAGAGTGAGGTAGAAGCTTTTGTTGGTACTTGTGGTAAAGGCCCGTTCCTTTTAGTCTGTGAGTCAGGTTATTTTCAAACAAGGAGTTTGATATGAAGCACGATTCTCTTACCGTCCAAGTGTCCCGTGGCGGGGTGGTTGAAAGCGAGCACAATATAAAGGCTGTTATTGTTTCGAGTACGGGTGAGGTTGTAGAGTCGTGGGGAGATGTGGCGTCTTTAGTGTACCCACGTAGTGCTATTAAGGCTATGCAAGCACTTGCTTTTATCGAAATGGGAGGGGCGCAGAAGTTTGCTTTTAATGATCAAGAAGTAGCCATTTGTTGTGCTTCGCATGGTGGTGAGCCAAAGCACGTTGCGACAGTGCAAAGTATGCTAGATAAATTATCTCTCTCAGAAAGTGATTTTGAGTGTGGCTGCCATTGGCCGATGCGCGCTGAAGCCAGTTATGAATTGGCTGGTAAGGGTGAAATACCCAATCAACTGCACAATAATTGCTCGGGAAAGCACGCTGGTATGCTTGGGTTGGCCAAATTGTTAGGCACCTCACCGCGTGGCTACATAGAAGTAGACCACCCAGTACAGCAAAAAATCTCAGCCACCATGGCGCAAATGTGTGAATACGATTATGACAATGCCCATTGGTCTCCGGATGGTTGCTCTGCGCCTACATGGGCAATGCCACTGACTAATCTGGCGCTTGCCTTTGCTAAATTTTCAAGCCCAGATGAACTGGCGCCAGCCCGACAAAAAGCCTGTAAAACCTTATATGATGCCGTCGTGCAGCACCCTTTCATGGTGGCTGGAACGGAACGCTATTGCACCGATATGATGACAACACTGCAGCAGCGAGCGTTTCTTAAATTAGGGGCAGAGGGCGTCTATGTTGCAGCTATCCCAGAATTGAAGCTGGGTATCGCTCTAAAATGTGACGATGGCGCAATCCGAGCAGCTGAGTCTGCCATGACCGCGTTATTGGATCATGTGGGTATTACTTCTTTTGTGCCAGACAAGGAGATGAGTCGTTACCGTTCAGTAACTCTCAAAAACTGGCAAAAACGCATAACGGGCGCGATTACCTGTGACATTTAAACTTCATAGGTAATAGCGGCTACTCGACAATCACAGAAACATCCCTATTTGTGACTTCTGTTTTTTTGCTAATAATGGACAATACGGCCATTAACATCTAATGCGTATAGATAGGGATAAATTGCCTTGTTGAGCTTGATAAAGAAAGAATGGTTCTTAGTGGGAATGCTAGTGGCGATCGGCCTGTCAGTCGTTATACCGAATGCTGGCGCCAGCCAAGGGGCATTGCACCTAGATCAAGTAACACAATGGAGTATTGCGCTGGTGTTCTTTTTGCACGGGGTTAGCTTATCTCCACGAGAGGTGCGTAAAGGCTTGGGCAGTTGGCGTTTGCACTTGTTTATTCAAGGTGCGACTTTTGTTATTTATCCACTTTTATGGATATTGTTTGGCCAATGGTTTGAGCAGCTTTTGCCACAAGCATTGGCGTTCGGTTTTTGTTTTTTATTGATTCTACCGAGCACAATTTCTTCGTCAGTGGCCATGACCGCCATTGCGGGGGGAAATGTCCCCGGTGCGATTTTTAATGCTTCACTGTCCAGTGTGTTAGGGATATTTCTGACGCCGTTATTCGTTCAACTTTTTATGGGAATGAGCGGCGGGCATGTCGATCTTGGCGATACAGTGGGGCATATTGCCGCCTTGTTACTGCTGCCGATGGTGATAGGGCAGGTGATAAGACCTTTTATTGGGGAGTGGTTACGCCAATATAAAAGCGTCACTAGCAAACTGGATAAACTGGTCATTCTGCTGATTGTCTATAACGCCTTTTGTGACTCTGTGGTGCGGGGTGTTTGGCACGACTTTGATGTTATGACGTTATTCACTGTTATCGTCTTGTGTACGGTGATTTTGTTGCTGATGATTGTGTTGTTGATGAGCCTCTCGAAGGGGTTGGGCTTTTCCCCAGAGGATCAAGCCGCGGCACTGTTTTGTGGTACTAAAAAAACACTGGCAGCTGGTGTGCCTATGGCAAAAGTAATCTTTGGCGCTAGCCCTATGCTAGGGATGTTGTTATTGCCCATTATGATTTATCATCCGTTACAAATATTCATTTGTGCCGTGTTGGCTAATAAGCTGGCAGCAAAAAATAACAACGCCTCCTAATAAAAACACTTCTAAGTCAGAGCGCTTTGCCTAGCAAGGTGCGTGTCTTTCTATTGGCTGAAACAAACGTATTTCATACTTCTGTTTTTGTGTAACAACGGACAGTAAATTTCCTTCTACTATTTTGCAGGTCAAAATGAACTTGGACTCTTCTACGCTTGATAACACCTCAACCCGGACTCAATACCTTCGCGTTATTCTGATGGGGGTTGCCGCTTTTATTGTGAATACCACTGAGTTTGTGCCGGTGGGGTTGTTGTCTTCGATTGCCAACGACTTTCATATCTCGCCGGCCCATGCTGGCTGGATGCTCACCGTGTATGCCTGGATTGTGGCCTTAATGTCGCTGCCTTTAATGCTATTGACAGGCAAGATGAACCGCAAAACCTTATTGTTGTGTAGCTTCGCGCTGTTTGTGATAAGTCACGCCTTATCCGTAGTGGCTTGGAGTTTTGAGGTGTTACTGGTGAGCCGTATTGGGATTGCGCTTGCCCATGCTGTGTTTTGGTCTATCACCGCGTCGATTGCGATTCGTGTCGCGCCGTGGGGGAAAAAGAATCTGGCGTTAAGTATCTTAGCGACGGGAACAGGCTTGGCTATGGTGTTAGGCGTACCATTAGGGCGTTTGATTGGCGAGTCATTAGGTTGGCGAACGACATTTGCCGTGATTGGTGTCGCGTCTTTGGGCATTACCATTGCGCTCATGCGCTTGCTGCCTAGCTTACCTAGTCTGTTTTCGGGCACCTTGAGCAAGGTTTCTGAGCTGATGAAGAACCCTGTTTTGATTTTCTTGTACTTCTTCATTTTTCTGGTGTTTACCGCCCATTACACGGCGTACAGCTATATTGAACCTTTCTTAGCCAATGTTGGAGACAACAGTGCTGGTTTTACCACACTGATTCTGTTGTTGTTTGGTGGTGCTGGCATTTTAGGCAGTGTGATATTCGGCTACTTTGGCGAACGAGCCAATGCTCAGTTGATTGTGGCGAGTACTTTGATTGTGACAGCGTCGACCGCTCTTCTGTATTCGGCCGCTCACGATAGTACTTTTATGGTGTTGGTGATTCTCTTTTGGGGGGCGGCACTGATGACGGTCACGTTATCAGCTCAAGTGCGTGTTTTTAATGTCGATGCGAATGCTTCCGACATTATTATGTCATTGTTTTCAGGGATTATTAATCTAGGTATTGGAGCAGGTGCGTTAATCGGTAATCAAGTCATTCAGCTGGTTAACATTCAAAGCGTTGGTGCTGCTGGTGCCTTTTTCGGTGCGGCTGCTTTTATTGTGATCGTCTATATTTTACGTCACATTACATCGCTTACCCAGGCAGAGAAGAACCTCAAACAGTAGGTTGTCCTACCTTTGAGGTTCTGTTGATGGCCATTACTAACCGAGGTTAGCGATGAGAATTTGCCGTTTTAAAGTTTTTTATTGATTTTCACCATTAAGGTTTGAATTTCTTTGTGACGGCCAGTGTCTGCCACTGGACGAGTAGGTCTTGGTGCGGCTTTTTCAGCGTTTTCTAGATATTGTTTTGCTGCTTTATAATCGCCATCGTCATACAAAAAGTCAGCGTAGAAATAGTTGCCATCCAGCCCTTGTGGGTTGGCTTCGACCCCTTGTCTTAGTAACTTCTTGGCTTTTTTATCGCTTCCAAAGCCAATCGGCCACCCCGGTACTTTGTGATAAAGCACACCGAGGCTGGTTAAGGCACTGCCCGATAATGCATTGGGGTTGATGGCAATGGCTTTCTCAAGATTGGCTTTGGCGCTTTTTGCGTAGGATAAAGCGCCTATGCCACCTTTGGCGCCTGCTGTGCTTGCTTGAATGATGCCAAGCCAGATCATGTTGTCTGGATTATTTGGAGCGGCCTTGATCATGTTCTCTACGTTTTGCGCTAAGGCGTTAAAGGCATCGACCTGCTTGTCACTGTCCGTCATTTGGTAATTGATGTGAGCCCATTGATGTTGAATATCCAATAAACTTGTCGTGTCTTGTGCCCACGCTTGAGAGATAAAGCTTGTTGTTATTGCCAATGCTAGTAGTAGGGCTTTCATAAGGCCTCCTTTGTGTTTTGAAAAATAAAACGTTTAATAACCGGGAGCTTTTTCAATAATGCTTTATCGACAATCGATGGAAAGGCTCCATTGATTTTAACGAATAGCCTCTCTGGAAAGCCGACAACGCGACGGGTTTTCCCTTGTTTTAACTGGTCAATAAGCGCTTTCGCTACCTTGTCAGCTGTGTCGACGGCGGTGCCTAGTTGGGTATTCATCGCCATCGCCTGTTGGCTGTTAATCGACGTGGCAGTGGCTCTTGGGGCAAAGTAAGAGACGCGAATGTTGGTGTCAGCCAGCTCTCTATAAAGCGCTTCGCTAAAGCCTCGTAAGCCAAATTTACTGGCGCAATAAAGAGATTGCCCTGCGAAGCCAATGCTACCGAGGACAGAGCCAACATTGATAATATGTGACTCAGAGTCTTTGTTTAGTAAGGGCAGCAGGCGTTGAGTCAGCAAAATAGGCGCGGTTAAATTGGTGTTGATAACCTCATTGGCTTCTTCTGCGGAAGTGTATTGCAAGGCTGAAAATTGCCCGATACCGGCATTGTTAATCAACATAGAAAACTCAGGGGTAACCGTCATCGCTTCTGAGATGGCCGTTAATCCGCTTGCTGTTGCTAAATCAGCGACAAGTATTTGATGATCGCCGGGCAATAACGCCGCTAACGCTAATAAGCGTTCTTCATTACGACCTTGCAGGATCAGAGTAACGCCTTTAGAGGCTAAGGCATGGGCGATCGCTTGGCCGATGCCTCCCGTCGCGCCCGTTAATAGGCAGGTTTGTTGTTGCCAGTTCATAAAACCTCCTAAGCGGCTTGTTCTGATGCTGCTTCATGATCAATTTCACGAAAGATATTCGCGTACAATTTGAAGAACATTTTGGCGCTGTGAATGATTTGGTCTTGCTCTTCTTTAGCGGTGATTTTATTCATGAGGTTTTCAAAGAAAACGATGTGCTCTTGGTCTAAAGTCCCGTGTGAACTCAAGTAACTAAAGGCTTCTTTTGGCAGCTTAAGTTTGTCTTGGATTTGCTGTGCAGCATTGTCCGCCAGCGCAATACTGGTACCTTCTAAGACAAACACCATGCCAAAAAAGCGCAGAGGGTTTTTACGCTGAATGGCATCGTAAGCATAAGCGACCATTAGCTCTGCGGCCGCTCCTGGTTCGCTGTGGCGCACGGCGTCTTTATCACCGCCAGCCGCGGCTATGTCATTGAGTATCCATTCCTGATGGCCCATTTCTTCTTCAATGTATTCGCCTATGGCCTCGCGCAACCATTCTTTTTCATCCGGTAGTCGGCTGCCTGTGGCCATTAATAATGGCACGGTATGCTTAACGTGATGGTAGGCTTGGCTTAGAAAATCTAAGTAATTATCCAATGTTATTTTGCCGTGGAAGCAGCGTTGAATAATCGCAGAGGTGACTAAGTATTGGCGCTCGGCTTGGGTTTCGTTTTGCAAACGTTGATAAAGTGACATTGGCTTGTTTCTCTCTTGTTTTTGCTGCTCTAGTAAAACTCGAAAGTTTTCTTTATTTTCAAGGGAATAAAGATTTTCGAGCGATGCCTTAAAGTGATTAAAAATGCGTTCTCGAACGGGCTTTCCGGTGGCTGTGACAAGGCCAGTAACACTGACTAATGGCTGTTCTAGTGTGATCCAGCCACCTATTTGAGCGTAATCGGGTAGCCTAATATTGACTTGGTCAACCACGGCGGCAATTTGCTGTTGGCTGGCGTTTTTTTGCAGTGGGGTGAGCAATGCCACGCAATGCGGTTGCGCATCCCCAGCAACCAGCACCTCGCGAAAATGACCGCTGGCCATCAATTCGGCTTCGACCCATTCCGGTGAAATATTTCTACCAAAGGAATTGATTAATACGTTTTTACGGCGACCTTTTATGGTTAAAAAATCGTTTTCTAGAGTGACTAAATCCCCCGTATAGACAGCGCTTGGATAGAAGCTTTCGGGTTGGTTAAGGTAGCCTAAAAAGAGGTTTCCCTTGATCACCAGTTCATCGTCTTCAATGTGTACTTGGTTGTGCGGGAGTGTTTTGCCGGCGGCGCTAATCTGTTCTGATTTTTTGGTGTTGAGCGCCACCACAGAAGCGCACTCCGATAAGCCATAGCCTTGATAAACCGGTAAGCCTAAAGCGCGGGCTTTTTGCAGCAATCCTGCTGCCACTCTACCGCCGCCAACGGCAATAAATTGGAGGGATTGCGGTGGTTGCCAACCTTGGGCGCAGGCGCCGACAAACAGAGATAGTAGTTCAGGAACCAGTATTAGACTGTTAGGTTGCTGTTCATTAATCAGCATGAGTAGGCGCTTTGGGTCCGTTAAGCGACTGCCACTAAATCCGCGTTCGGTTTGGCTGGCCAATAGGATGGTGCCCCCAACCATTAAGGGAGCGTAAACCCCAGCGATGTTTTCTAATAAGGTCGCTAACGGTAACAGGCTAAGATGGCGGACGTGTTTTATGTCTACGGCATCGACAAGAGAGCGGGCAACGTTTCGTTGCGACTCTGCGCTTAAACAAACGCCTTTAGGGTTTCCTGTTGTGCCTGAGGTGAAGGTGATTTTATGAGTGCCTTCTGGTATCTGCGGTGTTTGTGTGACAGGAAAGCGCACGGCATCAATACCTGCGAATGGCGACGCTCTTGTGTCCTTCTGTTCGCTGTTGTTATTGCTCTCAGTGAGCAATAATTCAATGCCACTTTGTGTAACCAGATGCGTGGTTTGAGTGTCACTGAAGAAGCCTGGTACCGGCACGCAGCAGATATTCACCTGCTGACACGCTAGGTCAAATAAGACCCATTCTATGCTGTTGTCCATGGCGATAGCGACGCGCGTTACTTGCTGTGCCTTGAGCCAATTTTGGCGAGCGGTTACTGCTTCAGCGAGAGCCTGGTACGTCAGTGTTTGATGGGACGTTTGCAGGGCGATCTTGTTCGCCCATTCCGGTGAGGAAAAGTACCACATAATTAGAGTTCCTCCATTTGCAGTAATAGGGGTTGAAGATGCATTTTGACTAGCTCAAGTAAGGCTTCTAGTTCAGGTTGCATCAGTGCGATCGAGACTGATCTTTTGACGTCGAGGAGCATGACTTTAGGGCTGTTTTGGTAATAGCTCCCCCATTGCTTTTCTGCATTGACTAAGCGTTTAGGGTTCGCGTCGGCTAAAAAGGTCATTGGTAATTTGAGCTTTTCGAGCAGTTGGCAAACTGTTTTTGTTCCTGAAAATATCAAGTAATCGACGTCGGATAAGTACAGGCTCATTACGACTGTCATCAATAGAGGTAGGGTGAAGCGTTGGTTCTGGCTGTACAGATTGCCCAGCTCAGCTACGTTATGGCGATCTGTCCAGATGCCATGTTCTTGCAGTATTTCGGTAATAGAGGCAGGTAAATATTGTTCGGTGAATAATGGCTCATTGCCACGCCTTATCCCTACCACCGCTTTTAGTCCGCGAGCTTGTATGCCAAGTAGCAACGGCATGAAGGTGTTGACATCCGCCTGGTATTTTTTATGAAAGCCTTCTTTTATAAAGCTTTCCAATTGGGTTCTGGTTGCTCCTGAAGCGTTGGCGGCTACAAATTCATAGGGCAATGTTGGAATCGCAATTATATATTGCTTGGGGGCAATATTTTGTGCATTTGATAGCTGCATATGTGCTCACTTTCTTGCTGGATATAAGCAAATTAAGTGAGTGTAAGTGAAAAAAAAATTAATTATGAGCGGCGTTATAACGCTTGACCAAATAATCCACCTTATAGGAATAATCTTTTAATCTGAGCGTAAAAAGGCGCTAATTGTACTGCTCTCGATAGTGCTAAGAAAAGTTTATAAGATATTGATATATAAAATTATTCTGATGGCAGGCCAAATAAGAAAACCAATAAGCACAGCAGTGAAATTAAGCTAAATAAGCGTACTTTTTGTGTGCGTTTTTCTAGTGTTTTGGTTTGGTAAGCAACGATTGCCGCAGTGGCAGATTGCAATGTATAGAATAAAGCAAAGGCGCGTGATGCATAGGCAATGATGGCGTTTACATCCGTTGCCCAAGTAAGAAAAAGAGTGACAATAAGAACTAATAAATACGCATAGCGTACGGGGATTTTTTCTTGCGCTATGTCTTCTACCAAGCCGCCAGCCCCTGAGGTGTCTGCCACCGAAGCAGAAAATTGGCTGCCGATAGCCGCAACAGAGATGAGTATCGGCAGTAGTATTGCCACCGGTGCAACCATGCTGGTTATTGCGGTGACGTCGGCGCCCATACCATGCTGGAATAACACCGTCATCAGGCTCAAGAACACAATATAAATCCCCGCTGATATCCATTGAGCAAGACGCATGGTGCTGATGCGCAATTCGGCTGGGTGCTCACTTTGTAGATAACGCGATGTTTCAAAGCCCTGCACAACAATGAGTAACCCTAGTAGTACACGTAAATCGTGCAGGTCTATGGTGGAATCTAGAGTGGGTAAGTGCCAACTTCCTGTTGACACTAAGCGGATATTATAGAGCGCTAAAGCGAAGAGTAGGCCTGCGATCATACCGAGATTAAGGCTGACAGCGTAACTCTCTATTTTCTCTAATTGGCTCAGCCCGCGCCACATACCCACGCCTCCAATAAAGAGTAAAATAAGTGACGTAATAATGTTTGACCAAAGCTCGCTGCTGTAACCAAAGGCGTTGAGCAAAAAAGCCGAGAGTAACTGCAAATAATAAGTGACGGAGATAAAGTAAGCAGCTGCTAAGACAATCCGAGACACGAAAGAGACAGTTTGAGCAGGGCCTCTTTGATGTTCAATCGGCTCAAAATGGCGAATATTGAAGCGAATGGCACCACCGACAGCGTAAGCGAGAAGCAATAAAATGGCCATGCAAAATACAGCAAAATATCCGACAGAGTCGGCGAGTAAAGGTGCAACAACCAGAAAGCCACTGCCCATGATGGAGGCCAGTGGCGTGACCGTGGCTTTCCATCTTTCTGAGCGGGCAAGTCTGCTAGAAAAAGCGAGATAAAGAAAAACACAGATGGCGATTGCCACAATAAAAAAGTTTAACATCCCTGAAAGTTCCTGTTCACAGTGAGCTTGGCAGCATGAACGACAGCATAATGAAAGTATAAAATAAGCGAGCTTTTATACGCTCCTTTGAGCGTCCATTTCGAATCTAATATCTTACTCCAACCAACTAGGTTTGTGTGAAATGCAAAGGAGGGGGAGTAAAACTGAGATTTTTAAATTGTGTTTTTATGGCCGTTTCTTCCATTATCAATCGCTTATGGTATAGGCTGCTTGGTACCTAGCTACTCTGGTAGGTAAGAGCATAAGAAAGGAGGTCGCGTGATAAGCAAGAACAAAAAACAGCCATTAGAAGTGGATCTGGATCAAAGCCATGTTGTTATTCAGCGTCGTTATGAAGCGCTTGGAGCTGTGAACGATTTACTGATCGCTGTGTGGTTTTTGATTGGCAGTTTCTTTTTCTTAAAAGAGACTTTGGTGTTAGACGGTACTTGGTTGTTTATCTTAGGGAGCGCTCAGTTGTTGATAAAACCCATCATTAAGCTCACCAGTTTAGTCCATGTTAAGCGAGTTTATAAATCAAGCTGTAAGCAACAATAAGCCCTCAGCCAGCCATAGATTGCTGAGGGTATGTTGCCTAGTGGTCGCAATGCTTATTTAGTATCTCGATATGTTTGCATTTGTGTTCTTATTTCTGGATCAGAGGCCTCTAGAAAGGCTTTTACTTTTTCTATGTATTGGCTGTTTTCATGGGCTGGAACACCAATTTGGTGAGCGTCTGCAACGGCGACCATAGCGTCTTTATCGTGCTCGCGGTAAAGGTCGACCATTTTATCCGCGTTTTCTTGAGATACGCCTAAGGCTTCAAAAGCGGAGCGCCCCATTCGTAAGCTACTGTCGTGTACCTCACGAATAATATCTCGACAGCCATAGGACCATAAATCGTAAACGTGATGACGGTCTTTTGCGCGGGCAATGACATGTAAGTGCGGGTAATGGGCTGAAACGTATTTGACCAACTTTGAAATTTGCTCAGCTTCATCGATAGCGATAATGAGTAATTGTGCGTCTTCTATACCCGCGGCGTGTAATAGCTCGGGACGAGTGACGTCACCAAAATGGTTGTTGACACCAAAGCGCTGCAAAGTCATCAACTGCTTAGTGCTATAGTCTATGACGGTTGTATCATAGCCTGCTAAGTTGAGCATCCTGTCGATCAAACTGCCCATTCGCCCCGACCCTGCAATAATGATTTTCTTATCATTTGGCATACCGACTCCTTGGGGTTGATCGTCTTTGTTTTTTAAATAAAGCGGGGCTAAGAAACGATCGTAGAGAATGAATAGAATCGGAGTGAGTAACATGGAAAGGGCAACAACCAGTAGCAGTTGGTCTGCAAGTGATTTTGGGATAACGCCATTAGATTCGGTAAAAGACAATAAGACAAAACCAAATTCACCAGCTTGCGCCAAGCCTAAAGCGAACAACCACTTATCTGCTCCACGGATTTTAAACAGGACTCCTAATACTAATAATGCCATCATTTTTAGTAAGATCACCAACAGAGTTAGGCTGATGATGATAAGAAAATGGTCTGCCAATAAACTGAAATTGATGCCAGCACCGACTGTCATAAAAAATAAGCCAAGTAATAGCCCTTTAAAAGGCGCGATATTGCTTTCTAGCTCATGTCGGTAAGGGGAGTTGGCTAATACAACGCCAGCGAGGAAAGTTCCTAGGGCAGGAGAAAGCCCCACTACCGACATAAGCAGCGTAGTGCCGATGACAAACATTAAGGCAGTAGCGGTAAATAGCTCCCGTAGTTGGGCTGAGGCAATAAAGCGGAAAATTGGACTGGATAAATAGTTGCCGCCGAGAATCACGGTAATAATAGCGCCAATGGTAACCAAGGTAATTTGCCAAGTTGCCAAGCCTTCTAATAGGTTCCAGCTACTGCCATGGGCTGAAGTGTGTGCTGTGGCGTGGTTTAAGGCGTTAAGTAATTCTGGCGTGGCAAGTAGCGGAATAAACGCCAGCATTGGAATAACAATGATATCTTGTGCGAGTAAAACAGAAAATGAAGATTGTCCGCCGTCTGAGCGCATTAAGCCTTTCTCGCCCAGTGTTTGTAGCACGATAGCGGTGGAAGAGAGAGCTAAGATTAGGCCGACAGCAAGGCTAATTCGCCAGGATTGGTCCAATAACATAGACACCCCCATAATGAGCAAGGCAGTTAGTGCTACTTGTCCTCCTCCTAGTCCTAGTAGTCGAGCTTTCATTGCCCAGAGTTTTTTGGGATCCAATTCCAAGCCAACCAAAAACAGCATTAAGACAACGCCCAATTCACCAAAGTTTTGTACAGATACTAGGTCAACATTCAATACTGTAAGAATGGGGCTGATAATAATGCCCGCTAATAAGTAACCTAGCACTGAGCCTAGCCCTAATCGAGAAGCGATGGGCACAGAAATGATGCCAGCAACAAGAAAAATAAAGGTCAGTAGTAAAGCATCGATCATGGGGGTGGTTTCCGGTAGATGGTAATTTGAAGGTTTATAATAAAAGGTTTGCGTCGTTTAATCTTGTGGCAAATGCGCTATTTTATTTCATCAGGTTGTTTAGTTTATTGCATTTTAGCAGACGGCAGGTTGATCCTTACCATGCTTCTTAGAGTGGCCATAGTAGTATGATCAAAAAGCACTTAAAAATCGTATTATGTGCTTTTTTTAGCAGTAAAAGGGGCGGTATTCGTTGTTGAGAATAGATGGCTTTATTTAGCTAAACGGATTATAAAGTAAAGGCTACAGATCCTATGAAATGTTTCTGGAAACGCCTGTTTTAAACTGTTTTTATAGCGATGAATTAGGCGTTAAAAACTTCTATTTAGCCACCTCTTAGAGCGTAACCCAAGATGAAAATATTCAGTTGCCAGCAGTGTGCTCAAATCTTGTTATTTGAAAATACCTTGTGCGAGAGTTGTGGCTCCGCCTTAGGCTTTCTCCCAAGTCAAATGGTATTGAGCGCCCTTAAGCCCGAGGGTTCAGGCTATCTTGCTTTAGCGGATACATCTGTGCCGGCACCCGTATGGCATTATTGTGATAATCATCAACATGGGGTGTGTAATTGGCTGGTGGAGAGCGACCATACTTTTTGCATGGCCTGTGATTTGAATCGGCACATACCCAATCTAGAAGCCATTGAGCAACGCCAAGCTTGGCAGCAGCTAGAGTTTGCTAAACATCGATTAGTCTATTCATTACTGCAATTAGAGCTGCCACTGATTAGTAAAAAAGAAGACCCAGAAGACGGATTGTCCTTTGACTTTATTTCTGAAGAAAATGTGGTGCCGGACAATGCACAAGCAAGTACTGGTCATGCACTTGGTCAGGTGACCATCAATGCATCCGAGGCAAACAGTGCCGATCGTGAGCAAATGCGCGAAGACATGAATGAATCTTACCGGACCTTAATCGGTCACTTTCGTCATGAAGTAGGGCATTATTATTGGGATCAACTAGTAGCGACAGATGAGAGTACTTTAGCTCTATATCGTGAGTTATTTGGCGATGAACGAGAGAGCTATCAAGATGCTTTACAGCGTCACTATGAAACCCCCTTAAAAGCGTGGCAGGAAGAGTTTGTTAGTGCCTATGCGTCTTCCCACCCTTGGGAAGACTGGGCAGAAACTTGGGCACATTATCTGCATATACTCGATACACTGGAAACCGCCAATGAATTTGGAGTGAGCTTACAGCCACCCAATGGCTTGTACCAGTCGCTAGGCGTCGCCGTGACGATAGATCCCTATCAGCACACTAACTTTGACGACATACTGGCTCAGTATTTACCGCTCACGTTCGCAGTAAATAGCTTAAATCGAAGCATGGGGCAGCCAGATTTATACCCTTTTATTATTGTTCCTGCAGTGCGTAAAAAGTTGAGTTTTATCCATCAGTTGCTACAACCTATTTTATAATGAGATAGGTATTTAGTTGATGATTTAGAGGATCAAACAGAAAGACTGCAAATACAACCAAGATAAAACGCCCTCAGGAAGAAGGGCGTTTTTATTTGTACTTACCGTAATAAAATAGCTTACGCTGCATCACTCTCGGTGTAGTTGCTGCTTTCGCTTTCATCAAATGAAGTGGTGCTTTCTTCATCGTTGTAAATCGCGTCTTCATCAGGCTCGATGACTAGGTCTTCTAATGGGGCAGAGGCGCTTGATTTGGCGCTTTTTGTTTCTGCTTCCTTTGTTTTCGTCTTGTTTTTTGGCGCAGATTTGCGCTTGGCGCCTAATGCTTCCAGCAAGCTTTCTTTATTTTCTGCAAGATACATAGATAACGCTTCTGTTTGCTGATGATCTCCTGCTAACTCACTGTTTTCTAACACTTCATAAAGTGCGTCTGCGGTGTCGAGCAGCTTGTCATAGGCATCGGCTTCAGCTTTGGAAGTAAATGTCATTTTTTCAATTCCATCACGTTCTACAACGTATTTAATAACTACAGGCATGGTCCACCCTCGGGAAAAATATACTGTATAAATATACAGCAATGTTTTTCCTTCTGTCTAGTGCTTTTAGTTGGTGATTAATACAATGATTGATAAAGTAGTGCCCTTGATGAAGGAACCTATTGTTATGCCATTCGACTTTTCCCAACTTACTCTCTCTGATTTTGATTTCTCTGTGGTGAAAGACCACCTAGAGATATTTTTAACCGTTATCTGGTTGGTGCTTTCTTATATTATTCGTCGTTTTACTAAGCGTGCCATTCGCTTGCATCCTACGTTAGAACATGACAAAAAACGTCAGAGAATCAACACGTTGGATAATATATTTAACCTTCTTTTAGTGGTAGGTTTTATTCTTATCTGGTCTTCTGAGTTGCAAAATATCGCAATCTCGATTGCCGCATTTATGGTGGCTTTAGTGCTGGCAACGAAAGAGTTTATTGCTTGTATTGTTGGTGCATTCTACCGAGCGAGTACGCGGCCTTATCAAGTGGGAGATTGGGTTCGAATTGCCAATTATGAAGGTGAAGTAACTGACAGTGATTGGCTTTCAACCACGCTTTTTGAAGTCGATTTGAAAGGTGGCAGTTACGGTTATACCGGTCGCACAACAGTCATACCAAACAGTGTGTTATTGACACATACGGTTCAGAATCTGAATTATATGCGCCGCTATGTAACGCATACTTTTTCGATTTCTAGACTCACTGATGACGTTAACTTGTTTGAAATTAAAGGCAAAATACTGGATAAGATACGTGAATACAGCGAACACTTTCATGAAGTGGCGATTCGCTACAACAGCCTGATAGAGAAACGCTTAGACATTAAAATCTCAGGCCCTGAGCCGCGAGTTCGAATCACTACGTCTCCGGAAGGCTATAATATTTTTACCGTCTCATTATTTTGTCCGACAGAAGAGGCCATGGTGATTGAACAAAAAGTAACGGAAGACTTTATGAGCTTTTGGTTTGAAAAAAGGGCTAAATAGTTAACAGAGTTACTTTTTAGGAGAAATAAATGACCATTTGTCGCATGTTAGCCAGCGTGGTTTTATTGCTATCTAGCTTGGCGCTAACCGGCTGTGATGGCTTAACCATCAGCGAAACTGAATTGAACCAAGCGGTTGCTAAGCAGTTAGCGCAAAGTGAACAAAATCATATTCAATTAACGCTAGAAGGTGGTAATACCTTGGATATGAATCTACTGGTAAAAACGGCCCATATCGATTTAACGGATCGTGATGGCGGCTTAGCTCTGGTGGACCTTAATACCGATTTACAGGGTACTTTAAGTGCCTTTGGGCAGTCGTTTTCATTTAGTACACAAGTGAACCCTTCATTTGAATCGGGTGTTCGATTAGAAGAAAATCGTGTTTATTTAGTGGCGCCAAAGATCACCAAAATAGAAGTTGAAGGCTCTAGTTTTAGCGACAAAATGCTACGCTCTACATTAGGCTCTTTGCACGATGATTTTGAGAAGGCATTGGCGAACTATTTCAGTACACACCCAGTTTATGTGTTGGATCATTCGACCACGGAAAAGGCAACGGCGTCGATGATTAAAGATATCTCTATTAAAGAGGATGCAATAGAGTTCGCCATTTTCTAGGGACTCTCTATAATGTCGCGCAAAATACGCGATTGCGTGATTGAGAATACTAACTAGTCAAATAGCTTAACGGCAAGCCAGCTTGCCTGAGCGAAATTAACAGAGGAAATATCATGTCTATTGCTGACAACCAAGTCGTTCAATTTAACTACACGCTTCGCCACGGTGAAGAGTTGATCGAGACCTCCGCGGGTAAAGATCCTATTTCTTACCTACATGGCCACGGCAATGTGATTCCAGGGCTTGAAAAAGCGATGGAAGGGAAAGAAGTTGGAGCTGAGTTTGAAGTGACTGTGCCAAGTTCTGAAGCCTATGGTGATCGCCATGAAGATCGTACTCAAGAAGTACCTGTGAAGCACCTTCAAGGTGGCAAACGTTGGAAACCTGGTATGATCGCTATGGTGCAAACGGACCAAGGTATGCGTCAGGTAAGCATCATTAAAGCGGGTCTAAAGCGTGCTATCGTTGATTTAAACCATCCGTTATCTGGTAAAGATCTGACGTTCAATATTGAGATTGTCGACGTGCGTGATGCCACAGATGATGAAATTGCTCACGGGCATGCCCACGGTGTTGGTGGCCATCACCACTAAGTTTTGAAGAGATTTTTTAAAAACCTGTTGCCTTTGGTAGCAGGTTTTTTTTTGCCTTTTAGGGCGGAAAAAGGGCGGGAGCCGAAAGTTTGACCCTTGATCATAGGAGAAAAGCGGCCAAGAAATAATTTAATGAGAATTGTTATCAATAACTTGACAGGCACTGCATGTCGTTTCATTATTGATAATAGTTATCATTTCAATAGGTAGGACGACGCTATGAGCCATTATCTAGTTCCTTTCTCGGTTGTAGAACAAGCCATTCAAGGTGGTCAATGTGCAGACTCACCAGAAGTACTCTACCATTACCTAAGCACCAGCGAAGAATATGCCGAGCGCTTAAATATTAATGATGCGGTGATCTTGCATCAACGCGTTTTCAATGTTTTATTGGATACTGTGTGTGATTCACATATTGCGCTGAATTGGCGACAAACCTGTTTGGACATGGTCTATCGGCCTCTTGCAAGCTTAAAGCGGTTGATCGTGACTTATCAGGATGCAAAAGCCTATTTCAAAATGGAGCATGACTTACGCACATTAAGTCATTATTTTTTGTGCTCGTTAGAACAAGAGGGAAGTCGTTAGATCATGAAAATGCGAATTGAAAAAGACAGCATGGGGGAATTAAACGTCCCTGAAAATGCACTTTATGGCGCACAGACTCAACGTGCTATCAATAATTTTCCTATTAGTGGAGAGGCTCTCCCCGAAGCCTTTATTCGCTCTCTTATCTTAATTAAAGCCGCCGCTGCTCGGGCCAATGAAAGTTTAGAATGCATTACCGCAGAGCAGTCTCAAGCGATCCAAAAAGCGTGCGAAACCTTGCTAAATGACGCCGCTTTAATGGAGCACTTTCCTGTTGATGTTTTCCAAACCGGTTCGGGTACCAGTTCCAATATGAATGCCAATGAAGTGATTGCGACAATCGCCAATCGCTACAGCAGCTCGCCTATTAGCCCGAATGATCATGTGAACTTTGGCCAAAGCAGTAATGATGTGATTCCAAGTGCAATCCACGTTAGTGCCAGTATTGAGTTAACCGGGCAGTTAATTCCTGCCATAGCGCATTTGAAATCGACCATTAAAGAAAAAGGTAACGCGCTTAAGGGGTACACCAAAACAGGCCGTACACATTTGATGGATGCGATGCCTGTTCGCTTTGATCAAACTTTTCATGCTTGGGCGGCCCAGCTAAAAGATAATTTAGAAAATTTAAAATATTTAGAGACCAAAATAACCCGCTTAGCACAAGGCGGCACCGCGGTGGGAACTGGCATCAATGCCCATCCTGAATTCGCGGATTTGTTTGCGAAAGAATTATCTGATTTAACCAATGTTACCTTTACTCCAGGTGAAAACTTCTTTTCTCTGATTGGCTCTCAAGATACTGCCGTAGCGCTATCAGGGCAGCTCAAAGCCGTGGCGGTTAGTTATATGAAGATCGCTAACGATCTGCGATGGATGAACTCAGGCCCATTAGCTGGGTTAGGCGAAATTACCTTACAGGCTTTGCAGCCTGGTTCGTCCATTATGCCAGGCAAAGTTAACCCGGTGATTCCAGAAGCAGTAGCCATGGTATCAGCGCAAGTCATAGGCAACGATGCAGCGATTACGATCGGCGGACAAGCGGGTAACTTTGAGCTTAATGTAATGCTGCCGATGATTGCAAAAAACCTATTAAACAGTATTAAATTATTGACCAATAGTGGACGTTTGTTGGCAGACAGTGCCATTGCGACCTTGACCGTAAATGAAGCCAAGCTCAATGAAGCATTGCATCGTAACCCGATTCTGGTAACTGCACTGAACCCTATAATTGGCTATGCTAAAGCGGCTGAAATCGCCAAAATGGCTTACCAAGAAGGGCGTCCAGTAGTGGATGTGGCCGAACAAGAAACGACATTAAGCCGTGATGAATTATTGGCATTATTAGACCCGGCTAAATTAACCCATGGTGGTTTGTAGTGTTTATCTGATTTTCCCTTAATCAGATGATAAGAAGGCCAGCATTCGTGCTGGTTTTTTTATGCTTGCGTTGTGGCGGTATCAAGGCTTGCTAATGGAGCAAGATAATGATTATCTTGGTCCATAGCTACAGGAGACGCTTATCGCTAATGAAACGGGGACTTTATGAAAACTGAGTTACAGCTTCGACCTGCGAATATGAACGATGCCGATTGTTTATTAGCCTGGCGCAATGATCGCGCAACGCGTGAGGCATCGCTTTGTACTGCTCGAGTGGAAGTGGCTGATCATATAAAGTGGTTAAGAAGTGCGATTAGTAATGATCAGCAGCGGCTTTATATTGCAGAAGTGAATCATCGTGCGGTGGGAAGCATTCGTGCGGACCGTGAGGGTGAATGCTGGATATTGTCTTGGACTGTGGCTCCTAGGTCACGGGGCAAAGGCATAGCTCAACAAATGCTGAAGTGTTTTATTGAGGGTTGTAATGAAACACTTTTAGCACAAATAAAAGTGAATAATATCGCGTCACAAAAAGTTGCCGTACGTGCCGGCTTTGTATTGCAAGACGTGCAAGATGGGATTTTCTTTTATCAAAGAAACGCGGATTAACGCCTTAGTTTGCATCATTCCTCATCAAAACGAATACGTACTTTGGGTTCGTTAAGAGGCTTTTCGACGGGCTCTCGTAGTGGCTCAACCAGCTTCTCTAAACCATTGATTTTTATTTCCAGTGCTAATTGTAGCCATTGTCCTAGGTTGCCATTCGGCCAGCCTTCATGTGCGAACCAGAGTAAATAGGCCTCAGGTAAATCGATCAGAATACGACCTTGGTATTTGCCAAACGGCATTGTTTGACGGGCAACTTGGATTAGGTCTTGTTGGGAAAACATAAAAAGGCTCGTGAATTAGTAAAATAACAAAACCATATTTAATCATAGTTCAGTCGAGGGAAGAACCGCTTCAGGAAATGGAGTGGACTTCCACTCCATCGGCATCTATGTGCCAAGATGAGTTGTTGAGAGCGCACTCGCAAGGGAGGCTCCACATAACTGTTTTAGATCATGCCTTTGGGCTGACGGCTTATCCGCCCCTTTTTTAATGCGCACTGAGTAAATAAGAGGCGGTTAAAATGGTGGCTCCTCATTAAAACGCTGAATCAGATAGTTGCATATTTTTTGTAGTTTGGGAGAAGGTTGTCTCACTTTAGGGTAAACCAACCAGACGCCACTATATGGGTATTGATACTGGGGTAACAAGGCGATAATTTCACCAGAGGCTAGCTCATCATTGATGTAATAGTCCGGTAGCTGGGCAATGCCTAACCCTTTTTTTACTGCATCTAACAGAGCAGGGCCTGAATTACTGCGCCAGTTACTGGATATTTTCACCTCTTTACGTTGACCATCTTGTTGAAATAGCCAGTGGGTTTTAGAGCCTATAAGGCAATGATGCTTATTGAGTTCGGCGAGTGTGTGGGGGATTCCATGGCGATCTACATAGTCTCGAGAGGCACATAAATACTCGACTCGATCGCATAAGCGGCGAGACAAATGGCTTGAATCTTTTAATGAGCCCATGCGAATGGCTAGATCATACCCTTCCTCGATAAGATCGACAGGGCGATTACTGAGGTGAAAGTCTATCTCGATTTTTGGGTGATCTAGTAAGAAGTCATTGATTAGTGGGGCGATGAAGCGTTCACCGAATGTAGTGGCACAGGTTATTTTGAAGGTACCAACCAAAGCATGGTTAAGGCTAGAGATTACCTCTTCGGCGCTGCTTAATGCCTCGGGCAAGCCGCGACAATGTTGATAATAGAGCTCACCAGCTTCACTCAAACGAATCCGCCTTGTGGTACGAAACAGTAGGGTAGCGCCAAGTTCACTTTCAAGCTGTGTAATGAGACGACTAATATGTGAGGCCGATACTTTTAATTGCACTGCCGCCGCAGAAAAGCTGCCTTGTCGGACAACTTCAATAAAGGCTTCCATCGCTTCCCAATTCTTCATAATTTGCTCGCTTCAGTCTTGTTGCTAGGCAGTTTACCTCGAATGTAGGAGGATAAAAAATTATTATTGCTGTATGGCAATAATCATTTTCTAAACTAGGTATTATCTTAGTAATAAATTGGGACTACACTCCAGACAGTTGAGTAAATACATACCTTATGAAAAGCACATATTGGAGAATACAATGAAATGTAAAGCAGCTGTTGCTTGGGGCCCAGGCCAACCACTTAAAATTGAAGAAGTAGACGTTCAAGATCCACAAGCAGGTGAAGTACTTGTCCGTATGGTCGCGACAGGGGTTTGTCATACTGACGCGTTTACACTATCTGGTGATGATCCAGAAGGTGTATTTCCTGCGATCCTAGGCCATGAAGGTGCGGGTGTTGTTGAAGCTGTTGGTGAAGGTGTAACAACCCTTAAGCCAGGCGATCACGTTATCCCTCTTTACACAGCAGAATGTGGTGAGTGTAAGTTCTGTAAATCAGGCAAAACGAATTTATGTAGTGCGGTCCGTGAAACTCAAGGTAAAGGCCTAATGCCAGATGGCACAAGCCGTTTCAGCATCGATGGTCAGCCTATTTTCCATTACATGGGTACCTCGACTTTTTCTGAGTACAGTGTTGTACCAGAAATTGCATTGGCAAAAATCCAAGTAGATGCGCCACTAGAAAAAGTGTGCTTGCTAGGTTGTGGTATCACTACTGGTATCGGTGCGGTACTTAACACTGCAAAAGTAGAAGAAGGCGCGACTGTTGCTGTCTTCGGTTTGGGCGGCATTGGTTTGTCCGTTCTTCAAGGTGCTCGCATGGCCGGTGCTGCTCGTATTATCGCGATTGATATTAACGAAGCTAAATTCGAAATGGCGAGACAGTTTGGCGCAACAGATTGTGTTAACCCGAAAGACTTTGATGCACCGATTCAGCAAGTGATCGTTGATATGACTGACGGCGGTGTTGATTACTCTTTCGAGTGTATCGGTAACGTACAACTTATGCGTTCTGCACTTGAGTGCTGCCATAAAGGCTGGGGTGAATCCATCGTCATCGGTGTAGCGGGTGCAGGTCAAGAGATCTCAACTCGTCCATTCCAGTTGGTAACAGGTCGAGTCTGGAAAGGGTCTGCTTTTGGTGGTGTAAAAGGACGTAGTCAATTGCCTGGTTACGTAGAAGATTACATGAATGGCAAGATCGAAATCGACCCATTCGTGACGCACACTATGGGCTTAGAAGACATCAATGAAGCGTTTGAGTTGATGCACAAAGGCGAAAGTATTCGTACTGTTATCCTTTTTGATAAGTAAGTTGTTTCATTCGGTTACACGGTGATTACCGTGTAACCTCAAAGGAATTTAATGATGGAATTACTATCTAGCACGAAAAGTTTTGGTGGCTGGCTTAAACGTTATCGTCATGAAAGTTTATCGGTTCGCGGTGAAATGACCTTCGCGATTTATTTGCCGCCACAAGCAGAAACGCAAAAAGTGCCTGTTTTATACTGGTTATCTGGTTTGACCTGTACAGATGAGAACTTTACTCAGAAGGCAGGTGCATTCCGTAAAGCGGCGGAGCTGGGTTTAGCCATTGTTTGCCCAGATACTAGCCCACGCGGAACAGATTACCCTGAAGAACATGAAAGTTATGACTTTGGTTCTGGCGCTGGTTTCTATATCAATGCGACGGTTGCACCCTATTCAAATACATATCATATGTATGATTACGTGGTTCAAGAACTGCCTCATTTAGTAGAAACTCATTTTCCTGTGACCGATAAACGTTCTATTTCTGGCCATTCTATGGGCGGACATGGGGCTTTAATTTGCTCACTGAAAAACCCTGGTAAGTACCAGTCTGTTTCGGCTTTCTCTCCGATTGTAAATCCAACACAATGCCCTTGGGGTGAAAAAGCCTTTAGCGGTTATTTGGGTGAAGACAGAGCCGGATGGAAAGAGTGGGATGCCACTTGCCTAATCGAGCAGGCGGAAGAGCGTCTACCGTTATTGATTGATCAAGGCGAGGCCGATAATTTCCTAGAGGAACAGCTTAAGCCTGAAGCACTGGAAGCGGCTTGTGAAAAGGCAGGTCATCCGATTACGCTGCGCCGTCAGCCTGGTTATGACCACAGCTACTTCTTTATTGCTAGCTTCATTGATGAGCATTTAGAATTTCACTCTAAAGCGTTAAGCTAATAGCGAGAGAATGACAGTGATTGAAAAGGCGAGCTTCGGCTCGCCTTTCTTGTTTCTAATGAAGAGCTTTCTTTTCAACGAGATGGAAGCGGATATGGTCATAGCCATAATTGAATATGATGGCGTACAGTAAAAAGAAAACGACTAGGCCGCTGGCAAATATAAGAGCGGGTAAAACCGTCAGGCTTAGCATCCACATGATCAGAGGGACGGTAGCGAGCAATAAACCTAATTCAAAGCCAATGCTATGAAAGACCCTTATTGATAAGCTTCTTTTGATGCGTTGGTGGCCAAATATTGAATCGAATCCTATGTTGTAAAAGAAATTCCATGCCATCGCGGTCAAAGACATCGCGATCCCCAACCCTGTCATTGTTACCATTTCCGTGCCCATCAATAATGCCGAAGTAGGTACAACAACTAACAATGCCAGTCCTTCAAATAATACGCTGTGAAAAACACGCTCTTTTACCGACATCAGTGACATAACAAGTGAACTCCAAGTGCTTTAAGAAGGCGCAATAATGCCGCCAAAGTCAGATAGATCAAAGTTAATTGCTATCGGTTTTTGTGATGGTAAAATGATTTTTTCTAGCAGAGTTATTGATATGTATAGTTTGGAGCAATTAAAAATTTTTGCCGAGGTTGCGGCCACTGGGTCTTTTTCGGCTTGCGCCAGAAAACTTTCCAAAGCCCAGTCAGCCATTAGTCAATCTATTGCCGCATTAGAAATAGATTTAGATACTTTATTGTTTGATCGAAGTGCCAGAACCCCGGTTTTAACACCGGCAGGCGAGAAGCTATTGGGTTATGCACAAGCGGTTCTAAAGCAGAGTCAAGAGTTGAATAAAGCCGCCACCGCGCTTTCTAAGTCGGAGGAGTCTCATCTTATTATTGCGATTGATGACGCCTTAATGTTGCCTAAGTTAAAGCATATTTTATTGGACCTTAGTCAGCATTTTGTTGCCTCGGAAGTCGAGATCCACAGTGTTGCAAGCCCAGATATGATGGATCATCTTAATCAAGGAAAAGCAGACATAGGCTTACAGTTTGCGAATATAGGGCTGGAAAGTGGATTTGATGTTTGCAACTTAGGTGATCTTCCTTTTTATGCAGTCGCCCATCCGCAACATCCGCTCACGTCATTAGCGAGCATCGATATACGCGATATTATGCCCCATAAGCAGTTGCTCATTCGGGGCATCAATGGCCGTCACCTTACTCATTTTCTGCCTATCTCGGTACAAAAAACCTACTGCAATAATTTCACCACGTTAAAGCAGCTGACTAAGCTAGGTTTGGCTTGGAGTTACTTGCCTTGTCATATGGTGGAAGAAGATATTGCTGCTGGTAAATTGGTGAAGTTACCTTTTAATTTTGACTATAAACCTTGGCAAGCACCGGTTGAATGGATTCGACCCAGCCAACAAATTGCTGGGCCTGCATTGAGTTGGCTGGAGCAGGAATTAAAGCAGTTATTCAGTTAATACTGGCGAATATGACAGTGACAAATAAGCCTGTGTAGTTCTCTGCTGATCTTTATTCTTTTGTAATGGCACGTATCAGGCGTTCTGTCTAAGCCGCAAGTTTCTTGATTGGCGTTATGAAAAGTGCAGCGTCGCAGGCTTAAAAGAGGCAATGGGATTGATAGACGCTGGCGGATGGAACTAGGAATGAGCTAGGCGCATTATCCGTTATCACAGTCAGAGGGGAGCTAATAAAGCTCATTGAAAGTGAATATAACGTGACTTTACTCTTAGGCAGTAGGATACGATTGTTTTTCAGAAGCAGTCTTTTAGACTTGGTTAAATGCGGATGATTTACATTAAGAGGTTAATATGGAAGTGCCTAAACCTCCTCTAAACGAAGCCGAGCGATTGGAAGCGTTAAGAGGGTTAAAAATTCTCGATACCTCTCAGGATGAGAGGTTTGATCGAATTACGCGGATGGCGAAGCGGATTTTTAAAGTGCCTATTGTGCTAGTAACTTTCGTCGATGAATATCGCCAATGGTTTAAGTCAAGTCAGGGGCTAGACATAACAGAAACTCCCAGGGAAGTGTCTTTTTGCACCCATGCAATAAATCAAGATTCCACTTTCATTGTTCCTAATGCACTCGAAGACGAGCGTTTCTTTGACAGTCCTTTGGTTGAAGGCGCGCCCAATATTCGTTTTTACGCCGGTTATCCTCTTAAGTTACGTCCAGGAGTGAACCTTGGCACCTTATGCCTTATCGATACCAAGCCAAGAGAATTAAGCCGAGAGGATTTAGCCTTACTAGAAGATTTTGGGGCCATGATTGAACAGGAAATCAAAGCGATTCAGTGGGCAACAATGGATGATTTGACGAGGATAACAAATCGCCGTGGTTTTATTACCCTCGCCGAGCATACGTTGAAGGTTTGTTCGCGAAGGGAGCAAGCGATTACACTTATTTTGTTTGATTTAGACAAATTCAAACAGGTGAATGATAGGCACGGGCATCATGAAGGAGATTTTGCGTTAGTGAAATTTGCCGACACCTTAAAACACACCTTCCGCAAGAGTGATATTACCGGACGATTTGGTGGTGATGAGTTTATCGTTATGCTGGCAGGGACAGAACCTAGTGATGTCGATGCATTATTACTGCGTTTCGAAAATGCCATCGCAGAGATGAATGCAACGCTTAACAAACCATATCGTGTTGAGTATAGCGTTGGCGTGGCGTTCTTTCCCTATGATAGTCAGCTCGCGTTAGAAAAGATGATAGAACAGGCGGATGCTGCCATGTATAAGCAAAAAAACGTGAAACCACCGGCTAATACATAGGCATGTTGAAAAGCCGCTCAAAAAAACAGATAGAAGGTGAATGTGCTCACCTTTTATCTGTTTTATAGAGGTTGTTTGGCCGTGCGCTAGCTTAATGAAGCCCAAATAATTGCCACCACGAGTACCGGGCAGACAAAGCGAACATACCAAGGCCAGATCTTCCCAAATAGGGAGCTACGAAACTCGCTAAAGCCACTTTCTAGCTCTTTAAATTTCGCATTACGATTCCATACCCAACCACCAAATAAGCAAAACATAAGCGCAGCAAATGGCTGTAAGTACTGCGTAGAAAGCGTAGCAACTAAGCCAAATAAGGCGCCGAAATGATAAACAATGACGATACTAAATAAGGCTATTAGACCGCCAAGTAGCCAGCTAGTTGGTGTGCGTTTGGTATTGAAACGTTCAGAAACCAGTGCAACAGGGCACTCTAACATTGAAATAGAAGAGGTTAGAGCCGCAATGGTTAAGAGTAGAAAGAAAACCACAGCAAAGAGTTGGCCGAGTACTCCAAGGCTATTAAACATTAAGGGCAATACGGTAAATACCAAGGTATCTGAACTTAATAATGAACCATCATCAGCGTATATTTGAACGCCATTGTTCATGGCTACGAACATAGCCGGGAGAACCACTAAGCCTGCAATAAAAGCCACAGAGGTATCAATGCAAGTGACACTGAATGCCATCTTAGGGAGATTTTCTTTTTTGTTTAAATAGGAACCATAAATAAGCATGGAGCAACCGCCGATGGTCAGCGAAAAGAAGCCTTGTCCCATGGCCGCTAGAATAAGCTGGCGGTCCCAGATTTTATCAAAGTCAGGAATGAGGTAGTGTTTTAAACCTTCTACAGCGCCTTGTTGCATCATAATATAAATAAACAACACACTGAACAGAATAAACAGCGCCGGCATTAGTCGAGTTGACCACTTTTCAATCCCGTGTTTAACGCCCCCCTGCACAATTAAAATCGTCAGTACATAGAAGCTAATAGTGCCAAATAAGTTGCGTTCTATGCTAAATCCCTTTAACCAATTAGCTTGTTCGGTGAACCCGATTAAACCTGCAATAGCGGCTAACATAAAGCAAATAATCCAACCGCCGACTATGCTATAAAACGCTAATACAGCGCTCGGTACACTGAGTCCAAGCCAGCCAACAGCAGCTCCAAAGCGCTGTGCAATAGGTTTGCTATTAAGGGTGCGCATACTATCGACAGGGTTCGCTTGTCCGTAGCGTCCGATGGCCATTTCGACCACAAGCATAGGGAAAGCCACCACGAAAATTAACACTAGATAGACAAGTAAAAATGCGCCACCACCATTGCTAGCGGCTTGGGTAGGAAACCCCCAGATATTTCCCAGACCAACCGCAGCACCTGCTGCGGCTAGAACAAAACCAAGGCGAGAACCGAAGGTTTCTCGGCGTTTCTCGTGTTTAGAACTTTGATTCATTACAATCACTTTAGACAGATAAAAAATTGACAGTAACCTAAGTGAAAAACAACCAAATAACAAGGGTATTTAAAGGGATCTAAGAAGGTAAATAAAAAGCGTCAGTTTAATGATTCGATTAACACTATTTATCTTCATTTACTCACTTTTTAAAAAGGGTTCAATATGCAGTATTCGATTTTAATTACAGGGTGTTCTAGTGGCATTGGTTTGGAAGCCGCTAAAATGTTGCAGCAAAAAGATTTTTTAGTCGTCGCGAGTTGTCGCCGAGCCGAAGATATTGAGAAGATCAAAGCCGCTGGCATTCATCATGTTGTGCAATTGGATTTAGCGGATTCTGCTTCCATTGAAAAAGGCTTACAAGAGACTCTAGCTCTGACAGGAGGCCACTTGTTTGCGCTTTTTAATAATGGCGCTTATGGGCAGCCTGGTGCAGTTGAAGATTTATCAGTAGCGACATTGCGTAAGCAATTTGAGACAAATTTTTTTGGCACCCATGAGCTGACATCTAAGGTTTTAAAGCTCATGCTAGCGCAGGGATATGGACGTATTGTTAATAACAGTTCGGTGTTAGGGCTTGTCGCCATGCCATTTCGTGGTGCTTATAATGCCAGCAAGTTTGCCTTAGAAGGGTTAACAGACACATTGCGTTTAGAGCTTATTGGTACGCCGATACATGTGAGTTTGATTGAGCCAGGCCCAATTGAAAGTCGCTTCAGAGCCAATGCTTTGCAGGCGTTAAAAGAAAATATTGATATTTCACAAAGTCGACATCAGCAAGGCTATGAAGAAGCCATAGGGCGTTTATCAAAAGAGGGACCTACATCATCACAGACTTTACCAGCCAGCGCGGTTGTGAAGAAATTATTGCACGCACTGGAATCACAACGCCCTAAACCACGCTATTATGTTACCACCCCAACCTACATGGCAGGTTTTTTAAAGCGCCTATTACCAACGCGTTTATTGGATTACATCATGAGTAAGCAAAGCAATTGATAATAGGACTTACGACTCTTTCTGTTGTCTATTTAGCCAGTTATCTATGCTGGTTAAATAGGCTTCTCGCGCTGGTTGATGAGAAAGGTATAGGTCATGAAAGCCTTTTTCAATAGCGACGCAGGAAAGCGCATCAAACACTTTTTGAGCTGCCACTTGCATACTGTCGATGTCTAGCACGCCATCTCCCAATTGCATTTCAGCAACGGTTTTTTTGTTTAAAGTACTGATTTTTGAATGACACAATAGGGTGGGGATGGTTATTTTCTTTGCTGCAAGTTGATGTTGTGCCCGTATGATTTGTTTCAGCCAATGAAAAGACAAAGGGTAGCCCGCGGCAGGCTTCCAATCTAAGCGGTAGGCCCATTCACCACCAAATACCTGATGTAATGTCTTACTGTATAGGGAGGCTTTTTTTGAGTGTAAAGAAGCAAATGGAAACAGAGAAACCAGAGCATAAACAGGGTAGCTTAGCCATTGTAGGGTGTTAGGAGAAAATGGTAACGCCAAAAAAGGGCTGTTTAAAATCAGTCCGGAGACCTCTGGAAAAGCGGTTTGATATTGGCTGGCACGTTCTGTAGACGAATAAGGCTGAGCCAAATAAGTCGCGCTTACCAGCCCGCCAGTTGAGTGTGCTAGTAACGTAACAGTGTCGACGCCATCGGCTTTTATCGTGGCTAAGGCAATGTCTAAATCTTGCCCGTATTGTTCAATTGAGTCACACCAATTTGGCGGCGAGTTAGGCCTGATTGATCGACCATAGCCTTGTAAATCCAAGGCGTAGAAACGATAACCTTGAGTAACAAAGTGATCAGCTAAACCCGTTTGAAAAAAATAGTCAGTGTAACCATGTATATAGAGAATCGCATGGCTGGCCTGCTGTTCAGCTAGATGGTTTACCAAGGTGCTATGAACCGAGCCCCTCGATCCCGTAAAAGAAAAGGTTCGAGCACGGTATTGCTGGCCCAATAGGTCTTCATGGTCGCTGACTTTCTTCCAGTGCTTTCCTATTGATGTGCTCATAATGCTCTTCTTTTAATGAAGGGGGGAGATGTTAGCCAAATAAATTATCGCCCAGTTGGTCGATGGTCAATTTGGTTTTGCGCATGGTAATCGCAATGCATTCATCTCGACTTGGAATTAAATCAGAGCGGATGAATTGATGGGTTTTTTGCTCCTCACCTTCCCCTTTAGTAATAGTTGCCGCTACGCGGAACTGTCCGCCTTCAGGAATGGGGGCTGGGATGATTTCAAAGCCTTTATATTCGACCGCTTCTTCTGCTGCTGCCTCAGGGGCACTCTCGCCGCCAGAAAATAGTCCTTTTAGTCCAGATAAAATACCCATGTGGTGCTCCTAATAATTGATTTTTTCGTTTTATGTTGCCTATTTTTCGGGGATTTTGGCGATTAGTCAAATGTTCTTAGTGCTATTTTTAGTCAGGTCAAAATCCTTTATCGATGAGCGTAAGCTCGTCGACCAGATAGGGTATAATAACGCAACGAATTTTGAGAGACATATGACTATGACAGCACAAGCGAATAACCCATTACATGGGGTGAAATTGGAAAAAATTGTTACGGATCTAGCTGAGCATTTTGGTTGGGAAGAGTTGTCGATTAGAATCAATATCAACTGCTTTAAAAGCGACCCATCGGTGAAATCAAGTTTGAAATTCCTGCGCAAAACGCCTTGGGCAAGAGACAAGGTAGAAGCGCTTTATTTAGAGACGTTTTGCTAACTGTAAATCGCTTGGTTGCCTGAGGCTAAGCACAAACCGCATTGCGACCTTTGTTCTTAGCTTGATAAAGCTTGTTGTCGGCCCTATGCAAGGCATCGATCATAGCGTTGCCAAGGGAAGATTGTGCGACGCCAATGCTGACCGTAAGGTGCAGATGTAAATCATGGCTATGGAAGGTGTGTTGCTCAATCGCATGGCGAATTTGCTCTGCTTTTTTGCGGCTATCTTCAATGCTTACCTTCTCTAACAAAATGACAAACTCTTCACCACCTAGCCGATAAATAGCGTCTTCATCCGTCTGGCTTTGTAGGCATTTGGCCACTTCAATCAGTACAGCATCACCAACACTGTGACCGAACTCATCATTTACCAACTTAAAAAAATCGATATCGACCAATAATACATTGGCCTGAATGGCGTTTTTTTCTAATCTCTTAAAATGCTTTTCTAAAGCGTGACGATTTTTTACCCCAGTTAGTGCATCGTTGTGCGCCATTATTTGTAGCTGTATTTTGTCTTGGTTGTGCTGTTTTTCATATAAGTGGCATAAAAACCAGATGAAGAAATGAGCGAATGTATAGTTAACGATGGCGCGATAAGAAATGAATTCTTCGCTAGGGGAGTTAATAAAAAGAATATAAATACTGGGTAATAAAATTAGACAAGTAAAGTAAAACCCTTGTTTTTCACCAAACATAAGGTAATACACAATGGGCAAAGCAAGCCCCCATAAAAAGGAAAGCGCTCTGATGTCTGCACTATAAGCGGCGAGATAAATTAAAAAAGTAGTCAAAAAGACAAGCACGTAGGACTGATAGACTTTTGCCTTGCCGGTTTTAGCACACCAGAAGCAATAAAAGCTAAACAGAGAAATCATTATTTCGATGACGCCAATTATTGGCATATCTAAATAAAAAAGATTGATTGGACTATAAATGCCCATCAATACACCAACCAGAAGACTTAATCCTGTTAATAAGGAAATTCGCAGCGGGTTGGTTTTCTTAGAAAAAAGCATCATTCACATCTCAGTCCATTAAGTGTTGAATTCCAATCAATGCAAGAATAATAGGTCGCGCTTATCCCTTAGCAATATTCAGTTATACTATTTGAGTAATAAGTTTTCCTTGATAGGATAAAACTTGGTCGCTGCATTTACCAGTGAGTTCGCCGTTAGCATAGGGACGCCATACACCTCGACTTGAGTATGGTATTTAGCGTCGAGTTTCTGTGCCAATAAGTCAAAGTCCCCATCCCCTGATGCTAATACTAAAATATCGCTGTCTGGTCCATATTCCATTGCGTCTAGGGTGATGCCAACATCCCAGTCCCCTTTGCTGGAGCCATCCGCTCTTTGAATATAAGGCTTCAGTTTCACCTCAAAGCCAATGGCTCTTAGAATATTTTGAAACTGACGTTGTTTTTCATCGCCGCGATCGACGGCATAGGCAATGGCTTTAACCACCTGTCTGTCGTGGGTGATTTGCTGCCAGAAGGCGTTGTAATCAAAACGACGACCATAAGCCTGCCGGGTTGTGTAATAAATATTTTGCACATCAACTAAGATGGTTACGTTTTTCATTTATCGCTCGATTTTTTATCAGCTTCTAAAGATAAAGGAGATTAACCAGGCGGACAAGAAAATTTCCTCTGCATGATGACCGACCCATGCTGTATGTGTTGTTCGTTTACTGTTTCGCCATTAATGCCATATCAGACTTTAGGTAAAGGGATTTCTCTTGCGAAAATTTCATTAAAGACGATAGCTTGATGGCTTTTTTAGGCAGCATAGAAAAGGACAATTGCTTAGGATTTGCTAGAAAGTTTTCGAACTGTGTCGCAAGGTATTCCGCTTGCGGTGAGTCATATGCCGCTAACCCTATGGAGTTGATAATGGATTTAACTAATAAGCGCTTTTCATTAGATTGAGAGTGCGGCCAAATTTGTTTGGTTAAGCCATTATCTTGAAAGCGTAAGGCAAGTTTATGTAAGGCAACACTTTCACCATATAAAATGGGCATGGCATCGAGCTGGCCTAAAGCCAACGACGCGAGTAAGTCAGAGCGTAGTTCGTGTAAAGAGAAATCGGCGTCCAAAATATCCAAGTTAGTCGATAAATAAAGTTGGCCGAGATGGGGCATAGTGAGTGTCAATGTGGAGTCTATATTGTTGCCGTTGGGCTTTGATAAAAAGCGTCCGTGACCAGTTAATTGGTTGACGCCTGCGATCGCGAGCAAACGCTGGGTATCGCGAGCTAATGGCTGTTGGCTGTCATCAAATTGGAATTCAATGTCGAGTTGCGGGTAATTAATGGGCAGTGCGTTGAATGTTATTTTCGAGAATCGTAACCAAGGGTAGCGCTGGTTACCAATGGAAACTGAGTGCATGACCGGACTCAGGGTGAGCGTGTCGAAGGTTATTTTTTTATAATGAATCAATGGCGTTAAGCCGGATTCCTCTATTTGCTGGGTAATGATTTGAGTGGTGTAACGGCTGCCAACATACTTAAGCGCAAAAAAGGCGATGCAGACTAAGAGCAACCCGACAATAGCGGAGATCATCATGATGCGCTGTTTTCTATGGGGGGTTGGAGCGGTACTGTGCATCTAGGCCTCGATAAAATAACGCGTTTCTAAGTGTAATATAGACGTAAAAAAGACACTGGGTCTTGAACTGAATAAGGCATAAGCCTCTCTTAGACTGGGATCTTATAAGAAATCACGTAACATAGACAAAACCTTTTCAATGCTTATTTTCTTCAACAGGAGTGGGTTATTTCTTCACTGATACCAAGCGAACAAGATTTGTGGTTTTTACCTCTGGGTGGCACAGGTGAAATCGGCATGAACATGAACCTTTATGGTCATGATGGACAATGGCTAATGGTCGATTGTGGCGTTTCATTTAATGAACCGCTGGTCCCTGATGACCTTCATACCGCGGAAGTTGTGTCGGCTGATCCTAAATTTATTAGTGACCAAAAAGAACGACTCGCCGGTATTGTGATTACTCATGCTCATGAGGATCATGTTGGGGCTTTGCCATTTCTGTGGCGCCGTTTTCAGTGCCCTGTATACACCACGGCCTTCACTGCGGAAGTATTACGTCGCAAGCTGGTTCAGGTTGGTTTAGCTGATGAAGTTCCTGTGATTGTGATGGAAGAGAATCAGACGCAAAAAATTGGTGTGTTTTCGGTTTCTTGGCTCGCCTTGACCCATTCTGTACCGGAACCTTTTGCGATGACGATCGACACGCCAGCCGGGCAGATTTTTCATACTGGAGACTGGAAAATAGATAAACAGCCGATTATTGGTAAAGGCTTTTCTGCAGATCGCTTTAAGGCACTTTCGAAAACGCCAATTCGAGCTATGGTGTGTGATTCTACCAATGCATTGCGTGAGGGGCATTCTGCTTCAGAAAGCGAATGTTATGAAGGTTTATTGCGAGCGATTGAGGTGGAAAAAGGCCGTGTTGTTGTCGGGTGTTTTAGCAGCAATGTAGCGCGTTTAGTTGCTTTGGGAAGAGTTGCGAAGCAAACAGGTCGTTATCTAGCCTTGATCGGTCGATCATTAATTAACATGGTAGGCGCCGCCAAAGCGACAGGTTATTGGCCGGATGATATTCCGTTAATTGAGTCAGCACATTTGGGCTATCTGCCTAAAGAAGAAGTACTGGCCGTTGTCACAGGCAGTCAAGGAGAGCCCAGAGCGACATTGAATCGATTAGCGTCAGATACTTGTTTTGACTTAAGTTTAGACGCCGACGACCTGGTAATCTTTAGCGCTATGATGATACCCGGCAATGAAACCGCTATTATGCGCTTGGTTGAGCAATTTAAAGGCCGTAAAATCCGCACTTTACAGCAGCAGGATACGGCATTAACCATTCATGTGAGCGGGCACCCTTGTAGAGACGAGTTGAGTCAATTGTACTCGTGGGTGCAACCAGAAATTGCTGTGCCGGTTCATGGTGAACCGGAGCATCTAGTAGCGAATGGCCAAGTCGCGAAGCTTAGTCAGGTGCCGCGTCAATTAGTCGGTCGCAATGGCGATTTATACCAATTCGCGCCACAGGTCTGTATTCGCCGTCAGATGGTTAAAACGGCGCGTATTGCCTTGGCGCGCTAGACTCTATTCTGTTGTCTCGAAAGTGGCTAATCAGTCAACGGGGCAAAGACGGTTTTTGCTTGTTTGCCGGGGATTTCTTTCGCCAATCTTGGCACTAAATAGCCAGGCAATTCAGCGGCCACTTTTCCCATTAGACGTTGTGCTTGCTCAATACTGATATCAAAGTGAGCGGCGCCGTCGACTGGGTCTAGGGTGAACATATAGTAAGGCATTAGGCCTGCTTTAAACACGGCTTCACTTAGAGCAACTTGTGCGTCTACTGTGTCATTAATACCTTTTAGTAACACGCCTTGATTTAATAAGGTAACCCCGGCTTGTGTTAATTTTTTAGTGGCAAGTATGACCTCTTCATCCACTTCATTCGCATGGTTAATGTGCCACACCATGACGATGTCTAAACGGCTATTTTTGATCCAATCCAACATTTCATCACATACGCGCTGTGGGATAACCACGGGCAAACGAGAGTGAATTCGAAAACGCTTAATCTGAGGTAGGGATTCAAGTTTGCGGATTTTATCGGCCAGTAAAGCGTCTTTCATCATCAAAGGGTCACCACCGCTAAGAATGACTTCATTGACTTCTGGGTGAGCGCTTATGTAGTCGATCACAGATTGCCATTCAGCTTGCGCTAATTGGTTGTCACCGTAAGGAAAATGACGACGAAAACAGTAGCGGCAATTCACTGCGCAGCTACCGGCCGCAATGACTAATAAGCGTCGTTTATACTTATGAACAATGGCTTTTTGTGGATTATGATCGGCTTCTTGTAAAGGGTCAGCGGTGTAGCCAGGCACTGCTTGCATTTCCATCTCACTGGGAAGGACTTGTAATAACAGAGGATCCTGTGGATTACCGATTTCAATGCGTGATAAATACGGGCGCGGTACGAGTAACTTAAAAGCAGCTTGAGCAGCCTGACCGTTAGTTAGCATGTCACTCGGCAGCTTTAGGTGTTGGATTAGCTCAGGTAAGCTTGTTAAGGCGCTAGCGAGGTGCTGTGACCAAGTTAAAGTAGTGTCTGTTTGAATAGGGATCACGTCAAATATCTGCAAAGTTGAGTTGATTTGGGTTATGATTGGCGCCAACTAATTTCAGGCCGATTAGGCCTTGGGCTCTTTGAGATCTTCGCAAACGTTCTTTTATTTGAAAAGATGTTTGCTGAGATCGTCAGGCTGACATGATACGTCAGTTAGGGCCTTTTCTCTAAAAAATACACGGTGAGGATGTATGGCTAATATTTCTACTAGCGAAATGCGCAGTGGTACCAAGGTAATGGTTGATGGTGATCCATGTGCGATTTTGGATAATGAACATGTTAAACCTGGTAAAGGCCAAGCGTTTAACCGTCTTAAACTACGTAACCTGCGTTCTGGTCGTGTGTGGGAGCGTACGTTTAAATCGGGTGATACGCTAGAAGGCGCCGATGTCATGGAAACCGACATGGAATACTTGTATACCGATGGCGAGTTTTGGTATTTCATGGTGACCGATGGTTCATTCGAACAGCATGCAGCCGATGAAACTGCGGTAGGCGATGCAATGAAATGGCTTAAAGAGCAAGAAAAGTACGTTGTTACTTTATACAACGGTGCGCCATTGGCCGTATCGGCTCCGAACTTCATTGAATTAGAAGTGAAAGACACAGACCCAGGCGTGAAAGGTGATACTGCAAACGGTGGTTCTAAGCCAGCGTTCTTAGTCACAGGCGCTATGGTTCGTGTTCCGCTTTTTATCAATATCGGTGAAGTGCTACGTGTTGATACACGTACAGGTGAGTACGTATCTCGCGCCACGGGTAAATAATTACTTGTAAACGGCGCTGTTTTCAAAGCCCTCAGTCGGTATCTGCTGGGGGCTTTTTATTGGCCAGTGTGTGTCCTAAATACCCATCAGCTAAATTCTTATTAGCAAGCCACGAAGGCTAAGATAGGCTCGCTCGTGTAATAAGGAGCTTCTGTGACTAAGTGTGTGTATTGCATCAGGAATATTATAAAAAAAGAACTTAAATCCTTGTTCTTAAAGGGATAAAAATAAAAAACGTTTTTTTCTAAACGCTTAACTTCCCATCTTTACACATTATCTGTGATCGTTATGCTTTTTCGCGCCCTTTTTGTACTGCTTTGCCTCTCCTCAAAATAGAGTACAACAATCCTGTTTTTTTGCGCTCATCTTCCTTTGTTTGAATAGTTAAAAAGTGAACTTCTCTGTTTATAGTAACGCCGCATAAAAAAACGCAGAGGATCGCTTTAATGAACAGGACAATGTTAGCGTATGTTATACCCCTAGCCATGGTCATGCTGACACCAGCACACGCCGCGAATGTCTATAACACGAGCGGTCAAACGCTAGATGTTTATGGTCGAGTAGAGATCGATGCCACGAATGAGGGTGCGAATAACTCGGATGATAATTCGACGGATACTCAAGGTGATATGACGTCATCGGCGCGCTTAGGCTTAAAAGGCTCCAGTCAGGTCAATCAAGAGGTCTCTTTATTTGGTAAAGCCGAATGGCAAGCAGCCGGCGAGACGGACGATGGTAATGAGTTTAAGACTCGATATATGTACCTTGGTGTGGATTTTGGAGATAAGGGCAAGCTTGCGTTTGGACAGCAATATACACCAGTCTATACAAGCCTTGTTGGCACGATTGATATATTCGATCAATGGGGAATGGAAGCACAAGATGGCATGTATGGAGAGTCACGGCAATCTGGGCAGGTTATTTACACTAATCAATATGGTCCGTTGACCGTTCAAGCGGGTTATCAATTTCATAATGAAGATGGCACCGACGTTACAGGTACGAATATTGGAGAAATGGAGAACGAAGAGCAGAATAACGCTTATTCAGCCGCGATTGTGTACGACACGGGCATAGGGTTAAACCTTAGGGCAGCGGTTGCTAACCAAACCTTCGACAAGGATGCTGAAATTAACACCTATGGTGTTGGTGCGGATTACGATGTGGGGGATTTTTATGCTGCGTTTGTTTATTTAGGAAGCCGTGCTGATAACGGCGCTTCATCAAACTCAGAAACGGACCTTAACTCATATGACTTGGTTGGAGCGTATGTTATGAATCAATATCGCTTCTATACAGGTTATGGGCAGCAGCGTCGTTCTGGTAGTGCCTTGGCGGATGCGTATGAAGCGGTGCGTTCTTATAAGTTAGGTGTTGAATACAATATTACTTCGAATGCGCTGACTTGGGTGGAATATCGTCATAACGATGGTGATATAGATACTAACTACAGCTCAAGTAGCGACTTTCACTACGATGATGCCTCAAACCAGCTGGGAAAAAATGAGATTGCTGTGAGTGCTCAGTACAATTTTTAATCTTGATTAAGGAAGGTGCGACCATGCCCTAAGGGGCAGAGATGAGTTAATCGCACCTTCCTGTGCTAATTGCAATATTGCTAGGAAATAGATAAAAAATCGAAGGTTTAAGCTCGGGCTTTTTATTGTTTTTTACTGCCTAAGCTATCAATAAATTGTTTGTTCAAGGCCACAGTGGCAATCACTTGGCTAATATCATCAGGGTCTCTTTGAATACCGAAGCCTAGGTGTTTGCAGAAGGTGATCATGCGTTTATTTTCTGCCAATACAATACCTTGCATAACTCGAATCCCTTTGTCGGCAGCGGCCAAGAATAGCTGCTTCATTAAGTAAGATGCCAATCCCAGTCCTTGGAAATCATCGTCCAATACCACCGCAAACTCACAACTTTGGTCATCAAAATTGTCAATATAACGCGAGGTGCCAATCAAGCGATCCTTGCCGTCGACATTATGCACGGCCATAAAGGCCATTTCTCGATCGTAGTCAATGTGCGACATGGTGGAAAGCATACGAGGCGTGAGCTCTTCAATGTTTGAGATGAAGCGTAAATAACGAGTTTCCTTGGACATGCCACGGACAAAGTCGGCAATCAAGGGGGAATCCTCTGGCCGTACTGGCCGCACTGTGGTTTGGCTGCCATCTCGTAATGTAACATGACTGACCCAGTGACGTGGATAGGGTTGGATGGCCAGATGATCGTAGCGTCGTTTGTTGGTACAAGGTGCTAATCTGATGTCTATATCGCCGTTTAGGCAATCATATTGATCTATATAGAGCTTGCTTAGCTGTAAGGTTTGGCACTCGGGCAGTTCACACGCCAAACTGGAGACATTAAGCAATAATGCTTCAATATGAGGGTAATTCCCTGGAGGCAATAACTGAGAGATAAGATCTCGAGCCAGTAATGTGTTTAGTGGTGGTAGGCCGACCACTTCACTTTTTTGTGGTGACCCTTGGTCGGAGCCCCCTAACGCTACGCCGATCGCGGTACCAAAAACAGGGTCGCGAAAAATGCGTACATGTAAGGCGGCATTAATGACACTTTGTGAGCGGGGAAAATTGGCAAAACTAAGATTAAATAAAGCCAGCACTGGGGCGAAGTCGATGGCACTGAGCTGAGTTTTTCCTTGCCGAATAAAAGTTTTCAAGTGTTTTCTGGCTTGTTCAATATTTAACTGTTGACTGGCCGCATTACTGTCAGGAGATTGTTTTGCAAGTTGTTGGTTTCGCTGAAATTGTTCCAGAAACTGAAAGCCTTCAATGGCGGTCTCAGGGGTGCGGAATGTTGGGATGCCAGCCTCATTCAGGCGGGTTCGCATGGCAATGATATCACCGCCACCGAGTAAACATACCATGATGAGTTTTTTCTGCTTTCGATGCAGGGCGGTGACCTGCTCGCAAAAAGAAGATAAATCAATAAGAGCGGTGGGGCTTAACATTAATAGCACCGCCCCGCAGGATTGGCTGTTTAATGTTGTGTGTGCCAGGTCCACAAAAACATTGCTTGGACAACTTGCCCAGACTGTACTGACTGGCCCAATATGACCGCGCTGACTAACAATATTTTCCAGTTGTTCACGCAGCACTGGGTCAGGTTTTAATAACGAAAGATTTAGCTCAGCAGCTCTTTGAGCCGCTAATTCGCCAGGTCCTGCACCATTACCTATGATCATCAGGGAACCTTCTTTGATGCGACGAGCATTGGTCATCACAGAAGCCGCACCGATCAAATCGTTTAAGCGGCGGCCCCGTACGGCACCAGTACGCATTAACGCTGCATCCAATACTCTAGGGTCTGCGCCGAGATTGTGCTCGGTAACAACGGCGACCGGCTTACTTCGGCTGGCGGCGCGTAGGCTGCTGAGAAAACGAGTCGGTTGGCCGACGCTTTGTAGGTACATTAAGATGGCCTGACTTTCAAAATCATTGGAGAGAAAGTCGAGAATTTGTGACGGCATTACATCGACAGGTGAGCCCATAGCTACAACCTGTGAAAAGCCAATTCCTTGCCAGCTTGCCCAATCGACAAGTGCACTAGCGACGGTGCCAGATTGTGACATAAGTGCCAGCCTGCCTGGTAGCGGATGAGTAAGGCCAAGCCAAGCAGAGAAGCCTTTTTTAGGGCGGCATATACCAAAGCTGTTAGGGCCCAATAAACGTACATTGTACAGTCTTAAATAATGCTGAATCTCGTTTACGTCTTCCCCCGTCCAAGAGAGCATCAGTAATGAGTGAATACCTGCGCGACCACAATCGGCAATAATGTCACGCATAGGTTGGTTCGTTTTCCCAGCAAAAATTGCGACGTCGTAAGGCTTGTTCAGTTGATGGCAAGAGGCATAATGATTGACACAGAGCTGCTTCGCATCCCATTCTGGTATTACTCCGACCAATGTGAGCTCTTTATTGGTTTTACTAAGTGCTTGCAACAAAGTGATGAGAATAGGATCGGTAGGGTCCTGACCGGTGAGCACGATCGCGGAAGAGGGGGCTAAAAGAGTTTGCAAAGCATGCTGTGACAAAGGGACTCTCCTCTCAATGCAGACCCAAAATGGGCTGGTAGACCATAGTAGAATAGCGCATTTGGCTCAATTTATGTTTTGATTTCACTCAGCATAAAACGAATTGCTTAATACATAAAAGAATAAAAATGGATGGCTGCAACATGACGACCGCGTACATCACTCACAACCAGTGCGATAAACATGATATGGGCGCCGCGCACCCAGAATCTCCCAAGCGCTTAGGGGCAATTCGAGATCGTTTGATTGCTGGGCAGTTACTGGATTATTTGCGCTGTATCGAGGCTCAAGCGGCGACACGAGCGCAATTAGCCGCAGCGCATAGTGTGGATTATGTCGATACCATTTTTGCAAAAGCGCCTGAACAAGGCCAGCTTGAAGTTGAGCCTGAAACCCTATTAATGCCACACACTTTGGAGGCGGCCATTCACGCTGCTGGGGCTGTGGTGCAAGCGGTTGATCTTGTAATGAAAGGGGCAATGGACAACGCATTTTGTGCGGTCAGACCCCCAGGTCATCATGCCGAAACAGACAGAGCAATGGGATTTTGTTTTTTCAATAATGTGGCTGTCGGTGCGAAACATGCCATGGCACATTATAACCTTAAACGCATCGCTATTATTGATTTTGATGTACATCATGGTAATGGTACGGAGGCGATTTTCAACGGTAATGAGAGCGTGTTGTATGCGTCGAGTTATCAACACCCTTTTTATCCTTACGCTGACCCTGGCGTTTCCCATGACAATATTTTACACATGCCCCTAGCTGCAGGAAGTGGTAGTGAGGAATTCCGCGCTGCGATGACGGATGTCCTATTGCCTAGATTAGCCTTGTTTAAACCGGAATTGGTCATGATTTCAGCTGGCTTTGACGCACATAAGTCTGACCCGATGGGACAACTTCGTCTAGAAGATAATGATTTCCAATGGATTACCGAGCAGCTGGTGGAGATCGCGGAACAGTATTGTCAGGGGCGGCTAGTGTCAGTATTGGAAGGTGGCTATCACCTTGATGCTTTAGGTCGATGTGCTTTTAGTCACATCCGCAGTTTGATGAAAATGTGATCCCGTTACCATCTTGTTGAGTTTATTCACGTTATTGTGAATAAGAAGTACCATTAAATTACCAAAAAGTAGAAGCTATCTTTCCGCTCATCAAAAAGGCTGTGTTAAAATAGGAATGAAGCGTTTTTTTAATGACTCTTCCATTATTTAAAAACTGTTTTTATGGGCTAGGATTACCCAGTGAAAAACAGTTTTTCCTATTAAGTAGGACAAACTATGAGCAAGGTGTATTGAATCTCAGAGTTTTCTTAACTGGTATATTTTTGATGCGTTATTCCAAATTTAAAAAACACATGCTGACACTTTCACTTGTTAGCTTGATTAGTATGCTTGTCTTGTTAATAGCGATCGTTTGGCACCTTTATAGCTCAATACTTAAAGAACGAAAAGTTCTGATTCATTCTCAAGTAGATACCGCCATCAGCCTAATGCGAGAGGTTTATGAAAGCTCTCTGGAAGGCGCCTTAACCAAAGAAGAAGCGCAGCAACAGTTTCTAGCCTATGTGAAGAAGCTGAAGTACTCTGAGCATGGCTACTTTTGGGTACTTAATACCGAAGGGGTGATGATCATGCACCCTTATAATAAGAGCAAATTGGGTAAGTCTTTAATAAATGTTAAAGACAAAAATGGTAAGTTCTATGTACGGTCGATTATATCGATTATCCAACAGAACGAGAACGGCTTTGTGTCTTATTACTGGTCAAAACCAGGCGAAGATGAGCTAGCTAAAAAGCTTAGTTATGTTGCTTTGTTTAAACCATGGGGATGGGTAGTTGGTACTGGGCTGTATGTAAGTGATTTAAATCGCGAAATCCTGAATCAAGTATATATGGGCTTGATTATCATTGTCGGGTTGTTTTCATTAAGTATTTTTGTCAGTTTGCGTCTATCTCAGCGGTACATGACAGATCTTAGAAATGTGGCTATTTTCGATCGATTAACGCGTCTTTATCGACGTAGTTATTTAGATGAAATGGGTCCTAGGATGCTAAAAGAAAAAAATATAAAACCGCTTTCCGTAATATTTTTTGATATTGATTTATTTAAAAAGGTGAATGATCAATACGGACATAATTATGGTGATACTGTATTGTCCGCAATCAGCAGCATTATTCATAAAGAGCTGTTTCCCCATAAAGATGTCTTTCGATATGGAGGAGAAGAAATGGTAGCACTTTTGTTCGCTACGGAAGAGGAGAGCCGAGTACTTGCTGAAAGAGTCAAGAAGGTCGTTGCTGAGCATGTTTTCCATTATTCCGGCTCCGAGAACTTTAGTGTCACTATCAGTGCTGGTATTGCGGTAGGAAACGAACAAGACTCGTTTTCCGATCTGGTTAGAAGAGCGGATCGATGCATGTATTTTGCCAAGGCTAGAGGGCGCAACAGAGTCGTCAGCGAGTCTGAAGTCCGAGGCTTACCTGACGCATAAACACCTTGTTGGTATTTCTGTCTCACCGAAGAAAGGCTTTTGTTATTATGTGTTCTTTTTAACAGGGCCTTTTCTATGTACGATGCGTCTTTGTGGCAACCCAGTGCGGATATTGCAATTTTGCACAAGCGTGCCCAGCTGTTCTCAGTGATCCGCGATTTTTTTAGCGCCAGAAATGTGTTGGAAGTTGATACCCCTTGCTTGTCATTAGCCAGTATTACTGACCCCCATATTGAGGTGTTGACCAGCGAGACGACATCCCTCGGAAAACCGCTGACTTACTATCTACAAACATCCCCAGAATACGCTATGAAACGCCTATTGTGCGCGGGCAGTGGCTCTATTTATCAGCTTGGCAAGGTGTTTCGAGCAGAAGAGATTGGCCGTCGTCATAGTATTGAATTCACTATGTTGGAATGGTATCGCGTGGGTTTTGACCACTGGCAGCTTATGGACGAGATAGAGCAGCTGTTGGCGAAAATATTGTCAGTGGAGACGCTAGAATGCGAGCGACTCAGCTATCAACAAGCTTTTATGCGCCACCTCAGCATTGATCCTTTTACTGTGCCCTTAGAAGTATTACAGCAAGCAGCCCATGAGCACACTGAATACGGTCTTCAAGAAGAAGACCGGGATACTTTATTAGAGTTGCTATTTTCCACTGTTATAGAGCCTGCTATTGGTCAGAATATGCCTTGCTTCATTCATGATTATCCCGTAACGCAAGCGGCGTTAGCCAAAGTTTATCAAGATCAGAAAGGCCAGTCGGTCGCGGCGCGTTTTGAACTCTATTGGCAAGGTATGGAGTTAGCGAATGGTTACTATGAGTTAACCGATGCCCAAGAGCAGCAACGGCGTTTTAATCAAGATAAGCAAGCTCGTCAAGCGCTAGGTTTGGCCCAGCGTCAGTTCGATGAGCGCTTGATTAGTGCGTTAAATGCAGGTTTGCCTGACTGTGCTGGAGTCGCCTTAGGGGTAGATAGGTTGTTGATGTTACTGAGCAATAACCAGCACATAGAAGCGGTGCTCCCGTTTGCGCACCAGAGGGCTTAATCAAAGCTGGGCTGCTCGATTAGGGTTTTTATCCACTGCTGTTCACTTAACGGTGTTGCTAGATGAAAACCCTGTAGATAATCCACGCCAATATCCACAAGGAAATCTTTTACCGCTTGGCTGTGAACAAATTCGGCTTGGGTTTTTATGTCTAACGAGTGAGCCAGTTTGTTGATGCTAACAACCAGCTTTTGCATTTTTTTATCGTGATCAATGTTTTTAATAATGCTGCCATCCAGTTTCAGAATGTCAGGCTCTAATGAAATGAGCTTTTCTAAATTAGAATACCCAGCGCCAAAATCGTCAATCGCCAGTAGTGCGCCGGCTTGGCGAAATTCCCTCAAAATAGGGTTTATCCACTCGTAATCTTGAATAGATTCAGATTCGGTAATCTCAAGAGTTAAGCGCCCTAAGACCTGATTGCGTCGGAAAAAGTCCCTCAACACAGCTAAAGTTTTATCATTTTTGAAATCCAGTATGGATAAATTCAGTGCCAGTTGGACTGTAGGATACTGGTTAAGTAAGCGCTCACACTGAGCCAGCATTAGCTGAGTGATTTTTGGGTAAAGTTGGGTTTGTTTGATCAAATTAAGAAAAGCAAAAGGTCCTACTACTTGCCCGTCTATTTCGACCCTCAATAAAGCTTCAGCGCTAATTTGTTGGCCACTTTGGCTGTCAAAACAAGGTTGAAAATAGGGGTATACCTTATCTTGTTCTAAAGCTTGGCGGATAGTTTGAATCCATTCTAAATTTTCTCCGGAAGCCGCATCTAGGTGATTATCCCCATTCCAAGCAAGTGGTAGGTTGTTGCTTTGGGCAATGCGTCTGGCTTCACTGGCTTGAATTAATAAATGCTCATGTTTAGATAAAATACGGCCGTCATTGTCTTTGATCGAAGCAAGGCCAACTGACAAGGTTAAAGTGAGTATATCTTTAACGGAATCGGAAGAAGTAAAAACACCTTCTTCAATGTTTTCTATCAATTGATGAAAAACCTGAAGGGCTCTTTTAGGGGAAATCTGGTGATCAATAGATACCGCAATTTCATTGGCCGACAGTCGATAGCATATGAATCCCAGTTTTTCACCACCTGCCGTTAGTTGATGTTTTAGTTGGTGAGCAAGTTGTGCCACGAGATCATCGGCAACACTGTAGCCATACTGTTCATTGATTAAGCTGAAATTACGAATTTTAACTACCGCTAAATGCACTATGTCATTGTCGTTTTGTAACCGGCTTAACAGGGCGTAGCGGTTGAGTAACCCGGTCTGAAAATCATAAAGCCAGCTGTTTTCAATAGCGCTATTTTTGCACAGAGAAAGGGACTTTCGCTCCTGCTCAATGTCTAACAAGGTATTGTTGATCAAATTGAGAATAGGAAATATAGGGTTTTCATTAGTTGCTAATTTGAGCGCCTTTGTCTCTTTATTAGAACCCGAGGCGGACTCGTTAAACGCGACATAAGTGAGTGCATGTTGGCGGCTCTTAGTGCCAACAGGTGAAGAATAGAACTCTCCGTAACAATAAACACCATTAACCGTTTGTGCGTTATTGATAAGCCTCATGTTGTCACTGGTCGCCTGGCTGTTTGCCTGGTAGCGACTAATGCACTTGAAAACAAAAATACTCTGAGTCTCTAAAAAGGCTAATTCTTGGGTTTTTAATGTCGCTGAATAAGTGGAATGAATTGGGTTTATGTACAAGAATTGAACCCGGGAGCCTTCTGCCAGCGGTTCGCTCATGGTCAAGGCGCCATTGTGTTCGAGCTTTAGTGGTACGGCATTAACTTCAACGCCATCAAGGATGGTTTGTAGCGCAAATTGAGACGCTACTGAGAGGGGCAAATGCTCCCCATTTGTCAGACAGCGTTGATAAATTTGCTGTGCAGGTACGTGATCTAAACGTTTTAGCAAACAGCCATCGCTAGAGGTCACCAGCATGCGCTGACCAATGGTAATGCTATCGACAAAGATTTCTCTGTGTACCAGTAAGTCAGGGTTCAAAAAGCCGACTGCAAGAGCATGATTTTGCAGTATTTTATCTTGGTACAAAAGCCAACTCTGTGCGCTATCTGCGTGCCCTGCTCTGCCGCCGCTAATAAGACACTGGTGTTCATTTGGGTAATTAAAAAAAGTGTCTGAAAGAAATTCTCTATTATCCGTTAGAACAATATAAGGAAGGGATGGTGTCGAATCTGAGGCGCTAACAAAGGGCTCAAAAAGGGCATTGCCAACGTCTTCTTGCTGTGTTGAAAACGGCACGCAGTGATGTTTAAGAGTGGTATTCTCAAAATATGAGAAGATAACTGTCATGCCAGTAGATTTTATCTCACCATTAAAAATATGATGTTCACAAGACATACCAATACGACAAGCAGAAGGAAATAAAGACGCTAGAGTAGTAACCCACTCGGTCATTTCTTTAGCGGGGAGAGTGCCGTATATTTGAATTAAATCAGGCGTAGCTTGATCTTTTATTTGCGCAATAAAAGCAGCCAGTGAAGTGCAGTAAAAGCTATTGGAATACATTCCTAAAGACCATCTTCCTTAGTTAGAGTGTCATTCAATCGAGCAGAGTGAAAATGCCTCAAAGCCAATGAGATTGCAATTTAAATAAAGTAAATAAAATCAAGCTATTAACCATTTTTAGGTGCTATTTTGGACAAAAAAACAACAATGACATTGCCTTTGGTTTTGAGCGCTATCCGTAAGAGATTGATCTTCTCGTGTTTTTTTATATTTATTCTGGCTCTACTTGCGGTTTGGAAAGGCGGTGATGGGCTTCGAAATCAGCAAATAATAAATTTGCATAATGATATGCAAGAACAGCTAGACCAGTTAGCCAAAGTACTTGAAGGTGCGATTGTAAAATATCAAAACATGCCGACTCTATTGGCGACCAACGATAGGGTAAAAAAAGCATTGCGCGATGGTAGTGTTGCCGACATTCGTCAATTAGATCGCGAACTGGAGCAGATTAATCGTATTACAGAAGCCTCAGACAGCTACATTATTAATACCGATGGCTTAACGATAGCAGCTTCAAACTATCGTAAAGACACCAGTTTTGTCGGTAATAACTTTGCTTTTCGACCTTACTTTAAAGATGCAATGCAAGGCAAAGCAGGGCGCTATTATGCGCTGGGTACTATGTCCAATCGACGCGGATATTACTTTTCTTACCCGGTTTACGACGACGGCCAAATTATTGGTGTCGCTGTGGTAAAAGTCGATTTAACACAATTTGAAAAGCGCTTTAATAATCAGAATTACGAATTTTTACTGATTGACCCGGATGGCATAGTTTTTAGTAGCTCCCGACAAGACTGGTTATACCGCTTGTTAGGTGAGCTCTCTCATCAAGAGTTACAGCGCATTGCGGATAGCCGCCGCTATAAAGATAAAAACATTTCAAAGCTTGCGATTGTTTATAGTAAACAGCTCGATGAAAGATCTCATGTTGTTGATATATTAGAAGAAATAACTGGCTTTGATGGGCAGGAATCGTTACACCGCCATTCCTACCTGCAAATGACTCGACCTATTCAATTACTGAATTTTCAAGTGTCTATTTTGGCGCCATTAACCACCATCAATGAGGAAATTGCTTTATGGAGAGCGATTTTTGCGGGTGGAGTCACGATCACCGCGTTGCTTTTAGGCTTGGCTATGCTACGGCGTCGTATGTTACGGGAGCGCTCAGATGCCAATGAGATGGTACGACATAATCAAGCTTATATTCGAGAAGTCATCCAAAATACCCAAGCAGGCTTAGTAACACTGGATGCGGCACATCGAATCGAATCTTTTAACCCTGCTATTGAACATCTTATGGGGCAGCCCTTGTCACCGCTGGTAGGAGAGCCGTTAAGCACGCTTTTTCAGCCCCTTAGTAAGCAGGGCGAACAGCTTAACAGTAGCCAAGATATTGCCTTGCGAACCGATGCGTTGGGGGTAAAGGTGATCACCATGGAAGGTTCGCTGTGTTATTCACAGCATCATCCTATTCCAGTGGAAATGACGTTGTGTGAAATGCAATTACCGAACCGCCGTAGTTATTTGGTCACGTTTCACGACATGACAGAGCGTAAGCGCTATGAACAAGAAATAACGCATGCTCGTAATGCTTTGGAAGAGCGAGTCCGAGAGAGGACATTTGAACTTGAAAACACCAATGCACTTTTGCGTCAAGAAATCGAAGAGCATAAGGGGACTCAGCTGGAGTTGATACAAACAGCGAAACTCGCGGTCTTGGGGCAGCTAAGCGCTGGCCTTAATCATGAGCTAAATCAGCCTCTTACTGCTATTCGAGCGTTTGCTGATAATGGCTTGAAATTCTTAAACAGAAACAATCAAGAGCAAGCCTATGCGAACCTCCAGCATATTAGTCAGTTGGGGCAGCATATGGGAGATATCATAGCTAGGTTTAAAGTATTTGCCCGTAAAGGCGATATTCAGCCGGCGCCAATTGTCGTTTCAACGGCAATTAAAGGTGCGTTACGGATTATGGCTGCGCGTTATAAAGAAGCTGACATAACGCTTGAGTTAGATGAGCATGATGGCGAGCTTATCGTGACGGGAGATATGGTTTTTCTAGAACAAGTCTTGGTTAACCTATTAGCCAATGCCGCGGATGCGATTAGTGAAAAAGCCAGACCGTTGAAGCGAGTCGCTATTCGCCAAACTGCGGATCAGCATTGGGTGTCTATATGTGTTCGAGACTCTGGTGATGGTCTCAGTGAAGACGCCATTGCACATCTGTTTGAACCTTTCTTCACGTCAAAATCTTCTGGTGTAGGGCTAGGCTTAGGACTGTCTATTAGTCAGCGTATTGTCGAGGCTATGGGCGGCAGTATCCAAGCTCATAATCAAGCCGCGGGAGGCGCAGAGTTTTGTGTTACGCTACCGCGTTATCAAGCATTTTTGAATCGTGAAGGAGAGGGGGAATGACAGACAGCAATCAAATCATTCTGATTGATGATGAGCACGCGGTACGCATGGCAATTTCACAAACATTGCAATTAGAAGATTTTGCTGTATTGGAATATGAAAGTGCGCAAGGGGTAATAGATCGACTATCGATTGATTGGCCTGGCGTTATTATTAGCGACATTAATTTGCCAGGGAAAAGCGGCTTAGAGCTGTTTGAAGAGGTGAAAAAAATTGACGCTGAAATTCCTTATATTTTGATCACAGGTCATGGCGATATCAGCATGGCGGTGAATGCGATTCGAGATGGCGCTTATGACTTTATTGCGAAACCATTCTCAAATGAAGATTTTATCGAAGTGGTGCGTCGCGCCAGTGAGAAACGAAAATTAACCCTAGAAAACCGAAATTTACGCCTGGAACTTGCGGCACAAAATGCCCCAGGCCCTCGTATTATAGGTAATACCCCTAGCATTCATCGGTTGCGACAAGCCTTGTTGCATGTGGCGGATACTGGCGCGGATATCTTAGTACAAGGAGAAACCGGGACCGGTAAAGAGCTCGTCGCACGTTTTATTCATGAACATAGCTCACGACGCAGTCATTCGTTTGTCGCGATTAACTGTGGTGCTGTGCCGGACTCGATTATGGAGTCAGAGTTGTTTGGCCATGAAAAAGGGGCGTTTACTGATGCAAAAAATCAGCGTATCGGAAAGCTCGAGCATGCGAATGGCGGAACCCTGTTTCTAGACGAAATCGAAAGCATGCCGATGAGCATGCAAATTCGCTTATTACGGGTATTAGAAGAGAGGCGTTTGGAACGTCTGGGCTCCAATACAAGTATTGATCTAGACCTACGTATTTTAGCCGCAACAAAAGTGGATCTGAAGCAATTGAGCGACAGCGGTACTTTTCGGCAAGATTTATATTATCGGCTGAATGTGGTGCGCATTGATATTCCACCATTGCGCGAGCGCAGTGACGATATTCCCCTGTTGTGGCAGCATTTTTGTTTGGTTGCTACGGCACAGTATAAGCGAGAATCTGAGCCATTATCGGCGGCTCGTATGCACAGTTTATTGAGTTATGAATGGCCTGGTAATGTGCGTGAATTACGTAATTTGGCCGAGCGTTATGTGTTAATGGGAGAAGCTGGCTCCTTTGAGTTTGATGATATTATTGTTGGCAACACCAACAACCCTGGAGTGATGACGCTTCCTGAGCAAATGGAGCGTTTTGAAAAAATATTATTAGAACAGGAATTATTGCGTCAAAAAGGTTCCATAAAAGGCACTATGGACGCGTTGGGATTACCGCGAAAGACACTCTACGACAAGATGCGTAAGTACGAGCTAGATAAAGAAATTTATAAGCTTTAGGGGATTCTCCCACAGGGTGCAATGAGCGCACCTCATTGGTATTTGTCTGGTAAGTCAGTACCAAGGAGGTGCTTAAGTGGTTCACTGTCCCTAGGACGCGGTAGCGTTAGGCGCTGGAACTCGGGCAATTTGGCTTCTCAAATAAGTCGCAATGGCGATAGCAATACAAAGCAATGAAACCACCAAAGTCACTAATCCTTGCCAACCAAAATGGGTATACACATAGCCATTAGAGTAACCAATAATAGACCCGCCTAGATAATAGAAGAACAAATAAAGTGAGGTTGCTTGGCCACGGTTTTTATCGGCGTATTTATTCACCCAGCGTAATGAAATTGAGTGACAGCCAAAGAAGCAGCCAGTAAAAATAACAACGCCGACCAGAACCATAGGCAAATAGTGAGTCAATGATAGCGTCATTCCCAATGCCATTAATAGAAATAACCCGGTTAATACCTTAGTGCCACCGAATTTATTTGCTAAGCGACCAGATTGTGGTGCGGTAATAACACTAAGGGCGAAGCAAATTGAAATTAAACCCGCGTGCGCATGGGATAAGTTATATGGATCGTGGGAAACATAAAAGGTTAAGTAATTATATAAAGAGGTAAAAGAACCAAAAATAATAAAACCAATAATATACACAGGGGTGATCATTTTATTTTTAAAATGCCCGCTAATACCATTGATCATAGTGGTTAGCTTTAATTTCGCTGTTGGTTTGAAGTTTTTTGATTCTGGTAATATAACTAAAACAAGAAAGGAGATAAAAAGCAGCAGAGCGGAGAAACCATAAAAAATATTAGTCAGTTTAGTATGGGCAATCATTTGACTGGCAAATACGCGCCCGAACATTCCCCCCATAGAATTACCAAAAACAAAATACCCAGTGACAATACTCGCCACGGCTGGCGCAACCTCTTCACTTATGTAAGCGGTGGCGGCAGAGGCAATACCACTGAGGGTTAGCCCAAGCAGCCCCATCATTGCGACTAATATCTCCCATGAGCTGGCTGTGGAGCACAAACAAGTGATCACAGCACCGGAAAATAAAGCGGTCACGATGAGTTTTTTTCGACCAAAACGATCGGATAAACTGCCGGTGAATAATAATCCAATAGCCAGCATGGCGGTCTCAACTGAAAGAATAATACTTACATTGTCGATTGGTACGTGGTACTGCTTAGCAAGAGCAGGCAGTAAGGGTTGAATAAAGAATAAAGAGGCTAACTCTGATAATCCAGCTAAAGCCAGCGCAATAGTAATGGTAATATATGATTTATAATGTACTTTTTCTTTTAATTTTGTGGACATCTTTTTAACTGCCTTATATATCAAGGTTCTGTGTTGTTGTATATTTTTAATATCTCTTTGTTTTTATCGCTGTTATTTTAAATGACGGATTATAGATGTATGGCAAAGAGAAACAGAAAGTAGGGCTTTCCTTTAAAAGAATGAAATAAAATAAGCCACTTATAGAGTGGCTAAAAAGTAGTCTGAATGGTTTTCATCAACCTCTTGTCTAAAGGCAGTTAAGCCATGTCGACGCGAGTGAAGAGGGCGAACAGAGGCATAATATCCTTGTACAGTTATTACGGATAAGAGTCCTACACCTTGTGTTATTAGCGGGGGTAAGGACAAAGGTGTGAGGTTGAAAACGTGAACACAGCCTTATTTGATGGGCGATGTCCTACGCTACCTGTCTCATCTTCTTTAGGCTTGTTTGCCGGCGGATACAATCGCACACTCATGATTGTTGCATCAAATGCAAAAAAAGCGGTTAGTTGATAAGGTTAACGAATTAATGCAAAGAGGTTACCCCCTTTGTATTAATCGGTCTTAAGCTCTAACTAACAGAGATGGAAGACGGGTTAGACCAAGCAACAGCGTCGTGAGGGTGTAAGCTTTCTAAGTGACGTACATGAGCTTTAGGCTTAATAAATACCTCTTGGAGCTGAGCTTGAATACGGCGTACTGCGTCTTCTACAAACATTAAATTTTGCCCGTTTAGAGAGGCAAAGGCTTGTTCATCTGCTCTTTTAACTGCGGTTTGTAATGGGGTTTGTAGGGCTTTTTCTATCTGGTTAATCAACTCCAGTAATCCAAAATCCGCACTATGATTGACAAGGTCAACACGCACCTCAGCCTCACTACGCTGGCTATGAGGTGTGGCTAGGGTTGCATTCTTGGTAAGCCATTGAGCGATCTCTTCTCTTGATAGCGGGGCGTCTTCTGGGAAGTCTGCTAAGAATCCTTGTTCGACCAATTGTCGAGATAGTGCCGCAGAGCAAGGACAAGTTGAAGAGTACTCAACACCCACAGAGGCTTGGATTAGACAATTGCCATTGATTAGCTTGGCGTCAATGTGCACTGGGTATGATTTCCATCCGGCGATACTTTCTGTGATGAGAGCTGGGCGCTTAACAAGTAAATCAAAAGTAAGGCGTAATCGAGCACTGTCTGTCTGGCAGTCTTGGTGGGTTTCGATCATGTCTTTTAACAATGCTTCAATACGAGCTGGGCTAAGAGACTCGCCTTCTGTTAAATCTCCTAGTAGCCGATAGAGACGCGACATATGAATGCCTTTTATGTGTGCTGCTGGTAAGTTAACTTGCACATCAGCTTTAGCATGAAGTTGTCTTTCATAATGCGCTTCAGTGATGGTGACCGGGAGGTCTATTTCTTGCATTCCAACCCATTCTAAAGGGCGTTCATTTGCTGAGAAGTCACTGATAGAGACATCTGGTAATACAGTGTTCATTAAATCTATTCCTTGTTTGCTGTGTCGTAAATGGATGTGTTACTGCCATTTAGGAAAAGGCTTACTGACATTTTGACGAGTGGTTTTTGAGTGAAATAATGGGGTTTCTAAGTGGTTTAAACACAACTTATAATAAATATGTTATAACATATCATTCGGAGTCGAGAATATGAAATTATAATCAATATTGATAAGAAATTTATCGGTGAAAAATGACTGCTAATAGGGCTAATCAGAGTAGCGATGGCAAGCACAGCTTAACCTGTGTTGACCTTGCTGATTTAAATACACGATGAGCCGTGAAAAACGCCCTTACTAGGTGACTAGTAAAGGCGTATACAAAGGTGATTCTTTTCTCGTGCTGTTAACAATCGCTATCAAACTGGCTGTAGTAGGGGTTAATCTCCTAAAACCAAACCTTCACGTCTAGGATCGGCCCCACCAGTGAGCTGACCGTTACGAATTTCGATGCCTTGAATACCTGAGTTCAGGTCTTTCACTGTGGTTTTATAGCCCATGGTTTCGAGAGGCTTGGCAAGATCCTCTGCCGCAGTGCCTTTTTCCAGTTCAAAGGTGCCAAAGCGGTTGAGGCTGTTGGGCAAAGAAATCGCTTGTTGAATGTTCATTCCCCATTGCAGATTGGCGATTAAGGTTTTCGCCACATAGCCAATAATTTGCGACCCGCCAGGAGAGCCAACCACCAAATACGGTTTGTCGTTTTTCATCACAATAGTGGGTGACATAGAAGAGCGCGGGCGTTTGCCTGGCTCTACACGGTTAGCGATAGGGCGTCCGTCTTGGTAGGACTTAAACGAAAAATCGGTCAGTTCATTGTTTAATAAGAAGCCATGACTCATTAGAGTCGAACCAAAGCCATGTTCAATGGTAGTCGTCACAGAAATGGCATTGCCGTCTTTATCGACGATAGAAATATGGCTGGTATTGGGAAACTCAATAGCCTGATCATCGGCAAGGGCAATTGGGTGGCGCCATGCGGGTTTACCTGGTGCGACATCTGGTAGGGCTTTGCCAGGTGTGATGAGTTTTGCGCGGGCTTGTAAATAGCTTGCATCTAGCAACCCTTGAGGCATTGGAATAAAGTCCGTATCTGCTATATAGCGACCACGATCAGCAAAGGCAAGGCGTGATGCATCACCGATAATTTGCCATGCTTTCGCAGATTTTGGTCCCATCTTAGCCAGATCGAAATGACTGGTTATGCCTAATATTTGTCCTACAGTAAGTGCTCCAGAGCTTGGTGGACCCATGCCGCAGATGTCATAGTTTTGGTAAGGTAAGCACACTGGGATGCGTTCTTTTACTTTGTAGCTGGTAATGTCTTGTTCGGACAAGACACCTGGGTTATCAGGCACGTTGCGTACAGTAGAAACAATATCTTTGCCTATTTGACCTGTGTAAAAGGAGTCGGCGCCGTAGGTGGCAAGCATCAGTAGGGTTTCAGAATAGGGCGTATTTTTGAGTCGTTGCCCCGCTTGTTTTGTGCTGCCGTCAGGGTTAAAAAAGTAGGCTTTTGTTTGTGGATAACGAGCCAGACTTTGCTTGCTGTCCGCCAATGCCCCGGCTAATCGTGGAGACACAATAAAACCTTCTTGTGCCAAGGTTGCCGCGGGCTCTAATAATGCTTTCCATGGTGTTTTGCCATAACGCTCGTGGAGCTCTCCCAATAATTTTACTGTGCCTGGTGTCCCCACAGAGCGACCACCGACAACCGCATCATAAAATTTTAGGGGCTGTCCTTTGCTGTCTTGAAACAATTCTGGGGTAGCTTCCAATGGGGCTGTTTCGCGGGCGTCAAAGGTGGTGAGCTGTTTCTTTTGAGCATCGTAATAGACGGCAAAAGCACCACCCCCTAAGCCTGAAGATTGCGGTTCCACAAGGCCTAATGCCATTTGTGCGGCAATGTAGGCATCGGCGGCAGAGCCTCCAGCTTTCAACACTTCATAACCAATTTTGGTCGCGACTGGGTTCGCAGTCGCAATCATAAAATGCTTAGCATGGGCGAGTTTTTGATCTTGTAGTGCAATCGTGGCTTCTGGGGCCACCGTATCTGCTGCTTGTCCTGCGGCGATACTAAGGCTGCTTGCTATGCAAAGAGGAGTGAAAGCCAGTAGCGGACGCCAATGTGAAAGTTTGCTCATTTGCTGAAATCCTTTTGCGGTTTGGTTCTCATCATAGAAACAAAAATAGCAGCCTTAAGGAAGTGAAAAGCGGACATTTACACATTCTAAAAGCCCTTTCAAAACGCTCTGGAAGACAGAGGAATTTGCCTGTCAGTAAAGGGTAAAATATTGTCATATGAGACTCGCTGAGCGTGAATCCGTTTTACTCTTGTTGAAGAAATTGCTATCTATAAAAGCCAGATGACCACCAACCTTCTTAGGAGATAGCATGTACATTGCGATGAATCGATTTCGTATCGCGCTTGGGCGTGAGGAAGAATTTACCAATATTTGGCGTAACCGCGATACTCACCTAAAAGAGGTCCCAGGCTTTCAGTCATTTCATTTGCTGCAAGGGGAGACTGATGAAGAGTGTACTCTGTTTGCTTCTCACACTGTTTGGGAAAGTGAGCAAGCGTTTCGGGATTGGGTTCAATCCGAGGCATTTAAAAAGGCCCACGCGAATGCATCTTCTGCAAAAGGCGTGTATCTAGGTCCGCCTAAGTTCGAAGGTTTTAGCAGTGTTATTTAAGTCAATAACGAGTGAAAGCTTAGGCCTTCACTCGCTTAATATTGATTAGAATAGGGCTGCCAGTCATTGGGTCTTCAATGAGGTCACACTCAATACCATAGAGTTCACGTACTAAGGCTTTCGTCATGACGTCTTTAGGTGGCCCTTGGGTGATGATCTTGCCGCCTTTCATAGCAATAATATGGTCTGCATAACGACATGCGCTGGGCAGATCATGCACCACCATAGCAATGGTTTTGCCTTCCTGGGACAAGTGTCTGATCAGCTCAAATACTTCAATCTGATGACCTAGATCGAGTGCAGAAGTGGGCTCATCCAGCAGCAGTAAAGGAGTTTCTTGGGCGATTGACATGGCAATCCAAGCCCGTTGTCGCTGACCGCCCGATAAGGTATCTAATTGACGATCTTTTAATTCATTAAGATCAGCCGCCGCCAATGCATAGGCAATGGCTTGTTGGTCATCCATCGCCCATTGCTGCATCAAGCTTTGGTGTGGATGGCGACCAAAGCGAATCAATTCAGCAACGCTAATACCATCTGGAGCAGACGTGTCTTGGGGTAACAAAGCAAGGTATCGAGCGACTTCTTTAGAGGGAACTCGATGGATGTTGTTACCATTGAGCAAAACTTCACCGCCGCTAGGCATATGTACCCGTGAAAGTCCGTTGAGAAGAGTGGATTTCCCACAGCCATTGGGGCCGACGATCGCGGTCACCTTACCGGCTGGTAACGCGACATCTAGGTTATCAATAATGTGAGCTTTACCATGCTTAAGGGAAAGGTTATTGGCGCTTAAGCTGGTATCTAAAGGGTCCGTCTGCAATAGTGTTTGTTTGTTTTTTTGCATGATAGAAGCCATGGTTAATTCCTTGGAGAGCGGCGTACAAGTATCCAAATTAAATAGGGTGCTCCGACGATAGAGGTCACGATCCCGACGGGAAGCTCGATAGGGGATAACAAAGTACGGCCTACTAAATCGGCGACGACCATGATAAAGGCGCCTGCAATAGCAGAGCCAATTAACGGAATGCCGCGGTAGCCTGACATGGCGCGAGCGAGTTCTGGCCCAACGAGGGCAACCAGACCGACTGGCCCCGCCACCGCTACGGCTAAGCCTGTTAGTAAAACGGATAAGCTGAGGGCCGCCACACGAATTTTTTTAATTTGTTCACCCAGCCCAGTAATGACCTGATCTGAAAAAGGCAATAAGGCAAATCGTCGAGCCCATATCAGGCAGGCGATAAGGCTGATTAGCAAACCGATGCCCAATGCATAAACCATGCTACTAGAGCGCGCACTTAAGCTCCCCACCGTCCAAGGATAAGCGGCGTTGGCCGTATCGATATCCACCTGGCTTAACATGAGCTGTGTCAGTGCACCGGCGATGGCGCCAATACCAATACCTGCCACAATAAAGCGATAACCTCTTGTGCCACTGCTGCCAGCTAAACCAAATGCCAGTGCGGTTGCGGTGGCAGCCCCTGCTAATGCCATAGCGGAAGGCGCTAAAGAAATACCCGTGCTGACGATGGAGGAGACGGCAAATGCCATGGCGGCATTATCAATGCCAATAATCCCTGGGGTAGCCAGCCGGTTACGGGCCAGTGTCTGCATTAAACAACCGGCTAAGCTAAATGCTGCACCAGTGAAAATAGCGGCTAACAAGCGTTCTAGGCGTAGATGCTGAATGATAAATTGGTTCAGCTCAGAGCCCTGACCCAGTAACGCCTGAATCACTTGTAAAGGTGACAGCACCATGCTCCCCATGCCAAGAAAGGCGATGCTAGAGAGCGCCAGCATTGCCAATAAAATGGCGTTACGACGCAATGCCCTGTGCTCTAATAAGAGTTGTGATTCGCCTCCCAATGGCAATGTGGTGTGGCCTTCTAATTGAGGCTGAGGTGGCATGTTTTCAAGTGAATGTGTTTTTGTATTCATCATAAAGTAGGGAGGCGTCGAGCCCTGACAATGGCTAAAAGAACGGGCGCACCGACAATAGCGGTTAATACGCCAAGGGGCATCTCAGCAGGCTGTGCCACAAGGCGAGACAAGGTATCTGCATTAATTACCACAATCGGGCCAATGGGCAGGCAAAGCCATAAGGTACGGCGAATGTCTGGTCCAACAAGTGCTCGTGCGGCAAAAGGAACCACCAAGCCGATAAAGGCAACAGGCCCAGCAACGGCCACTGCAGCACCAACTAATAGTGCAACACAGACAATCACAATTAAGCGAATACGACCTGGGTTATGACCAAGGCCAATGGCAACTTTCTCACCTAATGCTAAAGACGCAAGTGGACGAGATACATAAAGCGTTGCTAGCGCCGCAATAATCATAGAGGGGATGACGGCGTAGAGTTGTTCTAAGCCTCGGCCTGCCACACTACCTGTCACCCAGAAACGAATTTCATCAGCGGCTCTTTCATCATACAGCAAGAGTAATGAGGTCAATGCGACTAACAAACTAGAGAGGGCGGCACCGGCTAATACAAGGCGAATTGGGTCGCGATTCTGGCCTTGCATACGCGCGGCAGTAATGACGCAAAAACAGCCTACGAGAGCGCCAATTTGAGCAACGCTGACCGTCAAGGTGGCAGCGCTGGCTCCTAGCACTAGGGCCAGAGCAACTGCGAAAGTACTACCAGCACTAACCCCTAGCAGACCCGGCTCGGCGAGAGGGTTACGTGCGACTGCTTGCATTAGTGCGCCAGCAACACCAAGGGAAATACCGACAAAGAGCCCAACGAGGGTCCGCGGTAAACGTAATTCACTGACAACGAAATAAGCGTCTGCACTGCCTTGATTAAATAAGGCCTTAAATGCTTCAAGAGGGCCAACCGCCCCAGCACCATATAGCAAGCTTAAGAAACACGAAAGTGCCAGCAGTAAAACGGCTGGCACTAATGCGCTTAACAATGATCGTTGAGCAGGTATTCGATTAAACCAAGGGATCATTCAGGGTACGAAACCTTAGTATCAAGTGTTTTTTGGATGTTGTCTAAAATAACCATCGCCGCAAGTGGGCCTGAGCCACTGGTCCAAACTTGACCATCAACAGGGATAACGTGGTCTTTTTTAACAACACTTAAACGCTCAAAGGCAGGGGATTTTTTCGCTGCATCTAACGACTTTTGACCTTCTAGGTTCATGGTCGCTAAGAATACCCATTCGCTGTCAATGCTGGATAGGTTTTCTAGGCTTAATGCGCTGCTATGAGGGCTGCCTTTTTTTACAACGCCGCCGTCATTTACTTTAAAACCGGTATTGGCTAATACTTCGGTTGAGAAGATTTTAGTCGACATCACCATGGCGCCTTGTGGCATCCAGCGAATTAGCGATACGTTGCGCTTATCTTGAGGGATTTTTGCCTCAACGACTTTTTTGATATCGGCTTCACGGTCATGAATCTTGGCAATAATCGCTTCGGCTTCTTGTGACTTGTTCAGAGCTTTACCAAATAAACGTGTGTCGTCTGTCCAAGAAGGGAACTGATGTGGTTTGGATTTTGGCACGATAGTTGGTGCGATTTTTGACAAAATCTTATATTGCTCAGGGTTCAAGCGAGGAGAAGCAAGGATCAAGTCAGGACGTTGTGCAGCCACTGCTTCTAGGTTGATTTCGCGAGTAGTGCCAACGATTTTGATGCCTTTAGCGCGATCGCCTAGATAATTAGAAACGCCATCGCTGCCGCGAGTTGTAATAGCACCAATAGGCTTAACATCTAGAGCATAACTGATGTCCAATGCCCCTTCGTATAGAGTGACTACACGTTTTGCATCGCTATTTACGGTTACATCGCCATATTGGGTACTGACAACTTTGCCGGCTGCAAATGCACCCATAGCGGCAGTTAAACCGGCAGCGAGTAGCGCAGCGTGGCGAAATGATCGAGCTGTAAACATCAAAGACTCCTTTTGGGATGTAAGTAAATAAAGTGTACTCTTTCGTCATGGGCTTTTATCAATATCATTAAGGAAATGATATGGACAAAGCGTCTCTTTACAAAACTGGTTGCGAATGTTAACGCTTCTCATTTGTTTTTTAAACAAAGAGTTTGTCTATTTTTGATCCCAAACGTGCAACGTAGCGTTTTACAATAAGAGATGGAGTGTGAAAGTATGTGCAGTAACTGCACGTTTTACTGCCTTGGAGACTCTGTTTACGAGAAATGGTTAACCGCGGCAGGAGCTGCTTGCTAAGCTAGCGAAACCTATAACAATGATAAAAAGAAGCGACTGTTATTTTGGTGCTCACATAAGGGGGAAAGATGAAGCGTGTACTATTGACTGGAGCCGCGGGAAATCTAGGCAAAATGATGCGGACATCCTTAGCTGATTGGGCGAGTGAATTGCGCCTTTCTGACATTGAAACGGTCGACGACTTGTTGCCGAATGAAGAGTTTGTCCGTTGCGACTTAGCGGATGCTGACGCGGTAATGGCATTGGTCGAAGGATGCGATGCCATCGTGCATTTTGGTGGCATATCAACCGAAAATAGCTTCGAAAACATCCTCAGTGGCAATATTAAAGGGGCTTATCATATTTATGAAGCAGCGCGTCAACAGGGAGTAAAACGGCTCTTTTTCGCCAGTTCAAATCATGTGGTAGGTTTCCATCATAGGGAAACCTTGTTGGATGCAAATAGCCCAATGAGACCAGACAGTCTGTACGGTGTTTCGAAAGGCTTCGGCGAACTTTTGGCTCAATATTATTATGATAAATTTGGCATTGAATCTGCTTTAGTTCGGATCGGCTCCTGTTTTCCCAAACCCTTGAACCGACGTATGTTATCGACCTGGTTAAGTGAGGGGGATTTAACGGATTTAATTAAGAAAGTTTATGCTGTGGACCGTTTAGGCTGCACTATCATTTATGGGGTATCCAATAACCCGAGCACTTGGTGGGATAATCGCCACGCAAAATTTATCGGCTGGACAGCAAAAGACAGCTCTGAGGTCTTTGAGCATGAAGCTTATCTTGAGGAAGAAAGGCGAGACCCAAATGACCCTGAAGTGCGTTTTCAAGGGGGTGTTTTCGCCAGCGCAGGACATTTCGAAGACTAATTTTTTATCTATGAGGAAGGTTAGATGCAAGGTTTAGGCAGCGCACATTTATCAGGAAAAATGCTGATTGGGCAAACCTCAGTCACAGGGCAGGAAGAAGTCATACAAGCGATTAACCCAGCCACTAATGAAACCTTGGCGCCAGCTTATGCAGGTGCCAATCAGGAGCAAGTGGAGCAAGCGGTGACGCTTGCTTGGCAAGCCTTCGATGAATATCGCGCGTTGAGCAACACCACCAGAGGGGATTTTCTGGAAGCGATCGCAGAGCAAATACTGGCTCTGGGCGATGAGTTGATTGAACGCGCGATGGCAGAGAGCGGTTTACCACGAGCTCGCATTGCAGGTGAGCGTGGCCGGACAGTAGGGCAGTTGCGATTGTTTGCTCAAGTGATACGTGCTGGTGGCTGCTTCGATGCTCGTATTGATCCAGCAATGCCTGAGCGCTCTCCGTTACCAAGGTCTGACTTGCGTTTACAGAAAATTCCTTTAGGGCCTGTGGCCGTATTTGGGGCGAGTAATTTTCCATTGGCTTTTTCGGTCGCTGGAGGAGACACAGCATCAGCATTGGCGGCCGGTTGCCCTGTGGTCGTGAAAGCGCATCCTGCACACCCAGGTACCTCTGAATTAGTGGCTAGAGCGATTCAGACTGCGGTGAAAAAATGTCAATTGCCAGAAGGGGTATTTTCTCTTTTGTATGGTGCGGGTCACTTTATTGGAGGTGCCTTGGTATCACACCCATTGATCAAAGCGGTGGGCTTTACTGGCTCGCGGCAAGGCGGTTTGGCACTACTTAAGATCGCAACACAACGTCCTGAGCCGATTCCTGTGTATGCAGAAATGAGCAGTATTAATCCCGTGTTTGTTATGCCAAATAAATTGGCAGAAGACGCTTCTGCCGTCGCTTCTGGCTTTGTTTCCTCATTGGCGATGGGCGCGGGCCAGTTTTGTACCAACCCAGGATTAGTGTTGCTTTGCGGCACAGAGGGCGCCGCTGAATTTATTGCTCAGGCAAGTGCAGAGGTGCGCGCACTGGCGAGTCAAACGATGCTAACGCCAGATATTTGCGATGCTTATTATCAAGGGGTTAAGAGTTTGGCAGAAAACGCCAATATAAGTTTGCTCGCAACGGGCCAACAAAGCCCACAAGCCAATCAATGTCAGGCCCATTTGTTTGTTACTGATGCAGCGTCCTTTTTGGCAGACTCCAGTATGGAGCAAGAGGTTTTTGGTTCTTCATCATTAATCATACGTTGTGAAAATTTGGCGCACGCGAGGGCTGTCGCAGAAAAACTCGAAGGCCAATTAACCGCGACGCTGCAGATGCTTGATGCCGACATTGAGTCGGTAAGGCCCTTACTGCCTATTTTAGAGCGAAAAGTGGGGCGGATACTTTGTAATGGTTATCCAACGGGAGTAGAAGTGTGTCATGCCATGGTGCATGGCGGGCCTTTTCCTGCGACTTCGGACAGCCGGAGTACATCGGTAGGGAGTGCGGCAATTGATCGTTTCCTAAGGCCAGTCTGTTACCAAGACTTTCCTGCCAGCTTACTTCCAGAGGCGATTCAAGATACGAACCCATTGTCTATTCCGCGCATGATAGAAGGGGTGTTTGGTTCATAGCGTGGGTGTTTAGTGAGTTGCAAAAAGGAGCATCTAATATGCTCCTTTTTAGTTTAAAAAAAGCGCCCCGTAGGGCGCCCAAAATCAAATCTAACAAGACGTTGGTGATTAATGAACGATCTCTGGTCCCATGATGCTGTACGGCAGCATAGTAGAAAGCGCAGGAATGTAGGTCACGAGAACAAGGAAGACCATCAAGACTAATACGAATGGCATCGCCGCTTTAACAACACGGGCTAAACTCATGCCTGTGATGCCAGAGGTGACAAAAAGGTTTAACCCAATCGGCGGTGTGATCATACCAATTTCCATGTTCACGACCATGATGATACCTAGGTGAATGGGGTCGACACCCAACTGCATTGCAATCGGGAATACGACCGGAGCAACAATCACCAATAGGCCTGATGGTTCCATGAATTGGCCACCAATTAACAGCAAAATGTTGACCGCGATCAAGAAGGTAAACCAGTTAAAGCCGACGCCGAGCATCCATTCTGTGATCATCTGAGGGATGCGTTCAGAAGATAAGGTATGGGCAAACAACAAGGCATTAGCGATGATGAACATCAACATGATGGTGGTTTTAGTGCCCTCGAGCATCACTTTACGAGATTCTTCGCCAAATAGAGCAGGGAAGAAACCTCGCAGCATGAGAGACAAGTTTCGCCCCCAGATTGGCAAGCCTGCGGATAAGCAGCGTGTGATCGACTGTTCTAAGTGAGCAGAGCGCTTATAAACGTAGAAAATCGCCAAAATAACCGACATAACCGCACCCCAAAGAGCACGATCACCACCGGTAATAGTTTCACTGCCAGCTAGGGCGAAGAACGACATGATTTCCCATACAAGGAAAAACGACACACCATAAACAGTACCGTTGAAGCCAACGCGGGCGTGAGTAGCGTCGTTATCATTGGTCCATGTTTGGCCTTTTAATGGGCCCATATCACGGTACACAAAGAGCGCGACAAAGATGGAATAGACCGCGGCCACCACGGCGGCTTCTGTTGGTGTAAAGACACCACCATAAATCCCCCCCATGATGATAACCACAAGGAACAAGCCCCAACCTGCCTCTTTACCGCCGCGCACTAGATTACCGAACCCTTTCCACTCTTCGGCAGGTAGGTTTTTTATCCGAGCGACCACGTAAATGGCCAGCATTAGCATACCGCCTGCGAGTAAGCCTGGGATGACACCGGCTAAAAACATACGACCAACGGACACATCGGTAGCCGCGGCGTATACTACCATGACGATAGATGGTGGAATAAGGATGCCCAAGGTGCCTGCATTGGCAATGATGCCAGAAGCAAACTCTTTTGAGTAACCCACTTGCTGCATACCTGCAATAGCGATGGTACCAATGGCCACAACCGTTGCTGGAGATGAACCAGACAAGGCTGCAAACATCATACAGGCCAATACGGACGCCATGGCCAAGCCACCACGGAAGTGCCCGACGCTGGCAATGGCGAAGTTAATCAGGCGTTTGGCGACACCACCAGTGGACATATACGAAGAGGCTAGAATGAAGAATGGAATCGCCAACAGAGTATAGTGTTGACCTGCACCAAACAGAGAAATAGCCACCGATGACAATGAGTCATGGGAGAAAAAAGTAATAAACAGGATGGACGATAAGCCCAAGGAAATACCAACGGGAATGCCGATAAACAGCATGGTTAGTACAAAAGCAAATAAAATAATGGCTTCCACAGTAAGCTCCTAACTCAGCTAGTCTTTTAAGGCGTCTTTGTTTTCTTTGACCAGTTCTTGTGCTTCATGGCCACTGATCAACATGTCACGTTTACCACGTGCAATGTCAATGAAGGCCTGCAAAGAGCGGAGGGAGAGCATTGCTAAGCTGATTGGCAGTATCACCAGCACTAACCAGCGTTGTACGCGTGGGCGTAAATCAAACGCTTCTTGCATGAAAAGAGGGTAACGAAGCTCTTCCGTGCCGATACCAATCTTGTACATTTTTGACCAGTATTCGATGGCACCGCCACGAGTGTCTATGCCCAAGAGCGTTAACCAAGTGGAATCAAGCAAAATCAAACCATATAAAATGGCAGCAAACGCGCCAAACAAAGAAAGAGCTTTGGAAATCTTCTTAGGAACCGCATTCAGCACAATGTCGACACCAAGGTGAATGCCCGTTTTGATGCCATAGCTCATACCAAGAAGAATTAACCAAGAAAAGGCGATGGTGTTAAATTCGAGAGCGGCATCCCAGCCAGTATTGAAACCGTAGCGTGCAATGACCTGCCCAAATGACACCACCATAATAGAGGAGATAACAATAATCATCAGGTTTTCTTCAGCACGTTCCATCACCTTTGGAAAGCATTTTTCTAATGCCCAAAGTGCGAGGACGAAAATCAATAAATAAATATGTGGCCAGTATGCCATTTGTGTCTCCTGAGCGAATATAAGAGCGATGCCAGAGGGTAACGAAAGTAAGGACGTATTCTTAACTGTTAAGCAGCAGAAGGCCGGTTACCGAGCTGGCAAAAGCTGGCCCTTAGGCCAGCTTTATTACAAGGTATTAAACGGTGTATTACGCACCTGCTGCGGCGTTAACAACGTCGGTACCGATATCACCGTCAAACTTCTTCCAAACCGGTTTCATAGTATCAACCCATGTTTGACGTTGTTCTTCTGTCAAGGTGTTGATCTTGCCGCCGGCTTTTAGAATGTTGGCGCGGTTGGCCGCTTCTTTCGCTTTAACCGATTCGTTCGCTTCTTGAGTAACTTGGTCTGCAATGGCCATGAATTGATCGTGATCTGCAGGAGACAGGCTGTCTAGGAAGTCTTTAGACGTCATGAACAAATAAGCCAATAGCTGGTGGTTGGTTTCTGTGATGCTGTCTTGCACTTCGTAGAATTTTTTCGTGTAGATGTTAGACCAAGTGTTTTCTTGGCCATCGACTACACCCGTTTGCAAAGCGCCGTATACTTCTGAAAAAGCCATCGCTTGTGGTGACGCGCCCATGGCTGAAATCATAGATTTTGCCACGTCAGAGGTTTGTACGCGGAATTTTAGGCCTTCTGCATCACTAGGTAGCGTCAGTTTTTTGTTGGCAGAGAAATATTTCATGCCAGACATCCAATAACCTAAACCAACAAAGCCTGCATTGTCTTCCATTGCCTTGAGCAATTTCTTGCCTTCGGGGGTTTTGGTAAAGCGAATTGCATGGTCCATGTCTTTAAAGATAAAAGGTAAATCAAATACGCCGTATTTCGGAGAATAAGAACCAAATTTAGACAAAGACGGTGCAAGCAGCTGAACATCACCCAATAGCAGGGCTTCAAGCTCTTTAGAGTCACCAAATAGGGTCGAGTTTGGGTAAACAACGACGCATAATTTGCCGTTCATTTCTTTGTTTACACGGTCCGCAAAATTATTGGCAGCAACCACTTTCGGGTGTGTTGTTCCCCCTGTTACGTGGCTGAACTTAACAATACGCTCACCGGCATCGCACGCGGAAGATGAATCTGCAAAAGCACTACCTGCGGAAAACGTAAGTGCAAGAGTGGTTAGAGCTAAGCTGAGTTTTTTCATTGTTATTGGACTCCAAAACTGAGTAATTATTATTGTTGTGCGTTTAATCTTTGTTAAACGGATAACAAGGTTAAAAAATAACGTTGCAACATCATTTATTACACATTTTGTGCCAATTTCTTGTGAACTTGTTTAAGTTGTTGAAATTTAATAAAAATAATTTGATTTTACGTGATGTGGCTAAAGCCTGAGTGTTTTTGAAAGGGATATTTGGGTGGGAAACCACCCATTAAATTCGGCAGATGGGCGGAAAGTTACACATTGCTAGACTGTTATTGTGAGCTGGATAATAATCCATCGACGGCAGACTTTAGTCGCCTCTCCACTTGCTTCTTGGTCTTTAAATGGAAGACTGAGAAATCAATTTGATGGGCGGCTTGGTTAATTACTGCGTGTAATAAAGGGTAATCTGGGTGTGCTGTAGTAAGTTGATGGCACGCGATTTGACTGTTAACCATGCGGGTAAGTTGAGCGCGTATGGTGAGGTAAGGGCGGTGATGATAGGCAAATAAAGCCAAGTCTTTACGGTCCTTTGTGCTTATCATGGGCGCTATTTCAAGGCTGTTTTGTAACGCCTTATCAAGATAAGAGCGGTTCAGTTGGTTGGCTAAACTGGCATCTATATCGGCATAATCCCGAGGTAAATTAATGCTCAGGTTGGCTAAATAACCTTGCTGCCAAAGCCTTGCTTGCTGCTCCGCTTGGTGGGTTAAAGGTTTCACCATCATCAGCGAATAACAGCCGCTGGCTTGGTCTTTGGTGGTTCCCAGGCGCACTGGAATAAAGCCATTCTTGAGCCAAAAAGCCACGACTTCTGAGGTGGCTGCAAAACTTGTACAGAGGAAGTCACAGCGGTTCGAAGGGGCTTTGGCAGAGCTTTCAATTTGTTGCAGCAGCCTACTTGCATAACCGTTATTTTGCTGGGCGGTTTGTGTCGCAATGCGACTAATACGCCAATAACGATAATCTCCTGCATTTTCCCAGCCCTCATGAGCTAATAAAGATTGTGGTATTAAATGACCACGTGGGCGCCGTGTTCCTTGCATTACCGCTAAACTGAGCGTGTCAGGCAAGGTACCTTCTTCCGTGATGATAGCCACGCTGGTGACAGCCGTATCTTGACCTAGTAGATGACAGGTGACTGACGGGTCATCGAGTACCCAGCGTAAGTTATCCGCTGAGGTTTGATAATGGGCGCTGACCAATAACTGGAAGGTATCTGCTAATAGCGTTTCTTGGGTTAACCATTGTGCGCCTGTGATTGTTAGGTATTCACAGCTCTCTGCGGCGTTACTGGGTTTTATTTCAGGGGCTTCGCTGGTCGCTAAAAAGAAGCTTTTATTTAGCCAGTTTTCCAGTGGGTCATTTTCCCCCCAGCGTATTGGTTGGGTTAAATGAAGTTGCTCAAGGGGTTTTAAACGAGGCGACACTTGCTTAGCTAAATAGCGACAAAACTGAATACCAAAGCCTTTACCGGCACCCTCGTAGCCATAATCTGTGCTGCTAAATAGGCAATGATCTGCTTTATCATTTAACGCTTTCAGCATAGGAATAGGGATGGTTGCGGCTTCATCAACCAATAAAATGTCCCAATGATTTGAGTTCGAGAGCAGTGCGTCCGGTGCGAAGAAAGGAAGTGTTAGGCTCGCCGATGAGATTGATAAAACCGCTTCAAAACGTTGCTTAAGGGTGACCACCGCGCTTTGGTTTGCGGCGACCAGCGCAACTTTTTTACCGGTTTCGAGAAGTTTGGCGAGACTGTCTCCGAGTAGCGTAGATTTGCCACGACCACGAGGCGCGAGCAGCACATAAGACTTCGCTTCTAATGCCAGTAAGCAAGATTGTGCTAATGCTTGCTGGGTATTTAATGGCGGATGATCAAGGTCTGAGGAAAGGGCAGGCAATGCTTGCAGAGCCACTTCTTTTGAGCCGCAGTGAGTGAGTCTAAAAGGACTATTGGGGGCGAGTAATCGAGTCAATAAAAAGCGTTTGAAACTGGAGTCAATTTGCGCGCTCTGATAAGGCCAAGGTAAGTAGCGAGGCAAATCTTGATCTGTCATAGATTGCCAATCCCCCTTTGGTAAGGCGATAGCAAAGACGCCATTGCCACGTACTGTCCCGGCTAGAATAGCGAGGGCACTTGCTGACACGCCATGTCTTAGATCCACTAAAATAGCCTCATGGCTGGCGCCGAGTTCTTGACGTGCTTGCTTAAAAGAGCAAGTGCGATAGCTAGGTGAGGTGTCTCTGGTAAGGTGTTGGTATTGGGTAACTTCATGGGCGCAAATAAGCGGTTCTGCTAAGTGCTCGCAGAGGCGCAAAAAATCTGACAATACTTCAGCTTCAGAACCGATAAATAAAAAACAATGGCGGTGGTTGTCAGATGAATGCATAAAATCTCCTCATGATCCGCGAATGATACTGTGCGCATGAGGTGTAGGGAAGGTACGAACCCGTTTGTGGGGATAGGTTCGTACCTTTTGGTTGGCTTATGTCTATTTTAGAGTAAAGGCAGCCAAGTCTTTTTGTAGGGCTTTTGCAAGCTCACGTATATGCTGGCTGTGGCCTTGGGAGACATCAGATTGCTGAAGGGTTGCTGTTGCTGCTTGTTGAAGGGACTCAGAGCTTTGGCGAATTTGAGATGCAGCCACACTTTGTTCCTCAGTGGCGGCAGCGACATTGGAAATACCGCTTGCAACCGTCTGTGTGGACTCAAATATTTGATTCAGTACTTCGCCAGCATGCAGTGTTTGTTGCACGCTATTGTCTACTTGTTCACGGCCTTTGGTCATTTCTTCAACAGCAGAGCGACTGTTAGATTGTAAAGTATCAATCACTTCACGGATCTCTTTAGTAGATTGCTGAGTTCGTTGGGCTAATACACGAACTTCATCGGCGACAACGGCAAAGCCTCGTCCATGCTCTCCCGCACGAGCGGCTTCTATGGCGGCATTGAGAGCCAATAAATTGGTTTGTTCGGCAATCTCGTTGATCACAGTTGCCACAGCACCAATATTGCTGGAGCTGGCTTCGACACTGGCAATGGTATCGGAAGCTTGGCTAAAGGCCGATGAGAGTTTGCTGACGGTCTGTTCAACTTGTTTCACCGCTTCATGCCCGCTTTCTGTTGCACTTTGCACAGCGACAGACTCATTAGAAACTTCGGTGGCGCTTTGCGCTACTTCCTCAATGGACGCTGAGATCTGAGTGATGGCTGAAGCCACTTGAATACTGCTATCTTTACTGTTGTTTGCACTCTCTTTCAAATCAAGGTTGGCGTTTGAGATAGCTTGACTTGATGCCAGTAGCTCGTTACTTGAGAGCAAAACCTTGTTGATTAACTGAATAAGATTGTCACGCATGAGCGTCGTGTCGTTTTGCAATAAGTCCACTTCGTTACGGCTGTTTTGATCTTTGTTTGTGGTAAACGAAAAGGCCAAGTTCCCTTGTCCTAATTGGCTTAATGCGTAGGAAATTTGCTGTAGAGGTTTTAGGGCTCGACGAATAAAGACCCATAAAATACCGGCAAGGAAAATAGAAGCGAAGGCGCAAAGAATACTAAGGCTCCATAATACTCCATTGACCTCTTCTTTATATTCATCATCAAAAGATTTAAGGGAGATAACCCAGTCCCAACCAGACACTCTTTTAAAGACAATTTTAGAGGGGCGTAATGAGTCATCCTGACCAGGTATTTTTAGCGCATAGCGGGTGATACCCTCTTCATTTTGATACATCTTATTTAATGCATCGGTTAACTCTGGATACATTTGAAGAATATTTTTACCGATTATTTTCTGGCTAGGGTGGAGTAGAAAGTTACCTCTGTTGACACCGGTATCTGTCATATATAAATAGCCACTTTTACCAAATGTGATGCTGTTTAAGGAGCGGGCAAGCGGTGCCAAAACATCATTATAAGGAATAAGAATTTCATAATATAATTCAGGTGAGGCCGTCAATTGCGCATATCGAGCGAAATAGCTGTGCTGGTTGATTAGGGCTTTACCACTGAATACGCGGCCTTGCTGAATGGCTTGATAAGCAGCAGAAGCGCTGGAAATTTCACTGCCAACTGCTGTTTGTCCTGCTAGCCTGTCTTGTGAACTGGTGACACGTATAAGGCGACCACCTTGCTTGATAATAAGACCTACTTGCAGCTCAGTCGTGTTAGCAAAGCGCTTAATAAGAGGGCTGTTACCATTGAGGGTTTGACCCTGCAGTGTCAGTGTTGGAACTTGATAACCACCTACGTTTAATAGCTTGTTATGGTCAATGTTTAAGTCACTGAGTGTGATGTTGAGCAAGCCACCATCACGCAGTACACGACGGTCTAGTTGTTGATATTTATCATGTAGTTGGTTCGCGACTAATTCCACCTCTTTTTCCTGATGGCTGGTCACTATTTTATTAATTTGCTCGCTAAAGAGCATTCTCATTAGAAAAATAAGCAGTAAAAAAATAACCACAATGGCGCTTAAAGCGCTTAATCCTAGCTGCTGCGGGAGCGGCGATTTTCTTAAATAAGACAACATGTTTTATTCCTTAAAGAGAGGCGAACCTTGGATAAACGATTTAAAGGGGTGGAAAATCACGACACAGCTTGATATTGCTTTCTAGCTTAGGAAGACAAGAGAGCGAACATGGGTGACAAGTGATTTTTATATTCTGAGGTTTTTATTGTTGTGGTTTGTTATAAAAATAATTTATAGAACAATGAATGATAATTCAATTTTTAATCTATTTATTTAACAAAAACAGGCGAATGCTATGTGTTTTTATGGACGATCGTAAGCACTTAGTAGGCGTTTTCATATTAGCTACAAAAAGCCGGATAATTAAGGAGGAAATCAGGGGGAAAGAAGGCTTTTAGGGGGAAAATGCCCCGCTGACGTAACTCAGGGGGCATTTTGTATATGTCACTGTCTGTATTTCGCAGGTTACGCGATAACAAATAGATCCATAAAGCGGTTTACCGAAGTCTGTTCTAGCTCAGTTTGATCTTTGCATAGGTTAAAAATGGTTTGGCATTGGTGGCTTGGAAAACGTGTTGCCAAGTTGTTTTTAAATTTCTGCTCAAGTAACGGGATGCCTTCTTCACGACGACGGCGATGACCAACAGGGTATTCAACGGCGACTTCTTCTGTGCTGCTGCCATCTTTAAAAAATACCTGAATCGCATTCGCAATAGAGCGTTTATCCGCTTCTAGGTATTCTGCGGTGAAACGCTTATCTTCAACGATTTCCATTTTTTCGCGCAGCTCATCAATGATAGGGTTGGCCGCATGGAAATCATCTTCATAATGTTCTGCAATCAAATTACCAAAGGCCAAAGGCACCGCGGCCATGTACTGCAAACAGTGATCTCGGTCAGCGGCATTGGCTAATGGGCCCGACTTGGAAATAATGCGAATCGCGGATTCATGAGTACGAATGACGATTTTGTCGATCTCAGCCAAGCGGTCTTTGACTTGAGGGTGCAAAGTGACAGCGGCTTCGGCGGCTGTTTGAGCATGAAATTCGGCCGGGAAAGAAATCTTAAATAAGATATTTTCCATAACGTAGCTGGCGTAATCTTGGCTGAAAGAGAATTGACGCTCTGTTTCTGGCTTGATCGCTTGGTCTTTATTCGTTTTGGAGAAAGACACATCATAGAACCCCCACTGTGGTGCAGTAAGCACCCCTGGAATGCCCATTTCACCACGCATTGACATATCCGCTAGGCGCACGGCACGAGAGGTTGCATCACCCGCTGCCCATGATTTGCGGGATCCGGCATTCGGTGCATGACGATAGGTACGCAGAGCCGAACCATCAACCCAAGCTTGCGATATGGCCGCCATGATTTGTTCGCGATCGCCGCCCATCATTTTTGTGACAACCGCCGCAGACGCCACTCTCACTAAGAGGACATGACATAAACCAACGCGGTTAAATGAGTTTTCTAGTGCGATGACACCTTGTATTTCGTGGGCCATCACCATGGCTTCGAGTACCTCACGCATGGTAAGCGGGGCTTCACCATTTGCTAGGCGCACTTGTGACAAATGATCGGCAACGGCCAAAATACCGCCTAGGTTATCAGAAGGATGTCCCCATTCTGCGGCTAACCAAGTGTCATTGTAGTCAAGCCAGCGAATGATACAGCCAATATCCCAAGCCGCTTTGACAGGATCAAGGGATAAAGAGGTGCCTGGCACACGGGCGCCATTTGGCACCAGGGTACCTTGTACTATAGGGCCTAAATGTTTTGTGCATTCAGGGAAGCGTAGGGCAAGCAGGCCACAGCCAAGAGTATCCATTAAGCAATTACGGGCGGTATCGAGTGCTTCTTGGCTGGTTACTTTGTATTGGATTACGTAGTCAGCGATGTCTTGGATGACTTGGTCGTAATCAGGGCGGTTATTTAGATCTACGTTGGCGCTCATGTGTTTTCCTTAAAATCTGTTATGACAGTAAACGAATCAATTTGGTGTACCAAAGGTCTTATGGTCGGTCGTCAATCGCTACCCATTCGGCATGATCTGGCCCTGTATAATCCGCGCTCGGGCGAATAATGCGGTTATTAGCCCTTTGTTCCATCACATGGGCTGCCCATCCGGTAATGCGTGAACAAACAAAAATAGGCGTGAATAATTTAGTGGGAATGCCCATAAAGCGATAGGCACTGGCATGGAAGAAATCGGCATTGCAGAATAACTTTTTCTCACGCCACATGACCGCTTCACAACGTTCCGATACTGAATACAGGTGGTCATCTCCGGTTTCTTCACTGAGCTTTTTAGACCATTTTTTGATGATGTCGTTACGTGGATCTCGCTCGCTGTAAATGGCATGGCCAAACCCCATTACCTTTTCTTTATTCGCGAGTTTGGTTAGCAATGCCGCTTCTGCTTCGTCTGCAGATTGCCAGGGTTCAATCATCTCCATTGCGGCTTCATTCGCGCCGCCGTGCAGTGGTCCCCGTAAGCTGCCAATTGCTCCAGTCACACAAGAATGCATGTCTGATAAAGTAGAAGCACAGACGCGAGCGGTAAAGGTCGATGCGTTAAACTCATGCTCGGCATAGAGAATCAACGAGACGTTCATTACTTGCGTGTGCAAGGCACTGGGTTCTTCGTCGTGGAGCATGGTTAAGAAATGCCCAGCAAGAGACGCGACGTGACTGTTTTGGGTGTCGATACGCACGCCATCATGAGTAAATCGATACCAATAAAGCACCATGGCAGGTAAGGTGGCGATCAGCCGATCTGCTGACGCTAATTGGCCTGAGAAAGGCTGCTGCTCCGAACTCTGTTCTGGTTCAAGGTTACCTAAAAAAGAACACCCAGTTCGCATCACATCCATTGGGTGAGCGTCTTTTGGAATCAGTTCTAAAGCCGCTTTTAGTGGTTCAGGTAAGCTACGAAGCTGCATCAATTTATGCTCGTAGTCTTGCAGTTGAACGCGGTTGGGTAAGGCGCCATAGAGGAGTAGATAAGCCACTTCTTCAAAACTTGCATGCTCTGCTAATACATCGATATCGTAGCCTCGATAAGTTAGCCCTGCGGCGGCCTTACCGACAGTGCAAAGGGCTGTTTCGCCTGCACTTTGGCCACGTAGACCCGCACCAGAAAGTACTTTAGCCATGTTGTCTCTCCTTTATTATTGTTGGTTGAGAAATCCATAGAATCATTGTGCTTAGCATTTTGAATAAGCGTATTATTTAGTCGCTTTTTGCTCAGAGAAAAGCGCATCAAGCTTATCTTCGTAAGCGTGATAGTTAAGGAACTCGTAGAGCTCGTTGCGGGTTTGCATCGTCTCGACCGTTGCGCGTTGGTGACCGTCGTTGAGCAGATGTTGATAGACGTTTAAGGCGGCTTTATTCATGGCTCTGAATGCACTCAATGGGTAGAGCACTAGGTCTACTCCGACACTGGCTAATTCTTCTTTGCTAAATAAAGGGGTTGCGCCAAATTCGGTGATATTGGCCAATACAGGCACGTTTACCGCCGCGACGAATTCTTTGTACTGATCTAAGGTGATCATGGCTTCTGGGAAGATCATATCGGCGCCAGCTTCGACACACGCAATGGCGCGTTCAATCGCGGGTTCCATGCCTTCTACCGCTAACGCGTCAGTGCGTGCCATGATGACAAAATCGTCGTCATTACGAGCGTCGACACAGGCTTTGACACGATCGACCATCTCATTTTGGCTGACAATGGCTTTATTCGGGCGATGACCACAGCGTTTTTGCTGAACCTGGTCTTCGATGTGAACCGCCGCCGCCCCAGCTTGCTCCATTTGTTGTACGGTTCTGGTGATATTAAATGCCCCACCAAAGCCGGTATCGATATCGACCAGCAGCGGGAGATTAGAAGCCGAAGTAATACGACGAACGTCCTCTAACACATCGTGTAAGTCGGTCATGCCTAAATCCGGCAAACCATAGGAGGCATTGGCTACGCCACCACCGGATAAGTAAATCGCATGGTGGCCAGTTTGCTCAGCCATCATGGCGCAATAGGCGTTGATGGTGCCAACGACTTGCAATGGGGATTGTGTTTTTACCGCTTCTCTAAAGCGGGCTCCGGCAGTTAGATTGGTCATAATCTGGCTCTCTTATTGTTGTTTTCGTGAATGAGCAAGCCTTTATTTATTGCGAAGCGAGGGCGGTGTGCTCCATCGCTTGTTTTAATAAATGACTGGCCCGGCTGATATGGCGACGCATGAGTAATTCTGCCAGGTCGCCTTCATGATTCGCGATAGCGTCTAGAATCGCACGGTGTTCACGCAATGCTTGACGAGGATCGCTGCGTTGGTCAGCAGTATGGCGGCGATACATGCGAATCACCGCGTATAATTCTTCTGTCAGTAAGCGGATTAATTTCGTGTTGCCACTGGCGTGAATAATGCGCAAATGAAAGTCATCATTGCCCCCTTGCTGGACATAGTGTTCATCTTGATTATCATCGAGATAGGCTTGGTGTTTATCCAGTAAGGCATACAAGCCTTCTATTTCATGGCGCGCCATAGAGCTCGCCGCCAGCCGAGCAGCCATGCCTTCTAAGGCTTCGCGCATGCTGAATGTATCGAGCATATCTTGAGTATTTAACTGAATGACTCGAGCGCCAATATTGGCAGTACGAGTGACTAAACCAAGGCCTTCTAGTTTTACAATAGCTTCTCTTAGTGGTCCTCTGGATACACCGTATTGTTTGGCGAGCTCAGGCTCTGAGATCTTACTGCCTTGGGCTATTTCACCTTTTACTATGGCATTGCTAAGCTGCTGAGCGAGATCCTCAGATAAGGTGGCAGATTTGATGGAAACCAGGTTGTTCATAAAAAATCAAAGCTCGATTGTCGACAATACACACTTTATAGCCTTGATCGATCATTGATTCAAGTGCAATTGTCGACAATATTGTTAGTTTTCACCTGCGTTGAATACCTCTAGCCTGACTAATGATCTTCCTAACAACTGACAACACCTTGTTTAATAGCCATTTTTTACATTTTATTAGCGGGAAGAGTGTGGCAAGTAAGAAAAAGCTGCTAGAGTCTAGATTGTCTCAAATCGCGTGTTTATCAATCTGTCGACAATCTTGAGAGGGTTGTTTGAGCGATAACCGAATAGGTGAATAAGCCCATGAAGAAAGTGAAAAACGAAGCCGCACTGAGTAAAAAAGCCATTCAAGTTGGTGAAAACTATGCGTTGAAGCGAGGCTATGATGGTTTTTCTGCCACCATGTCTGCGAATGAGAAAACCGAAGCAATTTATCGTTTGTTAGTCTTGGATAAGCTTATTGTGGCATTGCCAGCTGACAAAGAGGATTTGCCGAGTATGAAGCACAAATTGGCATTATGGATTCAAAAATTACTGCCTAAAGACGACCCATTATTGCAATAGCCTGATTGGCAGTATGATGTCGCCTTGCTGCTTGCTAGAAAAGTGCTGCTTTTTAGTCTAAAGGGAGTTGGGTGACATTTTTAACTTCACGCATGGTGAAATGGCTTTGTGCTTCTTGAATATGTGGCAGCTGAAGTAGCTTGCTACGCAAGAAGGTCTCATAGCTGTTGATGTTTTTTGCCACCACTCGCAGGCTGTAATCCATCGACCCTGAAATGGTCCAGCATTCCACCACTTCCGAAAAGTCGACAATAGACTGTTCAAACTCATCAAGCATTTTTCTGCCATGGGAAGACAGCTTTATATTCACTAACACAACAATCTCTAAGCCGACTTTATGACGGTCTAAAATAGCTTGGGTAGATTGAATATAGCCTTCTTGCTCAAGGCGATTAATGCGTCGCCAGCAAGGAGATTGAGATAGTCCCACGCGCTCTGCTACTTGCGTTGCGGTTAGGCTTGCATCTTGTTGTAGCAGGTTGAGGATTTTTCGGTCGGTCTGATCTAAATCTTCCATTAAAGAGCTCGCTGTTAGGTGTGGCTGCTTTCTATTTGATAATTTAACACGCTACCATTCAATAGGTTGATTATCCCAATCAAGAAAAGAAGCTTGTTGATCAGGTGTGGCTTGATCTAATACCGATAGGGCTTTTTCGGCAACAAACTCGGCGGTGAAGAGCTTGTTTTTAGCGACATTGCGTTGAAAGGGTTTTGATAGTGGGGTATCCGTTGTCCCCGGGTGGAAGGCGATAAGTTTCACATTAGGCGCGCGCCTTGCGTATTCGATCGCACTATTTTGTATCAACATATTAAGCGCCGCTTTGGATGCTCGATAACTATACCAACCGCCCGCTTTATTATCAGAAATACTGCCGATCCTAGCGCTGAAGGCCGCGACTTTTACAGCTTCTTCTCTCTTTAAAATAGGCAGTAAACGGCTAATCCATAACATTGGAATAATACTATTGCTTAGGTAGCAATCCGCCAACTGTTTAATAGTAATGTCTTCCAGCTTTTTCTCCGGCATTTGTACAAGATGCGCATGGCTTGAATCTTCTGTGCCTTGATGTAGTACTCCGTTACAAATAAGCACCTTATCTATCGTGCCAGCATAAGCGTGCAAGCTTTGGCATACAGAGTCGATGGACGCTTCGCTGTAGTCTGACAATAAAGAGATCACCTTATTGGCGGAAAAATTGACCGCGGTTCGACTCACAGTAAAGACCCGCTGGCAGTCAGGGTCCTTCACGAGATGGGTGATAATAGCTTGAGCAATGGTGCTGCTGGCGCCAATAATAAGGGCGTTGAAAGGCATGTTATTGTCCTCAATTATGCGATGGAAAGGCAGGTTTAATGCCTTTCTTAGCAATATATGCAGCGGTTGTTCTGATGCCTTTCATAGGGTTAAGTTTACCTCATTAGTAATGAGGAAATAGCACGAGTATATGAAGGACACAGACGATAGTAATCAGCACATAGCGGGTTTTAGAGTGGCCGTCACTGTGTGCAAAAAGCAATTTAAGGCAGCGTATTTCTAACCAAAATGTAGAGATAAAGCCTAATAGCAAGACCATCACAGAAAGTGTTGGTACGCCCATTAATAGTGTCCCCCAGGCTAATAAAGAGATTAGGTGACTAAACGACATAACCCGGCGGCTATAGGTTCTTTGTGGGTTTTCTAATACTTGGCCAAAAACTACCCCATTAAAGAAACTCAACATAATGGCGCCGTACCCAGCAAATAGTTCCAGCCCAGAGTGTCTCATGAAGCTAGTGCCAGTGATCGCCAAAAGAGTCCAGATAGCAAAGGGAACTACCCCAAAAAGACCAAATAGAACAAGGGGGAAAACAGAGGTTGAACGCATAACGAATCCTAAATCCGACAACAATGTGTAATTAATACGAATTATCTTACATATTGGATGCAAAAACACGTAATAAAGTTCAAAAAAAGCATGTTTTTTGTTCGTCCAGCAAGACAATAGTTATCTATTTAAGAGCGCTTAACCTGTAAATGAGAAGAGCTTTTATTAAGCTATATCAAGGGACTTTTTTATTCATGAATAATCGCCATTGAGGGAAGTTCGGGCACAGAGTACAATGCGCAGTTATAACTTTCTTTTTTCTTTGATTAACGCTCTCTTGTAAGTTGAGCGTCTCTTCTATTAACCAATTTGCTTAAGGTGTGTTTAGAAATGCCAGCTAAAACAATGGATGAACTCGTTTCCCTGTGTAAGCGTCGTGGATTTATTTTCCAAGGCAGTGAAATCTACGGTGGTATGCAAGGCGCTTACGATTACGGTCCGTTAGGTATTGAGTTGAAAAACAACCTAAAAGCGGCTTGGTGGCGTTCGATGGTATACGAACGCGATGACGTAGAAGGTTTGGATGCCGCTATCATTCAAAATAAAAACGTCTATAAATACTCGGGTCATGAAGACACATTTACAGACCCAATGGTCGATTGTCACGAATGTAAGTCTCGTATGCGTGCAGACCATATGAAAGACATTAAAGTGTGCGATAACTGTGGCTCAACAAATGTAACAGAGCCTCGTGACTTTAACTTGATGTTTAAAACCAATGTTGGCCCAATGGTAAACGAAGAGTCTTACACTTATCTTCGTCCAGAAACTGCCCAAGGTATTTTTACTAACTTCAAAAACGTTGTGGACTCTACTTCTCGTACCTTGCCTTTTGGTATTGCACAGATTGGTAAATCCTTCCGTAACGAAATCACGCCTCGTAACTTCATTTTCCGTGTTCGTGAGTTCGAACAAATGGAATTGGAATTTTTCTGTAAACCAGGTGAAGACGAAAAATGGCACGACTTTTGGGTCAAAACACGCAAACAGTGGTGGTTGGATCAGGGTCTAACAGAAGAAAATATCGAGTTTGAATACGTAACAGGCGATGACCTAGCCCATTATTCAAAATCAACTGTGGATATCTTGTACAAGTTTCCACATGGTTTTGAAGAGTTAGAAGGTGTTGCTAACCGTACCGATTACGATCTAGGTTCACACACTAAAGCGCAAGAAGAATTTGGTCTTTCTGCAAAAGTGAAAAAGAACGAACATTCTACGGCGAAGCTTGCAATCCGTGATCTTGAAGCGAACAAATGGGAAGTGCCTTTCTGTATCGAACCTTCTGCAGGTCTAGACCGCGGCTTGTTGGCGGTAATGACAGAAGCTTACACAGAAGAAGAACTACCAAATGGTTCGACTCGTACTGTGCTTAAGTTTAAGCCGCATCTTGCTCCGATCAAAGTGGCTATTATGCCGCTTAAGAAGAACAAACCAGAGATCGTTGCGCTAGCGAAAGAGTTGAAAAACAAGCTTCAAAAACTGGGCTTGGGTCGTATTCTTTATGAAAACACAGGTAACGTAGGTAAAGGCTACCGTCGTCATGACGAAGTCGGTACACCAATCTGCGTAACGGTTGATTTCGATTCTATCGAAAAAGAAGGCGCACCTGTAACGGTTCGTGACCGTGACACTATGGAGCAAATTGTTGTTCCAGCAGCGGATCTTCCTGCTTACGTAATCAACTACTTTATCAATCAAGACTAATTTAGTCGGTTTATAAAGCACTTAAAAATGCCGTTAAGATGAAAGTCTTAACGGCATTTTTTGTTTTTCAATCAACGGCGACAGAATCAAAATATTAAACCAGCAGGAAGTAAGGGCTCACTATGGTAACCATTACAAAAATGGAATCACAGCATCTAGATAGAGTGAAAAAACTCTCGGTAGCGGAAGCTCAAGAACCCTTTGTTGGTCTTATTTGCGATATCTTAGATCGGCTGAATCAGCAGACCCAGCCCTACCTGGTATTAGCGGATGGGAAAATAGTGGGCTTTTTCCTGATTGATCGGGATTATAAAAGCAGTTATCACGACGCTTCAGTCCAAAGTCTAGGCTTACGAAAGTTCTTTATTGATCAAGCCCATCAAGGGCAAGGCTATGCCAAACAAGCACTTCTGCAATTGGCGGATCTGCTTAGAGCAGAGTACCCGGATTATAAGGACATTTATTTGACTGTGAATTGCAAAAATAGCGGGGCTAAAAGTCTTTATTTAAAAGTGGGATTTAAAGATAGCGGGGCACTGTATCTTGGCGGTCCTTCAGGGCCACAGCATGTTTTGAAGCAGGAGCTAATGACATAAGTTTGATAAGGGGCATCAATATGGCTGGTGGCACAGAGTTGCGGTACTGAAGAAACGCGAGTTCGAACAGAAGATAGGCATGCTAAGTGTCTAGGTGAAAATAAAGCGGTTATCAATTGTAATCTTGAGGTGAAAGGCTACTAGTTATAAAGCAGTGCGATTGTGCTGATTAGAGAAGCGCGATGACGCAGCTAGCCTTTATAAAAAAACCGTAACGAGATAGCCCGTTACGGTTTGATTGTACTGACCCCGAGAGGCTCAGAAACGCTAGATTAGAACTTCATTCTGATTTTTGCGTTGTAGCGGCGGCCGTCCAATACTTCTTCGTAAGTATCGTAGTCCACTTCTTTGTCCAGTATGTTGTAGATACCTGCATACACAGTGATGTCTTTGGTCAAAGCGTAGCTCATACCAGTGTCGACGAAAGTATAAGAAGGGATGCCTTTGGAAATACTTGTGCGTTCTAGACCGTCGCTTGATTTGCCTCGGTAGTTAACACGGGCCCAAGATTTCATCTTGTCGCTCATGGTCCAGTTAGTTGTCGCATTGATCATGTGCTTCGGCAAACGGTTAAGTGGCTCACCTGAAAAAGCACCAGATTTCTGCTCGGAGTCTGTGTATGTGTAGTTACCTGTGAAGGAAACATTTTTTGTGATGTGGGTATTCAGGGTTAACTCAATACCTTGCATAACAACGCGATCGACGTTGTATTTTTGGCTTAGGTAGGTGTAGCTATCGCCTGCATATGTACAGGATGCATCTCCAGCTCCGGTGTCACAAATTCGTTCTTCGGTGATTTTGTCTTTGTAGTCAGTGCGATAAATCGTCCCGCTGATTTGTGTACCGTTGTTGCTATCCCAGTAAAGGCCTGCTTCACCACTGACGCTTTTTTCTGGATCTAGGTCTGAGTTACCAATAATCAACGCATTACCTGCGGAGCCACCGGTATCTTGTCCCCAGCCGTCGGTACCTTCTCGAAGATCAGGTGAGCGGTAACCGCTGCTTACACCGCCTTTCAATGTCCAGTTTGGTGCGAACCCCCAGTTGGCGTAAAGGCGTGGTGAGAAGTTATCCCCGTAGTTCTCGTCCTTGTTGTAGCGTAGGCCAGAGGTTAAAGATAAGTCGTCGGTTAAAAAGTATTCATCTTCGACAAACAGTGCTGCTTGCCAGCGAGTAAGCTGATCCACACCATTATTGGCACCATTATTTGAATCATCCAGCTTTTCGTATTGGTATTGGCCACCGAAGGTCAAAATATGGCTATCAAAGGAAACCGTTGTTTGGTTATTGACGACAGTATCTTCGTAGTACATATCTCGACTAGGGTTGTCGATTTGCTCATTGGTGATGTAGGTTTGAGCGTTGACATCGCCAACAGTGATATTGTGAGTGACCGCGTAATGATCACGGGTATATTCTGTATCGCTGTCTTCTGCGCCTCTACCTGAAGGATCAATAGACTTTCCGACATGTGTGTCTCTGTCTTGGGTTTCTTTGCCGGCTTCAAAAATGATGTCTTGATCGTCAGACATTTTCCAAGTGACCTTAGCGGTACCATTGTTAATGTCTTGGTCAGCATAACCATTGTAGATGTCATCTTCATCACGCTGAGAAACTTGACCGTAAAATTGTAGGCCTAATTTGTCTTTGATCAGTGGTCCACTGACCATTAGATCGGCTTGGCGGCTGTCGCCTGATTTGTTGTTGTCTTGGATTGTGGTGCTGGCAGAAATCTCACCGCCCCATTTATCTTGTACTTTTTTAGTGATGATGTTGATAACACCACCCAGCGCGTCGGAACCATAAAGAGAAGACATAGGTCCACGTACCACTTCGATATGATCGATCGCAGACAATGGTGGCGTCCAACCTTGTTCGATACCTGAGTTATCACCATTCGGGCGGGTTTCGCGGGAGCCTTGGCGTTTACCATCTACCAAAATCAGGGTGTACTTACCGCTCATGCCACGCATAGAGATGTCTTGGCTGGAACCACCGCCAGTGACCATCACGCCAGGTACATCTTGCAGAGCATCGGTTACATCTTTATAAGGTTTGCTTTCTAGCTCTTCTTGCGTCACCACGGTAATCGATGCTGGAGCATCTGTGACTTGTTGTGCATGCCCAGATGCCGTTACTACTAGCTGGTCTAAGGTTTTTGCGACATCTGTATCATTTAGTGCGCTGTCATCTGCGGCCAACAGAACTGGTGAGTAGCTTGCAGCACTAATAAAAGCGGCGAGTAGTGTGCGTTTAAAATTACGTGGTGAAGAGGTCATTATGAGCATTATCTCCTTATATATTTAAATACTTTTGAGTATCATGTGATTCACTAAAAAGAGTATTGAGAATGTTTATCATTTGTATTTTCTTACATATTTAGTGCAATGTGTTGACACGCTCTGTTTCGTTTTCTGCAACATTGCTGAATAATGGAGTTATATAGCAGGATTTTTCTTATTTTTCGGAGGTCTCCTTAGGGCTGAAACATGTACGATTTAAACGAACTGAAGACGTTTGTATCGGTTATGGAAACCGGTAATTTAAAAGACAGCGCACAGGCACTTGGAGTGTCTAAATCGACATTAAGTCGCCGCATTAACCATCTTGAAACTGTGCTGAATCAGCCTTTATTACGACGCCAAGCGAATCGCTTGATTGCCAATGAGGCCGGCTTACAATTTTTACCGTTTGCCAAAAAAATGTTGGCAATTGCCGATGATGGTCTAAAGGCAGTGGAGGATTTAAAGGGAGAAGTCACGGGAAAACTAACCGTGTATGTACACAACATCCTCATACGGGGCTGGTTTTCAAATCGTATGTTTGAATTCTTGGATAAGTATCCAGGGGTTAACATGGAGGTGAAAACGGGTAATAACGTGTCACAAGGATCATCAGCCAATGATGTCAGTATCTGGGTTGGTAAGCCTACAGATGAAGGGCTAAAAGCAGAGAAAATCGGTCAGCTTACCCAAGGAGTATACGCCAGCCCTCGTTATTTAGAAGAAAGGGGAGAATTTACCCACCCGAGTGAACTTAATCAGTGTGCATGGGTAGATATGATAAAAAATGACGAAAATTCTATCTGTCTAGACAATGAGAAAGAGGGCCGAGTGTGCTTCTCTGTACCTGATAGCCGCTTGATTGTGGATCAGTTTACACTTCATGTTGATGCGATGATAAGAGGGAATGGTGTGGGTATTTTACCCCATTATTTAGTGGATATGAGAGCCAGGCATCACGCCGACTCTTTGGTAAATTGTTTGCCAGATTGGCGCGCCGATCCTATGCCTGTGTACATTCAGTACCCATATGGGCATTTGCCGAAAAAGCTACAAGTACTGATCAACTACTTAAAAGAAGAGAGCCAGCATTTCTACTAGCCTAATGGCGAGTTCAAGAAGAAACTCGCCACCATGGATTCTCTATTGGGGCGTCTGTGATGGTGAATATTTACCCAAACTCTGGAGTGCTTAGTGCGACAGAGCATCTTTTTGCTTCCGCCTCTACTCGGTCAAAGGGTTCGTACCAGGGATGAAAGGCCAGATCAAAAGTACCATTAGGGGAGCATTACCTTTCCTCTAAGGTCGAGATGCGTTTGCACGCTTTCTTCTAGTGTCATATGAATGCTGGCCCAATCTTTATCGTAAGCACCTGTTTCTATTATAGTAAGGTCAAAGACCCGTATCGGTCGCCAAACTCTTTGAAACCAGAAAAGTAGCCAGAATCACCACTGAAATACAGATTCTGTTGTGGCGTCTTGATTACCCAAGAACCCCATAATGTGCGGTTGCCATCGCTTAGCCCTCGCCCCGAAAAGTGTTAGTTGGGGTAGCACTATCTGTGACGGATTTTACTTTTTGTTGTTATTTATCTGGTTTAGCGGTGGACCCGGCCGTTCAAGGGATGGGAGTGGGTAAGAGCTTAATGAGGAGGACAAAAGAAGCCTTAACCCCAGAATATTCATTGATCTTGTTATCGTCTCCTCAAGCGATAGATGACTATCCTAAAATAGGTTTCACTCAGCATCATAGTGCCTGGGTGTTGACGGATATTGGGTGTTTATCTTAGCGGCTTTTTAAATATGGCTGTTTCTCTAAATGAGGATGGCTAAAATATAAATAAGTTCCCTTTATTTGTTTGAAACCCCCATCTTTTCTTTTTTAATAATAAATAGCCTGAAAAAGATAAAAATGTTCATCTCAGTTATCTAATGTTGTTTTCTCTCCTTGTTCTTTTTAAAGTAGGTTTGTTTTGAATGGCTTTATAGAAACAACTTAAATAATGGTTGCGGTATGGATAAAAGCATAAGTTTTTGTTTTTCAAAGCTTTGGTTTATTAAGTTTTTAAAAGGGTTTTAAAATGAGTACCGTTACCATATCGAAAGAAAAGCTTGAGTGGAGCCTATTGGGGCTGCGACTGAGTGTGTTTATTGTGCTAATTATGTGGACTGTGGATAAGTTTGTGAATCCTAGCCATTCTGCTGCTGTCATGAAGGTTTTCTATTCTATTCCTGATATAAGTGCCAGTATTGCTTATATCATGGGAGCCTTACAACTTGCTTTGGTGCTTAGCTTTTTGCTAGGTTTTCAGAGAAGATGGGCGACATTAATTATATTAATCATGCACTTAAGTTCTACTCTAGTGTCTTTTGGGCGTTATCTAGACCCTTGGGCCGGATCAAACTTGCTCTTTTATGCTGCATGGCCGATGCTGGCGGCGATTGTGGCTCTTTACCTGTTTAGAGACTATGACAACAAATTCTCTCTGGGTAAGTAATCGGTTATATCGATTTTTCTTAACAGAAAGTAAACGTAAGTTTTTAAAAAGCATGTCTTTATAGATGTGCTTTTTTTATTAAAAAATTGATGTTTTTCTGAAGTAATTGATCGTTAAAATAATGGTTTTCTGAAGTGGATTTTTTTGAGATGTTTTGTTTTTTTAGTGGAAGAGAGTTTTTTAATATATTTGAAAAACGAAGAAAAGCGAAACCCAAAAAGGATTTCGCTTGTTTGTTTATTTAAAGATTTACGCTCGCTATTAAATTAATTCACCACGGGCTGGGTAATTTTTGTTAATAGCAAAATCGACTGCACCTAGAACTTCTCTAAAGTGTGGTCGAGCAAATGGCATGGTGCTGATGTTGCTCCAATATAGAGTGCCATCAGGGCGAACAAGGAAAAATCCTGGTTCAGTAAACTCAGCCGGCTCTTCAATTCCGATGCTGGTTAACCCGCGTCCAGCGCTGCGATGTAATCCCCATGCTTGTGATTGCTCAGGCGTTAAGCCGTAGCCCATGGTGAGGTTTTCAATTTCCCATTCTGTAGATGCTCGCTGCGCGCGCTCTTGTGTGTCGCTACTAAGGGCGATAATACTCACACCTTTTGCGATAAAATCATCGGCTAAACGGCTTAGTTCTTTTAGGTAGTCACGACATTTAGGGCAATGTAGGCCACGATAAACGACGATCATGGTGAAATTCTCTGGCGTTTGCTCAGCCAAAGACCAGGCGCCTGTTAGAGTGTTAAGCGCTAACTCTGGAGTAGCGGCTCTAGGCTTTAGTACAACCATTGGTATCTCCTCATGTTTCGTTGATTTTTACTATAAGGGCATACTAGAATAAAATTTGATACGATAAATGTCTCAAAGTCCTAATTTTATTGCAGATCGTATTTTCATAAGGTGGAATAATTCGTGGACAGGCTTTCTTCAGTACTCAGTGCATTTCGTCCCAAAGCCACTTCAGTAACCCGTTGTCTTTTTTTGGAAAAGGCAGAGGGCTTGGAGCTTTCTACAGAGGCAAGTTATTGGCTCTACATGATGGAAGGCGAGCTAACATTGCAAGCAAAGGGCAGTGAACCAATCTCTTTAACAAAAGGGGATGGAATGTGGTTGGCGTCTGGTCTTGCATTTGAGGCACTGCAGTCACGGGCAGCATTAGTGAATCATGAAGCGGTAGCTAACTTGCTAATTTGTGAATTTGATTTTGGAAAAAAAGCACTTAACCCTTTATTGGACTTTGCTTGTCAGTGGGTCAAGGTAGAAAAAGGCGATGAAATTGCTCAGCAATTGATGTCGTTAAATACTTTACTGCTAGCGGAAATAGAGCAGCTTCGTTGCGGCTCTCAAGTAGTATTAGAGCGTTTGGCCGAGGCGTATTTAGTGCATCTGTTAAGGGCCTTTATGCAAGCCAAAAAAGTGCAATTTGGTCTGTTAGCGGGCTTGAGTGATAACAAACTTGCACGAGCTATTGTTGCCATACATGAAGCGCCACAGCAAGCGTGGCAAGTGGCCAGCTTGGCACAGCAAGCAGGCATGTCACGTTCTGCCTTTAGTGGATTGTTTAAAGCTACCATGGGCATTACCCCTATGGCCTATTTAACACTTTGGCGGATGCGTCTGGCGGCTCAGCGTATAAAAAGAGGAGAGAGCAACTTGGCACTTCTCTGCGATGAGCTAGGCTATCAAAGCGAAGCCGCGTTTCGTCGCGCCTTCAAAAAAGTAATGGGCGTTGCTCCAGGAACGGTAATCCGTGAACCTTAATCCTCTAGAGCGCTGAAAAAATAGCTGTTTTTCTGTATTAGATTGAATTTACAGGCAAAACCATCTTGGCATTGGTTGCGCATATAGCTATAATGCGGATCGTTTTTAGGGCCTGTAGCTCAGTTGGTTAGAGCATCCGACTCATAATCGGCAGGTCCCCCGTTCAAGTCGGGGCAGGCCCACCATATAAAATAAGCCTCTAGAAAGTTAGTGAAAACTGACCTTCTAGGGGCTTTTTTATTACCTGTAATTCTGGGTGCTCTAAGAGCACTCTTTGAATAAGGAGGGAATTCCTATGAGAAATGCCATTAAGTTCTTAGCGGGTGAATATTTCTCCATACTCCTAATCCAATTTCTATTTATCAGAGCTTGATTACTAGCTGAAACAAACAAATGTATATTAATTTTATAAGAGTATTGGACTTCCCAGACTTTGCTAGACAGTGGCTAGTGTCTTTAGTGCAATGCCGGCGGCGGCAGTGCGGTTTTCTACCCCGAGTTTAGGAAATATTTGCTCTAGATGTTTGTTAACCGTTCTTGGGCTCATGTCGAGTATTTGAGCAATTTCACGGTTGGTTTTGCCATTGGCTAACCAGTGTAAAACTTCAGATTCTCGCTCTGTTAGCCCCAGCTCTTGATGCAATAGCTGGGGGCCTGTTGGACGGCGTCCATCTTCAAGCTTAAGCAACCTTTCCTGTCCTTGTTCGGCGCTGACGATTTTGACCGATAATGGGTATTCTAGGTCGCTTAATGACAAGCGGCTGTCTATCTCTGGATGATGATCAAACCAGTGTTTTAGCTGCTGAGCGAGTGCTTGTTGTTGCCATTGTGGGGTTGCTCTTGCTTTGGCAAGTAATGCATAGGTTTGTGGCGTAGCCCACATGATGTTGCCATCATCCGAGACTGTCATTAGATGCTGACCAGTACTGTCCAGTGCCAATTGGGCGCTGTTGGTTAGGCGCGCGTTATTCAGGTGAACCTTCATCCGGGCCAGTAATTCGCTGGGTTTGATGGGCTTTGTTAGATAGTCTACCCCTCCCACTTCTAAGCCTCGTACTATGTCGTCAGTGTCACTTAATCCGGTCATGAAAATAACTGGAATAGAGGCAAGATTAGCGTCGGCCTTTAACGCTTTGCAGGTTTCAAAGCCATCCATGGTGGGCATGATAGCATCGAGCAGAATGATGTCAGGTCGGATGCGTTTGGCGATGGTCAGCGCTTGTTTACCTTCTAGTGCCACCAAGACATCCATGTTGGCAGCTTCTAAGGTGTCATTGATTAAGCTAAGCGCATCGGCGGAGTCATCGACTACCAATACAATGTCATTGTTTGTTTGCATCATGTTACGGGGTCTCCTGTGAGGCATTCGCCGCTTTTTTTGTTGCCTCGTTTGCGCTGTGCTGAGCTAAGTAATTGGCCAATATATCGAATTGAAAAGCCTGATGATACTGTTCTAAGGTGCTTAAATGAGTGCTATTGAGCAGTTTTAGTTGGGCTATTTTTTGAAGTGTGTTACCGACGCCTTTGCGATAGCCCATTTCAGCAAAAGCCGCTAGTTCACGTATCAACTCATGGTCTGGAATGGTGCCATTCATGGTTGAGCTTGGAGGAATTATGGCGCTGTTGGTCGCTCTATTAGACTCTCTGGAGTGAGTCTCAATAGGGGGAGGTGTTGAGGCCATAGTCGTATTGTTGAGCGGCGTTTGATAAACCCAATCAAGCTCAATGTGAGCGGAAATTTTTTCCAGTAGGGTTTGATTGTTGACCGGTTTAATCAAGTAATCATCAAATGCCGCGCTTTCATCAGGCTGGCGATGCTGCTCTTGTGCATCAGCCGATAGCATAATAATGGGCACCTCGATGCCTTGCTGGCGTAGTGTTTGTGCGAGTTCTAAGCCGCTCATTCCTGGCATAGAAACATCTAAGATAAAAAGGTCTGGCATTGCATCTGGTAATTGAGACAAGCAATGTTCCGCGCTATAAGCTTCATAAGTAATAAAGTTAAGTGGAACGAGAATATCCGACAGTAGACCTCGTACTACAGGGTCGTCATCTACCACAAATAGCTTTTTCTGAAAGCCATGATAGCCAATAATGGCTTGTTGCGTACTTTCTCGTTGGGTGGCTTTATTAACCCAGGGGAGCATCAGGCTGACTTTGAACTCACTGCCTTCACCTACTTGGCTGCTGGCCTGCAAATCTCCTCCCATAATCTCGGTGAGTAACTTGACGATAGTAAGGCCTAACCCTGTGCCGGGTAAGTTTGCAGTATCGGCATTACGTACTCGTTCGAAAGGGTCGAAAATACGTGTCATTTGGTGCTCAGGAATGCCTGGGCCAGAATCTTTAATGACAAATTCCGCCACTTGATTGCGATAGCGAATAAAGAAATCCACCCGGCCTTCTTTGGTGTATTTAATGGCGTTGGACAGCAGATTGATCAAAATTTGCCGTAGGCGTTTCTCGTCGGTAATCACGGATTGCGGTAATGGGTCGAGAATATGGTTTTGAAATTGAATGCCTTTGCTAGTGGCCTGCATCGAAAACATATTTGCTAATTGGTCAATTAAGGCGGGCAAATCTACTGTGTTGCGATACAGGTCTAGGCGACCGGCTTCGATTTTAGAAATATCCAATAACCCCTCAATAAGGTCGGCTAAATATTGACCGCTGCGCTGAATAATATCCAAGCCATGTTGATGCTGTGGTGGGGCCTCATTTTTATCAGACAGTAGCTGAGCGTAGCCAATAATGGATTGCAAAGGTGTTCTTAGTTCATGGCTAATACCGGTTAAATAGCGACTTTTTGCTGCATTTGAACGCTCGGCGAGCTCTTTTGCAGACTGTAAGGCTTTGTCTGTTTCTTGGTGAGCGTCGATTTCTTGGGTCAACTTACGGGTTTGTCGATTGGATTCTTTTTGAGCCACAACACGGCTTTCATGGGCCAGAAGAAATAACCAAGACAAGACGCCAGAGACGATCAATAGCGTAAAAAAGAGGGTCCACATTGTTTGGCTTAAAAGCGTCGCCTCGGCGAGGGTTTGTGGCGCCATTTGCCGGTAGATTAAAACCATCAATGCTGCGTTTATCAAATTGATGACGAGCAGTAAGGTAACAAAGCGGCCGAGACGTGAGTTGATTAAACGTACGACTTTTTTGGGCAAAAACATACGCTGAAAAGCAATGCTTTGTTGGTTTATACGGGCGTGGGGTTTGCAGCTGTCCATACAGCGCACATCCAATGAGCAGCACAATGAACAAATAGGCTGTTGGTAGGCTGAGCAATAGCTCATGTCTGCGACTTCAAAGGTGTTTTCGCAAATACCACAGGTTAAGACCTTATAGGTGATGTTGGGATGTTTATCGCTTTCTAGCGCGATTAGGGGTAATAATTCTGGAGATTGTCGTGCTAAATAATACTTTCCCTTGGTAAACCAAGCGATGACAGGCACACAAATAAAGCAGCTGGCTAGACTGACAAAATGGCAAAGTGCTTTCATGGTGTCGCCGAATACGCCCAAATAACTGATCAAGCCTAACACGGTGGCGATCAGCATAGAGCCAGTACCGACTGGGTTAATATCGTATAAATGTGCGCGTTTAAATTCCACATAATCTGGGCTTAACTTAAGCGGTTTATTGATTAATAGATCCGCCGATAAACACCCCAGCCAACTGACTGCGGCAATAGCAAAAACGCCAAGAATGGCTTCAAGAGCTTGGTAAATTCCCAGTTCCATCAGTAATAGGGCAATGGTGACATTGAACACGAGCCAAACCACTCGTCCTGGGTGGCTGTGAGTCAGCCGAGAGAAAAAATTAGACCAAGCAATGGAGCCTGCATACGCATTGGTTAAGTTGATCTTCATCTGGCAAATGAACACCATAATAGCCGCCATAATCAAGGCTAGAATGGGCGACTTAGTGAGAAACTCAAACACCCCTTGATACATGTGTGTGGGGTCAGCGGCCGCCTCAAATGGTAAGCCATTTGAAAAGGCCAAATAGGCTAGAAATGACCCTAGCAGCATTTTGATTCCCCCCATAAATACCCAGCCGGGACCGGCAATAATCAGCCAGAACCACCAGCGTTTTTTATTCTCTGCGGTTTTTTCTGGCATAAACCGCAGGTAATCGACTTGTTCGCCAATTTGCGCCATAAGCGCGAACAGCATGGAAGCCGCGGCGCCAAATAGAATGACATTAAAGCTGCCGCTGTTAGGTAAACTGGGCACTGTGTAGTCAGTCCATGCTTGGAAATGCTCGTACTCACTGAATACAACAACCAATAATGCGGTGATCTGGAGTATTAGCCAAAGGTATTGGGTAAGCCCTTGAAAACGGCTGATGGCGCGAATGCCATGGGTAACAATCGGAATAACAAATACCGCCGAGAGGGCATAACCAATGGCCAAGGGTATGCTAAATAAAACCTCCAATGCGGAGGCGAGAATAGCCGCTTCAATAGCAAAGAAAATAAAGGTAAAGGTGGCATAAATAAGCGAGGTAATGGTGGAGCCTAAATAACCGAAGCCGGCGCCACGGGTCAGTAGGTCAATGTCCAAACCGTGCTTGGCAGAGTAGTAAGCAATCGGAAAGCCAGTAATGAAAAACACCAATAAGACCACAGCTATAGCTGCGATGGCATTGCTGAAACCATAATTTAGCGTGATGGCGGCAGCGAGCCCCTCTAGGGCTAAAAAAGCCGTGGCGCCTAAGGCCGTGTTAGCGACCCGCTCAATACTCATGGTGTGGGTTTGTTTGGAGGTATAGCGTAACGCAAAATCTTCCAAAGTTTGGTCTGCAACCCATTTATTATAATGACGGCGAACTTTGAATATTTTTTGTGAAACCGGCATGTGCATCTCGACAGAATAGTGAATGGCGCAGGCGCCATGCATTAAAAAGGTGCAATCAAATTGGGTTATGCACCAAAGCTGTATCTCTAGATGTGATAAAGCCGCATTAACAAAAGCGAGTTAATGCAAATACACAGATAGGTCCGTAATAACGGTAGATGGTGAGGAATCTTGCAGGCATCATGCCACCCCGTGTTTTCACAGGGTAGCCTGATTATAAGTGATTAGTCTTGAGCAGGTCTTGGTTTACGGTTGCGGCGTGCAGGCGCCAATGGTTTGCTACGCATACCTTGTCCTGGTGTAACATCTGCTTTAGGAGCCGCTTTGGCGCCATTTCCTGAGCGACGAGCACCAGAGAATTTTGCCGCGCCACCAGAACCTTGTTTTGCCCCAGCGTGCTGGTCACGTGGTGACTTAGCACGCTTTGGTTTATTAGGTTTAATTGGGCGCGTGTCTAATGTGGTGTCTGGCAACATATGCGTTGGCATAAAGTCATCCACATAGCGGCGTTCAATCAGCTTCTGAGTCAGACGTTCGATGGCTCTTAATTGATCTAGCTCATCGGCCGCCACAAGGGAAATTGCTTTACCCGTTGCACCAGCACGACCAGTACGACCGATACGGTGAACATAGTCTTCAGCCACATCAGGTAGATCAAAGTTCACCACATGAGGAAGCTGTTCAATGTCTAGGCCTCGAGCAGCAATATCCGTTGCGACCAAGGCTCTTACGCGGCCTTCTTTAAAGTCGGCTAGAGCGCGGGTACGGGCACCTTGGCTCTTGTTGCCGTGAATAGCACTGGCACGGATACCGCTGGCTTCAAGTAATTTAGTGATCTTGTTAGCGCCGTGTTTAGTGCGCGAAAACACTAGCACTTGCTCCCATTCACCTTCAGAAATTAGTTCGATCAGCAGCTCAGTTTTACGCTTTTTATCAACTGGATGAAGCCACTGTTCAACAGAAACAGCCGTCGCGTTTCTTGGTGTGACAGAGATTTCAACAGGGTTGTTTACTAAGCCTTTCGCAAGTTGGCGAATCTCTGGCGAAAACGTCGCAGAGAACAATAGGTTCTGACGTTTCTTAGGAAGAATCGCGAGGATTTTTTTGATGTCGTGAATAAAACCCATGTCGAGCATACGGTCGGCTTCATCTAGCACCAATACTTCTAGTTGGTCAAAACGAACCGCTTTTTGATTGTACAAATCCATCAAACGACCAGGAGTCGCGATCAGAATATCTGCGCCACGGCGTAATGCCATCATTTGAGGATTGATTTTAACGCCACCGAAAACCACGGTAGATTTTAGTGCAAGGTGCTTGCCGTATTCTTGAACGCTGGCCGCGACTTGCGCAGCAAGTTCACGTGTTGGTGTTAAAACAAGCGCGCGAACTTGGTTGCTTTTGGCAGGCCCGCCTTGGCTTAAGCGCTCTAGCAGTGGCAAGGTAAAGCCGGCGGTTTTACCTGTGCCGGTTTGGGCAGCGGCCATCACATCTTGGCCTTCCAATACGGCTGGAATGGCTTGAGCTTGAATGGCAGAAGGCGTGGTATAACCTTGCTCTTCAATGGCTTTTAAGATGGGGGCTGATAGCCCAAGGGCGTTGAAACTCATAGGTGTTCTCATTTATTTAAAAGGTGGGTGCAGGCGAGAAAATCTGGCCTTAAATATATGGGGTGGAGCTTACCCTATATCCCTTTTACATGCTATGTCATCGCTGTTGGAAAAATGTACAAACTCGTTCAAATTAAGTTAAAGGCGGCGAACATCGACGGAGACAGACATTTGTTGCGAGCCGCCCCCTTCAAAAATGACTCCTTGGAGTGGCGTCACGTCGGCATAATCTCGTCCCCAAGCTGTCACGATATGCTGATCACTCGGCATTAAGTCATTGGTAGGGTCAAACTCGACCCAGCCAAGTTCCGGTAAAAATATCGCAAACCAAGCATGGGATGCATCGACTCCGATAAGCTTTTCTTGGCCTGGTGGCGGTAAGGTTTCTAAGTAACCACTCATATAGCGAGCCGGTAGCCCAACTGAACGCAAGCAGCCAATCGCAAGATGGGCGAAATCCTGGCAGACACCACTGCGCTGCGCTAAGACTTGTTCAAGAGGCGTTGCCACTGTGGTGGTGTTGGGGTCAAAGGTAAATTCGCTGAACAGCTTATGGGTGAATTCAAGCGTTGCTTTTAAGACATTTTTTTCATCGCTAAAAATCTCTTTTGCATAATTTCTGAGATCTTCTGAGCGCCGAATTTGTGGTGAATCCAATAGGTATTCTTTCGCTAAATGCTCTGCTTCCGTGCGAGGTGATTGCATGAATGCGCGCAATTGCCCACAACTGGTAATACTTTTTGCTCGGTATGCATCAAGGTCTATTGGGGTGATGTCAAAATCACAGGTGACATCGATTTCCAGTTTTTTATGGGCTTCTTGAATGGAAAAATAAAACGTCTGATTACCAAAATAATCCGTGTTTTCATTCTGATACACAGGCAGCGGATAAATGCGCACTTTTTGATTTAGGCAGCGCTGATGTTCTGTATCTCTCGGCAATAGATGCGCCATGTTGTAACACAGGCTAACAGGGGCTCCGTATGCGTATTTTGTGATATGGCGAACTCGGTATTGCATCAATGACCTTCCCAGTTATTTTCTACCAAAGAGTGAGGCCCAGCAGTATGATCAAAATATTTTTCACTAATGAATACGGTGAACTGTTCTAGTTGCTCTAATAATTGAGTCATAAGCTGCTCTAAAGGCAGGCGTGTTTGAGTGTTGCGGTCCACTTGCACAAGGCCGTCTAAATCGGCGAGCTGAATGTCATTTAATGACTTGATAATCAGATGGTTTTCTGGGCTTAATCCCGCGCTTGGCATGTTATTGCGCGGTAATTTTTTGATGTGTTTACGCAGCTGGTTGATTTGGTAAATCAGCGAGCGAGGGTTGGTAGAGTCTAGCATCAAGAGCTCCAAACCGTATGCGACGCGAGCGCGATTACGATAACGCCGACGAAACGAAATTAACGCTTCGACACTGAGTAATACCGACTCTAGCACCTGTTGCTGTTGTGCTGCAGGTAAAGGTTTGGTTAATGATGAGCGCAGCAAGGTTGCGGTTTGTAGGGCGCGTTCGGTACGTCGTCCAATTTCTTGAAAGGTCCAATCTAGGCCGCGCAGCATGCTTTCATGATTCAAGCCAGACAATGCCAGCAATGAGGTGACTAAGCTATCAAGTGATTCTTCCGGTGCCGCCGGTAAACCGTTGGTGTAGGCGCGGTCTAGCTCGTGAATGTGGTCGCGTAATTCATTAATGATGATGCGGGTATCTGCTGACAGCATTTCTTTGACTTGCTCCCCACAGTTGATCATGGCTTGTAGGTTCGCCTTGATTGATCCTGGACGATTGCCATCGGTGATAATGGACACAAGTTCACTGTCTGGTGCATCAATAAGCGCATCGTCAGCCTCGGTAAAGCCAGGCAAACACCCGGTCTGAATAGACACCATTTCCAACATTAAACGGCGGCTTTCAGCAGGCAATGGGTCGATACCGTTCATTTGCTTGAATAAGGTTCGTAGCAAGCGGGTGCTGAGTTCTGCCCGCTCGGCATAGCGTCCCATCCAAAAGAGGTTTTCTACTACGCGACTCGGTAAGTTTGTTTGTAGTGCTTCGTCTTGCAAAATGAGTTTATCAGACAGCTGAGCCGTTTGTTTTTCTGGCTCTGAGGCAAGGATCCAAGTGTCTTTGCTGGTTGATGAGGAGAGTGGTGAAACAATTTTGTCTCTCACACTATTGCTCACCCGTGACAGTCCCCCGGGCATGACCGAGTAGTGATCTTGGTCAGAAACGGTAAAGGCTCGCAAAATACTCGGTCGTGCTTGTAGTCCGCCATCTTGCCACACCGGTGCTACAGATCCTGGGATATAGCTTTGTGCGGTATACAGATGAGGGTGTTTTTTTATCATTGCTAGGGTGCTGAGTTTTTGTTTTTCGTTCAGCGTGTGGCCATAAATACTGCTTTGATTTGCGTGTCGAATGGCCGATTTAATAATCAGGTTTTCTATATTATGAGTGACATAATTGAAATCTTCAGGGTCACCACACCACCAGCTTGAGACAGAAGGGAGCGCCAAGTCTGAGCCAGTTAGAAAACGGCTAATAGCGGGTAGAAACTTTAATAATGCAGGTGTTTCTAACACGCCGCTACCCAGAGGGTTGGCGATGGCGACATTGCCGGCGCGTACTACTTCAAGTAAGCCTGGCACACCGAGCATAGAGTCGGTGCGCAATTCAGCTTGGTCACAATAGGCGTCATCGACGCGTCGTAAAATGACATCAACACGGGCCAACCCACTTAGTGATTTCATCCAAACTGCGCCATTGCGCACGGTTAAATCGCTGCCTTGAACCAAGGGGAAGCCGAGATAGTTCGCCATATAGGCTTGCTCAAAATAGGTGCTGCTAAAAGCCCCTGGGGTGAGCATAACAATGCGCGGTGTTTCGGTCCATTCACTGGCAAGCTTGGATAACATACCTTTAAGTGAATGGAAAAACGCAGACAGTCGATGCACCTGGCTATCGCGAAAAATACTCGGAATCACACGCGAAACAACAGTGCGGTTTTCGAGGGCGTAGCCTGCACCACTGGGCGCTTGAGTGCGATCTCCAATAATTTGAAACTGCCCAGTTTGGTCGCGTACCATGTCGACCCCGTGCAGTAGCAATTGGTGCGGGCCTGGCGTTGTCACATTGTGACATTGACGTAAAAACCCAGGATGACTAAAGAGAATTTCAGCGGGTAAAGTGCCGCTTTTAATAAGCTCTCTTGGGCCATAAAAATCTTTTAAAATGAGGTCAAATAGCGCTGAGCGCTGGGCTAAGCCTTCTTCTATTTGTCGCCATTCATCACTTTGAATAATGTTAGGAATCAAATCCAGCGACCAAACGCTAGGCGTTAACGGGTCGCTGGTTAGGTTGTATGTTGCACCGTCTTCACGAAGTATACGTTGCGCACGCGCCTGTCTATCGACCATGCCATCATTGGTAAGTCCTCTGATACTGTTGAGCAAATGCTCCCAGTGTGGGCGTGTTTGGCGATCTTCCGTGAAGGCCTCATCAAAAGCATCCGTTGGCATTTCATAATCGGAAAATAACGCCGGAGCGGATGACGTATCATCCGCTGGCGTATTAACAATACTTGATTGAGATTGCATAGTGCGTATGAGCCTAAAAAATTAACGATCAGAGTACAGTATACTGCTTACGCAAATCTAATGTATGAGGATATTCATCCATTGGCTCTTCAGCAGGGGGAGCCATCGCTCTTGGCGGCTCCTGGTTCGGATAGAAACCACGCAATGCGCTAAACTCAGGTGGTGGTGATAATGGGCCTTGGGTGAAACCATGATCCCAAAAACGATTAACACGTCGCGCCTCGGCTTCATTGCTGTTAACCGGTAAATTATCATAAGTACGACCACCAGGGTGGGTAACATGATATGTACAACCGCCAATCGATAAGCCATTCCAAGTGTCAATTAAGTCAAACACCAAAGGCGTATCAGTCCCCAGCGTTGGGTGTAACGCGGAAGGTGGCGCCCACGCCTTGTAGCGTACTGCTCCGACAAACTCCCCTTTACGGCCAGTCGAGCGGATAGGGACGCGGCGACCATTGCAGCTCAGCACATAACGACCTTCCGTTAAGCCTGTGAGTTTCACCTGTAGACGTTCTACCGAAGAGTCCACATAACGAGCCGTGCCAGAGCCAGTGATTTCTTCCCCAAGCACGTGCCAAGGCTCAATGGCCCAGCGTAGTTCAATTTCCATATCGTCTATTTGCTGGCGGCCATAATGGGGGAAGCGGAACTCTTCAAACGGTGTTAACCATTCTAGTTTGAAAGGAAAACCATGGCGCTGTAAGTCTTCCACGACTTCTTTGATGTCTTGCCAGACAAAATGCGGCAGCATAAATTTGTCATGCAGGCTGGTGCCCCAACGTACCAATGGTTTTTTATAAGGTTCTTTCCAAAAACGCGCCACCAAACAGCGCAGCAGCAACATTTGCACTAACGACATATGCGGATGCGGCGGCATTTCAAAACCACGAAACTCTAATATACCTTGGCGTCCGCTGGCGCTACCAGCGGCGTATAGCTTGTCGATACAAAATTCTGAGCGGTGCGTGTTACCAGTAATATCTACTAGCAAGTTGCGCATCAGGCGATCGACCAACCAAGGTTCATGTACAAAGCCATCAGGCATATTTTGGAAAGCAATTTCCATTTCGTATAGTGCTTCATCACGGCCTTCGTCTGGACGTGGTGCCTGACTGGTTGGGCCGATGAACATACCTGAGAATAAATACGAAAGCCCAGGATGATGCTGCCAGAAGGTAACAAGACTTTGCAATAACTCAGGGCGCCTTAGCAATGGGCTGTCTGCTGGAGTGCGCCCACCCAGGGTGACATGGTTGCCTCCGCCCGTGCCCGTGTGGCGCCCGTCGAGCATGAATTTCTCCGCTCCAAGGCGTGACAAGTAGGCTTGGTGATAGAGGGTCTCAGTATTATGTACGAGCTCTTCCCACGAGCCAGCAGGGTGAATGTTTACCTCGATGACACCGGGATCAGGGGTGATCAAAAATTTCTGTAAACGAGCGTCTTTAGGGGGCTCATAACCTTCAATGACCACAGGAAGTTCGAGCGCTTTAGCAACATTTTCGATGTGGTTTAATAAGCTGACAAAGTGCTCTAGATGAGTGGTCGGTGGCATGAAGACATGTAGGCGACCGTCACGGGGCTCGATACAAAGGGTGGTACGAATGACGTTTTTCAGAGCCTTTTCTGAATCGACTGAAGGGGCTGAGGGCTGTTTCGCAAAATGCTGCTTAGCCACATGGCTTAGCACTTTTTCACTGGCTTTTTCAGTTTGATTCGCGAGCGGTTGACGCGGATCGAAAGGATCCCGTTCAGGAATGCGATCTTCTTCTGCAACCGGTGGCAATGAATCCAAAGGAAGACGGTAGCCCATTGGGCTGTCACCTGGAATCAAGGTAATCACATCGCTGCGCATTGGCCACAATGAGCTCTGCCATTGGTTACTACTAGTGTCGTATTCGATTGGTAAAATATAGCCTGTGGTGGTGCTTAAACCGCGGTTTAATAGTTTTGCCAGACGGCGGCGCTCTAGGTCGTCCTTTAAGTCGGCTTTACGTGGGTCGGCGGTGACGGGGAGCGATTGCTCTAGCCATAAATAGTAGAGCGTGTCCTCGTAGGTGTCTTGCAGGTATTTTGTATCTAGTTGCAGAGCGTTACATAGCTGCTCACCAAAGGCTTTGGCGTCCTTGATGGTGTGTTGGTAATCTTTGTCGACGCGGGCTAGGTAATCTTGGTTTTGCCACAGGGCTTCGCCATCGGTACGCCAAAAGCAGCCTAATGCCCAGCGAGGAACTTCTTCTCCTGGGTACCATTTACCTTGGCCATAATGCAGTAAACCATTAGCCCCAAATTCTTTTTTCATGCGCAGCAATAGGTCTTTGGCGAGTTTGAGCTTCTCTGCTCCTAGTGCGCCGGTATTCCACTGTTCGCCATCCATGTCGTCAATTGAGACAAAAGTGGGCTCACCGCCCATGGTGAGGCGAACATCCCCTTCATCAAGCTGTTCATCGACGGCAAAGCCAAGGGCTTTGATATTATCCCATTCGCCGTCTGCATAGGGTTTGGTGACGCGAGGGTCTTCGTGAATACGAGCAACAATGTTGCTGTAACTGAATTCACATTCACACTCGTCAATGAAGCCTGAAATAGGGGCTGCGGATGCAGGTTCTGGTGTACAAGCTAATGGAATGTGACCTTCGCCAGCAAAAAGGCCAGATGTTGGATCTAAACCAACCCAACCTGCTCCGGGTAAATATACCTCGCACCAAGCGTGTAAATCGGTGAAGTCTTCTTCTGGTCCAGAGGGGCCGTCTAACGCTTTGACATCGGAGGTAAGTTGCACGAGATAACCAGAGGCAAAGCGTGCTGCAAGCCCTAGGCTACGAAGAATCTGCACTAATAGCCACGAGGTATCACGACAGGAGCCTTTTTTCAGGGTCAATGTTTCTTCTGGTGTTTGAACGCCAGGTTCGAGGCGAATGCCATAACCGATGTCGCCCGCGAGACGGCTATTGATTGCAACCAGAAAGTCATTGATAGGTGTTTCTTTGCGGTCTACCGCAGACAGCCATTTGTCCAGTAGCGGGCAAGAATCGGTTACTTGCAAATACGGGTCTAATTCTTTTCTCAGGGCTTTGTCGTAGGCAAAAGGGTAGTTTTCTGCGTAGCTTTCCACAAAGAAGTCGAATGGATTGATGACCGTCATATCAGCAATAACTTCGACCATAAACTCAAGCTTATTGGTTTTCTCTGGAAACACTAAACGGGTTTGAAAGTTACCAAACGGGTCTTGTTGCAAGTTAATAAAGTGCGTTTCAGGTAGCACTTTTAACGAGTAGCTATGAATTTTAGTACGAGAATGCGCGGCTGGTTGCAGCCTCAAAATATGAGGGGCAACATTGATAAATCGATCAAAGTCGTAAGTGGTTTTATGCTGTATCGCTATTCTAATCGTCACGCGGCATCTCCTTGTCGAAAATTAAACCAACTCTCGGTAATGTGGTGGTTAATTTCGATGACTTTTAATTGCAGATCATTGAGGTAATCGTGAAAATCAGCATCAATGTCTTCTGAGCTAGAAATTGGATAGTGCTGCTCACTTAAAGTTTTTATTTGTGCGCTAATCAGACCTGCTCTTGGCAATTTTGTCGCGGCGTCTCTAATTTGCTCTAAGCAATAACTTAAACTGCGAGGGAAACAAGGGTCGTTGAGAAGGAAGCTAACGGCTTTGGCGCCATTTATGGAAGTTCGAACCGTGCGTCGATAATCCAAGTGAGCGCTCTGGGATTTAAGTACTTTAGACCAGACAACCTGACCAAGACGCACATCTTCCTCTTCTTTTGATTGCAACATGACAGACACAGCCGCATCGATAATTCGGGTGTTCATGTCAGCACGTTCTAAATAACGTCCCATGATGAGGAAATGCCAGCCGCAATCACGGCTCATGGCGCCTGCCAATAAGCCAATGATTTTCTGACAACCTTCAATGATAGTGTTTAGGAAAACATGGCGTTGGGAGCGATTAATGCCCTGTTTGATATTTTGTCGAGCGTACAAATCCAACTCATTGATCAGCTCCCACATCTCCTCAGGAACCACGTCTCGAGTGGTACGGATGTTTTCTCGAACGGCTTTCAATGACGACAGCATGGAGCCTGGATTAATATCATCCGAAAGCAAAAACTTCACCACATTGCGTTCGTCTTTTACTTTATAGCGCTGCTCGAATTGTTCGACGCCACTGTTGATTTCTATCAAGTTGTACCAAGAGATTTCAATGTCTCTAGGAAGGTCAAAGAGAAGCTCGTCATAGACACTGACTAAGCGGGCGGTATTCTCCACACGTTCTAAATAGCGTGCGCTCCAATATAGGCGTTCTGCCACTCTTGATAACATAGTTATTGTCCCTTTGTTTCGACAATCCAAGTGTCTTTACTACCACCACCTTGTGACGAATTAACGACCAAGGAGCCTTTTTTCATCGCGACTCGTGTCAGACCACCCGTGGTGACATAGGAATCTTTACCTTGCAAAATAAACGGTCGCAGATCTAGATGGCGTGGTTCCAATGTCCCTTTTGATATTAACGTGGGGGCGGTGGACAGCTTTAAGGTTGGTTGAGCAATGTAATTTCGTGGATTTTCTTCAATCAGCTCAGCAAACATCGCTTGTTCTTTTTTCGTCGAATGAGGGCCAACGAGCATGCCGTAACCGCCGGATTCGTTTGCCGGTTTGACGACTAGTTTATCGAGGTTCTCTAGTACGTAAGCGCGCTGTTCAGGGTCTTCGCATAAGAAGGTTTCGACGTTTTTCAAGATCGGCTCTTCGTCTAGGTAGTAGCGAATAATCGCTGGTACGTAGGCGTACACGACTTTATCATCTGCAACGCCAGCACCGGGTGCATTTGCGAGAGCCACTGTGCCTTTGCGCCACGCTCTCATTAGTCCTGGCACCCCAAGTACGGACTCACCATCAAAGGCTTCTGGGTCGAGGAACAAATCATCAATACGACGATAAATAACGTCGACACGCTCGGGTCCATTAATGGTTTTCATATAGACGCAATCGTCTTCTTCATCGACGAAGAGATCGCTGCCTTCGACTAATTCTGCGCCCATCTGTTGTGCTAAGAAGGCGTGTTCGAAATACGCTGAATTATAGATGCCTGGTGTGAGTACAACTATCTCAGGGTTCTCTATATCACGTGGAGAAAGAGCGGCGAGCGTATCAAATAGGTGAGCGGTGTAGGAGCCGACAGGGAGAATGTCGTCATTTTCAAACAGCTCCGGTAATACACGCTTAGTAATAGCGCGATTTTCTAACATATAGGAAACCCCAGAAGGCACTCGTAAGTTGTCTTCTAGAACATAAAATTCGCCATCTTCATCGCGTACCAAGTCGGTGCCACAAATGTGCGCCCATACGCCAAAGGCAGGGGAAACGCCTACGCATTCGGGTCTAAAATTTTTGGAGTCTTTGATGATGTGAGCTGGGATAATGCCATCGTTAATGACATTTTGGTCATGGTAAAGGTCGTCTATGAAGAGGTTAAGGGCTTTAAGTCGCTGTTTTAATCCGGCTTCGGCAATTTTCCAATCCTTGGCTTCTATGGTGCGTGGCACAATGTCGAAAGGCCAAGCTCGGTCTATGTTTCCTTCTTCTGTGTAGACGGTAAAACTGATGCCCATTTCTTGGATAGTGGCTTCAGCGGTGAGTCGGCGTTTTTCTAACTCTTCTTCGGATAAACTGTTTAGATAATTCAGCAGTTGTTTCGCTGGTGCTCTTGGCTTTCCCTTTGGGTCGATTAATTCATCAAAAAAATCTTGTGATTGATATTGGCTACTCAAACTGTCCATTTACACCTCGCTGTATTCTTAGCTTATGGGCTTGTCTCTTAAAAATGACGCATTTCCTTGCGCTTGTTGGCCTAGCGAGCCTCTCTTGTGAAGTGGCTTATTTGTCATGCTTACGCGTTATCAGATGACTTAAGTAAATATTATCGATGATCTGACACTAGCGTGCTCATTAGGCAAATGAAAGACAGCAAGTATTGCGCCAAAATGCCTTTTTTTAACGAAATAACCTTCTGAGAATAAGGGGACTGATTAAGCGCAAGACTTTAGCATGTTGAAACCGTTACTATTTCTCACCTGTTAACGACAATGCAAGTGTGTCGGACAACGAACAAATTGAGCTGTGATAGGAAAATATTGTGAAGAAGGTAAAGCAAGTTGCCATTGCGGGAGCCGGAATTGGTGGATTAACTGCGGCGCTGGCTTTGGCAAAAGCCAATTTCGATGTCACTGTCTTTGAACAAGCGAGTCAGTTAGGTGAGGTCGGCGCTGGATTGCAAATGAGCCCGAACGCCATGAAGGTGCTACGAGCATTAGGGCTTGAAGAGGCGTTACGCTCTTATGCCTTTGTTCCTCAGCATGCTTGTATACGCCATTACCAAAGCGGTGATTATTATTTAAAAAGCCCATTAGGAGCAGCAGCTGAAGCACGTTATGGTGCGCCTTATTGGCACCTACATCGTGCTGATTTGCATAACGCCTTGCTAGACGCCTGCTTACACGCTGGTGTGCGTGTCACATTAGGGTGTCGTGTGGAAAACTATAAAGATCAAGAAGATAAAGTGTCGTTTAGCTTATCGAATGGGGAGCAATATCAAGCGGATTTATTGATCGGCGCCGATGGCATACGGTCGATGGTGCGCGAGCAGATGCATGGACAAGAGTCTCCTAGGTTTATGAAGCAGGTGGCTTGGCGTGGTGTGGTTCCGGTTAGTGAGTTAGATGGCGTCAAGATACAGCCAGATGCCTGTGTCTGGGTTGGACCTGGGCGACATTTTGTCAGTTATTATATACGCGGTGGCAAGCTGGTTAACTTTGTCGCGGTGGAAGAGCGGGGCGACTGGCAGCAAGAGTCTTGGCGTGAAGAGGGTGACATTAATGAGCTGAGAAGCGCATTTTCGGGTTGGCATCCAGAAGTCACTGGTTTGCTAGCGAATGCGGAGACGACTTTTTTATGGGCGTTAAATGGCCGTGATGAGCTCACTGCTTGGCATCAAGGGCGAGTGGTGTTGCTCGGCGATGCTTGCCATCCTATGTTGCCGTTTATGGCCCAAGGGGCTGCGATGGCGATTGAAGATGCCCATGTGTTGAGTCAGTGCTTAGAGCAATACACACGGGCGCAAGCGTTAGCGCGTTATGAAGCCTTGCGCAAACCGCGAGCCAGTAAAATTCAGGCTATGTCTAAAGAAAATGCCGGACTTTATCATATGCATGGTGGTTTAGCTGGGCGTATCAAGCTTCAAGCGATACGTGCGGCAGGGCAGTTTATGCCACAGGTTATTGCGCATAAATTGGACCCTGTTTATGGTTTTGATGTGACTAAGTAAAGCGTCTCTATTCCTTTTTTCTGCTTTGCTTTTGTCTATTTTAAGGGTTCCCTGAGTTTTGTGATGATAAAAGAAACGGTGCGATTGAGCGCCGTTTTTTGTTTTTTTTCATGCTCCTACCAAGAGGCTAAAGGGCCCCTGTGCTGCTCAATTTTGACAGATATCTCTGTTCGGCTCTGGTCGTTTTTTATTCGCTTTTATATTGTGAAGTGACATTTCATATGCTAATGGTAGTTGTCATTCTAGGCTTATATCTGATTAATTCTTATTGGTATTAATGAAAAAGTGAGCGCGCATTTCTAGGCTTGCAGAGTACCTAGTGATGGCGGTTTAAGGAATGTGTTGTTTTTCATAAAAGGGCATAAAAATTGCTTTGAATAACAGGATTATTCCCATAAGGACATAAGCAGCGCGGTGAATGGAATGAATAATAGGAGAATCTCTTGAGCATGATACCTGTTTGGGACGCCCATACCTGTGTGCCTTTATTGCCTGATTATGACCTCGCCTCATTACAGCGTCATATTGATTGTGGCGCCTATTACATCTCCATCAATATCGGTATGGATTTTAACCCGCTCAGTGACATTATTCAGATTATTGCAGGCTTTCGGCAGCGCATCAGCGAGCTCGATTTTTTAATTCAAGTAGACAGTTATGCGGATGTGGAGCGGGCGAAGCGGGAAGGGAAACTCGCCGTGTCTTTTGATCTGGAAGGCGGTGTGCCTTTATCTGAGAGCCCAGCCATGGTGGGGTTATTCGCGCAACTGGGCGTGCGGCAAATTCACCTAGCCTATAACCGCAGCAACTCTCTTGCTGGTGGTTGCCATGATGAGGATCACGGTCTGACCGACAAAGGCCGTGCCATAGTCGACGCGATTAATGCGCAGCATCTCTTTATGGATGTTTCTCATACTGGTTACAAAACCAGTATGGACATTTTCTGTTACTCGGATAAGCCAGTAATTATCAGTCATGGTAATCCTATCGCGGTAAAGGAACACTCGCGTAATTACCGTGATGATCAGCTTAAAGCTTGCGCAGCGACTGGCGGGGTTGTTTGTATCAATGGAGTTTCACGCTTTTTGAATAGCCCGCAAGCTAGCCCTCAGAGCATGGTAGAGGCTATCGATTATCTGGTGCAGTTATTAGGGCCTGAACACGTTGGCTTAGGTTTGGACTATGTTTACCACAGTCATTTGGATAAAGGGCCACAGGGGCTCGATGTCACCCATTGGTGGCCACCAGAATATGGCTATGGTAAAGCCAGCGATGGCTTTTTAAGCAGTTTCTATGCGCCTCCTGAGCGCTTTATAGAAATGACAGGATTACTTGAAGGTAAGGGGTATCAAGCGTCGCATATCGCTGCTATTTATGGTGACAATATGTCGGCGTTAGCGCAGCAAGTATGGGGAAAATGAGTTATGCATCTCGCTGCTGAGTAAAGGCAGAATGGATAGCGGTATGACAGATTATTGCGAATGGAATTATTGCTAATGGAAGCCTGCCTTAACTCAAGCACGGCTAGAAAATCACATGGAACTATTATGTCGGAGATAGGATATATGAGATTACTTTGCGATCGTTTTTGGCGTGTTGTCAGGGTGGTAAGCCTAATGTTGGTGGTGTCGGTTAGCAGTGCGTTTGCTGCAACGCCGAAAGATTCTCTTGTGGTAGGTTGGCAATTTGATGACATTGTTTCGCTGGACCCTGCCGAAGTGTTTGAATTTTCTGGCGCAGAGATTTTGGGTAATACCTATGATCGATTAATTGGTTATGATCCGGATGATGTCTCTAAGATCTTTGGTGATGCCGCGAAAAGTTGGAAAGTCAGTGATGATGGAAAAACTTTCACCTTTAAAATGCGCCAAGGGGTGACCTTTGCCTCGGGCAATACAATGACCGCAGAAGATGCGGCGTTTTCTTTGCAGCGTGCAGTTATTCTGAATAAGTCCCCCGCTTTCATTCTCACTCAGTTTGGTTTTAGCGCTGATAATGTTAAGCAAAAAGTGAAGGCTCTTGATGCGGACACCCTCACCTTGGAAATTAACAAAGCCTATGCACCGACCTTTGTGCTTTACTGTTTGTCGGCCACGATAGCATCAATTGTTGATAAACAAGAGGTGATGAAACACGCGGTGGATGGGGATATGGGTTTTGCTTGGTTACGCACCCATTATGCGGGCTCAGGTCCGTTTAAAATAGCTCAGTGGAAACCCTCAGAAATAGTCGTATTAAACGCTAACACCTCATACTGGGGCGGTGCTCCGGCGATGAAAAATATCTTTATTCGTCAAATCGCAGAATCCTCAGTACAGCAATTACTGCTAGAAAAAGGGGACATTGATATTGCCCGAAACCTAGAAACAGAGCAGCTGAAAAGCTTGAGCACGAATAACGACGTCAAACTGATCAAAAAAGGCAAAGGTACGCTGTATTACTTGTCGATGAATCAGAATAATCCCATCTTAGCGAAACCTAAAGTTCAAGAAGCACTGAAATATCTGATCGACTATAAAGGCTTAGCCAATACTGTTTGGGATGGGCGCGGTCAGATCCAACAAGCTTTTTTACCAAAAGGCTTTTTAGGTGCTTTGGAAGATCAGCCATTTTCTCTTAATGTAGAGAAAGCCAAAGGCCTGTTAGCCCAAGCAGGTTATCCTAACGGTTTTGATATTGAGATGATCGTTCGCAATAACACGATCCGCATTGATACCGCTAAATCCATTCAAACCACCTTTGCCAAAGCGGGAATCAAGGTTACCTTGGTGCCGATGGATGGTAAGCAGGCGTTGACCGTCTATCGAGCACGTAAGCATCAGTTGTTTTTTGGCGCTTGGGGGCCAGATTATCAAGACCCAAACACCAATGCAGATACCTTTGCTAAAAACCTAGACAACAGTGATGACGCCCAAGCCAAACCGTTAACCTGGCGTAATTCTTACGATCCAAAGCAGATGACGCAGGAAACCTTGGATGCTTTGCTGGAATCCGATGGGGCGAAGCGTGCCAAGATGTATCAGGCGTTACAAAGAGAGCATCAAAAATCCGCTCCGTTTGCTTTTATCATGCAGGAGCAAGAAGTGGCCGGAGTACGTAACAACGTAGAAGGTTATGTTTTGGGGCCTTCGTTTGACAGTAATTCTTATAAAGATGTTGTGAAAAAATGATGTCCGGATTCACCACCAAAGGCGGCTTTTTAACCGTCTTTGGTCGCGCCATGCATGTGCAAAAACTGCGACCATTACTGCACTTTATAAGTATGCTAGCCATGACCTTATTTGGTTTGTTGTTGCTGACTTTTGTGATCGGTCGTCTTATGCCGACGGACCCTGTGATTGCGGTGATCGGTGACAAGGCACCGGAAGCCTTGTATCAAAAAACCTATCTGGAAATGGGGCTAGATAAGCCCATAGTCACGCAATTTGGCTATTACTTAAATAGCGTATTTCATGGTGATTTGGGCACCTCTGTACGCACGGCGAATCCCGTTACAGAGGACATTCTTAATTACTTTCCCGCGACTTTAGAGCTTGCCACCTTAGCGATTATTTTTGGTGTCTTGTTCGGTGTGCCGATCGGAGTATTGGCCGCGGTTAAGCAGAATAAGTGGCCAGATAATCTGGTACGGGTGTTTGCTTTAATCGGTCACAGTTCGCCGATTTTTTGGTTGGCAATGCTGGCGATCGTAGTGTTTTATCAGCATTTAGACTGGGTTGCCGCGCCAGAAGGACGGCTTAGTGTAATGTATGAATATACCCTGCCAAAAGTTACTAATATGGTGCTGATCGACACCTTGTTAGCTGGAGATTGGGGGGCGTTTAAAGACGCTTTTGCCCATATTGTGTTACCGGCTTCTTTGTTGTCTTACTACAGTGTCGCGTATCTCAGTCGTATGACCCGATCTTTTATGCTGGATCAATTGCAGCAGGAGTATATCACCACTGCCCGCGTCAAAGGGGTGTCAGAGCGGGCTATCATTTGGAAGCACGCCTTAGGGAACGCTTGGGTGCCTTTGATTACCGTGATTGCCTTGTCCTATGCTTCTTTATTAGAAGGTTCGGTACTGACAGAGATCGTTTTTTCGTGGCCTGGTTTAGGTCGCTATATTACCGATAGTCTACTAGCGGCAGACATGAATGCGGTGCTTGGCGGCACCATTGTAGTTGGTTTCGTCTTTATATTGCTGAATTTAACCTCAGATTTACTGTATAAAATATTCGATCCTAGAGCCAAATAAACACATATATTTTGAGTCGTTTCTTGACTGAGAGACGATAGCAGGTTGTATATATGACAGAGTTCAAGGCTTGGTTATTAGCTGAAAACCCAGATTCGCGAGCACAAGCAACCCTTGGCAGAAGCTACCTAGCTTGGTTGCGTTTTTATCGTAACCCATTGGCCATGATAGGGTTAGTGATTGTCGTGGCGCTGATATTGATGGCGTTATTTGCACCCTATATTGCCCCTTATGGTATGACCAGTGGCTTGACGGGGAATGAGTTGGCGTTACAGCGTTTTCAACCTCCTTCTGCTGCCCATTGGTTTGGCACCGATGGACAAGCGAACGATGTTTTTAGCCGAATTGTGATTGGCAGTCGAATTACCTTATTGATCGTCGCTATTGTTATTTTTACCGCGCCCATCTTGGGTTTTGTGATTGGTACGGTATCTGGCTATTTTGGTGGCTGGGTCGATGGCGTATTAATGCGACTCACAGATATTTTTCTCGCTTTCCCTAAATTGGTGTTAGCTCTGGCCTTAGCAGCGGCGATGGGAAGGGGGTTGGAGTCGGCTATTTTTGCCATAGCGGTGACCTCTTGGCCTGCTTATGCACGCTTGGCCCGTGCTGAAACCCTCACCATTCGTAACACAGATTATTTAGCCGCGGCCAAATTACAAGGTGCTAGCCATTGGCGATTGATTACCGGCCACATTATGCCGCTTTGTCTATCTTCCTTGATTGTGCGTGTGACACTGGATATGGCGGGCATTATTTTAACCGCGGCAGGTTTGGGTTTTCTGGGTTTAGGGGCCCAGCCACCTATCCCTGAATGGGGGGCGATGATTGCCGAAGGGCGTGACTATATTCTCAGTTATTGGTGGTTAGCCACTTTTCCTGGTCTGGCTATTTTTACCGTCGCGCTGGGTTTTAACCTGTTAGGTGATGGCTTACGTGATGTGTTGGACCCAAAATCAGGAGCGTAAGATTGATGGTTAATCAAGCAACGAAAGCGCCTTTATTGGCGGTAAACAATCTCAATATTCGCTTTCCTTCAGTGCATGGTGCAGTCCACGCAGTGCGTGATGTTAGCTTTACTATGGGGCGTGAAAAGGTGGCCATTGTGGGCGAATCAGGCTCTGGAAAATCACAAACTGGGCGGGCAATTTTGGGCTTAAGTCCAGGCCAAGTCAGCGCAGATTCGTTGATTTTCGATGGGATTGATCTGCAACGTCTTTCTTCTAAGGCGTATCGTGAGATTCGCGGTAAGCGCATTTCTATGGTGATGCAGGATCCCAAATACTCCCTGAACCCAGTGATGAGCATTGGTAAGCAAATGATAGAAGCCTGCCAAATTCAGATGAAAGTCTCCAAAAAGCAGGCATTAGCACGCTGTATGCAGATGCTTGAAGCTGTGCGTATTAGACAGCCTCAACGGGTATTTAAGGCCTATCCTCATGAAGTTTCTGGAGGCATGGGGCAGCGTATTATGATTGCTATGATGTTGCTTTCTAGTCCGGATTTATTGATCGCGGATGAGCCGACGTCTGCACTGGATGTGACGGTTCAGCTGCAAATCTTAGCGATCATGGACGATTTAGTTCAAGACACAGGTATGGGGCTTATTTTAATTTCTCACGATTTACCTTTGGTGGCGAGCTTTTGCGACAGGATATTAGTGATGTACGCAGGGCGCATAGTGGAAGAACTTGACGCCAGTAAACTGGATCAGGCGCAACATCCTTATACTCGAGGTTTACTGTCTTGTTTACCAAGCCATGCCACGAAAGGTCAGCCGTTAGCGACGTTAGAGCGTCAAGATAGTTGGCTTGATGAGGCTTTGGAGAATCGAGGGCTGCGAGTATGACTGATCATCAGGAGCAGGCGGTTATCGCGGTAAAGGATTTAGCCATTTACTTTGGTCGAGGTGAGCATCAGGTCAAAGCGGTGGATCAAGTGAGCTTTGCGATTCCCCCGCGTCAGTCTTTTGGTCTAGTTGGTGAGTCCGGTTCTGGTAAATCAACCATACTGCGTGCTCTAGCGGGGCTTGATCATGTGGACCAGGGGCAGCTGTTGTTGGACGGCGAACCATTGCAAATTAAGCGCACCAAGGCATTTTATAAAAAAGTGCAGATGGTTTTTCAGGACCCTTATGCTTCATTACATCCAAGGCATACTGTCGATAAAATTTTAGCCGAGCCACTGGCTATTCATGGCTTTAAGGATATCGAGCAACGCATTATAAAGGTCATGGATCAGGTTGCATTACCTCATAAATTTCGTTTTCGTTATCCCCATCAGTTGTCCGGAGGGCAGCGTCAGCGAGTGGCGATTGCCCGAGCGTTAATTTTAGAACCTGAGATTTTACTACTGGATGAGCCAACGTCGGCATTGGATGTCTCGATTCAGGCTGAGGTGCTGAATTTACTGAATCGTTTGCGAGCTGAGCTGTCGCTAACCTATGTCCTAGTGAGCCATGATTTGGCTGTCGTTTCCTATATGTGTGAGCGTGTGGCTGTGATGCAACAGGGCAAATTGGTGGAGTTATTGCAGGTGGACCAAGACGGCAAAACTTACCCTAAGCAGGCTTATACGAAACAGCTTAATCTGGCCTCTCAAGGTTACGATCGAGCGCGCATAGAGCAGTTTATTGATCATGATTAAAACCTACTTTAGTGAGCAACATTGTGCGGTTACTCAACCCACAGGTAACTGGCTGGCGAGGGCACAAGTTAGAGTGGGGCGCATACCCTTGTATAAACAGGCCAGTCAGCAATCCATGCAGGTCAGTCAAATGGTGTTTGGTGAGCATTTTGATTGTTACCAAGCGGATGAGTTGGAAGGTCTTGAGCATTGGTACCTGGTACAGAGTCAACGGGATGCGTATGTGGGCTATATCTATCAACCTGATGGCATTCTTGAGGGGCAGTCTGATTTTTGTTTTGAGGGTAACGCTAAGGTAAATACATTAACCACGGCCTTGTATATGAAGCCGACTGTGACGGCGCCGATCATACAAGAATTACCCTTTGGCGCGGAATTGTGTATTCCTCATGAGGCAGTGGCTGCAGCAGAAAAGGATCAGGATTATTATTTTTTACCGAGTCTCGGTGCTTGGGTATATAAGCAACATGTACAACTTAATCATCGTCCCCATACTGATCCCGTGGCCTTAGCACGGCAATTTATTGGGCTGTCCTATTTATGGGGAGGGCGTTCTGGATGGGGGGTAGATTGTTCATCCCTAGTGCAATTGTGTTTTGAGCAATCCGCTTGTCTGCTTCCTAGAGACAGTGCGCTGCAGCAGCAATATGCCCCTGCGTTTCAGGATCAGCCGATTGCTCGCCAAGATATTCGCGCGAATGATTTATTGTTTTGGCCTGGGCATGTGGCGATTGCCTCTTCTAACTCGACACTGATTCACGCAACAGGACATGGTATGAGGGTTATTGAAGAATCCATTGACCAAGTTTGTCAGCGTATTTATCAAGCCTATCAAACTCACTGTATGATTTTACGTCCTCTATATGCCAGCAGAGTATCTTCTGATTAGATCGGAGTGGGGGGCGAAGAGAAATAGATTATTTTATTTCTTATAGCGGATTAATATAAAAGAGTGAGTTATTTTTATTGATTCGTTATAACAATTTAGAACAAAAGCAAGACAAATTATTATTGGCTTATGCTCGCCAGTTTTATTAGTATCGTCGCCTTTCTTGCCCTCAAGGTCATAAGCTGCGAGGGAAGGGTTCAATCTAGAAACAATTCAATCTGGAAACAACAGACACTATGACTTCTAAAACTCCACTAGCGCTTTTGCCTCTAGTGCTTTTTCTCGTTCTTTTTGTTGGTAGCGGTCTTTGGTATCAGGCTCACGATGTGGATTATGCCTTTTATCAAATCTCAGCCCCCGTTGCGATTTTACCTGCGATTGCTTTGGCAATATTGCTAGGCAAAGGAGCGTTGAATAAACGCATCGAGACCTTTGTTAATGGGGTTGGCGATAATACCATCACCACTATGGTGCTGATTTATTTGTTAGCCGGTGCCTTTGCTAGTGTAGCCAAAGCCGTTGGTGGTGTGGATGCCACGGTTAACTTTGGTTTGAGCATTGTACCGCCAGCGTTGATCTTGCCTGGTCTGTTTGTGATTACCGCTTTTGTCGCGACTTCCATGGGGACCTCTATGGGCACCATCGCTGCGATTGCGCCGATCGCGATAGGTGTGGCTGAAGCCGCAGATTTACCTATGTTGCTAACGGTCGGTACCGTGATTGGTGGCGCTATGTTTGGCGACAACTTGTCGATTATTTCGGACACTACGATTGCTGCCACACGTACTCAAGGGTGTGACATGCGAGATAAGTTCAAAATGAACTTCAAAATCGCCTTGCCAGCGGCCATTGTGACCATGATTTGGTTGTTCTTCCAAAGCAGTACGGCGCAAATTAGCGCTCCTCAGGATTATGATTTGATCCGAGTATTGCCTTATGTGGCGGTGTTAGGGCTTGCTGTAGCAGGTGTTAACGTCATGCTGGTTTTATTCAGTGGTATTGTTTTGGCGGGTGGTATCGGCCTGACCATGCAAGAGGGCTACAGCTTCGCGACTTGGTCGAAAGACATTTATTCTGGCTACACTGGCATGCAAGAAATTCTTATCTTGTCCCTGCTGATTGGTGGTTTGGGTGCATTGATGAAAGCGCAGGGCGGTTTGGATTGGTTAGTGTCAGCGATTGAAAAAATCAGTCGTAGTTTTGGCGCTAAAGCAGGGTCAACCAGAGCGGGCGAGTTAAGTATTAGTGCTTCAGTGGCATTAACTAACTTGTGTACAGCGAACAACACTGTGTCTATTTTGATTAATGGCTCAGTAGCAAAAGATATTTCGACACGTTATAACGTCGACCCTCGTCGTAGCGCGAGCTTACTGGATATCTTCTCTTGTGTAACCCAAGGTATTTTGCCTTATGGTGCGCAAATATTATTAGCCTCTTCTTTGGCTAAGGTTTCACCTTTGTCCTTGGTTGGCTATGTGCAATATAGTTGGCTACTTGGTGTGATTGCTTTGCTGTCTATTTTCTTTGCTTGGCCAAAAGTGGCGCCATTAGCAGAGCAAGAAACGCGTTAATATATGACTAAGAAAATGCGGATAGGCTGATTTATTCACTATATAACTCACTGACCTAATTATAAAAACGCCTTCTCTTTTGCTTGTTTATGAACCCCGTTTTACTTTTGTAGAACGGGGTTTTTTATTAGCTTTAAAGATAAACACGCCAGATATGTATAACCTTCTGTTTATCCGGTACCCTTCTAACACCCATTATGTGCAGTCTACGCTGCTAAATTAACGTTAAGGACAAATTGTGAAACAAGGGTCGCACCTAAAAGCTGAATTAATATTGGTTTTTGTTACTGTGTTAGCTGGTCTTGGTTGGATTTTTTCGAAAGAGGCACTGGCTGGATTGCCGCCACTTTTTTTTATGGGCGCACGCTTTTTAATCGCGGGCTTTATTTTGGTGCTCGCTGGGCGGCGTTTTTTTTCTGGGTTAGCTTGGGCTGATGTCAAAAAAGCCATGTTAGTCGGCTGGGTCATGGGCGTGGCTATGATGTTCTGGATTAGTGGCTTGGATAAAGCGTCGAACCTTGGGGTTGGGGCTTTTATTACCAGTTTGGGGGTGGTGTTGGTGCCCGTATTTGGGCGCTTCATTTTTAAAGAGCACCCACCGCGAAGCATTTGGGTCGCCTTGCCTGTTGCAGTCACAGGGTTAGGCTTCTTAGCCTTGGGAAATGGTGTGAACTATGAAATAGCACAGTGGCTGTTTTTGGGGGCCGCACTCACGTTTGCCCTACAATTTAATCTGCTGTCCCGCTTATCGACTCGTATTCATGTGTTGGTATTAACCGCTATTCAGTTGATGACCGCAGGAAGTTTTCTGCTGCTTTTGTCTGTTTTTACAGAAACGCTACCAGAGAGTGTGTCGTTAGATGTGGCTGGATGGTTTTTAGCCAGTACCTTGATCGCCACGAGTTTGCGGTTTTTATTGCAGACTTACGGACAAAGTTTAACGCCAACAAGCCATGCGGCTGTGATTATGAATCTGGAGCCTGTGTGGACTGCCATCTTTGCGGCCATTTGGTTTGCAGAGGCAATGAGTGATCATCAGTTTATTGGTTGCGGTTTGATTTTTCTGGCGATGTTAATTAGCCGTTGGACACAGATTCGAGCCATATTTACCGCCTCTTAGGAGGCGCTACCAGGGAATATGATGTCACTGGGGGTGTTAGGGGAAGGCGAACAAGTTCGCCAGCCTCTGCATGGGGATAAAAGCTGGTGGTTTGCAGCGAGCATCGAAGTGGGCTTATGGACGAGATGCTTAACAAAGAATGCCAGCTTTTAGACATGCCTTGCGGCGCTGAGACAGCTTACTCACAGCTAAGGCTAGTCAGGTAAAATATCGTCTAATATTTTATGGTATAAGCTGATGGTCGCGGCTGAGTAGGATTGTCTTTGATCATCCCAGCGACTAACAAAACCCTCTGTTATCGTGATTAATAAATCAATGCGCGCGATGATTTCTTGCTTATCCATCATTGGGTATCTTTCTTGCATTATTTCCACCGCTCGGTTACGTAGCAGCGTATGTGACTTACGGCAGATTTCTGATATGACGCTGTTGCGTGCAGCTTCTGCTTTAATCTCTATCGTCAAGATGCGTATGTTGCGTCTGGCTTGGTTGGGGGGCGTGATATGACGGTCCAGCCAGTTTTGCTTATTTAAGAATTCTGGCATCAGTTCTAAGCGACATAATGTTGTTTGTTCTACCAGTGCACAAATAATGTCATCTTTATGTGCAAAATAACGGTAGATCTGTCCGACGCTTAATTCGGCTGATTTTGCGATTTCACTCATGCTCGCTTTATGAAAGCCTTTGCTAATCGCTTGTTCTTTCATAGCGTTAATGATGCGTTGGCGGTGTTCTGCTTGTTTCTGAGTACAGGTTGTTTTCATTGAATGATGACTCTGTTTCTCTGGATGCACTTAGTTCTCATTTATTTGCACGTTTATTCGTATAACGCTTTGTAATGTTCGATTATAGTGAGAATGAACGTTCATTCTCAATGTACTTAAAGGATATATCCTCGATGTTGTCTAAATTCAAATATGCCTCAGGCGCACTTTTGATCATGCTGTTAGCGGGTTGTGAAGAGCAGGCATCGACTAATGCGGCGGCGCCTCAAGCGCCAAAAGTAGAAGTCGGTATTGTTGTTGTCGCTCCCCAAGAAGTTGTTCTTACTACTGAATTACCAGGTCGAACTGCATCAAGCCTTGTTGCTGAGATTCGTCCACAGGTAGGTGGTATTGTGCAAAAACGTCTGTTCCAGGAAGGTCAGGATGTCAAAGAAGGGCAGCCTTTGTACCAACTCGATGACTCAACTTATGTTGCTACTTATAACCAAGCTCAAGCGGATTTAGACTCGTCAGTGGCGAGCCTTAAATCAGCAGAACTAACGTATAACCGTTATAAAGTCTTGCGCAAGCAAAATAATGTTTCTCAATCGGATTTAGATGATGTTTATGCTGCGTATTTGGAAGCAGTAGCAAGCGAGAAAAAAGCGAAAGCCGCTGTTGAAAGTGCGAAAATTGATTTAGAGCATACTAAAGTACGTTCTCCTATTAGTGGTCGTATTGGTATTTCTGAAGTCACCGTCGGCGCCTTGGTGACAGCAAGTCAGACTAGCATCATGGCCACTGTACGTTCTCTAGATCCTATTTATGTGGATCTATCTCAAACCAGCTTAGATCAGCTAAATAAACGTAACTTATTGAATGAGCCAAACATTACGCAAGGTGACAATAAGGTTTCTTTGGTACTAGAAGACGGCACAATCTATGAGCATCAAGGGGTTTTAAAGGCCCGTGAGGTGAGTGTTGATGAATCAACCGGTAGTGTCACGCTGCGCGCAGAATTCCCTAACCCTGATGATAAATTGCTACCAGGTATGTTTGTTCGTGGTGAGGTAAACGAAGCGGTTGATAGTGCTGCCATTATTGTTCCTCAGCAAGGCGTTTTCCGCAATGTGAAAGGTCAAGCGGTTGCCTATGTGGTTGGTAAAGATAACAAAATTGAAGAACGTATATTAAGTACAGAGCGTACTTTTGGTAATCAGTGGTTGGTTACATCTGGATTGGCCGCGGGCGATAAAGTTGTGGTACAGGGAACATCAAAAGTACGTATCGGCAGCGAAGTAACCTATGTACCGTTACAATTTGATTCTAAAACGGACACCATGAAAGAAATTAGTGCTTCAGAAGCCTCTTCTTCAAACTAAGGACATATCGATATGTTGGCTCGTTTTTTTGTTAATCGTCCCGTGTTTGCGTGGGTAATTGCGATTGCAATTATGCTCGCTGGGGCGGGCTCTATTATGGAGCTTCCGGTCGCGCAATACCCGGATGTTGCGCCACCATCAATCAGTATTTCAACGACTTATACTGGGGCCTCTGCAAAGACGGTCGAAAACAGTGTCGTGCAGGTAATTGAAGAACAGTTGAGTGGTATCGATGGTTTATTGTATTTCTCTTCAACCAGTTCTTCTGACGGTTCGGCTAGTATTACGGTTACCTTTGAGCAGGGCACGGACCCTGATATTGCGCAAGTTCAAGTTCAGAACAAGGTACAGCAGGTCACTTCCCGCTTACCTCAAACAGTGCAAGATAATGGCGTTACCGTTAAAAAAGCAAACAGCGACTATTTGTTGATTGCTGCAATATACGACTCAACAGACAAAGACCAAGCAAGTGATATCTCTGACTTTATTGTGTCGAATATTCAAGACCCTGTATCCCGTGTTGCTGGGGTGGGTGATTACAAGGTGTTCGGCTCTCAATACTCAATGCGAATCTGGCTTGATCCATTAAAACTGGCTTCATACAGCTTAATGCCAAGTGATATTACCGATGCGGTTGAAGCTCAGAACGTCCAAATTGCCGCCGGTGATCTAGGTAGCCGCCCTTCTGTTGAAGGACAAGAGCTAAACGTTACTGTGACTGCTCAGTCTAAAATGGAAACGGTCAAAGAGTTTGAAAACATCATTCTAACGCACCAAGAGTCTGGTGCTATTGTTCGTGTAAAAGACGTAGCCAAAGTTGAGCTAGGCAGCGAATCTTATGATGTTATTGCGCGCTTAGATGGTCACCCAGCAGCAGGTATTGCTGTCATGTTGTCACCGGGCGCCAATGCACTGTCTACTTCTGAAGCGGTTAAAAAGGAAATGGACCATCTTCAAGGCATCTTTCCTGATGGTTATAAGCTAGCGTACCCAGTTGATAATACAGCTTTTATCAAAGACTCGATCGACGAAGTGGTAAAAACGCTGTTTGAGGCGATCGCACTGGTTGTCATTGTGATGTTTGTTTTCTTACAAAACTGGCGTGCCACTTTGATCCCAGCGGTTGCAGTACCGGTTGTGCTTTTAGGTACCTTCGGTATTTTGAGTTTGTTTGGTTATTCGATAAACGTGCTGACCATGTTTGGTATTGTACTGTCGATAGGCTTACTTGTGGATGATGCCATCGTGGTGGTGGAGAACGTAGAGCGTGTCATGCGGGAGGAAAATTTATCACCCCGAGACGCCACGATTAAGTCCATGCAAGAGATTACCAGCGCCTTGATCGGTATCGCAGTGGTGTTGGCTGCGGTATTTTTACCTATGGCGTTCTTTAGCGGTTCAACTGGGGTTATCTACCGTCAGTTCTCGATCACTATTGTTTCTTCTATGGCTTTGTCTGTACTGGTTGCGTTGACCTTAACACCAGTATTATGTGCAACCTTGCTAAAACCTGGGCACGGTGAAAGCGAAAGGGGCTTGGCGGGTTTCTTTAACCGAAATTTTGATCGTGCGACAGATGCCTACAGTAATACCGTAGGTCGCCTAGTTAAGCGCCCAGTACGCTGGATGTTTGGCTATGCTTTGATTATTGGTGCATTAAGTTGGTTGATGACAAACTTGCCAACGGGCTTCTTGCCAGTAGAAGACCAAGGTTATGTCATTGTTATGGTGTCCTTGCCTGAAGGCGCTTCGCTGAATCGTACTAATGAAGTAATGCGTGATATTGAGCATCATTTCATGGTGGACGAGAAGAAGGATACCAAGAATATCTTCACCATCTCAGGCTTTAACTTTATGGGAACGGGGCAGAATGCTGGTCTTGCCTTTGTCGTGTTGAAAGATTGGGCTGAACGTCCTAACCCTGAAGACAGTGCTAGTGCTATTGTTGCGCGCTCCTATGGTGCATTCGGTAAAATTCGAGATGCTCGTATTTTTAGTTTGTTACCGCCATCTATTCGTGGCCTAGGCCAGAGTAATGGCTTTACCTTTCAGTTGCAGGCATCTGGTAATACCGATCGTGCAACCCTATTGGAAATGCGTAATAAACTATTACAAGATGCCAATGCCAGCAAATTGCTGACGGGTGTTCGTCTTGGTAGCCAATCAGAGGCACCACAACTCTTTATTGATATTGATAAAGAAAAAGCGTCTGCATTAGGCCTTTCTCTTGCTGATATTAGTAATACATTGAGTACCGCTTGGGCGGGTGATTACGTCAATGACTTTATTGACCGTGGTCGAGTGAAGAAAGTGTACGTAGAAGGTGATGCGAAATACCGTTCTTCACCTAATGACCTAGAAAACTGGTATGTGCGTAGCTCAAATGAAACCATGACACCTTTCTCTGCCTTTGCTACCTCTGAGTGGACTTATGGCGCCAAGAGTTTGAGTCGCTTTAATGGTTTGCCGGCCTATGAAATCCAAGGTAGTGGTTCTCCTGGTGTGAGTTCTGGTCAAGCGATGTCTGAGCTGCAAAAAGTGGCGGATACTCTGCCTGGTACCACAGGAGAGTGGAGTGGATTGTCTTATCAGGAACAACAATCTAGTGGTCAATCACTGATCTTGTATAGTATTTCCATTTTAGTTGTATTTTTGTGTTTGGCAGCTTTGTACGAAAGTTGGACGGTACCTTTCTCTGTGATCTTGGTGATTCCGCTTGGGATTATCGGTGCGGTTTTTGCGGCCCATTTGCGAGGCTTGGAGAATGACGTTTACTTCCAGGTAGCCTTGCTCACAACGATAGGTTTGTCATCCAAAAATGCCATCTTGATTGTCGAATTTGCCGAAGCGGCTTATATGCGAGGTTCGACGGTATGGGAAGCTGCCAGAGAGGGTGCGCGTTTGCGTCTAAGACCTATTATCATGACCTCTATGGCCTTTATTGTAGGTACTTTGCCGCTGGCAATCTCTACCGGTGCGGGGGCAAATAGTCGTATATCAATTGGTTCTGGTATCGTTGGTGGTACTTTAACCGCCACTATATTGGCTATCTTCTTCGTGCCTTTGTTCTTCGTACTTGTGCGTCGTCTTTTCCCTGGGCGAAAAGTGATCCCTGCTGATGCGCCGGAATTGTCTGCGCTTGCTGATGACAGTGTGGAACATAATAACAGCGAAAAATAACGACTTAAGTTAAGCTATTTTTGTGATTAAAAAGGAGCCGAAAGGCTCCTTTTTTGTGCTTTACGTTTGACCTAATGTCGTTCTGGTCGCGTAATTGAGTGCCAAAAAGGCGATTAGGCCGTCAGTTGGTCCGCGTTGTTATGATTATCCCATTGGCTGATGTCGATCAAGGCATTGGCCAAGGTGCGAATTTGGTGGGTTTGCAGTCCGGCGATGTTTATTCGGCCATTAGAGGTGCCGTAGATAGCGTGCTTCTCTTGCAGTTGTTGCATCTGAGTTGCGCTAAATGGCAATAAAGAAAACATGCCTTTTTGCTTGGCGAGAGCGCACAGTTCCGCGCTGGCGCCTAACGCTTTTAGGGTGCTTCCTAGTTGCTGGCGAATGGTTAAGATTCGTAGGCGACACTGGGTTAGCTCTGCGCTCCATTGTTCTGGGTGGCTGAAAACAAATGCCGCGACGGCGGCTCCATGATCGGGTGGCATTGAGTAATTAACGCGCGCAATGTGCTCTAATAACACTCTTACACTCGTTTGTTGTGCGGTGTCCTTTGTGACAATGGTTGCCGCACCTATGCGTTCACAATACAGCCCCATATTTTTGGAGCAGCTGGACGCAATCAAGACGAGATCCAGTTGGCTAACAAGCCACCTTAAACCCGCCGCATCCGTGTCAGGACCGTCACCAAAGCCTTGGTAAGCCATATCGATAAGCGGGATCACGCCGGTGTTCTTACAGAAGGTTGCAAACGCTTGCCACTGAGCAAAAGTAGGGTCAATGCCAGAAGGGTTATGACAGCAACCATGCAGCAACAGAATGTCGCCGCGGCGAGCGTCTGATAAATCAGATAAGCAGGATTCGATGTCCAACACTCCCTCTTTTTGCTGCCATCTAAAGTGGTTTACCCTAAGTCCTGCCGCCTCCATGATAGGTTGATGGTTGATGTAACCTGGATCAGTATTCCAGACGGTGGCGTTGGGGGAGAGACGATGAATAAAGTCACCTAAGACACGCAATGCCCCTGTGCCTCCGACCGTTTGTATGGTGCAGTGGCTAGCGGCGGATGCCTTGTCTGGCGACAATAAAAACTGCCCCATATGATGATTAAACTGAGCATTACCAGACAGCTGTTTGTAAGCTTTGGATTGTGCATTATTGGCAAGCCAATGTTCTGCTTTTTGAACAATATCAAACACCGGAGTTTGGCCTGATTCATCTCGATAAACGCCGATGACCAAATCGATTTTATGGTCTCGCTTATCTTCTTTGAATAGGCGAATTAATTCCCATAATGGGTCTGTTTCTAATGGCGGAAGTGTGGATAGCATTAGTGGTTTTCCTTGTGGGTAGCCGGTTTTGTTCTTGTTGATAAAAGAACGCCAATAGTGGTGAGAGAAATGCCAACGATAATGGGTATAGAAAGTGATTCGCCAAAAATAGGGAAAGCCAGTAATGCGGTGAGCACCGGGGAGAGAGACCCCATAACGGCTGCGCGCGCGGCGCCCAGTTGGCGGATTGCATAGGTGTATCCCGTGGTGGCTAATACGCCAACACCTACCCCTTGAACCATAATAAAGACGAATGAATTTTGCAGAGTGATTTGTTCTAAGTGGCTGTCAATAAAGCCGAAAATTATCATACTGATGGTCATGACCAGGGAAATAGACGACAAAATAAGTGCTACGGCTATAGGGTCTAACGTCGCGCGCTTTAAACCAATGGTATAGACAGCCCATACTAGGCTGGCAGCAATCAAAAACAATAAACCATCTTTCATGGTATTGGATAAGATCTGATTATCGCCAAAAGTCATCACCATGATGCCGATTAGAATAAGAGAAAGCGCAGCGCCTTGTGTTTTGCTAAGGGTTTGGCGATAGACGAGATACAAAAGTGTAGGCACAAAAAAAGGTTGAGTGCCGACTAAAAAATTCCCCACATAAGCCGTCGGTACTTTACTTGCGCCATAAGCGGCCAAAAAGAAGAAGGGCAAGCCGCCCAATAAAATCAGCATAATATCCGACCATCTTGCGTTCTTGATCTGTTGAAAACGAGAAGGAAGAAAAGGCAGCAGCAAGATAAAAGGCACCGCAAAGCGAATAAGAGCCACATCGGCAGTGGACAAAGGCGAACTGTGAATTGATCGCATTGTCAGCGCAAAGCCAGACCAGATTAACAGCACCAGTGTCATCGCAATATAGCCCATTAGAAGAGGAGGGAAGGTGCCTTTCGAGCGGCTAATTTGAGGGCTTAATTCAATCTGTTTCATGGCTAAAATGCTCGGTTTAGAGTGACTTGTTATGACTGCTATTATCTCCTGTGATGAGCGCTTTTATCTGGCAAATTGATCTCTAATTTTGTTAATCTTGGCGGAAAGAATCGTCTTAAAATTAAATACTGATGGAAATCGGCGCCACTATGGATCGAATTGATAAAGAAATACTAAAGATTATTCAAAGCGATGGGCGACTCTCTACGGCAGAATTGTCAGAGAAGGTTGGTTTATCACCCTCACCTTGTGCAAGACGTCTAAAGCGTCTAGAGGAGGAAGGTTACATTGAGTCCTATCAAGCTCGATTGAATAAAACGAAAATCGGCATTGGTATGAGCTTCTTTGTGGATGTGCGTTTGAATAACCATCAAGCATCGTCAGTAGAAGATTTTGAGCGAGATATCTCGAACATCGAAGAAGCTATCAATGTACATATTGTGTCAGGTGCCTACGATTATTTGGTCGAGGTGGTGAGTAAGGACTTGGCGGGTTTTGAGGCGTTTACAAGAAAGCTGCATCGCTTATCAAGTGTGAAGGATTTCCATACTCACCTTGCTGTACGGCAAGTGAAAGGCAGTGCTGCCTTGCCCATTTATCTGTAAACCTAGAGGGATCAATAGTAATAAGCATTAGAAACAGGTGGGTAAGGCACAACTTCCGTATTTTTAAATGAGCGAAAAGAAAAGGGTTTTGATAGAATCCCGCCCAACAGTAAAAAATTGCATAAAACACGTTTTGTAGCCAATAAAAACGTGCATAAAAGAGAATCCCATAAAAATGAGTCAAGAATTTATAAATCAAGTCGATGAGCGCCGTACTTTCGCTATCATCTCTCACCCTGATGCGGGTAAGACCACAATTACAGAGAAGTTGTTGTTGCTTGGGCAGCTTATTCAAACAGCAGGGTCAGTAAAAGGCCGTAAGGGAGATAAACACGCGACTTCTGACTGGATGGCGATGGAGCAGCAACGTGGTATCTCGATTACTTCATCTGTGATGCAGTTTCCTTATAAAGGCCGTACTGTTAACTTGCTCGATACACCTGGGCACGAAGACTTCTCGGAAGATACTTACCGTACATTGACCGCTGTTGACTCAGTGTTAATGATTATTGATGGGGCAAAAGGGGTCGAGGATCGTACCATTAAGCTAATGGATGTATGTCGTTTGCGAGATACGCCTATTTTGACCTTTATCAACAAGATGGACCGCGATATTCGTGATCCTATTGATCTGTTAGATGAAGTAGAAGAAGTATTAAAAATTGCCGCTGCGCCCATTACTTGGCCGATTGGTATGAGTGACTTCTTTAAAGGGGTTTATAACCTTTACACCGACACGATTCATGTTTTTGTTCGTGGTCGTGGTCATACCTTGATGGACGATGTTCGCATTGAAGGTTTGCAATCTGATGAAGCTAAGGCTTTGTTAGGCGATGATTGGGAAGCTTATGTAGAAGAGATTGAATTGGTACGTGGTGCAAGTCATGAGTTTGATCAAGAAGCGTATTTAAATGGTGAGCTAACACCGGTGTTTTTTGGTACGGCACTGTCTAACTTCGGTGTACGCGAAATGCTTGATGGTTTTGTTGAGTGGTCTCCAGCGCCTATTGGCCGTGAAACCCATACTCGAAAAGTAGAAGCGACAGAAGAAAAATTCTCAGGTTTTATTTTTAAAATTCAAGCCAATATGGACCCAAAACACCGTGACCGTATTGCCTTTATGCGAGTGTGCTCTGGAACCTACCGTCGTGGTATGAAGATGCGACACTGCCGTTTAGGTAAGGACATTAAAATTACCGACGCCGTGTCTTTTACCGCTGGGGATCGTGAAGGGGTGGAAGAAGCCTTTTCTGGTGACATCATAGGTCTGCATAACCACGGAACCATTCAGATTGGTGACACTTTCACTGAAGGTGAAGATCTTAAATTTACTGGTATTCCACACTTTGCACCTGAACTATTTCGTCGTGTTCGCTTAAAAGACCCGATGAAGATGAAGGCGTTGCAAAAGGGCTTACAGCAACTTTCTGAAGAAGGTTCGACTCAGCTATTTATGCCGCAGCGCAATAATGAGCTTATTGTTGGTGCCGTAGGCCAACTTCAATACGAAGTAGTCGCTTATCGTCTGAAAGATGAATATAAGGTTGAGTGTATTTATGAAGCGGTTAACGTCAACAGTGCCCGGTGGGTAGACTGTGAAGACCCTAAGCGCTTCGAAGAGTTTAAACGAAAATGTGCAGATAACTTGGCAATCGATGGTGGTGGACATTTGACGTATTTGGCGCCAACCCGTGTCAACCTGATGATGGCAGAAGAAAAATGGCCTGAAGTCTCATTCCGCTCAACGCGAGAGCATTGATCAATACTTGACTATTTTACTAGGTTAAGAGGATAATTTGGGTATTCTTAAATTAGGTTTAGTGGTATCAAAATGAGTGTTGTGGAATCGGCAAATCCCATCGAGTTTACGTCGGCGGCGGCAGCTAAGTTGCAAACTCTGATTGAGGAAGAAGAAAACGATCGCTTAATGTTGCGAGTTTATGTGACAGGAGGCGGTTGTTCGGGGTTTCAGTATGGTTTTACATTTGATGAAGAGCATCAAGAAGACGATACTGAGGTTCAGCGAGATGGTGTAACCTTAGTTGTAGATCCGCTTAGTTTTCAATATCTAGTAGGCTCAGAAGTGGATTATCAAGAAAACTTAGAGGGTTCTCGTTTTACTGTGAAGAACCCCAACGCAACGTCAACCTGTGGTTGTGGTGCAAGTTTCAGTATCTAAATGCTTTGTTCGTAAAAAGGCCCTTCATTGAAGGGCCTTTTTTTGTGCCGTTAGTTTCGATCGTTAGCCAAGTTACGCTTTAGTATAAAGGTAATGAGGCTTTTGTCCGCTTTCATATTTTGTCTGAGCTTGGCTGTTTAATGGAGGATAATGGCCTATGTACAGCAACCCCATCTTTTTGTCGCCAAGCACAATTGGACGCAGGCTAGATCCTTGTGTTCGCCAGAGCCTTAAGCCGTAAATGTCAGGTGTCTTGATGTCTTCTTCTGAAGGTGGCGGGGTTAACAAAGGGTATAAAGGCGCGAGTTGATCTTGTTCACCGTCCAAGTCCAGTAAAATATGATAATAGGTAATTTGTTGAGCAATAAACTCCGGTGTGTAAGGGGTCTTTAATAGCGGCAGTGTATTTTCTTTTGGCAGCATAGAGAAAAAATAAGGGATTTCTGGCGAGCCTTGGTGTGCTGACACAAGAACCATCATTTCAACAGGAGGGCCGTAAGCTGGCTTTACAGGGATGCGGAAGCGCAGCTGTTTTTTGGCGGGTTGTTTTCTGATTTCTGGTTCCTGATAGCTGTTAGATGTTGTTGGCGCATCAGTTTGTGCTTTATTGGGTGGAGCTTGTAAAAATAGACGCCATTCTTTGTCGTCTATATTGAGTTCTTCTGGAGAAAGAATGGAAAGCTCAGTATTTAAAATGTGGTTGAGTATGTGCTCGATTAGATTGGCAAAAATACTAGATGAAGCTGTTAAAGGGGTTTTTTGTTCGCTGTCTAAGTGAATTTCTTTCACCTCGTTCGCGGTCGTGCTTAAGTCCACAGAGTCTTTCTGTGTAATAAAAGGACGATTTTTAAGTCTGCCTGTTGCTTGAGGTCTATTCGGCTGAGTTCCGACCCTATTTAAAGCTTCTATAAATAGCATTGGATGAATCCTTTATGAGATGCATAAGGATATCGGCCTGAGATCTAGAAAGTTTAGTGAAATAGCCTATTTTTTATACAGAAAAGGCTATTTCACTGACGCAGTTAGCGAAGTAGGTTGGAAAGCTTTGGGTTAGGTTCTAGTGCTGCTCGGTAAAAAAGTGCAACCTTACCAATCGTTTGTACCACTTCACACTTCATTATTTTGCTAATTTCTGCAATTAATGCGGTTCTTACGTCACGGTCCATTACGCTGATGCGTACTTTAATTAGCTCGTGATCTTCTAGTGCTCGGTCGATTTCTGTTAATACTGATTCGGTCAAGCCGTTACCTGCGATCATAACGACCGGGTTAAGGGCGTGACCAATTAAGCGATATTGCTTTTTTTGTGCGTTTGTCAGACTCATAATAAAAATTTCTCATCTTAGTTAACCCTCTTTATTGGAGGCTTTAGAGGTTAAGCGATATTATAGCGGAATATAGACTGATTTAGGTATGATGAAACCGTGGCAAGATCAAAAAGTAGTAATAGTTGGATGAAGGAACATTTTGACGATCCATATGTCAAAAAATCCCAACAAGATGGTTATCGCTCTAGAGCCAGTTATAAGCTGATAGAGATAAACGAAAAAGACAAATTGTTTCGTCCATCGATGCGGGTGGTTGATTTGGGTGCCGCGCCGGGAGGCTGGTCTCAAATTGCGGCAAAATTGGTCGGGGATAAGGGCACAATCATTGCGTCTGATATCTTAGAAATGGCACCTTTGCCAGGTGTTACCTTTGTGCAGGGGGATTTTACTGAGCAAAGTGTGTACGAAGCTATATTGGCTGAAATGGGGGATGAAAAGGCAGATCTTGTAATTTCAGATATGGCCCCCAATATGAGTGGTAATAGTGCGTCTGATCAGCCGCAAGCAATGTATCTTGTTGAGCTAGCGTTGGACATGGCGGCGCAAGTCTTGCGTCCTGGCGGGAACTTCTTGGTGAAAGTGTTCCAAGGAGAAGGTTTTGATGAATACCTCAAAGCTATGCGTGCGCAGTTTGCGAACGTGGTAACACGAAAACCGGATGCATCGCGTGCTCGTAGCCGCGAAGTTTATTTATTAGGAAGACAATACAAAGGTTAATTAAGCGTGTTCTGGTACTATACTGGAAACATTAAAAATAACCGTTTAGAGGTGAGCTCTTGAACGATATGCTGAAAAATATACTGTTGTGGTTAGTTATTGCTGCTGTGCTGCTGACCGTATTCAACAATTTTAATACGACATCTGATACAAATCGAATTTCTTATTCTGAATTCGTCCAAGAGGTTCATGATGGCCGCATTGCGAAAGTCGTAGTTGATGGTTATACCATTAGCGGTACGCGAACTAGCGGTGACACTTTTGATACTGTGCGTCCTGCGGCAGCGGACCCTAAAATCATGGATGACCTATTAAGCAATAAAGTGGTTGTCGAAGGTAAAATGCCTGAGCGTCAAAGTATCTGGACGCAACTTTTGGTCGCGAGTTTCCCGATTCTGCTTATTTTGGCCATTTTCATGTTCTTTATGCGCCAGATGCAAGGTGGTGGCGGTGGTAAAGGCGGACCAATGTCCTTTGGTAAATCCAAAGCGCGTTTGTTACCTGAAGACCAAATTAAAACCACATTTGCTGATGTTGCCGGTTGTGATGAGGCGAAAGAAGACACAGAAGAGTTGGTCGATTTCCTGAGAGAGCCAAGTAAGTTTCAACGTCTAGGTGGCAAAATTCCACGTGGTATTTTGATGTGCGGACCTCCAGGTACCGGTAAAACCTTGCTGGCTAAAGCCATCGCTGGTGAAGCCAAAGTGCCTTTCTTTACGATCTCTGGTTCTGATTTTGTGGAAATGTTTGTTGGTGTCGGTGCGTCTCGAGTGCGTGACATGTTTGAACAAGCGAAAAAACACGCCCCTTGCATCATCTTTATTGATGAGATCGATGCGGTAGGTCGTAACCGTGGTTCCGGTATGGGCGGCGGTAATGATGAGCGGGAGCAAACATTGAACCAATTGTTGGTTGAAATGGACGGCTTTGAAGGTAATGAAGGTATTATCGTTATCGCTGCGACTAACCGTCCAGACGTGTTAGACCCTGCGTTATTGCGTCCTGGTCGTTTTGACCGTCAAGTACAAGTTGGTTTGCCTGACATTCGTGGTCGTGAGCAGATTCTTAAAGTGCATTTGCGTAAAGTACCTTGTGACGACGATGTAGAGCCAAAAAATATTGCCCGTGGTACGCCTGGTTTTTCTGGTGCGGATTTGGCTAACTTGGTTAACGAAGCGGCCTTGTTTGCTGCGCGTTCTAACCGTCGTTTGGTAAATATGGAACAGCTTGAGCTAGCTAAGGATAAAATCCTGATGGGCGCAGAGCGTAAAACCATGGTAATGAGCGAGAAAGAGAAGCTGAATACGGCTTACCATGAAGCGGGTCATACGATTATTGGTTACTTAGTACCTGAGCATGATCCGGTTTATAAGGTGTCTATTATTCCTCGTGGTCGCGCCTTGGGTGTGACTATGTATTTGCCTGAAGAAGATAAATATAGTGTCAGCAAAATTGGCTTAGAAAGTCAGGTTTGTAGCTTGTATGGTGGACGTATAGCGGAAGAGATTATCCATGGTTTTGATGGTGTATCGACAGGCGCTTCCAATGATATTGAGCGTGCCACGAGTATTGCGCGAAACATGGTGACAAAATGGGGCTTGTCTGAAAAGCTAGGGCCATTCGCCTACGAAGAAGATGATAACAGCGGCAGCTACATTTCTGGTCCAACGGGCAGTAAGGCAAATTACTTCTCACCAGAGACAGGGAAAGTAATTGATGCTGAAGTGCAAGATATTATCAATCGTTGTTATGAGAAAGCGTCGCAGATCCTGCATGATAACCGCAGTAAGTTGGATGTGATGGCTGAGGCATTGATGCAATACGAAACAATTGATGCGAAGCAAATCAAAGAAATAATGGATGGCAAAAAGCCTTCTGCGCCTGAAGGTTGGTCTGATCCTAGTGGTAATGCACCAACAGGTGATGCAGCGCCAGAAGCTGATGAATCTCAAGCGTCCGATCAAGGGGTGGAGAAAGCGCCAGTAGAAGGACAAGATGATTTTGACTCTTCTGCAAATACTGCGAGCTCTACCAATTCAAAAATATCGGGTGAGTCTTAACTCACTCGGTACTCTTTTCTATGGATAGTGAATGTCTTTTATGACCTTTGGAGACAAGTCGCTCGACTTGTCTCGTCCTCATGTGATGGGGATATTGAATGTCACTCCAGACTCGTTTTCTGATGGCGGGTCTTATTCTTCCCTCGATGATGCTTTAACTCAAACCGAAAAGATGATTCTGGATGGTGCGAGCTTTATTGATGTGGGGGGAGAGTCTACGCGCCCAGGGGCAAAGCCGGTCACGATTGAAGAAGAAATGAATCGAGTTTTGCCTGTTGTTGAGGCGATTAAGGCTCGTTTTGATACGATTGTTTCTGTGGACACAAGTACGCCATCAGTCATGACAGAAAGTGCCCGCTTGGGTGCGGGTTTGTTGAATGATGTGCGAGCATTAGAGCGCGAGGGCGCTTTGCAAGCGGCGGCCCAAACGGGATTGCCAGTGTGCCTTATGCATATGCGAGGCAGCCCAAGCACTATGCAAGATGATGTTTCTTATGACTCTGTAATGGAAGAAGTGACCGCTTATTTGATGGCGCGCGTTGCGGCTTGTGAAGCGGCTGGCATTGACCGCAGTCAATTAATTTTAGATCCGGGTATTGGATTTGGAAAGTCGCTTCCGCATAACCTTACCTTGCTGAATCATACGGCAGAGTTTAAGCGTAAAGGGTTTCCTTTATTGATAGGTTTGTCGCGTAAGACCATGATAGGCGATGTGCTGGGTGTGCCAGTTGATGAGCGCCTATATGGTACTATGGGGGCGAATGCTGCGACCTATTCCCAAGGTGCTCGATTGTTTAGGGTTCATGATGTTAAGCCCCATGTCGACATGTTAGAGCTAATGTATCGTATTGAGAGAGAAGTGTAATGCGTAAGTATTTTGGAACAGACGGAATTCGAGGTAAGGTCGGCACGACGCCAATTACGCCAGAGTTTATGCTAAAGCTTGGCTGGGCTGCTGGTCAGGTATTTAAGGAAAAAGATAAGAAGATATTAATCGGCAAAGATACGCGTATCTCTGGTTATATGTTTGAGTCTGCTTTGGAGTCTGGGATTGTGGCTGCTGGTGCTGATGTGCGCCTTGTCGGGCCTATGCCAACCCCAGCAATTGCATACCTAACACGAACCTTTCGTGCTAGCGCTGGTATCGTTATTAGTGCTTCTCATAACCCTTATACAGATAATGGTATTAAGTTTTTCTCCGCAGAAGGCGGGAAGGTTTCAGACGAAATAGAAGAGCGTATTGAATACTATTTGGATCAGCCAATGGAAGTGGTTGAGTCCAGCTTGATAGGGCGCGCTAAACGTATCGAGGATGCCGCTGGCCGCTATATTGAATACTGTAAAGGAACCTTTCCGATCGGTCTTCAGTTGAGCGGTTTAAAGATCGTAGTCGATTGTGCTGATGGTGCAACTTACCATGTAGCTCCGCGAGTGTTTTCTGAGCTTGGTGCGGATGTGATTGCGATTGGTATTAAGCCAGATGGCTTGAATATCAATGAGGTGAGCGGGGCGACAAAACCTGAGCTTTTGCGAGAAACAGTGTTGGCTGAAAAGGCGGATATTGGGATTGCGCTGGATGGCGATGGCGATCGATTGATCTTGGTTGATCATAATGGTGTGGTTCGTGACGGTGATGATGTCCTGTATGTTATTGCCAATCATTTGATGCAGACTGGCCGCTTTAGTGGTGGCGTAGTTGGTACCTTAATGAGTAATTTTGGTCTGGAGTTGGCGTTTTCAGAAAGCGGTATTGGTTTTAGTCGGGCTGCTGTAGGTGATCGTTATGTTAACGAAAAGCTGGTTCAGCACGGTTGGGTATTGGGTGGTGAGCCATCGGGTCATATTGTATGTCGCTCGATCACGACAACCGGAGATGGCATTATCGCGGCGCTTCAAGTGCTTAGGGCGATGATAGAAGAAGAAAAAACGCTAGAAGAACTGCTGAAAGGTTTGGTTAAGTTTCCGCAAAAGCTGAAAAATATCCGTGTCGAAAAGCGCTTTGTTCCGACTGAAGTTCCTTCTTTGCAAAAAGCGATCGCGGCCGCCAATGAGCGCTTAAACGGGTTGGGGCGTGTGCTACTGCGCGCTTCTGGAACTGAGCCCTTGATCCGCGTCATGGTGGAAGGGCGCGATGATGAAACCGTTGATGAGTTGATTGATTATCTAGTCGATGAAGTGAATGCGGTGGTAGCGGGTTAATTTGCGGTGATCAACTAAGGTGTTTTTGCTTTTGGCAAAAATAAATGCTTGAAACAATGCGCTCCATTCCATAGAATGGGCGCCTCGAATTTAAGGGTTAGAGTATGATTCGTCAAAAAATAGTTGCAGGTAACTGGAAAATGAATGGCTCTGTGGAGTCTATTACAGCACTTGTTACTGATTTACTTAAAGCGGACTCCTCTAACTCTGAAGTGGTTGTTTCACCTTCGTTTCCTTACTTGCATTTAGTGTCTACTTTGTGTGCTCAGAATGATCAAATCAAGCTGGCGGCACAAAATGTAAGTGATAAAGCAAGCGGTGCTTTCACCGGTGAAGTGTCAGCCTCAATGTTAGAAGATTTTGCTGTGAAGTATGTCTTAGTTGGGCATTCTGAGCGTCGCTCTCTATATGGAGAGACGGATGATGTTGTGGCACTTAAGGTGCAATCGCTTATAAATAAAGACTTTATTCCGATGCTTTGTATAGGCGAGACATTGGAAGAGCGCGAAGCAGGGCAAACCTTAGCTGTCTGCGAAAGACAGATTAAAGCGGTGCTAGATCTGCTGGGCGTAGAAGCATTTAATCGTATCGTTATTGCCTACGAACCTGTTTGGGCAATTGGTACAGGACTATCGGCAACAGCGGAACAGGCGCAAGCAGTTCATTCTGGGATTAGAGCATTTCTTGCTAGTTTCTCAGAGAGTGTCGCTCAGCGTGTTCAGATTCTATATGGCGGTAGTGTGAAAGCATCGTCGAGTCGCGATTTATTTGCGATGCCTGATATAGATGGTGCCTTGGTAGGTGGTGCATCGCTTGATGCAAAAGAATTTTTAGAAATAGTAAAAGCGGCAGGATAATTTAATGGAAGCTCTTGTGTTAGTTCTGCATGTATTGGCGGCGATTCTTATTATCGCTCTAGTATTGCTACAGCAAGGTAAGGGTGCAGACGCTGGAGCCTCTTTTGGTGGTGGCGCTTCTCAAACCGTATTTGGTAGTCAAGGTAACAGTAGCTTCTTTGGTCGTATGACGGCTGTGTTTGCTCTAGTGTTTTTCTTGACGAGCTTTGGTTTGGCATATTTTGCCAGCGAAAAAGCAAATGGCATTTCTGGTGCGCATGATTTGGCACCGATCGCGTCTCAAGTTGATGACAGTGTTGAAATGCCTAAGTTAGGTGATGAAAAGAAATCCTCAGATACTGCGTCTGATTTACCAACAACTACTGAGTAAATTAGAGGCGAGTGTGGTTATGCCGATGTGGTGGAATTGGTAGACACGCCACCTTGAGGGGGTGGTGGCCTTAGGCTGTGCCGGTTCGAGTCCGGCCATCGGTACCAATATTGAGTTGATGTTATCTTTACTGTATAATGTCGTTAGTTTGTCGCGGAGTGGAGCAGTCTGGTAGCTCGTCGGGCTCATAACCCGAAGGTCGTTGGTTCGAATCCGGCCTCCGCAACCAATTTTTACTCAGTGTTGAGTTTTGGCATGACAAGCCATTTTCGAATGGCTGCTCTCTTAATAATGTTATTAAGGCGAGCTATATGGACCCCTATATGGGGTTTTTTGTTATCTGCACTGTGACTGGTTATGAATGGAAATGGGCCTCGAGCCCGTTTTTTGTTTCTGCGTTTAGAAAATTACCGTTTCGGAGAAGGCGATTGTCAGCGAAATATACGATTTTAGAAGAGCTAATCCGACCTGTCGTAGAAGGTTTGGGGGTTCAATTTTGGGGCATGGAGTATTTATCTCAGGGTAAAGACTCAGTGCTTCGTATATTTATTGAAACCGAAGCTGAAAAAGGGATAGATGTCGAAGATTGTGCTCAAGTCAGCCGACAAGTTAGCTCTATTCTTGATGTTGAGGATCCTATTACAGGGGAATACAACTTAGAGGTGTCTTCTCCAGGTTTGGATCGTCCGTTGTTTGATCTGGTTCAGTACCAAGCTTATGTAGGGTCTGTTGTTTCTCTGCGTTTACGAGTGCCGTTTGATGGGCGTCGTAAATTTAAAGGGCAGTTAATGGGTATCGAAAATGAAGATGTCGTTATCCGTGTAGACCAAGAAGAATACCTGTTGCCAATCGATTTAATCGAAAAGGCAAATGTTGTTCCACAATTTTAAAAATTAACCTTGAAGAGAGGCTAAAAGGATGAGCAAAGAGATTCTTTTGGTAGTGGAAGCCGTTTCCAACGAAAAAGATGTTCCGAAACAAGTTATTTTCGAAGCCGTTGAAATTGCTTTAGCTAGTGCTGCCAAACGTCGTTTTGAAGAAGACGCCGTTATTCGTGTTTCTATTGATCAGCGTACTGGTGATTATAAAACATTCCGTCAATGGAACATCGTCGCTGATGAAGATTATTCTGCACCAGCGTCCGAGCTAACAATCGATGACTCTGAAGAGCAAGATTTAGGTGTTGGCATCGGTGAAGTGTACGAAGAAGAAGTTGAATCTGAAGAGTTTGGCCGTATCGCGGCACAAACGGCAAAACAAGTTATCGTACAAAAAGTACGTGAAGCTGAACGTGCAAAAGTGGTTGCTCGCTACTCTGAAAAAGTGGGTAAACTAGTACACGGTCAAGTGAAGAAAGTGACGCGTGATAGCTTGATTGTTGATCTTGGTGAGAATGCGGAAGCGGCATTGCCAAAAGATCAGCTGATTTCTCGTGAAACATTCCGTATGAATGATCGTATTCGTGCTTTGTTGCTAGAAATTCGCGAAGACAATCGTGGGCCACAGCTGATTTTATCGCGTAACTCTCCAGACTTTATGGTTGAGTTGTTCCGTTTAGAGGTGCCTGAAATCTCTGAGGAAGTGATTGAAATCCGTGGTGCATCTCGTGACCCAGGTTTACGTGCAAAAATTGCAGTAAAAACAAATGACCGTCGTATTGATCCAATTGGTGCTTGTGTCGGTATGCGTGGCGCACGTGTGCAGGCGGTTTCCAATGAAATGAACGGTGAGCGAGTTGATATTGTTCTTTGGGATGATAATCCAGCTCAATTAGTCATCAATGCCATGTCTCCTGCTGAAGTAGACTCGATTGTGATTGATGAAGATGCGCATTCTATGGACGTTGCAGTAAAAAGTGACAACCTTGCGCAAGCCATTGGCCGAAATGGTCAAAATGTTCGTTTAGCGTCAGCGCTAACGGGTTGGGCTTTGAATGTGATGACCAGCGAAGATGCCGAGGCAAAACAGCAAGAAGAGTCACAAAAGTTGATCGACTTGTTTGTTGATAACTTGGAAATTGACGACGATTTGGCTATTCAAATGGTCGAAGAGGGATTCGCTTCCTTAGAGGAAGTGGCTTATGTCCCAATGGAAGAAATGTTAGATATCGACGGATTTGATGAAGATTTAGTAAATGAACTACGTTCTCGCGCTAAAGAAGCTTTGCTAAACCAAGCACTTCAAGCGGAAGAACAATTAGACGGTGCTAAGCCAGCAGCAGACCTTTTAGAGATGGAGGGGATGGATAATCACCTTGCTCTTGTGCTTGCTTCTAAAGGCGTGATCACGATGGAAGATCTTGCTGAGCAGTCTGTTGATGAGTTACTTGATATTGACGGTATGACAGAAGAGCGTGCCGGCACACTTATCTTGACTGCACGCGCACCATGGTTTGCTGAATCTGAGTAAAATCTGAGTACATAAGGGGGAACTTAATGACAGTTCAAACCGTAAAGATACTATCCGAACTGGTGAAAACACCAGTCGATAAGCTACTGGCTCAGATGAAAGACGCTGGTCTTCCTCACAAAAGTGAGGACCAAGACGTCTCTGATGTTGAAAAGCAAATACTGTTAAACTATTTAAAGCGTCAGCACGGCGATGAGGATGATGGAGCGCAGCGTATTACATTGCAGCGTAAGAAGACCAGCACCTTATCTCGCGGTGATGGCGGTAAAGCAGTTAATGTTGCTGTTAAGAAAAAGCGCACTTATGTGAAGCGAAATGATGCCGATGAAGAACTTCAGAAACAACAAGAAGTTCTTGCGCAGCGTCAGGCCGAAGAACAGGCGCGTCTAGAGGCCGAAGAACAGGCTCGTCTTGAAGCTGAGCGTAAGCTTGAAGCAGAAAAGGCGGCAAAAGCCAAAGCTGAAGCCGAAGAAAAGGCACGTCAGGAGGTTGTGAAATCCACACCTTCAAATGCTGATGTGCAAAACCATACGGAGCAGAATGACTCCGGTATAGGAGCGGCAGAACCCGTGGAAGCACCAAAACAGCCTAAAGTGACGAAAAAAGCGTCTCAACCAGCGATGGATAACAAAAAATCGCCGGTTGCGCCTAAAGGTAAAAAAGGGGCACCTCGCCAAGATGGCGATAACAAACCCCGTGGCCGTAATAACTCAGATAACAAACGTTCCCGCGTTAATGTGAATGGCGATGATGATTACCGTCGCGGTAAGCTTGGTCGTAAAGGGAAGAAACCATCTAAGCAAGAGCACGGCTTCCAAAAGCCGACGGCACCACAAATACATGAAGTGGCATTGCCAGAAAGTATTACTGTTGCAGATCTTGCTGAGAAAATGACAATCAAAGCAGCTGAAGTGATTAAGGTGATGTTTAAAATGGGCGCAATGGCGACCATTAACCAAACCATTGATCGTGATACAGCAACCTTGGTTGTTGAAGAAATGGGTCACACCGTTAAATATATCGATGAAAACGCTGTCGAAAACGACATGATTGAAGCAATCGATTACGACGGTGAAGAAATCAAACGTGCGCCAGTTGTTACTGTAATGGGTCACGTAGACCATGGTAAAACATCGTTACTGGATTACATTCGTACCACGCGCGTTGCTGCGGGTGAGTCGGGTGGTATTACCCAGCACATTGGTGCTTACCATGTGGAAACGCCACACGGCATGATCAGTTTCCTAGATACACCTGGACACGCTGCATTTACTTCTATGCGTGCGCGTGGCGCGAAAGCAACAGACATCGTTATTCTTGTTTGTGCTGCCGATGATGGTGTTATGCCACAAACCATTGAAGCAATTCAGCACGCTCGTGCAGCAGAAGTGCCAATGGTTGTTGCAATGACGAAAGTCGACAAAGAAGGTGCGGACATTGATCGTGTTAAAAACGAATTGGTCGCACAAGAAGTCGTGCCGGAAGAATGGGGTGGTGACATCCAGTTCGTTGGTGTTTCGGCTAAGTCTGGTGAAGGCATCGAAGAGCTTCTAGAAGCTGTGCTTCTACAAGCTGAAGTACTTGAGCTAAATGCGGTACCGAGTTCACCTGGTAAAGGCGTCGTTGTGGAATCTCGCTTGGATCGCGGTCGTGGTTCGGTTGCTACCTTGTTGGTTCAAAACGGTACTTTGCGCAAAGGCGATATCGTTTTAGCAGGTCTGCAAATGGGTCGTGTTCGTGCCTTGTTGGATGAAAATGGTAAAGCCATTGACAGTGCAGGTCCTTCTATTCCTGTTGAGATTTTAGGTCTAGACGGTACGCCAGAAGCCGGTGAAGAATTTATCGTTGTAGCGGATGAGCGTAAAGCTCGTGAAGTGGCTAACTTCCGTCAAGGTAAATACCGCGAAGTTCGCTTTGCTCGCCAATATTCTGCGAAATTGGAGAACTTGTTCTCTGAAATGGGCAAAGATGAAGTGCGTACGCTAAATGTTGTGCTTAAAGCCGATGTTCGTGGTTCTTTGGAAGCCTTGATCAAGTCATTAACGGACTTGAACACAGAAGAAGTTCAGGTGAACATCGTATCTAGCGGTGTTGGTGGTATTACGGAAACTGATGCGACTTTGGCATTGGCTTCTGAAGCGGTAATCTTTGGTTTCAACGTGCGTGCGGATGCTTCTGCGAAGCAGTTTATCGAACGTGAAAGCATTGATCTGCGCTACTACAGCGTAATCTACAACATTATCGACGATGTGAAATCTGCCTTGTCTGGTATGTTGACACCAGATCTTCGCGAAGATATCCAAGGTACAGCAGAAGTGCGTGATGTATTCCGTTCTCCTAAGTTCGGATTGATCGCAGGTTGTATGGTGATTGAAGGTACGGTATACCGTAACAAACAGATCCGTGTATTGCGTGATGATGTGGTTATTTACGAAGGTGAACTTGAGTCTCTTCGTCGCTTTAAAGATGCGGTTAACGAAGTCAGCAAAGGCATGGAATGTGGTATCGGTGTGAAGAACTACAACGATGTTAAGGTAGGCGATAAAATCGAGGTTTTTGAAACCGTCGAAGTTGCGCGTACTCTTTAATAGGACAAAATCATGGCAGGCGAATTTAGTCGTACTAGTCGGATTGGTGACCAGCTCCAAAAGGAGCTGGCGTCCTTGATCCAGTTTGAAGTAAAAGATCCTCGTTTAGGGTTGGTTACTATCAACGAAGTACGTGTGGCCAAAGATTTAGGCTATGCGGACATTTATTACACGGTTTTGGGTAAAGATGATCAGCCAGAAGTGTTGGCTGAAAATCAGGAAGCTTTAGACAGTGCAAAAGGTTTCTTGCGTGGCCGTTTGGCAAAAGAAGTGAAACTTCGAGTGATGCCGCATTTGCGTTTCCATTACGATCAAAGTGTCGTTAATGGTTCGCGTATGTCTGCTTTGATTGACGAAGTAATTCGTGATGATGAAGCAAAAAACGGTAACGAAAGCGAGTAATTGAACGGTATGTCTAAAACAAAATGGCGTTCGGTAGACGGTATCGTACTACTGAACAAGCCCATCGGTTTAAGTTCAAACCAAGCGTTACAGCGAGTTCGTCGTTTATACCGGGCTGCGAAAGCGGGCCATACCGGTGCTTTAGACCCATTGGCAACAGGAATGTTGCCTTTGTGTTTGGGCGAGGCGACGAAGTTCTCGCAGTTCCTTTTAGACGCAAATAAGCGTTATCTAACTTGCATCCAACTTGGTAAAAGAACCACCACGGGAGACCGTGAAGGTGAGATTCTGAGTGATGAGCCGGTTCCTGCATTAACGGATGCAGAGCTTGAGGCTATATTGGATCGTTTTCGTGGTGAAATAGAGCAGATCCCACCTATGTATTCGGCGTTGAAGCACGAAGGCAAGCCTTTGTATGAATACGCACGGCAAGGTATTGTCATCGAACGGAAACGTCGCCAAGTTATGATTTCTAATCTGACCCTAGTGTCCAGAACAGACGATTCGTTGACCCTGGATATTCAGTGTTCAAAAGGGACTTATATTCGAACCATTGGCGAAGACATTGGTGAGGCGTTAGGTTGTGGTGCGCATTTGAAATCCTTGCATCGCGTCTCAACGGCAGGCTATTCCCCAGAAGGAATGCTTACCCTTGAAGAATTTGAGGCGATTGCCGAGCAAGGTGAAGACGCACTTGATGCTTATTTGATGCCAATGGATTCAGCGGTCGAGTATTTGGATCGGATAGAATTACCCGCTCAAGATACCAAAGATATGTTGTTCGGTCGTACCGTGGCGAGCCCTATCTCGCTAGCGGATGACAGCCTGGTGAGACTTTACGATCAAGGCAGTCAAAGGTTTCTTGGCTTGGGTAAAATAAGAGGGGAGAATATCCGCCCTCAGCGACTATTAAATACCAGTGAGAGCGCGCATAAATAGCAGTGAGTTCTGCTAAAAAGAGTGTTAAACTTGCTGGCTATAGGGTAACTGAAAATATGCTCGGCTATCCTGTATTTTCTTATAGCATATTAAATTGGAGATATAGATTATGGCATTGTCTGCAGAATCAAAAGCAGCGTTGGTTAAAGAGTTTCAAGTAGCGGAAGGCGACACTGGTTCTCCTGAAGTTCAAGTAGCATTGTTGACTAAGAACATCGAAGGTCTTCAAGGTCACTTTAAAGCTCATATCCATGACCACCATTCTCGTCGCGGTCTAATTCGCATGGTAAACCAACGTCGTAAATTGTTGGATTACCTTAAGCGTAAAGACGCAGCACGTTACACTGGTTTGATCAAAAAACTAGGTCTGCGTCGCTAAGACTAAGGAAGGGCCATAAGTTATTATGGCCCTTTTTTTATTGGTCTCCCAAGGGACAGCCTGTACTTCATATGTGCTTTTATCGCGAATAAAGTGAGCTAGCATAGAGTGCATATGAGTACTGGCTTTAAAAGAAGATCTTTGGGAGAAAGTAATTTTTTTTAATGAAAAGGAATACGTGTGAGTATTACAACAAAAACGTTCCAGTTTGGTAACGATACGGTAACACTAGAAACTGGCCGCATTGCTCGTCAAGCAACAGGTGCGGTTCTTTGTACTATTGGTGATGCGCAAGTGCTAGCTACTGTAGTTGGTGCAAAATCAGCAAAACCTGGTCAAGACTTTTTCCCACTGTCTGTTCATTACCAAGAGCGTGCTTACGCTGTCGGTAAAATCCCTGGTGGCTTCCTAAAACGTGAAGGTCGTCCTTCTGAAAAAGAAACACTGACTTCTCGTCTAATTGACCGTCCTATTCGTCCATTGTTTCCAAAAGGTTTCATGAACGAAGTACAGGTTGTTTGTACTGTTATGTCGACGAACACTAACCTAGACGCTGACATTGCGGCTATGTTAGCAACGTCTGCTGCCTTGACTATTTCTGGTATCCCATTCAATGGTCCTATCGGTGCAGCACGTGTTGGCTTTAACGATGAGTCTGGCTACGTTCTTAACCCAAGCTACGCAGATCTAGACGGTTCTTTGCTAGACATGGTTGTTGCGGGTACTAAAGACGCAGTCCTAATGGTTGAGTCTGAAGCACAAGAGCTTACTGAAGACGAAATGCTAGGTGCGGTACTTTACGCACACAAAGAAATGCAAGCGGCCATCACAGCAATTTCTGAATTCGCAACTGAGTGCGCTAAGCCTCGTTGGGAATGGGAAGCTGAAGCGGTTAATGTTTCACTAACTGAAGCACTAGCAACAGGCTACGCAGCACAAATCGAAGAAGCTTACGGCATCAGCGAAAAAATGGCACGCTACGCTAAACTAAGCGAAGTGCGTGCGGCGGCGGTTGAAGCGCTAGTTACTGAAGAAGGTGAATTCTCAGAAGCTGACGTAACAGGTGCTTTCGCGAAACTTGAGAAACGTACTGTACGTCGTCGTGTTATCGACGGTCAGCCACGTATCGATGGTCGTGATAACAAAACCGTTCGTCCAATCAACGTTGAAGTTGGTTTGTTGAGCAAAACTCACGGTTCTGCTTTGTTCACTCGTGGTGAAACTCAGGCGATTGCGACTTGTACTCTAGGTACTAGCCGTGATGCGCAAATGTCTGACGGTCTTGCTGGCGAAAGCAAAGATAGCTTCATGTTGCACTACAACTTCCCTCCATACTCTGTAGGTGAATGTGGTCGTATGGGCGGTGTTGGTCGTCGTGAAATCGGTCACGGTCGTCTAGCACGTCGTGGTGTTCAAGCGGTATTGCCATCTGAAGATGAATTCCCATACACAATTCGTATCGTGTCTGAAATCACTGAATCAAACGGTTCTAGCTCTATGGCTTCTGTTTGTGGTGCATCTCTATCTATGATGGACGCAGGTGTTCCTCTTAAAGCGCCAGTCGCTGGTATCGCTATGGGTCTGATCAAAGAAGACGACGGCTTTGCAGTATTGACTGATATCTTGGGTGATGAAGATCACCTTGGTGACATGGACTTTAAAGTAGCGGGTACTGAAGAAGGTATCACAGCACTTCAAATGGACATCAAAATTGAAGGTATCAATGAAGAAATCATGGATATCGCACTAAGCCAAGCAATGGACGCGCGTAAGCACATCCTGCGTGAAATGGCAGAAGTGATTGGTTACGCTCGCCCTGAAGTGTCTCCAAATGCGCCATCTATGGCGACAATCAAAATTGATCCTGAAAAAATCCGTGATGTTATCGGTAAAGGTGGCGCGACTATCCGTTCTATTACAGAACAGACTGGCGCTTCTATCGACCTAGATGATGACGGTACAGTACGCATTTACGCTGCTGATAAAGCAGCGTCTGATGCTGCTTTGCTTAAGATCCATGAGATCACAGCAGAAGCAGAAGTGGACAAACTTTACCAAGGTAAAGTCGTTCGTCTTGCTGAGTTTGGTGCTTTCGTGAACATTCTACCTGGTAAAGATGGTTTGGTTCACATTTCTCAAATCGCTGAAGAACGCATCCGCGCGGTTTCTGACTTCTTGTCAGAAGGTCAGGACGTGATTGTCAAAGTACTAGATGTTGATGCGCGTGGCCGCATTAAATTGTCTATGAAAGACGTTACCGAAGAAGATAAAGCCAACTTTACTGAGTAAGTAAACGCTTTATAACTTTTTTAAAAGGTGCCTATTGGCACCTTTTTTTGTTTTTGTCAGGCAAATTCGTCTACTATAGAATGAATGCGAATTATTTATTTGAGAGTGGGGATAGAATGAAGTTTAAATTACTTGGTATTGCCGCAACCGCCTTGTTATTAGCGGCATGTAGTTCAAAGGAAGTGCTCACTCAAGCGGAGCCTGTAGCAGATTGTGTGTTTGCCGATGGCTCAAATAAAGCCGCGCCACAATGGGTTTGTGGAGCACCAGTAGAAGGCGTTGAATTGTCAGCGGTAGGCTACAGTGAAAAATCAGCAGCAGGCCCAAATTATATGAAGCAAATGGCGGCCACAGCAGCACGTGTCGAACTGGCTCAAGTGCTAAGCTTAAATTTGCAGAATATGGTCAAACAGTATGTTGAAACCACTGGTGCAGGTGATGCGGAAAGTGTAGACAGGGTGAACAGTGTTGTGACAAAACAAATCACCGAACAAACCTTGGTTGGTTCTCGTGTGTTGCGCCAGCTACCAACCCCAAGCGGTGGTTTGGTGGTGTTGGTAGGGTTAGACCCAAAACAAACGGAGAGCATCTCTGAAGATATTTTGCGAACATCAATGAAAAACAATCAAGCCATTTATCAAAAGTTAGAAGCGAAAAAAAGCTTTGATGAATTAGCTTCAGAAATAGCCAAACAAAAAATGCAATAAGCTTAAGGAGCCAGAATCAGAGTATCGATAAGCTTTTGATTCTGGCTCAATAAGCGCTTTTCTCATATTTGGTTGTCTTCACTGAAAATAGGAACAGGCTTTTTATTCTCATCAATCGCAACAAAATTAAAGTGTCCAGTAATGGCCTTAGTGCGTTTGTCACTGTCGAGCTCTTCTAAGAAAATATTCACTTCGACCTTAAGTGATGTACGACCTACGTGAACAACTCGGGCAACGAGTTCGATCAAAATGCCTGACGGAATGGGTTGTTTAAAGTTGACTTGCTCGGTAGAAATAGTCACTAAAGGTTTTCTTGCAAAGCGTGTCGCAGCGATATAAGCCACTTCGTCCATCCATTGCAATGCGATTCCGCCAAACAGGGTGTCATAGTGGTTGGTGGTGCCGGGGAATACCATTTTTGCGACGCGCGTTTCAGAGATTTCTTCACGTTTTTGGATTAGCAGCTTGTTCATATTAATTCGTTTATTTCCTCAAGTCATATGGGGTGTTGCTGGTTTACTGTTGTTGGTTGGATGCACATCAAGGTATCAGCCAGAATCGCTTCTATTGGCTTACGTAGATGATTTGTCTCGTTCGAAATACATTGCAGTTCGTCTACCGGACTTTGTATCACCGAATTTGTACCCGCCGTTGCAGCAGCGCCAGCAAGCACTTACTAAATTTGACGTTAGCATACTCGATTTTCTCTCATTACAGCAGTGCGATGTAGGCTTTTTGGCCGGTGAACGAAACAGTGTACTGGGTCGGGTTATGCCAAATAGTCAGCGTTTTTTATATGAAATTAATATCATCCGAGCCATTGAGTCGTGTTCTATTGAAAATACCCAATTGGCAGATAAGTTACACGAGATCGCGCGGCTAAAACGTAAGGAGTTACCCATTGCTTATACTAATGCGGTGTTTAATGGGGCAGAAGGTCAGGCATTTTTTAGTCTCTCTAATGGTTTTATTCCTTTATCTAATCGTTCGGTGAATTATCAGTCGTTGCTGGCTTCATTGGAGAGTATAAAGCAAATAGGTGAGCGTCTAAGGTCTTTACCTAGGGTTGAGGGTAAGGCGTATGAAGCGGATTTGAAAGCCTTGAGTGACAGTGAATATGCAGGGCAGTTGATGTATAGCTTGGCGCAGTTGAAGCGTTTTTTAACCGCTGTCTCTAGCGCTATAGAAGGTTTACCCGATGAAGTGTGTGGCCCTCCCTTGGCTTTTTTAAGCCAACAGTTTGAGCGCCATTATATAAAGAAAATTCAGCCCTATATGGCACGAATGAACAGTGCCGCTTATCGACTATTGCCGTTAATAGAGCAGATAGCTAAGCTTGGGAGCCCGTTACCCAAAGCCTTAGAGCAACATCTTGCTATTTTGTCTGTTACTCAAGATGATAGTCTCTGGCGACAATATCAGCGCGCTTCACAGCGTCATGCATTTGCTTGGAGTCAATTGTTTCAGCGTTGTGGTGTTGAAATAGGGGCGGCCACGAAATAGGTGCGCTAGATGCGTGTGCTGATTTGGTTTTCTAGGGCTTCTACCGCATTGTATTGATAGGGGGTGCCTTGTGCCAGAGGCTCTTCGTTAAGTGCTTTTAGCAAGGCAATGTTTGCCGATGGATTATCAATAATGCCACTGGAAAACTGAATAGGTCGAGTGATGGCATGAGGTTCATGAACGCTTCTTGTATCGGGTTCTTCCATGAGTGCAGGGCCTGGCTGACTAAATAGGCTCATCATTAAGGCAAATTGAGCATTGCCTGAGACGGGTTTCCCAGCACTGGTGCTTTGCGTCAACTGGGTTTGGACAACGTCTCTAATGTTCATGACTACTCTCACTATCAAGGATGAAAAGTGTATCGGCAGTAGGAGTGAATAGATTAGCAAAAAAAATAATAAATTAGCTTTCTTTTCAGGATGAACAAGAGGCTTGAAGTGATTAAGGAAAAACTAAGACGATGCAATATTGTGACAAAAGTTTAACCAGGTTTGGACGTTATTAATGGCTCAAAGGATTGAAGCATCGTACTATAATATATTATAGATCAATTGCTTTAGTAAAAATGACTATGATTCTTTCTATGTCGCTACAGGGCGGTCGGGACATTTGATGCATGCATGATATAAATGAGCTAATAGACAATGTAAGGCAAAATGAGGCGATTGCGCTTAAGTTCTTTGAAATTGAGCGCTGCATTCTTTCTATTGGCCGTTGTGATCAATTTGTCTCCACTTTGACCAAAGAAGTCCAGAAGCAATTCAATGTACCCTATGTATGGGTCAATCTTATTAATGAAGCGCCTTTATCCCACCTAATTGAAACCCTTGAGAAAACCCCTGACCTGAGAGATAGGGTGTTGTTTACTCGCCGTCATGTGATGATCGACGTTATTAAGTCGGGCAATAAAACGGTACTTGTGAATAATAACCTTGCTAGTTGTCGTGAGATTATTCCGCCTGTTTATCGGGACATAGTCTCCTCTGTCGCAGTATCACCATTAACAATTGATGGAGAGCTAGTCGGTCTATTTTGTCAGGCAGATTCAGACAGCTCAAGGTATGATGCTGCGACTAAAGATACGTTTTTATTAGACCAGTTAGCGATTAAGATCTCCATTTGTCTAAGTAATGTGACAGCGCGAGAAAAGCTTGAGTATTTAGCCACGCGTGACCCACTGACAGGCTTACTAAATCGTCGTCAGCTAGAGCTAATGCTAGAGCGAGAGTTCTCTCGTTCCAAAAAGCAGCAGAGGGATCTTACCGTGGTGTTTATAGACTGTGATGCTTTTAAGTCAATCAATGATACCCTAGGTCACAACTGTGGTGATGAGGTGTTGGAATACATTGCTAAACGTCTGCTAAAATACGTGCATAAACAAGGTTTGGCATTCCGTTTTGCTGGTGATGAGTTTGTTTTTGTAACCCCTGGCAAGAGTTATGATCAAGCGCTTTTAATTGCTGAGTCTATCCATGATTACCTTCAGTCTAACCCGCTGAGGTACAAGTCTAACTTGGTTCCCATTACCGTCAGTTTTGGTGGTGCTAGTGTGATCGGTGATGCTCCGACGAACTACAAGCAGTTGCTGAAATTAGCGGATGAACGTCTCTATAACTATAAAAATAACCGAAAAAGATCTGTGCCAACGAAGGTGTTTAAATTTCTAAACAGAATTCGGTAATATGTAATTTTATTACATATTAATCCGTGAAAATTCCATTCATCGGTATTTTTCAAGGTTGTTTTGTTATAAAATTTCAAAAAAATCAGATAGGGTTCTTTTATGTCCCACGCTTTGATCGCCGACTTAGGCGGCACCAATGCGCGTTTTGCACTGGTTCCAATACATGAGTACACACCGCAAGAAGTGCGGGTGTTCGCCTGCAAGAATTACGAAAGCTTTTTTGATGCTGCGGCTGACTACATAGAGCATTGTAGTGTCGATATGGATAATATCGATGCCATTGTGCTTGCCATTGCTGGTCCAGTCGACCTTCCTATTATTCGCTTTTCTAATAACCCTTGGCAATTTACACGAGCAGAAGTGCAAGCTTACTTTGGTGAAGATAAAGCGCTTGAACTGTTGAACGACTTTGATGCGGTTGGCCATTGTTTAGAAGTGCTGAAACCAGAAGATCTTATGGTTATTGGTGAACATTCTGAAGTGGATAGCAAAGAAGCTGCTTGGGTTGTTGGTGCCGGCACTGGTCTTGGTGTGGCGTGTGTTGTGCCACAGGATGTGGGGCCTAACATTGTTTTATCTGGTGAAGGTGGTCATGTGGATTTAGCCACCTGTAATGAGCAAGAGGATGACATTTTACGTTTTCTGCGGACTCGCCATGAACGCGTATCGGCAGAGCGTGTTTTATCAGGGATGGGATTGGAAAATATTTATGAGGCATTAGCGTCTCGTAGCGGTATTGAGCGTCGTCTGACGGCGCCACAGATAGGGGACGCGCTTAAGGCGGGAGATGACCCTATTGCGGAAGCGGCATTAGAGCAGTTTTTTGTCTTCTTAGGCCGTGTGATTGGCGACCTTGTGTTGTCAGTGGAGTCCCGTGGCGGTGTGTATATTGCCGGTGGGATTGTGCCGCGTTATATCAATGAAATTCAAAAAAGTGGCTTTCGTAATGCCATGCAAGAAAAAGGTCGTATGAAAGAGTTTGTGTCACCGATTCCGACCTTTGTTGTTCTGTCTGAATACCCAGGGCTGATGGGGTGCGCTTGTTACGCATCTCATCTTGTATCGAAAGCCTAGATTAGTTGGAGAATGAAGAATATGAAGGCAAGTTTGAAAGCCTGTGATGTAGTGATCTTCGGTGGTGGTGGTGACCTTGCTATGCGCAAGTTGCTGCCCGCTTTGTACCATCTTGAAATGGATGGCTTGTTAGCACCAACTACACGCATTATTGGCGCTTCTCGACGAGAAATGAGCGCAGAAGATTATCAAGATAAAGTACGCGTCGCGTTGGACGAGTTTGTGCCGGCGAGTGTGGGAGATGACAAAGTCTGGTCCCAGTTTAAGGCGCGTTTAAGTTATGTGTCTGTTGATGCGCAAAAAGAGTCTGACTTTGCTCGTCTTAATGACGAGCAAATTGGCGGTGATGATCGAGATGTTGTGTTTTACTTGGCTACATCGCCGAGTTTATTTGGTTCTATTTGTTCTTCATTGGCTAGCCATGGGTTAAACAAAGACCGTATGCGCGTGGTGTTAGAAAAGCCTCTTGGCCGTGATTTAGACTCTTCTCGTGCTATTAATGACGAAGTGATGGAGAACTTTACCGAGCAGCAAGTGTTTCGTATTGACCACTATCTTGGTAAAGAGACGGTACAAAACCTATTGGCTATCCGCTTCGGTAATACCTTGTTCGAGCCGCTGTGGGACAGTGCACACATTGATAACGTGCAAATTACTGTTTCTGAAACTGTGGGTGTTGAAGGGCGTTGGGGTTATTACGATGACGCAGGCGCAATGCGTGACATGGTGCAGAACCATATCGTACAGTTGTTGTGCCTTGTGGCGATGGAGCCTCCAGGTCGTATGGATGCGGATTCAGTGCGCGATGAAAAAATCAAAGTGCTAAAAGCATTACGTCCAATTGAAGGCGCAAATGCTTATACAAAAACGGTACGTGGGCAATACGCGCGTGGCGTTATCAAGGGTAAAGAAGTACCTGGATACTTTGACGAAGAAGGCAGTAACCCTGCGTCTCGTACGGAAACTTTTGTTGCATTGCGAGCAGATATCGATAACTGGCGTTGGGCGGGTGTTCCATTCTATTTAAGAACAGGGAAGCGCCTTGGTCAGCGTTATTCTGAAATTGTGATTCAGTACAAGACTGTGCCACACAGTATTTTTAGCGATGAGAGTAATCGCCAATTGCAGCGTAATCAATTGGTTATTCGTTTGCAGCCAGAAGAAAAAATCTCTTTAACTGTAATGAACAAAGTGCCTGGTGCAAGCGAAGGTATGAATCTTCAGCCTGTTGACTTGAACTTGAGTTTGACCGAAGCCTTCCATAATAAACGTAGCCCAGAGGCTTATGAGCGTTTGTTGTTGGATGTAATGCGCAACGATGCCACCTTGTTTATGCGTTATGACGAAGTGGAAGCGGCCTGGAAATGGGTTGACGGCATTATGTCTGCTTGGAATCAAACGAGTGAGCGTCCTAAAGAGTACGCTGCTGGTTCTTGGGGGCCTGCTGCATCGATGGCATTACCGATCAAAGATGGCCGTAACTGGCACGACTATTAAGCTAAGAAGGACTAGATTATGACGACTTCATTAACTTCAGCGCAAGTGATGACGGCAACACCGGTAGTGCCTGTTATTGTGGTAGACGATGTTGAGCAAGCGGTTGCACTTGGAAAAGCTTTAGTAGCTGGCGGCGTGCCTGTATTAGAGGTAACACTGCGCACTGAGGCGGCACTGGAAGCGATCACGGCACTGCGTAAAGAAGTGCCAGAAGCGATTGTGGGTGCCGGCACTGTGTGTTCACGAGAGCAGTATGTTCAAGCGGTTGAGGCGGGTTCTCAGTTTATCATTAGCCCAGGAATGACGGCTGACTTATTGGCAGTAGGTAAGGAATATGACATTCCATATTTACCTGCTGTTGCGACTATCTCTGACATTTTGTTGGGTATGGAGCATGGTTATGACCATTTCAAATTTTTCCCTGCAGAAGTAAATGGTGGAGTGAAAGCCTTGAAAGCATTTGGTGGGCCTTTACCTCAGATTAAATTCTGCCCAACAGGTGGTATTGGAGCAAACAACTTCCGTGATTACCTAGCATTGCCAAATGTGCTTTGTGTTGGTGGTTCTTGGATTGTACCAACAGACTTGGTGAAAGCAGGAAAGTGGGATGAAATTACTGAGCTGGCCAAATCAGTAAGTCAGTAAATAGTCCTTTACTTTTAATCTTGTTAAAAAGGGAAGACTTGGTCTTCCCTTTTTTGTGCCTGTTTGTTGATGCGGCGCTGCGTTATAAATTTTCTTCAGCAAATTCCGCCAGTCTACTGCGCTCTATTCCGTTAACATGCATGACGCTGGCATATTTGAAGGTTTTACATTTTTCGACAAGGTAAGTCAGGCCAGATGTCAGTGGAGTGATGTATTTATTATCAATTTGAGCTAGGTTGCCAAGGACAATAATTTTAGAGTTACTGCCGATGCGTGTGACAATGGATTTAAGTTGAAATTGCGTTAAGCCCTGTGCCTCATCAATAATAATTAGCGCATTATTGAATGAGCGGCCGCGCATAAAGTTAAGCGATTTAAACTGAATGTTCGCTTTCTGTTTGACGTAGTCGATACTGCTGAAAGCGTGTTCATCGGCACCGTGTAAGATCTCTAAGTTGTCATCAAAAGCGGCTAGCCAAGGCGCCATCTTCTCCTCTTCTGTTCCAGGTAAAAAACCTATATCTTCCGCCATTGGAGGGGTAGAGCGTGCCACGATGATCTTATTAAAACGCTTTTCTTCCATGGTGACTTGTAATCCATAGGCCAACGCGAGCAGTGTCTTTCCTGAGCCTGCTGGCCCTGTCATTATCATTAAGTCTGAATTGTCGTGTCGCAATAGGTAGAAGGCCATGGCTTGTTCTAAATTACGAGGTTTAATGCCCCAGAAGCTCTGGTGCATGATGTTCTGTTTGTTAATATCTAATAGGTAAATGTACTCTTTATCAATATTTACCACAAAGCCGACAAACTCCTCATCATCAATAATAAACATATTGAGGTAAAGGGTGGGGAGGGTGTCTTTCTTAATCAAGTGTACCGTGTGTCGGCCGTGTGATTCTGTACGAACACTGTCGAGATTAGACCAGAAGCTGCCTTCTACTTGAATATACCCTTTACTCATCAAGTCGACATCGTCTAAGACTTTGTCTTTTCTGTAATCTTCAACGCGCTCTAAGCCTGAGCCTTTTGCTTTTATGCGCATATTAATGTCTTTTGTCACTAGGCAGACAGACGATCTTGGGTTGGTCGCCTGTAGGCTAAGGGCGACATTGATAATGCGGTTGTCGTTGGCGTGGTCATGATTGCCATTGAGAAAAGGGATATTGTCAGTATGGGTGATTTGTTGATCAGGAAAAATGGCCAATGAACCTTCATTGGCTTGTTGTGGTGTATCCTCATCGTCTACTTGATGAGGCTTTTTGATGGTAACGCCGCTTTGCAGCTGTTTTGGGGAAGCGTCTCCGACTATTTTGTCTATGGTGTTGATGGCGAGTCTTGCTTCTCTGCTAACGTCTTTATCTCGTCTGTCTTTGATGATGTCGAGTTCTTCAAGCACTGTCATGGGAATGACGACTTTATGCTCGGTAAAAGCATAAATAGCTAAAGGGTCATGTAATAGTACATTGGTATCTAGGACGTAAATTTTTTCCATACGGCATTACTCCTTTTGGGCGAGAGAAATCTCAATGACACTGTTTTGATTAGAAAGAGAGTATTTAAAGGGGGTGGTAGTGAATTTTTGGCGTATAAAAGAGAGGAGGTGCTTAAGATAAAAGCGCCATTTAGGGTTGCTGCTGAGCGTTTTTCTAGGTGAAAAGCGTTTCAGCAAACTGTCGTGCTGATTACCACGATAAAGTCTTTGCAAGCTGAATCTCACTGTCTTTTGCTCGATTATGCTTTGAGTGTATGACAGTTTTATTGAAGATGCTTTCTTTTTTTGAAAGGTTGTGAATAAAAAAGCCATTGAGAATCTCAATGGCTTTTAATAACGACCTGAACTAAAACAATTAGTTACTCGTCTAGGAAGCTTCTCAAGTGCTCTGATCGGCTTGGGTGACGAAGTTTACGTAATGCTTTGGCTTCGATTTGACGGATACGCTCACGGGTAACATCAAATTGCTTGCCGACTTCTTCAAGCGTGTGATCGGTATTCATATCAATACCAAAGCGCATACGAAGCACTTTCGCCTCACGAGCGGTCAGCCCTGCTAAGACGGTAGTTGTTGATTCACGTAGGCCTTCAATAGTGGCTGTATCAATCGGAGATTCAGCACCGTCATCTTCAATGAAATCGCCTAGATGAGAGTCTTCGTCATCACCAATTGGGGTTTCCATTGAAATCGGCTCTTTCGCAATTTTCAATACCTTGCGAATCTTATCTTCTGGCATATCCATGCGAGCAGCCAGCTCTTCAGGTGTTGCTTCACGACCCATTTCCTGAAGCATCTGACGAGAGATGCGGTTCAGTTTATTGATCGTTTCGATCATGTGTACTGGAATACGAATAGTACGAGCCTGATCGGCAATCGAGCGTGTGATTGCTTGACGAATCCACCATGTTGCATAAGTAGAGAACTTATAACCACGACGGTATTCAAACTTATCTACGGCTTTCATAAGGCCAATGTTGCCTTCTTGAATCAAATCCAAGAATTGCAGGCCGCGGTTGGTGTATTTTTTCGCAATCGAAATAACCAAGCGCAAGTTGGCTTCAACCATTTCTTTTTTAGCTCGGCGGGCGCGCGTCTCACCGATAGAAATACGACGATTGATCTCTTTAAGCTGAGCAATGGTCAGGCCTGTTTCTTTCGCAACGGTACGAAGTTTACGCTGACTACGCATAAACTCAGCTTCGTTTTCTTCAAGGCCAGCCGCATAGCTAGCACCTGAGTCGATTTGCTCTTGTAGCCAAGTATTGTTTGTTTCGTTGCTTGGGAAACGTTTCAAGAACTCTGTGCGAGGCATGCCAGCTTTGCGTACACAAACTTGCATAATCAAGCGTTCTTGCTCTCGTACCTTATCCATGCGCGAACGCACGCGATCGATCAGTTCGTCGAACAATTTCGGAACAAGTTTAATCGGAGCAAAACTAATACTTAGCTCTTCTTGCTTGGCTTTCACTACATCTTCGTGTCTGTCGTGAGTTTCAAGCAATATTTTAAGTTCTTCATAGATGCGAGAGATTTCATTGAAACGCAACGCTGTCTCTTCTGGATCAGGACCGCTTTCCGTTTCTTCCTCTTCTTCGTCATCATCGGATTCATCAGCGTCATCATCAGGTGCTTCTTCTTCAGAAGGCACTTCTTCTAATAACTCTTCGAAAATAGGCTCTTCGCCATCTCCATCAATGAAACCGCTAAAGATATCGCTTAAGCGACCTTCTTCTTCTTTGACTCTGGCGTAAGTGTCAAGCAGAACATCAACGGCACCAGGGAAGTATGAAATGGCAGCCATGACTTCGCGGGTACCTTCTTCGATACGTTTCGCGATGGCAATTTCGCCTGCGCGGGTTAGTAGTTCTACTGTCCCCATTTCGCGCATATACATTCGGACCGGGTCTGTCGTGCGAGTGACATCGCCTTCTACAGCGGCCAATGCGGCGGCAGCTTCTTCAGCGGCCGCTTCATCGGTCGAATCACCTTCTTCCATAAGAAGGCTATCTTTATCTGGAGCAACTTCAGAAACGGTAATCCCCATGTCGTTGATCATGGCGATGATTTCTTCTACTTGCTCTGGGTCAGAAAGGTCATCAGGAAGGTGATCGTTTACTTCTGCGTAGGTTAAGTAACCTTGTTCTTTACCTTTAGCGATCAGCTCTTTGAGACGCGACTGTTGAGTGTCTGGCATTCGACAACCTATCGTTAGAAATTCGTTTGGGAGTTTTGCAAGCAGCGGATTATAACAAAATCAATCAGTTTTATCCAGATATTCGTCTCTTTTTTGAGTGAATATTGAACAAGAATTATGATTTTTTTCGTCGGATTTGTTCTATTCTATTCCGCCAATCTTGCTTTTCTTGTTCTGTATTTATGGAATCACTTGCGCCATTTTTCAAGGACTCCATACCAAGATTTTTTTCTAACTTGGCAATTACGTCGATTACCTCTTGTTGTGGGTGAGGTAATTTTAACTGAATCGGTGCGTCGTTATGGTTGAGTAGTTTAAGCACTGCATTGCTCATATCCGGATCTGTTAAATCCACCAAAAAATGCCCAACATTGTGCTTAGGGTGCTTGTGGAAGTAGCGCCAAATCTTGCATAGCAGCTGTAGATGCCCTTCGGCTTTATTGACAATCGGGTCGGGGATTTCTATTTCTTTGGCTATGTGTGGGTGTAGTAAAAGACACAAAGAAGCCTTTGCTAGACGACTTAAACTGGGTGGTGCTGGCGGCAATTCTGGTTCATTGTTATGAAATTTGCCTTTTTTAAAAGGTTTTTTAAATGACGTGTTTTTTGTTGGTTTATATTCAGGTTGGCTGCCCGTTGCTTGGTAGTCGTCATACTCATCAAAGGATGGCGCCATGTCATAGTGCTGATAGTCTGGTGCGCCTTGTTCATAGGAGACGTCCATGGTGTGGCTCGATGAGCTAGCATAGCTTGTGTCATTTGTTGACGTGTTGGGGCGAGTTTTAATGTTGGTGTTGCTGAGTGTCTCACTGTCGATGCCAGATTGTTCGCTCAATTGGCGAATAAGTACCGAGCGAAACGTTAGCTCTTTAGGGATTTGTTGGATTAAGCCCATGGCGTTGCGTGTAAATTGCGCTTCGCCTTCTTCATCGCCTAAAGTGACTTGATTTCTGGCGTGCTCAAACAAAGCGTGAGAAAGGGAGGAGGCGTCGGCTAAGCGATTGTTGAACGCTTCTTTGCCTTCTTTTCTTACTAGGGAATCAGGGTCTTCACCCTCAGGCAAAAAGAGAAAGCGAATTTGCTTTTCGTCCTGCATAACAGGAAGTGCGGCTTCTAAACCGCGAATAGCTGCCGCGCGTCCCGCCTTATCGCCATCAAAACACAGCACCACTTTACTGACCAATTTGAAGAGTTTACGGATGTGTTGGCTATTTACCGAAGTGCCAAGCGTGGCGACAGCGTTGGTGATACCGTGTTGGGCAAGGACGATAACGTCCATATAGCCTTCCACTACGATAATTTGATCCAGCACTGGGGTGTTTTGCTTGGCTTCAAAAAGCCCGTATAGCTCTTGGTTCTTGTGAAAAACAGGGGTTTCTGGAGAGTTCAGATACTTGGGTTTTTCATCGCCAAAAGCTCGGCCACCAAAGGCAATAACACGACCTCGAGAGTCGCGAATAGGAAAAATAATCCGATCGCGAAAACGGTCGTAATAATGACCAGGTTGGTCTTTCTTTTCTACTAGCATGCCTCCGTGAAGCAGCTGTTCTTGGCTTTCGGCTCGTGTGCCTATGTGTTTCAGTAGGTTGTCCCAGCCAGGAGGCGCAAAACCTAAGCCGAATATTTTGGCTATCTGACCGGATAGTCCGCGGTCTCTCGATAGGTAGTCGGTGGCTTTTTTCTTATCTGGGTGTTGGGTTAATTGCTGCTGATAAAATTGTGCGCTTTCTGAAAGGCGTTTGAGCAACTCTGCATTTTGTTCGTAACGGTCGGGAGCACCTTGGTCTCGAGGTACTTCCATGCCTGCCTCTTTTGCCAGCAGCTCTATCGCTTCGATAAAGTCCAGATGGTCATGCTCCATTACGAAAGAGATGGCGTTGCCGCCTGCGCCACAGCCAAAGCAATAATAAAATTGTTTGTTGGGGTTGAGGCTAAAAGAAGGGCTTTTCTCGTTATGAAAAGGGCAAAGTGCACTGTAGTTTTGCCCTGTTTTTTTTAGGCTAATGCGGGACGCAACCACGTCAGTTAGGTCGGTTCGAGCCAGCAGCTCATCAATAAATTGATCGGGGATGCGTCCAGCCATAATATTAGCCCAATTGTGCTTTAACTTGTTTGCTGATCTGTGCCATATCTGCTCGGCCTTGAGCTTGGGGTTTAACAATGGCCATCACAGCGCCCATCTGTTGCATTGAGCTGGCGCCTGTCTGGGCGATCGCGGCTTTCACGATTTCAGCCACTTCTTCGTCTGTGAGTGGTGCAGGTAAAAACTCACTGATAATAAGCATTTCTTCTTGCTCTACTTTGGCTAGGTCTTCACGGCCGCCATCAATAAACTGTTGAGTAGAGTCTTTGCGTTGTTTGTTCATTTTGTCTAGAACGGCTAATACGCGTGCGTCATCTAGTTCAATACGTTCGTCCACTTCGATTTTTTTACATTCAGATAAAATGGTACGAATTACGGTTACACGCTGTTTTTCTTTTGCGCGCATGGCCGCTTTAAGGGTATCGGAAATGTGTTTTTTTAAGTCTGACATGGGATCCTCTTTACTTTCTAGTAGGCAAGTATATAAGCAAAAAAAACGGCTAGTTAATTAACTAGCCGTTTTTATAAGCCTAAATGCATCGAGCGTCTAGGCAAAACATTTGTTTTTTAGCAAATTGCCAAACGGCAGATCGGCCTAGTACAAACGTTGGAATTTTTTCTGCTCACGAGAAACTTTCTTAGCGTGACGTTTAACAGCAGCGGCTGCAGCACGTTTGCGAAGTGTAGTTGGTTTTTCGTAGCATTCACGACGACGAACTTCAGCCAAAACGCCTGCTTTTTCACAAGAGCGTTTGAAGCGACGTAGAGCGATGTCAAATGGTTCGTTATCTTTTACTTTTACAGCTGGCATGTTTTTACCTTTAAAATGTTTTTTTAAGTTTAAGTGTTCACAAAAACGGCGTGAATCATACCTGTATTTGACAGGCTTTCAAAGCGCGCTTTTGTTGGACAGAGTGAGATCTACATAAGATCGATTTTTCTTACCCTGAACAGACTATTTCGCGTCTGTAATGTATTGATGTCTTTAATAAGAGGGGTTTGGTATCTCTTCTCGCTGTTTATCTGGGTAAACAAGAGCCTGAGCCAAACTAGAAAAATCACCTGCCTTTTAATTTAAAAGTTGAAAACGCGCATATTGTAAAGGTTTTGATCAGCTCTGTCTAATAGGTTTTGTCACCTGACGCCTTTTCGTTAGATGAGTTACAATAGGCTGAAATTAAAATTAATGAGATGGTGTGAATGAAAGTACTGGGTTTGGAAACCTCTTGTGATGAGACAGGCATAGCCATTTACGATACAGAGAATGGTTTATTAGCGCATAAAATATATTCACAGATAGCGCAACATGCCGAATATGGCGGTGTGGTGCCTGAGTTAGCGTCGCGGGATCACATTCGAAAAACCTTACCCTTAATTGATGAGGTTCTGCTAGAAGCCGGTATTACAAAGGCCGAGTTAGACGCTATTGCTTTTACCAGTGGCCCAGGTTTGGTGGGGGCACTTATGGCTGGGGCAACAATTGGCCGCTCTTTGGCTTACTCGCTTAATATTCCTGCGCTGGGCGTGCATCATATGGAAGGGCATTTACTTGCGCCTATGTTGGAAGAAAAACAGCCAAAGATGCCATTCATCGCTCTGTTGGTCTCTGGTGGTCATACTCAATTGGTAAGAGTAGATGGGATTGGTGAATATCGTTTGTTAGGGCAGTCTTTAGACGATGCTGCAGGCGAGGCCTTTGATAAGGCTGCAAAAATGATTGGTTTGCCTTACCCAGGGGGACCACAAATTGCGGCGCTGGCCAAGCAAGGGACACTAAAAAGTGGTCTTAAATTCCCACGTCCTATGACGGATAGACCAGGGCTAGATTTTAGTTTTAGTGGTTTAAAAACGGCGTTTTTAACGGCCATTCATAGTGCGTTGGATGAAGACCGCTGTGATGAGCAGTTTAAAGCGGACGCGGCATTGGCTTTTGAAACCGCAGTAGTGGACACCTTAGTGATTAAATGCCGCCGTGCACTTGAAGCAGAAGGTCTTAAGCAGCTAATTATTGCGGGAGGGGTCAGTGCTAACCAGAGATTGCGCGAACAGCTTGAATCACAATTGAAAAAGATTAACGGCAATGTTTTTTATGCGCGTCCTGAATTTTGTACCGATAATGGAGCCATGATTGCCTACGCTGGCGCTCAGCGTTTAGTGAATGGACAGTTTTCCCCTCTGAATCTTTCGATTCGGGCGCGTTGGCCACTATCCGAATTACCGCCTGTTAAGGAGCAATGAGCATGAATGATCTTGTATTTATTGAGGGGCTTACTGCGCAAGCGGTGATTGGCGTTTATGACTGGGAGAAGGTGATTAAGCAAGAGTTGGTCTTCGACCTTGAAATGGAGCATGACAATCGCGAGCCTGCACAAACTGACGATTTGTCGAAAACTCTAGATTATGAAGCGATCTCTAATTTCATCATCGCTTTTTGTGCTGAGCGCACTTTTGAATTAATCGAAACACTGGCTGAGCATTTGGCAGACGAATTGATAAAAGTATTCGACATCAATGCCTTGGTAATGACGCTACGTAAGCCTGGAGCGATCAAAGCAGCACGGGCCGTAGGGGTTAAAATAGCCAGGAAAAAGGTGAGCGCTTACTAGTCGCTGTGAGTAACAAAGGGGTGAGATTGCTCGCTTAATGTCAGTACTCTTGCCGCTTTTAATGCGGTTCCCAGTTCTGCCCCACTTAAGCCTTGTTTTATTAGGTTGGCGGCGTTGATTTGGGCTATTTCATTACGTAACTCAAGCCACAGGTTTTGCTGGGTGCGGGTGATCAAGGATAAAACCTCAATCAGGCGTTGATATGGTTGAGGCTTTTTTATGGCGCTCACTTGGGTAAGCCAGTTTTCCCAGTGCGCCGCAGGCATTGGAATTGTTTGTCTTTCAATAAAGGCGCGTGCTTGCTCGGCGAGCCCCTTAAATTGATTGGGACACTTTAAGCGTTTTTGCAGCACTTCTAAGGCGTTCAATGGCGTATGCTGGCACAAAATAGCCCAACGCTGGGCGGCGCTTAAGTCGGGTTGTTGTAATTGACTCCTGAGTGCTTGACTAGGCTGCCACACCCACTCTGGAAAAAGGGCAGGAAGCGCTTCCGCTTTAACCAATACGTCAAAGAAAACATCAGCATGAGTTGTGAGTAATGCTTTTTCAAGTTCCTTCCAGATTCGCTCTGGAGTTAAACTGGACAGCTCGCCGGATTGGCTGATAGTTTGCATTAGTCTTAGTGTTTCAGGGGCAATACGAAAGCCAAACTCAGCGAAGCGAGCAGCAAACCGAGCAACGCGTAGGACTCGTAATGGGTCCTCAACGAAAGCCTCAGAAACATGGCGGAAAAGACGATCTTTAAGGTCTTGTTGACCATTAAAAGGGTCAATAAGCTGACCATCTTTGTCTTGCGCGATGGCGTTGATGGTGAGGTCGCGGCGCTCTAGGTCTTCCTCAAGGCTAATGTCTGGTGAGAAATCACAAATGAAGCCGGTATAACCTTGGCCTTGTTTTTTTTCTTTGCGAGCTAACGCGTACTCTTCTTTACTGTTTGGATGAAGGAAAACAGGGAATTGTTTGCCAACTTGTTGATAGCCAATTGTTTCTAATTGTTCTGGTGTGGCGCCTGTGACAACCCAATCATGATCTTTTACGGTCAGTCCGAGTAGTTGATCTCGAACGGCACCACCGACTAAATATACCTGATAATCCGACATGATTGAGATTAAGCACCTAGCTCGCATTGTTCTGGAAACATGGCGCTCCATTGGCTATAGCCACCATTTAGTGAGTAGACTTCACTAAAGCCTTGTGCCGCTAGGTATTCCGCGGCGCCTTTACTGCTATTGCCATGGTAACAGCAAACAATCACTGGGCGTGTCTTGTCACTGCTATCAATAAAGTGCTGTACGTTATCATTGTTGAGGCTAATCGCATTAACGATATGGCTGTTTTGGTAGCTAGCGGTGTCACGAATATCCACGATTAGGGCATTATTTTCGATGATTGGAAGCGCGTCTGAGACGTCAATGCAAGAATAAGTCATAGTGATTTCCAGTTCGTTGAACAAGGGGTACTAAAGCGTTGTTTATCTTCTAAACGAAGTGCAGTCAAACTGCCTCCCCAGACACAGCCTGTGTCTAAAGCATGTATTCTTTCCTGGTTGCTCACCCCTTCTAATGCCGCCCAATGACCAAACACAATATGGCAGTCAGCAGGGAGCTTAGACGGATAAGTAAACCAAGGGGCATAGCCTGTTTGGGCGGTATTTGGACCTTCTTTGGTTTTTAGGTCCAATTTACTTAGCGAGTCACAAAAACGCATGCGAGTTAAATAATTGGTAATGGCACGTAGGCGATCCATCCCCGTTAAGCTGTCATCCCACACTCTGGGCTTATTACCATACATAACAGCAAGGAAATCATCAATATGCGCTCCGCGAAGTTGATTTTCAACTTCCCTGGCAAGTTCTTGTGTTTGGGAAAGTGTCCAGCAAGGGGGAACGCCAGCGTGTGTCATTATGGTGTTGAGTGAAGCGTCGTAATGACATAAAGGTTGCTGTCTAAGCCAATTAATGAGCTCGTCACGATCACTTGCTGAGAGTATGTCAAACAAAGTATCACTGCGTTTTAGATGGCTGTGCCCATGGGCTACCGCAATTAGGTGAAGATCGTGATTGCCTAATACGACTTTGGCGTTGGTGCCAAGAGATCTTATAAAGCGCAAGGTTTCGAGGGATTCAGGGCCTCGATTAATTAAGTCACCTGCAAACCAAAGTTGATCTTTTTCTTGTTGGTAATTGATTTGTTCAAGTAAGGCTATTAGCGGTGTCAAACAACCCTGTAGGTCGCCAATGACATAGGTTGCCATAGTAAATCCTTTAGTGTACCTGGTTGGGAACAGATAAGGTGAATGGACGAATTGGCGCCTCAAATTCAGTGCCATCGTCGGCGATAAATAGGTAGCTGCCGTGCATGCTACCTACTACCGTATCCATTATAGTGCCGCTGGTATAATGGTAGGATTCACCCGCTTCCAAATGGGGGTACTCACCGACGACACCGTCACCTTTTACTTCTTGAACTTTTTCATTGCCGTTCGTAATAATCCAGTGCCTTGACTTCAATTTTACCGTTTCACTGCCACAGTTAGTGATTGTGATGTGATAGGCGAATACAAATCGAGACTCTGAGGGCATGGATTGCTGAGCCAAGTATTCAGTTTGCACAGAGACGGCAACGTCGTACTTCAACATCTAGGCTTCCTTGTTATGAATAAAGTTAGCAATGCGCACAAACTCTTCGACATCGAGTCGCTCTGGACGCAGGCTAGGGTCGATTCCTAAAGCCTCGAAGTCATCGTTGTCCAATACACCTTTATAGTTGTTGCGTAGCGTTTTGCGACGTTGATGAAAACCAATTCTGACGGTGTCTTCAAGGCCTTTAATGTCGGCCACTGGGAAAGGCAATGTCTTGTGTGGCGTCATGCGCACAATAGCGGATTCTACCTTAGGCGCAGGATCAAAAGACTCTGGTCCAACAATGAATAAGGATTCGACAGCGCAATAGTATTGAGCCATGACGCTTAGGCGGCCATACAGGCTGTCGCCTGGGCGTGCGGCTAAGCGATCGACCACTTCTTTTTGTAGCATGAAATGCATGTCTTCAATGACACTGGCTTGGCTCAAAAGGTGAAAAATCAGTGGCGTCGATATATTGTAAGGCAAATTACCAACAACACGGATATTTTGTTCTGTCGCCAGCGAAGCAAAATCGAACTTCATTGCGTCTGCCTCGTGAACGGTAAGGTCAGGGAAGCGGAACAAATTCACCTTCAAAATAGGGATTAGGTCGCGGTCTAATTCAACCACATCCATGCGTTCAGTAAGGCTAATAATGCCTTCTGTTAGGGCGCCTTTACCTGGGCCGATTTCAACGATTCGTTGGCCTTTTTTAGGGCCGATACAGGCAACAATGCGGCGAATGACACCGTGATCATGTAAAAAGTTTTGGCCGAAACGTTTTCGTGCTTTATGGGACTGTGGTTTGCTCATTAGGAATGTTTTTTCGCGTTATTGGCCATGTTGATGGCGTGTTGAATGGCAACTTTTAAACTGCCGTCATTGGCGGTGCCAGTACCGGCTAAATCAATGGCGGTGCCATGATCGACCGAAGTTCGAATAATCGGTAAGCCTAACGTAATATTGACGGCATTACCAAACCCTGAGTATTTTAACACAGGTAGGCCTTGATCGTGATACATGGCTAACGCGCAATCTGCGTGATCTAGATATTTGGCGGTGAACAGTGTGTCGGCTGGTAGCGGGCCAATCAAATCAATCCCTTCGCTTCTTAAACGATCAAGCGTTGGGCTGATGACCTCAATTTCTTCCATGCCCAAATGCCCATCTTCACCAGCATGAGGGTTTAAGCCACAGACTAGTATTTGAGGTGAGCGAATGCCAAATTTTGTCTTCAGGTCGTGATTAAGCGCTTTGATAACCCGGGTTAAGGTTTCATCGGTAATCGCTTGAGGAACCTGCTGCAAGGGAAGGTGAGTGGTGACCAGTGCAACTTTCATCGCGTCCGTTGCAAGCATCATCACCACTTGCTCTGAATGACACAGAGCCTGAAAAAACTCTGTATGCCCTGAAAAATGCACGCCAGTCTCACAGAGTACGCCTTTATGAACGGGCGGGGTGACGATGGCATCAAATTCACCATTTAAGCAACCTTTCCCTGCTATTTCTAAAGTCTTTAAGACATAAGGGGCGTTTGCTACATCTAAATGGCCTGCTTGGCTTGTGGTAGCCAATTTGACGGGGAGCAGACAAATTGTTCCCAGTTGATGAATAGGAGCTTTGTCGGCCGTGTCGACTATGATCCAATTGGGCTTGAGGTTTAGTTGCTCAGCTCTTTCATGAAGAAGATCTGGGTCCGCCAGAACCACAAGGCGCGCATTGAATGATTGGTTCATCAATGCGCTGAGGATAATGTCCGGGCCAATGCCTGCTGGTTCTCCTGATGTTATGGCAACCACTGGCAGATCGTTGTTCTCAACTTGTTTCGTCATTGAGCTGCTAGTCCTTGATGTCAATAAAAGCGTCGGCTTTTAACTCAGCTAACCAGTTGCTGAGAACAACATCTTTTTTCTGTGCAATCAAAGCTTGTTCTGCTTTAGCGCGTTGTACTTTTTCGCTGATGTCTGCTTTACGGCGGCCTTCCACTTCCACAATATGCCAACCAAATTGGGTTTGAAATGGCTTACTGAAGTCGCCAACAGCCGTGTTATCCATGACGTTTTCGAATTCTGGTACCATGGTTTTCGGTGATACCCAGCCCAGTTCGCCACCTTGTAATGTAGAGCCTTGGTCTTCGCTATACTTCTTCGCTAGCTCTGTAAAGTCTGCGCCTTTCACGAGCTGCTGGTAGATGTCTTCTGCCAGTGCCTTAGTTTGCTTCATATCTCGAATTTGATTGCTGCGAACCAAAATATGACGAGCTTTTGTTTGTTGCTGAATTGTGGTCGAAGGGGAGCGCTTATCCATTATCCAAAGTAGGTGATAGCCTGCATTACTTTGGATAGGGCCCACTAATGATCCCGGCTGACTGTTGCCCAAGGCTCTGACGAACAAAGGTGGTAATTGGTTAAGAGGGCGCCATCCTAGGTCTCCTCCTTCGATCGCAAATTGGCCATCGGAATTAGCAATTGTCTCATCGATAAAGTCGCTTTCAGTTTGAATCTTTTGAGCAATGGCTTCGATTTTGGTTTTCGCTTCGTTGGGTTGATTGGAGCGAATCAAGAGGTGTCTTAAGTGCACTTCATCTTTGTCTTTACTCAGGCTGGTGTCCGAGCTTAAGTAGTCGCTTATTTCTTGATCTGTAATAGAAATCCGTTTTTTGATGATTTCTTTTTTGATGTTGTTGATTAAGATTTCTTTTTCAATTTGGTCGCGGTAGCGACTGTAGTTGATGCCTTGTTTTGCCAGTACTTGTTTCAAACCGTCGAGATCGAGGTTCATTCTCTGGGCCACACTAGTGATGGCTTTATCAACCGTGCTGCTAGATGTTTGCATACCAACACTGACAGCATAATTGGCTTCTAACGTTTCATCTATCAGTTGATTCAGGATCTGGCGATGAATGTTAGGGGTCATTTCACCACCCGGAATGCGGCTTTTAACCACGTTAAAGCGCGCTTCGATGTCGCTGTCTAGAATCGGTTGTGAATCAACAATTGCAGCGATTCCGTCGAGTTTTACCGGCGCCGCTTGAAGGGTTTGAAAAGGCGCAAAAATGAGTAATGCGCCGAGTGTAAAAGAAAATAATTTCATCATTAGTATCCAACTTTTCCATCGTTCCAGTAATCATCAGCGATACTAGAAGTGCTGTTATCTTTAGCGCCAGGGCTACTTAAACTACGTAACGTAAACTGTAGGAAAAAGCCGCTTTCAAATTCGCTGTCATCATTAAGCCAGTGTTGATAGCTTGCCGATACTTTGACACAGCAATTTTCGTAGCCTAGACCGACCACTTCTTTTGTACTTCTGTCGTCAAAGAAGTCATAGGTGTGTTGTAAAAACATTGACCAGTTTTGATTGATTGGGAAAATAGTGCCGATATTACTTTGATTGGTATCGTCATCTTCGTCGTCGTTATCAATGCTATAAAGATAACTTAAATTCACTTTAACTTCGTCAACTGGTTTTAGTTTTACAATAACTTGAGTAAGGGTTGTATCGCTTTCGCCTATATCATAGTTAGCGTTAGCGGTAAGGCTAAAGCGGTCGCTGCCTGTATAGGTTACCGACCCTAATAAAGGGCTAGTACTGTCATCATCTACCGGCGTGTCACTGTCTGTGTCGCCACTGGTGGAAACAAAGCGGTCTTTTAAATACTGGATTTGTGCCAGTTTAAATGCCCAGCGCTCATTGTTGTTTTCATCGTATAAACGGCTTTCTACGCCAAGTGTAAACTGACGAGTATCACCGATTCGGTCATTACCACTAAAGCGCTCATGACTGAAGGCTTGGGAATAGCTCATCACCGAGGTGCTGGCATCAAAGTCTTCAATGTCTGTTTGATCCGTATAGGGCGAGTCTAAGAAGCTTAGTCTTGGCTCAAGTGTTTGACGCCAAACTTGGTCGTCTCTAATGATGCTGCGCTCAAATACGGTTTTTGTATCAAAGTACGTGGAGACGTGATTTAGGCTGGCGTCGAAATCAGAGTCATCCGTGTAATCGTGGATCGAATAGTCCCTATTTTGCACCAAGATACCTGGTGTGAAGCTTCCCCAAGCATTGCTAAAATTAAACTTCAAATCTTGGTTTAAAGCGGTTCGCTGACCATCAAAATCGTCTTCATCCGGGTCATAAAAGTCGGTGTACTGCATGTCGACACTGTAATCAAACAAACCAGTTGCATAACGGTAAGAAGATTCGACTCGAGGCAGCCACTCAAATGGCGCATCTTCATCTGGGTCCGGCGTTTGGTAACGTCGTACTGTGGCTTTACTGCTAAAGTTACCGTTGTTAAACGACAGATAGCCGCTTCGTTCGTAGTTGTCTTCTTCTCCAATAGAAGTTGTGTTCGCGTCAGGGTATTTATCTTCTGTAGGGTTGTCTTCCAACAATAAACCACTGCTAAAGTATTTATTTAGCGTTAGGTCGGTCTTGAATTTTCGAACAATTTGTTCGCCTTCGTCATTATCGTCAAAGGTAGATTGTTCAAAGGTAGTGTCGTCGTAAACACCTAAGTGACGTAATTCAAGGTCAAATCCCGTGCCCTCTTCTTGAATGTAATGAGGGGTGATGGTGGCATCGTAATTGGGTGCAATATTCCAGTAGAAAGGAGCCGAAAGACTAATGCCTTTACTGCCAGAAACACCAAAAGTAGGGAATAGGAAACCGGTTTGGCGTGCATTATTTAGCGGAAAGCGTAACCAAGGAAAGTAAAAGACAGGTACGTCGTGAATACGGATCTGAACGTTTTCTGCGGTACCAAAGCCTTCATTAGGGTTAAGTTCAATGGCTGAACCATATAGTTGCCAGCTTTCTTCTGTTGGTTCACAGGTAGTGTAATAACCTTGGTGGATAAAGATAATGCCGTTTTTACTGCGCAATAGTGATTTAGCGGCGCCACGCTGACCAGACTCTAGGTTAATAAACCGAGCGTCAACAAATTCAGTTGGTGAATCAGTGGCGCTAGAGACATAACCGCTGGAGCCGCGGATCATCTGTCCTTTTTGCCTTAAAATAACATTGCCATCAGTCTTATAATATTTGTCAGGCACGCCTTCAATATTATCGGCCTGTAGGCTTGAGGTGGGCTGAATAATTTCTGCCGCGCCATTAAGGTGAACAACACCATTCTCATCTCGGTAAATTAAATCCGCTTTAAGATTCGTGTCTTCAGAATTAGGACTTTTCCATTGATCAATATATGCCCCTTGGCAATATCTCCCCAGTTGAGCTTGTTGTTCCGCGGGTAAAGACTCTCGAGGAACCCAGTCCCATTGGTTCGCATGGGCCGCAGGTAAAATGAAAAGACTTTGAAAAAATAAAGCGTAAATACGTGAATGCTTAACCATGCAGGGTATACTTGTCGCCAAATGATGATTGTCCTAAAGTGGACTCTTCCCCTAGTCGGGTCCTTTATAATGACAAATGATAATCTAAGCAGGCCTCTACGGGCTACCGATTCTGGAGAAATATCTTTATGTGGAAGTTGATTGGTGCAATTTTAGGCACCATCGTGATGGGATTCTGGGGCGGATTGCTCGGATTATTTGTAGGCGCAATGCTAGATAGTGCCAAGCGTGGGGAGGCTTTTGTTGGTCTGCGTGGGCGTGTAAATGTGCGCCAGCAACAAGAAACTTTTTTTCGTACACTTTTTTTACTAATGGGACGATTGGCTAAGTCTGATGGGCGAGTATCTGAAGAAGAGATACAGTTAGCCGAAGCCGTCATGCAGCGTTTACGCTTATCGCCTATGGCTCAAGAGCAAGCGCGTCAGCTTTTTAATGAGGGTAAATCTGCGAATTTTGATTTGTCTGCTGTGTTGGGGCAGTTTAAAAATGTCGTTGGTCCGGGCGACCTTACGCGTACTTTGTTAGAAATCTTGTTGGTGTCTGCTTATGCCGATGGCCATTTTAGTGTTGAAGAAAAGTCCTTGGTGTCACAGGTCTGTGCTTATCTTGGCGTGTCTGTCGCTGAGTTTGAAAGTTTGCATATACAAGTTAAGCAGCAAGCGCATTTCAGGCAAGGTTATCAATCTTCGCCACATGGTGCGAACTCGAAAGATTTATTGAAAGCGGCTTATGATGCATTAGGGGTGAGTTCAGAAATGAGTGATGGGGAGATCAAAAAAGCCTATCGTAAGCTCATGAGTCAGCATCATCCGGATAAGTTAAGTGCCAAAGGTTTACCTGATGAAATGATTGAGCACGCTAAAGAACGTACTCAAGAAATACAATCGGCTTATGAGATGATCAAAAAATCTCGTAAATAGTCTACGGGCTATTATGGTTGAAGATTAAGGGCTTTCATAGAAAAGCCCTTTTTTGTATTCAGGCAGGGGCTTAACTTGCTCGACTTGTGCGGTATTTTGCTTAAGAAACCCTCGAACTCTCTGCACCATTTGCTGCGTGTCTTCAGATGGACTATTGAGTTCATCTGTCGCGATTAGCTGAGTGAATAAGCCAGTGTCTCCCTTTCTTTGTTGCGCGGCCTGTTTACGCCAACTGGCAAACCTTTGGTTGCTCGCTGAGTCGGCGAGAAAATAATCCAGTACAGGGTGTTCAATAAGGCTAAGATCTTGTGCCAAATCATAATTGTTTTCAGGCCCTGGTGTGACCATATTGATTAGTACAAGAGCGTCACCTAACGTTTTATTCTGCGCGAGAAAGTGCAGAGCGTACGCTGCGCCAGTACCGTAACCAATCAGCACAATTTGTTTGTCATTTCCTTTGTTTTTCAGATCACTAATTGCCGCCTGTAGACGTGCAAATACTTCTTCTTGATTGGCAAGAATCAGGCTGTTGTCGGCCTCTATAGAAGGGCTGGACGAGGTATCTGTGACGGCTTGTGCCCGTGGTGTAATATCTGGTATTTCCATGGAGAGCGTACACCAACTGTATTCAGGTAGTGTGTTTCTTAACGGGGAAATAACCGCAGGCCAATCTGGGTGTTCATTGTCAGACGGCAATAAAATAGCACAACCTTGAGAATCCCCGGTTAACGCTTGCCTGTATAGCGTCAAGAAAGACTTGCCTTGCGCCTCCAAAAGATTGATTTGATGGCCTAGATGGTTTTGTTTTACATTGTTTTCCAAGGCTTGGATGCGTGTTTTTTGAGGACTTGGGGAAACTCTTTTTTCAGTTTTTGGTGGTGACGTATTGGTACTGTTAGGTGACTGAGTTGTCGGAGCAATGGTTGACTCTTCGGCAGAATAGAGCGCAGTCGAGATAAGCAGCGATAGCCCCAGCAAGATCTTAGCGTTAACACACGGATAATTTTTCTTCATTGTTTCCAATACTTATTAAGAGTGCCTTGTTAAAATGTCAGGTAAAGTAAGCTGTTTTCTATTTTGTCACTGCTGGAGTCAGATATGAATAATTTTATTATCGCCCCTTCGATACTTGCCGCCGATTTTGCCCGTCTAGGGGAAGAGGTGGATAACGTACTAGAGGCGGGAGCCGATATGATTCACTTTGACGTGATGGATAATCATTACGTTCCCAATCTAACGATAGGGCCCATGGTCTGTAAAGCGTTGCGTAAGCATGGAGTGACGGCGGACATTGACGTACATCTTATGGTAAAGCCTGTGGATCGTATGATTGGTGAATTTATTGAGGCTGGCGCAAGCAGTATTACCTTTCATCCAGAGGCCAGTGAGCACATTGATAGATCGTTGCAAATGATTAAAGATGGTGGTTGTCGTGCGGGTTTGGTTTTTAATCCTGCAACCCCATTACATCATTTAAAGTACGTTATGGATAAAATCGATATGGTATTGTTGATGTCCGTAAACCCTGGTTTTGGCGGCCAGTCTTTTATTCCCGGCACTTTAGATAAGTTGCGTGAAGTTCGATCAATGATTGATGAGAGTGGGCGTAATATCCGCTTGGAAGTAGATGGGGGCGTCAGTGAAAAAAATATCGCAGAGATAGCACAAGCGGGGGCGGATACTTTTGTGGCTGGCTCAGCCATTTTTGGTAAAGACGATTATAAAAAGGTTATTGACCTAATGCGCACAGAGTTGGCGAGTGTGCGTTAATGAAAACACCACGACATTTTAAAAGCTGGTTTGATGGTTGGCCGGAGCTGGTTTGCTTTGATTTAGACGGTACCTTGATTGACAGTGTACCTGACATTGCGAGCGCAGTGGGTGCGTTTCTTGCTGAGCAGAATGCGCCATTAGCCGGAGAAGAGCGAGTGCGAGGCTGGGTTGGCTTTGGGGCGGCTAAGTTAATAGAGCAGGCAATGTCTTGGGCTAATCTTGATCCGCACAAGCATGAAGAGTGCTATCGAACATTTTTAACCCATTATTTTGCTCATTTGACACAGAACACAGCGCTTTACGCGAATGTGAGAGAGCTATTAAAAGCCTTTAAGCATCAAGGTATTCCAATGGCGTTGGTGACAAATAAGCCAAGTGTTTTTATCAAGCCTATTTTAGATCACTTTGAACTAACAGAGTATTTTGGTTGGTTCTTAGGGGGCGATACACTTGAAGAGAAAAAGCCTTCAGCATTGCCGCTATTGCACTGCAGTGAATCGATTGAAGCAAAGCCGGAGAGGTGTTTGATGATAGGTGATTCTATGACGGATTGTCGGGCAGCTAATAAGGCAGGCTTTAAGTGCGCACTGGTGACTTATGGTTACCATCAGGGGGTAGATCTTGCTTCGTTAGGCGCCGATGCAGTGATTGATGACCTTGTTGAACTGCTGATTTAAATAGTTTTTTCTAAGTGAAAAGGGCTTGAGTTAACACTCAGGCCCTTTTTTTATCGTTAAGTTGCGCGCTTCGTTATGCTGTTTGATTGTTCGCTTCTGGCTTGCCCAGTGACATGGGTTCTGTGTTGGCCATGTGAACAGTGTGTGTTGGGAATGCTACTTCTGCTCCATGAGACTCTATGATAGTCATAATTTTAAACAGTACGTCTTGTTTAACTTCATGGAAGGTTTTCCAATCCACTGTTTTGGTAAAAGTATAGATAAAAAAGTCCAGTGAAGAAGGCCCAAACTGATTGAAGTTCACCATGCAAGTTTGGCTCATATCTAATGCCTCATGTTCAGCTATCATGGTTTTCACCTCCGCTAGAATGTCAGGAAGTTTGCTGAAATCATCATATCGGACGCCGATGGTCTCGTTAATTCTGCGATGGCTCATGCGTGAAGGGTTTTCAACTGAAATGATCGAGAAAGTTGAGTTAGGCACGTATAGTGGTCGTTTGTCGAAGGTTCTAATACGGGTCTGACGCCACCCTATATTTTCTACCGTACCTTCAATGTTTTTATCCGGCGAACGAATCCAATCACCAACCACAAAGGGTCTATCGAGATAGACGATCAGGCCGCCAAAAAAATTCGACAGTAAGTCCTTGGCGGCGAAACCAATTGCAATACCGCCGACCCCACCAAACGCTAACACCCCAGAAATGCTGTAGCCTAGCGTTTGCAGTATGACCAACAAGGCGGTGATGATAACCGAGACTCTCAACAGTTTACTGATAGCGCTGGCGGTGGTGACATCTACTTTTTTCGCCACCTTGCTTGATGTAGTAAGAGTATTTTCTGCCTCTTTGATGAATCGCAATACGAACCAAGCTAACAGGGCAATTACCCCGACATCGCGTAATGCTGAGATGATAGATGTGAATGTGGGATCGAGTTCAGTGCCTGAGATCTCAGCGGCCACTGATATACCGACTAACCAAATAAAAACACCTAAGGGTTTTTGGGTGGCTCGGATAAGTATGTTATCCCATGGGTTTTTGGTTTTGCCTAAATGGTGCTCGATGCGGTCAAGCACACGTACTGCAATAAAATTGACTATTAGGGTCAGCAATACGACGATAAAAACACGCACTATCCAGTGCATGTTTGAGTCACCTAACCCTAAATATGTTTGCGCGTTTTCCCAAGTCATTGTCTGTCCTATTTTAAAATGTGCTTAATTAAGTTGCGATAACGTATTTAAAGAAGAAATAAAGTGCCTAAGCCTAGAAAAGCCACAAAGCCCGCAATGTCTGTGACCGTGGTTAAAATAACGGACCCTGATAATGCCGGGTCGATTTTTAGTTTATCTAAGACAACCGGGATAATGACCCCAGAAAACGCCGCCATAAGAATATTGACGATAATGGCCATAGCGATAACCGCCCCGAGCATCGGGTTCTCAAACCACCATAGGGTGACAACGCCGATTACAATTGCCCAGAGAATACCATTTAAGATACCGACTTTTAGTTCTTTTGAAAGCAGCGACTTTAAGTTGCTGCGAGTGATTTGGCCGAGGGCTAAACCGCGTACGATTAACGTAAGGGTTTGGCTACCTGCGATGCCACCCATAGAGGCAACTATGGGCATGAGTACAGCAAGAGCAACCACTTGTTGCAGTGTTGCTTCAAATAGCCCAATAAAAGAGGAGGCTAAAAAAGCGGTTAAAAGGTTGATTCCAAGCCAGATGCCGCGAGTGGCTGCGCTGCGTTTTACCGGTGCAAATAAATCGGATTCTTCGTTTAAACCTGCGGTCGACATTTGTTGTGTTTCATTGGCGAGACGAAGGCTTTCAAGCGCCAGTCCAGTATGAAAGCGACCGAGTAAAATATGATGCTCATCCACCACAGGCAATGCCGACAGTTCTGCTTTTTCGAGTTGCTCAGCGGCTTTGGTCAGTTCCGTTGTGGCGAGAACAAAAGGGCAGTCTTCGTCGATTAAGCTGGAAATGGCTTCGTGACCTTGTGCTTTGAATAACTGATCAAATTTAACGCAGCCCACCCAGCGACCGGTTCGATTGACTAGGTAGATCATATCTGTGTAATTGGGGGTGCTTTTCTTTAATAAACGCAGTGCTTCAGCAGAGCGTATGCTTTGGGACGCAATAAGTAACTCGTGATCCATCCAGCGACCAACCAGGTTGTCGTCATACACTATCCCTTTTTGATAGTACTCACGCTGTTTGTGGTCCATCTGGTTGAGTGCCAAATCCACCATTTTGTCTGGCAAAGAGTCGGCTATTTCCAACAAATCTTCAGCATCAACATCGGCGAATAACGCCTCGATTTCAGACTCTTCAAGCTCCTTTAGCAATAAGCTACGTGACTCGCCACGCATTTCCACGAGTATGTCGAGGCGCTTCGCTTGTTTGATGTTTTGCCATGCTCTGGTGCGCTGTGTAAGAGGGATGGATTCTAGCGCTAGAGCAACATCGTCAGGGGTTGCTTCGGCCATGGCTTTGCCAATGGACTCGTAGGAGTGCTCATCTTGAATTAATGCTTCAATAAGGTCTGCAACTTGGTTGTGCACAGCGTGTCCTTTATAACCGAAAAGAGAAGAAGTGGTGACGGAGTGTTAGTGTGAAGTATAACCTTGATTGTTTCAAACTAGAGTGGATTGTTAGGCCATTTTTGACGATAAAATTGAATAATGTTGAGCTTTCTTGATATTTTGTTGTGATTTTATTTAGCAACTGAGCGAATCCTCAGTGAGCGAAAGAAAGGGGTTAGTGTTCGGCCGCCAAATCCTTTAAAATCGAGGATCGATGATGGTTGTATTGCCTTTTCAGTGGGGGGTAAAAGCTTCTCTGGGAAAGTGTGACACTGTATTTTTATGCCTTATATAAAATCAAAGAGTTAGTATAGACATGTTGTTAATGATTGATAATTACGACTCTTTTACTTACAACCTAGTACAGTATTTTCGTGAGTTGGGAGCAGAAGTTTGCGTTTATCGAAATGATGAGATTAGCATTGAGCAAATAGCCCAGCTAGCCCCTTCTCATTTGGTGATTTCTCCCGGTCCGTGCACACCAAATGAAGCAGGAATCTCGATGGCGGCGATTCGTGAATTTGCCGGTAAAATTCCTATTTTAGGTATTTGCTTAGGCCATCAAAGTATTGGCCAAGTCTTTGGTGGTGATGTTATTCGTGCTAGAAATGTCATGCACGGCAAGACTTCTTTAATTTATCACAATGAAACGTCTGTTTTTAACGGCTTACCTAACCCTCAAAGCGCAACGCGGTATCATTCGTTGATTGTCGATGAAGTTACTTTACCAGACTGCTTCGAGATAACTGCCTGGACGCAAGGAGCGGATGGTAAGCGAGATGAGATTATGGGTATGCGGCACAAGTCCTTACCAGTAGAAGGGGTGCAATTTCACCCAGAATCTATTTTGACCGAGGCAGGGCATGCCTTGTTAGCAAATTTTTTGACGCGATAGGAGTAATGGGTGGATATCCAAAAAGCAATTTCAGCTGTGGCGAGTCATCAGGATTTGAGCAGCGATCAAATGCGTCTCGTAATGACCGATATAATGACAGGTAATACCACTCCAGCTCAAATTGGTGGTTTTTTAATTGGTTTGCGAATGAAAGGCGAAACCGTTGCCGAAATTAGCGCTGCCGCGAAAGTGATGCGCGAATTGTCTATGAAGGTAGATTTGCCGCTAGAACACTTAGTCGATACCTGTGGGACAGGTGGCGATGGTGGCAATTTATTTAATGTGTCTACGGCGTCGGCCTTTGTTGTTGCCGCAGCAGGGGGAAAGGTTGCCAAGCATGGAGGACGTTCTGTTTCATCTAAATCAGGCAGTGCGGATGTATTAGAAGAAGCTGGCATCTATCTTGATTTGACTGCTGAGCAAGTTCGTCGTTGTGTTGAAGAGATTGGGTTAGGATTTATGTTTGCTCCTAATCACCATTCGGCAATGAAGTACGCAGTGGGTCCTCGTAAAGAGATGGCAACACGCACCATCTTTAACTTATTGGGCCCTTTAACCAATCCTGCCGGAACCAAAAGACAGGTAATGGGAGTGTTTGCAAAGCAATGGGTGCGGCCGATCGCGGAAGTATTGAAAGCGTTAGGCAGCGAGCATGTAATGGTGGTGCACTCAGAAGATGGCTTGGATGAAATTAGCATAGGTGGATTAACCTATGTTGCTGAACTTAATCATGGTGAGATCACGGAATATACGATTAGCCCTGAAGACTTTGGTATTCCTCTGCAGTCTCTTAATGCGCTGCAAGCAAAAGACTCAACAGAAAGCTTAGCGTTAATAAAAAGTGCTTTGGATGGCAAAGGGGTTGAAAACCCTGCGCGTGATATTGTCGCGTTAAATGCTGGTGCTGCCATCTATGTATGTGGTGTTGCGGATACACTAAAAGAAGGTGTAGAAATGGCAGAGGACATGATTGGTAGCGGGTTGGCGAAAGTGAAGCTTTCAGAGCTAGCGAGCTTTACTCGTTATTATAAAAACGCTGAGTAATGAAGCGAAGGATGTTGTTATGCAAGTAGAAATACCAACTATTTTAAGAAAAATTGTGGCGCGAAAGTTTGAAGAAATAGAAGCGCGAAAAGGACAAACTTCTTACGCTAATTTAGAAGTGGCAGCTTCTGTAGCAAATGTACATAACGCGCCAAGAGGCTTTGCTCAAGCGCTGCGCAATAAAGTGGCTGCGGGTAAAGCAGGGGTTATCGCCGAAATCAAAAAAGCCTCCCCTAGTAAAGGCGTTCTGCGAGAAAGCTTCTCGCCGGCACAGATTGCTCGTTCCTACGAACAGCATGGCGCAGCCTGTTTGTCCGTATTGACGGATCAAGACTTTTTTATGGGCCATGAAGATTATTTAGTAGAAGCACGCAACGCATGTAAGTTGCCCGTTATTCGTAAAGATTTTATGGTAGATGAATATCAAATCATGGAAGCGCGTGCGATTGGTGCTGATTGTATTCTACTGATTGCGGCTTGCTTGGATGGGGCTCAATTAAAGGCGTTTGATGCCCTAGCTCGTGAGCTAGGTATGGATGTGCTGGTGGAAGTGCATAATAAAGCGGAATTAGATTTGGCGCTTGAGCATACGCAAACAGAGCTTTTAGGTATTAATAACAGAGATTTACATACCTTTGATTTAAGTTTAGATCATACCTTTGAGCTAATGAAAGGGGTGCCAGATGATCGCCTTATTGTTACCGAAAGTGGTATTCATACTCGAGATGATGTGGCGCTGATGCGTAAAAATGAAATACATGCCTTTTTGGTTGGAGAAGCGTTTATGAAGGCGCAGAATCCAGGTGAAAAACTGGCTGAGCTGTTTGAATAAGAGTCTAGAGAAGGTTAAATAATGAAAACCGATGTAACGTGGCAAGAAGATGTTCATTTCACTGCTGAAACAGGATCTGGCTTCAGTATTGAAATAGACGGCAACCAAAAAGTGGGTGTTCGTCCAATGGAGTTGCTGTTAGCTGGGCTAGGCGGCTGTACCTCTTACGATGTGGTTAATATTCTGAAAAAGTCTCGTCAAGATGTTGTCTCTTGTGTGGCGAAAATTGATGCAGATCGTGCCGATTCGGTCCCCGCTGTGTTTACCGAAATCCGTGTGCATTTTGTTGTAACAGGTCGCAACCTTAAAGAGAAAATAGTAGAGCGTGCGGTGAAGTTATCGGCTGAAGAATACTGTTCTGCGTCTTTGATGTTGGAAAAAGGCGGAGTGAAGATCGTTCATAGTTTTGAGTTGATAGAAGCGCAATAAGCTGTTCTGTCTTATGTAAAAAAAGAGCGCATGCGCTCTTTTTTTGTGTCTGGTGTCCCCTGCGAGATTCGAACTCACGTCTAAGACTTAGGAGGTCCTTGTTCTATCCAGCTGAACTAAGGGGACATTTGTTTTCTATTAGGAGATTTATACCTGAATTTTGCGCGTAACTCAAATTTTGGGAAGGGAAACAATTGATTTATATGAGAATTTTAAGCTCTACCTAAAGTGTGCTTACTGCTAATTGGGCGTGTGGCGCCTCTTGATGTGTAGACTTTACTTTTATCGTTGTGACCTTGTAATAATTCAAATAAATGCTTATTGCGTTTCTGTAAGGTGGTGAGAATTCTGGCATTGCTTTGGTTTTTTGTTTTGCAGAGGGTCAACAGTGTTTCGCATTCTTCCATTAGTTGGCGAGTTTCATCCATGCTGCTATCTTGCTCTAGTAGCCAAGTTTTGAAATCTTCTTCTAAAGGTTTTTTGCGATCTATGATGTTAAATTTAATGAGCAGATTAACTCTTCTCTCATTTAATAGATTCATTTCATCTAGGAGGGCGCTTTTTTCAGCAGCGATACTGACAATGGCTTCGCTGTTGAGTTCACCAAATGCCACTCTTTCACTGTCTAGAAGAGAGGAAAGTTGTTGTAGAATTTCTTTACTTCTAAGGAAAACAGGGGCGATGGGCAACATATAGGTAAACCAATTAAGACTGCATTAATGACAGTCTAGAATAATGAGTCCATAGACGCCATGTTGCTAGCCAGTTTCTGTGAGTCGATTTTATAGTTTCCAGATGCAATGGCTTGCTTAATTTGATCTACTTTTTGTTGGTCGATATCAGATAAACCGTTAATTTTGGCTTCTTGATTCTGTAGGGTTTGAGCGGTGCCACTAAGCCTAACTGTGTCTTCAGCCATAGTACCAGCACCAGATGTATTGGCGTCCACCGCTGTTTTTGATGTGGAGTCTTCAGCGGGCGTGCGGCTATTTTTGCTAACGCCGCCTTGGTTTGATATCCCTGTGAAATTTATTGCCATTAGGTTGCTTCCGCCTTGAATGATTTGCCTACTTGCTTTAACGGCTTTATTTGAAAAAACTTTAGCAGAAAAAGTCGTTATTTATAGATCGCAATGAAACACAGTTTAGTAGTTTACAAGAACCTCACTGTCGGTTACAACTTTTGCGTATATAATTCGCCCAGAACTGGTATTTTGCACTCTAATTTGTTGGTCTTTAATGCCATTTTCCAGCGCTTTTCCATTCATTTTGACAACAATGTTGCCTGTTCTGGCGGTGATTAAAATACGCTCACCCTTTTTGATTAAAGTAGGTTGTTTGGTGACCTTATCAGTAATGAAAGCATTGATGCGCAAATTGCGAGAAGCGATTAGTCCGAAAGGTGGGTGGCTTTTGGTATACACCTGACCTCGCAGACTGGTGATATCCACTTGCCCAATGCTGGTGTTTTGTGGCGTGATTGCCTGGCCGCGATTGATTGGAGTGGTCACCTTAAATGCTGATATTAGGATGGATTGAGTGACGGGAACGAAGGATTTCCATTCAGGTGAATTACAGTGTATTGCATAGGTCGTGCGTTTTGAGGCATTTGGCCTTTGGTTTTCTATCTGTATATTGGCGTCTTGACAGGCGGGTAAGTAGCTTAGAGCTGCTTGGTTGTTCAGTGAGATTTCAATGTCTGCATCAGGGTATACCGTGGCGATCCTTGGGATCTCAACCAGATTAATATACTTGTGTATTTGTTCAGTGATCGATAAGGCAAAGCTGTGGCTGGCTTGGAGACAAGCAAAGGCTATTATTAGCCTTATTGACGACATAATAAACTCTCTTTGGTATTGTTAAGTTATTAGTAAAATAGAGATAATCACTCTATTATGGCTTATATTTTAATATTAATGAGTCTGACTTAATACTCACTTTACGTATACATTTTTTTAGGAGACATTTATGGCTAGTGTTCTCGAGAGCGTTAACCAGCGTACCCAACTAGTTGGGGAGAACCGCCTCGAATTATTGCTTTTTCGTCTGAATGGAAAGCAGATATACGGGATTAATGTGTTTAAAGTGAAGGAAGTGTTGCAGTGTCCTAAATTAACCGCTTTACCGCACAGTAGTTCGGTAGTGCGAGGCGTTGCTCATATTCGTGGTGGCACTATTCCTATTCTAGACTTGGGGTTGGCGACTGGCGCTAGCCCGATGGAAAACATCGCGCAATGTTTTGTCATTATTACCGAATATAATCGCCGTATTCAGGGTTTCTTGGTGCGAGGTGTAGAGCGAATTGTCAACATGAACTGGAGTGACATTCAGCCGCCACCAAAAGGTTTGATCAATGACAACTATCTTACTGCTGTCTGTCAAGTAGACCAGGAAATGGTTGAAATTATTGACGTGGAGCAGATTTTATCTGAAGTGGCGCCAACACGTCAGGATATCTCTGATGGGATTGTCAGTGAAGGTGTTCACGCGAATGCTAAAAAGCACCATATTCTTATTGTTGATGATTCATCTGTGGCCCGTAAGCAAATCAAGCGTTGTATGGAGCAGGTAGGCTTTGAAACGACGGTGTTGAATGACGGTCGTGAAGCGTTGGAATATTTACAGGGAATGGTGGCAGATGGAGCGGATGTTACCAAAGAGTTTGCCATGGTCATTTCTGATATCGAAATGCCAGAAATGGATGGTTATACTTTAACGACAGCGATTCGTAATGACAGTCGTTTGCAGGATTTATTCATTCTCCTGCACACGTCATTAAGTGGTGTTTTTAACGAAGCGATGGTTAAGAAAGTGGGAGCTGATGGCTTTTTAGCTAAGTTTCAGCCAGATGAGTTGGCCCGCTTGGCCATTGAAACGGTGCAGGTTCAAGCTGATTAGTAAATTGTGTTTTTGGGAGTGTGTACTCAAAGGCGCTTATGATCTCTGCTGTTTTAGGAGTTTTAATGCTCAGTAGTACAAATGCAATTACACCAAATGGCTATCTTAGGTTTAGAAATTTTCTGCAAAAAGCGTGTGGGATTTCACTGAGTGAGAATAAACAATACCTTGTCGCTAGTCGTTTAGGCAAAATTCTCGAAAGAGAAAAGTATACTAAAATTGAGCAATTAGTTGATGCGTTGGAGCGTACTGGTAACGCGCGCCTGAAGGAAGAAGTGATTAATGCGATGACGACCAATGAAACCTTGTGGTTTCGTGACTCTCATCCTTTTACGATTCTGAGAAATAAAGTGCTGCCAGAAATGACAGAAAGGCCGCTAAAAATATGGTCTGCGGCGTCCTCTACAGGTCAAGAGCCCTATTCTATTAGTATGGTTATTGATGAGTATAAGGCGTTAAAACCGAGTGCTTTGAAAGCTGGAGAAAGGATTGTTGCGACGGACATTTGCACTAATATTCTTCAGCATGCTAAGCAGGGAGAGTACGATAGTTTGGCGATCGCTCGAGGGCTTGGTGCCGATTTACAAAATAAGTATTTTGATAAAATAGACGCCTCCACCTGGAAAATAAAACCCCATTTGAGAGCACGGGTAGATTTTAGGTATTTAAACTTGATTGACTCGTTTGCATCATTGGGAAAATTCGACATAATTTTCTGTCGAAATGTTCTGATTTATTTCGATGGAGAGCGCAAACTCGATATTTTGAAGCGTATGCATGCCTCTCTTAATCCTGGAGGGTATTTATTTTTAGGAGGCTCTGAGGCGCTAAGTGGTCTGTCTTCTTTGTTTGAAATTGTTCAGTGTCACCCAGGGATTGTTTATAAAGCCAAGTCGCTAAGATAATACCTGCAACAAAAGAGTCTCTTCTTAATAAGCCATGCCTTGATTGCCAAGCGTGGCTTTTTTTGTTTCTGGAGGTTGGATTAGCTTGCCGTTTTTTGCCGATTTCATTTTTTTAAATTCTAAGCTATTGATAAATAAAGATAAATTAATTGGCATTGATATTGCTTATTAAAATCAAAGCTTTAAGTATTAGTCGTTAGGAGGTGGCGTGGCCATATCATTTAATCAAGCGTTTGCAGGGCATGACAAGATGCTGGAATTTAGAAGTGAGAGAGCTTCTGTTCTAGCCAATAATATTGCTAATGCAGATACGCCAAATTATAAGGCGAGAGACATTTCCTTCGACTCAATGTTTAACAATGAGCAAAGCAAACTGCGTTTAGCGAGTGACAATGATCGCCATATACAGGGTAATAGCACAATGGGCGAGAGCAGCGGTCTGCTGTATCGCAACCCAAGTCAACCATCATTAGACGGCAATACCGTTGATATGCAGCGTGAGCAAGCTGAGTACGCACAGAACTCCATGCAGTTTGATACTAGCTTTATGTTTTTAGACAGAAAAATTAGTGGCCTGAAAAAAGCCCTCACAGGGAATTAATCGTTATGTCTCTTAGTAATATTTTTACGATTTCCGGGTCTGCAATGAGTGCCCAAACAATTCGTCTGAACACGGTGGCAAGTAATATGGCCAATGTAGACAGTGTGGCCAGCTCTGCAGACCAGACATATCGAGCTCGTAAGCCGGTTTTTTCTCAAATGATGAATGATGAGATGCAAAAAAGCGGCTGGAATGGTGCTGGGGCTGATGATATCGGGGCAGGAATCGGGGTGAAAGTGGATGGTATTGTTGAGTCCGATGCGCCATTAAAGCCACGTTATGAGCCGGATAATCCAATGGCTAACGAAGATGGGTATGTGTACTACCCTAATGTTAATCCGATTGAAGAAATGGCGGATATGATGTCTGCCTCTCGATCCTTTCAGACCAATGTGGAAATTATGAATTCAGCGAAAAGCATGATGCAAAAAATGCTTACGCTAGGACAGTCATAGGGGTGAGAGATGGCGAATATATCAGATAATAATGGGTTAAGAGGCCTGATATCTCAATACGGTACCGATGGCGCAAAGTCCAAAGCTGGCATAGAAAAGCCAGATAGTGTGGCGGAGAAAGACGCCACCGGTGGTCTTGCGGATAAAAACGTATTTTTGAAGCTTTATATCGAGCAGTTAAAAGGGCAAGACCCTACAGCACCACAAGACACCAATGACATGGTGTCGCAAATGTCTCAGTTTAGCTCGCTTGAAAAACTCTCGAGTATCTCTGACCAGTTAAAAAACATGACGACGTCGTTGACTTCTAACCAAGCATTGGGAGCATCTAGCTTGGTTGGTAAGTCGTTGATGATGAAGGCAGATAAGACAACAGTGACAGAGTCGCAAGAGGATGTAGCCTTGCGTACCGTGCTGCCGGAAGGCGCAAAGTCTGCCACGCTAAAAATTTATGATGCCAATGATCAATTAGTCCGTACCGCTAAGTTGGATACAGGGCAATTTGATTGGGATAAGAAAGACGATGCCGGAAATGTTTTGCCGCCTGGTGAATATCGTTTTGCCGCCTCAATGGTAAATGATAAGGGGGAGGTGTCTGCTTTAACGACTCAGCTGCCTAGTCGTATTCAAGGGGTCACGATTAATGGTGCTGATGGTACGGTTTTGAACGTCGAGAATCACGGCAAAGTTAAGCTAACAAACGAATTGGAAATATTAGGATAACTGGAGCGTAATATGGGTTTCAATACAGCATTATCAGGTATTAAAGCGTCTGCTGACTATTTAAGCGTGACCGGTAACAATATTGCCAACGCGGACACAACGGGTTTTAAAAAATCACGCATCGAATTTAATGATTTGTACAACAGCAACGTGCTAGGTGCTGGGAGTAGTAACATCATTGGCTCCGGCGTGAGCGTCGCAAGTGTTTCTCAAGAGTTTTCATCCGGTAATCTAGCCTATACTGATAACAATTTGGATTTGGCGGTCGATGGCACTGGGTTCTTTGTATTGGATGCCGGGGCTGGCACTCAAGCTTTTACGCGTGCGGGTGAGTTTAAGTTAAATGCAGATGGAAACTTGGTGACGAACTCAGGTGCCAAGGTGCAAGGTTATAACGCGGTTGATGGTATTATTGGCGGTAACTTAGAAGACATGGTGGTGCCCACTGCTCGAATTCCTCCTAAGGCTACTTCTGAAGTAAATCTAAAAGTGAACTTAAACTCTGAAGGGGAGGATGTGCCGCCGTATATTCGAGCGGATTTTGATCCAGCCAACCCAGACACTTACGATTACACTCAGACGCAAACGGTAGCAGATGGCAATGGGAACAATCACTTGATTAGTTACTATTATGCCAAAAGCAAAATGCCTAATACTTATGAGGTTTATGCAACGGTTGATGGTAAGTCGACAGACGATACTGGTGCGCCGTTTATGCAGCCAACTTACGCCACTTTCAATGGTGCTGAGACTACGGATTATAATGGTGATGGCGTTGATGAGCCGCCATTTGCTTTGTTGTACAGCGGCGCAACAGAGCCAACTGTTGCCGATATTGCGAATTTGACTCAGAATCCTATCGCAGCGGGTGGTACCTTGAATGGGGTGGCGATCGCTGGGACATTGGATCCAACTTTGGTCCGTACGCCAGATAATATTGCGCGCCCTGCGTTTGACCCAACAGACCCGTCTTCATACAGCTACGGTAACACTAAAAATGTTTATGATGCGCTAGGTGAGACACACACGCTGGGGTATTACTTTATTCAGCAAGGTGAAGATAATACCTATGAGTTGCGTGCAACTGTGGATGGTAAAGAGTCTTATATTGACCCAACCACAGGTGAGAATAAGCGTTACTTGGAGAAAGATACGGTCGTCACTTTTGACCCTGCGGGTAACTTGTCTGGTGCTTATAAAGGTATTCCACCTTTTGGTTCTCCTCAACCAGTACAGCTGCAAATTGAAGGGTTTGACCCAACAAACCGAAATTCTATTATCCCAGTTGACCTTACAGGCTCGACTCAGTTCGCTCTCGATAGTACTGATGAATTTAAGCAAGATGGGTTTTCAGCTGGTGAGCTTCAAGGGGTGTCGTTTGATGAGGATGGTAACCTTATTGCCACTTATACTAACCAGCAAACGGCAACACTTGGCCAGTTAGCTTTGGCAACCTTTGATAATACTGACGGTTTGGTGCCAGATGGTGATACGGCATGGGTAGCGGGCAAAGATTCTGGTCCTGCGAGTGTTGGTCGACCAAATAGTGGCACCCTAGGGAGCGTGCAAGGTGGGGCACTTGAGGAGTCGAATGTGGATTTGACCTCTGAATTGGTTGCTCTTATAGAGGCGCAGCGTAACTATCAGGCAAACTCTAAGACATTAGAAACTGAAAATACGGTAACACAGACGATAATAAATCTACGTTAATCGCATTTTTGATTTCCAGAAAAGCCGCAAATAGTCTTCTATTGCGGCTTTTTTTTTGCATCTTTTTTGTTTTTTCTTTGAGTTGGTACGCTTTTTGATAGTAATACCCTAATAGAGAGTTGTTTATTGAGGGAAATGGTAATGGATAGAGCCTTGTATCTTGCAATGAGTGGGGGTGTACAGACGATGAATGCCCAAACTATACACGCCAATAATTTAGCCAATGTGAATACAACAGGCTTTCGTGCGGACTTTGAGCAAGCGCGATCCATGCAGGTTAATGGCGAGCATTTTCCTAGCCGTGTCTACGCTATGACAGAAAACCCTGCCACTCGATACTCGCAAGGCGACATGATTCAAACAGGTCGAAATCTTGATGTTGCAGTTAAAGGGTCAGGTTTTATTTCTGTGTATGACAGTGAAGGCCAAGAAGCCTATACCCGAGCTGGCGATTTACAAATTAACGCCGCAGGTCAGCTGGTAACTGGCAGAGGTTTACCGGTTGTCGGAAATAATGGTCCGGTTTTTTTGCCGCCATTAGAAAGCCTTACCATTGCCTCTGATGGTTCTATTTCAATTGTTCCGCAAGGTGGTGCTGCGAATGAAGTGGCAGTGATCGACCAGATCAAATTGGTTAATCCAGAGGCCGACACTATCCGCAAGGGAGAAGATGGGTTGATTCACACAAAAGTGCCTGGGCAAGACCTTGGTGCGGATCAAAATGTTCAGTTGGCCTCAGGGTTTATTGAGGGTAGCAATGTTAATGCGGTTGAAGAAATGACGCACATTATGGATCTTTCTCGTCGCTTTGAAATGAATATCAAAATGATGGACACAATACGAGAAGACAGTGCCGCATCAGCAAGAATTTTACAGCGAAATGCTTAACGTTAAGTGAGCCCGTTTGTTGGCTTAGTGTTTTTTATATTTTTAAGTATTTCATTTTTTAGTATTCAAAAATTTACCAGTTATAACAAAAGAGGCTTCTATGAATTCAGCGCTGTGGGTAAGTAAAACAGGTTTAAGCGCCATGGATAAACAGCTTAATGTTGTTGCCAATAATTTGGCTAATGTATCAACAACGGCGTTTAAAAAAGACCGTGCTGTGTTCGAAGACTTAATGTACAAAACGGTTCGTGCCCCTGGCGGACTGAGTGCGCAAAATGCGGAATTACCTTCCGGTCTGCAGTTGGGTACTGGTGTTAAGGTTGGCGCAACCCAGAAAGATTTTTCTGATGGTGACTTTAACGTAACAGACAGAAAACTAGACGTGGCTATTCAAGGGCGAGGTTTTCTTCAGGTATTACAGCCAGATGGCACTATGGCTTATACCCGCAATGGTAGTTTGCAGTTGAACAGTGACGGAAATTTAGTCACTTCTAATGGCTTGTTAATCGACCCAGGTATTCAAATTGACCCAGATGTAACAGAAATTGATATTGCACAAGATGGTGTGGTGTCTGTGAAAAAAGCTGGGCAGGCAGACATGCAGCAAGTAGGGGCTATTAATTTGGCTGGTTTTGTTAACCCTACAGGGCTTGACTCTATCGGCGCGAATTTATACACAGAAACCAATGCAAGTGGCCCTGCGATTGTTGGTGCTCCAGGAACGGATTCTTTAGGAACACTTGGCCAGGGTATGTTGGAAGCCTCAAATGTGAATTCGATTGAAGAGCTGGTGAACATGATTACCACTCAGCGAGCTTATGAGATGAACTCTAAAGTGATTGCATCAGCAGATGGTATGATGAGCTTTGCTATACAGCAGCTTTAGGATTGGTGTGCCAATATGAATATCAAATTAGCGGTCTTAGTGCTATTAGCAAGCTGTTTAAGTGGTTGTTTAACATGGGATATAGATCAGCAAGAAGTGGCTAATGCCGCAGCGGCAGGAGCGGGCGCTGCGGCGGTAGATGCGGTAGCCGATGCGGTTGCGGATGACGACGAAGAGGCGGCTGAAGCGGAGCCAGAACCGGAACCAGTCCCTCGCAAAGGTTATGTGCCTGATCCAGCAAACCCTATGTCTGGCCCTAAAACGACAGAGCATATTCAATCAGATGATCCCGCTTACGCACCAGTATACCCAGATGGTGTTAACGCACCTCAGGCTCCTAGTGGAGGCATTTATAATACCAGTATGGGAGATGTGTTTTTTGGTGATCAAACCGCGAGCAAAGTGGGTGATATTTTAACGATCAACCTTAATGAGAGTACGACGTCCACTAAGGCAAACACAGCCGCTATTTCCAAAACTGCTTCAGCGACCATTCCAGATCCTAAAGTGTTAGGGCAAACCTTGAATATGGATACCGATGTCCCTGCTCAAACAACGAATTTTTCAGGTAATGCTTCGGCGGATCAGAACAACAGCCTAGCGGGCATTATTACGGTGACTGTCTACCGAGTTTATCCCAATGGTTTGATGGCAGTGCGCGGTGAAAAGTGGCTTAAATTGAATCAGGGGAATGAGTATTTGCGTTTCACTGGCGTGGTGAGAAAAAGGGATATTGCTCCAGATAATACGGTTGATTCTGAACGTGTTGCCGATGCCCGAATTACATACTCTGGCACTGGGGAAGTGGCAGCAGGAAGTGAGCAAGGCTGGGTGAGCCGGTTATTAAACTCTCGAGACATGCCAAATTAATCTAGCGGCATAGTTGCACGCTAACATATCGTTTTGGCCTGTTGCCTTAACATGGGTGATAAAGATGAAACAAATAACATTAATCTTAACCTTGCTTCTCTCTTTTGGGGTGCAAGCAGAGCGTTTAAAAGACATTGCCAGTGTTCAAGGGGTAAGGGATAACCAGTTGTTTGGTTATGGCTTGGTAATAGGCTTGAATGGCACAGGGGACAGTACACCGTTTACCAATCAGAGTTTTGCTAGCATGTTGTCTCGATTTGGTGTGACTTTACCAGCTGGGGTAACAGCAACCTCTAAAAATGTTGCGGCGGTTTCTTTAACGGCGACCTTGCCACCCTTCTCAAAACCAGGTCAAAAAATCGATATTACGGCTTCGTCCATTGGTAATGCTGCTTCTTTACGTGGTGGCACCCTCTTGTTGTCCACGTTAAAGGGGGCAGATGGTCAGGTTTATGCAGTGGCGCAAGGTAATTTGGTGGTCGGTGGATTAGGGGTTGATGGTGCCGATGGTTCTCGTTCGTCATTAAGTATTCCTACCGTGGGCTTAATTCCTAATGGGGCAAGTGTCGAGCGCTCTGTGCCTAACAGTTTTGATAATGGCGATACGCTGACCTTTAATTTAAATCGACCTGACTTTACGACGGCAAAACAAGTAACGGATAAAATTAATGGTTTATTAGGGCCTGGAGTGGCGCGTACCTTAGATGCCACCTCAATTCGGGTTACCGCGCCTCGTGATTCAAGTCAGCGTGTTACTTTCTTGTCTATCTTGGAAAATTTAGATGTGGAAGTGGGGGAAGAAAGGGCGCGTATTGTGATTAACTCTCGAACCGGCACGATCGTCATTGGTCAGCATGTAAAAGTGTCTCCGGCGGCGATAACCCATGGTAGTTTAACCGTCACGATTAATCAGGCTCCTCCGGTCCCTGGGCAAGACGGCACACTTACTGGTGGTGAGACGATATTATCGCCTCGCAACAACAATGTTCAGGTCGATAAGAATAGCGGTCATATGTTTGTCTTTGATCCGGGTACCTCATTGAATGATATTGTACGAGCAGTGAATCAAGTGGGGGCGGCTCCTGGTGATGTGATGGCTATTTTAGAAGGCCTAAAAGAAGCGGGCGCGATCAACGCCGACTTTGTGGTGATATAGGCGAGTATATGAAAGCAGTTTCCTCTGATGATTTTTTCGGTAATTTTTCGGCCTTGTCGGCGCTAAAGACAAAGGCGCAAAAAGACCCTGAAACAGCATTAAAAGACGTTGCTCAGCAGTTTGAGTCCATCTTTATTAATATGCTGCTTAAAAATATGCGAGCCAGTAACGAGTCAATTGGCAGTGGCCTTTTTTCTAGTGCTCAAACAAAACAATATCAAGATATGATGGATTCTCAAATGTCTCAGACACTCGCGAGATCGGGTGGAATTGGCATTTCCGAGGCGTTAATAAGGCAATATGAGGGAAAAGGTAGTGCTGCCGCCTCAAGCCATGATGATACGGATTTATTAACGCGTATATCTAACCAAGATTTAGTCAGAGTCCAGGCCTTAGCGCAAAAAGCATCAACGGAATTTGTGCAAGCGGTGCAAAAAGAAATGGCGGAAAAAACGTCTTTGGAAGCGGCTAAAGATAATTTGTCTGGCGCTACCCCTGTTGCTGGTGTGGCTGCTGAAGTAAAGCCATCTGCTCGTTCTGTGGCGTTTGATTCACCAGAATCATTTGTCCAAACGTTATGGCCACATGCACAAGAGGCGGCTGAAAAGCTGGGCGTTAATCCTAAGGCTATCTTAGCGCAAGCTGCCCTAGAAACTGGCTGGGGAAAATACCCCATTGCCAAAGAAGACGGCAGCGCGAGCTTTAATCTTTTTGGTATTAAAGCAGACAGCCGCTGGCAAGGTGATCGAGCCGTTGTGAATACCTTGGAATATCGAGATGGCATTGCAAAGCAGGAGAAAGCGGCGTTTCGAGCGTACGACTCTTTTTCGCAAAGCTTTAATGACTACGCTGATTTTTTGACCACCAGTGATCGTTATAAAGAAGCTTTGCAAGCCGGCAAGGATGCGTCAAGTTTTGCCGCCTCTTTGCAAAAAGGAGGGTACGCAACGGACCCTAAGTACTCTGATAAAATTAACCATATTCTGTCCAGCAAGTGGTTTGAGTCTCTATAACGTACAGATGTTGTTTTTCATGGTTTGGTAAAGTTCTTGCAGAGCTTGCCGATAGTTTATTACGTAAAATGCTTTTTCATGTTCTAGAGGTGTGAGCGATGGGCTCTGGTTTATATTCAATTGGTTTGTCGGGATTACAGAGTAGTAATGCTCGTATCAATACGACTGGTCAAAATACCGCCAATGTGGATACGGAAGGCTATAGCCGCCAAAAAACTGCCACGGTCAGTTCGCCAACTGGCGCAGTACGTATTCAAGATACCTCGCGTATTGTAGACAAGTTTGTTAATGATCAGGTAAGAACAGACACCTCTTCCCATGCTTACTACGACACCTATCACTCTATGATGTCTACCGCAGATGGCTTGTTAGGTGAAAATAGCGTGTCGTTAAACAACTATCTTAACAAGGCGTTTAAATCCTTACATGAGGTGAATAACGACCCGACCTCCTCATCGCTTCGAGAGTTAGCGCATTCTAGCTTGAAAGACCTAACTGAACATTATCATACCTTGTCAAAGCTAGTCGGAGAGCAAAAAACCATTGCGGATAAGCAAACGCAAACCTCACTAGGTGAGTTGAATAATCTGACTCGTCAAGTCGCTCATCTGAATAGCCAAATACTGCAAGAAGAAACGGGTTCCACCTCTCCTGCTAACGAGTTGCGAGATCAGCAGGAATTATTAGCCAAAGAAATCGCCAGTTATGTGAATGTAAAAGTACAGTATGCGGATAATGGAGTAATGACCGTACATCTTGGTAGTGGTCAGCCTTTGGTTATGGATAAAACGGCGACAGTGTTAAAAGCGGTGCCTGATGTTAATAACCCTAGTCAGAAAAAGCTCTTTATTGATTTTGGTAAATACCAAGTGGCAGCAAAGACAGAACACCTTGGTGGGTCTATCGGTGCGTTAATGGATTATCAGACAGAATTCGCTGAAAAGAGTGATAGAGAGTTAGGCTTGAACGCTATCTCTATTGCTGATGCGATGAATCAACAGAATGGTTTGGGATTGGATGCGGCTGGCGCTTTTGGTAATGACCTGTTTAAGATAGGTGATATTAAAGTTTATGCTGACGCGGAAAACAAGGGTGAGGCGAATGATATCGCTGTGCATGTTAGCGCGGGAAAATCTGCTGATGTTGCGCTTGGTAGCTATGAGTTGGCGAAAACCGATGATAACCAATTCACCATTAAAGTGTTTGATTTGGATGGAAAAGCAAGCCCAAAATCCACCTTACTAGACCTGACTACAGCACAGGCGGATAAAAATGGTGATTACCACTTGGATGGTTTAGGGGTGAGTGTTCATCTTGGTGATTTAAACGATTACGAACTGCATGATACCTATCGTTTTTCGCCTACCGACGGTGCGGCTTCAGCCATCTCTATCGCGGCTAAAAATGGCGATGATATTGCTTTAAGTGCTCCTCTAGGGGTGACGACGAACCCCAATAACTTATCTGATGCCAGCTTGAGTTTAACCTCGGTAACAAATACAGACCCAAGCAGTTCGGCTTTTTCAGTGAATGGTGAGCTTTATCCTGTCGCCCCACACAGCATTTATTTCACATCAGACAATGCATATGAAGTGCGTGATGAGCAAGGTAACGTCCTTTCTTCTGTGAATGATGCCCAAGATTTCAAGGATTTGCTGGCCCAAGCGGGGCTGGCTGAAGAGGCAGGTTTTGATGTGTCCATCTCATCTTCCCCTAAGGCGGGCGATGAATTTAGCATGAGTATGGGGGATCTCGGCTCGGCAGATAACTTTAATGGTCTGCAGTTAGCGAACTTACAAAACCAATCTCTTGTATCAGGGAAGACAACACTGGCAGAAGCCTTTTCTGACATGGTTACCTCGGTTGGTAGCAAAAGTGCTGCATTAGAGACTAATCGCCAGTCTAGTGAAGTGGTAATGAATCAAAGTATTGCTAGGCGTGATGAAGTATCCAGTGTGAGTTTAGATGAAGAAGCAGTGAATTTATTGAAATATCAACAGTCCTACTCTGCAGCTGCACAAGTTATTACGGCGGCGAGAACCACCTTTGATGCACTGCTAGGGGCTGTGAGGTAAGCTTATGAGAGTCACTAATAACTTAATTTATGGGCAATCTAGCCAAGCGATCTCAAAAGCAAATGATCGCTATATGGATATTAATAAGAAAATCTCTGAACAGACGAGTATTGTTAAGCCTAGCGATAACCCGGTTGGTACCGGCCAGGTGCTGCAGTATGAAAACAGCTCAAGTCAATTAAAGCAGTACGACGGTAATATGAAGATGGCGAAAAGCCATCTTGAGTATGAAGAGGTGGCTTTAGACAGTTTAAATGGCTTCCTAGATGATGCTCGAACCTTGTTCATTCAAGCAGAAAATACTGCAAATACTCAAGATGACTTAAATGCTATTACCGAACAGATTTCGAAAATGGTCGACTCTATGGCGGATTTGATGAATTCAAAGAGCGCCGATGGCAGTTACATTTTTGCGGGTACAGACATTAGTAGTCCCGCTTTTACACTGCGTCCAGATGGTCGCTATGATTGGACTGGTAATGAAGGGCAAAAGTTTGCTCAGATATCAGAAAATAGAAAAATTCCTATTAATGATACCGGTAAACAGTTGTTTCAGGATGTATGGACGCGGAATAACTTTACCGCAACCTTGTTAGCGGGAAACGTCTCTTTAAGTGCCAAGGTGCATGATGAAGGCGACTTTGATGCTTTTTTAAGTGACAACTACAGTGCCACCAGTGGTGTCGCGAATAATTTTGTTTTGACGACTACTCCGTTAGGTGCTGCTGCTGACGCTCAGGCCGAAGCACAGTTACCGCCAGAAGACGGAGAGAAAGTGCCTTTTTATTCTGGTCCGCCGGGCGAGTATTCATTGATGGACTCTACTGGTAATCTTGTCGCCTCTGGTGTGTATGAACCGAATCAACCGCTTATAATCAATGGTATGTCTTTTGTTATTAAGGGGGCACCTGGTGCAGCAATAGAAGTTTCGCTAAATCCGCCGAAACGTGACAATGTTCTGAACCAATTAAAAGATGCTATTGCGGTGTTGCGTGATAAGAATGCAACATCGGATGAAAAAGATGCAGCCCTTCATGATGCCCAAGTCAGTGTTGTGAATACTCAAGCGTCAATTGGAGAAGGCCGTTCTTCAGTCGGTGCTCGTTTAAACACATTATCTGAGCGAGGCGATTTTAGTTCGGCTAATCAGTTGTCAAATATTATGGCCCAAGATAGGGTTGCTGGATTGGATATGGGGGCGGCCGCGACAGAGTTGTCGATGGCTGAATCCGCCCTTACTTCTTCACAAAAGCTGTTCTCTCGGGTCAGTAATTTATCTTTGTTTAATAAAATTTGATCTCAATCACTCAAGGTAATCGGAAATGACATCATTTCAGATAGAGTCATGCTTTGGGGCTGAAATCGGTGCTGGATATTTTGATATCGATGAAATACTCGATATTTTTAAGATAAAAAATGCGGTTGTTAACCATAAACGTGCTAAAAAATTGATTCTTGAACATGGACGTAAAGAACGCATAGTGAGTGTGGTTCTGCGGCAATTAGCACTTGATGAAGTTCGCCCTGTTCTAGAAAGTAAAATGCTTCCTTTTGATCCTTATTTTAATGACGATCAGTTGTTAAATAGTCGGCAGGATCGATTGTATGACGCTCAAGAGCGTTTCTTAATGTTGTGCTTTTCCATTGCGACAGGCAAATCTGTTCGTAGTCTCAAAAAACTTCATGAAGGATTGTCGTCTAAAGAGTGGCGTGAAAAGTCGATTAAAGGCGGCAATTTATTTCGCTATTTTCGACAGGAGTTAAACGATAATACGCGAGAATATATTCTTTCGTATAAGGCTAGGTTGGAGTCTATTGAGCCTGATCGAGAGGGGAGAAAACGTGTTCCTAAAGTGGAGGCGAAGCCGCTCGCGACACCAGAGCCCAAGGCGACCCGCGAGCCTAGCATTGCTCAGTCCGATAAAGGAATAACGAAACGATCAAACATTGAGCCGACTGGTTTTAATGATGAAGTGGTCACTGCGTTTCGCCTATTTGAAGATGGTCACTCACTATTGCTTGAGCAAGTAGAGCGTTTTAAGCAAGGTAACCAGCTCGATATTGATGGTCTAGCGCAATTTTGTTCTCGCCTTATTGAGTCCTATTCAAGAAACCCTCACGCTTTAATGGCGATTCGCCATTTGAAGGATGCTTCAGCTTATATTGCACAACATGCGATGGGAATGGCTGTGTTAGGTATTCACTTTGCTCGCTCTATGAAGCTATCAGAGGCTTATGTTGATGTGATTGCATTGGGGGCTTTATTGTTTGATCTGGGGCGTTTTCGCTTACCCACTGCGATGATTAATAAAACAACCAGAATGACTGATGGTGAATTTGATTTGTTTCGCAAACATATTCAGTTAGGTGAGCAAATCGTGAGGCGCTCAAATAACATATCTAAGGTTATCTATCATATGTTATTGGATCACCATGAGCGAGTAGATGGAGCGGGTTATCCTAAAGGGAAAGTGGGGAAAGAGATTTCTATTTATGGCAAGATAGCGGCCATTATAGATGCTTATGACGCCCTGACTTCTGAGCAAGTTCATCAAAAGTCCATGGGGCCAGTGCGAGCCAGACGACAGCTTATTAAAGAAGCTGGCTTGGCGTTTGATAAAAACTTGTTGGCTGTATTTCTAAAAAGTATTGGTAGGATTCCAGTGGGCTCTTGTGTGTCTTTGTCAAATGGTCGAGTTGGTTTTGTGCTCACTCTAAGCCATGATTTTCAGCCGGCGCTCGTGCGACAGGTTTATAGTGTGAATAATAAGACCTTCATTGCTTCTACTGATATCGATCTATCTAAGCCTGGTACCAGCGTTGAAGTAGTAGGTGAAGTCGATGCGCAAAAATTCGGCTTGCAATTCATTAACCATCTGATTTAACCCTAGCCAGTGATAACTGGCTCTCTCCTTTTATATTTATCTCGTTGCACCTTGGCTTGCGTAAAAAAAACTTAAAAAAGATTAAAAAAAAGCTAAAGGTGCCAACGCTCTTGCCGATAACTAAATCATACAGGCAAACAATCAAATAACTAATTAAATCAAACGGTTGTTGGTCGAGATTTTAATGTTTAGGAGAGAAACAAATGGCTTTATATGTAAATACCAACACGTCTTCATTAAATGCTCAGCGTCAATTGATGCAGTCAGGAAAAACACTAGATACAGCTTTTCAGCGTTTGTCTTCTGGCCACCGAATCAACAGTGCAGCAGATGATGCCGCCGGCTTGCAAATCAGTGATCGACTGACTTCTCAGGTTAACGGGTTAAATCAGTCAGTGCGAAATGCTAACGATGGTATTTCTCTTGCGCAAACTGCAGAGGGTGCGTTGGACGAAACGACTAACATGTTGCAGCGTATGCGTACTTTGTCTATTCAGTCCGCCAATGGTTCAAACACAGACGAAGATAGAGCCGCGCTTCAGCAAGAAATGGCTCAATTATCTAAAGAGGTTAACCGAGTCGCAGATACAACCACTTTTGGTGGTCGTAACTTGCTAGACGGTACTTATGAAGGTGTGTTTCAGGTGGGTGCTGATGCAAATCAGACGATTAGTTTTACCATGCAGTCTGGTGGCGCCGCTAATTCGATTGATTTTGCAGGTAATGGTGGTTTTACCATGTCTGGCTTGTCTGCCGGTGCTGTTACCCCTCAAGTATCTGAAACATTGGCGTCAGTTTCTAGTATGGCCAATGCACAAAGTATGATTTCTGTATTGGATACCATGATTTCTGCTGTAGACACCAAGCGAGCAGAATTAGGTGCGGTACAAAACCGTTTTAGCTCAACCATTAATAACTTGAGCAATATCACAGAGAACGTTTCCGCGGCGCGCTCTCGAATCAAAGATGCAGATTTTGCAGAAGAAACCGCGTCACTAACCAGTGCACAAATTCTTCAGCAAGCCAGCAGTAGTATGCTTGCGCAAGCCAATCAACGACCACAAACAGCGTTGTCATTATTGGGTAATTAATTACATTTATAAGGGCGGTACTATAGGTGCCGCTTACTTTGTTGTTTCGAATTTTTCGAAGCAGGCTACTTCTCTCTCCTAGAAGTGGCTTTTGGCCAGGTGGGAATATTGTCATCTGGCTTTTTTATGCCTGAAATTTACCCAAAATACACATTTGTTTAGATGTTTATAAACAAAATAAAAGTGATGTTTTTCAATGTCTTAGGAATGAAATTACCTTGTGGTGGGATCATTTTTGCCGCTATTAGGTAAATAATTGCCATAAATTGCTAAAGTTTTATAAAGCTCCGTCGATATCAAGGACGAGTACTGCTTTTTTGCAGGATTTCTGAAATCTTTGGAGGCTATATGGCTCTTTATGTAAACACGAATGCCTCATCTCTTAACGCTCAGCGTCAATTGATGAATTCAGGGAAAACGTTAGACACAGCTTTCCAGCGATTGTCTTCTGGTAGTCGAATCAACAGTGCTGCTGACGATGCTGCAGGTTTGCAAATTTCCGATCGTTTAACCTCTCAGGTTAATGGTTTGAATCAATCTGTACGTAACGCCAACGATGGTATTTCTTTGGCTCAAACGGCTGAAGGTGCATTGGACGAAACGACAAATATGCTTCAGCGTATGCGTACTTTGTCTTTGCAGTCTGCGAACGGGTCTAATACAGACGAAGATCGCTCTGCCTTGCAGCAAGAAATGTCTCAATTATCTGAAGAAATCAACCGTGTTGCATCGGACACTACTTTTGGTGGTCGTAACTTGCTAGACGGTACTTATGATGGTGTCTTCCAAGTTGGTGCAGACTCTAATCAAACCATCAGTTTTAATATGAAAGACGCGGGTGCGAATGGATCTATTGATTTTGCCGGTAACGGTGGTTTCACTATGTCTGGTTTGTCTAGCCAAGCTTCTTCTCAAGTAAGTATATCTACAGCGTCCATCACGTCTATGGCGAATGCTCAGAGTATGATCGGTGTTCTTGATTCTATGATCTCTGCCGTGGACTCTAAGCGTGCTGAGCTAGGTGCGGTACAAAACCGTTTTGGCTCTACTATTAATAACCTTAGTAATATTACAGAAAACGTATCTGCCGCTCGTTCTCGAGTGAAAGACGCGGACTTTGCTCAAGAAACTGCCGCACTAACCAGTGCACAGATTTTGCAGCAAGCTAGCTCGTCGATCCTGTCACAAGCAAACCAACGTCCTCAAACCGCGTTGTCTTTATTGAGATAGTCCTTTCGAGATAGTCTTACATAGCTAAAAGCTGGGGCAATGCCTCAGCTTTGTCTGTTTTTAGAGGACCTGAGGTATGTCAATTAGTTCTAGCGATCTTTCTAAACAAGCTTTACACAGTATGTCTCTTAGGCCAGAGCAACATACTTCGAATGAATTTACTGCACGAAAGCAACTTGAGTCTAAAGTTGTCCAAGCCTTGTCCGATACCAATAGAGTCGGTACTGATAAACCGCAAAGTCAAAGTGTTTCTCCCGAGCTTGAACCAAGCCAAGTGGAGAGCATGAATAGTAAAATGGCTCAATTAAATGTTCGTCTGTCATTTGAAACCACAGAAGATGGCGGCAGAAACATTGTGAAAGTTGTCGATCAATCTTCTGGTGATGTAGTGCGTCAAATTCCCACAGAAGATTTTTTGAAAATGTCAGAGCGAATCGATGATATTATTAGTGAGCTAAGTGATGTAAAAGGCACTTTGGTGAATAGTCGAGTGTGATACGTCATTTTGATAATGTCTAAAAGATCAGGAGAGAAGCTATGGCCGTTGGCTCATTGGGGGCTGGATCAGGAGTTGATCTAGAGTCACTTGTTAATAAAATGGTGAGCGCTCAGCGAGATGATAAAGTTAAGCTGTATAAAAACACCATTCAAGGTTATGACTCAAAACTATCAGCTTTAGGTTCTGTTGGCTCTGCCATCGATAGTTTTAAATCCAGTGTGGAAAAACTCAACGACAGTGATCTTTTTATTGGGCGTAACGCTGTTATCGATCAGCCTGATGATGACAAAGTATTGGATGTAACAGCAAACCGCAGTTCATCAAATGGCTCATATGAAATCAGTGTCAACCAAACCGCTAAAGGTAGCCGAGCTTTATCCACTCCAGGGTTATTCAGCTCAGGTGATGATGTTGTTACGGCCCGTGGCGGCGAGTTAACGTTCCGCGCAGGCGATCAGTCTTTTACATTGGATGTCTCACCTAAGACCACACTTTCTCAATTAAGACAGCAAATCAACACTGCAGAAGACAATTTTGGTGTATCGGCAAATTTGGTTGATAACGGAGCTGGAGATTTATTTTTTACTATCACTTCAGACAAAGAAGGGGATGGTAATTCTCTAACCATTTCGAACGTTCCTACGCCTTTATCCCAGTTAGCTATTTCAGACACGTTAACCAAAGACGAAAAAGAAGCGTTAGAAGATGCACCGACAAACCCAAGTGGTTTGTCTTTAGACAGCGTCTCTACAGAAGGTTTGTCTGCCGGTATGGCTGTGTCGGCAAATGATCAAGCGAGAGATGCCGTTATTACGGTAGATGGCATCGCCATTCGCAATGACAGTAATACTTTCGATAAAGCTGTGTCGGGATTAACGATTGATGCATTAGCGCTGACATCGAAACCGACAAAAGTTGATATTAGTTATGATGAAGAGACGGTAAAAGAAACCGTCAAAAGCTTTGTTTCATCTTATAATGATTTGGTCGGAATATTAGCTCAAAGCGCGGCCAAAGGCTCGGTGCTGAATGGTAATAGCATGGTTCGTAATCTACAGTCTTCGATGACCAGTAGTCTTATGTCAACCCATTCTGACACGGGTAAACTTTCCTCCGTTTTTGATCTAGGAATCAAAATGGGGAGTAAAGGAATGCTGAGCATCAATCAAGCCAAGCTTGATAAGGCCATCAGTCAGAATTACGACGAATTACCTGCCTTGTTTACCGGCAGCCAAGGGTTAGCAGGCTCTTTAGATAGGCTTCTAAACAGCTATTCTGGCCGTGATGGTATGAATCAGGCATTAAAGGATTCTATCCAAAAATCCAAAGACAATACCGAAGAAACGCTGCAATCGTATGAAGATCGCATGACGAAATATGAAGATTCTTTGAGGGATAAATTTACGAGCTTGGGGTCACAACTTTCTAATATGAAAGCCCAAGGGGAGTATTTAAATTCCACTCTAGGTAAGCTGTAAAATTGTTTAAATTGTAACAAAACGGGGTTGTGTATGTACGAGAAAAAAGGGATTCATGCTTATAAAAAGGACTCCTTGAAGTCTGATTTGGCCTCTGCCGATCCTCATCGAGTCATTCAGCTCTTAATGCAAGGTGCGTTAGAGCGACTTGCGCTGGGTAAAGGTTGTATAGCCCGAGCTGACTGGGCTGGGAAAGCGACTGCATTGACTAGTGCGGTTGAAATTATTAATAGTCTGCGTGATGCATTAGACCGTGATGTCAACCCAGAGCTGGTGGATAATCTGGAGTCTTTGTATGACTATATGACAGCGCAGATTACAGAGGCAAGTATTACTAAAGATACTGCAATTCTTGATCAGGTGATGGGGCTGCTTTTACAAATCAAAGGGGCTTGGGATCAGATTTCTGATATGGATAAGCAAAAGGCCTATGAAGATAGAAACCAAGCGCGTACAGGAACGGTTTAATGCTGGATGCGGCTCATCTGAAGCGCTCGATCGAGACGTTACAAACCGCACTTGAGGAAAAAGACAGTCAAGCAATACTCGTGTTTTGTGAACATAACGATGACTTTATCCGCACGATTGAGCCTTCTGGTAATGCTCAAATAGACGCTCAAATAAAACATTTTATAGTCTTACATCGACAAGCAATAGCGTTTATCCAGAGTCTTCACGATACGATGCAAGAGCAGCTTTTTCAGTCAACAAAAACACGTAAAGGCGTTAGCCAGTATAAAGGCGTAAAATATGCTAAATGAAAGCTCCCCTGTTTCTGTAGAGCAAGCAGAAGAATTTATTTTACTCTTTTCTCAAGGGTTAGAGCGGATTAAAGAGCATGATCAAGCTCTTACTGAGCGTTACCTTAAAAACATGGCGTTATTTGCCAGTGTTATGCCGCATATTTATGAAGAGTTTGTGAACTTCAAACCGCTAAAAAAACACATTTATATGGAAGCCAGCGGCGACCTGAACTTATTTCGGGAAGACGTTACAGCACCGCTTTTTTCCCAGCAGCCTAGGTTACAGTCGGAGCAAAAAGTATTGTCTTCGCTGGCATCGCCGAATAAAACCTTCCTCAATTTAGACAAAACTGATAACCACCCTAGCCGTCATGTGTTTTATAGCAACAAAATGATGGACGTCATAACTGAACAAAAAAAAGGACTTAAGAAACAGCAGGAGCTACCTGAATTTGTTGGTTCAGCGGTCTTTTTTGGTATTGAATTAGGGTATCAACTCGAAGCCTTCCTCGCGCGCCGAAACGTCAAACACCTATACCTATATGAATGCGATTTAGATTATTTTTATTATTCTTTGTTTGCGATAGATTGGCAGCCAATATTAGAAACGTTTAACACTGATGGGCGCACGATACACTTTTTTCTTGGTGTGGAGCCTGAAGAGTTCACAGAAAAGTACATTCTTCAATTAGCGGAGAATGGCTATTTTATGGCTCCTGAGACCTTTTTACATGTGGCTTATGGTAGTCCTGAAAATGACAGCGCTATCGCTTATTTTGAAAAGCATTATGCGCGTCAAGTGATGGGGTGGGGGTTTTTTGATGATGCCCTTATTGGCATTGCGCAAGGGTTACGCTCTTTGCCTAATACCAGATTGGCGCAATTTAAAGGGCGAGATGCCTTGCCTAAATGGGTAACGGATATTCCTGTTTTTATTTTAGGGAACGGCCCTTCTTTAGACCAAGGTATTGAATTAATTAAAGAGGTTCGCGATCAAGTTTTATTGGTCTGCTGTGGCTCGACCATCAATACTTTAAAGAAATTGGGCATCACTCCGGATATTCATGTCGATATTGAACGCATGAAACAGACAGTGGATAAGTTCTTGTTTCTTGATCAAGATTACCTAGATCAAATTTGGGGGCTGTCTGTTAATGTTATGCACCCTGAGTACTTTCAGTACTTTAAACGCTCCGGCATGGCGATGAAACCAGGGGAAGCGATAACCTCCTTGATTCTTAACCAAGCCCGTTCCCAAGGGGATATGAGTGACTATGTGCAGCTTAATTTCTGCAATCCGGTGGTGGCTAATTTAGCACTTTCTTATGTACAACTCTTTGGTTTTAATACAGTTTATTACCTTGGTGTGGACAATGGTTTTAAAGATAAAGGCAGCCACCATTCGATTCATAGTGGTTATTATAAAGACGGCAAAGAGTCAGGGTTTCAAAGTTTCCAAGATGCGAAGCTGATTGAGCGAGAAGGGAATTTTGGTGGTGTTATTTATGGCACTAATATTATGGAGACATCGAGGGTGCAGTTAGAGTCGCTTACTCGGCAGCTAAATAAGCGCCGTGGCTTTAACAGCTATAATTTGTCAGATGGGGCTAAAATAGAAGGTGTTGAGCCACTTAGGCCTGAAGATGTGATGATTTTAGACCCAAAGATTGACCATCAACACGTTATTGATTTGCTGGATCAAGCTTTCTTTACCACGCCCCCTCAGAGCCTATTAAATCAACCCCCTGAAACGCTGATTTCAGTGGATGATTTTCGTAAGGTAACACAGCTATTACAACAGGGCTGGGATGATTCTATTACAACACGAGAAGCTGTCTGTGACTTGTTATGGTCACATCATCGGACTATTTATTTTTTAAAAGGCAGTGTCCACAGACACCTTCAAGATCTATTGATTGGCTCTTTTACCTATTCGGCATTTTTGATGGTTAAGTTTATTTTTGAGCATGAAAATGAAGCTGAAGCCGTCCAGCGCGCCCAGGCTTTATTTGCCGTATGGTGTGAGTTTTTGGAAGAAATGCCCAGTCTAGTGCAGCAAGCTTCCGATTTTGTTGATCAGGGCAATGATCACCTTATTACCTTTTATAATGGCTAACGCTTATTTATGTTTGAAAATACGCCTTTTATTATTGCTGAGTTGTCTGGTAATCATGACCAGAACTTTGAATTAGCAAAGTCAATGATCCGCGCGGCGGCAGAAGCCGGTGTTGATGCGATTAAATTGCAAACTTACACACCAGATACCATGACGCTTGATGTTCGTCATGGTGAGTTTATGGTGTCAGAAAGCGATAGCCTGTGGCATGGCACTAATTTATACGATTTGTACGCGAAAGCATCGACACCTTGGGAATGGCATAAGCCTTTATTTGACTACGCTGAGTCCTTGGGGCTCGTTGCATTTAGCTCTCCTTTTGATTTGAGCGCAGTGGCATTTCTTGAGTCATTGGATGTGCCCTTATACAAAATTGCCTCGTTTGAAATGACCGACATTCCTTTGATTCAGGCTGTCGCTAAAACAGGTAAGCCGATTATTATGTCGACCGGTATGGCAAGCTTCGAAGAAATCGAAGAAGCCATTGCTGCCATCCGAGCGATTGGTGATAACCCTCTTACACTGCTTAAATGCACTAGTACTTACCCTGCTAAAATAGACGACTCCAATTTATTAACAATGGCGGATTTAGCAAAGCGAACCGGCTGCACTGTTGGTTTATCAGACCATACGCAAGGAATAGGGGCGGCGGTTGCTGCGACGGCGTTGGGTGCGACTGTGATTGAAAAGCATTTTGTACTGGATCGAGAGGCGGGTGGTGTGGATGCGGCTTTTTCTATCGAGCCGAGTGAAATGAAGGTCTTAGTCGAGACCTGTCGAAGTGCTAAAGCGGCGCTAGGAAAAGTAACTTATGGTGGTTCAGAAGCGGAGCAGAAAGCGAAAAAGTATCGTCGCTCTATTTATATTACCCAAGACCTTCCCGCGGGGACTGTGCTGTCTGATCAGCATCTGAAAATCATTCGCCCTTCTTTGGGGCTCGCACCTAAGCATTGGTCTGAGGTAATGGGCAGAACCCTCTCGTCTGATGTGCAAAAGGGGCAGCCTTTATTTTGGGAGCTTCTTGATTGAAAGCGCTAGTACGTGCCGATGCGTCTGTCGGCATTGGTATGGGGCATCGGGTGCGTTGTCAGGCACTGATTGCGGCCTTGCAAGCCTTGGGGTGGGATTGCCAGTTTGTTGTGCATCGAGCTTGCGCCACCTTTGCGCAACCAGAAGATCAATTGATTGACACAGAACAAGAGTTTCTTCAGCAGGCCGCGACAGTGGATCTAGTGATTTTAGATCACTACCAATATCAGGCAGCAGATATTGCTCGTTTATATCAATATCAAGCCAATTTATTGGTGTTGGATGACATGAATGAACGCGGTGCTTTTCCTGCCAGATGGGTACTAAACCCACTGCATGAAGAATACTCTCCACAGGTCCAAACTTCGTTAACTGGTCCTCAGTTTGCTTTATTACGGGCGGAATTTCAGAGCAAGCCTCAGGCGAGTCATTTTCCTGAAAAGTTATTGCTTACCCTAGGTGGAACAGACCCATTAATGCTGACATTGGGCATTTTGAAAAGCCTGCAGAGACGCCATTTCCCATTAGAGAAAATATTGGTTTTATGCGGTAAAAATGCGCTGAATAGTGAGGCGGTAAAAGCCTTTTCAGAACGCCATAAAATTGACTTTAAACAAGGCTTGTCAGAAGTTAGCCCTGTTATGAAGGAGGCAAAACTAGCAATCTCAGCAGCCGGAGGAACCTTGTTTGAGCTTGCTGCGATGGGAGTGCCAAGTATATTTGCTCAAGTGGCGGATAACCAAACCCGTTCATTGCAACAGCATGTGCCTCTGGGGTGGTGCCAAGCGGTACGTTTTGATCATCTGCCTGTTACTCAGCGCGCCAGCCAAATAGACGCATTGGTAGAGCAAGCATTACTAGCTTGGTCTGACACGCCTTGGTTGCAGGCGTCCAAACTGGTGGCCCAATCCCTTGTTGATGGCCAAGGTGCTGCTCGTGTTGCTCTGATTATCCATGAGGCACTTGCCAAACCTGGAAACGGCTAGCTATACAGCGCCATTAATTGTGTTAAACGTTGCCAATCTTCTTCCGTATCCAAATCTTGAATTCTGTGTCTTGGTAGCATTATAGGTTTGGACTTTTCTCCGAAAATATTCCCATCTTCTAGCCAGTCTTTAGTCGTTGCCCAATAAAACTGCCCCGCGTCATGAATGGCTTCCACTAGATCTTGTGATCGCTTTCCTATGTGTTCAGGAAACAGGGTAGTTAGTACACCCTTGTCGTTTAAATATAAGGCTCTTTGAATGGGAAAATCAAAGGTGCTTGCGGAGAAACAAAAGCTGGCATTGTCTAACGCGTGAAACCCTTCGATAAGATCGCTGGGGCGAAGTAAAGGGCAGGTGGCGTAGATCAAACAGGCCTCATTCGGCATTTGATTTTGGTCGATTAAAAAGCGTAATGCATGTTGCATCACTGGGGTCGTACCAGTAAAGGCGTCGGCCAAATTTTGGGGGCGTAGAAAAGGCGTTTCGGCACCATAGCTGCGGGCGACAGAGGCAATTTCCTGATCATCTGTTGATACAATGATACGATCGAATAACTGGCTCGCTTGGGCTGTTTCAATGGAGTAGGCCAGTAATGGCTTGCCATTGAGAAGACGAATATTTTTCCGAGGAATGCGTTGTGAGCCACCCCGAGCAGGAATGACCGCCACGCGTTGTAAAGACCTTGTTGGGCTCATGCTGACATTACTCTACTGGTAATCAAGGCGTGCTTTAACAACAATGCCACGCGATTTTGCTGGGTTTCATTTAACTCGCTATAAAGCGGCAAACTTAAGGTGCGTGCGTAATAATCTTCTGCAATAGGGCAGTGTCCTTGGCTAAAGCCAAGTGCTTGATAATAAGGTTGGGTGTGCACTGGAATATAGTGAACTTGAGTGCCTATGCCAGCTTGTCGCAATATATCAAATACTAATTTCCTCGCTGCTTTACTGGTTTTAGGCAATAAAATGGGAAACAAGTGCAGAGCAGAATAGTTGTCTGGCGCTTGGTGAGGTAGCGTAATAGGAAAGTCTTTGAGCTGTGTTTGGTAGTGTTGGAATTGCGCATGGCGTTGTTCGATAAAGGCATCCAAGCGTGCTAGTTGGGATAAACCAAGCGCCGCTTGCAGTTCGGTCATGCGATAATTAAAACCTAAGGTATGTTGTTCGTAGTACCAATCCCCAGGTTGCTGAGTCAGTTCGTTGGGTGACTTAGTGGTGCCTTGTTGGGCATGAGTTCGCATGTGTTGAGCGAGTGGGGCGTGATTTGTTACCGCCATCCCTCCTTCTCCGGAGGTTATTATTTTCACCGGATGAAAGCTAAATACGCAAATATCACTGAAGCGGCCATTGCCCACAGGCTGGCCTTGATAGGTACTGCCAATGGCGTGTGACGCGTCTTCAATAATTGCAAAACCGTATTCCTTGGCTAACGCGTGAATGGCTTGCATATCACAAGATTGACCAGCGAAATGCACCGGGATGACCACTTTGGGTAAGCGCTTCTGCCGCTTAGCTTGTTGCAGTTTTTTGGCGAGTTGAACGGCGCAAAGGTTGTAGGTTTGAGGGTCAATGTCCACGAAATCTACCTCTGCACCGCAATAGCGAGCACAGTTAGCGGATGCGATAAAAGTATTGGGAGATGTCCAGACTCGGTCCCCTGTGGTAACCCCTAAGGCCAAACAGGCCAGATGCAGTGCGGAGGTTGCACTGTTTGCGGCCACTGCATATTGAGCGCCAACTTTATTTGCTATGGCGTCTTCAAAAGCGGTTACTACCGGACCTTGGGTGAGAAAGTCGGACTTTAAGACATCCACCACAGCGGCAATGTCATCTTCGCTGATGGATTGTTTGCCGTATGGAATAAAACCAGAATTACTCATTAAAGGCGAGGATCTCGTCAACGGTTAAAAAATGAGGGTTATTACCGGATTGGTATTCAAACCCTGCGGTTACTAAGGTTCCTTGCTCTCCTGTTTTATTACGATCAAAGCGGATGTCATCTTGGTAGAACTTAATGCTAGGGGCTATGACATAATGATCTTTAAACTCAAAAGTATGAAATGAATCATCAGCAGGACACATGACTTCATGTAGCTTTTCACCAGGACGAATTCCCACTTCTTTGGTGGGAGTATGTGGCGCATAAGCTGCCGCTAAATCCATAATGCGTACGGAGGGGATTTTAGGGATAAAGATTTCGCCACCGTGCATACGGGTGAAATTGTGCAAAACAAAGTCGACTCCCATTGGTAAAGTGATCCAGAAACGGGTCATTTCAGGGTGAGTAATAGGAATGCTTTTGGCCCCTTCTTTGACTAGTTTTTGGAAGAAGGGAACGACGGACCCTCGCGAGCCAACTACATTGCCGTAACGGACGACAGAGAAGCGAGTACGGCCCTGCCCGACCATATTATTGGCTGCGACAAACAATTTATCGGAAGCCAGTTTTGTCGCGCCATAAAGGTTTATTGGTGCAGCAGCCTTGTCGGTTGATAGTGCAATGACTTTATCTACATTATTAGCAATGGCGGCCGCAATGACATTTTCCGCACCATGGATGTTGGTCTTGATGCATTCCATCGGGTTGTATTCCGCGGCGGGAACTTGTTTTAGGGCAGCCGCATGAATCACATAGTCAACATCACGCATGGCCTGAGTTAAGCGGTCTTTATCGCGCACATCACCGATGAAGTAACGCATGCAAGGCGCATCAAACACTTGCTGCATTTCGTATTGCTTTAGTTCATCACGAGAGTAAATTATGAGCCGTTTTGGCTGGTAGAGTGCCAACAGGGTTTTTACGTATTGGTGGCCAAAAGAGCCAGTACCACCAGTGATAAGAATACTTTTGTTGTTAAACATGGAATCAATACCAAACCAATCAAGAGTGAGTGTAGAGTGTTGCGTATAGCGCGTCTTTGCCGCCGTATAAGGTTTACCTTGTTATCGGTAAGGCAATAGGAAACATTAGTAAAATCAAGGTGCTTATGCCATATTTTAAGGGCGTGCAGAGCAGTTTTCTAGGTGGTCATTGACCATCCCAGTGGCTTGCATAAACGCATAGCAAGTGGTCGCGCCGAAAAAATGAAAACCGCGTTTTTTCATGTCTTTTGCGATGCGGCTTGATAGTGCCGTAGTAGCGGGCACATCTTTCATCGTTTGCACTTTATTGTCGATTATACAATGATCGCTAAAAGACCAGTAATAGTCACTGAATGAGCCAAATTCTTCTGCCACGGCGAGAAAAGCCTGAGCGTTCTTAATGGTTGCGCTGATTTTCCCACGATGACGAACAATGGCGGGGTTGAGTACTAGGCGCTCAACGTCTTGTTCGCTCATGGCAGCGACTTTGCTGGGATCAAATTGATGAAATGCCGCTCGATAGCCTTCGCGTTTGCGTAAAATAGTAATCCAGCTTAGACCTGCTTGAGCGCTTTCGAGTACAATATACTCAAATAACGTCTGGTCATCATAAACAGGTTTCCCCCATTCATTATCATGATAGCGAATGTACTCTGGTGAGCCTAAACACCAATGGCAACGGACGACTTCCATGAATTTGTCTCCTTAAATCAATAAATGAGCATACCTTGTTGATTTGATAGCGTCATCTAAATTCCAACACTCGCTTGGTTGTGATTTGATTGCAGCTGATATGAGATATTAACACGCCACGAAATAGGATGAGTAATTATGGCTTTTAAACCTGTTTATAGTCAGCAAGATGTGGATGTCATCGATGATGAATGCGTCTACAAAGGCTTTTTCGAAATGCATAAGCTGACCCTGCGACACAAAAAATTTAACGGTGAATGGAGTCAGCCCATGACTCGTGAAATGATGGTGCGTGGTGATGCTGTGTGCGTATTATTGTTTGACCCTGTGGCGGATAAAGTGTTGTTGATTGAGCAGTTTCGTCCAAGTTTGCCTAAGAGTGAATCACCTTGGTTGATTGAGTTGGTGGCTGGCATGGTCGAAGCAGGGGAAAGTGATGAAGAGGTTGCTCGCCGCGAATCGTTGGAAGAGGCGGGGGTGATTGTGAAGCGTCTCGAATACCTGTTTAAGTTTGTCCCTTCTCCTGGTGGTTTAGTTGAGTATTTACGCATGTATGCTGGCGAATTTGATGCCACGAGCGTCGATGTGAATCGTACCCATGGTTTAGATGAAGAAAATGAAGATATTCGCCTGCACCTAATGACTGCAGATGAGGCGATTGCTTTGCTTGATACTGATGTCGAGAATGCAAGTACTATCATGGGGTTGCAGTGGTTTGCATTAAACAAAGCTAAGCTAGTTAAGCGTTGGTGTTGATAGAAAATGAAGCGAATTCATTCTTTGGCGTTAGGAAGATTCACCCTGATTCACCCCTTAATTGGAGTGATGTCCTTCTGCTTTATGTGTGGCAATGTGTTGTTTTGGGCTGGTTTGATGCATGTATTTGCGGTTTCTCGCCTTTGGCAGAAAAAGCGCAGTTTAGCGCGCACAGAGAAACTTTATGATGTCTGCTTTTCAGGTTGGATCAGTACCAATGAATGGTGGTTTCAGAGGGTGCTGGGGGTGTATTGGCAGCTTGATGAAAGTATGCAGAAAGATTTTGAGCATTGGCATTTAATGGTGGCAAATCACCGCTCTTGGGCGGATGTGTATATTATTTTAGCCCAACTAAATGGGCGTCGCCCATTGCCTAGAGTGTTCATAAAACAGATATTGTTCTGGTTGCCTTTGGTTGGATCGGCGGCTTGGTTGATGGGGTTTCCTTTTATGAAACGCTACAGTAAAGCTAAACTGCAAAAATCACCACATCTTAAAGGCAAAGATTTAGCAACCACGAGACAATCTTGTGAACGTTTTATGCAGCGTCCTAACTCGGTGCTAAGCTTTGTAGAGGGCACTCGATTTTCGCCTAAAAAACACCGTCAACAAGGAGTGCCTTATCACTGCTTATTGAAGCCTAAAGCGGGTGGTGTCAGTTTGGTATTACAAGCGATGCCAGGAAAGTTCTCTCGTCTCACAGACATCAATGTTTTATATGGCCAGAAAAATATTTCATTTTGGGATTTGCTCTGCGGTCGTTTAACTGAGGCGCAGCTAATAGTAAGAGACGTGGCATTGCCTGAATCTATGTTGCAACCGACTTATCAGGCAGCAACGAGTGATCGTGAAGACTTCTTTGCTTGGTTTAATCTATACTGGCACGATAAAGACAGCAGAATGGTACAGCAACTGAAAGCCATGAAAGCGACAAATACGCCTTTAAAAGATGTACTAAGAGAAGGAAATACATCACAAAAATGACCGAGGTAACAGAAAAAATGTCAAAACAGTATGTCCCTGATTTATCCAGTTTACAGCTGCTCGGCGAGTTGAATTATCGCCGTGTGGCTAAACTGATGCGTGGGCACGAGGAAGAAGATACATGGCATTTTTCGATTCATAGTGCTGGCGATCAAGAGAGCCGATTGCATTTATCTCTTAGTAAAGAAAGCCGATTTACCACCGAAGTGTTATTAGAGTTCGGCGCACACACTAGTAATGCATTACTGTTTGATAATAAGCTTGCTATGACGATTCGCTTATATCACGACGTGGGCATTGCTGAGATAACGGATGGACATCGCCAATATCGCGGCAGCTATCCATACCCTAATGGTGATATGTACCATAGAGACGAAAAGTTCCGCTTAAATCAACAGTTGTCTGATCTGTTAGAATTATGCCTTAAGCATGGGCATCGCCTTTACGAGACGCCTTACTTCCAATTTGCCTAAATTGGGTCTTTTTCAGGGAAAATATCCTTATTTTTCAATTGATAACACATCAGTAAAGAGGGGAGCGCATTGAACAGCTTGCTCTATATCCATGGATTTAATAGCTCAGAGCGTTCTCATAAAGCCTCGGTGTTAAGCTCGGCAATAGAGGCTATGGGGGTAAGTGATTGCTTTATTTCGCCACGCTTGCCATGGCAGCCAGCGCAAGCAATCATGCTATTGGAAAAACTGATTCGCACTCGTATGACGATGTATCCTAGTGCCAGCATCACCTTAATTGGCAGTTCACTGGGTGGGTTTTATGCCAGTTACTTGGCCGAAAAATTTCAGCTGAAAGCGATATTAGTCAACCCAGCGGTACAAGCACCCACGTTATTGCTGGATTATCTAGGTCCTCAATATAACCCTTACACGGATGAGCACTATGAATTAACTCAACGTCATATGGATGAGTTAACCGCCTTAGCGGTGTCAAATCCGACACCAGAGCGGTATTGGTTAATGCTGCAAGAAGGTGATGAAGTTTTGGATTATCGAATGGCGCGACAGGTCTTTTCGCAAACCGCTAAGCTAACCCAAGAAAAAAATGGTGATCATCGATTTGTCGGATTTGAACGTTTTAGTGCGGATATTTTGCGCTTTGCTGGAATCTCTGAGTAATTATAGTCACTAAGTAACAGGTCTATTTCACAGGCTTCAACTCCAGTGATAGACTCTAGATCATCTTATTTACATCCTAACTCGATACAGTATTTTATCTTAGTATCGTAATCTCAATTTGGAAGAACAAATACGCATGTCTGCTAAAGAATATAACGCCGGATCGATAGAAGTGTTGAGTGGCTTAGAGCCAGTACAAAAACGTCCAGGAATGTATACCGACACCACGCGCCCTAACCACTTAGCGCAAGAGGTTATTGATAACTCAGTAGATGAGGCGTTAGCAGGGCATGCTGACCGTATAGAAGTGATTCTTTATAAAGATGGCTCTGTTAGCGTAGAAGATAATGGCCGTGGTATGCCGGTGGATATTCATCCAGAAGAAGGCGTGTCGGGGGTAGAATTGATTCTGACTAAACTTCATGCTGGTGGTAAATTCTCCGGTGACAATTACCAGTTTTCTGGTGGTCTGCACGGTGTTGGTGTGTCTGTTGTTAACGCCTTATCCACCTCATTAGAAGTGTTTGTGAAGCGTAATGGCAAACATTACCACATTGGTTTTGCGGATGGTTTTAAAACCTCTGAACTGGCCGAAATTGGTACCGTGGGTAAGAAAAACACCGGCACAAAAGTGAAATTCTCCGCTGACGGTAAGTATTTTGATAGTCCAAAATACTCATTATCTCGTCTTAAGCACTTATTAAAAGCCAAAGCTGTTTTGTGCTCTGGTTTACATGTGATTTTCATCGACCAGAGCGGTACTGAAGAAGCCCGTGAAGAGTGGTTTTATCAGGACGGATTAAAAGAGTATTTGGCGCAAGCTAATGAAGGGTTTGAGCTGTTGCCAGACGAACCTTTTTTAGGTGGCTTAACTGAAAAAACGCAAGGTGTCGATTGGGCTGTGCAGTGGCTGCCAGAGGGTGGAGAACTGGTAACAGAGAGCTATGTTAACCTTATTCCTACGGCACAAGGCGGCACTCACGTAAATGGCTTACGTACTGGTTTATTGGAAGCGATTCGTGAATTCTGTGAGTTCCATAATCTATTACCACGCAGCGTTAAACTGACGGCAGAGGATATTTGGGATCGTTGTAGTTATGTGCTGTCAGCAAAAATTCAAGAGCCACAATTCTCTGGGCAAACGAAAGAACGCTTATCCTCTCGTCAGATTGTGCCGTTTATTTCTGCGACGGCCAAAGATGCGTTCAGTTTATGGTTGAATAAGCATGTGGAAGATGGCAAGAAAATTGCCGATTTAGTGATTAATAGCGCACAAAAACGGTTAAAAGCCAGTAAAAAAGTGGTGCGTAAAAAAATTACTCAAGGTCCTGCTTTACCAGGTAAGTTGGCGGATTGTTCTGGACAAGATTCTAGCCGCAGTGAACTCTTCTTAGTAGAAGGGGACTCAGCAGGTGGCTCTGCAAAGCAAGCGCGAGACAAAGATTTTCAGGCCATTCTGCCTTTGCGAGGTAAAATTTTAAACTCTTGGGAAGTCGACTCTAGCTTGGTACTGGGTTCGCAGGAGATTCACGATATTTCTGTTGCTTTGGGAGTGGACCCTGGCGAAGAAAGTTTGAGCGGATTGCGGTATGGAAAAATTTGTATATTAGCGGATGCCGATTCCGATGGGTTGCATATTGCTACCCTATTGTGCGCTTTATTTGTACGTCATTTTTCAAGTCTTGTGAAAGCTGGGCACGTGTTTGTGGCTATGCCTCCATTGTACCGAATAGACTTAGGGAAAGAAGTTTCTTATGCCTTGGATGATGAAGAAAAAGACATTATTTTGCATAAAATGCAGGCAGAGAACAAACGCGGTACGCCTAACGTTCAGCGTTTCAAAGGCTTGGGTGAGATGAACCCTGCTCAGTTGCGTGAAACGACAATGGCTCCTGATACTCGCCGGTTGATCCAGCTAACCATGGAAGACCCTTTAGACACAGGCGAACTTCTGGATAAATTGTTGTCTAAAAAACGTTCAGGAGACCGTAAACATTGGCTAGAAACCTATGGCAACCTAGCCATTGTTGAAGTTTAGTAGAGAAAAGTGCTTTCTTTAGAGAGGCGTTTTTCGTCCCTTGTGGGAGTGAACGCCCCTCTGTGGATCAAATTTGAGTGTTTCATCAGCAAGTCTTGGCAAGGCGGGTTACACTTAGAGAAACCAGCAACAAAGTGGAATGCTATTACATGTCTGATAATGAAGATCTTAACGTCATCAGTGAAGAGGCGCTTTATGAGCGTCTAGACCATTATTTGTCTACGCTTGGAACGGATAGATCTATTCTTTGTGTGTCAGAATTGGATGGCTTTTTAACCGCAATCGGCTGCTCTTCGCAAGAACTGTCTCCTGATTTCTGGTTGAGTGCTATTTGGGGCGCCAATGAAGATCAGCCTAAGTGGGGCTCTTCAGAGGAAGAAGACGAATTCCTTAGCCTTGTACTGATCATGTATATGGAAACCATGAATACTCTGGTCCATGGAGACCTGTATCCTGTTTATTTAGAGCAAGAAATGGAAGAGGGTGAGAGCCACATTCTAGTGGAAGAATGGTGTGTTGGCTTTATGCGAGGTTCTCGTCTTATTGGTCTTGGTTTGGATGAAACAAATCGAGAGTTCTATGATGATGTTCTGGCTGCAGTGCGCTTATTTGGCAGCGAAGCTGGCTGGAAAAAGTTAGAAAGCATGGTCGAAGAAGAAATTCAGTTCTGGCGGGATAATATAGAGTCTTCTATTCTTCGCTTGGCGCAATTTAACCATCCGGAAATTCCAATGTCAGAACAAGCTAACAAGCCTCATACCCTGCATTAAACAAGGGGTTAGCTGGGCTTTTAGGTGAATAAAAAAACGCGAATAAGGGGAGCTTATTCGCGTTTTTTTATATTGCTAGCCAGCGCTAAATAGAAGACGAATTAGCCCACTACTTTCGCGATGCTTTCACATAAGTAATCAATGTTGTTATCACTGACACCAGAAATACTCATGCGACCGGTATCGGCAATATAAATTGAGTAATCGCTGCGCAAAGTACGTACTTGCTCGAGCGTTAAGCCAGAGTAAGAGAACATACCGCGTTGATCTTTAATGAAGCTAAAGTCTTTGCTGACCCCAGAAGCGGCTAATTTAGCCACTAGCTTTTCACGCAAACCATTGATGCGGTTACGCATTTCAGTTACTTCTTGTTCCCACTCTGCTTTTAACTCGGGACGACTCATAATGGTATAAACAACCGCCGCGCCGTGTGCTGGGGGCATAGAGTAGTTGGCGCGAATTGCTTGGCCGACAATAGAGAAAGCAGCGTTCGCTTCGTCTTTGTTTTCCGCCATGATGCTTAAACCGCCACAGCGTTCGCGGTAAATGCCAAAGTTTTTCGAGAACGAATTCGCAATCAAGATATTTTTTACATTTGCGGCCATATGGCGCAGACCCGCTAAGTCTTCGTCTAAACCATCGCCAAAGCCTTGATAAGCAGCATCAACCAGAGGCAATAAACCACGCTCATTGACGAAATTCGTTAATACTTCCCAGTGCCCTTGCTGTAAGTCGATCCCCGTTGGGTTATGGCAGCAAGCATGAAGCAATAACACATCGCCTTCTTTTACTTCGGCTTTTAGGGTTGCCATCATATCGTCGAAGCGCAAGCCATTGGTTTTAGGGTCATAGTAAGGGTAGGACTTTACTTCAACGCCAGCAGAATTAAAGATGGATTGGTGATTTCCCCATGTTGGATCGCTGACCCACAAGCGCGCGTCTTTTAAATTAGCGCTAATGAAATCTGCTGCCACTTTAAGCGCACCAGTACCACCAGGTGTTTGTGTTGAACGAACACGTTCAGACGCAATCAATGGATTGCCTTCACCAAGAATTAAATTTTGGATAATGGCTTCGAACTCTGCTGCACCGTAAATACCGAGATAGCTTTTAGAATCTTCTTGTTCAAGCAAAATGGCTTCTGCTTTTTTCACACTGCTGAGAACTGGGGTCGCGCCATTGTCGTCTTTGTAGACACCCACACCCAAGTCAATTTTGTTTGGGTTTGTGTCTTGTTTGTGGGCAACGATAAGGGCTAAAAGAGGGTCGCCAGAAACGGCTTTTAAATGCTTAAACATGATAGTTACGGGGTCCTTTTAGAATGACTCACAGCGTTACCGCTATAAGGAAAAATAACGCGTGTTACTTGCTTGAACAAGCAATCCATTCTGCCGTATTTAGCACAAAATACAATGCACTAAGATGGGAAAATGTGGAATAGCTGTAAAGAAAATAAGACAGTAACGGATCAAGCAATAAATTAGTGTTTTAAGTCGATTCTTTCGCTCTGTTTTAAAGTGATCATAAAAGCGAGGCAGAGCCTCTGACGTTCTCTTCTCATCCGTGAGTATTAGCGGCCATCAAGCAAGATCAAAAACGAGCGCCTTTGCTTGAATTTGTTTGATGTTTTTCAAGGTGAGGGTCTCTTCGAAACGGACTTTTACACCATCCCCTGGTCTTAATTCTGTGCCATCTGGTAGGGTTAATTCACCTTCGATTTGATGAATATAGAGGTTTCGACTAGGTTGGATAGTGATGGTTTCCTGTTTGTTGTAGTCGAGAATAAGTTGATCTAATTGGCAATTTTGTTTAATGCTCAATGTACCATCACGACCGTCAGGAGTGAGGATTTTAGTTAAACCATGTTGCTTTCCAAAGGCTTTTTGTTGATAGCTTGGTTTGCCCCCTCTGACGTTTGGTTCAATCCAAATCTGTAGGAAGGCCAATGCTTCTGTATCTGAGGCATTAAACTCGCTGTGAAGAATTCCTTCGCCTGCTGACATTAATTGGAATTCACCTGCAGGTAATTCTTTGATGTTTCCAGTGCTGTCTTTATGGGCAATACGTCCTTGCAAGACATAGCTGATAATCTCCATGTCTTGGTGTCCATGTGTGTCGAATCCCGCACCGGGTGTCACTTTGTCGTCATTAATGACTCTAAGGTGAGAAAAACCCATTTGTTGAGGGTCGTAATAACTACCGAAAGAAAAGGTGTGGCGGCTTTCTAGCCAGCCAAAGCTGGCATGTCCTCGGTCGTTTGCATGGCGAATAGTGATCATTATTGAACTCCATCTATAGTCGATATATGAGCTAGGCGATCTCTTTTAGGCTTGCTCTATGTGTTGTGTGCTGAGTGTATGAGTCGGTAGCTGAAAAGAAAATTAGAAGATTCTGAGTTATTATTTCAAAAAAATTGAACAAAGCGAGAAGGGTATGAATAATGCGATCACATTAGAGGCACTTCGAGTACTAGAAGCGATTGATCAGCTCGGCAGCTTTGCCGCCGCCGCAGAGGCCTTATTTAAAGTTCCTTCTGCACTCACCTACACGGTTAAAAAGCTGGAAGAAGATCTGGGCGTGCCGCTTTTTGATCGCTCCCGTCAAAAAGCGGTTTTAACACCGGCAGGCTTACTGGTTTTAGAGCGAGGTCGCTCCATTTTAGACGCCGCACGGCGTTTAGAAGAGTCGGTTATGGCATTAGAGTCGGGGTGGGAACCAAGATTAAGAATTGCTCGTGATACGGTATTGTCAGAGGAACCACTGATTTCGGTGGTTGGGGATTTCTTATCACAGGATCGACCGGTAGAAGTGATTCTGTCTGAGGAGGCTGTCGGAGGTGCTTGGGATGCATTACAAGATGATCGTGTAGACTTGGTGATAGGGGCAACAGGAGAGCGGCCTAAAGGCGATTTTCATACTCGCATTTTAGGCGAGGTCGAATTTGTCTTCGCCTTGTCTCCTTCACACCCGTTAGCTTTGCTCGAGGCGCCAATTAGCGCCGCGCAGTTAAGAGATTACCCTGCGATTGTGGTGTCAGATACATCAAAAATTTTTCCGGCTCGCGACAGTGGTATTTTCGCTAGCCGACAAGTGGTAAAAGTCGATACTATGCGCAGTAAAATAGAGGCGCAATGTTCAGGTTTAGGGGTCGGGTATTTGCCGAAACACAGAATTCGAGAGGCAGTAAATACTGGTCGTTTGGTGATCCGCGAATGTGAAATACCACGGCCTAATCAAGTGGCTTATTTAGTATGGAAAAGAGAAGAGCTAGGGCGTGGGCTAAGTTGGTTTATCGAACAGCTGGCCAAGCAAGATTGGTGTTTAATGAAATGCTAAAGGTTGAGCTTTAGTCACAATAAGGATGCAGTGTGTTTTCACTTTCAATGGCGATAATTCCAATATTTTTGTTACTGATGCTCGGCGCTTTATGCCAACGCTTCCGCTTTCCTATGGAAGGGTTTTGGCAAGGTGTCGATAAGCTCACCTATTGGTTGCTGTTTCCTGCTTTACTTTTTTATAAAACGTCACAAATAGATTTCTCTAATCCATTATTGGCAAGTTATGCGCTGATTTTATTGTGCGCCCTGATCGTGACCGCGCTGTTTACTTTTGCCAGTGCTTGGTTAGTCGGAGCCAAAGCACCCACTGGGTCATCCATGCTACAAGCAGGGGTGCGTTTTAATACCTTTATCGTACTTGCATTGGCTGGCAGCTTGTATGGCAATGAAGGGCTAATTTATGCGGCATTGGGTGCATCTGTGCTGATCCCATCGGTAAACGTATTTTTAGTGGTTAGTATGGTGTTAATGCATGGTAAACCGTCAGCAAATGAAGCGGGTAGTAAGGTTTATCCTTCTTTGCCAAAACTCTTAAGTGGTGCCTTGATCCGCAACCCCTTAATTATCTCTATTGTGCTAGGAAGCAGTTTGAACTTGTTAGGAGTGACTCCCGTGCCGGTCATTTCTGATATGGCAGAACTGCTTTCTAAGGCGGCTTTACCCATGGTGCTTTTAGCAGTGGGCGCGAGTGTGCGATTGGATGTGATTCGCTCTGTGGGCATGACATTTGTATTGTCGACTATGGCTCGCTTTATGGTGTTTCCTGCAGTAATTGGGGGAATGTGCTGGTGGTTAGGGATGACTGGCTTGCCAGCCCTGGTGGCTATTTTATTCGGTGTGGTGCCTACCGCAACTTCTGCCTATGCTTTAGCGCGACAACTAGGCGGAGATGCCGAGCGCATGGCGGCTTATATCACCTTGCAAACGATTCTCTGTGTGGTGACACTTCCAGCCAGTGTTTGGTTAAGCCAATGGGTGTTTGGTTAGCCAGGAGATTGTCGCTATTAGAGTGCGACAAGCCATGAAGGTGATTAGTTTCATGGCTTGTCGGTTAAGTTAAACAAGCTTCAACAAGATTAGTGCTTATGATGATGGTGTTCATGATGATGGTCATGAAGCTCTTCTTCGGGGTGGCGAAGTTCTGGTTCACCTGGGTAGTAGAGTCCTATATCTTGGCGAATTTCATCTAGCGTAGAGATTAACTCAAGACTGTCTTGCCAACTGTGATTAGGGCTCTCCAGCAAACCTTCCATTAAACAGCGATTTACTTCATCAACCTCGAATTGATAACCTTCACCAGGGAAATCAAATTCGACAGCTCGTTCTTGGTTTTCATTAGAAACAAGGCGACAAGATCTCGCCTTGAACCATTGTGAATCAATTTCAATGTAGCCTTTAGAGCCAGACAAAATCGCACGGTTTGGGTGACAGGAAATCAATGATGCTTCTAAAGACGCCAGCTGACCACTATCCCAGCCTAGTAAAATTTGTTCGAACACATCGACTTCGGTATCTCCAATTACGGCTTGGTTCTGTATAAAGTCAGGTTTTCCAAGGAAAAGTTGAGCGAGGAACACGGGGTAAATACCAATATCCAGCAGCGCACCGCCCCCCATTTCTAGGTTCATTAGTCGGTGGTTTGGATCTGTGGGAGCGAGAAAGTTGAAGCTGGCTTGAATACTATGTAGATCGCCAATTTCGCCTTCTTCTACCCATTCAATTGTTTGTTCGATAACAGGGTTAAAGCGGGTCCACATGGCTTCCATTAAGAAAACCTGTTGCGCGGCAGCAAGTTCGTAAAGCTCTTTTGATTGGGCTTCATTTAGGGTGAAAGGTTTTTCACATAATACCGCTTTACCAGCCAACAGGCAGGCTTTCGTTAAATCGTAATGGGATGTGTGTGGTGTGGCAATATAAATAACATCTACTTCATGGCTGTTAATCAATGAGAAGTAGTCAACAAATGCGAGCTCAATATCAAACTCGGCGGAGAAGGCGTCTGCCGATGCTTTATCTCGTGATGCGATAGCGCGGAGTTCGCCAGATTTAGCATAACGAAAGTCACTCGCAAAAAGGCGTGCTATGTTACCGGTACCGATAATTCCCCAACGTACTTGTTTCATGGAACTCTCCTTTTCACGTAATAAGGCGGGTGCATATATCACTTGTGATGGTATATGCACTATCTTCAAAAGCGGCTAAGTCTGACGCTAAATGTCATTATAGTCCACTGTCATTTTCTAGCTTTGCTAATCTTTCAGATAAGCTGAAAACTAAGGCTTCGAGTGTTTCGATGCGTGCTTCAAGTGATGCCTCATGGGTTGTTTCGGACGTGGCAGTAATAGTATTTACTTCAGCTTGGTAGGTTGAACAAAAACACTCTTGATAACGAGATTCTCGTTTTCCAGGCTCGCGAGCGAGCTGTTGTACATACGGCCCACCAGTTTTTTCTTGTAAGGCTTGCAATGCCTGCTCAACCTCTTCTCGGTTTTGAAAATCGTACAAACGTCCACTGCGAGAGCGTAGTTCACCTGGTGTTTGTGCTCCTCTGACAAACAATAAGCAAATGACGGCTAATTCGCCTGGCGAGAGCTGTAGGTCAGAAAATTCTGTGTTGCAGAAGCGATGTTGGTATTTGCTGACACGGCTGTTGGAAGCCGAGACTTGAGTGACCAAGCCTCGTTCAACCAATGTGTCTAGGGCATCTTGGATTTCTAACTCTGAGTAGCTGGTGACCGGTTCTCGGTTGGATTTTTGATTACAGGCATTGACCAGAGCATTAACGCTTAATGGATATTGATCAGGTGTGGTGATTTCTTTTTCAATTAGGCAGCCGATGATGCGCATTTCAATGTGGTTTATGTCGTGATAGCTCATAGTCTTTCCTAAGTTTTATTCTGTTGAGATGTTTTTTGTGTGACTGTAGAAGGCGGTTTGAAAGGCATCAATAATAGGGACTTTATGGATGCTTCTAACCTGTTTTTTTGGCCTGGTAAGCCGATTCGAATGTGATCGTCACCACCTTTAGCGCATTCTGTATAACTATGAAATATGCGATCCCAGAGGCTCAAGCAAAATCCATAGTTGCTGTTAGTTTCGCTAAAACGCACCGAATGATGAATGCGATGCATGTCTGGGGTGACGATGAATAGCTTGATGGCAGATTCAGCGTATTGGGGGAGGCGAACATTGGTGTGATTGAACATAGCGCAGGCATTTAGCAGTATATCGAAGGCTAAAACCGCCTCTACTGGAATGCCTAAAGCTAAAATTGCAATGGCCTTAATGCATAGCGAAAGCAGAATTTCGATAGGGTGAAAACGAAGCGCAGAACTCACGTCTAAGGCTTGATCGCTATGATGTACTTGGTGAAGGCGCCAAAGTAAAGGAATACGGTGAAATAGGCGGTGTTGCCAATAAATGAGAGCATCTAAGGCGACAATGCCAAGCAATATTTGCCCCCAATAGTGAAGCTGGAAAACGCTGAACAGGCCTTCACCTGAGTTGATAAAAGCAACAATAGAGAGCAGTAATGGCTGGATGAGGCGGACACATAGAGCCCCTAATAACAACAAACTCAGATTATGAAAGCAGCGCCAAGACCATTGTTTTAAGGGCGTTCTAGGGGCTTTCCATTGCCAAATTATGAGCAGGCAGAGCAAACATATAAAAATGCTAATACGTAAGGAAAAATCGATCATTTAGCCTGAGTGCCTATCGGGTCAAGGTGCGAATGTTATGACATTTTTAACCTGTTTATTTTCTATGTTTTTATAATAAAACACTCTTTTAATCAATAACATGGCTTTAAGTAGTGAACAAACGCCTAGTTAAACAAAGTGCTAAATAGACGTCCCCCGGTATTAATGCAACAAATGGGCTAATCGGTCACGCCCTCGCTTTACTGAGTGGACTTTTATTTGACTTAAAAGTTCAGCAAACACGTTGATATTAATATCATTAAGACGATGAAAGCTTAGACAGTTTTCACCAAATTGGGCATGGTTTAAACGCTCTGCAAATGAATAAAATTGAGTGCAATCATTAAAATAAATACACAGATGATCTTCGCGGGCAGCAACGCCAAATAGTAGCTCAGAATCTTGTTGGAAATAGGGGATACCAAAGTCAAAAGAAAGCTCCGCGTTGGGAGCTATCAGGCGCATTATGGCAATTATCTCATGCAAGTCAGCACGCATATTGGCAGATGCGTGCTCAATATAGTTATCAACAAAGGTATCGATAGGTAATGTCATCATAATAACCTCCAAGGGGCTCGATTATGCGTACCTAATTCCTTTTTAATAAAGTGAAACTATAGATAATTATGCTTTTTCAAAGCATTGTTTATTCGCTTTATCGCGTCTTCGAGTCGTGATTTAGGACACCCAAAGTTTAGGCGAATATAGTTAGGATTGCCAAAATCTTTTCCATCAGAAATTCCTATTCCTGCCGCTAAAAAGAATTGATGAGGGTTATCAAGTTGTAGCGCTGAGACATCAATCCAAGCTAAATAAGTGGCTTCTAAATGCACCATCTTAAGAGGTGTATTGGGCAGCCAAGCTTCGATCAGATCACGGTTTTTCTTAAGATAAGTTAACAGTGATTTATGCCAATCTTGACCTTCAGCGAATGCCGCACTGGCTGCGGTTAATCCGAGTAAATTAGGGTATGGCACTAGCCCTGCTTTTGCGTCGTTAAAGGCGGATCTTAGTGTTGGATTGGCAATCACTGCGAAGGCATAGCCTAAGCCTGCTACATTAAAGGTTTTGCTTGGTGCCATTAAAGTAATGGTTCGGTTCGCCGCGTCTTCGTTCACGCTGGCAAAAGGCGTGTGAGGCAGATCATCGAGAATCAGATCGCAGTGAATCTCGTCACTAACTACCAATAAGTCATAACGCTTGGCAAGTTGATGAATCGCCTCCAGCTCTGCTTTGGTATAAACCGTGCCACCTGGATTGTGCGGGTTACACAGCAAAATCATCTTACTATTCGGTTGGGCGCAGGCGACTTCGAAGGCCTGCATATCAGGTACCCAACGGCCGTTTTTTATTTGCATTTCGACATGAGATAGCTCGCGATTGGCGTTGAGAACGGCCTTATTAAAATTAGGATAGATAGGGCTAGGAACAACGATGCTATCGCCTTCGTTGGAGAAGGCTCTAACCGCCAAGTGCAAAGCGCAGACTAGACCTGGTAGGTGAACGATTTGAGCCCTAGAAAGCTCCCAGTTATAGCGCTGTTCAGCGTGTTTAATGATGTTTTCTTCTAGACCTTTTGATGCGTGGGTATAGCCAAAGACACCATGATCAAGACGCTCACTGAGGGCTTGTTTAATACAATCTGGTGACTCAAAATCCATATCGGCGACCCACAGTGGAATCACATCTTGAGGGTATTTGCTCCATTTATCACTTTGGCTGTTAGTGCGTTCGATCTCTTTATCAAAGCATGACATTTGCTCATCCATTCTCTTTCGATTCCTATCAGTATTTTGAACTCTATTGTTAATCTAGGCAGATCCTCTTTTACTATATCTTGTACGCGAATGCTTTTTAAACAAAAGCTTAAAAAATCGCACTATAATGATCAAAAAACAAACAGGCCTTCAAAAAACGTCCTTAAAGTTTAACTTTCCGACAATTGACTGCCTTGAAGAAAAGTTTAAATTTATTTCATTTGTTATTTTTCTTTTTAAAATCATATAGTTAAGTTGTTTAGTGTACTAAGTTTTTGATTTGTCAAGGGTTGACCCTCATTGTAAAAGCAGCCTAGTATAGTTTTCATTAAACGCCTGTTTAATAAAAAAGGATGCGTAATGCCAAAAGTGGGAATGCAAGAAATACGAAAACCTCAGCTAATACAAGCTGCGATTGATGCGATCGATGAGCACGGGTTTTCGGGCGCAACGGTCAGTATTATTGGTAAAAATGCAGGTGTATCCCCAGCCATAATTAATCATTATTTTGGTGGTAAAAACGGTCTGTTTGAAGAAACGATGAAAAGCTTAATCAAAGAGTTTTTTTCAGGCTTACGTAAAGACGTTTCGCAGGCTAAAGATAAGACCTCTAAAGAAAAAGTCATGGCATTGGTTCATGCCAGCCTTAGCCAGTCGCAAACTCACCCGCAGGTGGTAAAGGCATGGACTGGTTTTTGGGCATCGGCGATGCATACACCGTCATTGTATCGCTTGCAGAATGTTTACTACCATCGCCTGCATACGGCCTTGGTTGTGATTCTTAAAGAAGCGTTTGAAATACATAAAGCGCGAGAAGTTGCGCAAACCATGGCGGCGTTAATTGACGGCATGTGGTTGAGAGGAAGTTTATCAGGAGGTATTGATACGGCGCGTTCGACTCGCCAGATTGCTGCTTACCTTGAGTTAGTGTTTAAGCATTAGTCGTTTGGCTGTGCGGTAAATTAATTGAACAAATTTTGTTCGTAATGGGTTTCCATAAAAAGAGGATAGGTTATGTTAAAGAAGGCAAGCAAGGTCGCGCTCGCGGTCAGTATCGCCAGTATTTCTGGCTTAACAATGGCGGCGAATTGTTCCACTGTTCGCTTCTCCGATGTTGGCTGGACTGACATCACTTCTACCACTGCTGTGGCAACGGAAATACTCCAAGGTCTAGGTTATCAAACTAAGATACAGCTTTTGTCTGTACCTGTTACCTATACCTCCATGGCGAATGGAGACATTGATATTTTCCTCGGTAACTGGATGCCTTCGATGAAGGCCGATGTTGCTCCATACCTGAAAGCAGGTACGGTGCAAGATTTAGGACCGAACTTAAAAGGTGCTAAATACACACTGGCAGTAAGCAAAGAGGCTTATGATGCTGGGGTGACCGATTTTTCTGATCTAGCCAAACACCGTAAAGAGTTTGCCGGACGTATTTATGGTATTGAACCGGGCAATGACGGGAACCGTTTGATCCAAGATATGATAGACAAAAATGCCTTCGGCCTTGGTGATTTCCAGTTGGTGGAATCAAGCGAGGCAGGCATGCTTTCTCAAGTAAAACGCAATATTCGTCGACATAAATGGATTGCTTTTTTAGGTTGGGCTCCCCATCCAATGAACTCGAACTTCGACATGGATTACTTGTCGGGTGGCGATGATTTCTTTGGACCAAATTACGGTGGCGCGAACGTTCATACCAACGTCCGTAAAGGCTATCTTGCTGAATGTCCAAACGTAGGCAAGTTGGTACAAAATCTTAAGTTCACCATGTCAATGGAAAACCAAGTGATGGGTTATATCCTAGACGATGGTAAAAAACCTGCAGTCGCTGCAAAAGAGTGGTTAACGGCAAATCCCGATGCTCTAACTTCTTGGCTTGATGGCGTAAAAACACAGTCAGGCGGTAATGGCCTAGCGGCAGTTAAAACGCACTTGGGTCTATAAAGAAGTCAGCAATGACGCTCTAGAACGTTAGCGGCACGGTGTCGCTAACGTCAGTTTTTGATATATCGGGAGAAAAATATGAATTGGCTAACGGATAATAAAATCCCTCTTGGCGCCTGGATGGAAAGCTTTGTTGACTGGCTTGTAGGTTCAGCTTCTGGCTTTTTTGATCTGATTTCCATGGTATTAGAAACCATGATCACATCTATGGTTGACTCTATTATGTGGGTTCATCCGCTGGTCGTAATTGCGATTGTCTTGGTTGGTGTTTGGTTCTTACACCGCAGTATTGGCTTATTGGCCTTCATTACCGCCTCTTTATTGTTAATAATTAATATGGGGTATTGGGAAGAAACTATTCAAACCTTGGTGTTGGTGGTGTCAGCGACGACTTTCAGTGTGATTATCGGCGTGCCAATTGGTATTGCGGCAGCGCATCGCTCTTGGTTGTATACCATGTTGCGACCTATTTTAGATTTGATGCAAACTATTCCTACCTTTGTGTACTTGATTCCAACTCTTATTCTATTCGGTCTAGGTTATGTGCCTGGTCTGATTTCAACGGTTATTTTTGCTATTGCAGCGCCTATTCGTTTGACTTACCTCGGTGTTAGCAAGGTGCCAAGTGAGCTATTAGAAGCTGGGCTTGCTTTTGGTTGTACAAAATCAAAATTACTTTACAAAGTAGAGCTTCCTGCTGCGATGCCAAGCATTATGGCCGGTATTACTCAATGTATTATGCTGTCTTTGTCTATGGTGGTTGTAGCAGCTTTGGTTGGGGCTGATGGCTTAGGTAAGCCAGTAATCCGCGCCTTGAACACGGTTAATATTTCGCAAGGCTTCGAAGCGGGTGTTGCTATTGTCTTGGTCGCGATTATGTTGGACCGTATTTGTAAAACACCATCGATGAGAAAAGAGGGATAATAATGGCTGTGGTAACAATAGAGCATCTAGATATTGTTTTTGGCGATAATTTAGCCAAAACACTCCCTCTAATGGATAAAGGGCACACACGTAACGATATTCTCGGTTTGACTGGTGATGTGGTTGGGGTTCAAGACGCCAACATCGAAGTTAACGAGGGCGAAATTTGTGTCTTAATGGGGCTTTCAGGCTCTGGTAAATCGACCTTGCTTCGAGCTGTTAATGGACTCAATAAAATTGCCCGTGGACGCTGTTTAGTTAGAGACGGTGACGAGATGGTCGATATGGCCACCTGTGATGAGACTAAGTTACGTCATATGCGAACTCATCGGGTGTCTATGGTGTTTCAAAGTTTTGCATTAATGCCTTGGCTGACGGTATTAGAAAACGTCGCCTTCGGTCTTGAAATGCAAGGTATGGGGCTAAAAGAGCGTCTGTCTAAGGCGAAAGAGCAGTTAGACATGGTGGGCTTGACCCAATGGGCAGATAAAAAACCAGATGAGCTATCTGGCGGTATGAGACAACGAGTTGGATTGGCTCGGGCTTTTGCGATGGACACGGATGTATTGTTGATGGATGAGCCTTTCTCCGCTCTTGATCCCTTGATTCGCTCTCAATTGCAAGATGAATTGATTGAACTGCAAAAGCGCTTAAACAAGACGATTATCTTCGTTAGTCACGATCTGGATGAAGCGCTAAAAATCGGCTCCAAAATCGCCATTATGGAATCTGCTCGCATCATTCAGCAAGATGAGCCTGAACAAATAGTATTGAACCCAGCCACGGAATACGTTGAGAAGTTTGTGGCTCATACCAACCCGCTCAATGTCTTATGTGGCAGTGCGCTAATGACTCCGATTGCAGAACTAGCGAAGAAAGAAGCGCGTTTTTCTGTAGGTGAGAACCTTTGGTTGGCGTTGGATTCTGGTCAATTCCAAGGTGTTTATAACCTCGAAGAAGAAGTAGCTAGTGCTCAATGGGCACCTGGCATGCCGATAGAGCAGGTTCCAGCAAATACCGTTGTTCGAGTAGATGAAACAATCACTATGCGTGATGCAGTGGAAATTCGTTATCATACAGATCGACCGTTGGTGCTAGAAAATGCAGGCCAATGTGTGGGTATTTTGAGCGACCATAACTTTTACCATGCGCTGTTAGGTAAGCATTTTAGTCGTACCGAAGTGTCGTCATAAGAGAATAATCCGTGGTGTTTTTAACGCCGTGAGGTTTTTTTAGTTCTGTTCAATGTAAAGCGAAGATAAGGTTTTTATCTTCGCTTTTTTGTCACTCTTTTAGCGACACACGTGTCTGGGGCTTATGATGGCTGTGAGCAAGCCATTAGGCTCGAACTAATGTCCCTGTGAGCTCAGTACCGGGGGCTATGGTATTAAATACGGTGCCGAACTTGCGAACATTGTCGTGTAATAAGGCGAGCCTGTGATCCGACTCTTCGGTTTTGACTCTGATGCTATATTGGATAGATTCCATTTTGGGGGGAGTGTCTTGTCGGACACCATGAATTTCTACTTCAAGCCCTTCTAGATCAAACTTTAAAATTGGTGTTACCCGTTCAATTCCTTTAATTATGCAGGCTGCTAAGGCTCCCATTAATAGCTCTGCAGGATTAAAGGCGTCAGCTCGACCTTGTAAGTCGGTGTCGATAACTAGAGAGGCGTCTTTACAATTGACTGTGCTGCCATGGGCATCAACTCGATTAGCGATGACGCGAAAGGTCATTTTACTGCTCATAATAGTTCTCCAAATGGCTTTTGCTCCAAACATACGTTAACCGTTCGAGAAGCCGCCAGATAACAGTTAACGAGGTGTCGTACTTGTATTATGCCAACCATTCTTTGATGTCTGCTGCCTGTGGAACGGAGCCTGAATGGACTAGCACCTCATCTATGACCACCGCAGGTGTGCTCATCACACCATATTCCATCATGGTTTGAGGGCTGGTTTCCTTTTCGACTGAAACCGCTGTGCCTTGCTCTTGAGCGACGGCTTTAATGAGCTCCACTGATTTGCTGCACTTTGCACAACCGCTACCTAGTACTTTGATAATTTTCATAATCTGATCCTCTATAGGAAAGGGGTGAAGAAATTAAACAGCCAACCGACTAGGGTGAATGAAAACAACAACATCACAAATAATGTTGCCAATAACTTCCACTGCATGACTTGTTTTAGCAAAATGAATTCAGGAAAGCTGGCGGCAACGGTACTCATGCAAAAAGCCAGTGTTGTGCCTATTGGTAAACCGTTAACGATGAGACTTTCCATCACTGGGATCACTCCTGTTGCGTTGGAATAAAGAGGGATACCAAGTAATACCGCGGCAGGCACAGACCACCACTGCCCGTCTCCTAAGTGTTCTTGCAACCAACCATCAGGGATGAAACCGTGCAACGCGGCGCCCAGTCCAACACCGACAATGACCCACTTCCAGACACGTCCAAAAATTTCAAATGATTCTTCCTTAGCGAATTGATGGCGCTCTTTATAGGAAATTTGTTTTGTTTTTAACCTTGTCTTGACGGCGTCTTGTTGACCATATTTACCTTTAGCAAGCGCTTTGGCGGCAAAAGATTGTAGCCACCTTTCTGCTTTGATTGTATCGAGAAACAAGCCTCCTAAAATTCCAACGGACATGCCGATTACCACATAAAGTAGCGTGAATTTCCAACCTAAAAGGCCCATTAGCAATAGCACGGCCACTTCATTGATCAAAGGGGAGGTGATCAAAAAGGCCATAGTGATGCCTACGGGTATGCCCGCAGAGGTAAAGCCTAAGAAGATAGGAATGCTCGAACAGGAACAGAATGGGGTAATAGCGCCAAAACCAGAGCCCATAAGGTAACCCATGCTGCAATGTTTTCTAGCTAAGTAGTCTCGCACGTTTTCGATGTTTAATGACGCACGCATGAGGCAATTAGGTAAATCATAAACAAGAGTAAGGCGAAGATTTTAGTGACGTCTTCAACAAAGAAGTGCAGGGCATCGGCTAATTTTGTGTCGGGCGACAAGCCTAAAATGGTGTAAGTAAGCCAACTTGCAAAATCCATAAAAATACCCAGCATAACTTGAGCCGCTTCAGTAAAAAGCGTGATCGACTCCAATGGAAAGGAGACTTCTTAAATTGGCGTAAAAAGAATCCATAAATTGTGCTACTGCGTGCCTTTTGTGTCATTGACTTAGATCGTCTTTCATTGATTTATATTTTCTTCGTGAAAAATCATGCTGCATTTTTTGATCTTAGTAGCGTTTTTATTGGCTTTATTAGAGTGATAGAGAGTGGCCAAGGGGCATTAATCATCAATATCGGCGCTTTGTTTTTTTGAATGGATATTGTCCGTTAAATAAACTTGAATGATGCTGCAATAAGCTTGAGTAGGTAGATTTGATTTTTGCTTTATACGCGTTACCCGCTCTACACTGAGTCATAGAAAAGTCATCTTGGTGGTAATTTTTTTAAGCGATTGATTAGTTATTGCATTCAGCAATTGTGTCGGTATAGTCTGCCGAAATTATAACCACCTATTTTGCTTACATTGCCTGCTAATACGAAGGATGTTCATGTTTAAAACCTTACTGCTTCCTATTTGGAGTTTGCTTTTTGGTATTGCTATTCTTTCGATGGCAAGCGCCTTGCAGAGTTCATTGATTGGTATACGAGCCTCAATAGAGTCTTTTGATACTACGGCGACAGGTTTAATTATGTCGTCGTACTATTTGGGGTTTATTGCCGGTTCTATTTTGGTGCCTGTTTGGGTTAAAAATGTTGGCCATATTCGCGTCTTTGCCGCAGTAGCGTCCTTGGCTTCGGTGACCATATTGATGCAATCTGTGGTGGTAAATCCTTGGTTTTGGATGCTGATGAGGATGGGAACAGGCTTGTGTTATGCCGGTTTGTATATCGTTACGGAGAGTTGGTTAAACGACATTGCCACCAACCAAACTCGAGGCCGACTATTTTCCATTTATACCATTGAAATATGGGCCAGTCAGACGCTTGGGCAGGTGTTATTGAACTTGTCTTCTCCTGGGGGTTACGGCTTGTTTATTTTGACCTCGGTGCTGATCTCTATGGCGTTGGTGCCTTTGTTGTTGGTGCGCACACCTTCTCCAACCATTAATGTGCCGGAAAAGCTCAATATTGTGGGGTTGATTAAGACCGCGCCGCTCGGGGTAACAGGGGTGACGGCTGCCGGGATCACTGCTGGGGCGTTGTTGGGGCTTGGTGCTTTATATGCTCAGAGTATTGGCATGAGTATTGGACAGATCTCGTTATTTATAGGTGCGAGTTATGTTGGCGGGATGATTTTGCAGTGGCCGATAGGAAAGCTGTCGGACCGTCAGGACCGTCGTGTGACGATATTATGGGTAAGCCTAGTAGGTGGGCTAACGGCCTTTATTGTGCCGTTTGGTAATATGAGTAACAGTCAGGTGATTATGATGGTGGGGATGTTCTGTGTAGGGGCATTTACTTTCCCAATGTACTCGTTAGCGTCATCTCACATGAATGACCAATTACGCCCGGAACAAATACTTTCCGCGAGTAGTGGCATGATTTTGCTCAATGGTGTGGGTGGTATGATGGGCCCCTTACTGGCAGCCTCTTTAATGGACTTTATTCAAATTGATGCCTTGTTCTGGTTTGTTGCAGCGATTAACTTTTCAGTGGCTTTGATGGCCTTGTACCGGATTAACTATCAACCGCCGATGGTCATTGAAGAGCAAAGTGATCCGATTCAAGTGGCGCTGTCTGTGAGTCCTATTGCCACCGCAGAAATGTGGGTAGAGGCGGATTCAACTTCGTCCACCACCCCAGATGAAAGCCATGAGGTTGAAATTAAACTATAGCCTTCTAGACTCAACCATTAGTGGCTAAGTCACTAATGGTTGAGTGGCAATTTTCACTGCGATACTAGTAATAAGCAGTGCATTAGCACGATTAAACCAACGCCAAAAGAGTGCAGATTTAAGCCATTTGGCGCAAGCATGACCAACCAAGGCGAGGGTTAAAAACCACAGGCAAGAGGCCACTGCGCCGCCCACCACAAACAACCATTTATCGGCCAAAAACTGATTAGATAAACTTCCCATTAAAATCATCGTATCGATGTAAAAGTGAGGGTTTAGCCAAGTCACAGCAAGAGCCATGCTGAGTAAGCTCCATCCTGCCAAACGTTTGTTCAATTGCTCTACTATGATCTGCTCATCCATAAAAGAAGAGCGCCATTTTTGTGCGGCAAACCAAAGTAGAAAAATCACGCCACCCCAACGAAACAGCATTAACAGCCAGTCGCTGTTTTGAATCAGTAAACCAAACCCAAACGCACCAAGGGCAATAGCCAGCACGTCGCTAAGGATAAATAAAAATGCGATGGGAAAGGCGAGATGACGCTTTAGGGCTTGCTCGAGTAAAAAACTATTTTGGGCGCCAACCGCGATAATTAGCCCGCCGCCGGTAATCGCTCCGCTTAAAAATGCAATCATGTTGCTCTCGTTATGTCTTACTTGTTTGAATGTCTTGATACTAAAGAGGTTTACAATTAAATTTAAATTAATTTAACTTAAATTACATAAGAAATAGTTATGATGGATTACAAGGCTCTATCGTGTTTTGTGGCCGTGTTGCGCTTTCAAGGTTTTGAGCGAGCTGCAGACTACCTTGGTTTAACGCAATCTGCTGTTTCTCAGCGTATCAAACGTTTAGAGCAAGACTGCGGTGGACCAATATTGATCAGGGCGCGCCCGATTTCAGCAACCCCGTTGGGCGAGCAATTATTAGCGCATGCCAATAAAGTGGCTATCTTAGAAGATGGTCTTTTTGAGTCTTTGCAACAAGAGCACAGCCATCAGCCATTGGCAATAGCGATCAATTATGACGCACTGGCGACCTGGTTTCCGCAAGTGCTCAGTGCTTTTTCTCGTATTGATGAGACGAGGTTGCATATTAAAGCCGCTGATCAAGGTAAGACGCGAGAAATTTTGCAAACTGGTGAGGTGGTGGCTTGTTTAAGCCAATTAGGAACCCCTGTGTCAGGGGGCGAGTCGGTGTTTTTAGGCAATATGACCTATGAGTTAGTGGCGTCTCCTGAATTTATACGTAAACACCTAGATGGGGTGATTAGTGTGGCCACGGTGATGTCGGCTCCTTCACTTATTTTTGATGAGTTTGATGATCTATGGGGGCGCTACCAGGATGAGTGTCTACAAGTAAAGGCGGACATTCGTAATAGTCACTGGTATCCTTCCTCTCATGGTTTTGTAGAAATGGTAATGGGTGGTACGGTCTGTGCTTTAGTTCCTAGTGTGCAGGTAAAAAAAGAGCTTAAAGAGGGGCAGCTCGTTTCATTGTTCCCTAATAACAGGCTCAGCGTGCCGCTGTATTGGCATTGGTATAAATTAAATTCTCCGGTTTTGGATCGTTTAACGAGTGTTATTTTATCAACGACACGTAACACGTTAAGCTAATTAATAGGCCGCTACTTTTATGCGTTAGTGGCCATTCTTTAATGCTATTTTTAAGGATAGAGTATGATTCGTAAATGTTTATTCCCTGTGGCAGGATATGGCACACGATTTCTACCTGCAACCAAGTCGATGCCTAAGGAAATGCTTCCTATCGTAAATAAACCTTTGGTGCAGTACGGTGTGGAAGAAGCGGTACAAGCGGGTCTAAAGAACGTCACCTTTGTAACGGGTCGTGGTAAGCGAGCAATTGGTGAACATTTTGATATTAGTTATGAACTTGAACACCAAATTTCTGGTACCAGCAAAGAGCAATATTTAGAAGGTATTAGAAACCTGATCGCGGATGCCGTGTTTTCTTATATTCCACAAAATCAAATGTTGGGTTTAGGTCATGCTATTTTGACCGGTGAGCCATTAGTCGGCGGCGAAGCATTTGGTGTGGTATTAGCGGATGATTTGTGTTTTGGCGAAACCGACGATGATGGTGTGATGGCACAGATGGTTAAGTTGTATAACCAGTTCCGTTGTACGATTGTGGCTATTCAAGAAGTGCCAGAAGACGAAGTGCATAAATATGGTGTAATTAAAGGCGATGATATGATGGAAGGTCTTTATCGTGTCACTGACATGGTGGAGAAGCCAACGAAAGAAGAGGCGCCTTCTAATTTAGCGATCATTGGTCGCTACATTTTGACACCTGACATTTTTGATAAAATACGTAATACACCTGCAGGCCGAAATGGTGAAGTGCAAATCACTGATGCTATATTGCAGCAAGCTAAAGAAGGGTGTGTGTTGGCGTATAAATTCAAAGGTCGACGCTTTGACTGCGGCAGTGTAGATGGTTTCGTAGAAGCAACGAACTATTGCTATGAGAATATTTATAAGTCTTAAATTAGACTTTGAAAAAAAGGCCCACTTTCAAGTGGGCCTTTTTGTATGAAAATTATTTCAAGTGCTTGTTTAGAGTCGGTAATAAAACCTTGAATAAACGTGGGTTAGCGCATAATACGTCGCCATTTTCAATGCTCGGAGAACCGTCAAAGTTGGCGAACAGGCAACCTGCTTCTTTAGCAATAAATAGAGAGGCTTGCATTTCCCACTCTTGAAGCTTGATGCCCCAAGCAGCATCTAAGCGACCTGCAGCAGTGTTGACAAGCATCAGGGCTGGCGCATCTTGCATAACAACTCGTGCCCCTTTCTCAGCTACTTCAGACAAAACGGTTAATTGGCCAGATAAGTAAGGCGCAGTTCGGTCTGTCGCAGGAAATTGAGCAGCAATGGTTGTTTTTTCGAGTGTGCGTGCAACGCTAGTGCGAATTCGAGTGTTGTTTAGGTAAGCGCCGCGGCCCTTACTGGCATAAAATTCGTCTTTTGTGTGAGGGTTTAGCACGAGAGCGTGCTCAACTTTACCAGCAACTAGATAACTCATAGTGATGACATGACCGGTTAGACCACGGCTAAACAAATGTTGCCCTTGGATGGCATCAATGATCCATTCACCTTCTTCACCGTTTTGCACGCTGCCTTGTAGGCGGGTGGTAATAGTGTCACCAGGGTAGGCTTTTTCTAGATGGTAAACGATTGCACGTTCCGCACCTGAACATACTGTTTGGTAAACTTGTGCGGCATCTTGCCCTTGCTCTTTGTCGAAAAGAAGCTTCTCTTGAGAGTGAATGATGTATTCTGCTGCTGCGCGAGCAGCTTTGATTGCGACATTGATTCTAGGTTGCATAGGGTACCGTCAATTGTTCCAAATAAGAGTCATGTGCCGCCTTTAGTCAAAGACGTCACAGTTGCTAATAAAGTGTTAAAGAGCGAGTGCCTTTCTATATTGCTGCAATGCTTTATGAAGCAATCTTAAGAAAGGCACAAAATATGAGCGCGGATTCTAACGCAAAAGGAGTTTTTTAACCAGTGCAAATTGTTCAAAAACTGATCGCTTTAAGGATTTGAAAGAAAAATCTGTTAACATTCACAAAATCATTCGATCGCTGGAAATTGGTAGTTCATAACATGCAGAATAAAGTAAGAATTGTCTTGGTAAACACGTCTCACCCAGGAAATATTGGCGCGGCCGCCAGGGCAATGAAAAATATGGGGTTGGCCGATCTCTACTTGGTGGCTCCTAAGCAATACCCAAGCCCTGAGGCGGTAAGTCGAGCGGCTGGTGCGACGGATATATTAGATAATGCGGTTGTAGTTGATAGCCTAGAAGAGGCGCTAGCAGATTGCCAGTTAGTGATTGGAACCAGCGCGCGCGAGCGTCATATTCCATGCCCTCTAGTGGATCCAAGGCAAGCAGTGGATTTGGTTTTTGAAGAGCAGTTGGAGACCGCATTTGTGTTTGGGCGGGAAGACCGTGGACTGACCAACGAGGAGTTACAGCGTTGCCATTATCATGTGCATATTCCTTCGGTTGAAGACTTCAGTTCACTAAATCTTGGGGCTGCGGTGCAGGTGATTGCCTATGAACTTCGTATGAAAGGATTGTTGATAGCTGATGCTCCAGTGGTTGCGCCCAAGTGGGATGTTCCTGCTGCTACCGTTGAACAGCTCGACTTTTTCTTAGAGCATTTAGAAAAAGTACTAACAAAAACTGAGTTTTTGGATCCGAAAGCACCTCGTAAAGTGATGACGCGTTTTCGCCGCTTATATCAACGAGCGCAATTAGATCAACAAGAAGTAGGTATGCTGCGAGGTATGTTAACTGCAGTTGAGAAATGCACCAAAGTGGACTAATTGTCATTTGAAACCATAATAATGGTAAAAGAGCTCTATTTTTCATATCTATGCTTAGTGCTCTCTAGGCGTATCCTGTTTCATGATGTAATCTTTATTGATGTATAACGATAGCCACTGTCATTTAGATTTTAGCGTGTTTGATAGCTCACGTGATGCTTTAATGAGTGCTTGTCAGCAAGCGGGAGTAGAGGGTTTTTTGGTGCCTTCTACAACGAGATCGAGCTGGCAGCGGGTTACTCGACTCGCTGTTGCGTACCCGCAGTGGCGAGTAGCTTATGGCTTGCACCCTTACTTTCTTGGTGAGGCCAAGAGTGATGATATTGAGCATTTGGCAGAGTGCTGTGAAACCAATGATGCGTTAGCGATAGGTGAAATAGGGCTAGATTGCTGGCCGGGTGCGATGGCGTTGGATAAGCAACAGTTTTTCTTTTCTCGACAGCTCATAATCGCGCGTGATTTAAAACTTCCGATTATTGTTCATGCGCGAAAAAGTTATGATCTAGTGATTAAAGCAGTACGCGACACAGGCTTTATTTATGGCGGGATAGTGCATGCATTTAATGGCAGCCTTGTGCAAGCAAACCGTCTGCAGGAACTGGGCTTTATTTTAGGAATAGGTGGCACGATTACCTACCCTAGAGCAAAGAAGGCGCATCGAGTGTTAGCGGAATTAGAGGATACAGCTTTTGTTTTGGAAACGGACTCACCGGATATGCCAGTGTGTGGTTTTCAGGGAGAGGTTAATACCCCGCTTTCGATCCCTCGTATCGCACAGAGCGTAGCCAGAATAAGAAACAGCAGTGTTGCCGACATTGCTCGACAAACAAATAATAACCTTCTTAGTACTTTTCCTAAGTGGTACAAGGATACACTTTGACTAATAAACAAGATATTAATGCCCCGATTCGTGTCCTTTTATTGGGCGCTGAGTCAGAAGTGGGGGCCGCGTTATTAGAGCTTTCTAAAGCGCAGGGAGACATTGATTGGGTATGCCCTCAGGAAAGTTTGCTATTGGAGCATGGTGCTGCACAAGAATTGGCCGCAATAGATTACGATGTGGCTATTGATGCGCTTAGCTTGCGTTATGCGTTGCAAAGCGATTACGGCAAATTTCAAGCTACATTAACTGCCGTCAGTGAGGCATCTGCGCCCCTTATTATGATAAGTAGTGCGCGCGTTTTTTCTGGTGATAACAATGTTCCTTACCTTGAGACAGATACGCCAGATAGTGCCGAGCCTTATGCCCAAGCCCTGATTCAATCAGAGCAACTGGTCGCAAAAAATGAGGCGAACATTATCTTAAGAACGGGCTGGTTATTCAGTGGCAAAGGCGATGATTTTGTTTGTCGTACATTAGGTTTAATTCAAGATGGCGTTAACCTTGCTTACAAAGACAACTTGCTTGGCAGTCCTACACCAGTATCGGACTTGGCGCGCGTTGTGCTGTCTTTGATCAAGCAACGACATTATGGCGCGAGCAATACAGGTGTTTACCATTATTGCTGTGCGGAAGAAATCAGTTGGGTGGGGTTGGTCGAGGCTATCTTAGTGACCTCTAGTCAATTCGACCCAAAGGCACAAATGGAAGTAGAGTCTTTAGAAGGGGCGTTTTCGGAAGAGGATGGCGTGGTTGTTCAGGTTAAAAGACAGTCGCTCTCGTGCCGGAAAATATTTAACCATTATGGCGTAAAACAAAGACCATGGCGTTCTGTATTGCGTAATTTGGTTAGAGAGCTTTATAAATCATAATTAAAGGGAGGTGAAGTTTAGCGTGAATAAAATCAATCATAAAGCCATAGTGCTGGTCTTCTTATTGCAAATCCTAGTCGGTTTTTTGTGGTATTCAGCTGTTCCTACAGCGTTGATTGATGCTAATCAAGGTATGGCTAAACTTCCTTCTATTGAGCGCATTGTAGGCTTTGTTCTTGCTTCCTTTGTTTACTTGTATTTTACGGCTTGGTTGCTGGTAAAAGTAAAGCCTATGTCGAGTTTTTCTATGATGATATTGGTAGTGGGGGTGTGGCTCTGTGTCGTCTTGCCTAACTATCTATTTATTAGCTTTTACTTACAGTTAGATTACTCAAGTGCGTTTTATTTGTTGTCTTATGGGGCGGTTTGTAGCTTTCTTGCTGCGGTCATTTTACCCATGTGGCGGGCATCCCGCTCTATTTTCAAAAGTTAGTAAACAGCGGTTTTGTGCTGTGTTACAAACTCGATTAGAGGGCTAATACGTCGTTGGAATAGGAAAGGAAATAGCTAATACCAAATGGTATTAGCTATTTTTGTTTGCCCAGCGAAGCTGGCAAACCCGTCAGGTTGAAAGAAACCTGTCTTACCCCGACTGAGGGGAAGAGAATCCGAATCGCAAGGGCGT
>NZ_QUNG01000002.1:292010-453499 GCF_003387375.1 Marinomonas pollencensis | reverse complement strand
AGTATATATCCATGACGAGTTGGAGGAATGCGGCGAGTCCGTTAGCCAGTCACGCGATGCCAAACAAATGGTTCGATGAACAAGGTTTAGTAAATCTTGAAGAAGTGAAAACGGGGTATGTGTTCAGCGTACATGCTGAATGGACGTTTACATGAGCCGTATACGAGGTCCGTACGTACGGTTCTGTGAGAGGGATGAGGCGGTAACGCCTCACCCTACTCGATTCGTGATGCTGGTCAGCCGCAATTGGGCGTTTGAATCTTCTCTATGCGCTTAGGATTTGCCTTTCCAAGGCACCAATTTTGCTTCGATTTTGCGCATGATAATGTCAATGCTATAACCGATAAGACCGACAATGATGACACCCAATACGACAATATCGGTGGCTAAAAATTTACTGGCGACCATGATCATATAACCTACACCAGAGTTTGCTGCCACCAGTTCGGCAGCCACCACAGTGCCCCAGCAAACGCCCATGGCAACGCGCATGCCAGTGAAAATTTCTGGCAAAGAGTTGGGCAGTATAACGTGTTGCAGAATTTGTCTTTTGTTGGCACCTAAGGAATGGGCAGCATGGATTTTATTCAGTTTGATGCTACTGACTCCTGCACGGGCAGCGATTACCATGATCCATAGAGCGGCAAAGAAGATCAGCAAAATTTTAGAGCGCTCGCCAATACCAGACCAAATGATCACCAGTGGGATAAACGCAAGCGGAGGAATAGGGCGGAAAAACTCGACAATCGGGTCAAACCAACCACGAACCTTTTCTGATAACCCCATGGCAAATCCCAGAGGAATACCCACAAGACAACCTAAACTAAAGCCAATCAGAATGCGGTAAAGGCTAGCCCAAATATGCTCCCATAAAGTGAAACCGCGATAGCCGTCCTGAGAAATACTGATAAATTGTTGCCATACCGTACTAGGCGCGGGCCAAAAGATCGGGTTGATATAGCCTAAAGTGCTGCCAAAGTGCCACACAATAGCAAGGGTAATAACCGAGACGATGCTCCAAAAACGGCCTTTACCTATGGCTTCTGTATCACCAAAGGTGGAGGTTTTTTGATTGTTAATACCCGACTTACTCAAGCCTGAGTAATGTTTGAATGATTTAATTAAAGACATGTTCATAGTCCAACCGCCTGATTATTTCCCATGATTTCTTCTTCCATCCCCCAAATCATCGATAACACCTCTTCCCGTTTGGCAATGAACTCCGCTGAGGTTTTAACGTCTCTAGGGTCTTTTGTGAGTCCTTCTTCGGCAAAGGGCAGGTAGTATTCTTGCTTGATCCGGCCAGGTCTTGGAGCCATGACAAATAAGCGTTCTCCTAAAAACAGAGCTTCTTCAACACTGTGGGTAATAAGGATGATGGTTTTGCCTGTTTCCTTCCACAGCTTGAGAACGAGGCTTTGCATCTTTTCTCGTGTTAGTGCGTCCAAAGCGCCAAGCGGCTCATCCATTAAAATGATGTCAGGGTTATTGGCCAGACATCGGGCGAGAGCAACGCGCTGTTGCATACCGCCAGAAAGCTCGTAGATAGCTTTGTCGCCGAAGTCTTGCAAGCCCACTGTTTCTAACAAGTCGTCTACTGTGTGGCGAATTTTCTCACTGGCGACGCCTGCCATCTTAGGGCCGAAGGCAATGTTTTCGGCGACACTCATCCATTCGAATAAGGCGCCTTGTTGAAACACCATGCCGCGATCGGGACCGGAATGGGTGAGTTTGGTATTGCCATTTAGTACCGCGCCTGACGTTGGTGCTAGAAAGCCCGCGATAATATTTAATAGGGTGCTTTTACCGCAGCCAGAAGGCCCGAGGATCGCAAGTAGCTCCCCTTGTTTGAGGTTAAAGCTCACGTCTTGTAAGGCTTCAACTCGATTGCCATTAGGCTCATCGAAGGTCATTGAAATATGATTTGCGTTCAATTCAGACATTATGAATCCCTTATGCTGGTTGAATTAGTGAACGTTTTTGAAGTAGCTAGCGTCGATCGTGGCGCTGTAATCGGCCAAGGCTTTGGGGATTTGTTTTTGCTGAACAAAAAAGTCGGCAACTTCTTTGGTAAAGGTCTGTACGCCCCCGCCCATCCAGTAAGGTGAGACTTGTTCGTCTTTAACAGGGAAGGTAAAAAGATCGAGAATTTGATTCGTGTCTGTTAGTGATAACCCCGACGCTTTGGCAATAATGGGTTGTTGCGTTTGAGGCGATTCTTTATAGGCTTTATTGGCGTCGTTGGTAACCTGTAAAAATTCGCTTACCAGTTCAGGATATTGCTTCGCAAAGCTATTGTTGACTGAGATTACATCAAAAGAGCGGATGCCTGCCGCTTCTTGTTCTTTGGCGCTCATGAGTACCTCGCCATATTGCTTCATGCGGCGTAACGCGCCACCCCAGCCACAGGCCATGGAGACATCTCCGCGGGCGAGAGCGGCGGCGCCATCGGCAGGCGCCATGTCTAGTAGGTGAACTTTTTTGCTGTTAACTTCGAGCTGCTTCAGGGTTTTAAGCATTTTGTAATGGGACACTGTGCCAAAAGGCACCGCGATGTTTTTACCTTCCAGTTGTTTGGCATTGGCGCTGGTAATGTGGGCGTCTTTTCCAACTACGCAATTATCATTTTCAGCGTAAGACACCGCAATACCCACCATGGTAATAGGTAGGCCTTTGGAGACCGCAATAGTAAAAGGCACCAGCCCTTGAGAGTAGGCCATGTCGACACCACCTGACGCCATTGCGGCGGACATTGCTGTGCCAGAATCAAAGGCGTGCCATTCGACTTCTACGCCCATTTCTTTGCTGTATGTGTCATTTACTTGAGCGACTTGGTTTGCCGTAGGCCATTCTAAGAAATAGCCAATGGACACCTTGTTCGGTTTATCGGCGGCCAGTGCTAGGCAAGCAGAGGAGGCGACAGTGCCCACTGCCAGAGTGCTTATCAGTGTTGAAACTATCTTCTTCATAACAACCTCATTAAAACTTTCTGTTGGTGTGAGCGTCGAATAACGCTGCAAGGGTCTACTTTGCTTTTTAGCGTCCTTGTTTGGCCTCTAAAAAGGCGTCATCAAAATGACTTAAATCGATACTGCCGTGTAAAAAATATCCCTACAAATGATTAAAAATGCGCGTCTGTTAGAAAAACTAACACTAGAGTTGCGTGTTTTTTGTGCAAAACATGGCTTTTATATGCCACTTGATTGCGCACGTTTTGATCGGCAGTGGCTGCGCCTTTCAACTCGGTGCTTCGGCCGAAAGAGGTGCTGGTGTTATGGCTTTGTTTTGGTGCAAGCCATAATGCTGAGTTCCGTATGCTTGACTGGCTGCAAGGGGGAAGTGGGGGTAAAAAAATACAATAACTTGTGTTCACCCTTCTTCTCTAAATGTGAGAAAAGTAAAATTTCGTCTAAATGAAATTTTATATTGTAATTTCATTTTCTGTGTGTAATTTTCCTGTTAAGTTTTTTTATATGTGCAGTTTGATGATTAGGGGTTGGTATGACACGAGAAAGCATGGAATTTGATGTGGTTATTGTGGGAGCAGGACCTGCGGGCTTATCGACCGCTTGCCGATTAATGCAGCAGGCGAACGCAGCGGGTGAAGAGCTGATGGTCTGTGTGGTGGAAAAAGGCGCTGAGGTAGGAGCACACATTTTATCTGGTGCTGTGGTGGAGCCTAGAGCGTTGAACGAGCTGTTTCCTGATTGGCAAGCATTAGGTGCGCCGTTGACCGTTCCTGTGCTAGAAGACCAAATTTATTATTTAAACAGCGCTAAAAAATCAATCAAAATCCCCAATGCTTTAGCGCCTAAGCCGATGCATAACCAGGGTAACTATGTTGCCAGTGTGGGCAACCTTTGTCGTTGGTTGGCAGAACAAGCGGAGCAATTAGGGGTGGAGGTCTTTCCAGGCTTTGCGGCGGCTCATGTTATCTATGATGAACAAAGCGGCCGTGTGGCGGGTATTGGCACCGGTGATATGGGGGTAGATGCGGATGGCAATGCAAAAGACACTTACATGGCAGGCATGGATCTACTGGCGAAATACACGGTATTTACCGAAGGGTGTCGTGGCCATCTGGGCAAAGAGCTGATCAAAAAGTTTGCTTTAGATGAGGGGAAAGACCCTCAGCATTATGGCCTTGGTATTAAAGAGTTGTGGGAAATTGATGAGAGCCTGCATCAGCCAGGTTTGGTGCTCCATGGCACAGGCTGGCCACTGAGCGAGTCCAGTTCCACGGGCGGTTTCTTTTTATATCACAGTGATAATAACCAAGTAGTGGTTGGTTTGATTACCGACCTTAATTACAGCAATCCTAATCTAAGTCCTTACGATGAATTTCAGCGTATGAAGCATCACCCTTTGATTGCTCAGTATTTATCTGGAGCCAAACGTTTGTCTTACGGGGCGCGGGCAATTGCGAAAGGTGGTCTACATTCTTTACCGAAAATGACCATGCCAGGGGCTTTGCTGCTGGGGTGCGACGCAGGAACGTTAAATTTTTCTAAAATCAAAGGCACTCATACTGCTATGAAATCCGGCATGTTGGCCGCAGAAGTCTTATTTCCTGAGCTGATGAAAAAAGACCAAGGCGGGCATGACCTGGTTCAGTATGATGAGCATTTAAAACAATCTTGGTTATATGATGAGTTGTATAAAGGGCGAAATTTTGGCTCTGCTATGCATAAGTTCGGCACCTTTGTTGGTGGTATGTATAATGTTTTTGAACAAAATATCGTCAGTTTGCCTTTCACTATTCGTGACCCAAAGCCAGATTACTTGTGCTTAAAGCCAGCCAGCGAATGTTCGCCTATTGAGTACCCAAAACCAGATGGCAGACTGAGCTTTGATAAAAGTTCGTCGGTCTTCTTGTCAAATACCAACCATGAAGAGAGCCAGCCCTGCCATTTGCATTTGCAGGATGCCTCTGTGCCAGTGCTGCACAACCTGCCGACCTTTAATGAGCCAGCGCAACGCTTTTGTCCAGCAGGGGTATATGAGGTGTTGGAGAGCGAGGATGGGAGCCCACGTTTTCAAATTAATGCGCAAAACTGTGTGCACTGTAAAACCTGCGATATTAAAGACCCTGCGCAAAACATTACTTGGCGAGTACCTGAAGGCGGTGGCGGGCCTAATTATCCGAACATGTAGTCTGCTGATATAAGTAAACCGATTATCACAGATGAAATCTGCTGTTTGCTTTCATTGGCTGGCGTTTCTTGCGAGCCAATGAAAGTATCGCCTTATTTACCTGCCTTTTTTTAGCGCTTTATGCGTCTACGCCCCTTTGTATTTCAGTACTTTTTGCCTTGTTTAATATTTATTCGATAAAACTATTGACACAAAAAAATATATAAACAATCATGTAAATGAAATTATTAAAGTAAATTTCATTTACATGATTTTTGTTTTCTTCTTAGCTGGAGCGAAAAAATGAAAGTGCTAGTCGCCGTTAAACGAGTTGTGGATGCCAATGTGCAGATTCGAGTGAAGTCAGATAATTCTGGTGTCGATGTATCGAATGTCAAAATGTCGATTAACCCTTTCTGCGAAATTGCAGTAGAAGAGGCGGTTCGACTAAAAGAGTCAGGAGTGGCCGAAGAAGTGATTGTGGTCAGTGTGGGCGCCGATGCTTGCCAAGAGCAATTGAGAACGGCACTGGCGCTAGGAGCAGACCGCGCGATTCAAGTGCAAACCGAGGCGGACCTGGAGCCTTTGGCGATCGCGAAATTGCTAAATAAAGTCGTTGAGCGTGAAGACATTAGCCTTGCCATTTTGGGCAAACAATCCATTGATGGTGATAACAATCAAACTGGCCAAATGTTGGCGGCGTTAGCTGGGATGTCTCAAGGCACTTTCGCATCCAATCTAGAGATTGAAAATGGCGAAGCCATTGTGACCCGTGAAATTGATGGCGGGCTGCAAAAGGTAGCGCTGAAATTACCTTCTTTAATTACTACTGATTTACGCCTAAATGAACCGCGTTTTGCTTCATTGCCCAATATTATGAAGGCCAAGCGTAAGCCATTAGTGCAAATCACACCTGAAGAATTGGCCGTGGATATTTCTCCAAGGCTAACCACCTTAGAAATCAATACTCCGGCGGCGCGAGCGGTAGGGGAGCGGGTGGCGACTGTGAGTGAGCTTGTCGAGAAATTAAAAGTCGAAGGAGTATTGTAATGACCATTTTAGTAATCGCAGAACACAATAACCAAGCGCTAGCACAAGCGACGGCAAATACGCTAACAGCAGCACAAGATTTGGCCAGTAAAACCAATAGTGAAGTGGTGCTGCTCGTTGCAGGGCAAGCTTGTCAAAGTGTGGTAGAAGAAGCGGCAAGCACGCAAGGTGTTGCGAAGGTATTGGTTGCTGATTGTGCTGCGTTAAAACAACAACTTGCTGAGAATGTAGCGCCACTTGTGGTGGATTTAGTGAAACAAGAAAACATTACACATGTGCTGCTTTCTTCCACTGCCGCGGGCAAAAATATTGCTCCTCGCGTAGCCGCATTGCTTGATGTGGCGCAAATTTCGGATCTGATTGAAGTAATAGATGCAGACACTTTTGTACGTCCAATTTATGCCGGTAATGCTCTGGCGACGATCAAAAGTAGCGATGGGGTGAAAGTTTTGACGGTGCGCAGTACGGCGTTTGAAGCAGTCGAATTTAGCGCTGGTGACGCGACTATCCAGTCGTTACCAGAAGCGGCTGAGCAAGGTTTATCGCGCTTTATTAGCGAAGAAGTAGTGGCCTCAGATCGACCTGAGTTGACCTCTGCTAAGGTGATTATTTCAGGCGGCCGTGGCATGAAAAACGGCGATAATTTTGTCTTGCTGGAAAAAGTGGCCGATAAAATTGGTGCCGCAGTAGGGGCCTCTCGTGCGGCGGTAGACGCAGGTTTTGTCTCGAATGATATGCAAGTGGGTCAAACTGGGAAAATCGTGGCGCCGGATTTGTACATTGCAGTGGGCATTTCAGGTGCGATCCAGCATTTGGCCGGTATGAAAGATTCCAAAATCATTGTGGCCATTAATACAGATGAAGAAGCGCCTATTTTTAATGTCGCTGATTACGGCTTGCAAGCGGACCTTTTTGACGTATTGCCAGAATTTGAAGCCGCCCTTTAATTACTTAACTTATTAGCAATAGGGGCATTTTAACAATGCCCGATTCGGAGAGCATGAGATGTCGGACCGCACCTATCGTATTGTTTTAGATTGTCCTGATCGTATTGGTATTGTGACACGCGTTGGTGAAGTGATTACCAATAATGGCGGCTGGATTAAAGAAGCAGCTCACTATTCAGACGAAGAAAACAATTGGTTTTTCTCTCGCTTTGAAATTAAAGCAGAATCACTGTCGTTTAGTGCGGAAGTGTTAGCGCAAAAATTTGCTAGCTTGCAAAAAGAATTCAGTATGAATTTGCAGGTACTTGATACCAGCCGTCCTAAAAAAGTGGTGTTGATGGCGAGTAAAGGCAGCCATTGTTTATCTGATTTGCTAGACCGCTGGAAGAGTGGAGATTTGGAGTGTGACATCCCTTGTGTCATTTCCAATCATGAAGACATGCGTGGCATGGTTGAGTGGTATGGCATTCCTTATTTTTGTGTGCCAATCGACCCTAGCAATAAATCCGTTGGGTTTGCTGAAGTAGAGCGCTTGGTGACTGAGCATGAAACCGATTGTGTGGTGTTAGCGCGTTATATGCAAATTCTGCCACCTTCCTTATGCCAGACTTTGAAGCACAAGGTGATCAATATTCATCACAGCTTCCTGCCTTCTTTTATTGGTGCTAAGCCCTACCATCAAGCCGCTGAACGTGGTGTTAAGCTGATTGGTGCTACTTGTCATTATGTGACGGAAGACCTTGATGAAGGGCCAATCATTGACCAAGACGTGGTTCGTGTTAAGCACAGCGATAAAGTTGAAGAACTAGTTCGACGGGGTAAAGACGTTGAGAAAGTTGTCTTGGCGCGTGGCTTGCGAGCGCATTTAGAAGATCGTGTCTTAGTGCGTGGCAACAAGACCGTTGTATTCAACTAAGTGAATGGATTTATTAGGCGCTTTACCAACAGGGTAAAGCGCTTGGAGAAAGATGATGACTAAAACATTACCTAGTTCTGCTCAAGTTGTAATCGTTGGCGGCGGCGTTATCGGTTGCAGCGTGGCGTACCATTTAACCAAGCTTGGTTTTACCGATGTGGTACTGCTCGAAAGAAGACAGCTTACCTGTGGTACCACTTGGCATGCGGCGGGTTTAGTGCCGACCTTACGTGCCACATACAATATGTCTATGTTGGCGAACTACAGCGCCACCTTGTATGAACAGTTACAAGCGGAAACAGGCCAAGGAACTGGGTTTGTTCGTAATGGCTCGTTGACCATTGCGACCAATAAAGAACGCCTTGCAGAACTAAAACGTGGCGCATCTATGGCCAAGGTTGCAGGTTTTCCGTGTGATGTTATTTCTCCAGATGAAGCCAAAGCCTTATGGCCGCTGATGAATGTGGACGATGTGCTAGGTGCGATTCATTTGCCGATGGATGGTATGGCAAGCCCGGTGGATGTTACCCAAGCATTGGCCAAAGGGGCACGCCAAGGCGGCGCTAAGATTATCGAAGGCGTAAAAGTCTTGGATATGAAGGTAAAAGACGGCAAAGCGGTGGGTGTAATTACCGAGCAAGGTGATATAGACGCTGAGTATGTGGTGAATTGCTCGGGCATGTGGGCCCGTGAATTTGGTAAAAAAGCTGGCGTTAATGTGCCATTGCATGCGGCAGAACACTTTTACGTGGTGACAGAAAGCATGCCCGATTTACAACGTGGCTTGCCGACCATGCGAGACATGGATGGCTTTTGCTATTACAAAGAAGACGCAGGCAAGCTATTAGTAGGGATGTTTGAACCGAATGCTAAGCCTTGGGGCATGGAAGGCATTCCAGAAAACTTTTTCTTTGATGAATTACCAGAAGATTTCGATCATCTTGAACCCTATTTAGAAGCGGCCATGCACCGATTGCCGATTCTTGAAAAAACCGGTTTGCAGGTGTTTTTTAACGGCCCTGAATCCTTCACGCCAGACGATCGTTATCACCTGGGTGAGGCACCAGAGGTGCGTAACTATTTTGTTGCCGCTGGGTTTAACTCAGTGGGCATTCAGTCCGCAGGTGGTGCTGGTAAAATGTTGGCAGAATGGATTCATAAAGGACATGCACCACAAGATTTATGGGACGTAGATATTCGTCGTAATATGCCTTTCCAAGGCACTCAGAAGTACTTACAGGAGCGTACCACTGAATCGTTGGGGCTATTGTATGAAACACATTTCCCTTTCAAGCAGTTTAAAACAGCGCGCGGTGTCAGGCGCTCGGTATTGCATGAGCAGCTTAAAGCTCAAGGGGCGGTATTTGGCAGTGAAAATGGTTGGGAGCGCGCTAACTGGTTTGCCAAAGAAGGCCAAAAAGCCGAGTACGGATACTCTTTTGGTCGTCAAAACTGGTTTGAGAACAACCAAGAAGAACACCAAGCGGTCAGAACATCGGTGGGTGTGATTGATCAGAGTTCTTTTTGTAAATATAAGATAGAAGGCCCGGACGCTGAGGCGTTTCTTAACCGTATTTGTTGTAACAATGTATCGGTTGCCGTAGGCAAGATGGTTTACACCCAATGGCTCAATGAGCGTGGTGGAATTGAAGCCGATGTAACGGTAACTCGCTTGGCTGACGATCAGTATTTGGTGGTTTCTGGGGTGGCTTGTCAGACCCGTGATTTAGACTGGTTGCGCCGTCATAAACAGGCTGATACCGCGGTGGTTATCACAGATATGACGTCAGCTTATGCCGTGGTAACCGTGATGGGGCCGAAGTCTCGAGACACTCTTGCCAAATTGACCAAGGCGGATTTATCCCACGAGGGTTTCCCATTTGCCACGTCGCGTGAAATTGAGCTGGGTTATGCGATTGTTCGAGCGTCGCGTATTACTTATGTGGGTGAATTGGGGTGGGAATTGTATATTCCGACTGAGTTTGCGCCAAGCGTGTACGAGCTAGTATTTGAAGCGGGGGCTGAGTTTGATATCCGCCCTTATGGCTACCATACGATGAACTCATTGCGGATGGAAAAATGCTACCGCCACTGGGGTCATGACATCACAGACGAAGATACTGTGTTGGAAGCAGGGCTGGGCTTTACCTGTGATTTTGAAAAAGCAGGTGGTTTTATTGGTAAGGAAGCGGTGCTTGCGCAAAAAGCCCAAGGGCCGCTGAAAAAGCGCTTTGTGGCTTTCTTATTTGATGATGCAGAACCGCTTTGTTATCACGAGGAGCCGATTTATGCCGGTGGCGTTATTGTTGGCCGTACCACGGCAGGTATGTTTGGTCATACGGTCGGTGCGACTGTGGCTATGGGCTATATCGAGTCGGAAGCCGGTGTGACGAAAGACTGGTTAGAAGCGACCAGCTTTGAAATTGAAGTGGAGTGTGTGCGTTATAAAGTGACGCCTTCGCTGCGTTCTTTCTATGACCCAGCAATGGAAAATATTAAGCGCTAATACTTGGCGCTCCAAGGGCTGCTTGCAGCTCTTTGTTTTTTCTTTGATCGATAGACGATCACTTACAAGACAGGGATAAATGATGGCAGCATTGATATTAGATGGTAAAGCGCTAGCAAAGCACAGAGAATCTCAATTGAAAAGCGCGGTAGAGGCACTCACTAAGGCTGGGTCAGAAGTCCCTACCTTAGCGACCATTTTGGTGGGAGGCGATCCTGCCTCGGCAACCTATGTGCAAATGAAACAAAATGCGTGTCAGCGTGTGGGCATGGACTCGGTGAAAATTGAGATGCCAGAAGAGACCAGTACTGAGCAGTTATTGGCGCAAATCGAGATGTTAAATAAAGATCCTAAAATTTGCGGGATTTTATTACAGCACCCAGTACCAGCTCAAATAGATGAAAGAGCGTGCTTTGATGCGATTGCCATTGAAAAAGATGTAGATGGTGTCACCACGCAAGGTTTTGGTTTGATGTCGATGGGGGAGTTGGCATTTGGTTCGGCGACCCCAGCGGGCATTATGACCTTGCTGCACCATTACGATGTGCCTTTAGCAGGTAAACATGCGGTGGTGGTAGGGCGCAGTCCTATTTTAGGTAAACCGATGGCGGCAATGCTATTAAATGCCAATGCGACCGTGACAGTTTGTCATTCGCGTACTGAAAACCTTGCTGCACTAGTCGGCCAAGCGGATATTGTGATTGGAGCTGTAGGTCAGCCAGAATTAATAAAAGCCGAGTGGATCAAAGATGGTGCTGTGGTAGTTGACGCGGGTTATCACCCTGGTGGAATTGGCGACATAGATAAAACCGGCTTGGCCGAAAGGGTTATGGCGTTAACGCCAGTGCCAGGCGGAGTCGGCCCCATGACGATTAATGCTTTGATCAGTCAAACCTTAGAGTCTGCAAGGATAGCGGCACAATAAGGTGTTCTTTACAGTAGCCTGCTATTCGCGCTGCTGTGCTAAAAAACAAAGCCGCTATCATAAGATACGCGGCTTTGTTGTTTGTTAATAATCGATACGAAATAACGGCGTCTTACGTTTTGGGATGTTATCGGTTACTCTTATCCGTTTTTCATCAAGGTGAATTTCTCGTTTCGCTCTGCTCTTATTTAGCGAATGAAATTACCTACTTTAATACCTCGCCTTGGTGAAAGGGATTATTTTAAATACGGGCTAGTATGGGCGATTATGACAAATAAAATACGCAATGAAGCAGACGCTGAAAACCTAAGAATTGGTCATCAAATACGTGATTTACGTAAAGCCAAAGGCATTACCCTGGTTGAAATGGCTGAGCGTATTAAGCGCTCTGTTGGCTATGTTAGCCAAGTTGAACGAGGCGTTTCTGCCTTGCCAATACCGATTTTACAGGCCATTTGTAAAGTGCTCGATGTGCAAATGAGTTGGTTTTTTCATACCGACTTGGAAGCCCCATTAGAAGAAGTGAATCACATTGTACGTGGTGATTCGCGGCGCAGTTTAAACTTTGCGGGAACAGGCATTAGAGAAGAGTTGCTGTCACCACGTTTATCTGGCCAATTGCAGATGATTTTAACCACCTTTTCACCAGGCGCAGGCACGGTTGCGCGTGAGAGAAAAGGGGAAGAAGGTGGGTTATTACAGGCCGGCACTATAGAGCTCGGCATTGGTGAAAAGCGTTTTTTATTGAGTACTGGGGATAGCTTTATTTTGACCGGAGATGAACCCCATTGGGTACGCAACCCATCCGATAGTGAAGACGCTGTGGTGGTGTGGACTATTTCAGGTGGCGGCTATTAGCAGGTTTGTGCTGCTTTCGTTGGATTAACCCGCTTAATTAGCTCAGAAAAGAAAAGGCCCATCAGCGTTACTGATGGGCCTTTTTTAGTGTGCTGTAAGTTGGGTTAGTCGTCTGCTTTTAAACGTTGTGAATCAGCATCATAAGGCGCTTTGCTTAGGCAAGTTACTGGGTAATGGTCGCCAAGGATTTTTACCGTAAGAGATGACGTTAAATAGTCACTTTGGATATAGGCCAAAGCGAGGCTTTTTTGGCAGCGATGGCCGTAACCACCAGAGCTGACTTGGCCAACTACTTGATCATTGTGGTAAATAGGCTCCATGCCATTGGCGGCATCTAAGTCAGTAGCGTGCACTTCAATGAGCGTCATCTTCTGCTTAATACCGGCTTCTTTTTCAATGCTTAGTGCTGCTCTGCCTTCAAACTCACCTTTGCCCATTTTTACAAAGAAACTTAGGTTGGACTCTAGAATGCTAAATTCAGTGTTTAAATCATGGCCCCACATGGCGTAGCCTTTCTCAAGGCGCATTGAATCCATAGCGCGCAGTCCAAAGTTGCCAATATTAAACGCTTTTCCTGCCTCCATTAACGCGTCGTAGAGGGCAACTTGATGCTCAATCGGGTGATGTAATTCCCAGCCTAGTTCGCCGACAAAGTTCATACGAAGAGCACGTGTTGGCACCCCAGCCACCTGTATTTCTTGACCCGTGAACCAAGGGAATGCCGCGTTGCTTAGGTCTGTTTCAGTCAGCTGTTGTAGCACTTTTCGCGCATCTGGTCCTGCCAGAACAAGCGTGCCATAGTCACGGGTGATGTTGTTTAAGGTGACAGAGCCGTCGTTAGGTAATCGGCAGCGCAGCCAATCTTCAATCAGCAGTTCACCGGCAGCAGGTGCCATCATGTAATAGCTGCCGTTTTCGAGCTTGGTAATGGAGAACTCCCACGCAATGCCGCCATCGTTGGTCAATGGATGTGCAAGGGCAATGTTGCCGGTTTGTGTTGGGATGCGATTGGGAGAGAAAGATTCAATCCAGGCATGAGCGCCAGCCCCTGCAATTTCAAACTTAGTGAAAGGTGATAAATCTAATACGCCAACATGTTGCTGAACCAGTTGGCACTCAGCGGCAACTGGCTCGAACCAATTGCCACGGCGAAAACTGTGTTGCTCTTGCGCAGTGCTGCCTTCAGGGGCAAACCAGCTGGCACGTTCCCAGCCGAAATAGGCGCCAAAGACGGCATTTTGTTCTGCTTGGCGTTGGTAAATAGGTGTTTGTTTTTGTCCGCGTTTTGCTGGACGCATGGCATATTCATTGGGAAAGCCAAGTTGATATTCGTTAGCGTACACTTCTGTGCCTTTAGCGACTGTGTATTCGTGGGTTGCGTAGTCGCCAAAGCGACGAGGGTCAAGCTCAAAAAGGTCTAGCTCAGGGTGCCCATCGACTATCCATTGCGCCATGAAATGCCCAGCGCCGCCACCTTGCACTATGCCGAAGTTAAAGCCGGTACAGACAAAATAATTGTCATATCCGTGAACAGGACCAATCAAAGGGTGACCGTCTGGGGTGTAGGTAATAGGACCATTCACTGTGGTTTTAATGCCGGCATTAGCAACAATGCCAACTTGCTCCATGGCGGTACACATAATGTCTTCAATGCGGTCTAAAGAAGGTTGTAATAGTTCTTGACCAAAGGCTGTTGGTACGCCGTCCACCGCCCATGGAATACCGTCTTTTTCGTAGGGCCCTAAGATGAAGCCTTTGCCTTCTTGGCGCAGGTAATAAGATACATCTGGGTCACGCAGCATAGGTAGCATGGTGTCACGGGCTTCTAATTCTGGCACATTATCGGTGACAACAAATTGGTGTTCCATTGAGCAAACCGGCAGACGATGACCAATCATTTCGGCTACTTCGTTACAGCGAAAACCTGCGGCGTTGACTATCTTGCCGGCATCGATGACGCCTTTTTCAGTGGTGACTGTCCAGCGCCCATTGGCTTGTTGTTCGATGGATTTTACGGGGTTATTTCGCACAATAGTGGCCCCGGCAGCCCTTGCACCAGCGGCCATGGCGTTGGTCACACTGGTTGGGTCTATGTGGCCATCTGCTGGGTCCCATAGCCCACCGACTAAGCCAGTTGTATCTAGAAAAGGAAACAGTTCTTGCAAGCGCTCGTTGTCGACTATTTCTAAGTCTAAGCCGGCCATATCTGACATGGCGGCCACACGCTGGAACTCATCCATGCGCTCTTGAGTGTGTGCTAAACGGATAGCTCCAGTTTGATGGTGGTCAACTTGTTGGCCAGTTTCAGCCTGTAAGCGACTATAAAGATCGATACTGTATTGTTGCAGCTTCATGATGTTATAGCTGTTGCTAAAGTGGGGTAGATTTCCCGCTGCATGCCACGTAGACCCTGATGTTAGCTCCAATTTTTCGGTGAGCATAACATCCTTTAAGCCCATTTTAGTTAGATGATACAAGGTGCTCACGCCTGCAATACCACCGCCAATAATAAGAACGTCCGTCGTACTTTTCATAGTCTCTATTCTCATGTTGAGGCTCACAAATTGGAGCTTGTGTGTTGGGATAAACTGATGCTATAAAACAGTAAGCATTACCACAAACGATAAAAATTGTGACTTTAGATAAGCTGAACTTATTCGAAATGAGGGAATATGCATAAAGGATTAACCAACAACATACAGCTGAATTGGCTACGAACATTTGAGGCCGCAGCGCGGCAGTTAAGTTTCACCTTGGCAGCCGAAGAGTTGAACATGAGCCAGTCTGCGGTCAGCCAACAAATTCAGCTGTTGGAACATCATTTAGCGCAGAAATTGTTTGTCAGGGCGAATCGCGCCATACAGCTATCGGATGCAGGTCGTGCCTTCTTGCCTCTCGTGCAGGACTCCATGACATTATTAAATACTGGCGCCGCACAAATCTTCAGCCCAGTAAATGTCTCTGTGGTGGAAGTAAACGTTAACGAATCTTTTGGCGTGCTTTGGCTAGCCGCGCATATGGCGAAATTTCACGCTATTTACCCTCAAGTAGCGGTTCGTCAACTGGGCACGAATTGGGAAAGTGATTTTGAGCGCTCTACGACTGAACTTGAGATACGTTATGGCTTAGGAGATTGGCCTGGTTTTGAGACTCATCCCCTAATTACCCCTAATTTGCGCCCTTATTGCAGTGCGGAGAATGCAAAGCGTTTGCGTAGCCCTGAGGATCTGGCTTGTTTGCCATTGTTGGAAGTGATTGGTGCCAAACAAGGTTGGGACACTTGGCTAAACCAAGTGGGGCTGTCTGAGTTACTGGATTTGCCGCGCCACTATACGGATAGTCATGCTTCTGCAGCCAGTATGGCGGCCAATGGTTTTGGTATTTGCCTAATGTACGATGAAATGATGCAAGAGGGGGTTTTAGCTCAGCAGCTGGTGGCTCCCTTTATGGAAAGCATTGAAACCAAGGGCAATTATTATTTGTGTTACCGAAAGGGCTTGCCCTTGTCTGCCGCGTCGACTGTGTTCTGCGATTGGTTGCTAAGTGAATCTTTTGTTGGCCCTCAATAGTGCTTGGAATTTGTCAGTATGAAAAGACGATTACCTTCGTTAAATGCGTTACGAGCCTTTGAAGTGACGGCACGGTTGTTGAGTTTTCAGCAAGCGGCAAATGAACTTAATGTCACTCATTCGGCGGTTAGTCATCAGATAAAAAAGCTAGAGCAGGATTTAGCTGCGGATCTGTTTGTGCGGATGGGGCGTCGAGTCGCTTTAACCTCCCATGGTGAGCGCTATTACCAAGATGTGCATGATGCTTTGCAAATTATAGAGCGCAGCACGGAAGAAATTTTTGGTGAGCCTGATCATGGGAAATTGGTGGTGCAATTTTACATGGGAATTGCATCAAGGTGGTTAGTGCCGCGGTTAGGGCATTTTCGGCAACAGTATCCGAGTTTGAATGTGGAGCTGTTTAGCCCTTATTTTAGTTGGGAGTTCGAGAAAGGGGCTTCTGATTTAGGGGTGATTTATAGTGAAGAACAAGATCGTCATTTATCTTATCAGTATTTATTTAAAGGCAGCTTGGTGCCAGTCTGCAGTCCAGCTTTATTTGACGAGCAAGGCTGTGATTCGTTAACTAAATTATTAACCAAGCCTTTACTGCATGTTTCTGAATCCCCTAAGAATTTGGCGCACTGGTTGCACCAGCAAGGCGTCATGTCTATGGAGCAACTGGAAATTAAAGAGGGCTATGATAATTATCAATTGGCTTTAGAAGCGGCAATTGCTGGGCAAGGGGTGGCTTTCGTTCCGGCATTTTTCTGCTCTGGTGATATTGCAGGCGGTAAGCTGGTGGTGCCTCTGGATCGGACGGTGCCCGAGATCGGTTGCTGGTATGTTGTTTGCTCCGCCACTTCAAGGGCAAATTCAAGAGCGAATTACTTTGTTAGTTGGTTACACAAAATGATTGATCAGGATGCCATTTTGCAGCAATACCTGCAAAGGTAAACATCACCTTTTATGCCGTTTTTTGTTTTAAATCACTTTGTAGACTGTTGAATTCACCTTTATCGGTTTTTACTTCAGGTAGGGTGTTTTTTTATATAAGATAGAACTGAGTTTTAATTTTTTTTGAAAGGCACTTCATAAGACTTCTTTGTATTAGTGTCTTTTTATATCTCTTGTCTATTGTTTTTTCTTATCTATTATTTTTTCTTATCTATTATTTTTCCTTATCTATTATTTTTCCTTATCTATTATTTTCCCTTTTCAATATTTTTACTCTTTACTCATTAACATAATTTTTTGCCGATATGAGTTTTATTGTATAACGGCATGTATTTTTGGTTAAAAAATGCACAGCTCGTTTTTGCTGGAGGTTTTCAGCAGAATGATAATTTTTTGATTTTTGGTTGAAAAATCATCAGAGCATCATGTTTGTTAGTAAAGAAATCGTCATTACGCCTAAAATTTCTCTACTTATTTGTTGATCTGTATGAGTTTTTTGTAGTTAAATGGCCTTTCTTTACAAAAGTAAACGGAATTTTTACAAAAAGATGGACCACTCACCAAGCACAAAAGCTCCTTTTTATAAGCGCGTACAGGCCATTGCCGTTTTAATTGCTTCTGTCATGATTTCCTTCGGATCTTGGGGTGACACTAAAGAGCTGCTTACTGAACTTTACGATAGTGGTATCAGTCTCTTTACTAATAATGTCGAGTTTTCTCATTTAAACAGTGTGAAAGTAGGTGGTAATCTAGAGTTTATAGAGAAAACTTACGGTATCGCGAAAGTAATAAAGCTGTCTAAAACAAAAGACGGGGTTGAATATCGTTATTACACAGACCGCAAATATGTATTAGCGGTTGCCACTAAAAAATCCCGAATAATTGCTTATCAAGTAGTGAGTTTACGCACTTCATTTGACCCATCTGTACCTTTTTCTGATTTTACCTTAGGTTCTTTTTCCTATTCTGAATACGCCAACAATATTGATGATTATCGTCTAGATAACGCCAATATCACCTATTTCCTAGAGTCTCATTCCTTAGGGCGTGCGGGGTTGTTTTTGAATCTGCATTTAGCTTATGTGGGTTATGCGGCGGATTATTCTGCCGCGTCAACTGCGCATGTCACAAGCCAGCAAGCGGTGGCTTCGTTGGACCAGGCGGTTTTAGAGTCAAACAATAAAGCGCTAAACACTGCGCTGCAAACGCTTCGCAACAAGGTACGGCCAAATGTATATGTGGTAGGCGATGTTGATGCGTCTACCGCGGCGGATATGTTGCTGACCCGCTATGAATACGCAGTTTATTTTAAGGATCAACTATGAGAGTTATTGCCATTTTAGCTTTGGGTTTATTGCTCACGGCTTGTCAAACGTTGCAACCTACCACCCCGGATTGGTGGACTTCACCCATGGCGGATAGCGAGCAATGGATTTACGGTGCGGGTGAGGGCTACAGCCTGACCCAAGCGAATCAGCAAGCACTGGCCAATATTGCCGGAAAGCTGAAAACTGAGATCAGTGCTTCGCTTTCACATCGCACCCAAGAGACCACTATGGCGTTGGATGAATACGCCGACCGCCAGCTTAAATCGACTGTGGCAACCGTATCTTTGAGTCATTATGAAACCCTGAAAACAGCGATTTTCGAAGGAAAAACACTAACTTTGGTTCGAGTGGATCGTGCGGCTTTGGCGAAAGAGTGGTTACGCCAATATGATGCCACTGCCAATGATGTCCAGCGAATTATTAGAAATAAAAGTGACAACCCGTTTCAATGGTGGTTAACGGCGAAGGCGTTAGTTGCTGATGCTCGTTCTGCTGATCAGTTGGCGGTGATGTGGTCTGGTTTGATGAGCCAAGAAAAAACCAGTCATTTAGAAGATCAGCTTAATGCAACAATCGACAAAAGAAAGCCGAGCGTTAGGTTAAGTGGTACCCAATCCAGTATTAATCAGGCGATTCGATCCAGCTTGTTGGAAGACGGTTTGCGTTTAGGTCAGTGTCGCTTTTGTGATGTCACCCTTAAATATCAAACTCAGTTTAGTAGCGACACATTATTTGGACAAAATGTGGTCAACATGACGTTTGTTGGCACACTAACAGATCGTGACGGCGAGGTGTCTACAACTCGTTGGCAGGTGAGAGCTTCTTCTGCTTCAGGGGCGTCTGCGGGCAAGAAAGCCACGCAGATACTGGCTGTGCAGAAGCTAAAACGAGAAGGTCTATGGAAGGCCTTCGGTATGGAAACTAACTAGGTAGAGTCCTTAACTATGTTCAAGAAAAAACTTTTTGCGATGGCCGGTGTAGTCGGTGCGATGGCCCTTGCGGGTTGTACTCCAGAATTGGCGAAAACTCAGTTAACGTCAGCGCCTATGGCTGAACTTGCACCAACAAAACAACAGTTAGCAGAGCAGCTTAAAGGCCAGGGCAGTAAAATTATTGTCGCTCCTGTTGAGTATAGCACTCCTAACGGCAAATTCTTTGTCACTGAAGTCTATGATGACTTGACGCAACGAGTAATGAAATCTGGTAATACTGTTGTGGATCGTGAATTGGCGCTTAAGCTTAAGGATGAACTGATTGCGGCTGAGAAGTCTGGCAAGTTCCGTACTAGCGGACCCTCTGTTGCTGATGTTGCCTTGATGAGTAAAATTGTTAACCTGAACAGTAGTAAGTCTTTCCATAAAGCGCGCTCTTGGGTAGATGATAAGGGTGAACGCCATCGCGTTGAGGCTTACTGTAGTTTTTCTGCTAAAGCTAAAATGTATGTGCGTGCTTATACCATGCCTTCAATGGAGCTAATTAATACCTACGAATATGAAGGATCAGAAAACTTCAGTTCTGAGACAACCAATTCACGTTGTCCTATCTCTGATACCCAATTGCGTAGCTTATACAGTGAAACCTTGGCTGATGCCGTTAAATCAGGTTCTTTCCAGACGCTAAATGACCTTGCGCCAGAAGCTTATGTTATTGAGCGTCGTGATGAAATTGGCAAGCCTGGTGAAAGTGCTTTGTTCCGTATCACTATCAGTAAAAAACAAGGTGCAGTAGAAGGAGCAACCGTTAACTTCTACCACAAAGAAAAGCAAATCACTCCGATTACCAATGAAACACGCATTCAGCAGGTATTGATCGGTGAAGGTGAAGTGACCAAAGATGTTGATACAACTGGCGCTTATGTTTACGTGAGTGATGAAGAAGTGATCAATAAAATCAAGATAGGTGATGTTGCAAAATTGTCTCATGGCAAATGTGATGTGACTGAAACTGAAGTTTTGGGTTCTTGCATTAAAATCCCTGGTTTATAAGTAGGTCGAAATAGATGAAATTATTTAAAGTTGCTTTTCTTGCTGCCTCTGTTACTGCGGTTGCAGGTTGCAGCATGATTCCTGATACGTTTTCAGATTGTTCGTACCCAGACACACCGGGCGAGTCTGCACCTTCTTGGATTTGTAGCCAGCCTGTTGAAGGCCTTGAGCTACAAGCGGTGGGTTATTCTAAAAAAATGGCAGCAGGCCCAGGTATGATGCGCGATGTTGCCGCAACAGAAGGGCGCGCTCGCTTAGCTGGTGAGTTCTCTACTGACGTTAGTAGTCGTATGGCTCGAGTGACGCAAGACAGCACGGTTAATGGTGAGAACACCAACTCTGATGTGGCAGAGCGAGTGCAAAAAACTCTGGCGGCGATGACTCTGCAGCGTGCACGTGTTTACCGTACGCAGTTTAGTCCAGCGGGCAACTTATACTTGCTTGTAGGTTTGGATAAAGACGCTTACAACATGAATGTTGAAGCGGTTGCGAAATCGGCTATCGGCGAAGATTCTCCTGCGTTATACCAGAAGTTCTTGGCGGATGAAGCGGATAAATCGCTGGATAACATCCAAAAAAATATGAACTGATCGTCAGTTAATGAGAAAAGGGGCTTCGGCCCCTTTTTTTAGCTTGAATGGCAGGTTTACGTTTTAAGGTGTAAAAAATGAAAAAAATTTATCTTATATTACTTATGTTCGCGACGGTATCTGTGCAGGCGCAGAGCTATGCAGAATGGAAGCAGAGCAGACAAGAAGGCTATAAAGTCTATGCGCAAAACTACTTGGCTCGTTATGCTGGGTATCAAGAAAAGGTGACTAAACAGTGGGGGGATTATGCGCGAATGTCCAGTGCCCATGATTATGTGTTGTATAAGGAAGACCTTCATCAGCGCGTGGTCTTAGACTATGAGCATAATCAGATTTTGATTGAATCGCTTAATGGTAAGGACCTTGATGTTAAGCAAGCGCTTACTGAATTGGCGGAAACATCCGTTGGTGGTGCTCTGTCTAATGACCCTGTTTTGAGTAACGTTAAAGGACAGAAGCAAGCTGAAAGTTTGTTGCATACCATAACGGGTACAGATGATGTTGCCGAGGTGATGTCGAAAGTTGATGTAGCGCAAGCTGATATAGGTGATGCGACGAGTAAGCGTATTCAGCAGGTTAAAATTAGCTTGCCGACACAGATGGTGAGAGACAGAGCGGCGCCTTTTGTGCCCACTGCCACTAAGATGTCAGAAGAGTTTAGTGTGGATCGCAGCTTAATTCTTGCGGTAGCACAAACTGAGTCGAGTTTTAATCCGTTGGCCCAGTCGCCGATCCCGGCTTTTGGTTTGATGCAGATAGTACCTAATTCTGCGGGTAAAGATGTCAACGTAAAAATCAATAATAAGAATCAGAGCCCTGATGAGGAAACACTATTTCAACCGGATGAGAATATCCGTTTTGGGGCTGCCTACTTGCATATTTTGGACAGCCGCTATCTAAAAGATATTAAGAATGAAAAAAGCCGTTTGTATTGCACTATTGCCGCTTATAACACGGGGGCTGGTAATGTAGCGAGCGTATTTCATCCAGACAACAAGCGCTCGTTAAGCTTGGCGGTAGAGGAAATAAATAAGCTATCACCTGAACAAGTGTATCAAAAGCTTGAGCGTGAATTGCCATACCAAGAAACTAGGACTTACCTGAAGAAAGTCACAACCGCTTTAGGCCAATATCAGCAGCTGGAAGTAGCGAACAAGGCTCAGGCGAGCGCGCTGTAAGGAAGAAAGTTGTTTTATCGCAGTGTGCGATGTTGGGAGATAAAAAAGGGTCTAGCAAAGTTATGCTAGGCCTTTTTTGTTTCTTTGATGGTGTTGTTTTTCAGTGTGTTTTCTGCGCATTGATAGGCCTGTTGGCAAAGTTCGTTTGCCGTTTGCAATGCAGATAGCGCAGTGACGCCTTCTAGTAAAATCATTAGCGTGTTCGCTGTGGTTGTATCGCTAAAACCATCTTTTGATAACAGGCGTACAAACGTCGCTCGCATACGCTGTTTATGATTTTCTACGTAGTTTTCGATGGCGCTGTTTTTACCGCGATACTCAGCGAGCGCGTGCATAAAAAAACAACCGCAGCTGGCGCGGGTCTGATACCAATCTTGTAGTGCTTGGAAAGGTAGTAGAGCATAAAGCTTGGGCAGGGGGAGGCGCTGGTTAGCTGCTTCCAGCTGGTTTAACAAATGCCAATAACTGGTTTCTCTTCGCTCTAATATACACAAGATGAGCTCTTCTTTGCTGGCGAAGTGTTTGTATAGGGTTCGTTGTGTAGTGCCAGCGGTGTTGGCAATTTTTGCCACGCCAGTACGGTGAAAGCCTTCGTTATAAAACAGCCATTCTGCACTGTTTAATATGTCTTCATGTTTTGACAAAGCATCCTCGCAATGAAAGTATAGTGATCACTGTACTTCTATTCTAGCTCATAATCTAAAGGTTGTGGGGAAATGCGAGGTGTTATTGTGTTAAAAACAGAGGTTGTAACCGGTCAAAAAAATCTGCCGACGATGATGAAAGCGGTGGTAACAAAGGCTCAAGGTGGTTTTGAGCAATTGGTGTATCAAGATGTGCCAGTGCCTAAAATAATGCCAGGGCAGGTGTTAGTGCGAGTGCTGGCGGCAGGGGTAAATAATACAGAAATCAATACTCGTATGGGATGGTACTCTTCGAGTGTGGTGCAAGCGACAAATCAGATGGCAGATAATTGCGCTCCGCAAGTATCGTTAACGGATGGGGGGTGGGGAGCGCCAACACCATTTCCCTTAATACAGGGCACGGATTGTTGTGGGGAAGTGGTTGCTGTTGCCGAGCAGGCAAACGAGTCCTTGCTTGGTGAGCGCGTGCTGGTCCGACCTTGTACTCGAGTGAATGGTTTTGATGATTTGGAGGCGGTTTGGATGGCGTCAGATTTTGATGGCGCGTTTGCAGAGTTTGTGGTTGTTAATGCCACTGAAGTCTTGCCGGTTGACAGTCATTGGAGTGATGCGGAGCTGGCCAGTATTCCATGTGCTTACGGAACCGCTGAGAATATGCTGCAGCGGGCGCAAGTAAAAGCATCCGATGTTGTTTTGGTAACAGGAGCTTCTGGTGGTGTGGGGTCGGCAACGGTGCAGTTGGCAAAGCGCCGCGGAGCCTTTGTTATTGCTGTTTCTTCTGTCTCTAAGCATGAGCTGCTTTTGTCTTTGGGGGTGGATAAAGTGCTGGCACGAGAGGACGATCTGCTGGCTGCTCTGGGTGAGAATTCAGTCGATGTGGTGGTGGATAATGTGGCGGGGGCTTCGTTTGGTAAGGCTTTTGCTTTGTTGAAGCGAGGTGGTCGTCTCGTCACTTCTGGGGCCATTGCGGGGCCAATCGTTGAATTGGACTTGCGCCAGCTGTATCTAAAAGATGTGACATTGATTGGTACAACTACTTGGGATGAGTCGGTTTTCCCCAATTTAATGGGTTATATTGAAAGAGATGAGATCAAGCCTTTGGTTGCGCAATGCTTTTCATTGGCGGACATCGTTCAGGCGCAAAAAGTATTTTTGAAGAAACAGCATGTTGGCAAGATTGTGCTGATACCCGAGGGGCGTGCTTAGCTGTCTTAGCGGCGGCTTGTGGCACTAGAATGCGCTGTGTTTTCCCGCTCACGCAAAGGTGAGCGGGCTAAATGGGTTATTTGCGGAGGCTGTAAAGTGCGGTGTTGTGCTTTGTGTCCACGCTGTAAATTGTCCAGCGTTTAACATCTGCAGTTTGTTCGGCGAATACATTCGCCAATACGCGGCGGTTATTTGCTCGCCCTTCTGCTGAATCATTGCTGGCAATAGGGTCGCTTTCACCGTGGCCGATGGCTTGAACGCGCTTTGGTGATATTCTGAAACTGTCGATTAATACATCGGCAATTGCAGTGGCGCGTTTTTGTGATAATGCTTTATTAATATTCTCAGCACCAACATTGTCGGTATAGCCTTCGATTACCACCTTACTGCTTGGGTGTTCTTTCAAGAAGGTCGCCAACTTCATCACTTCTGGGTAAAACTTAGGTCTTACTATGGCTTTGCCTGAATCAAATAATATATTGAGGTCTATGCTTAATAGTGTCGATGAGACCTTTGGGCAGCCATAAGTGTCAACGGCGTCACCTTTTTCTGTGTTGGCGCAACGGTCGCGAACATCAATCACGCCGTCTTTATCATTGTCAGCAAGTCCAGCTCGAATGTTGCTGTCAAATAGGCTTTCTGCATGAGTTGTACTGCATAAAACGGTTAAAAAGCCAATCGTGAGTAGTCTTTTAATGGTAGTCATCATCATAATAATGAACTCCTTGTAAGTCTGTCTATGGTTGTAATATAGCGAGCCCCTTTCCGTGGGGCTATGTTATTTATGTAGCGTTATGATGGGTCTGTAATTTTTTGTAACTTACCAGCTCCCTGTGTTTTCCATGGAGGCCCATGGCTCTGCTTTTTCTAGGGCGGGGCCTTTTTGCAGTAACTCAATGGAGATGTTGTTTGGGTCTTTAATAAAAGCCATGTGCCCGTCGCGTGGTGGTCGAAGTATGGTGACGCCAAGAGACTGAAGTGTTTCACAGACTTGATAGATATTATCCACCTCGTAAGCTAGGTGGCCAAATTGGTCGCCCCCAGTGTAGCTACGGTCATCCCAGTTGTGGGTAAGTTCTACTTCTGGTTCGCCTACTGCCGTTGCGTAATAAATAAGTGAGAATTTGCCTGCTTCGCTATCGTAGCGACGGGTTTGCACCAAGCCTAGGCCTTGTGTGTAAAAGGTATGACTTTCTTCTGGTTTGTCTGTTCTGATCATGGCGTGTAAATAGCGGATGGTCATGATTGCTCCTGCAATATATTGCTTTACTTAATAATATCTATAGTAAATGGATTGGATCAGGAAGCATACCGGGGCAAATAAGTTTGCACTATTCCTCCCAAATCCAGCGTAACGGCTCACCGAAATCATCGTAAATAATTTTCTTTTTCGGTTTTTTTGACGGATTGAGCGGTGTAGAAGAGGCTGTTTTGCTGCCTTTGCGCTGCTGAATCGCGGCCACAACATGATTAAGTGGGGTTCGTTCTTTTCTTGGCTCGCTAAAGCCCATGTGTGCCGTGTTATACTTGCCGTCAACAAGACCGGATTCACCCATATCTACTTGCTGGATTTTTCCATTGGCCTTGATGAACTCCTCTACTAAAGAGTCTATCTCGTTTCGTGTGTCTTTTTTCGTAGTCTTTGGTTTGATCATAGCGTAACTATAGGTGTTGAATTTCCTCGCCAGAGGTTTGGTCACAATTTATCCATACTAAACGTAAGAGGTTGCTGGTGTCTATTACCAACTTGATTGTGCATGAAATACAAAAGCATGAAGGCGAACGCAAGGCGATACTTATTGCTCGTCCAAATGAAAACCCAATAGATGGTCAAGCAGAAGCGCTTTCAGAGCAAGTAACTAATTTGTTTAATCGGTCTGGAATGACAACAGGACGCTTTTCCAATCCTGAAGGGAGTGAAGAAGGCTCACAATTGCCTGCGTTATTAAATAAGCATTTTAAAGACAATGCATTTGAGGACTTTGAGACGTTTTCAAAAAATTGTGCGGCAGAGTATCTGAAATACCTTGAACCCGTGGAAGAAGCTGAAGGGGGGCTGTTGTGGTTTAATCATTATGAGCTTCATGATACGCACTTTCTCTACATTGTTATGCTTAAGCGTAAACAGGGCATTGGTTTGGGAGCAGACTTGAGCTTGTCTCAGGTTGAGCAAATTGAAGTGGAAAAACTGCACATGGCGTTGCGCATTAATCTAAACGCCTGGCGTGCTGGTGATGAGGGGCGTTATATTGCCTTTCGTTTTGGTCGGGCACCTAAGCCTGAGAGCGAGTATTTTACCCAGTTTATTGGCTGTGATGAGCCAAAAGTAGCGGCAAAAGAAACGCGAAAGCTGGTTGATTTAACCTCTGCTTTTTGTCAGTCAGAAGGCATTTCTAGCAAGCAGGCCAATGAGTTTAAAAAGGTAGTTTCTGAGCATTGTCAGTCAAAAGCAGAAGAGCGAGAGCCACTTGAAATCAAGCAAATAGCCAATGAGGTTGAGTCGCGTTTTTCTGTGGAACAGGCGAATAAGTTTTTAGAAATCGCGGAGTCTGAAAGCTTCCAAATGGAAAAAGAAATTTTCGTCGAAAAAGCGGCGTTAAAAAAGCTCACTCGACTTTCTGGTAGTTCACGAGCATTAACGCTTAGTTTTAATAGTGATTTGCTGGGAGATTCGATCCATTTTAATGCCGATACCGGCACCTTAACCATCAGTGATTTACCAAAGAGCTTGCTTAAACAGCTGCAAGCTCTTTAGTGTTGCGATGTGCTGCTAGGGCTTGTTTAACTCAGTCCTAGCAGTTCTTCTAGCTGTTTCATCGTGTCAAAGCACTGTGTCGCCCCAGCGCGCATTTGCAAATCCGCCTCAAGAGTTTCACTAAAGGCGAGTACTCTCATGCCTGCTGCCTTCGCTGCTTTGATCCCAGCGACCGAATCTTCAATCACAATGCAGTCTTCTGGTGCGACATTCAATGCGTCAGCGGCTTTGAGGTAGAGGTCTGGAGCCGGCTTGCCATGCACTACATCTTCCACGCAAAAGCGAATGGCAAATGTTTCCTCTAGTTGAATTTTGCTGAGTTTAAAATTCATCTCTTTGCGCCGCGCATTGGTTGCCATTGCAATCGGAGTGGTGACTTTTTGCAGTAATTCACGGACTCCCGTTATGGGTTCAAGATGTTGGTCGATGACGGCATGAAAGCGTTTTCTGTAATCGTCATCGAAGCTTTCTGGTAGCGATCGGCCTAGCATGGCTTCAGCGGTTTTTATATTTTCTCTGTTTGGGAATCCAGAAAAGCGTTCATGGAGTAGTTTGTCGTCTATCTGCAAGCCTTCTTGCTGCAGCATAGAGCGCATGATTGAGTTGGAAATATTTTCAGTGTCGACTATAACGCCATCGCAATCGAAGATGATTGCTTTATAAGAGTAAACCATAGAAAAACTACTTCGCTATAAGTGGAGTATGATAATAACGAATTTAGAGGGGGAAACGGAAGGGTTGAGTTTTATTGTTTTTCTCCCCTTTCAAAAGATCAATTACGTTATACTAGGCGCTAATAAAACGGCCGTTGGCGAGATGCAAATATTGTTCTTGCGGGCAAAATGCTCTGTTAAAGAGTTGCTGGTTTGTGTGCTGTGCTTTTGCGTACTGGAGTGAGTGCTTTTTTAGCGTATGCGACAGCGAATTTGGCTCTGCGTAACCATAGTTCACGGCGCGCGCGACGCTCGGCGCTACGATCTTCTAGTCCCCAGCGTTTTAATAGTGCTTCGTATTGCTCTTGAGAGTCCATGGTATTCTCCTGATGTTTAAAGTGTGGTTTTACATAAATGTTGTTTTATTACAACATTGTTAAGGTTAAATGCCGGTTAAGCGGATTACAAACGATCGTTTTTCATGCTTTCGGTTATTTTTTTTCATCTTTCTTATTGCGTAGGAAATAATGGCATATCAATCGCTAGATAGTTTTTCAAAAAGTTGGATTTTTAAGCGCGAGGATCCCAAGGTTGAGTCGCAAGATTTGGCGCAGATTCATCTTTTGGATGAAGCAAGGGCGGCAAGTGTTTGGCGCGATTATATTAGTGACTCACACATTCATCCTGATCATTTTGATGACACAGATTGGGCGAAAAAAAATGTATTGGCGCAAGTGAAATGGGAGTCGGCTTGGGAATCTGATGAGCCTGATCTGCCTGAATTGCTGCTTGAGCATGTTGCTCCATGGGGGGAGGAAACCTTAGTGTTTTTTTGCTGCCATAATGAGTTGGTTTTTGAAATGACGTGGTCGGTGTTTAAGCGGACTTGGAAGGCGTTTTTGTTTCTTGATAATGGCCCTGTGCTGGTGGCTAAAAAGAAGAAGCAAGCCGTGCAGTTTCATTCTACAGGTAATGCGTCTCTATTGAGTCGTGGTTAGTGATATTTAATTCCCCATCAACTTAGTAGCACGAACTGGGTGATGGGGTGTTTTGCCTTCTCTTTTATGAGTGAGCGGCTCTGTTTATTAGCTTTGTCCTTTTTTATTTTCTTTCTTTTTTAGTAGCTTCTCTCTTTTTTAATTGTCATCTTGTGTCATAGGCTCATTCTTTTTTGCTTGTAGATTGCCTCGCTTGCGGCTGGCTAAGCAGTGCTTGTTGAAGCGTTGGTAATAGTTAAGTAAATGCTCCCCGTGTTGTTCATAACCAAGGCTATCGAGCAGTAGAGCGACGACTTCAGCGGTTGCAAATTGCATATCATGTCCTGAATGGCGAACTAAGAATGAGCGCTGTGCTTGGCTGTTGATGGCGAGGTGTGGGATGTTTTTCAGCCATTCGCTTTGGTGGAACATTTTGCTGGCTTGCTTCCAGGTGCCATCTAACACAATAAAAGTGTGCTTTTCGTTTGTTGTGGTGGTTTCGAGTGGCAGGCTGCGCAGTGTTCTGCCTTGTTGTTGTGCCGTGATGGTATCTGGAAACAGCACAGTGCAGTGGTCTTTTCGCGCTTCAAGTAAGCTCAATAGCGGTTCGCTTGGTTGGGTTCTATCCCAGAGAAAGGCAAGGGTGTTATCTGGGTAAAGGTCGGCTATCAGTCTGCCGCTGTTTGTGGGTTTGAATATCTCATCGCGATGAAACAATAAGATGAAATTGATGTCAGCCTGCGCGGTTTTTCGAGCAGAACAAAAACACGCGAATTCCGCCATTAAACAAGATGGGCAGCGGGTGGCATTGGCGCCACGGGCAAGATAAGGGCGTCGTGCTTTTTCTAGGCATTCAGCGCGCAGAAAATCGACACAATGAAGCGGGTGTTTATGGCTCATAAAATTAACTCAACTGTTTTTCTGTGGGCGACTTGAATGGGGGCTTTTTAACGAGTTAAGCGTGGTTTCAATAGGAGGGCAGGTATCATACCTGAGACATTTATCTTTGCCACTTTTTAAACAGAAAAACAGTTATCTTTTCGGTGTATTTTTGCAACTCTGACGGGAACTATGCAAATATAAAGGAATCAAGGTTGAAGCGCTTCGTGCCCGCTGTTCGTTAGTCTCTTTGCAGGATAAGGTGAGCATATCAGTATGGCATGAGTAATCTATGAGTCGTTATATTTCTCCTGTGCTTTATATCCTATTAATGTTAGTTGGGTGCGCAGCGTTTATTTCTATTGCAGGTGTTAGGGTTGGCTTGTTCGAACCCATAACAGGTTTTAGCCTGTTAAGGCAGAGTGTCTTTGCATCACTCGCTTTGTCAGCTTTTGCTGCTTTATCGATGTTTTTTTGTCGCAAAGAATGCAATGTATCCAGTCAGCGTTTTTTTGGTTTGGTATTAACCGTATCGCTTGTTTATAGTTTGATGTGGATTGTTTTTTATGTCGAACGCTGTAATTTGCCACAGATCAATGATATTTCGACAGACACGGTTTCGCCGCCGCTGTTTATTAATGCGACTTTTTTGAGAAAATCGAATCAGAATAGTTTGGATTACAATCCCAAAGTTGCGGCCATTCAAAAAGCCAATTATCCAGAAGTTAAACCAGTATTTACCGATAAAGACATTAAACTGGCTTATCAAAAAACCCTTAAGTTAATACAAGATAAGGGGTGGCAGTTAAATGGTTCTTACCCAGAAGTAGGGATAATAGAAGCCACCGCCAGAACCCCTATTTTTGGTTTTAGGGATGATGTTGTGCTGCGTGTTGCTATGGTGGATGGTAAGGTTCGAATCGATATGCGCTCTTGTTCACGTGTTGGAACGGGGGATTTCGGTATGAATGCGAAACGTATAGTTAACTTTATGACGGATTTAGAGTTTAGTTTAAATAGTCGGCCGATGGATCGAGTGCATTACTTAAAATAGCACTCGTGTTCAAAATCAGTACGCGATAAACTTCAAGTACTTTTGGTACTGAGGAAGAGTCGTGACTTTACGCCAAACTCAAAAAGCGAACACGCGTGCGAATATTAAGCGAATTGCCAAACAGGCTTTTTTAACGAACGGCATTGAGGCAACCAGTACTCGCTTTTTGAGTAATCAAGCTGGGGTGGCCGTTGGCACCTTGTTTGTTCACTTCCCTGATAAACTTTCCCTCGTTAAAGAAATCTTCTTCGATGAAATGGATGCAGCGCTCACCGCTGCAGCCGATGACCAACAGACTTGCCAGTCTCCTTCTGATTATCTTCTTCAAATGGCAGATGTGCTGTTTTCCTTCTATGATAAATACGCTGAATTTGCCCGTCTGGTATTGTTTGATAGCCTTGCTCACGGTGGCTTTCATACCAAGCAGGTCGAGGTAATAGTAGATGGGGTATCAAGTCGTTTTAAACGGGTTGGTGTGGATGATAATACCGCCTCGATTTTTGCTCAGAATATGGCGGCTAATTATTGGATGGTATTGCTGCAGGGCATTCCAAGTGGGGTTTTAGGGCGTTCGGCGGTCGAGCATCTAGAGCGGCTTAATTTGCCTTTTGATGTGTCTTATAAAAACGCTTTGAAAAAAGCCTAGGCGCCGCTATTTTAAGTCATTGGCTTTACGATAAGGTCCTTGGTAATCAAATAACTTTTCCGTCACTTGCCAGTGGTGTTTTTGTTTTTTTGCGATAACAAAGTCAGGGACCGGTAAGTAGCTTTCAAATTTTACTGCTTCGTCAGCGTGCTCAAACACAATAGGGTGAGTGCTGTTGGCGACACGCCTCCCGAATATCTCATTAAATGTCCGTTTGGATTTCTTCTGCTTGAAATAAAACTGCTCGCTTAGCGTCGTGCCATCTTCGTCGTGGTAGGTGACTTTAATGCTGTCGTCTTCTGATTTGCTGGTAACTGTAATACCAGAACAGCGCAGTACCTTATTGTTCTTAAGGTTAAGTGCGTTTCTTAGTTGGTCGTCTGGGTCAATGAGCTTTTCTGAGCAGTGCTGGCATCGACGCGCCGCAATGTCGTTCTCTTCATTGCAGTGTGGACAGCGCTTGAAGCAAAAGCGGTAGTGACATTGCTCCTCTCCATGTGGTGTTTCCATTAGGCCATGGCAGCGTCGGCCGAAGTGCTCAAGAATATTGCCTTGCGCGTCCTTTCTTCCCCAAAAAGTATTGGCGAAATCGCATTCTGGGCAATGAATCTGCACGGCGACTGAGTCTTTGGTTGGCTTTTTTTCGCCTACTTCGGGTTGAAAAATGTCGTAGCCATTGTTGGTGTAATCCAATACCAGGCAATCTTTCTTGCCAGGGCTTAAGCGCAGTCCACGACCAACGATTTGTTGGAACAAACTGATCGACTGTGTGGGACGCAAAATGGCAATGACGTCCACGTGGGGCGCATCGAAGCCAGTGGTTAGCACTGACACATTCACCAGGTATTTAAACTTCTTTTGTTTGTATTCTTGGATCAGGCGATCCCGTTCCTTGTTATGGGTTTGGCCTGTAATCAGGGCGCACTCGCCATTGGGCAGGTAGGAAAGGATTTCTTTCGCGTGATCTATGGTGGCCGCGAAAATCATCACAGCTTGGCGTTGTTCGCTCAATTGCACAATTTGTTCGGTCACAGCGCGAGTAACTCTGGGGTGTTTGTGGATGAGTTCATTAAGGGCAACCGCATCACTGTCTTGTTCACCATCTAGGCTTTCGGTTAGTAGGCTAAAGTCATACTGTGCAACCGCGGCATCAAAATGAATGGGTGGCGTTAGGTAGCCATTTTTTACCATGTGTCTTAACGGGAGTTCAAAAATGCATTTTTTGAAAAAGCAGTCGGTTTCACTTCTCACAAAGCCGTAGTAATGATGTTGATAAATCCAGCCGCTGCCTAAGCGGTAAGGGGTGGCAGTGAGGCCGAGTATTTTGGTGTTTGGGTTGAGTGTTAAAAAATGCTCGATAGCTTGTTGATATTGGCTGTTGGGTGTCATGTCTATGCGATGACATTCATCAATGATGATGAGGCTGGCTGCTTGTGTAAAGTCCGCCAAGTTTGCGGCCAATGACTGAATGCTAGCAAAGGTGGTTTTTTCGCTGCTGACTTTTTGATTGAGTCCAGCAGAATAGAGCCCCGCTTGGTGTCCGGTTGCTAAAAACTTGGCGTGGTTTTGTTCGACCAGTTCTTTGACGTGGGCAAGGCAAACGACATGACCTCTGGCGAGACGGCTTAGTTCGGCAATAACAAGGCTTTTGCCCGCTCCAGTGGGTAAGACAATGACGGCAGGGTCATTGCTTTGGCGAAAATGATTGAGTGTTGCTTCGACAGCTTGTGTTTGATAGTCACGTAGGACAAAGGTTTGAGTCATCGTTTGTTGATTGCTAGCGGAGATAAAATGAGTGTGTCAATTGGGACGCTACAGTATCATAGAAAGCTTGGCAATAATGCCACCCAGTATGTGAGCTTTTATTTATGGCCCTAGATGATACTTTGTCTAACTGTTTGCCTGATGATCTACCGGAAGATTTGTTGCCTGCGTTTAGTCGTCATGAGCCTTTTGCCTTATTGCTAAGTGATTTGCAGGCCAAAGGTTGGAGTATTCAAGACGATTTTTTCTCTGCTGCCTTTACTGACAAGTTAATGGCGGAAGTGCAAGCAATTCAAAGTGAGAATATGTTGCAAGCGGGCGTGGGGCGCAAACAGTCCCATCAGCTGGACTTGAGTGCACGTCGTGATTATATCAAATGGATTGATCCCATTAATGACACCTGCAAAACCTTCTTAGACGAGATGGAGGCACTGCGGATTGTGCTAAATCGACAGCTTTTTTTGGGTTTGTTTGATTTTGAGGCGCACTTCGCTCGTTATGAAGACGGTGCTTTTTATGAAAAGCATTTGGACGCCTTTAAAGGGCAAAGTAATCGTATTCTCTCTACCGTATTGTATTTGAATGATGACTGGCGTGAGACCGATGGCGGGGAGTTGATAATTTATGATGAGTATGACGAGGAAGTAGAGTTAGGGCGCTTTTTGCCTAAAAAAGGGCGTCTGGCGGTTTTCTTGAGCGAGTGTTTTCCCCATGAAGTTAACGTGGCTAAGCGCACACGTCACAGTATCGCGGGCTGGTTTAGAGTGAACAACACGACAGCAAAAGAGCTCGATCCTGGGCAATAGGTAATGGCTGTATTTAACTCTTGGCTAGGCTCGAAATTTTGTAAAAAAATCACTATAATGCGCGGCTTGTTTAATTGCTCTGGTTTTACGTTCCAGACCGCATAGGAGATAGAAATGTCAAAAGTCGTTGTGTGTGCCCTTTATAAATTTGTTGAGCTTCCTCACTTTGAGTCTCTTCGTGAGCCACTGCAGAAAGTGTTAGAGGATAATGAGATTCGAGGTACTTTGTTGTTGGCCAGTGAAGGCATTAATGGCACAGTTGCTGGCTCCCGCGAAGGTATTGACGCTATGTTGTCCTGGTTAGATCAGCAACCTGGTCTAGACAATATCGTCAGCAAAGAATCTTACGATGAAGACATGCCTTTCTACCGCACAAAAGTAAAGCTGAAAAAAGAAATTGTTACCATGGGGGTTGAAGGTATTGACCCTAAACGCGTGGTTGGCTCCTATGTGAAACCAAGTGAGTGGAATGCATTAATTTCTGATCCTGATGTGGTGCTGGTTGATACGCGTAATGATTATGAGGTTCAAATTGGAACCTTTAAAAACGCAGTAAACCCCAAAACAGAAACCTTTCGTGAGTTCCCTAAGTATGTAAAGGAGAACATGGACCCTAAGAAACAAAAGAAAGTGGCCATGTTTTGTACTGGGGGGATTCGTTGTGAAAAATCCACAGCGTACATGTTAGAGCAAGGTTTTGAAGAGGTGTATCACCTTGAAGGCGGTATTTTGAAGTACTTAGAAGAAGTGCCGAAAGAAGAAACCATGTGGGAAGGCGAGTGTTTTGTTTTTGATAATCGTGTGTCGGTGAATCACAACCTTGAAAAAGGCGAGTATGACCAATGTCACGCATGTCGTATGCCAATCACAGAAGAAGAAAAGCAAGATGAGCGTTATGTTCAAGGTGTAAGCTGTGTTCATTGTTTCGATAAATTCACCGACGAACAGCGTCAGCGCTTTGTTGAGCGTGAGCGTCAAGTGCAGTTAGCGCGTGCACGAGGCGAAGAGCATATTGGTGCAGAAGTGTCTGAGGCAGTCGAAAAACACCGTTTAGAAAAAGCCTTAGAAAAAGAGCGTCAGCGTAAGATCCGTGAGCAGCGCGCACAGTCTTAATCACGACGAGTTTCGCTCAGCCCGGCTGAGCGAAATATAAATTATTGATCTAAAAAGTGATTTTTCTGCCTTTTAGCGTCTTTCTCGATGTGATCTCTCGCCATGAGTGGTTTCGAAATGGGTCCGACTGCCGTACAATGAAAAATCGCTTTTTATTAGCCAGTATCTATCATGAGTTATCAAGTTTTAGCACGCAAATGGCGGCCACAAACATTCCTTGAAATGGCAGGGCAAGACCATGTATTACAAGCCTTGGTCAATGCGCTTCGTCAGCAACGTTTGCATCATGCTTATTTGTTTAGCGGTACGCGTGGGGTTGGTAAAACCACCATTGCGCGTATTTTTGCCAAATGCCTAAACTGTGAAACCAATGGCATTTCTCCAGAACCCTGTGGTCACTGTGACAGCTGCGTTGAAATCGCAGAAGGGCGTTTTGTTGATTTGATTGAGGTGGATGCGGCATCTCGAACCAAAGTAGAAGATACCCGTGAACTGCTAGAAAATGTGCAATACGCTCCGACACGAGGGCGCTTCAAAGTCTATTTGATAGATGAAGTGCACATGCTCTCCACTCACTCTTTTAATGCATTGTTAAAAACATTAGAAGAGCCGCCAGCCCATGTAAAATTTTTGCTGGCAACCACAGACCCGCAAAAACTTCCTGTCACCATTTTGTCACGTTGTTTGCAGTTTAATCTTAAAAATATGTCTCCCCAGCGGGTCGTAGACTATTTGCAAACCGTGTTGACGACAGAGCAGGTTAGTTACGACCAGCCTGCGTTATGGCAAATCGGCCAAGCGGCGAATGGCAGTATGCGTGACGCGTTAAGTCTGACCGACCAAGCGATTGCGTTTGGTAATGGTACGGTTTCTGAATCCGGCGTGACGGCCATGTTGGGCTTGGTTAACCAGGCGCAAATACTGGATTTATTAGACAGTGTGGTGCAGAAAAACGCAGCGCAAGTGTTACAGAAAATAGAGGCGTTGGCTGATTATCAACCAGATTTCAGTGCCATTTGCGGAAGCTTATTGGACACCTTGCATCGAGTAGCGGTGGAGCAACAGGTGCCTGGTGCTTTATTGGATCAGCAAGGGGATTTGGCCCGCATCCAGCAAATTGCAGGGTCGGTAAGTTCTGAAGAGATTCAGTTGATGTATCAAAGTTTGTTGATTGGGCGGCGAGATTTGCATTTGTCGCACAACGCACGATCCGGCTTTGAAATGCTGATGCTGCGATTGATAGCTTTTCGCCCAGCACCGCCAATGACGGTCAGTTATGATGCGCCGCCGCAAATGGCTGCGCCCGTGATGGCGGCGCCAAATGAGCAAGACTCCGCTTATGAAGCAGGTTCTAGGCCACAGTCAACACAAAATATTTCTGCCGCTCAAGATCCTGCGCCAAAAAATACTCAGCAGCTGAAAGAAGAGCAAGAGCAGCAGATGGTTGATGCGGTCGCGTCAACGACTGTCGCTGCTGAGAAGGTTGCACAAGAAGAGCAAGTGGTAGCACAAGAAGAGCAAGTGGTAGCACACAGTGAGCCTTTGCCTGAGTCACAACGACCACCTTGGGAAGCAGCGCCAGAGCAAACTGTTGAGCCTGAAGTTGTTGAGCCTAAAGTTGTTGAGCCTAAAGAAGAGCTGACAGCAGAAGCGCTATTGGTAACAGAAGAGTCGTTAGGTGAAGAGTTGCTCGATGAAGACGTGCAAACAGACACTTTTGTCGAACCTGAAGCGCTTATGGAAACACCGTCAGCCATTGAAAAACCAGACTCAGTGCCGCATAAAGAAGTGGGCACCTTGCCGTTTAGTGTGCCTCAAGATGCCAATGATGAGGACGAAGAGGAGGATGAAGAAGAAGCAGAAGAGCGTGCTATTGCCGATGTTTCCGATCCTTTTAATCCGGCGGCTGATTTAGTGCAAGCATTAGGTGCGGTGGCTGATGAAAGCGAACCCGAACAGGCTGTTTTAGAAGTTGAAAGCACGGCTCCTAAAGCGCCAGATACGGTAGCTCAACCTGCTTTGGGTATGCCAATGCCAGAGTTGAATCATTTTAGTGAACTGACAATGAAGCTTTGGTGGTTGGTCGCGCCACGTTTGCCATTGACAGGTTTGGTGCAAAATATATTAATGAATTCCAGTTTGATTTCTGCCAGCGAGCAAGGGGTGAAATTGGAAGTGCCGTTAGAGTATGGGCACATGTTAAATCAAACAAGATACGAACAAATTCAAGGGGCGTTGAGCGACTTTTTTCAACTCAGTGTTCCCTTGATTATCGATACGGTCGAAGAGACGAGTGGTGTGACAGCAGAAGAGTTTGCCGCCAGCAAGAGAGCTGAAGCATTGCAAGTTGCTATTGATCATTTAAATTCACACCCAGTTGTGCAAGCACTTGCGAATACAATGGGTGCGCAACTGGTTTATGATACTGTTAAAGTTAAAGCTTAATTGGAGAGAGTTATGTTTAAAGGTGGAATGGGCAACATGATGCGCCAAGCGCAGAAGATGCAGGAAAACGTGCAAAAGGCACAAGAAGAAGTGGCTAACATGGAAGTGGAAGGTCAATCTGGTGCAGGTCTTGTTAAAATTGTGATGACAGGCCGTCATGATGTTAAGCGTGTTTCTATCGATGACTCTTTGTTTGAAGACGATAAAGAAATGCTGGAAGACCTTATCGCTGCTGCAGTTAATGATGCGGTTCGCAATATTGAAGTAAGCCAAAAAGAGAAGATGGATGCCGCTACAGCAGGTATGTCTTTACCGCCTGGCTTTAAAATGCCTTTCTAGGAGCACGGCTTGTTTAGTCCCTTAATTAAAGAGCTTATCGAGTCATTACGTTGCTTGCCTGGTGTTGGTCCGAAATCGGCACAGAAAATGGCTCTGTACCTTTTGGAGCGAGAGCATAAAGGGGCAGACAGACTGGCAGGGGCGTTGCGTGAAGCGTTGGATAAAGTTGGACGTTGTTCAGGTTGTCGAACGCTAACAGAAGAGACTGAGTGCAGTATTTGCGCCGATCCAGAACGTGACGCCACGCGCTTATGCATAGTGGAAACCCCAGCAGATGTGCTTGCTATTGAATCCGCAGGCACTTTTGATGGGCGCTATTTTGTACTATTAGGTCACCTTTCACCTATTGATGGTATTGGCCCAGAAGAACTAGGCTTAGATCATTTAGACAATGTGGTACTTCATAATCAGGTAGAAGAAGCAATTATTGCCACGAATTCAACGGTTGAAGGCGAGGCGACGTGCCACTATATCGCTGAACAATTAAAATCCAAAAACATCAACGTTAGTCGCATTGCTCATGGGGTTCCTATGGGTGGTGAACTAGAATACGTCGATGGCAACACTCTGGCGCTGGCGCTAGAGGGTCGGAAAACACTCTAGAATGGAAAACCAAGATCAAGATTTGAATATTGTATGGGTAGCGGATAACGATGCGCTGGCTGAATGGTGTGCCTATTGGGCTGAATTGCCAGTTATTGCGGTTGATACCGAGTTTATTCGCCGCACGACTTATTTCCCTATTACTGGTCTTATTCAAATCAGTGAGGGTGAGAAGGCGGTATTGATTGACCCATTGGCCATTGATCAATGGGCGCCTTTGCGCGATTTGTTGGTTAATCCCTCTGTGATGAAGGTCTTCCATGCTTGCTCAGAAGACTTAGATGTTTTTGAGCGTTTGTTGGGGGTTCTACCGACGCCTTTTTACGATACACAAATTGGCGAAGCTTATGCGGCTGCCCAATGGTCTTTAAGCTACGTTAAGTTAGTGGCTGCGTATTTGGGTATCGAGGTAGCGAAAGACGAGACTCGATCAGACTGGACACAGCGTCCATTGACTGAGGCTCAGAAGCGTTATGCGGCATTGGATGTGGTTTATCTTGCGCAACTTTATCCGCTGCAAGTGGCAAAGCTTGAACAGAAAAACATGCTTAGCTGGGCACTAGAAGATTGTGAGTCTTTAAAGTGGCAGCATCAAATGAATGCTGACCCAGAACAAAACTGGACAGGGATAAAAACAGCGTGGCGCTTATCGCCGGCTGGGCTTACTTTGTTACGCTTATTGTTTATTTGGCGCGACCAGCAAGCACGTAAAGAGAATGTGCCCAAAGGGCAGATACTAAAAGATCGCACTTTATGGGCGCTCGGTAAAACGTTACCAGATTACCATAAAGCCATTGCCGAAACAGAAGAGCTGACCGGCAAGCAGCATCGCTTATATGGCGATGTCATTCTAAAAAACGTTGCCTTAGTCAAAGGTTTATCCCAAGACGAATTGCAGTTGCCTTTACCTGTGCCTTTGCCATCGCAAGCTGGTGAGCTGACGAAAGCGATAAAAGCTTATATTCGTGAGCGCGCTCAAGAGTTGGAGATAGCGCCAGAGGCAATGTTGAAGCGTAAGTTGTTGGAGCCATTGGTACATCATTTGTATGATGGTTCTACGATTGATTGGCAAAACCCAGCGATGACTGGATGGCGCCGCGAGATCATTATTGAGCCTGTGCTTGAGCGTTTTAACAAAGACGCAACAAAGCCGTAAAAATAGAGCATTGAGAATAGTATGAAACAGCATTTAATTGTCGAAGTTTTTCGCTCGTCTAAGCATGATGGAATGTACTTGTACGTGGAAAAAAGCGTGGGGTTGAAGGATATTCCGGAAGCATTAATGGAACGATTTGGTTCGGGTATTAGTGCGATGACTATGTTGCTAACTAAGGATCAAAAACTTGCTCGAGCTGATACAGAGAAGGTTATTAAGGGTATCCGTGAAACAGGTTATTACCTGCAACTTCCGCCAGTAAAGGAAGAGTATTTGCTAGACCTTTATAAAACGCCAACCGAGGCGGCTTACTGATTATGATTGCTAAGCGTTACGAGCCATTTTGGAAAACCACGGCCATGAGTCAATTGAGCCGCCCAGAATGGGAGTCCCTATGCGATGGGTGCGGAAAGTGCTGTCTGCAGAAGTTAGAAGATGAAGAAACCGACAGGGTTTACTATACCAATCTTGCGTGTGAGCAGCTTAATATTGGCGCCTGCCAGTGTAAGGTGTATGAAACGCGTCAAGAAAAGGTGGCGTCTTGTATTACGTTAACCGCGGATCAGCTTGAAGCGTTTGACTGGCTTCCTGATACCTGCAGTTATCGTGTGTTGCACGAGACGGGTGACTTACCCAATTGGCACCCATTGGTGACGGGTAGTGATAAAGAAATGCAGCGTCAAGGATTGAGCGTTCGACATTATGCGGTAAGCGAAAACAGTGTCCCAGAAGAAGACTGGGAAACGCATATCATCAAGTGGGTTCACGGTATGCCAGAGCCCTATGACTTTGGTTGAACTAACATGGATAACGTGATTCAACCCACATAACTCGAAGAGGTGACTGCAAGTGAAACAGTTAAAGATAAGTGCCGTACTTTGTTTTGTTTTTCTGTCTTTGTGGTCATCTTTTGGTCAAGCTGATACTCAGTTTCGTATCATTATTGATGCATCTGGAAGTATGCAAAGCAACGACCCAGATCATATTACCTCCGAGGCGCTCCGCCTCATTGCCGATTTATCCCCAGAAAATACAGCTTCCTTAGGAGTTTGGCTGTTCGGTGAGCAGGCCAGAGTTCTGTTCCCTGAAACTGTGCTCAATGGCGCTTCAAAAGCACAGCTGGCAAGCCATGTTAATCAATATGTGAGGCAAGATTTAAAAACAGATTTAGAATCGATTCTAAAGCTGCTGCTTGCTGCGCCGGATACACCAGACTTAGCGCCTGGATATCGTCGGGACTGGATTCTAGTCACCGATGGAATGGTAGACATCAGTCGTGATCAGCAAGTCAATGATGCTTCTCGACAACGTATTTGGGGGCAGATTACACAGCAGTTGGAAGCCAAAGGCATTCACCTTCATACCATCTCTTTAACGGGTTATACCGACAAAGCGCTATTGGATCATTTGTCTTACCGTACTAATGCGACACACACTGACTTGGCTGTGCCGGACGATTTGTTAGACACTTTTGAACAGATTTATAGCCAAGCAGCTCCCGCTGCGGAATTACCTTTGACAGAGGCGGGTTTTAAAGTTGACCCAAGTATCAATGAAATGACGATAGAAGTGCTGCATGAGGTGGGTCAATTGCCCAAGCTGGTGCAGCCGAATGGTGAAGTGCTGCCGCTGCTTAGCCGGCCAGGTCTTTATGTGGCGGATGCGCCTCATTATACCCTGTTTACCGTGACGAATCCGGCCATCGGCCAATGGCGATTAGAAAATGCGGACATACAGCGTAGCCATGTGCGCATTGTATCTAGCTGGTTGGCTAACGCCACCAAGATCCCTGAGTGGGTTTTTACTAAGCAGGGAATTGATTCGAGTGTGGCGCTTTTTCAGCATGAAAAGGCGCTAACAGATGCCTCTATTTTAGCTAATACCAAGGTTACTCAGCGCCTCTTTCGAGTGGCAGGAGGGCAGCAGGAGCCCTTGTTGACTTGGGACATGACACGAACCGGTGATGTGTTTAAAAGCCATATTAATGGGCTTGAAAAACCGGGTATTTATCAGTTAATCAGCACTGTCCATAGTGATTTTGCCGATCGCTCAGTACGCCAATACATCAGAGTGCAGCCGGCGGTGAGTTTTTATGTCAATAACGAGGGGGCAAATCTGGTCACCTTTTTTGCCAGTGCAACCAATGCTGTATTAGATACGGCCAAATCCAGCATGACGTTAAAGCTGCTTTATGGGGACGGTACGCAACAAATCGAGACTATGCCATTTATCGACGAAGGCTACTGGGAGAAAATCGTGCCGCTTGGAGCAGACAGTTTTGCGAAGGCCAGTGCGACATTAAACGGCGTGACCTTAAGTGGTAACAAAGTGCAGTATACGACTCCTGTGTGGAGTATTGAGCGCCAAGGCAGTCGTGATGTATCGATTCAATTGGGTGATTTAACGCCATCTCAGGTCCGCGAGGAGTTTGACGCGAGTGTTGCCAGTAACCAGCAAGTGGCTGCTTTGCAGGTGTCGCCAAGTGTTGAAGTCGTCAATGATGGCAACCAGCAGACAGAGCCAGAACCGACTTCACAAGTTCCTCCTGCCGCGCAGACCAATGTGGTGGCGCAAGTCACTAAAGAAGTGCAGGCGGTGACCCAAGCCAGTTGGTTTATTTATGCTCTGATCGCGCTGGTGGCGTTGGTGCTTATTATATTGGTGTTTATTTTTTCTCGGCCTGCCAAAGAAAAAGGCCGTCATTAAGGCGAAGAGTCAAACGATGTGTGAGTTATTAGGAATGAGTGCTAATGTCCCGACGGACATTTGCTTTAGTTTTTCAGGATTACGTGCCCGAGGAGGGCGTACCGGCCCACATAAAGATGGTTGGGGAATGGCTATGTATCGTGATGGCCATGTGTGGGCAATGCACGATCCGCGTCCGAGCTCTGATTCGGATTTGGCTGAAGTAATGAGTAAAACCTCGCTCAAATGTGACATTGTGATTAGTCATATTCGCCAAGCTAATGTGGGGGCAGTAAGCTTGCCAAATACTCACCCATTTAGCCGTATTCTGTGGCAGAAAACTTGGACTTATGCACACAATGGTCAGCTCGAAGGTTCAGAGAAATTGCCTGTGGGTATTCATCAGCCATTGGGAAGTACCGATTCAGAGCGTGCCTTTTGCTGGATTATTGAGCAGTTGACTCAACGCTTTGGCGAGCAAGAGCCTGAATTAACTGTTTTGGCCAGTGCGATTACTGAGTTGGCCCTGCAGTTAAAAGATAAGGGTGTGTTCAATATGATGCTGTCTGATGGGGCTGTGTTGTATTGTTTTTGTACCACCAAGTTGCATTGGATAGTGCGTCGTGCGCCCTTTAAAAAGGCGACCCTGTCAGACGAAGACGTGAGTGTGGATTTCCAAGAAGTGACCACCGATAAAGACGTGGTGACTGTGATTGCGACTCAGCCTCTGACTAATAATGAAGAGTGGGCGCAGATGGTACCTGGAGAGTTGTGTGCTTTTCAGGGTGGTGAAGTGGTGTTTCAGAAAAAGCCTAGCCCATAAAAGCGTTGAAGTGGTCGCAGCATAAAGCATAAAAAAACCAGACAAGTACGTATCTCGTGCCTGTCTGGTTTTTGTTTGTTTAGCTAATCTCTATAGTTCCAATAAAAAGATTACTGGACCAATTCGTTGTCGCTGAATTCGCCTTCAAATAGAGCGGTGGACAAATAACGTTCACCTGAATCCGGCAAAATTACCACGATTTTCTTGTCTTGAAATTCTGGCATCTGATTCAGTCTTTGTGCGGCAACGACCGCGGCACCACAGGAAATACCGCACAAAATACCTTCTTCGCGCATCAGGCGTTTCGCCATCTCAATGGCGTCTTCGTTAGTCACTTGCTCGACGCGGTCAAGCATTGCCAAGTCTAAGTTTTTCGGGATAAAGCCAGGGCCAATGCCTTGGATTTTGTGTGGCGCTGGCGTTGGCGTTTCACCCTGCAGCGTTTGTGTAATAACAGGGGAGCTGGTTGGCTCTACGGCGACACTTAAGATGGCTTTTTCTTGGGTGTTTTTAATGTAACGGCTGATCCCTGTGATGGTGCCGCCTGTGCCAACACCAGAAACCAAAATATCAATTTCACCATTGGTGTCTTTCCAGATTTCAGGTCCGGTGGTTTGCTCGTGAATTTCAGGGTTAGCTGGGTTGTCGAATTGCTGTAGTAACACGACATTTTCGTCTTGGGCTATTTCTTCGGCTTTTTCGATTGCGCCTTTCATGCCTTTAGCGGGTTCGGTTAATACAATGGTTGCGCCTAGGGCTTTCATTACTTGGCGGCGTTCTACGCTCATGCTCGAAGGCATTGTAATGGTGATTGGGTAGCCACGGGATGCTGCAACAAAGCACAAGGCGATGCCAGTATTGCCACTGGAAGCTTCAACAATGGATTTGCCTTTTGCTAAGATGCCTTTTTTCTCTGCGTCCCAGACCATGTTGGCACCGATGCGGCATTTTACAGAAAAAGCAGGGTTACGAGATTCCACTTTTGCCCATATGTTTCCATTGCCAATTTTGTTTAGGCGTACGAGGGGCGTGTTACCTATGGTCAAAGAGTTATCTTCGAATACTTGCTGAGACATGTTATTTCCTTATTCGTTGATTTATTAAAGGGCGCTACACACTAAAACTCGTACAGCAGATGGTGTTCACTATAACCCCTTGATAGGGATTAATGTTAGAATTTCCAACTATATAGATAGAAACGGTGCGAATTTTTCCGAGTTTTTGCAAGTCTTGTATTAGCACCAATTGACCAGGATATCAGTTTACTTACTATGCCAATTACCGATGTAATGACGCGCGACCGTCATTTTATAACTCGTAAACAAGAGCAATTAGCCAAGCGTAAAAAAGACGGGTTGCCGTTTGATCGTATGGCGTCAGAACTTGATGCTATGATGGAGAAGTCAGCCGCCTTGTATCAGGCTCGGTTAGGAAGCTTACCCAAAATTACCTACGATGAGAGTTTGCCTGTAGCGGCTCGATCCGAAGAGATTGTTAAAGCCATACAAGACAACCAAGTGGTGATCATTGCAGGGGAAACCGGTTCGGGTAAAACCACACAGCTGCCGAAGATGTGTCTTGAGGCAGGGCGAGGAATTGCGGGTTTGATCGGCCATACTCAGCCGCGCCGTATTGCGGCGCGCAGTGTGGCCGAACGCATCAGTGATGAGATGCAGGTAAAGCTTGGCGAGCAAGTGGGTTTTCAGGTTCGTTTTAACGACGAAAGTAATGAAGAAACCCTGATTAAATTAATGACGGACGGTATTTTGTTGGCCGAAATCCAGCAAGATAAGCTGCTCTATAAGTACGACACCATCATTATTGATGAAGCCCATGAGCGCAGTTTAAACATCGATTTCCTGCTGGGGTATTTAAAGCGTGTATTGGCGTTGCGCCCTGATTTAAAAGTGATTGTGACGTCAGCGACGATTGATGTTGAACGCTTCTCTGCTCACTTCAATAACGCGCCTGTTATTGAAGTGTCGGGGCGTACCTACCCTGTAGAAATACGCTATCAACCCTTGTTGAGCAAGTCTGACTCCGAAGCATTAGACGAAGATCAGAGCATGGAGCAAGGTATCTTGGATGCGGTTGAGCAGCTGATCCAAGAAGAAAGACAGTCAGGTTACCGTGGGGCTGGTGATATTTTGGTGTTTCTGGCGGGGGAGCGTGAGATACGTGAAACCGCTGAAATCTTACGCCGTGCCGAGCTGAGAAATACCGAGGTGTTGCCTCTTTATGCGCGTCTAAGCACCAGCGAGCAGCAACGAATTTTCAAATCTCATTCTGGTCGACGTATTGTGTTATCGACCAACGTGGCTGAGACCTCGCTAACAGTGCCAGGCATTCGTTACGTGATTGACCCGGGGTTAGCTCGCATGAGTCGCTACAGCGTGCGTTCTAAAGTACAGCAATTACCCATTGAGAAGATCAGTCAGGCCAGTGCCAATCAACGTGCTGGTCGTTGTGGTCGTGTTGCAGAAGGTGTGTGTATTCGTTTGTATGACGAGGCGGATTTTGCTGCTAGGTCAGAGTTTACCGACCCTGAAATCTTTCGCACCAATCTTGCCTCAGTTATTTTGCAGATGGCGAACTTGCGTTTGGGTGCGGTAGAAAAGTTTCCTTTTGTAGAAATGCCTGAACGTCGCATGATCAATGACGGTTATCGTGCGTTGACAGAGCTTGGGGCATTAAAAGGTGAGCAGCTAACGCCGATTGGCCGCCAGTTGGCGAAATTGCCGATTGACCCTAAATTTGGGCGTATTTTGATTGCCGCAGAACAACATTCAGTTTTAAAAGAAGTTGCTGTTATTGTCAGTGCTTTATCGGTTCCTGACCCACGAGAACGCCCTCAAGATAAGAAAACTCAGTCAGATCAGGCCCATGCTCAAGATAAGGACGAAGATTCTGATTTTGTGGTACTGCTAAATTTGTGGGAGCGTTTTGAAGAACAGCGCCAGACTTTGTCGCAAAATCAATTGCGTCAGTATTGTCGGAAACAATTTTTAAACTTTATGCGCATGCGAGAGTGGCGTGATATTCACCGCCAAATCTTAATTGCCTGTAAGCAGTTAGGTTTTAAAGAAGTTGACCATGAAAATCGCAACTACGAAGCAATTCACCGCTCTTTGTTAGCTGGCTTGTTCACCCATGTGGCGAACAAGATGGACGACAGCAAAGAGATGTTAGGTTGTCGTTCCCGTAAAGTGTCGATTTTTCCTGGCTCTATGTTATTTAAAAAGCCGCCGCAATGGGTGATGGCGGCAGAATTGGTCGAGACAAGCAAGCTATACGCACGGGTGACGGCGCGTATTGATCCAGAATGGATTGAAGAGTTTGCTAAGCCGTTTGTTAAACGTCAATATTTTGATCCGCATTTTGAGCGCAATCAAGGTCGGGTTATGGCGCAGGAGCAGGTGTCTTTGTATGGTTTGATTATTGTTGCCAAGCGCCGTGTGGACTATGGCCAAATCGAACCAGAAGAAGCACGCGAAATATTGATCCGTGCAGGCTTGGTTGAAGGTCAAATGCGAACCAAGCAAGCCTTCTATCGTCATAATAAGGCATTAGTCGAGGCCCTTGAAACGCAAGAGGCAAAGCTTCGTACCAGAGATATTTTGGTGGATGACGAAGCTGTATTTGCGTTTTATGATCAGCGTATTCCAAAAGAGGTGCGCAATCAAAAAGGCCTTGAATATTTTGTTAAGCAGTCGCCAGATGCATTGCTTATGACCCGCGAAGACCTCATTAATCAAGAGGTCAGTGTGGATGACATGGCCTTTCCAGATACCTATGGTTTGAACGGTGTGGCATTGCCGATTGATTACCGTTTTGAGCCGGGTAAGGTGACCGATGGCGCTACATTAAAAGTGCCCGTTGGGTTGCTGCGTCAATTGAGCCTGGATGAGTTAGGTTGGGCAGTGCCTGGCTTTATTAAAGAGCGCTGCGAAGCGTTGCTGCGAGCCTTACCAAAAGCGTTGCGTCGTCGTTTTGTGCCTATCCCTCAATTTGTTGAGCGTATTTATCCAAATCTTTCTAAAGATAAAGGGGACTTACTTGAGCAATTGAGTTTGCAGATCAAGCGTGAAACCTTAATCGACATTCCTTTAAATGAATGGGCGCCTGAGCGTTTGGAAACCCATTTAACACTGACTTTAGAGGTGGTGGATGAGCGCGGCAAGGTATTGGGGTTTGGCAAAGACCTTGCAGAGTTACAGGCGCGATTTAGTGACCTAGTAGAAGAGAGTTTTGCGAAATTTGGCACCAAACAACACGAGCAAGAAGATTTAACTCAGTGGCCTGAGCAGGATATCCCTGAGCGTCAAGAGATCAAGCAAGCGGGCATTAAAGTGACGGCGTTTCCTGCCTTGGTTGCACAGGGTGAAGCGGTCTCTTTAAAGATGTTTGATGACCATAGCACGGCTCAAGAAGCCCACCGGAAGGGGGTGATTGCGCTGCTTAAAATAGCCTTGCAAAAAGACGTGCGCTATTTGCAGAAGAATTTGCCACACCTTAGAGAGTCCATGTTGATTTTTGCGCCCTTGGGTCAAAAAGAGGTGCTGCTTAATGATCTGCTTAATGCCATCTTAGATAAGGTGTTCCTCGATGGTCGGGCTCTACCTCGTACTCAGCTTGAGTTTGAACAGTGCATTAGTGCGCATAAGCCGCAATTGGTGAGCGTAGCGAATGAGATGGCGAATCAGCTGTATCGGGTTTTGTCTTCTTATCAAGGTGTAGCGAAAAAAATGAAAGGCAGCATACCTTTGCCTTGGACACGGGTATATGGGGATATTAAACTTCAGTTAGAGAATCTTATATATCCTGGCTTTATTGGTAGTACGCCATTGTTTTGGTTAGGGCAGTTGCCGCGTTATTTTAAAGGGATTGAGGTGCGTTTGGAGCGTTTCCAAAATCATTTGAATAAAGAAAACAGCTATGTAACTCAGCTAGAAGGGCTTTGGCAGAGCTATTTGAAACAGAAAAAAGCACACGATGAAAAGTCGCTTTATGATCCAGAATTGATAAAGTATCGCTGGATGTTAGAAGAGTACCGAATTTCGCTATTCGCTCAGTCTGTGGGCACTTTAGAGCCTATTTCAGATAAGCGATTGGGCAAACAATGGCAAGCCGTTAAAAAACTTGTTTAGGATGCAAAATTAATGAAAGCAATGGTTAGTAAGAGATCGACGAGTTGGTTAGTTGCGGCGTTGCTCAGCGTGACTCTGAGTGCATGTGCCAGTAAATCTCCTGAAGCGGCAGGTACGGAGAAACCCAGTTCAGAGGCGTCAAGCTTAGTAGAAACTAAGCAACCAGAGCCTGATCAAGAGCCTGCATTGGCAAAGCCTTCTGCTGAGGCAAAAGACAATGAAGCCAATGATGTGGCAACGGCTGATAACTCAGGGGATGAAGCCGGTTCTTGGGGGGATGACGAGGATGTTAGTGATCCTGCTGACCCTTGGGAAGGGTTTAACCGTGCGATGTTTTCTTTTAACGATACTCTGGATGTGTACTTTTTAAAGCCCGTTGCAAAAGGTTATAAAAAAGTCACTCCTGAGTTTATGCAGACAGGCGTCAGCAACTTTTTCTCGAACTTAGGGGAAATATCGAACCTAACTAACAGTGGGCTACAAGGTAAAAAGAACGCTTTTGTTGGCTCTACTTGGCGTTTCGTTATTAACTCGACCGTAGGGGTGTTTGGCTTATTTGATGTGGCTTCATCGCTTGGCATACGTAAGTATGATGAGGATTTTGGCCAAACATTAGGTTACTGGGGAGTCTCTTCAGGACCTTATCTGGTGTTGCCTTTCTTAGGGCCATCGACGGTGCGTGATGCTGGCGGTACAGCAGTTGACTTCTTTAATTACGATCCTGTGGATGAGTTTGACCTTAATAATGAACAAAACCTTGCTCGATGGGGATTATACATAGTACAAAAACGAGCCAGCTTATTGTCAGCAGAATCTTTGATTATTGGTGATCGTTACAGTTTTATTCGTGATGTGTATTTGCAGAACCGTGAAAACCAAGTTTATGACGGTCACCCGCCACAACCGGGCGCAAAGGCAAAATCGGCGTCAGATGATAGCTGGGGAGATGACGCGGACAGTTGGGGTGATGAAGATCAGACAGACAGCTGGGGTGATGAAGATCAGACAGACAGCTGGGGTGATCAAGCAGATGATGCACCAGTAGAAGCGGCCGATACTCACTCTGAGGCGGCTAGCTCGGAACTAACCGATGTTGGCTACGAAGCGAATAGTGTCGGAACCAAGGTAGTCGAGAAGTCCGCAAACCCAGAGCAGGATGTGTCGACTGAAAGTGATGAGAGTGGCGATTAATCTTGTGTTGAGTTTGCGCTAAGTCATTCGTTGTTGGTATCACAATCATAATGTAAAGCCTGATAAGTAAGCTTATCAGGCTTTTTTATGCGGCTGACTTTTTGCTGGCTTGTTTTCGTAGGTCGCTTATTGTGGTGAACTTAGGTTACAGTCATCGCTCTTAGGGGGCATAAAAAAGGACGAGTTATGAAAACGATTGGCATTATTGGTGGTATGAGTTGGGAGTCTACAGCGAGTTATTATTCCGCCTTGAATCAAGGAGTGGCGCAGTCTTTAGGGTCATGGCATTCAGCTAAAGTGATCATTAATAGTGTGGATTTCAAAGACATTAAAGAGCAGCAACAAGAGGGCAAATGGGAGGAGATGGCAGAGACTCTTTCACAGGCGGCGATCTCATTGGAAAAAGCCGGTGCAGATTTTTTCTTGATAGCGACCAATACCATGCACAAGATTGCTCATCGGGTCGCAGACAGTGTGAATATTCCTTTGCTTCATATTGTAGATTCAACTGGCAGCGCGTTAGTCGCGGCTGGCGTTACCAAAGTAGGCTTGCTCGCGACACGTTTCACCATGGAAGAAGACTTTTACACGGGTTACCTCGAAGAAAAATTCGCCATCCAATCTCTTGTGCCGAATGAGTCAGACCGGCAATTGGTTCATGAGGTGATTTATAATGAGTTGTGTCTTGGTAGAATCCAGCCTGGTTCTCGGCAAGCCTACTTGCGTATTATTGATGATCTTGTAGATAAGGGCGCGCAAGCCATTATTTTAGGGTGTACTGAAATTGCCTTACTGGTCAAACCGGAAGATACTTCAGTAAGCTTGTACGATACCACGGCGCTGCATTGTGACGCAGCGCTTAAGCTGGCATTAGAAGCGCCTAAATAACCCTGGTGTTTGGTATAAGCTAGCCTAAATAACGTTCATGGTCAGCAACGTCCCTTGTGACGACCGCATTGGCACCTATGATGGCATTGTTGCCTATGGTGATGCCTGGGAGGATTTTTGCGCCTCCGCCGATCCAGACTTTATCGCCAATGACAATGGGTTTGGCATGGCATTCGCCCGCCGCTCTTGCTAGCGCATCACGGGGGTGATCAACGGTGTAAAGATGAGCACCTGGGCCAATTAATACGTCATCGCCAAGGGTAATCTGAGCGCTGTCTAGGAAGACACAGTTGAAATTAATGTAGCAACGTTCGCCTATATGGATTTGGGTGCCATAATCGCATTGAAATCCAGGTTCGATCACGAGACTGCCAAATTGTGCGAAGAGGCGAGTGATATGGCGTAGATTGCCTTTGCTTGGATGGGCGTTGTATTTTGCGCAAGCTAGGCGGGCCGCTTCACGGCGCAGTCGTAAGTCGGTGTCTATGCCATTGAATGCGAGCCCTTGGCGCATCTTCTCGAATTCTGTTTGGTTGTCGCTCAATGTTTTTTTCCTATGGCTTGAGTAGAGGGCACAAAAAACGCGACCTAGGTCGCGTTTTTACATGGTTTACTTGTTAGCGGGTTAGGCTATTACAGCATTTCAACCAAGGTTTTTTCAAGTTTGCGTTGGTCAGCAGCGAAGTTACGGATACCCTCCGCAAGTTTCTCAGTGGCCATAGCGTCTTCGTTCATTGCCCAACGGAAAGCTTGCTCAGAAATGGCTTCTGGGGCAGGCTTGATGTCTGTTGCAGGGATCAATTTACGCTCTAGTGGACTTTCGTCTTTCTTCAGCTCTTCAAGCAGAGCAGGGCTGATGGTCAAACGGTCACAGCCAGCAAGTTGCTCGATTTCACCTATGTTACGGAAGCTAGCACCCATTACCACTGTGTTGTAACCGTGCTCTTTGTAGTAGTTGTAGATCTCAGTAACAGAAACAACACCAGGATCCGTTTCCGCAGTGTATTCTTCGCCAGTTGATTTTTTGTACCAATCAAGGATACGACCAACAAATGGTGAGATAAGGAATACGCCAGCTTCAGCACAGGCTTGTGCTTGAGCGAAAGAGAAAAGCAAAGTTAGGTTACAGTTGATGCCGTCTTTTTCAAGTTGCTCAGCCGCTTTGATGCCTTCCCAAGTAGAGGCTGCTTTGATCAGGATACGGTCGCGAGAAACGCCAGCTTCTTCATAAAGCTTGATCAAGCGGTGTGCTTTTTCAATAGTGCCTTGTGTGTCGTATGACAAACGTGCATCTACTTCTGTAGAGATACGGCCTGGTACATATTTAAGGATCTCTGTACCGACGATTACCGCTAGTTTGTCACTGGCGTCAATCAGTTGTTGCTCTTTGTCGTCGCTTTGTTGTTTCGCCCAGGCAACTGCTTGGTCTAGAAAAGGCGCATATTCAGGGATTTGTGAAGCTTTAAGCATCAAAGAAGGGTTTGTGGTCGCATCTTCAGGCAAAAATTCTTTGATTGCCGTGATATCACCGGTGTCAGCCACAATGGTAGTGAACTCTTTTAATTGAGATAACTTGTTGCTCATTGCTCTTATCCTTTACGTTGATGATTTTGGACCAATTCAATGGCCTCTAATAATACGTCTATCTTTGCGTCAAGTTGATGACCATTTTCTGAAAGATAGCGTCGGAATTGTTTGCCTCCAGGCTCGCCTTGGAAAATACCTAAGATATGACGAGTCAGGTGAGACAGTCGGGCACCTTCAGCCATTCTGCCTTTCATGTGTTCGACAAATTGTTCAAGTGCTTCAAATCGGTTGTTAACTAAAGGCTGCCCACCAAAAAGCTGCTCATCAACTTGGCTGAGTAGCCAAGGGTTGTGATAAGCCTCTCGACCTACCATAACACCATCCACATGGGTGAGTTGCTCTTGGCATTCTTCTATGGTTTTAATGCCGCCATTTATAATGATTTCAAGGTCTGGAAAATCTTGCTTTAACTGATGGACATAATGGTATTTAAGCGGTGGTATTTCGCGGTTTTCTTTCGGACTTAAACCCTGAAGAATAGCCTTACGTGCGTGCACAATAAATGTCTTGGTGCCAGTGGTTGCGATATCGCCAACAAAGTCGCGTACCACACTGTATCCTTCTTGATCATCAATACCAATACGATGCTTGATGGTAACAGGGATGCTACAAGCGTCTTGCATAGCGCGCATGGCGTCTTTTACCTTGTCAGGGTGTTCCATCAAACAAGCGCCAATCATGCTGTTCTGCACACGATCGCTTGGGCAGCCAACGTTTAGATTTACTTCATCAAAGCCTGCTTGTTCGGCAAGTTGTGCGCACTTACTTAAATCCACTGGATTAGAACCGCCAAGTTGCAAAGCAATAGGGTGTTCACATTCATCATAATGTAAAAAGCGTTCTGGGTTGTTGCCATACAACAAAGCCCCAGTGGTCACCATCTCGGTATAAAGTAACGTATTTTTGCTTAACGTACGTGCGAAGACCCGGTAATCACTTGTCGTCCAATCCAACATGGGTGCAATGGAAAAGCGTCGATCAAGTGTGTCCCTTTTTTCAGAAGGGTTCGAGCTTATAATATTTGTAGTTTCATTTAGCATTTATATTGTCATTTTGGGGTGAAATTTGGCTTTTGAGGTAGTCTAGTGCTAACAAAGTGCTAAAAATTATGTTTTAGCACTTATTATGAATTATCACCAAATGTTCAGGTTAAAAAACTGACTCGATTATGTCATAAAATTACAAGGTTATGTATGGCTAGTTATCGTAAATACCTTAAAGAAAGGTGAAACTAATGTGTTGTATCGCCGAGTAGTCAGAATGCATATGCCAATCATGTCATAAACTTACAAGCTCATGTGTGGCGAGTTATCGATAAGACAGAAGAAAGATGGAGCTAGCGTTGTATATGCCCGGATCTCCACTAAAAAGTTAGGGAGAGTCGCTTTTAACGAAAGTGAGGCGCTCAATTCCACAAGTAGCATGATTTTTGGGGCATCGCTCTTGGAGCAATTTATCGAGATAGGCCAAACCCTAAAGGGGCGAATTATGGTAGGTGGTATGCTTAAAGGTGCGGGGAAGCTCTTTAGACCGTTAGACATCGCCCTACAAGGCGCTGGCCCTGCCTCCGTCATATCCCAAGGAACAGCACCGAAATAGGCGTAACCGCAGGCGACATATCAGGGCTTAGGTGGTGCGGCCGCAGGCGGGTTAGCCGGTGCCACTATTGGTGGAATCGTCGGTTCCATATCAGGCGGCATGGTCGGAGGCTCTTTAGGAGAATGGATAGGCGGCTGGTTTAAGGGCGATAAAATCGACCAATCTGCACCAGACGCCATTGTCAAGCCAACAGCTACAAAACAACAACCAAAGCATTACCTTCTCGCCAACCTTTCACCTAACGCCAACAGGCAACCCAGCCTACGACCAACAAGTCAGCGACCAAGTGATAGAACACCTCAAAGCCGAATTTGCCCAAGGCATTATGGGCAACATGGACGTCGCTACAAGGGCTGATGGAAGTTTGACTGATAAGTGGGGGAGTTAGTTAAAGCTTCTGTATGAACAGTGTTAGAGGTCTCATAAAAATAAGAAAATCACTTAATTGTATTAATATAAATGTTGACGACGCCGTCACTTTAGTGCGAAATACTCATTGTGTGTAGGTAACTAGTTTCATCATCTTGGTCTGCTATGTAGCTAGTTGCAATAAGTTTTGCCAGTTTATTTGCACTATATAGTGCATAATAAATTGACTATGGAGTACGTGAAATGAGTAATTTTTTAAGAGGAATGGGGAGTGTTTTTAACCTTTTTCCTGATACAGATTACATGGCGATGGTGCCGGATGAGGGTGAAATGTTGCAACGAGCACGAGCAGATGTAGTACGCTCGATGAAGTCAACTTATCTAAGAACGAAATTAGATTATGGTGTTGATGATGCTACGCTAAAAACTCTTCAACGTGCCAATAAAGCTAAGATTCAAAAAGCGTAAGGGATTGAACGTTGTCAGATAAAGTAAATAGCGATATCGAAGAAGAGGATATTGAGAGCTTTACGAGTTCACCATCAGAGCTTTTGGAAGAAATTGAAGAGGAAGATCCTGTAATAAAGGAGCTTTTGAAAGATGACCCTGCTTTAGAAGGTGCTCTTCTTAACAATCCTAAGAAGTTAAAAGCGTTAATTAAGCTAACCAGAACGGAAATAAGAGCAAGTAACTTCCCTCCAGCAGATGAAATGATAAAAATTGAGTCTGTATATCCAGGATTTATTGAAAGTTATGTGAAATCAAATAAGCAAGAGCAGTCAAATCGAATGATCTTAGCAAAGAAAAGTATGAACTTCACATTGACTGAGAGAATCATCGGGCAAGTTTTTGCTTTCATTATCGTTATGACTTGTATTCTAGGTGGGCTTTATGCAACTTTTAACGAGCACGAAACCTTTGGTGCTACGTTAATTGGCATTAATTTAGTCGGAATTGCGACCACGTTCATTGTTGGACGTTGGCAAAATAAGAAAAGAAATGCTGAAAATTCAGAAGAGTAAACCCGCAGTAGTGGGTTTTTTTATGCCTGTAATTTTTGGTAATCAGATATAAGTTTTGGATCAAATTAAAAATAGATTAGTTTTTCATCTGGCACCAATTTCATGACCCTAATTTCAAATTGTTATATTCTAGAGAAAGCATGAGCTTAATTAAGCGTGGGCCCTTCAAGGTTCCTAAATTAACGGAAGAGCACCCCTTGTATGGGCGACTGCTTGCAAGAGAAGCTGAGAAGCTTGTCTCTCTTCCTGATTTTTCTAAAGACAAAGGACTTTTTATCCTTTCCGATTTTGGAGGCGAGCACAAAGGTGCAGACTTTACAATTTACTCCTTTTTGATTTGCTCTGCTGACAAAAGAATTGCTTTTGAAGAGAAAGCCAAAGAGTTAAGAGTCAAACACGGACTAAATGATCCTTGGAAAGAGTTTGGTTTTAAAGATCTAAACTATGGCCCTATATCTAGATCACTGGAGGAGTTTCTTAGCTTTTCTGACAATTTTATTCATGGTGCTTTGATTACAATTTCTGTGGATCAGAGAATCCCGAGCCTTTTTGGTCTTAATAAAAGAGAGGCTCACGATCAAATTGTAGAACTATTTCGAATGAACGACTTAGGCGAATGGAAAGGTAAGGAGTCAGAAAAAATTCTTCGTGTATGCCACGCAATAAGTGTTTTTATGTCACTTATTGCGTACTCAGGTCAAAAGATATTGTGGTTATGCGATCACGATTCTATAAATGCTGATGGGAAGAAGCGAGACTTTACGCACACACAAAATATATTTGGACGGTGCCTTGCAATGTACAGCGACAATCTTTACGAGATATATGGTTTTGCAAAGCCGTTTAAAAAGGATGCAGGAACGACGGATTTACTTAGCTTGGCAGATTTCTCAGCTGGTATTATGCAAGAGATACTTCAACACGAAGTGTTAAAGAAAAGTGTAGAGCTTTCGGATGAGAAAGCTAGGCTGGCCAGATGGATGGGAACTAAGAGTTCGCTCCTCACTAAAGTGAACTTGGCTTTCATCCAGAAAGATGATGGTGGTTGGGGTGTTCGATCTGTCAACATCCAAGAAAAAATATAACAATCACAATCACTCTGAGTAATTTTATGATGCGCTACAAATGGTCCAGTATTGTGGGCGTTCGAGATTTTCCCCGTTTCTTGATTGGGTAAACGACCACATCACCCGCGTCACAAACTACGCCCAACGCAACTTCTAAACGACAGACAACCAAAGCTTACTTAAGTGGGCTTTGGTTGTGTTTTTCTGGTGGTAATGTCAATAACACCTTAAAGTTGATAATGTGCTGTGTAATATTATACGTCAATAAATGGTTGAGCTTTAGTTATATGAATAAAAAATTAAGTCAAGATGTTTGGTTTAGGCTTAGCTTCTGGGGAGGGTTATTTCTTGGAGGTTTATTGTCGTTACTGTTGACCTTAAATAATGATTTTGAATTTTGCGCTCAATTGACTTGTTACAGCTATTTTTTAGAGTTATTTGCATTACCTATTCATGTAGTAGCTAGTGGGATGGCACTTGCAGCCTTTAGAGCTACTATCTTTAGAAGTGACCAAACAAATACACAGATAGAAGCGGCAATAGTACAGAATAGATTTAAAAATTATATCGATCATAAGAAGGAATTTATGAATCTGCTGGACGCTTTTGAGTCTTCTTACGATGTACAAATAAAAAGTAGGCTTTATTTGTACAAAAATATATTTCCTGAAAATAGTCCAACACGCATGAAATTTGATTCTAAAAATTTGAATAATGATAAATCTTGGATTGACAACTTACTTAAACAATTTAATGAATCTATTAAAGAATTCAAAGGTCTAAATATGAGGATTAGCGTAAATTATAATTCTCCTTCTGATAATGAGATTGCAAGATGGTTATCCAGTTACTTAATACTAATACATCAACTCGATATAAATTTTCCAAGAAGTCAGATGGTTTCTGAAAGTTTTAAAGGTCTGTTCTCTTCTTACGATCATATTAATATGATTCCGCCAAATATAGGGGAAAGTCTTTTGGTTATATCTGCATACTTCAAAGACTTAGCGTCATTTTGTTTACCAAGTAGAATTGAAGGTCTAAAGATTGATGGTATCGTTACAACTGGCGGTAGATTTGATGAAAGATTGAAAGTGTTTATAGATGATCAGAACTTGGATAAAGATAAAAAACACCCCTTAACCTCTTAATCCCAAACCAAACCAAACATCTCCAAGCCCATCCTCCGATGGGCTTTTTCGTTTCTGTCCTTCCATTTTTAACTAAGGAGTAATCATGCGTCAGATGATGTCGCTCGGTGGTTTTGTGTTTTCGCTCAGCGAAGGTGCGCCATACGAGGGTTTTATGTGCATCAAGAAAGTCTATTTAAAATGCTGTTCCAATGATAGCGTTCTCAGTGCTCTAATCTTATAGTATTAATACTAATAAAGGAGTAAGTAACAGTATGAATGATATTTTAAAGCGTTCTATCGTTAGTATGGTTGTCATTGGGTGTGGTAATACGATGGCTTTCGCGGAATCTGATAACAGCGCTGAATCAAACTGGGAAGGTTTTTATGTCGGTCTGTCTTTAGGTATCTTGTCTGGTTCAGCTAGCCCTGATACAGCAATTGAACATGCAGGGTATTTTACAGCGAATTCAACTAGCTCAGATAAAGAACAGATTAACCCTATTTTGCAGCGTAAAGTTGAAGGCAGCAGCGTGGCGGGTTCATTGCTACTGGGATATAACATTCGATCAGGTAATCTTGTTTATGGTGTTGAGGCGGATCTTACTGGCCCAACGTCTGCAATGTCAGAAACAGCTTCCAATGTAGCCTACGATACTGCGCCAAGCTCGACGTTCACAACGAAAACAACGGTCGAAACAGACTTTACTTTTAGTATTCGACCTAAAATCGGTTACATAAATGGCGATTTCTTACTTTATGCTTCTGCAGGACCAACAATAGGGCGTTTCAAGACAACCCATCGTTATACTGACACCTTCTCATCTGGTGTAGATTATCAATTTAAAGATGAAAAAACTTCAGTAGGACTTTCTGTCAGTCTTGGTGCTGAGTACGCAATTTCCGATAGCTGGATGGTTCGTGGTGATTATGTCTACAGTAATTACTCAGATATTCTCGACGGAGAAGGGGATATAGATAATGATGGTGCTACTGACGATATTAATTATGACTCAAGTTTTGTTTCGCAAAATGTTCGTATCTCAGTGATTAAACAGTTTTAACAGCTTCTAAAAGCGTAAAAGTGGTTCAAAGCGTCAGATAAAAGAACAGCCTTTAACCACTTCAAAACCAAACACCCCAAGCCCATCTCTCCGATGGGCTTTTTCGTTTCTGTCCTTCCATTTTTATCTAAGGAGTAATCATGCGTCAGATGATGTCGCTCGGTGGTTTTGTGTTTTCGCTCAGTGAAGGTACGCCATACGAGGGTTTGCAGCGCACTAGCGACGGCGGTTGGGTCGCGGTGGCTTGTTACGGCCAAAAGCCGATGAGCCAAAATACGGGCCAACAGTTGGAAAACATCACGGTCACAGGCTCGTGGTTTCAAGGCCATGGTATAGCGAATCTTAACGACTTACGAGCCTTACAAAACCATAGAGCGCTATTGGGGTTGGCCTATAGCTACGGTAGTCATTTCAACTAATGCGAGCGGAAATAAATACCTTAAAGCGGAAAATGATAGTGAGCAGCCAAATCATTTACTTAGCTTATCTGAATGCCCGTAACAGATTTTGAGTTAGGAGGGAAATATATAATCAGGTAAATATAGCGATTTTTCTCAATAAAAAAGCCCACAGTCGTGGGCTTTTTTAGTAGATAATTAGTGTCTATTCTTTTCGAAACTGTCTAAAAGTTCTAGTTTTTCGATTAATGTTTTTTTTATCTTGTCTTCATTTAAATGTTGTATGCCAGTGCTGTAGCATCGAAAAGTATTTTTTACTTCATTCCATACGTTATCACAATCATCTGTTTTCAGTTTTGAATCGGCTTCACTGCGCATGCTGTCGGTTATCACATCGCTTGCATAATAATGAAACTTAAAACTACAATTTTCTGAAGCTTCAAGAACAAGTACAACATCTGATTCTGTGTTCCAGGAATCGTAGGCAAATCGTATTGCCGGAGAGCCTCCCCAGTTTTGCAATTTTGATGTAACTCTACTATTCAATTGAGAGTTTAAAAATGATAGTAGCTTGTTCTCGTAAGCCTTAATCGACTGCTCTTTGAGTAATTGTGCTTTGTTGAATTGAAATAGGTTGTTTAAGACAAAGCTAATGTTCTCTTCAGGATATGCGGGTTCAGACACAATACTCTCCATATGTAGGATGAATTCACGTAATAGTACAGTCCATTTGTTTAGTGGCTGCTTATAAAATTGCTCGGCAAGCTTTCTTTTGACTGATTTTATAAGGTTTGTATAACTAATCCCGGTCCAATTTTTTGAAATTGGAGGGACGTCACCAGAAGGAGACAGTACAATAAAAAGCGTATTTTTGTCTTTAAATCGTTCTGGATAGTCGTTTTTAACGAAACTTTCATAGTCTTCAAAAGGGTTGTTTTGTTCATGATAAATTTTATTTTCAATCACCATAGCCCAATCCGAGCTTTCTAAAAGCAAATCGATTCGCTTGTTAGATTTAGTCCAGACTTCTCTTTGCGGTTGGGTTTGAAGTAAGGGGCTAAGATATTGATTACCCTTTGGTACAATATCAAGGAATGCCTCTAGTACTAGGGAGCCTAAGCCATGTTCAGCGCTGTCGTTTAGAAAAAAAGCCAAAATATCTGTTGTCGGATTTTCATAATAGCCTTTACTTCCTATGCTAAAAATAGTGGCTTCGGGGGGGGCTACTTTGGGTAATTTTTCTAGATTACTAAAAAAAAACTCTATCTCTTTGTATGTTTGCATCATCCATCCTTATTAATCCAAAGTCTGTATTTTACTCATTATGATGAGTTGTTTGTTTTTTTAACTTATGAAACATACCCATAAAACGCACTGGTTTAAATCACAGCTACTTCTATAGTGTTTTGTTTTAATTGAATATTTCTTTTAAATCGCTCTCTTATGGGGCAAAAAACCGACACATGCTCCAAGATCGATCACCGTCTTCAGCTGTTTGATTTTATAAAATACTGCTTAAAGCCAGAGATAAGGCTGGATCATTCTGGTGCATCCAGTACTGACAGAATATTGCACTAAAGATTGAGGGGCTAAGTTAGCTGGCCGCGTAATTGCATTTTAACAAGCTTCACCATTCGCATTGTTACGATGTAATGCGTCTTCAGCGGAGAAAATTTGCACATGAGTTTAAAAAGCAGTCACATGTCTTTATCACAAAAAGAGCGTAAGTGGTTACCTTGGTTGGGAAGTAATGGACGCCTTTCTCTTTTCAGATCCTGTTATTTAAACAAAAGCATGTACGCTAACGTCGAAAAAACCTTTGAGAACATTGCCGAGACTAGAGTTAGGTTATTGAATAATTGGGTTGACAGTCAATGGTCTCAGTTAGAAGTGTTGTCAGATATTGTTACTGATACTTTTCCAGAAATAGAGGCAGGTGTTTTAGAAGAGCGGCTTAGTATTGTGCCAGATGTGTCTGAATATTTTGTTATTGATCTTCAGGGGCGGGTTGTTAAAAGTACTACGCAGTCGCGACAAGATAAGTCTGATTTACCCGCTAATGCAGTAAAATCAGGCTTGGCGTCTCAATTTCTTCATGGTCCTTATGTTGACCAAAATACTCTGAATATTGGTGCATCCAGCTCCAAATTTCATGATGCTGTTACTCTGATGTTTTATTTGCCTGTTGTACAAAATGGTCTCACTGTCGGTGCTGTTTGTGCTCGTATTCCAAACGACGTGATCGGCGATCTTATTCAGCGCGAAGCGGGTCATATTTATAAAGAGTCGGGTGATAACTATTTGTTTATGGTGAACTCGGTATTTGATCCCAGTATACAGTCAGGGGTCGCACTTTCTCGTTCTCGTTTTGAAGATAACGCCTTTAGTCATGGGGAAAACCTTAAAGGTGGGGTGAATACAAAATTTGGCACAGTAAAAATTCAGCAGCATACGGAGTTTGAGATCCGTTTTACGGACCCAGCCACAAAGGAGCTTCACCCTGGCGTGCGCGAAACCATCGCTAAGGGCGAGAACCTGTTTGTCACTTACCCAGGGTATTCTGATTATCGTCATATTCCAGTGATAGGTAAGGGGGTTACTTTTCAATTAAAAGGCAGTCCCGACACTTGGGGAATGATGTGTGAAGGCGATTTAGAAGAGGTCTATCGACGTCGTTCTATTAATTTGAAACTGATGAAAAGCTATGTGTTTGCCGCGACGGTACCGCTTGTCATCAGTACCGCTTTGCCTGCGTTTACTGCTTTGTCTCCAGTGGTGAGTAATACGCTGTCCTTCGCCAGTTTGGCTTTGGCGGCCTTGTTATTTAATCGGTTAAGTACCCGTAAGATCAGTCAGCGAATGAGTGAAATGACTGAGGTTATACAAACTATTGCAGAAGGTGAGGGGAACTTAAGGCAGCGTCTTGATGATACAAAGCTTGCGCATGATGAAACGGGCGATATGGGGCGCTGGATGAACAGCTTTATCGACAATCTTGATAACACCATGGGGCAAGTTATTTCGGCGAGTCGCAATGTTGAAAAATCGAATGATTTTATGGCGCGAACCAATGAAGAGGCGCGTCAAGCATCCGAATATTTGGAGTCAACAGTCAGTAGTATGCTTGGTGTGTTTAAACAACAAATAACGGATGTGAAAAGTGCTTCTGAGACAGCAGAGGCCTTGAAGAAAGCCATGGATCAAGTTGTTGAAGGCACGCAGTTGAGGTTGGCAGATGCTAAAACAGGGACGCAAGAGATACGTAATGTGGTCAGTGCGACAGCCGAGTCAGTAAAGTCATTGGATCAAAAAACCAACGAGGTGTCCGGCATCATTGGTACCATTTCTGATATCACAAACCAAACGAATTTATTGGCGCTTAATGCGGCCATAGAGGCCGCTCGTGCAGGTGAGCATGGTCGGGGGTTTTCAGTGGTGGCGGATGAGGTGCGTAGTCTTGCTTCAAAAACAGCAATGGCGGCAGAAGAAATACAAGTCATGCTAGAGGGGATTCAACAAGAAACCCGCAGTGCGGTTAGCTTTATGGAAAAAGGTGCTGAAGATGTGGATAAAAACCTTGCAGCAAGCGAGCAAACAACGAACGGAGACAAAGCGCTATATGACTTAGTAGACGCTATTTTTGACGCGATTCTACTGTTAAATGACGGTAATCATAAAAACACCAATACCGTTCAGGATATGGGAGCTGCGACTGAGCAAATGCATCGCTCGATTGCCGCTCTACAGCGCCGCTCATCACGTGTCGGCTTGTCTGCGACTAAGCTAAACTCATTGGTCGGACAATTTCAGGTAACGGATAAGTAGGTGTGATCATCAGGTGATGTTATGTTGTCGTTAGGTCGTTTGATTCAGGTGTAAGCTTGACAAGGAAGAGGGGTGGCTTGCCAAGGCGGAAGGCGAGAGCTGCGATTACTTGTTTGTTGGTTGAATAAAAAGTGATTTTTCTGGTCAATAAATAGACACCCAGACCCTTTTGAAAGTATTGTGTGTGAATAAAGCGCATTTGTATTCTGGTTTCTAGGAATGAAGCTGATTAGAATGATTTATATCAATACGTTCATGGAGGAGTACATGGAGCAATTGAGACAACTACTCACGGATCTAGAGTGTATTTCCCTTCAAGATATTTCTGAGATCCCCGAAGACCAGCAGCATGAGATTGCCCGAGCGATCGAAGAGCTGCAGGATAGACTGGTTACCCTTGAACAGAAGAAAATGAATGTCAGTGCTGTCGACTAGTCGCTATGAAATTGCTTTGTATTTTGCAAAGAAAGAAAAGTTCAATTGGTACAAAGCGAGAGAGTCTTCTTTTAAAGATTATAGCGCCTATGTTGGGCGTGAAATAATGTTGAGTGAGATCAGCGATATTGAGCAGAATTTACAACGTATCTTTGATCGTGAAGTCGAACGGCTGTCTTCATTAAAAGAAGAGGCTTATAGAAGAATTCGCGGCGACTCTCTCTAGTTTAGTGTGCTTAAGAGGGCGCTACAGGAGGGTGTGTGTGCCGTCTAACTAGACTGGTTGCGTGTCTACTGACATTGCTGTTTTTGGTGTCCTGTAGCAGTCACTCGACTCAAAGAGAGGCGCAACCTGGCCTTTTTCTGAGCAGTAATAATCTTCCTGTGTTTATGTCATCGCCTCAGGTTTCCTTTGTCTTGATCACAAAAATACAGGTACCAGTGCAAGAGGGGTTTGATCAAGAAGCTCGCTTGCGCAACACGCTTGCTGTATTGACTGAGATGGCTGCTGAGGTTGGTGCAAACGCCATTATAGTGACAAACGCGGAAGAGTTTGCTGCTGCTTACAATAGGGTGAGTACTGGCACCCACTTCTTAGCCGGAGCTTCCTTCGATTTGTCGCCAGATGCTTTTAAGCATGTTCAGCTTAAGGCGCAAGCCATTTACCTTAACCGCTAAAGTAGTTGAGGGCTTTGTTTCACTTAAATTCATCATTTAAATAAAATATTTACTTTTATTATCAAAGGCGTGTGAACGCGTCATCCAGTAAGTTCGATGTCATTAGTGTAAGAGAAAGGGTTTGCTTGATTAAGTGATAATCCCCCCTTTCTCTTTAGGTCGTTATTTTGCGCTCTAGTATGTCTTTATGGGTGGTTCTGGGCTATTGGCAGACGGTATCAGTTTGACTTAGTAGTGTTGCTGTATAGTGGCAGTGGTAGGTTTTATCCAGCACCGATGCTGTAAATTCTACTCTTTCTCCTTCCGCTTTTTTGTTGGTAATGACGATGTTATCTGGATTGGCGTGTATGGCTGCGCTGGCTTTGTTTTGAAGGCTTTGTTCTGTGGTCAGTGTGTTGTTTATATTAGCGCAACCGCCCAGTAAGCTGGTGGCAGTGAGAAGGGTAGTGATAAAAAGGGTTTTCATTACAATTTTTGCTCCTTAGGGTCCTAGCAGAGGGTTATTGAAACAAAATTATCGCCCTTTAACATTGGCTTTTCAGTGGTTTACGAGAATTTTACTTAAGCACAAAAAAACACAGCTTACGCTGTGTTTTTATTATTGCTAAATAGATTTATTTTAGTTTTTATCGCTGTCTGACTTGGCTTTTTTATCGGGATGATTGTTCGCATCCGTTAGTCCTGCCTCACGTTGAACCGCTGCAAGTACACCGCGTAAAATCCCCAGCTCTTGTTTTTCAGGGCGAGAACGATTGAAGAATCTATGTAGCTTATCTAGTACCTTTCCTGGGTGATTACGGACGATAAAATTGATGCCGTAAAGTGTTTCTTCTAGGTGGTCGTAGAACAAATCCATGTCTTTTTTACGAGGGTATTCTGCCACGTTTTTATCGTATTGGGTTTGGTTCTGGTTCGCCATCCAAATCTCATAAGCGACGATTTGCACGGCTTGAGAGATATTTAATACTGGGTATTCATCGTTGGCATCAATGTAGACTTGGCGATGGCATTGGGCGATTTCTTCATTTAATAAGCCCGTGGTCTCGCGGCCAAAAACGATAGCAACATCGTGTTCTTTGGATTCTGGAATGACGGTTTGAGCACACTCTCGAGCGTTCATGATAGGCAGTTGAAAGGTGCGATGACGTGCACTGGTGCCAATCACAAGGCTACAATCGCCAATGGCTTCCTCAAGGGTGCTTACAATGGTGGCATTTTCAAGCAGGTCGACAGCGCCAGCGGCGCGGCTGGTTGCTTCATCTGATGGGTAATCGTTAGGGTCTACCAAATATAAATTGGTGAGCCCCATGTTTTTCATGGCACGGGCAATGGCGCCAACATTTCCAGGGTGAAAGGTATTGATTAAAACAATCCGGATGTTACTCAGCATGGGCGTTTAATTACTCAGTGTTTGATCGTCTTGGTGTTAGTTTCTCAGTGTGAGCGATTGCTCTGTACTGGCAAATTCTACATCGTTCAAGACGACTTGGTTGGTGTCGTTGAATAGGAATTGATTACAGGCCTGATGATACAGGGATCCGGTCTCCAACACCAATCGATAACGGCCTCTAGGGATAAAGTTAGCGGCGTAGGCTTGCCCGGCGCGCAAATAAATAGAGAACGGCGGCAGCCCATCGTAAGACTGAAACTGCAAAATGCTGGTTTGTTGTAATTGGTTGAGGATCCGCAGCCGACTGTGGCCTGTTGCGCTACCCATTAGTTGGCCGTGTCTTGGGGCTATTCCTGGCTGTCCAATACATCCTGTTTCGAGGGCGTTCTGGGCAGAGCCAAAGCCTATGTCTTGTGCTTGAACCCAGCCACTAATGCCTTGATAGCGTACGGTTAACCAATCGCCTTGTTCTTTGATACCTTGCAAGTCTACTAGGGCGGGAATGCTAATAAGCTGTTTTGTGTTGGTGTCTGGTTCGGCAAACAGTTTGGTGTTGACTAGGGTGTAATTTATGCCGCTGCGATACTGTGGATACAAGCCTGAAATGTAGGGCGTTGTGTGGCTTTCTGGTGAGTTACTTTGTGCTGAATCTTGCCAATATAGCGTGGCGTAAATACCGGCTGCAAAACAGGCTAAATAAGTGACAGTGCGAAAGGCGGCTTTGGCGGCATGCAAGCGAATCGGTTTTTTGACCGAGTAGTGTGCTGATGGTGCAGGTTCGTCAACAAAATTGTCATAAGGGGGGATGTCAAACTGGGTGAAGGGTGCAGCATCCTCTGGTTGCCTCTCTTTGTGCTCTTCTGAGTGAAAGCCCTTTGATGAAAAGCCTTTTGAGGCTTTAAAGGCTTCTTCATATAGGGCTTTAACACGTTTTTCATTAAAAGTATTTCTGGCGTTTTTAATGGCTTCATTGCGTGTTTTTTCTTGCTGGGCGCTGTTACGCTTCATTTCCTCGTAAGCTTGTTGCCGCTCTTTAATAAAGGCGGCTTGTTCCTTATCTGAAGAAGATGAATAGTGAGCGTATCTTGGTGCGTGTGTCGCGCTGGCTTGAGTAAACTGATAGGGCTTCCAATTCGTATTGGGAGTATTGGTTTTAATGGCGTCTAACACATTTTGATAGGCTGCTTGCAGACGCTGGAAATGCTCCGTGGTATCAATGCCAGGGTTTTTGTCTGGATGATAGAGTCTTGCCAAGCGGCGAAAAGCCGTTTTCGCTTCATGGGCGCTGGCGTGAGTTGGAATCTCTAGTAGTCGGTAATCGTCTATAAGGCTCATGCTATCCTAGAAAATAAGCGTGTGGGCAAAAAAAGCAGCCGTTAGCATTATGCATGATTTGTAAGCTTCGACAAAGTCGCAATTTAAGACCTTAATAAGGAAAGATAGTCATCGCATGGCATCGGGCGATACAGGTGATAGCCTTGACCGATTAAGCAGCGCCACTGTTCAAGTTGTAATGCGACTTCTTCGTTTTCAATGCCTTCGGCAACACTGCTGATGTTCATTTCTGAGCTTAACTGAATCATGTTGCGACAGAGAATGGCGCTGCTTTTGTCGGTTAAGCTTTGTGCAACGAAAAAACGGTCAATCTTCAGTTCGTTGGTTTGTAACGCAATCAAGTTCTGCATTGAGCTGTAACCAACCCCAAAGTCATCGATAGAAAGTTTAAAACCGGCTTTGTGTAATCGGTTTACATTGTCAAAAACCACATGGCTGTTTTCAAAAATGCTGGTCTCAGTCACCTCCATAACAAGTTGTGAGGCTGGAATTTGGTAGTATTGTTGTAGTGCAATAACTTTAGTCGCAAACCCTTCGTGCAGCATGTCTAAGGCAGATATGTTGATCGAGAGTGTTCTTTCTAATAAGAGTTCAGGGTGCTGTGCTGCCCACTTAAATACTCTGAAAATCACAAAGTCGGTGAGCTTGCAGATTAATCCAGCTTGCTCGGCAAGCGGAATAAATTCACCGGGAGAAACCATGCCAAGTTGTGAGTTTTTCCAGCGCAATAATACTTCCCCTCCGATGATTTTCCGACTGGTTAAACACACTTGAGGCTGTATCTCAAAATACAGTGCGTCATTCTTCAAATCCTGAGTGAGCAAAGTAAGCAGGTGTAACTGATGGGCGTAGTTTTGTTTTAGGGTTTGGTCAAAAGACTGCCAAGTGCCAATGTCTACTCGAATGTGATTACAGGCGATTAATGCATTTTGATACAGGGAGTCGAGGCTGTTGCTCTGGGATGGGTAGAGTGCACTGCCAATATTGTATTGGTAATGAAAGTCTAAATGACCGATTAAAATAGGCGTATCTAAAAACTTTTGTACCGTGTCGATATGACCAGTTAGCTCTGCTTTCGATAGACTAATAAAGGCCACTTTATTAGTGGAGATACGAATTAATTTCTTACTGGTGTGATTAGGCAGAGGTAAGGAAAGCACAGATTGTATCTGAGCGAGGGTGTTATCCAGGTTCTGAATAAGTGTGGATGTGGCTTGTTCGGCCTGTTTTGGTCCATAAGCCTGGCTCAGTTGGCTGTGACTGGTGATTTCAATCATCACCAAGGCTAAGTCAGAGTGTTTTAGCTTACTCAGCTGCAGGGGTAAGACATCGAAATAATAATAGCGATTAGGTAGGCCGGTACTGCTGTCGGTTTGGATTTTAACAGTGGTGTCCAGCTCAATTTGTTTTGCTTTATCAGTAAAGGCAATGGCAAAACCAAGTAGCTCAAGAAAGCTACATAATGGGAAAGCCGCTCTAGTAATGTCGTTAAACGGAATAAGGTCCCAATACATCATGGAGTTTATGGTGCTTCCAACACTGAGCATGATGATGGCAAATAGGTAGAAGCGAGCAGCAGTGAAACCTTTTCGGTATGAACTTATCCCATAACGCAGACAGAATAGGATCATTGACAGCTGCATGAAGACAAACAATATAGCGGATATTTTCTCTGAAAAAACCACACTGATAATAAAGTAGATACAGAATATCCAATCAACCCAAGTGAAAAACTTAGTCGATGTGGCCGGGGAAGAATTTGGTAAAAAGCCTAAGGTAAAGCGGTAAAGGCTCCAAGCAGCGAGAACAAATAAAGTAACTTTGGTTTCAATTAGCCAATGATGTACAAATTCAGGAAAAAACCAACGACTGGCGCCTATCATCATGGCGAGTGAGAGAAAGACGAGGCAGTGAAAGGCCAGATAATAGCCAAATGCGGCATAACGAAACTGTAAGAAGATGATGAAGTTGAAGGTGAGTAGGACGAGTACCCCCGTTAGTGCTACGGTCCAGAATAACGTGGTTGATAATTTTGCATGGGCCGTCTCTTCCCCTTGATAAAGTTGGATTGGGGTTAATAAAGGGCCGCGGCTATGCTTGCGAATGTAGAGCGAATTCTGTTGCTCGGGCTGGAGGGTTAGGTTCACCCAAATGCCATTGTAATAGGACACGTGATTTTGCCAGACTTGATTTGCACCACGTCGCCAATGTTGGGTTTGTTGGCCATCTTGTACCAGGTAAAAATCTAATTCATCAATTAGGTGGTTGCTTACTTGAAGGTCAATTGAGGTTGTTTTTTCAGGTGTAGGAAAATCAATCTTATGCCATATAACCTCATCTGAAAAGCGCTGTGAGGGGCGGTAAAGTGCTCTGTCAAAAGTGGCTTGGTTAAAAATATAAGGCAAAGATGAGGGGGTGTTTTGAACGTAAGTGGGGAGTACAGACAGTGGTATATTGTCTACATTATAGGCATGGCTTAACGAGCCAAAGAATAACATCAAAAAAAACAGAATAGACTTCATTCAGTTGGGTCCTAACGATCCATATGTCGCGAAATATTCGCTTCTTGTAGCAAGCTTGCGTGGAGACTTTTTAATCACTCGAGATTAATCTGCTTGCATTCCTATCTTGTTTCTTAAACCATAGTAGATATATCACCATTTGCTTTAATTATTGGACAAATTATGACGGATACACTTACGCATTTAGACCATCAGGGTAACGCTCACATGGTTGATGTGTCTGAAAAAATCATTACGAAACGCACAGCAACAGCGCAAGCTATTGTGGCTATGAAGGCGTCAACATTGACGAAAATTGTTGAGGGTGGTTTGCCCAAGGGTGATGTCATTGCAACCGCTCGTATTGCGGGGATACAGGCTGCCAAAAAAACGCCGGATTTGATTCCATTATGTCACCCGCTCATGTTGAGTAAGGTCAGTGTCGATATTAGTATTTTGAACGACCATGAAATTCAAATACTTTGTACTTGTGCGCTCAGTGGTAAAACTGGTGTTGAGATGGAGGCCTTGACCGGAGCCAGTGTTGCGGCTTTAACTTTATACGATATGGCGAAAGCCGTTGATAAAGGGATTGTTGTAAAAGAGGTGTGCTTGCTTGAAAAGCAGGGCGGCAAAAGCGGTGATTGGAGCAAAGCCAATGACTAATGTAAATGTGCTTTTCTTTGCTTCACTTAAAGAGACATTGGGCATTAGTGAATACCAGTTGGCGGGCAACTTTCCGATGACAATTAGGGCGGTTAAACAGCAATTGTCTGCAGAACTGGCAAAGGGTGACGCGTTATTAGGCGTCGGGATTCAGTCTTCTATTGATTATGAGTTTGCCCGAGACGCAGATTTAGTGGCGAGCTCGGCGCAAGAGATCGCGTTTTTTCCACCGGTTACCGGAGGGTAAGATGATCCGCGTACAACAAGAAGATTTTGATGTAGCAGCGCTTTACCAGGCGTTGTTGGTTGCCAATAAAACAGGTGCCGTGGCTATGTTTGTTGGTTTGGTGAGGGAGTTTGCCGAGCTACCGCCTGATGAATGCACGTTTGAATTAGAGCATTACCCCGGCATGACTGAGCACAATTTACAAAGCATAGTGGATGACGCTAAGTCGCGTTGGGATTTGCAAGAGGTGCGAGTTGTTCACCGAGTAGGGCGATTGTCTATCAATGATCAAATTGTCTTTGTTGGGGTCAGTTCGAGCCATCGAGCTGAAGCATTCCAAGCGTGCGATTTTATAATGGATTATTTAAAGAGTCGTGCCGCATTCTGGAAAAAAGAAACACAAGGAAGTCGCAGCCAATGGGTTGAGGCAAGTGAAAAGGACAAAACCCGCTTAGCAAGATGGCAATAATCTAAGCCGGTTTTGAACCTTGTTACTCAATGTGGTCGTAATGTTTTTTTACGGCCACTAGCGTGCCTTTCTCGGTATTCAGTGTCTATGTAGCGATCTGTTGTTGCCATACTGGCATGGCCAGCATCTTCGCGGACATGTTCTTTAGGTCGGGTTTTAACGTCTTCTGAAATGCCGGTATGACGTAGCCAATGCACGGTTGCAACGCGTAGGTCTTCGGCGTCTGAGCGCATGCCATCTTGACACATTCTTTCGTAAGCTTGATCAAAGCAGAACTGCACTATATTTCTAACTTGTCGTGAGCTTGTCATTGGGCCTTGACCACGATTTTTAGGGATCAATGGCGTGTGTTCGGCAATGGTGGGCATATCAGGAAGGTCGCGAAAGCGACGGTAGCGAACCAATGCCGATAACATGTCGTCTGACACGGCAATCAATCTTTCTTTATTGCCTTTTGAAAGTACTTTAAACCACCAGTGACCATCTGTGTCCTTGGTAAAGTCGCCCATAACAGGGGCAGAACGTTCATCGGCAACTAACTCTGAGATACGCAAATACATGCCTAATAATGCATTCATGATAAACAAGGTTCGCTCATGCATGTTTGGGTCTTCTTCGGCCAGTAATTCGGCTGTCTCAATAACGTAATCCCATTGCAGATTTGAAATGCGGCGGACTTGGCGCCGAGTTACTTCTTTTTTTACAAATTTACTTTTTTGACGAATTAAAGCAACTGGGTTTTGAGCAACGGCTTCTTCTTGCATGAGAAAGCCATAGTATGAAGATAAAATAGAAAAAGTGGCGCGTATTGCTGCTTGTGACAGCGAATGTTGCTTGGTGACAGGCTCGGCGCCGTTTTTAAACTCTAGCTTAGAAATATGACTGACAAAGGGCTTCCATTGTTTGTTTGGAACACGAGCACCTCTGTGCAGTTTAAAGCGAGCGACATTTTTAATGCCAATCCATTCTTCAGGGGGAGACATGCAAAAATGGATGAATTCTTCAATTTGGTCGCGACGTAGATGGGTGGTCGGCGATGACTGTATGTGCCATGACCATAGTAATAGGCGCTCTACTTCTCTTCGGTAAGCATTGAAGGTGGCTTGTGAGCCGTTGTAGCTATAGATAAAGCAAAGGGCGAGTTGCAGGTCTCGTTTGAAATCAGGGTTGCTTAGTAGTGGGGTGCTAGGCAGCATTTCCGCCACAATATTATCAAACTGCGTAAAGGGGTTTGGGAGGTGTTCTAGATTGTCTATTAAGGCTGCTGGTGTCATCGGGTTACTTTATTTATAAGCTCTTGTTAGCGTAGCAAAAAAACTCTTGCACCATCATAAATGACTATCTTTTTGATTCCTATAGTATTTTCAATAATTGTGTAGCACGACCTTGGTTATTTGAAGTGTGTAAAGGGTAAAAAATAGCTTATTGGGAAAAGGTAAAATGTGCAATCAATGGGAAAACTAAGGATGAAATAAGTGCGAAATAAGGTCTTATGTGTTTGTATTATTTTTGATCAGTTATGAGGGCGGGAAGCGAAATCTCAATGTTATATCATAGAAAAGTAACCGTTTTGTGACAAAAAAAGCCTATATTTGCTGTTTTTTGGTGAGTTTTTCTTTTTGACTTCGATTAGATCGCTCATTTTAGCGAGGTCTGTGGGCTGTGTTGCTGTCTTAATTGGCTAAATTTTGCATGTTAATGTGAATAATTGAATGTAAAAAGAAACCATCCTATCCCACCTATTTATTTCAATCTAGAGTGCTATTATCCCTCCCATAGAAATTAGGCCTGAAGTTAGCGGCCTATGTAAGAATAGGTAAGGAGATACAGGATGACAATTTACACCAAAAGCATTGTTGCTTTTCTGGCGTCCTTAGCACTGGCATCAACCGCTTTGGCATCTGCTGGTGACTTAGGTCACGGCACTATCAAGCGTGCACAGGCAAACATTGGTTCATTAGAAGCAAGAATTTCAAATATTGAATTAAGTGTTGATACCAATACCGCTTTTATTACACAAGATGAAAGCACTTCTGTTAAAAATGGTAGAGCTAATTTATTTAGTAATATACTGAACTGATTTATTTTTTTTAGAAAGAGGCCCAATTTTATATTGGGCCTTTTTTTTGTCTTAAATATATTTTACTGGTTTATTTTAAAATACGTGCTTGACGTTTTTTCGTTAAACCTAATTTAGTGTGGGGTTAATAAGATTGTGTCATAAATAAGGAGGATTTCGCATCTTGGTTCTTATTTTTTGATGTTGTTTTTGTATTGTTTCATTAAGTAAGAAGCTAGATCAAAATATGCTCAATTCGATCGAAATTTCATGTTGCTTTGAATAGTTGAAGGTAAAGTGACACTGTCGGTTATCGCCTATTTATTTTTATATTTAATGTTATTATTTCTCTTATCGAAAAACGAGAAACATTAACTTCTCATTAAATATATCAAAGGAGATATAAATGAAACTTTTTACTAAAAGCGCACTTACTATTCTAGCAGCTTCTTCTATCGCTTCTGTTGCTGTAGCAGCACCTGGTGATAGTACTTACGGAAAAATTGCTAAAGCTGAAGCGCAAATCCACTCCCTTGAATCACAGCTAAACAGTAAAGGTGTTGCTGTAGATGTCAATGCAGACACTAATGCTGCGATCTCTCCAAGTGAAAAAGTAGCTGATCTTAACAAACAAGTAAGAAGTCTTCAGTCTCAGCTAGACGCAGTGACAGCGCAACGTTCTGAATAACGTTTAGCGTACTAAGAGCAGGGGTTGGGGAAGAGCGAGATGTAGGTTTTTCCCCAATGTCATTTAACCGCTAGAGAATAGGGAGTTTACATGCAAAAGATAAAATTATTACTGCCGATACTTGTTCTTGTATTGAGTACTAATTTATATGCATCAGAGTCCGATCAATATAATAAACGTCTTGATCAAGACCGTGCCTTACTGAATCAACTGGTTAGTCAATTAAAGCAGCATGGTGTTAAAGTAAAGGCGACGGTTACTCCAAATTCATTGTCTTCTAAAATGGAAGAGCATGCCGTTTTACAAGCAAAGATTTTACATTATCAAAGAAAGCTTCAGAAAATAATAGCATCTTCATATTGTGCTAATGCAGATTACTGATTCGTTTTATTTTATATCTTGCCTTTTTTCTACCTCTTTTATTCTTTCGAAATACTCTTCTGTTTTTTTGACTATCTCCTTGTCTTGTAAGGAAATATCCCTGTATGCTCGGGATATCAAGTTTTCTGCTTGTTTGTCTTTCCCTTGGCTGAACTCATATAAAGCTTTGTAATTAAGCGCCATTGGTATATTGCTAATACCTTGGTAGTAATTCATATAGGCTTCCCACATTTGTTTTTTCTGGTACAAGTAGGGCGTTTTTAAAGTTTCTGGCTTTTTGTTGGTGAGTTCTGCGTACAAGGTCGAAAATACAATATCCTTGGGAGCCAAACTCAATTTGGCTTTGAGTATTGCCAATGCGTTACTCTGTTGATTGTTGGCGGCAAATGATTTCACCCGTAAATAATCAATGAAGCGATTACTGTGATTAACCTTGCTTAACGAGTTGAGCGCTTGATCAGGTGATTGATCCAGATAATGCAAAAGGGCTTTGGCATAATGTCCAACATCTGACTGCGAATCTGGGAAAATGCTTGCTAGATAGTGATATGGATCGTCAGCCAGCATGGCGCGGTAGGTGAGTAGTGTCGCTCTAAAATAGTCGAAGTCACTGTGGTTACGAGTTTCAAGAATGCTTTTTGGTGAGCTAGTCGAAAGTGAGTCAGCCATGCGAGTTTGTGGTAATGGGTGACTGGATAAAAATTCAAGCTGTGGGCGGTGCGAAGAAGCTTTAGCCAGCGCGCTAAATAATGTGTTCATGCCTTTGGGGTCTAACCCAGCATCAACAAGATATTGACGCCCATGGCGATCTGCTTCTTGTTCTTGGGTGCGGCTATAAGACAGTAGACCATCAACTTGATTGGCCATACCCCCCATCCAAAGTGCTGCACTGGCATCCGGGTCAGCGCCAGCGAGTGCAGCCGCAAAGCCTGCGCCAATCAGCAATAAGTTTTTGTGAAACTCTTCACCAGCATGTTGAGTTTGGCGCTCATAATGGTTTAGATCTAAATGAGAGACCTCATGCGCCAGTAAGCCATAAAAGGTGTCTTCGCTAGTGATGATCTCCATAATGTCTGAGTAAATAAAGAGATGATTGCCAGGAATGACAAACGCATTGGTTTGTGTGCTGTTAAGTAGCGTCATTTCAATCATCTTATTGTATAAGCTGGTCTGGGGTAAAATTCTGGATAATGCCCCTTTGAGATAGTCATAAGCGGGTGGGAAATCGATGACAGAAGCGCTGCCGTTTAGTTTTCGAAACCAATGTTGCCCAACCACATAGCTTGGGTTGGAGAGGGATCGCTCATCTTTGGTCGCGGTTAGGTCGGGCAGTATGGAATAGGCTGAATTAGAAAAACTAATAGAAAAAACAACAAGCAAGATGCTCAACTTAGTTGTAACGGCTGAAAATAGTCTCATAATATGGCACATATACTCATCGTGGAGATGCGAATGGTTGTCAAGAGTTGTTACGAGTATGACGTAATATTAGATGCAAGAGAAGATCGATGTCCTATGCCATTGTTAAAGACCAAGATGGCACTGAGTAAAATGCAAGCAGGAGAGAGTTTGTGTGTTATGACACAGGACGCAGGCTCGCTCAAAGACATTCCCCATTATTTTAATCTTGTTGGTCATCGGCTGATCGATCAACAAGAAAATGGCGGCGTGTTTACCTTTATTGTTCAAAAAAAATAAGACGGAACCTATGTTTAAGATAGTCGACACCCTGATAAAGCGTTATCTCTCAAATGAAGAAGTGGTGGTTTTTTTACTCTTGTTGGCTACGACGCTGATTGCCTTAGCGTTTTGGGGGGGGATACTCGCCCCTGTGTTGATTGCTGTGGTGCTGGCTTTTTTGTTGCAAGGCTTGGTTGAGCGTTTACAAAAAATAGGCATTGGCCATACCATGTCGGTGTTATTTGTGTTTCTCTCCTTTATCGCCGCTTGCGGTGCCTTTATTGGCATCATGGTGCCGATTATTTGGCAACAAGCGGTCCGTTTTATTAATGATTTACCGCGTATGATCAAAGGAATTCAAGGGGGGATTGAGCACTTCGCACAAGGGCATTCTGATCTAGTCAGCCAAAGTGCAGTGGATGAAGTGGTAAATACGTTAGCCACCGAATTTACTAATATTGGACAATGGTTGGTGTCGTACTCTATCGCCAGTATCCCTTCGATATTTTCCCTGATGATTTACCTAGTGTTGGTGCCATTGGTGATGTTCTTCTTGTTAAAAGATCAAAAAAAGATCGTTGCATATTTAACCTCTTGGTTGCCAAAAGAGCGCATGATGATGCGTAACATTGCCCATGAAATGAATGAACAAATAGCGAATTATATTCGCGGTAAAGTCATTGAAATGTTGGTTGTGGGAGTAGTGACCTATGTTGTCTTTGCTGTGATGGGATTGCGTTACGCCGAGTTGTTGGCATTGTTGGTGGGGTTGTCAGTGCTGATTCCCTACATTGGTGCAGCTGCGGTGACTATTCCGGTGGTTTTGGTGGCGTTTTATCAATATGGCACGGGCAGTGATTTTATCTATTTGGTGGTTGCCTATTTAGTGGTGCAAGGCCTTGATGGGAATGTTTTAGTGCCTTTGTTATTTTCAGAGGCGGTGAATTTACACCCTGTGGCGATTATTGTTGCCGTGTTGTTTTTTGGTGGCGTGTGGGGCTTTTGGGGGATCTTTTTCGCGATTCCACTGGCGACATTGGTGAAGGCAATTATTAATGCATGGCCGCGTCAGGATCGTTTGCCCAGCCTCTAAGGACAATCAAATAACAGCCTTATATGAAAGCCCCTTGCCAATTTGGTAAGGGGCTTTTTAGTGTCCTTCTATGGTAAAACGTGTGCTACTACAACACTGTATGGGGGGAGAATTACTTGTTGATTTTTCAAATATCCTGCCGGTAGTGCTTGAGGAAGAAGAAGGGGGGATAAGTTTAGCTCAGGTATTAATATCTTAGTTTGCCCTGAGGTGTTTAGCGCAATATACAAGCTGCTATCCTGGTGACTACGAGTAAAGGCAAGAGTGGTTTCGTCGTCGTATAGAAACGCAATATCACCATGAATCAGCTCTGGGTGTGCATGCCGTAAATGCAAAAAGTCACGATAAGCGTGCAGTACTGATGAGCGGTCACCTTCTTGCTCTGTTACTGCTAGTGGAAGGTGGCGCTCATCCACGGGTAACCAAGTCTGCTTGCTTTGAGAAAAACCTCCTGCGCTGCTATTCGACCAAGGCATTGGAGTACGGCAGCCGTCTCGTCCTTTGAATTCGGGCCAAAAATTAATTCCATAAGGATCAACAAGTTGGTCATATTCAAGCTCGGCTTCCGGGAGCCCAAGTTCTTCTCCTTGATACAGGCAGATACTGCCGCGCAGTGACAAAAGCATCACCATGAATACTTTGCTTTTGTTTGCGCAACTGTGCTCTGCGCCCCAGCGAGTCGCCACACGTTCTACGTCGTGGTTGCCAATTGACCAGCAAGGCCAGCCATCGCCCAACCCCGCTTCAATGGTTTCCATCGTGTGTCGGATGTGCGTCATGGAGGCATCGTGGGTTAATAAATCAAACGAATAACACATATGCAATTTGTCATTGCCCTGGGTGTATTGTGCCATTGTTTTTAGTGAGAAATCACAGCCCACTTCACCCACTGTGGTGGTATTAGGGTATTGGTCTAACAAGGCGCGTAACCTTTGTAAGAAGGCGATGTTTTCAGGTCGTGATTTATCGTACAGGTGTTGCTGGTAGGCGTAGGGGTTGTCGAGTCGAACACCGATACTGCCTTCGACAATTTCTTCTTTGGCTGGGTTGTCTCTGAGCTCAGTGTCATGGAAAAAATAGTTTGAGGTATCCAGTCGAAAGCCATCAACACCGCGTTTTAGCCAGAACTCAACGGTGTCTAGTATGGTATTGACGACATCTGGGTTGTGAAAGTTAAGGTCTGGTTGGCTGTCGAGAAAATTATGCAAATAATACTGTTTTCGGCGGCTGTCCCATTGCCAAGCTGGACCACCAAAAACAGATAACCAGTTGTTGGGTACTGTGCCATCCGGTTTGGCATCAGCCCAGATATACCAATCGGATTTGTCATTATCATGACTCTGTCTAGAAGCTTCGAACCAAGGGTGTTTATCAGAGGTATGGTTTAGTACTTGGTCAATAATTACTTTGAGGCCATGTTGATGGGCGGCAGTTATAAGAGCGTCGAAGTCATCTAAAGTGCCAAAAATAGGATCTACATCGCAGTAATCAGAAACATCGTAGCCAAAATCTTTCATTGGAGAAGTAAAGAAAGGTGAAAGCCATATTGCATCTACGCCTAGGGTGGCAATATATTCCATTTTTTCAGTGACCCCTGGTAAGTCACCAATGCCATCGTTATTAGCATCATAAAAACTGCGTGGATACACTTGATAAATGACTGCGCCGCGCCACCAATCCAATTTGTTTTTCATATAGACCTCATTTAAAGTAAAGCTAGCTAATTAATATGATGGTACATTCTTATTTCTATGCAAGGTTTTATGCATGACTAATGCCTAAAACCATCATCGCCTCTTCGTTAATTAATATGCTTTGACTGTGGCTCAACCTGGCCAGTAAAAAAAGTATCTCACTGGAATGATTATGTTTGCAGCTAAAGCCCGCCCCATTGCGTGGCCCTTGTTTAGTTTTTACTTCTTTTTTTGTTGCTTGATTGGCGTCATGATGCCTTATATTTCAATTTACTATAAGTCGATAGGTCTCAGTGCATCAGAAATAGGGCGTTTAATGTCCACTTTTACACTGTCTGGCATTTTGGTGCCACATTTCTGGGGCTGGTTGACTGCAAAAGTTGGCTTACCCAAAAAAGTACTGCAGCTGGCTGTATTTGGGTGTTTTATTTGTGTTATTCCATTTAATTGGAATGACCAGTTTGAATCCCTGTGGCTGTTGACCTGTGCGATGGCGCTGTTCTATTCCGCTTTGATCCCAATGACAGACGCTTTGGCGGTTCGCAGTATTCGTGATTTAAATGTGCCCTACACACGATTGCGTGTTGGGGGCTCTATTGGTTATGTCGTCGCGGTCGCCAGCACAGGTTTTCTAATTGGCCATTTTGGGCCCAGTGTTGTGATTCCTGTTATGTGCAGTTATTTGCTGCTGGCACTGATTACTACTTTTTTTATTAAAGAACAGGCTTATGGAGTCGTGATTCATAAAGAAACGGTTTCATTTGTCTCCTTATTGCGCAGCAGAGAGTCTGTATTTTTCTTTTTATTGGCGTTTTTGTCGTTTATGGCGCACGCGCCTTTTAATGTCTTTTTTGCCGTGCATTTAGAAGACGCTGGCTATAGTGGTCAGCAAATAGGTTTGTTGATTGCCCTTGGCGTGGTAATGGAAATTGTCTTGTTTTTGTTTGGCGGCAATATGGTGAAAAAATTTCACCTGTTTCATATTATGGTTTTGTGTTTTATATGTGGTGCCGTTCGATGGTTTTTAGTGGGCTGGTTTGCAGAGATTCTCTGGGTCCTAGTTTTTACTCAATTACTTCATTGTATTACTTTTGCGCTGTTTCATATGGTGTCTATTGAGCGCGTTCGGCTTTTGTTCCCTGAGCGCTACGCAAGCCAAGGGCAGGCGATGTACAGCGCCTTTGCCATCGGTCTGGGTGGTGGATTAGGGATGGTGGGCGCGGGCTACCTGTGGGAATGGTTAGGTGACGCTTGGGTATTTACCATTGCTGCCAGTATTAGTGTGTTGGCGGTGATGATTCTTTGGCTGAGTCAGCGTCTGCGTTAAGGCTATGCGCTCGTAATAGCTCGATAAACGCGAGGGCGGCACGGCTCAGGGTTTTTTGCTTATGATGAATGATGCCTAAGCGTCGCTCTACATTAAGGTCAGGGTGGTTAAGCGTAATCAGCTTGTCGTCAACTAATGTAGACGGTAATAGAGACCAGCCCCAGCCAATACTGACGAGCATAGCAAGGGTTTCCAAATGGTTAGTGTTCATTCTCACTTGGGGCTTGAGGCCTTGCTTGCCAAACACCTGTTCTGCAATTTGACGGGTAAAAGTGTTTTCATTGGGCAGTACGCAAGGATGATTGGCAAGTTCTGCTAATTTCAGATCGCTTACTTTAGCCAATGGGTGGTCACGGCTGACGACACAGGTGAGCGGGTCAGACCAAATAGGAATGGACTCAATCAAATGATCATCTTTATTCGATAAAGTAATAATCCCCAGTTCCACTTCACCCCTTAAAACTTGCTGATAAGCCTCTTCGGATTGGGTGAAATCAATGTCGAGCTTGGCTTGAGGGTAGTGAACTTGAAATGCTTTTAAAATGGTTGGCAGTCGTCGTAGTCCAATATGGTGGCTGGTGGCTAATCTTAGCTCTCCGTTAACATCTTCCATTTGCAGTGTCATGCTGTGTTGGATGTCTTTTAAGTCATCGGCAATTTTTTGCGCTTTAGGCAGTAATTGAATGCCGGCTTCAGTGAGCACTATTTGTCGTCCGATACGATCAAATAGCCTTACGCCAAGTGTGTTTTCTAGTGCTGCAATGCGTTTACTAATGGCAGGTTGTGTGACAAATAAACGCTGTGCGGCTTCTGAAAAGGATTTGGTTTCAGCCACTTTTATAAAGGTAAGCAGTTCGGCAATGTCCATCATTCCAAAAAATTATCCAAAACATGAAAAATATGAATTTGAGTAATTTAAGCGAAAGTTTTAGGATAGCGCAATAGGTTATTTAGGAGAGAAGCTATGTCAGGTAAAACCCTTTACGACAAGTTGTGGGACAGCCACCTTGTTCAGCAGCGCGATGATGGTAGTGCATTGATTTATATCGATTTGCAATTACTTCATGAAGTAACTTCACCACAAGCGTTTGAAGGATTGAGACTAGCTGGTCGTAAGCCTTGGCGTGTGTCGTCAAGTCTTGCTACGCCAGATCATAACGTGCCAACCACACAGAAAGAGCGTGTTGATGGTGTGAATGGTATTGAAGACCCAGTATCAAAAATCCAAGTAACCACTTTGGATGACAACTGTAATGAATTTGGAATCACCGAATTCAGCATGAAAGATATTCGCCAAGGGATCGTGCATGTTGTTGGGCCAGAACAAGGTGCAACGCTTCCTGGTATGACGGTAGTGTGTGGGGACTCTCATACTTCTACTCACGGTGCGTTTGGGGCATTGGCGCATGGTATCGGTACTTCTGAAGTCGAGCATGTACTAGCGACCCAATGTTTGGTGCAAAAGAAAAGCCGCAATATGTTGGTTCGAGTGGACGGTGAGTTGTCCCCTTGGGTATCGGCAAAAGATGTTGTGTTGGCGATTATCGGCGCCATTGGCACCGCAGGTGGTACAGGTTATGCCATTGAATTTGGTGGCACAGGGATTCAGTCGTTATCAATGGAAGGGCGTATGACCGTCTGTAATATGGCCATTGAAGCGGGTGCTCGTGTTGGTTTGATCGCAGTAGATGATACTACAATCGAATACGTGAAAGGCCGCCCATATGCGCCAAAAGGCGAGCATTGGGATATGGCTGTAGAAGCATGGCGCGATCTAGTGTCTGATAAAGATGCCCAATTCGATGAGGTTGTGGTGTTGAAATCAGAAGACATCAAACCACAAGTAACATGGGGAACATCCCCTGAAATGGTCATTGCCATTGATGAAGCCATTCCTCGCGCAGAAGACCAAACCGATCCAGTGAAAAAAGAAGGTTATGCACGCGCCTGGAAGTACATGGGCCTTGAAGGTAAAACGACCTTAGCTGATGTTACCTTGGACCGTGTGTTTATCGGCTCTTGTACGAACTCACGTATTGAAGATTTACGTATTGCTGCGCAAGTGGTTAAAGGTCGTAAAGTGGCGTCAACGCTTAAGCAAGCGATTGTTGTGCCGGGCTCTGGCTTGGTAAAAGCGCAAGCTGAAAAAGAAGGTTTGCACACCATTTTCGAAGAAGCCGGTCTGGAGTGGCGTGAGCCGGGTTGTTCCATGTGTTTGGCAATGAATGCGGATAAATTAGGGGCTGGTGAGCATTGTGCTTCTACTTCTAACCGTAACTTCGAAGGACGTCAGGGCTTTGGTGGGCGTACCCATCTTGTGAGCCCTGCAATGGCGGCTGCCGCTGCGATTGCTGGTCACTTTGTAGATGTAAATGAGTTTGTTAAACACTAGGAGCTCTCTCTAGCAGAGAAGGAGAATGTAAATGCGTCCTTTTACTAAGCACACAGGGTTAGCCGCTCCTTTGGATTTGGCAAACGTTGACACTGATATGATCATTCCAAAGCAGTTCTTGAAATCCATCAAGCGTACTGGTTTTGGTAAAAATTTATTTGATGAGCTTCGTTATGAAGACGAAGGTCAGCCTGACCAAGAATGTACTGGTCGTCCGATCCGTAAAGACTTTGTGCTCAATCAAGCGCGTTACCAAGGTGCTAGCGTGCTCTTGGCGCGCCAAAACTTTGGTTGTGGCTCGAGTCGTGAACACGCACCTTGGGCATTAGATGACTATGGCTTTCGTGCCATTATTGCACCTAGCTTTGCTGATATTTTTTATAATAATTGCTTTAAAAACGGCCTTTTACCTATTGTTTTAGCGCCGGAAGAAGTGGATCAATTATTTGCTGAAGTGGCGGCCAGCGAGGGTGCTGAAGTAGTGGTTGACCTTGAGGCGCAAACAGTAACGTCACCATCAGGAGATGTGTTTGAGTTTTTGGTTGATACTTTCCGTAAGCATTGCTTGTTAAACGGCTTGGACGATATTGGTTTGACGCTACAGCAAGAAGATAGCATCCATCGTTTTGAAGAAAAACGCATGGCGGCAGCGCCTTGGTTGTTTTTGTCTCGTGGTCAATAGGCACTGAAATACTAATCGATTTGTGCCAATGGCTTGTAATAAGTCATTGGCGGCACAGAGAAAAAATAAAGGGTTAAGTAATGTCTAAAAATGTATTGGTATTGCCGGGTGATGGCATTGGTCCTGAGATTGTTGAGCAAGCAGTTCGTGTGCTTGATTTAGTCAACACTCAATTTAATTTGGGTATTAGCCATGAGAGTGCGTTGGTTGGTGGTTCTGCTTATGATGAAACTGGCTCTCCATTGCCGGAAGCAACCTTAACCAAAGCCAAAGCCGCGGATGCTATTTTGCTGGGTGCGGTTGGTGGACCAAAATGGGATGGCCTTGATATGGCTGTGCGCCCAGAAAAAGGCTTGTTAGGGCTGCGTTCTAATCTTGAGCTTTTTGCTAATTTGCGTCCTGCGATTCTTTATCCGCAATTGGCGGATGCATCTAGCTTGAAGCCAGAAATTGTGGCGGGCTTGGACATTCTTATTGTGCGTGAGCTAACGGGCGGTATTTACTTCGGTCAGCCGCGTGGCATTCGTACGTTAGACAACGGTGAGCGCCAAGGATTTAATACCTACGTTTACAGTGAGTCTGAAATCCGTCGTATTGCCCGTTCTGCTTTTGAAGCGGCTCGTCAGCGCGGAAAGCGCGTCTGTTCGATTGATAAATCCAATGTGCTTGAGGTAACGGTACTTTGGAAAGAAATCATGGAAGAAGTGGCAAAAGAGTATCCTGATGTCGAATTAACGCACATGCTAGTAGATAATGCTGCAATGCAGCTGGTTCGTGCACCAAAACAGTTTGATGTAATGGTTACTGGCAACATGTTTGGTGATATTCTATCTGACGCAGCCGCTATGTTAACTGGCTCTATTGGTATGTTGCCTTCGGCTTCATTGAATGCAGAAGGTCGTGGCATGTATGAGCCTTGTCATGGTTCAGCGCCAGATATTGCAGGCCAAGGTATTGCTAACCCGTTAGCAACCATTTTATCTGTGGCCATGATGTTGCGTTACTCTTTAGATGCGAAAGAGGCTGCAGATGCTATTGAAGCGGCAGTTAGTCGAGTTCTAGATCAAGGTCTAAGAACCGCTGATATTGCTTCTCAAGATTGTCAAACAGTCAGCACGCAAGCCATGGGCGATGCGGTGTTGGCTGCATTAGAAGCGGTACTTAAAGCCTAGTCAGAATGACTAGGTGTTCACTCGGGATATTGCTCTTGGTATGAGTGACCCCACAAAAAAAGGTAGAGATAACCATGTCAAAACACACTGTAGGTTTAGTCGGCTGGCGCGGAATGGTTGGTTCCGTGCTGATGCAACGTATGCGAGAAGAAAAAGACTTCGATCACATTGATCCGATCTTTTTTACCACCTCTCAGACGGGGCAAAAAGGGCCTGAAATTGGTAAAGATATTCCATTACTTCAAGATGCGAATGATATTGAAGCTTTGAAGAAAATGGACATTATTATTACCTGCCAAGGTGGGGATTATACCAAGGCTATTTACCCTCAGTTGCGTGATGCGGGTTGGAAAGGCTATTGGATTGATGCGGCGTCTTCTTTGCGCATGGACAAAGATGCCATCATTGTCTTGGATCCAGTAAACCAAAACGTCATCAAGCAAGGTTTGAAAGATGGCGTAAAAACCTTTGTTGGTGGTAACTGTACGGTCAGCTTAATGTTATTGGCTTTGGGTGGCTTGTTCGAAAAAGGCCATATCGAGTGGATGACGTCGATGACCTATCAAGCCGCGTCTGGTGGCGGTGCTCGCCATATGCGCGAATTGATCAATCAGATGGGCATGCTACAAGGTTCGGTTGCGGCCGAATTAGCAGACCCTGCCAGCGCTATCTTGGACATCGATCGCAAAGTGGCAGAACAAATGCGTTCTAACACTATGCCAGTCGATCAGTTTGGTGTGCCGCTAGCGGGTTCATTGATTCCTTACATTGATTCTCAGCTTGAAAACGGCCAGAGTCGTGAAGAGTGGAAGGCGCAAGCTGAAACAAACAAGATTCTTGGTAATACAGGCTCTATTATTCCTGTGGATGGCTTGTGTGTCCGAGTGGGTGCGATGCGTTGTCATAGTCAAGCGTTTACCATCAAGCTTAACCAAGATATCCCAGTGGCGGATATTGAAGGCATGCTGGCTCAGCATAATGACTGGGTGAATGTTGTCGCTAATGATAAAGAAGCGACTATGGCGGGGTTAACGCCGACGGCAGCGACTGGTACTTTGAATATTCCTGTAGGGCGTATTCGTAAGCTTAACATGGGGCCTGAATACATCAGTGCTTTCTCTGTTGGTGACCAGCTTCTATGGGGGGCTGCTGAGCCTCTACGTCGTATGCTGCGAATTCTTCTAGAGGCTTAATGGCTTCTAGTTAAGTAATCACTGCTAAAACGCTGCCCTTGGGTAGCGTTTTTTTTGACTAAAATGCAGCCTCAAGGCTTAAGAGGGGGTTCTTTTTTGTGAGCTGGCGCTGAGCATGGCAAATCGGAAAATCCAAACTAAGAGGGCTGGATGGCTTCTGTCAGGCACTTTGCGCTGTGATTATTAGTGTGCTTTGGTGTCTTCTAGAGGTTTAATTAGTACTTGTTAATGCATTGGTTGGAAAACGCTGTCCTTGGGTGGCGTTTTTTTTGACTAAAATGCAGCCTCAAGGCTTAAGAGGGGATTCTTTTTTGTGAGCTGGCGCTGAGCATGGCAAATCAGAAAATCCAAACTAAGAGGGCTGGGTGGCTTCTGTCAGGCACTTTGCTTTGTGATTATTGATGTGCTGTGGTGCTTTATGATTGCGCTGGAGTGCTATGTCGAAACCTAGATGGATAATTATGCATCTATGGCTAAACCATGTTTTTCTGCTCTTGTCGAACGGCTCAAAAGAAAAAGAGTCGGTGCTTCTGTTTTATCTGGTCTACAGTAAGCTAATGATTGTCTGCTTTTTTGCCTAATCAGGTCCTAATTTTATTTGTTTAGATGCTTATAGTTGTTTGTTTTTTAAACAAATATTGGTGTTTTTTTGTAATTTAAGCCGTTTTCATCAAAGATATGAAAGTATTTACATTTTTAGGATTGAAATTAGATCCATTAGTCCATAGGTTATAGGTATGTACAGAAGAGGGGAGAGATTAAAAATACGTTTAAAATAATTTTCCAAAAACGAAAGGAAATTCTCTATGTATACATTGAATATTAGTGGTCATCACGTTCAGTCTGGTGAAGAAGTACAAGAGCTAGTTAAAGAAAGAATGGATCGTTTAACTCGAATTAACGATCAAATCACCAGTATTAAGGTGATTTTAAATACAGAGAAACATGATATTCATGAGCTAATTGTAGAGGCCAGTGTGCACATTCCTGGTCATGATTTATTTGCTACTGTTAGAACGGATAAACAACTTAAGCCAGCAGTGGATTTGTTGGTGGGTAAATTGGAAAAGCAACTCGTCAAATATAAAACCAAACACACCGGCCGTCAGCATCAGATAAATGCTCAAGACCTAGAGAGCAGTGTGGAGCGAGAAGAGCAAGCCGAATTCAATGAGCTGGTAGAGCGCGAAGTTCTATAGTTCAGCCCAGTAAAAAACTAATAACAGAGAGGAGCCTCGCTATAGCGGGGCTTTTTTGTATCTGTAGTGCAAGCTGCCCCTCACCCTTAAAGGGGGCGTTTGTACAAAAAAAGGGCCCTAATAAATAGGGCCCTTTTTGCTATGGCTTAGTGCCAGAGGCTAGCGCTGATCACAAAGGATTATGCGGTAGCGTCAGTAGCAATAACCGTGTTGGCTTTCTTAACGTACTCGCCCATCTTGTCGAAGTTTAGGTATTTGTAAACTTCAGAAGACATGCTGTTGATCTTGTCAGCGTACTCACGGTATTCAGCAGGCGTTGGCAGCTTACCAAGAAGGGCTGCAACAGCGGCAAGCTCAGCAGATGCTAAGAAAACATCAGCGCCATTACCTAGACGGTTCGGGAAGTTACGCGTTGAGGTGGAAACCACTGTTGCTTTTTCTGCAACGCGTGCTTGGTTACCCATACATAGAGAACAACCAGGCATTTCCATACGAGCGCCGGCTTTACCGAAGATGCTGTAATAGCCTTCAGCTGTAAGTTGCTCAGCGTCCATCTTAGTTGGTGGTGCTACCCATAGGCGAGTAGGAACCACTTTACCAGCAGCATCTAGCAATTTACCTGCAGCACGGAAGTGACCGATGTTAGTCATACAAGAACCGATGAATACTTCATCGATGTGCTCGCCTTGAACATCAGAAAGTAGACGTGCATCATCTGGATCGTTTGGCGCACAAAGAATAGGCTCTTTGATGGTTTCAAGGTCGATCTCAATGATGGTGTGGTATTCAGCGTCTGCATCTGCACGCATTAGGCTAGGGTTTGCTAACCATTCTTCCATTGCGTTCGCACGACGTTCAAGTGTACGAGGGTCACCGTAACCTTCAGAAATCATCCAGCGTAGCATAACAATGTTGGATTTAAGGTATTCAGCAACAGACTCTTCAGACAGGTTGATGGTACAACCAGCAGCTGAACGTTCTGCAGAAGCATCGGATAATTCGAACGCTTGCTCAGCTGTTAAGTGCTCAAGACCTTCGATTTCTAGGATACGACCAGAGAAGACGTTTTTCTTGCCTTTTTTCTCAACTGTTAGGTGGCCTTCTTGGATTGCTTGGTAAGGGATAGCATGAACAAGGTCACGTAGTGTGATACCTGGTTGCATTTCACCTTTAAAGCGAACAAGAACAGACTCAGGCATATCAAGAGGCATAACACCAGTTGCTGCTGCAAATGCAACCAAACCAGAACCCGCTGGGAAAGAGATACCTAGAGGGAAGCGAGTATGGGAGTCACCGCCCGTACCTACTGTGTCAGGAAGCAACATGCGGTTCAACCAAGAGTGGATGATACCATCGCCTGGGCGCAATGAAACACCGCCACGGTTCTTGATAAAGTCAGGAAGAGTGTGGTGAGTGGTTACGTCAACTGGTTTAGGGTAAGCAGCGGTATGACAGAAAGACTGCATAACTAGATCAGAAGTAAAGCCTAGGCAAGCTAAGTCTTTTAGTTCGTCACGTGTCATTGGACCCGTAGTATCTTGGGAGCCAACGGTTGTCATTTTTGGTTCGCAGTATGTGTTCGGGCGAATGCCTGGAAGACCACATGCTTTACCAACCATTTTCTGAGCCAGTGTGAAGCCTTTAGTGGATTCAGCAATAGCGCCTGGTACAGTGAATAGGTCTGTTGCGCCAAGGCCTAGAGATTCACGAGCTTTCGCTGTCAAACCACGACCGATGATCAAAGGAATACGGCCGCCTGCACGTACTTCGTCTAGCAGTACTTGAGTTTTTAGAGAGAAAGTACTGATGACTTCATCTGTGCCGTGTTTTTTAACAACGCCTTCGTATGGGAAAATGTCGATGACATCGCCCATTTCCATTTTATCAACGTCCATTTCGATTGGTAGTGCACCAGCGTCTTCCATTGTGTTGAAGAAGATAGGGGCAATTTTATTACCAATACAGATACCGCCAGCACGTTTGTTAGGGATGAACGGAATGTCATCACCCATGTGCCATAGTACAGAGTTAGTCGCTGATTTACGGCTTGAACCAGTACCAACAACATCACCAACGTAGGCGAGTGGGAAGCCTTTTTCTTTTAGTGCAATGATTTTGCTGATTGGGCCTACTTCGCCATCCACATCAGGTGTGATCCCATCACGTGCCATTTTAAGCATTGCATTGGCGTGCAGTGGAATATCTGGGCGAGACCAAGCATCTGGTGCAGGAGAAAGGTCGTCGGTGTTTGTTTCACCCGTTACTTTGAAGACAGTAAGGGAGATTTTTTCAGCCAATTTGTTTTTCGCTGTGAACCATTCGCCATCGGCCCAAGATTGGATGATTTGTTTCGCGAATGGGTTACCTGCTTTGGATTTCTCTTCAACATCGTGGAAGGCATCGAAAATAAGCAGTGTATGAGATAGGGCTTTTGCCGCGATTGGGGCCAGCTCTTCAATATCAAGGCAAGCGATCAATGGCTGAATGTTGTAGCCGCCAAGCATGGTGCCAAGCAGTTCGGTTGCAAATTCTTTACTGATAAGTGGAGAGCTTGCTTCGCCAGTTGTGATGGCAGCAAGAAAGCCTGCTTTTACATAAGCAGCTTCATCAACGCCGGCTGGGATACGGTTTTTAAGAAGATCAAGAATAAAATCTTCTTCGCCAGCAGGTGGGTTTTTAAGAAGTTCAACCAAGGCAGCAACTTGTTCTGCGTCAAGTGGTGTAGGAGGGATGCTTTGTTTTGCGCGTTCCTCGACATGTTTACGGTATGCTTCTAACACAATAGTTCCCCTTAAATTTCTACATCAAACCTGTGTTCGATGTGTTGAAACGGAGGCTTAGCAATACACTAAATTTGTCTATATTGCTAAGCCAAACGATAATCACGGTTTTATTATTTAATTATTTTATATAAAAAATGCGTGAAAGACTTAATTCACCCCATAACAATTTAGAATAGGGGACATTTAGCGGAATTATTCTGATTTAGAATTGCTCCGCTTATCACCTCACGCACGTCCTTTATTTCTGTTTTTTTAGGTTTTTAGTTTGATAATCCTGACTACTCTAAATCCCCAGTTACTGGCTTTCAAATCGGGTTCTGCACGGTAGCGTGTGGAGCTGCGGCCGACTCTTGGTATGTCAAACCAAGATCCGCCACGAATGACGCGACTGTCGCATTGGTCAGAGAGCCATATTTGGTTTTTTGTTGGGGCATCTTGATAAGAGTCGTGATAACAATCTTCCACCCATTCGGCGACGTTTCCGTGCATGTCATATAAGCCTAGCGGGTTGCTGGCTTGACTGCCAACGGGGGCGCTGGAAACGCCATCCCATTGGCTGCCGCAACTATCGCAAACACTGTAGCCAGGTTGCACTGAGTTACCATACCAAAAAGCCGTGCTAGCATTGCCTCGTGCCGAATATTCCCACTCTATTTCAGTGGGTAAACGATAAGTTTGATTGGTTTGTTCTGAAAGCCACGCCGTATAAGCTTTGGCATCATACCAATTGATATTGATTACCGGGCGTTTGCCTCTCCCCCAGCCATTGTCAGCAGGTAGATTGCGTCCGGTGGCATTGGCAAATCGATCGTACTGATCAAAAGTGACTTCGTATTTGCTGATGTAAAATCCATGGGGAATGTCGACTTCGTGAACTGGCTTTTCATTATCGTCGCCTAGGTTGTGTTGGTCTCCCATGAGGAATTTTGCAGGCGCTATTTTTTCAACTTTTGGTGCATTGCCGCCGGACTTTAACGCTTCTTCTAGCACTTGAGGTAAGGCGTCAAATTGCTCTTTCTCAATTTGTTTTGGTGTTTTTTGCGGCGTAACGACCACCTTGTCGGCAGCTTGCTCTTCGGGCCATAGAGCAACAGCGGCCGCGGCTCCTCCAGCAATAACTAAGCCAGCGGCAAGGTAAATCGCTCGGCGTGAATTGCCCTTACGTGGCGTTGCTGGTGGTTGTGTTTTGACCGGTTCTGGTTTGTAAAGGTTGGCGCGCAGTATGCGCATCACCTCATGTAAGGATTTTGGCCGATAGCGCTCGTGCTTTCTGCACCATTTTTGTAGTTTTTTCCAGGCAGCATCACTTAGGTAGGGGTGAGAGCTTGGTAGGCTACCGGGTAAGTCTTTATCTAATATGGATTCGCCTAACAGAGCTGCCATCAAAATGCGCATAAAGTTAAAGCGATCTGAAGCGGGCGTTCTCTTTTGTGTTTTGCGTTGGTATTCAGGAGGAAAGAGTCGGGGATCTAGTTCTTTTTCTGAAATGCGGTTCATCCAGTGGTGTGCACCTAGTCCTGTCATTATCCCTAAACCGTTAACCACATGAATGGCGCTCAAGTCTAAATGGCCATGAAATAGACCTTTGGCGTGGATCTGATCCAAGGCTTTGGCAATATTGTCGAATAAACTAACCACCACATTAAGAGGGGCGCCGTCTGGGTATTTGCCTAAAAAGCTGTAAAGATTTTCACCACCGCACACGGCAGAGCAAGAAAAGACCCATAATTTAGAATAAAAAGGAGGGTAGTTAGGCGTAATTGCTTGGTGTTTAATGCCTGCGTATTTGCGTGATACTTGTAAGAAATCTTCTACTTTGCCCCGTTCAGGCTCGTAGAAGCGCACAACGAAAGAGCGGCCGCCATGATCGGCTACCCAAGCGGCTTTATGTTGGGACGCCGGGTAGTTCAGCACGTAAGGGTCTAGTTCAACGCCCACGTGTTGGCCGATTTTTAATTTATTAATGTCGTAGAATTCATTCATTAGGAATTTGATATCCAAATCAAGACGTTGCTGCCTAAGTGTTTAATAGAGAGTATAATCTCGTTTTTTAAGATAAAAAGGTAGAGTAATGTTATCAGCGTATCCAGAGCTTGTTGATTTTCTTCCCTGTCCGTCTCCCGAGGCGTGGGTGAATTGGGCAATTGAGAATCAATCTTTGCTGCTAAATGATCATGCCCATTGTGAGAAAAAAGCCGCCTCAACAGCGATGAGTCTGATGTATCGTTATGTGGATCGTGATAATTTGCTTCATAAAATGTCTCGCTTGGCCCGTGAAGAGCTGCTGCATTTTGAACAAGTCCATAAAATTATGCGTAAGCGCGACGTGGCTTATGAGCATTTGACTGCGTCCCGATATGCCGATGGGTTGCGAAAATACATTCGTACTCATGAGCCGGCACGCCTGGTTGATACATTGATTATCGGTGCTTTTGTTGAAGCGCGTTCTTGTGAGCGTTTTGCTATGTTGGCACCGCATTTGGATGAAGAGTTGTCTAAGTTTTATATCTCACTACTCAAGTCAGAAGCGCGTCATTTTGAAGATTATTTGGCGTTAGCAGAAGAATATGCGGGTGAGCCTATTGATGAGCGCGTCGCATTTTTCCGCGAGTTGGAAGAAAAGCTTATTACCGAGCCCGATGTTGAGTTTCGCATGCACAGTGGGCCGCCAACCTTAAGCTGATTCAAATGCTTACGAAAGATAACAGCTAAGTAACGTTTTTTTGAGGTAACTTCTTGATTAGCTGCTAATATCATTAGTATCAACTCAACAACGGAGGGGGTCGACATGGGCAAGCAGGTGAGCGATGAATTATCGGATGTTACTTATTGGCTGGCGTTGCAAATAGCGAAAGACGAACATGTGATCGATCTAGATAGTGCTTATCAGGGATCCGCTGAACTGGATGTTCTATATCAATTGCTAACCAGTAAAGCTCAGCTATATTGGTGGCGTCATTATGGTATTGAGTTGAGTCCAGTAATGGTAAACAACGCTTTTTTTCGGGCGGTGGCTATGCTGCATGAGCGCCGCTTAGAGTTTAACCGTTCTCGGCACGGTGCTGATACCAGTTGGGTAAAGGAGTTGTTGCATTTATAAGCGGGTGAGCAGTAACGCTATTATCTTGGTCAATAAAAAACCATTGCATGAAAATGTAATGGTTTTTTTGTGCTTGTTATAGCGGCAGTTTCAGGCGCTGCGCAGGCGCTAACCCTGACAGGCCTTGTGCTAAGAAAGTGGCTGTATCGCAGCCAGATTGATACAGCTCTTGGTCATCTAGATAAGCCAGCCAAACTTGTTTATCCCAGTCCCCAAGTACGCAGCGGGCATATTGCTGATGAATATGAAAGGCCGGTCTATGGGTGTGGCCATGAATCACAACTTGGCTGTGATTATCTGCAAGAGAGTCTTGTACGCAGCGTTCCGTTACATCCATAATGCCTTGGGATTTTTGCGCCGACATGCTTTTACTGTCGTCACGTAATTGAGCGGCTAAGGCGATTCGCTTTTCAAGCGGCATTGACAAAATTTGTTGCTGCCATTGCGGGTTTCGCACCATACGGCGGAAGGTTTGATACTCGACGTCTTCTTGGCAATATTCATCGCCATGGGTCAGCAATACGGAAAACTCTGATGTGGTGATGAGGGTTTGCTCGTCAAGAAGCGTCGCGCCAACGCGTTGACACCAGGCATCGCCAATTAAAAAGTCGCGATTGCCATGGAGGAAAAAAAGCCCCATCCCGGAATCGGAGAGTTTTTTTAGGCTCGCCTCGATAGGGAGATTCCAAGCGGGTTGATCATCGTCACCAATCCAAGCTTCATAAAAGTCGCCGAGTATGTACAAAGCGGCGTCATTCTTAGGGTGCTTGGCAATCAGCTCATCCATCATTTGAACAAACGCCCGGATCAAGTCCGGGCGTTTGTCGCTGAGATGCAAATCCGAAATAAAATAACGAATCATTAGTCTTCGTTTTTGATCAGTTCAGCGCTTTCAATAACAACGTCTTCTGCTGGCACATCTTGGTGGCCTGCTTTAGTTGTTGTTTTTACTTCTTTGATTTTGTTAACAACGTCCATGCCTGCCGTCACTTTACCAAATACCGCGTAGCCCCAGCCGTCTGGTGTTTTGCTGCGGTGGTTTAAGAAAGCATTGTCTGCCACGTTGATAAAGAATTGTGCAGAAGCGGAGTGAGGGTCCATAGTGCGAGCCATCGCCAATGTGCCGATTTCGTTTTTAAGGCCGTTGTCTGCTTCGTTTTCAATTTGTGTGCGTGTTTCTTTTTGCGTCATGCCTGGCTCAAAACCACCGCCTTGAACCATGAAGCCATTGATGACACGGTGAAAAATAACGCCGTCGTAAAAGCCAGAAGTAACATATTCTTCAAAGTTTTTTGCTGTTTTAGGGGCTTTTTCGTAGTTAAGTTCGACGTGAATGTCACCGTAGTTAGTGTGTAGGATGATCATTTTATATTCCTTAAAGTTATTAATGGCTAAAAATGGCGTTCGGACGCCTAATCGATGTTGAGCATTTTATGTGTTTGTAAGCTAAGACGCCACTGTGGATGTGATAAACAAAAATTTAGTGTGGCTTGTTGGGTGTTGGTTAGCGGTATTTGGTCCTTTGATAAGTGGCTTTGATCCATGGGTTGCAAGTAAAAATGGTCAAATGACAAGGATTCAAATCGTGCTGGTGGTAAATGTGCTTGTGGAAAAACCAACTTCAGCTCATTGCCTGAGGTGACTTTCAGGGGGTGAGTTGTTTTTGGGCTGACACAAATCCAATCAATGCCTTCGGGCAGTGCTAAAGTGCCGTTGGTTTCAATGGCGATGGTGTAGCCATGAGATTTCATTTCTGCAATCAACTCATCATCGAGTTGCAGCGCCGGTTCACCGCCGGTAAATACCACATACTTATGGCCTTGTTCTGCAGGCCATAGAGCATCAATGTGTGTGCGTAAAGCTTGTGCGGTTTTAAATTTCCCGCCATGTTGTCCGTCGGTGCCGATAAAATCAGTATCACAGAATTGGCAGTCAGAAGTGGCGCGTGTTTTTTCTTGGCCTGACCAAAGGTTACAGCCAGTGAAACGACAGAATAAAGCAGGTCGACCTGCGTGAGCGCCTTCCCCTTGTAAGGAGTAGAAAGCTTCTTTGATAGAATACATGTGTTGTGCCTATTACATCTCGAAAAACAGTTCGAGGTAAGGGTGATCACTTTAGTTGTCCATTGGGAATCTGTGGAACAGAAGCCAATAAAGACTAAATTGAATGAATATGGGTATTTATTAGCGCTTATGCTTCGTAAGCCAATGGGTCGGTTTTTCCAAGCTCCGCGAAGGCTTCTAATCTTTCGTTGCATGCGCCGCATTTGCCACAGGATTTCTCGCGACCATTGTAGCAGGTCCAACTGTTGGCATAATCCAGGTTCATGGCTAAGCCGGCTTGCAGTATTTCACCTTTAGAGGCGTGCAAGAAAGGAGTGACGATCTCAACAGACTGGTAGTTGGCAATCTTGGAAACGGCGTTCATTGCGTCAACAAATTCCGGTCGACAATCAGGATAAATATGGTGGTCGCCAGAATGGGCACCGTAATATACCTTGCCTGACTCTAGTGATACCGCATAAGCGATGGCCATCGAAAGCAAGACCATGTTGCGGTTGGGTACCACAGTGGATTTCATGCTCTCATTTTCATAATGCCCTTCAGGGATATCGCTATCGCTGGTCAGAGACGATCCTGCCATAAGGCTGTTTATTGCCGTAATATCCACAACTTTATGGGGGATATTTAGGTTTTTGCATACTTCGGCTGCAACAATCAGCTCCTTGCTGTGTTTTTGACCGTAGTTAAAGGATAGGGCATAAACCTCTAAGCCTTCTTGAATAGCGGTATTTAACACGGTAAATGAATCCATTCCTCCGGAATACACCACTACGGCTTTTTCTGACATCTTCAATTTCCTCTCGGGTTAGCGTTTTGCAGAGTTAACTGGCGAATTATACCAGATGTGCACGTCTGCTCACTCTTTTAAAGACATTGATTTTCGTAATGAAAGTGAATAACATCAATATCCGTAACTGGTTACGGATATTAGGGCGGATTATGGAGCAATTTGGTGTTTTAACCTTGGGTAGTCGGTTGAAACGGTTAAGTGATTTTTTGTTTGCAGAAGTACAGGTCATTTATGAGGCGTGCGATGTGCCTATTTCTTCAACCTATTTTCCTATTTTGAGCTTGCTTCAGGTAACTCGGGCGATGTCAGTGGTGGAGTTGGCTGACAGTTTAAAGGTTAGCCATCCAGCCATCAGTAAGCAGGTCAGTAAGATGTTGCAAGAGTCATTGCTGATTAAAGTGGCGGACCCACAGGACCAGCGTCGTACCCGTTTGGCGTTATCAGAATCAGGGCGCGCAGCGATGAAGTGTGTACAGCCTGTACTAAAAGAGATGGCTGTGGTGTTAGAGCAAGCGACACAAATGCCTAGTTCGCATTTTATGGCGGCGCTGTTGCGCCTCGAGCAGGATTTATTTGACGGCGGTCTTGCGCAAAAAGTGCTGGACAGGTTGCGTAAGGTAGAGGTTGTGGATTTTCAGAGTCATCATCGGCAGGCTTTTCATGACTTGAATATGGCTTGGTTAATGGGGTTCTTCCCGGAGCAGATTAATGCCTATGACAAAGCGCTATTGGCAGACCCTGAGGAGCATATATTGCAACGTGGAGGGCATATTTTTTGCGCGCTTGGCCGGCATGGCAAAGATGAAAAAGTACTGGGCACAGTGGCAATCCTACCTAACGATGACGGTGCTTCCATTAGCATGTTGAAGTTGGCAGTGGCGGAGCATTGTCAGGGTAAAGGCATTGCACAACAATTGATTGATTGTGTCGTTGAGTATGGAAAAAGGCAGGGGGTGACGTGTATTTCCCTTGAAACAGCCTCAAATTTGCAGGCTGCCAATGCTTTGTATGTCAAAAATGGCTTTATTACTAAGCCTGCCCCTAAACCTTCTTGTTATTCAAGAGCGGATAGATACATGGAAAAAAGTTTATGACTCGGTTTAACGAAATGCGTCTTGGTGTCGTGGCGTCCATTCCGATGATAGTTGGCGGCATTCCTTTTGGTTTACTGTTTGGATCATTGGCGTCCAGTTATGGCTTAAGTCCATGGTTTGCCATTGCTATGTCATCTATGGTGTTTGCAGGCTCAGCACAATTTGTGGCGATTGGTTTAATCTCCATTGATGCGCCTTTGTGGGTCATTGTGTCTACCACTTTTATTGTCAATCTAAGGCACCTTTTGTATGCCGCTGATCTGGTCAAATATGTTAAACAACTGCCCATGAGGCTGCGTATTTTGATGGGTTTTGGCCTGATCGATGAAACCTATGCGGCGGTTCGTCCCTTGTATGGTAATGGTGTGATTAATACTGTCACTGGGCATCGGGCTTATATAGGCTCCTTTTTGGCATTTTATGTTATGTGGAATGTCACGACCTTGCTTGGGGTTTTGTCGGGTGAGTTGATTCCTGGAATGAGTGAATGGGGGCTGGAGTTTGCCATGGTAGCGACTTTTATCAGCATTATTACACCTTATTTAAAAGCGGCACCTTTCTGGCTGGCAGCGGTGAGTGCGGCGCTAGCGTCTGTTGTGCTGGTAGATTTGCCGAATAATCTCGGTTTGTTGGTATCCGCCATTATTGCAGTGTCTGTTGGCTATTTTGCGGATCTTGCGTTGCAAAGGGCAAAGGCATCAAAGGACTCAGCTAGCCGTTCAACCACCAGTAAAGACGTGGAGGTTGAATTGTGAGCGCGTTGGACTCTTTGTGGGTGATTGCCGGTATGTTTGTGGTGACTTTTGGGGTGCGATTTGTGTTGTTTGCTCGAGCGCACAAGGTCGTTATGCCAGGGTTTTTAGATAGGGCGTTAAAATTTGTGCCTGTCGCTGTGTTAACCTCCATCATTACACCTATGATCTTTGTATCGCAGCATCAGCTAAATGTGTCATACGATAATCCTTGGTTATTAGGGGGCGTAGCGGCATTTGTTGTCGGTTTGTGGAAACAGCAACAGTTGCTCACCATAGTGGTGGGTGTGGTGGTGTTTTTTATCGCGAAATATGCCTTTTCATAAAGGATTTTTTTACGCCTTAATATCCCTACGAAAGCGAAATCGGATATACTTGTCCGTCAAAGTAACAATACTGTTATAAGAAAATTTATCGGGACTTACATCAACCATGTCAGAAACGTCAAAACCAGGTAATTTTATTACCCAAATCATTGATAAAGATAACGAATCAGGTAAACACAATGGCGTTGTTATGACGCGCTTCCCACCTGAGCCGAATGGCTACCTACACATTGGTCATGCAAAATCTATTTGCCTAAACTTCGGCATAGCGCAGCGCTACAATGGTCAATGTAATCTCCGTTTTGACGACACCAATCCTGAAAAGGAAAGTGTTGAATACATTGAGTCCATTAAACGTGATGTGGAATGGTTAGGCTTTGAATGGAAAGACGAGCCAAAATTTGCCTCAGACTATTTTCAAGCGCTTTACGACTTCGCGGTTCAGTTGATTGAAATGGGCAAAGCCTATGTTTGTGAGCTAAATGGCGAGCAAATGCGTGAATACCGCGGCACCTTGAAAGAGCCGGGGAAAAATAGCCCTTACCGTGATCGTTCTGTTGCCGAGAACCTGGCCTTATTTACCGACATGAAAAACGGTAAGTACAAAGACGGTGAAGTGGTGTTGCGTGCGAAAATCGATATGGCAAGCCCGAACATGAATCTGCGCGACCCAATTATTTATCGCGTGCGTCATGTGCATCACCACCAAACGGGGGATCAGTGGTGTGTTTACCCAATGTACGACTTTACCCATTGTTTGTCTGATGCGATTGAAAATATCACACACTCAATTTGTACCCTAGAGTTTCAAGATCATCGCCCTTTGTATGACTGGGTGTTGGATACGCTGGGTACTGTGCATCCGCAGCAAATCGAATTTGCGCGTTTGAACCTAAACTACACGGTGACTAGTAAGCGCAAATTAAAACAGTTGGTAGATGAAAAACACGTAGATGGTTGGGATGACCCACGAATGCCGACTATTTCGGGCTTGCGTCGCCGCGGTTACACCGCCTTAGCGATTCGCAACTTCTGTGAGCGTATTGGTGTTACCCGTTCTGATGGTGTGGTCGACGTCAGTATGCTTGAGCATGCGATACGCGAGGATTTGGACGCAAACGCCAATCGAGCTATGGCTGTACTTAACCCAATTAAGGTGACATTGACCAACTACCCAGAAGATAAAGAAGAAATTTTCACGGTCAATAATCATCCAAAAAATGAAGACGCTGGTCAGCGCAAAGTGCCTTTTAGTAAGACGCTTTATATTGATGCGGCAGACTTTGCTGAAGAGCCACCACGTAAATGGAAGCGTTTGACTCTAGAGGGTGCTGTTCGTCTTCGCGGTGGTTATGTCATCACTTGTGATGAGGCGATTAAAAACGAAGCAGGTGAGGTTGTTGAACTGCTGTGCCGTTACGATGAAAACACTTTGGGTGTTAACCCTGAAGGCTATAAGCCAAAAGGTGTTATTCACTGGGTGAGTGCACAACATGCGGTAGATGCGACGGTTAATCTATACGATCGTTTGTTCAATAATGATGCCCCAGATGCAAACTATGAAGACAAAACCTTCCTAGATTTTATCAATGAAGAATCATTGACCGTACTGACTAACGCAAAAGTGGAGCCATCCTTGTTGGCGTCGGAAAAGGGTCAGGGCTTCCAGTTTGAGCGCGAAGGCTACTTCTGCCGAGATTTAGAGAAAGATGGCATGGTGTTTAACCGCACTGTGACGCTGCGTGATTCTTGGGCCAAAATTGAAGCGAAAGGGAAATAATTAAGATGTTGAAGATTTACAACACCCTAACGGGGAAGAAAGAAATTTTCACGCCAATCGAAGAAGGTAAAGTGGGCATGTATGTCTGTGGTAACACGGTGTACGACTACTGTCATATTGGCCATGCTCGGGCGATGATCTCTTTCGACGTTATTTCTCGCTTTATTCGCCATTTAGGGTACGAGTTGAACTATGTGCGCAATATTACCGATGTGGATGACAAAATCATCAAACGCGCAGAGGAAAATAATGAATCGACTCAAGCATTAACAGAGCGAATGATTGCTGCGCAACGTGAAGATGAGCTGCGACTTGGCAATAAAATGCCAGACCGCGAGCCCAAAGCCACTGAGTTCATGCAAGAAATTATTGATATGATTCAAGTGCTAATTGATAAGGGTTTTGCTTATCATGGCGCATCTGGCGACGTGTATTACCGCACCGAAGCCTTTAAAGATTATGGCAAGCTGAACAATCGTAAGCTTGAGGATATGTTGGCCGGTGCGCGCATTGATGTGGAAGCGGCAAAAGAACATCCTGCTGACTTTGTTCTCTGGAAACAGGCGAAAGAAGGCGAGGTTTCTTGGGCATCGCCTTGGGGCGCAGGTCGTCCTGGATGGCATATTGAGTGTTCTGCGATGTCGACAAATTGTCTGGGCAGTCACTTTGATATTCATGGTGGCGGTCCTGATTTGAAATTTCCTCACCATGAAAATGAGATCGCTCAATCTGAAGCGGCTACCGGCAAGGACTATGTTAACTACTGGGTTCACTGTGGTGCGGTTCGCGTTAATAATGAGAAAATGTCCAAGTCTTTGGGCAATTTCTTTACCGTGCGCGATGTGCTTGAAAAATATAACCCTGAGGTAGTGCGTTACTTGATGGTGTCGAGTCAATATCGCAGCGCGATTGATTATTCTGACCAAAGTTTAAATGAAGCCAAGGTGGCCTTAGAGCGCCTGTATACTGCATTACGTGGTCAGGCTGCAGCTGATCGGTATGAGCCAACACGCTTTACTGAGCGCTTTGAGGCGGCGATGAAGGATGACTTCAATACGGCGGTTGCTGTGTCTGTGTTGTTTGAGTTGGTGCGAGAGCTGAATAAAGCCAAAGCAGAAGACGCTAATCAAGCAGAGCAATTGGCGGCGGAGCTGTTGGTGTTGGCAGACTTGTTGGGGTTGCTTAAGCAAGATCCAGAGTACTTTTTGCAAAACAGCACGGTATCGCAAGGCTTGACGGAAGATGTGATTCAGGCATTAATCGATGAGCGAACTCAAGCCCGTAAGGATAAAAACTTTGCTCGCAGTGATGAGATTCGTGATGAGTTGGCAGCGCAAGGTATTGAGCTACTAGACAGTCGAGAAGGTACAACCTGGACTCGAAGCTAGCGTAAGTGAAAATACAGGCGATACCTGTGTTGCAGGTATCGCCTTTTTTTTATTGCTCTTTTTGTACTCTGACAGCCAGTACATCACATGGTGCGCCGTGCAGTACGCCATTGGCGGTAGAGCCAAGCAGTAGGGCTAAACCATGACGACCATGGCTGCCGACGGTAATCAGGTCGACTTGTTTCTCTTCTGCAATGCGGTGAATTTCGCTTTCAATGCCGCCTTGGGTGACGCAGGTTTCAGCGATATTGATGTCGAGTTGTTCTTGCAAGATGGACATGCGCTCTTTGGCGGTGTCTTGGAGTTGTTTTTGAATGTCGGTTATATCAATGGGAACATCGCCGCCATAGGCGTAGTTTAGTGATTCTATGACGTGCACTATGATTAATTCGGCTCCTAATGAGGAACATAAAGTGGCCGCTTTGTTGGCTACCTTGATGCTTTCGTCTGTGAGATCGACAGCTAGTAATACTCTTTTGTACAACATAAAAACCTCCAAATTCAACGCTATAATCAATTTTAGTTTAAAAAATAAAGAGACGCTTAATGACTGCGCTAATTGTTGTGTTTATTACACTATCCCTAATGGGTTCTGCTCTGTGGATCGTACCACCTAAACAAGAACGGCGTCGAATGGCATTAAGAATGCTTGCCAGGAAGCATGGTCTTACCGTTCAGCTTACATCAATCGAGCTGCCAGACAAGTGGGATAAGTCAAAGGAGAAGCATAAATCGTGTGGATATGGCTTTTATCGTGCCAAGCCTGTACAGGAAATGACCGAGAAGACGTTATTACTCAAGCATGAGATATGGAAGTATCAAGTGATCACCACAGGTTGGTGGGCAAATGCGGCCTTGTTGCTTAGTGAGCAGGATCAAAAAGATTTGGCAATTTTGCATGATTCGGTGACGGCCATCGAGATTACCCGGGATGCTGTGATTGCCTATTGGCATGAGGGGGGGGCAGAAGTAGAGGTTGAGGTGATGGGTAGATTGCTGCCGTCCTTAGCAAAATGTTCATCTAAATAGGATATTATTGATCGGGCTTATCATTGATTAAGCCTGAAATGTCCTCTTTCGTTTGCAAGTTTTGTATTAGTTCGCTGAGTGCCTCTTCTTGGTTTTCAGTGTCTTGAATGGCTTCTATTTTTGGGGCAATTATCTGCTTCATCTTGTCAGTGACAAAGACTAGCAATGCTTGTTTTTCAGGTCTTTCGATAGGGTCAGACTTGAGGTGAGAGAGGATTACGCCGTAGAGTGTTTGTGCCACTCGGATATCACCGCTTTCAAAGTTTTTATTGGCTTGGACGATTTGGCGATTAAGCTGTACCCATAGGTTTAACCAGCGTAAATAGTCGTAACATGCCTTGTAATGGGCGTTACTAATGCGCCCTCGGCGCCGTAAAAATAACAGCATTTTGGCCGCTTTTGTTAGCCGCTCTTTATAATTAGCCTTTTGTTGAAAGCTAAGTGGGCTGGGGTTTGGGTTGAACTCAATGGGTTCAGCGTTGCGATCGTCTTCCGCTTTGGCGATGCGTACCTCAGTGCGCTCAACGTCGTCAGTATACTGCAGCAATTCACGCAGGGTGTCGATGTAGTAATCATACAGTACATCGCTGGCGATGGTGTCTGTGTCTATATCTTTTAAGCTCTGTAAATGATATTCAACTCGGTCTGCTCTGTTAGAAAGTTGGAGTTGTCGAAAGCGACGTTCAGTTTGCTCTTTTTCTTTTTGGTGCGCACGAGTACCAATGACGACAGAAAGCACCACAATAATCATTAAAATAGCAATTGTAAGAATTTGTAGGAGTGCCATGATTGTCCTTATACAATGAATTCAGTATGTTAAATAAGAAATACTGGATTCAGCAAGTGATAATATGTGAAACAATACAGTGATCACTTGTCATATAAAAGGTGTTTGCTTAATATCAGCGCCCCGAAAGGCTAAACTACACTCACGTAGATTTGCAGACGTACATACATTTTGCAGACGGACTTAATAAGGCTTATACAGTTCAATGGGAAAATCACTGGTTATCGTGGAATCGCCAGCTAAGGCGAAAACCATCAATAAATACCTAGGCAACGATTATGTTGTTAAATCGAGTGTGGGTCACATTCGAGACTTGCCTTCGGGTACAACCGCAAAATCAACACCGCAGGAGCGTGCGAAACAAGCCGCCTTGACGCGTAAGATGAGTCCGGAAGAAAAGGTCGTATACAAGCGTCGCAAATCTCGCCAACAGTTGATTTCGCGCATGGGTGTCGATCCTGAGAATGGTTGGGAGGCGCACTATGAAGTGTTGCCAGGCAAAGAAAAGGTTGTCGACGAACTACGCCGCCTAGCCAAAAACGCTGACACTATTTATCTCGCAACCGATTTGGATAGAGAGGGGGAGGCTATAGCTTGGCACCTGCGTGAAGCCATCGGTGGTGATGACAGTCGCTATAAGCGAGTTGTTTTCAACGAGATTACTAAAAAAGCCATTCAAGCGGCTTTTGAAACGCCTTCTGAATTGGATATGGACCGCGTTAATGCCCAACAGGCGCGTCGCTTTTTGGATCGCGTAGTGGGCTTTATGGTGTCGCCTTTGTTATGGGCGAAAGTCGCACGCGGTTTGTCTGCAGGGCGGGTTCAGTCCGTGGCAGTGCGCTTGATCGTAGAGCGTGAAAAAGAAATTCGCGCCTTTGTCCCAGATGAGTTTTGGGAGCTGGACGCACAATTAAAGACGCCAGCGCAAGACACAATAAAATTTGCCGCGGTAAAGTATCAGGGCAAAGAATATCGACCAGAAAGCCAGGCGCAGTCTGATGAGCATGTGGCGCGTTTAGCACAAGCGAGCTATTTGGTTAGCAACCGTGAAGATAAGCCCACAAGCAGTAAACCTTCGGCGCCATTTATTACCTCCACCTTGCAGCAAGCGGCAAGTACCCGACTTGGTTATGGTGTGAAAAAGACCATGATGTTGGCTCAGCGTTTGTATGAAGCGGGTTATATTACTTACATGCGTACCGACTCGACGAATTTAAGTGTCGAGGCTGTTGATGCCTTGCGTGGTTATATCGTTGAGAAGTTTGGTAAAGATTATTTGCCTGAAGAGCCAATTCGTTATAGCAGTAAAGAGGGGGCTCAAGAGGCCCATGAGGCAATTCGCCCTTCAGACGTGACCGTGCGTCAGGAAGATTTGCTCAGCATGGAAAAAGATGCTCACCGTTTGTATGAGTTGATTCGTGCGCAGTTTATGGCGTGTCAAATGACACCAGCTTTATATACCTCGACTACGGTTACAGTGACCAGTGGTGAATACGAGTTTAAAGCCAAAGGGCGTATTTTACGCTTTGATGGTTACACCCGAGCAATGCAAGGTGTGGTGAAGAAAGGTGATGACAACATTTTGCCTGATGTATCGAAAGGCGAAACCTTGTCGTTAGAGTCTCTCTTGCCAGAGCAGCATTTCACTAAACCGACGGCACGTTTTAGTGAGGCGAGTTTGGTGAAAGAGCTTGAAAAGCGCGGCATTGGTCGTCCATCTACCTATGCATCTATTATTTCTACGATTCAAGATCGTGGTTACGTGCGGGTTGAAAATCGCCGTTTCTATGCTGAAAAAATGGGTGATATCGTTACTGAACGCTTGGTGGGTAGCTTCCATTCTTTGATGAATTACAGCTTCACAGCTCAAATGGAAGAGCAGCTTGATGCGGTGGCTGAAGGTCGTGAGAACTGGATAGAGGCGCTCAACGCTTTTTATAACGGTTTTAGCACCATGTTGGCAAAAGCTGAGGACCCAGAAGAGGGTATGTTGCTGAATGAGCCAACGCCAACTGATATTGAGTGTCCTACTTGTTCGCGCCCAATGCAGATACGTACGGCGAGTACTGGCGTGTTCATGTCTTGTTCTGGTTACGCTTTGCCTCCTAAAGAACGTTGTAAAGCAACCATCAACCTAACCCGTGGTGAAGAAGCGGTGGCGGTTGATGATGATGAAGCCGAGTCTAAAGCGCTTATTAACAAGCGTCGCTGTGAAATTTGTGGATCAGCAATGGACAGTTACCTAATGGACGAACATCGTAAATTGCATGTCTGTGGTAATAATCCAACGTGCCCAGGTTATGAGGTTGAAGAGGGAACGTTTAAAATTAAGGGCTATGACGGTCCGGTGCTTGAGTGTGATAAGTGCGGATCAGAAATGCAGCTTAAAACAGGGCGCTTTGGTAAGTATTTTGGTTGTACCAGCGAGACTTGTAAAAATACTCGTAAGTTGCTGAAAAATGGCGAAGCTGCGCCGCCAAAAATGGATCCAGTGCCGATGCCTGACCTCGCTTGTTTAAAAGTTGAGGACCATTATGTACTGCGTGATGGTGCGACAGGCTTGTTCTTGGCCGCCAGCCAGTTCCCACGCAAGCGTGAAACGCGAGCGCCATTGGTGAAAGAGCTGTTGCCTTATATGGAGCAGATTGACCCGAAATATCACTTTTTCGCGACTGCGCCGGTAGTAGATGGAGAAGGGCGTCCTACGATTGTTCGTTACAGCCGTAAAACCAAAGAGCAATATGTAATGACCGAAGAAGAAGGCAAGCCAACAGGCTGGAAGGCGTATTATGTTGGTAAGCAATGGGTGATTGAAGAAGGGAAGAAAAAGAAATGAGTGCAGCGACCCCAGCGAGTATCACCAACCAAAAGTTAGATTCGGCACGTCGCTTTTTGCGTCAAAGCCAAGAGGGAACGGAGTCTTGGCTTAATTCAGGCTTGGAGAGTGCGGCTGTCTTTCATTTGCGTAGTGCGCTGAACGGTCTTTTGCAAGAAGTGAGTCTGGCTTACCAGCTCACTTCTGGCGTGCAGTTAAGTGATTTGTTAGAGCAAGCACAGGCGAAAGATGTGGTTGTGCCTGTGCTGGTGGAGTTGCAAGATCTGTCTTTGCAATCTGGTTCTTGGTTGAATCAGCTTGAGCAGGCCTATTTGGTGCAATTTGAATGTCGGTCATCGACGTTTGCCCAAGCTGGTGATGCAAATTTAATTGGTCGTGGCGGTGATGACGGCGCATCGGTGAATTTGTTTTTATCAAAGCTTACGGAGTTGGTGTTGCGTTTTAGAGAAGAATCCTTAGAGTATTAAATATGAAAGAAGCCTATCTAGAAATTGTTGAGCTGGATAACGGCGACATTGTTTTGCGACCTGTTGGTGATGATGGTGAAGTGACTGAAGCTTTGGCCACGTTATCCATTTCTGATGATACAAAAAGTTATTTAAAAGAGCGTTATTTTGAATTGGCAAAGTGCATGTTTCATGCGGGCATTGATTTCATTTATTCTGAAGAGCCAGTTTTTGGTGGGGAAGCAGAAGCATTGGATGATATGGATCTAAGGCCTAAAATTCTTCATTAAAAAAAGGCGAAGTGCTTGCTTCGCCTTTTTTATGGCTTGATGAGATTAGATGGTCTGGCGAATCACGCCGACAGAGAGGCCTTCTATGGCAAACTCTTCGCTTTCTAAGTCGACAATGATGTCGTCAAATTCTTCATTCTCAGGTGCCAGTCGTATCACGCTGCCTTTCTGGAAGAAGCGTTTTACGGTTACCTCTTCGCCGATGCGAGCAACGACAATTTGTCCATCGCGAATGGTGGTGGTTTTATGTACCGCCAGTAAATCGCCTTCCATAATGCCGACGTTTTTCATGCTGGTACCAGAAACAGAGAGTAAGTAATCTGCTTTGGGTGAAAACATGCTAGCTGGCACGTCGACGTGAGAGGCGATATTTTCTTGTGCGAGAATCGGAAAGCCAGCGGCCACTTTACCAATCACAGGTAAGCCGGATTCAATCACTTCAACGGGGGCAGGCTCTTCAAGTAAGCGAATGCCTCGGGAGGCACCGGAAAGCATTTCTATCGCGCCTTTTTTAGCGAGTGCTTTTAGGTGTTCTTCAGCTGCGTTGGGGGATTTAAATCCTAGGCGACTGGCGATTTCTGCGCGTGTCGGAGGAAAGCCTGTTTCGCTGATAAATTCGCGAATGGTTTCTAGTACGTCAGATTGTCTGTTGGTTAATTTAATCATAGCGCCATCTGGTTGTTTATACAGTAACTGTTATTATATACAGCATTATTCAAGATACTCAATAAATTAAATGCTTTCAGACGAACTAAAAAAACAAATTCATCTTGCTTACCGTGCCTCATTGGAAGCAAAGTCCCATAAACCAAGGGTCGGTCAGCGACAAATGATCGGTGCGATTGCTCGTACCTTGGGTTCTATTCAGCGGGACAGTGAGGGCGAGCGTTTAGGTGAGAAACACGTAGCTGTTGTTGAGGCAGGTACTGGTACGGGCAAAACCTTATCTTATTGCCTTGCCGCGATTCCCATCGCTAAGGCGCGTGGCTTAAAGTTGGTTATTTCCACTGCCACCGTTGCCTTACAAGAACAAATTCTCCATAAAGAATTGCCAAACCTTCTTGAGCATACCGAGCTAAGCTTTAAATATACCTTGGCCAAAGGGCGTGGACGTTACCTTTGCTTAAATAACTTAGAGGGTTTTTTAAGCACCGAAGAGCAAGGCATTGAAGATATGTTTGCTGGCTTGTTTGAGCAGCATTTGCAGTCTGATGATGTGAATACGCCGCTTTACCAAGAGATGGATGTGGCACTCTCTAAAGGCGAGTGGGATGGTGACAAAGATAACTGGGAAGGCATTATTCGTGATCAAGATTGGCGGCGCCTGACCACAGATCATCAGCAGTGCACGAATCGTAATTGTGCCAATTATTCGGCTTGCCCATTTTTTAAAGCCCGTGGCGAAATTGAAGATGCTGATGTGATTGTTGCAAACCATGATTTGGTTTTAGCGGATTTGTCGCTAGGTGGTGGGGCGATTTTAACGCCGCCTAAAGACACTATTTATGTGTTTGATGAGGGGCATCATTTGCCAGATAAGGCAATTGGCCATTTTCGCCATGAAGTGCGTTTGCAACAAAGTATTAGCTGGCTGCGTCAGTTGGAAAAAAACCTCGTAAACTTAAAACAAGAGTTGACGGATGATGTGAGTTTGACGGGGCAGCTGCTGTTAAAAATTCCTCAGCAAATCCAGAGTATTGTGAATTTCCTGCAGTATGCCCAACAAGGCTTGGCGCCCTATATTCAAGGTTTAGGCCTAGATCAAGAGAATAACCAGCATAGGTTTGAGTTTGGCGTGATTCCGGATGAATTGCGACAATTGGCCTATAGTTTGCAAACCTCTTATCAAAAGCTGTTTAATAATATTGAAAGCATTCAGGATGAATGTAAAAAAACCAAACAAAACGAAGGTATGGGCGTTACCCCAGAAACCGCTGAGACTTGGCAGCCTATTCTTGGGGTTATTTTGGGGCGCTTGGAGCAAAGTGTCGAATTGTGGCGCCTTTATTCTGCCGTTGATGATGAAAAGTACCCACCCAATGCGCGCTGGTTAGTGTTAACAGGGCAGGGAATGGAGCAAGACATCGAGCTTGGTGGTTCGCCAATACTCGCGGCTCATACTTTGCGTCAACAGTTGTGGGATAAGTGTTTTGGGGCTGTGGTGACGTCGGCTACTCTGACTGCACTCAATCAATTTCATCGCTTTAATATGCGTTCAGGGGTGCCTCAAGAAAGCGAATATCTTCGCGTATTAAGTCCGTTCGACTTTCAGCAACATGGTTTGTTGGTGATTCCTGATATGGAAAATGAGCCTAACCGAGTGGAACAGCATACAAAAGAAATTGTGCAGTACCTAGATAAACAGGTGAATGTGGAAAAAGGCAGCCTGGTGTTGTTTTCTTCGCGTCGTCAAATGGAAGAGGTGGCTCAGTCATTAAAACCTGCGCTGCAAGAGGTTCTGCTGATGCAGGGTGAGCAATCGAAGCGTGTTATTTTGGATTCGCATCGGGCCCGCATTGATGATGGTAAGGGGAGTTTGTTGTTTGGCCTAGCCAGTTTTGCCGAAGGGGTGGATTTGCCGGGTGATTATCTCACCTGTGTGTACATTGCCAAAATTCCTTTTGCGGTGCCTGATGATCCGGTGGAAGCTACCTTGGCGGAATGGATTCAAAAACGAGGGGGCAACCCATTTATGGAAATTACTATTCCGGATGCCTCGTTGCGTTTAGTGCAAGCTACAGGTCGCTTGTTACGCAGTGAGGCGGACAGTGGTGAAATACATATTTTAGATAAGCGATTGCGCACTAAGCGCTATGGGCAGCAGCTTATAAATAGCTTGCCACCTTACCGACAACAATAACTTAGAAAAAGCAAGGGGTGATAAAGGCCGGTCATTTAGGTACACTCCACGCAACGATACATAAACGTAAAAAACATAAGAAGCATATAGATTCCAATATGGAAAATCAAAATACAGAAACTGCATCAGAGCAAAAACCAAAAGCCAAGCGTCCACGTCGTTCTAACAAGCGTTTTAAGGCTGAAAATTCAGCCCCTGGAAGCGAAAAAAACACGACAGGAAGTGTCACTAAGTCCGCGCCTCAGAGCAAGCCTAGTAAGACTGGGAATGTCTGGTCAATTGATGACTTTAAAGTGCCGGAAGTTGAGGGTAAGACCCGTTTTCATGACCTAAACCTTCCTGATCGCGTGTTAAAATCCATTCAAGAAATGGGCTTTGAATACTGCAGTGAAATACAAGCTGAAACCTTACCTATGACCTTGCAGGGTTATGATCTGATTGGTCAGGCGCAAACGGGTACGGGTAAGACTGCGGCTTTTTTGATCGCAATGATCAGCGACTTTTTGGATTACCCGCTGAGCGAAAAGCGCGCGAACAATTTGGCGCGTGGCTTGATTATCGCGCCGACACGTGAGTTGGCTTTGCAAATCGCTGATGAGGCGATCAAGCTAACAGAAAACAACCATCTAAATGTGGTTGCTTTGGTTGGTGGCATGAGCTACGAGAAACAAAAGCGACAGTTAGAAACTGAAAATGTAGACATCTTAGTTGCGACGCCTGGCCGATTATTGGACTTCGCACGTCATAAAAAGGTGTTGTTGAATCAAGTGGAATGTTTGGTTCTAGATGAAGCGGACCGCATGCTTTCTATGGGGTTCATTCCTGATGTGAAAAGTATTATTCGTATGACGCCTCATAAAGAGAAGCGTCAAACCATGCTTTTTAGTGCGACTTTCCCTAAAGACATTCAGGCCCTGGCCACTCAGTGGACCTATTTCGCTAAAGAAGTGTCGGTTGTGCCTAAAGAAGCCACCAACAAAAATATTGATCAAGTCATTTATACGGTAGAAGCGGAGCAGAAATGGCCGGTTCTTAAGCAATTGATTGAAGACAATGGTAATCAAAGAACCATTATTTTTGCTAATCGCCGTGATGAGACCCGTGATCTTTATGAAAAATTGAGAAAGGCCAACATCAATTGCGCCATTTTGTCTGGTGAAGTGGCTCAAGATAAGCGTGTTAAAACCCTAAAAGGTTTTAAAGATGGTGTCATTCAAGTCCTAGTGGCAACAGATGTGGCTGGCCGTGGGATTCATGTTGATAATATTGAGCTTGTGGTTAACTATGCTCTGCCAGAAGACCCTGAAGATTACGTTCATCGTATTGGACGTACCGGTCGTGGCGGCGAAATGGGCAAATCTGTAAGTTTTGCTAGTGAAGATGATGCCTTCCTAATTCCTGAAATCGAAAAGGTTGTCGGGGAAAGTATCCGTTGCGAGTACATGGTTAACACCTCAGTATAATAATTTCTATCTAAGTGAGTGCCTATGAAATTAGAACATCACTTTGCCGAGCTAGGAGAGGCGTTTTATGCAAAAACGTCGATCCAGCCTCTCCTCAAGCAGCGTTTGGTTGAATTTAACCAGACGCTAGCTCACTCTTTATCTATTGATATCAAATCCCCGCAAACGAAACGTATCCTAAGTGGCGAAGTTGCGCTAGCTGACTCATTAAGCATGGTCTATGCCGGTCATCAGTTTGGCGGTTTCTCCCCTCAGCTTGGTGATGGTCGTGGTGTTTTGTTAGGGGAGGTGCGTGACGCTCAAGGCGGTTTGCATGATTTGCATATGAAAGGCGCTGGGGCCACCCCGTTTTCCCGTCGGGGTGATGGGCGGGCGGTATTGCGCTCTTGTATCAGGGAGTACCTAGCCAGCGAATTTATGCAGGCGATGTCGATTCCAACCTCTCGCGCATTGGCGCTTTATACAAGTTCTGAGGCCGTTTATCGTGAGCAGCCTGAGCCAGGCGCTATGTTGTTGCGTACCGCACAAGGCCACATTCGATTCGGCCATTTTGAGTACTTCTTTTATCAGGGAAAAGAAGCTGAACTCAACCAGTTGATAGAATATTGTTTGAGGTATTATTATCCTCATTGCTTGGCGACAGACACACCTTTGGAAAACATGTTAATAGAGGTGGTTGAGCGCACCGCTAGAATGATTGCTAAGTGGCAAGCGCTGGGGTTTCAGCACGGTGTGATGAACACGGATAATTTCTCCTTTACGGGAGAAACGATCGATTACGGCCCTTATGGTTTTATGGAAGATTACCAGCCTGATTGGGTGTGTAATCATTCCGACTATGAAGGGCGCTATGCCTTTTCACGTCAACCTGGCATAGGCTTATGGAATCTTAATTGTTTGATGCGTTGTTTCTCAAAGCATCTTGAGCGCGATCAACTGGTGGCTATTTTGCAGCGCTATGAAATAGCCTTGCAGACTCATTATGAAACATTGATGGCTGCTAAATTGGGTTTACAGCCTGGCCCAGAGACGAATGATTTACTGTCTTCCCTGTTGGCTATCATGGCCTCTGAAAAAATGGATTACAGTCTCTTCTTTCGCTTGCTAAGTTATTTGTCTGCGGATGAGTTTGATCTGATTTTAGATGAAGTAATAGACCGGGAGCGGATGAGAACTTGGCTCTTTACTTACCAGCGGGCGAGATTAGACAGTGGCCAGAGTTGGTCTCAAACGCGTTCAGCGATGTTGCAGGTTAACCCTAAATTTATATTAAGAAATTATCTTGCGCATGAGGCAATAGAGGCCGCAGAACAGGGTGACTTTTTGCCGTTCCGTCGTTTGTTGTCTGTATTGATTGCGCCATTTGAGGAGCACGACGAATCAAATAGATTGGCACAGCGAGCGCCAGAGTGGGGGCGTTCATTAGAGGTAAGTTGTTCATCCTAATGTTAATTAGGTGCTATTTTTTTTGAAGAGAAAGGGATGATGAAAAAACAATCAGTCTGTGTGTTGGGTGGTGGTAGTTTTGGTACTGCGTTGGCAAATATTATGGCGAATAATGGACACCAGGTCAGCCAGTGGATGCGTAACGAGCAACAAGTTGAAGAGATTAATTTAACTGGGCTAAATAGTCGTTATTTGCCGAATGCGCCATTACACCAAGAATTGTTAGCGACCAGCAATTTAGAGCAAGCAATAAAAGAAAGTGACACTATTTTTGTTTCAATACCATCGAAATCGTTTGCTCAAGTGGTTGAACGTATAGAGCCATTATTAACGCCAGATAAAATGCTCATTAGCACAACCAAAGGTTTTAATCCCAATCATTTTGAACTTATGAGTGATATTTTGCGTCGTAACAGTGTGACGCAAAAAATCGGTGTGCTCAGCGGTCCGAATTTGGCAAAAGAAATTGCTGCAGGGCAAATGACGGGGTCGGTCATTGCAAGCGACGATGAGTTACTTAGAACACGAGTTATTGAGCTATTAAAGTCGCCTACGTTTCGTGTTTATGAAAATGCCGATAGTACTGGTGTTGAGCTGGCTGGGGCGCTAAAAAATATTTATGCCATTGTCTGTGGTTTGGCCAAGGCTTTGCAAGTGGGCGAAAACACCATGGCCATGATTATGACGCGCAGTCTAGCGGAAATGAGTCGCTTCGCGGTTCATTTTGGTGCCAATCCAATGACATTTTTAGGGTTGGCCGGCATGGGGGATTTGATCGCAACTTGCAGTTCGCCGTTAAGTCGTAACTACCGCGTTGGTTTTGCGATTGGTTCGGGGAAAGACTTACAGGCGGCGGTAGAAGACATAGGTGAAGTCGCAGAGGGTGTGAATACTTTGCGTATGGTGGTGGAAGAGGCGAAGAAACACAATTTATACATGCCTTTGGCAGAGGGCTTGTCTAAGCTTCTTTTTGAGCAGGCAAAACTGGAAACGCTGATCGGATCTATGATGACTGGCGAACAAAAATGGGACGTTGAATTCGCAACGTATGAGGAGAATAAGCATGGCTAAACCAGGTTACGCAAATCAGAGCTTTTGGTTTCGTTTGATTTTTATGTTGTTTTACTGGTGTGTGCTCAATGTGGCTATCACTGTTTTTGGTATTTTGGTTGTGGTTGTCAGTGTGGTGAGGTTGTTTACTCGTTCAGAGCCAATGACACTTTCTGCCTGGTTGCGTAGTTTGGGTGTGTTCATGCTGCAAATTATCGATTTTCTCGCCTTTAACCAGGAGGAAAAGCCTTTTCCTTTCCAGCCTTGGCCAAAAGGTGACAAGAATGAGCAATGATAAGCGTCTCTACGTATTACGACATGGTAATGCGTTTGCCCATGGATATGAGCAGGATGCGCAACGTGAGTTGACCCCTGAAGGGGTTGCTGAGGTTGTGCAAACGGCGCGGGCTTTTAAAGAGAAAGGGGAAGTGCTCGATGCGGTTTATGTGAGTCCTTATGTGCGAGCTCAACAAACCGCACACCATTTTTTGGCCGAGCTGGCTCAAGATGGACTAACTCCTCAGCCGTGTCCTTTGATCACACCCAGTGGTAAAGAGCTGGACGTGGCGCTATGGCTGAACGATCAAAAAGCTCATTCTATTTTACTTATCACTCACCAGCCCTTTGCTCATCAATTGGTGGAGTTGCTGTCAGATGAACCATTGCCAGCCAGCTTTGCCATGACCACGGCTGCCATGGCGGCCTTAGAGGGGGAGTTGTTTGCAACGGCATGCTGCCAATACCGTTGGCAAATACGTCAGTGACAGTGATTGTCATGGCGAGGCGATGGTAGGTGTATATTTAAGGATGTAAGTATGGGGCAAAATGTTGTTTTTAATTTGGCGCATACCAAAATTGCAGGGATTCAATGGTTGTCGCAAAACCCCTCTGCACTAAAGGTTCTGTCACTTCATGGCTGGTTAGATAATGCGGCCAGTTTTCGTTCGTTGTCATTTCATTTGTCAGACTTTAATCATAGTGCGCTGGATTTTGCTGGTCACGGTTTCTCTGACCATAGGCCGGATGGCTGTTTTTATCATCTTTGGGATTATGTATTAGATACAGTGAGTGTGCTCAATCAATCCAATCAAAGTAGTTGGTTGATTGGGCATAGCATGGGCGGGGCAGTTGCCATGATGGTGGCAGCCGTCGCACCTGAAAAGGTACGAGGTTTGATCCTATTGGATAATATGGGGCCGCTGACAGGAGAGCCTGAAGAGCGCGTGTCTACTTTGCAAAAATCAATTCGTAAAATGAGTAAATATCGAGCGGAGCGATTTTCGCGTTATGTATCAAAAGAAGAGATGGTGTTTGCCCGGATGAATGGCTTTACCTCCTTGTCCTATGACGCTGCGTCCCTGCTGGTTGAGCGCGGTGCGCGACAAGACGTTGATACTTGGTCGTGGCGACACGATGGGAAACTGACCTTGCCATCACCATTTCGTATGGATGAGGCCAGTGTTGATGCCTTTATTTCGCAGATTAAATGTCCCGTTTTGGCATTAATTGCAGAGCAAGGGGTCTATGAAAAGGCGGACTTTTTGGTTGAAAAGCGTGCCGAACAATTTTCCTGGCTTACACTTAAGAGGGTCAAGGGAAATCATCATTTTCATCTAGAGCCGGAAACGGCGGCTGCGGTTGCTGGTGAAATCCAGGCGTTTATTGATCTTAATTAGCAAGATTATTCTAATAACAAAAGGAAGGTATATATGATCAGAGTTAAGCAGGTGATATTGGCTTGTTTTGCGTTATTTGTAAGTTATGCCTTTGCAGATATTACCCATGTTGAAGCTTATCGAGGCGCTCAACTGGTGAAGAGTGAAACACTAGACAATCAGGCGTTAGAGATTCCCCTAGGTAAGATTCAGCGTTCAGGGCGAGGTTGGGAGCCTGAGTCGGTGTTGCGAGTTTCTGGGTCTGTGTTCCGTTCGCTCTACAAAGTAGAGCGAAATGTACCGTTAGAATCGGTTTTTGCCTATTACAAAAGTACTTTGCTGGCGGACGGGCAAAAAGTTATTTTTCAATGCGAAAGTCGCAGCTGCGGCAGTAGTAATGCGTGGGCTAATAACTTTTTCAATAATTATTTATTGTATGGCGCTGACTCCACTCAGTTATTGATGGTGGTGCAAGACAGTCATGATGATTATCAGGTTATTTACATCAATCGGCGCGGTGCCGGCGACATCATGATTCGCTTGGACAGTATCGCCTTGATGGTTGCGCAAGATGCAGAGTTTGAGGTGGCGGCGCAAATGGCAGTCAATGACTTTCCTAGGATTCGTCGTTTCCTTCGTGATTTGCCTAATGGGCAGCGTGTGGTTGGTTTTGTCACAAGCGAAAGGGGAGGTGGCGAGTCTGCTATAGCGCAAGGTGATCGTTATATTGATGCTTTAATCTCTGCGGTGGGGGATCAGCTCAGTCAGCAGGTGCGTTTTATCAATGTGGCTGATATGGGACGTGATTTACTTGGTAAGCATCGTGTTTCCTTTGTCTATGTGACTCCCTAATTGGATGGCTTATGAAAAAAACAGTGTCGCTTGTGTTGGGCAGTGGTGCTGCCCGTGGTAACGCCCATATTGGGGTGATTCAGGCCATTGAAGATCATGGTTATGAGATTGTCGGGCTATCAGGTTGCTCGATTGGCTCGATTATTGGAGGGGTGTTCGCAGCAGGTAAAATTCATGAATACAGTGAGTGGGCACGCTCCCTGGATAAAGTTCGTGTGTTGCGTATGTTGGATATGTCATTCCGACATGGTGCCTATATTAAGGGGGATCGATTTTTTCAGGTGATTGAAGAGATGTTGGGTGATGCGCCTGACATTGAGTCGCTTACTATTCCTTATACTGCTGTGGCTGTGGATTTGCTTAATCAGAAAGAGTTTTGGTTTCAAAAAGGCAGCTTAATCAATGCCATGCGGGCATCTTCCGCTATTCCTTCTGTGGTTGCTCCTGTGCAGCTTGGTCATCGTATTTATGTTGATGGTGGGGTATTAAATCCATTACCCATTATTCCGACTGTGTCAGCTGGTGCCGATTATATCATTGCGGTGGATCTTAATGGGCCAGCACAAGAGCTGACCACGGAAACCCTGGTGGCGAAAAACAATGAGCCAGAATGGTGGTCTGGATTTAAAGGCCTGTTTTCGAAGAATCGCAGTGACGAAGAAATAGAAGCGCGGAATTTAAGTAAGGCCGGACCAGAAAGTTGGGGGCGCTTGCAAACCATCAATATGATGTTTGAAACCATGCAAGAGTCGCTCACGCAATACAAGCTAGCTGGCTATCCACCCGATTTATTAATTTCCATTCCTAAGGATTTCACCTCTTTTTACGAGTTTTGGCGAGCCGACGAACTGATTGACTTCGGTTATGAGGTGACGGCCAAAGCTTTGGATGATTTAGCTTCTCCTAAAGAGAGCTATCACTCTTTTCCTAAAGGCTATTAGAGATAGTCTAATCGCCTTTCTATTGTGTCTGTGTGTCTTGATAGAGGGCTGGCTGTTATAACAGAGGGTTTACCCCATATTGGCGTAGCATGTTGCACAGATTGATAAGGGGAAGGCCAATTAGGCTGTTTGGGTCGTCTCCTTCCATTTTGCTGAATAATGTGACGCCAAGCCCCTCGCACTTAAAACTTCCTGCGCAGTTTAGTGGGGATTCTAGGTAGATATAGCGTTCAATTTCGCTCTGAGCGAGCTGACGGAAAAAAACCTGATATTCGCTTAATGCATATTGGTACTCATTATTGCTGCTGTCGAGTACGCATAAGCCGGTTAAAAAAGTTACCTTGCGTTCGCTAAAGCGAGAAAGTTGTTCGATGGCTTTTTCTTTGGTATGCGGTTTTCCCAGTATTTCTTGATCCAATACCGCCACCTGATCTGAAGCAATAATTAATTCATTTGGAGCTTGGCGATCGGCTTTGACCTTTTGGGCTTTCGAAATGGATAAGCTTTTTACCAGTTGAGCTGCTGTTTCGTACTTGTGTTGTGTTTCGTCAATGTCGGGTGAATGGCATTCGAATGTAAGATTTAGCCGTTCGAGTAAGCTCCGGCGATAGGGAGACGATGAGCCCAAAATCAATTTTTTAGTCATACATAACTCGCTGATTCATGAGATAAAGTCATTATTTTACGTTTTTTTCTCTCGGAAAGTGAAAAACAGTGAAAAAAAAGCCATTGAGTGCAGTTAGACTTTGACAAGAAGGGCAAGTGACCATATTATTTGCCGCCATGTTGAATGACTCATTACCTAAATATTTTGACCCTCGTAAATACGCTAACCACGAGTCAGCGATTGAAGGGTACTTGCCCCTTAACCAGCTTAAGGAGCTTTGTGCTATCTTGGCGTCGGATGAGGGTGATGCTTTTATTCATCTAGACTTTAGAGTTGATGAGGATAGGCGCTACATTGCTACTGGCTCTCTGAAGGCGACGGTACAGGTTGTTTGTCAACGCTGTATGGAAGCTGTACCTCAGGAGTTGTCGGTCGATTTATCCTTGGCTTTCGTTTATGACGAAGACCATGCGAAAAATATACCGAGTGATTATGACCCTGTTGTCATGACCGATGGTGACGTAATCCTAGCAGATATGGTCGAGCAAGAAATTATACTTGCTTTGCCTATTGTCGCTTATCACGAAGAAAGTGGTTGCAACCCAACAGCTGTAAAGTATGCATCGTCTACCGATGACGCACCGGATGACGAAAAAAAACCGAATCCATTTAGTATATTGGCTAATTTAAAGGCCAAGTAAAAAGTTAGGAGCTCCAAGAAATGGCAGTACAAAAAAGTAAAGTGACTCGTTCACGTCGCGGCCAACGCCGTTCACACGATGCATTGACTAGCGCAACGCTTTCTGTAGAACAGACTACTGGTGAACTTCACCGTCGTCACCACGTTTCTGCAGATGGCTTTTACCGTGGTCGTCAAGTTATCACCCCTAAAGGTGAGTAACTAATTTACCCATGATCAGGGTAGCATTAGACGCGATGGGCGGGGACTTAGGTCCCCGCATTGCATTTGAAGGAGCGCTCCACGTTCTTTCCCAGCATGATGATGTAGAGATTGCTCTCTATCATTCCCCCAGCTCAAATTTCGAGCTTCCTCCTCTTTGTGATCGTTTATCTTTGGTTCTTTGCCGTGATGTGATTGAAGTGGATGAAGAGATCGTTCTTTCGCTGTTCCGTCGCGATGGCAGTACGCTGTTTAAAGCACTTCATAGTTTGAGTGTTAAAGAAGCTGATGTTGTTGTTACATTAGGCAATACCGGTGCTATGGTGGCATTGGCCAGGCATATTTTAGGGGTTATTCGGCCTAAATTATATCCAGCATTAATTCGAGAGCTGCACTCCAATCCATTACGTTGTTTGGTGGATCTTGGTGCCAATGTGCATTGTCCCCCATCGATGCTTGAGGGGTTTGCTGAACTTGGCGCTGCCTATGTTGAGGCATTAAGTGACGAGTTGCCCAAAGTGGGTTTGTTGAATGTTGGAGTGGAAAGTTCGAAAGGCAGTTCAGTGATTCGTGAAACGAATGCGCGCCTCTCGTTAAAAAAATGGCCAGACTATTTAGGTTACGCTGAAGGAACAGAACTGTTTCATGGTGAAAAGAATGTTATTGTCTGCGATGGTATGGTGGGCAATGCGGTGCTCAAGGCGTCTGAAGGCTTGTTATCATTTTTGTTAGGGCAGTTAAAAGAGCAGGGCGGAGACGGATCGCTTTTTGAGACTTTTTACCAAACAAAGCATCAACATGGGGCTTGCCTTGTGGGGGTGAATGGGAATTTGGTAAAAGGTCACGGTCGATCAGATTTACAAGCGATGATTGGCGCGATTGAATATGGAATTGATATAGCGCGAGTGGATTTGGCGACAGCCGTTCGTAAGCGCCTAGATAACGAGGAATAGAAATGAATAATGAATTGGCTTTTGTTTTTCCAGGGCAGGGCTCTCAACAGCTGGGCATGCTAGCTGATTTGGCTGAGAAGCATGACATTATTGAGCAAACTTTTGCACAAGCTTCTGACGTTCTTGGTTATGATTTGTGGGCGTTAGTGCAAAATGACGCTGAGCAATTAGGTCAAACAGATAAAACTCAGCCAGCCTTGCTAACAGCGAGCGTGGCTTTGTGGCGTTTGTGGGAGCAGCAAGGTGGTCAAAAGCCAGCTTATGTGGCGGGTCACAGTCTTGGTGAATACTCGGCATTAGTTTGTTCGGGTGTGATTGCTTTTGCAGATGCGGTTGAGTTGGTTAAACTGCGTGGTGAGTACATGATGCAAGCAGTACCAGCTGGTGAAGGCGCAATGGCCGCGATTATCGGCTTGGATGATGATAAGGTGATTGCGGCGTGTGAAGCGGCAGACGGCATTGTTAGTGCGGTTAATTTCAACTCTCCAGGTCAAGTGGTTATTGCAGGTCATGTGGCGGCTGTTGAGGCGGCCATGGCAAATGCAAAAGAGGCGGGTGCGAAAAGAGCCTTGCCGCTGCCTGTGAGCGTACCATCTCATTGTGAATTGATGATTCCCGCAGGTGAAAAATTGGCTGCGAAATTGGCTTCTATTGAATTCAATGCGCCGACTTGTACTCTCGTGCAAAATGTAACTGCACAGGCTGTGTCTGATGCACAAACAATTAAAACCAACTTGGTTTCTCAGTTAAGTGAGCCTGTGTTATGGACGCAATCTATTGAGTTGTTGTCTAGCTTAGGGGTGACAACAACGCTTGAGTGTGGTCCTGGTAAAGTATTAAGTGGTTTAAATAAGCGTATCGTTAAAGGGCTTTCTGCGTCTTCTCTAGGGGATGTAAGTGGCTTTGAAGCGGCAGTATCTGCTTAATTTAAAATGGTATACGTTTAGGTTGAAAATTGGAGACAATAATGAGTCTGGAAGGCAAAATTGCCCTAGTGACTGGCGCAACTCGCGGTATCGGTAAAGCGATTGCTTCTGCTCTTGTTGAGCAAGGTGCAACGGTAATCGGAACCGCGACAAGTGAGTCTGGTGCGCAAAGTATTAGCGAGTATTTGGGTGAAAATGGTAAAGGCTGGGTTTTGGATGTGTCCTCTTCAGAATCCGTTGATGCCGTAATCAAAGAAATCAATGCTGAGTATGGTGCGCCAACGATTTTGGTTAACAATGCCGGCATTACTCGTGATAATCTAATGATGCGAATGAAAGAAGATGAGTGGGATCAAGTAATTAACACTAATCTTTCTTCAGTATTTCGTGTTACAAAGGCTTGTTTACGTGGCATGACCAAGGCAAAATTCGGTCGTGTTATTAGTATCAGTTCTGTTGTGGGTTCTATGGGGAATGGTGGTCAAACTAACTATTCCGCAGCCAAAGCAGGGTTGGAAGGATTTAGTCGCTCATTGGCGGCTGAGATTGGATCTCGTGGTATCACGGTAAATTGTGTTGCTCCGGGATTCATTGAAACGGACATGACCAAGGTGCTTCCTGATGAGCACAAAGCGAAATTGGTAGAAAAAGTGCCTGCTTCACGCCTTGGTCAACCAGAAGAAATTGCGGCAGCTGTTGCATTTTTAGCGTCAAATGGCGCAGGTTACATCACTGGAGAAACATTACATGTCAATGGTGGCATGTATATGTCGTAATTTGAGTTGAATTTTATATAGAATTCAACGAAAATACGTCTCCGGTTCATGTTGAGAATCACGCCTTTTATTTTAGGTAGTCGAACATTACAATACGCTCAAAATGAGCTATTAACGAGTAGAGTAGGAACTTCTAATGAGTAGCATTGAAGAACGCGTTAAAAAAATCGTTTGCGAACAGCTTGGTGTTAAAGAGGAAGAGGTTGTATCTTCAGCATCTTTCGTAGATGACTTGGGTGCAGATTCCCTTGACACTGTTGAGTTGGTTATGGCTCTTGAAGAGGAATTTGATACTGAAATTCCTGATGAAGAAGCTGAAAAAATCACTACAGTACAAGCAGCGAACGACTACATCAACGCTAACTTGTAATTCTTTGGTGAATTGAGTTTCCCGAAAAGCCGCTTGTATTCTATACAGCGGCTTTTCTTATTATTAAGTCCCTGTCTAAAGGGCGGTTTTCTGGAGGAATCCTATGTCTCGTCGTCGGGTTGTGGTCACAGGAATGGGAATGGTGACGCCCCTTGGCAACAATGTGAAAGATACGTGGGATAACGTATTGGAAGGTAAGAGTGGTGTGTCTGATATCACATCATTTGATGCTAGCCAATTTTCCACTCGTTTTGCGGCGCAGGTTGAAGGCTTTGATGCCACTCAATATATGAGTGTAAAAGAAGCCCGCAAGATGGATCTCTTCATTCAATATGGTATTGCTGCGGCAGTACAGGCATTAGAAGATGCCAATCTCAATGAGCAAACGGCGGATTTAACACGAGTAGGGTGTGCAATTGGCTCGGGAATAGGTGGTTTGCCTATGATCGAGAAAAATCTACACTTACTGAATGAATCTGGCCCTAAGCGCATTTCACCTTTTTTTGTACCAGGCGCGATCATTAATATGATTTCTGGTCATGTGGCGATACGGTTTGGCTTTAAAGGGCCGAATATTTCTATCGTAACAGCTTGTACAACAGGTACTCATAATATTGGTATGGCCGGTCGCATGATTGCCTATGGTGACGCTGATGTCATGATAGCCGGCGGTGCCGAAATGGCGATCACTCCACTTGGTATTGGTGGTTTTGGTGCAGCGCGTGCATTATCGACGCGTAATGATGATCCTAAAACGGCCAGTCGTCCGTGGGATAAAGACCGTGACGGTTTCGTTATGGGAGATGGTTCTGGCATTCTTGTGCTGGAAGAGTATGAGCATGCAGTGGCGCGTGGCGCGACTATTTATGCTGAGTTAGCCGGTTTTGGTATGAGTGATGATGCCCATCACATGACGGCGCCGCCAGCAACCGGTGAAGGTGCTTTATCAGCCATGTCTGCGGCCCTGAAAGATGCCCGTATTGCACCTCATGAAATTGATTACATCAATGCTCATGGTACCTCGACTTCAGTCGGAGATTTGGCGGAAAGTCATGCAGTCAAGTCTTTAATGGGAGCTGATGCATCGGATGTGGCGATTAGTTCAACAAAATCCATGGTTGGTCATTTGCTGGGTGCGTCAGGAGCGGTGGAGTCTATTTTCTCTGTGCTGGCGATTCGTGACCAAGTGGCACCACCGACCATTAATTTGGAAGAACCGAGTGAGGGCTGCGACCTAAACTATGTTCCATCCACGCCGCAAAAACGAAAAATTGATGTGGTGCTAAATAACTCATTTGGGTTTGGTGGTACAAACGGAACCTTGGTGTTTAAGAAGGTCTCCTAGTGGTTTTAGGGCAGAGTCATCTGCCCTGATTGGTTGGTCAGTGTATTTGGGTTGAGTCGCCTCTTATTAAGCTGATTTGTTCAGCAATATCATATTCTTTTTCTTGAGTGTCTAACTCATAGAGGTGTTCTTCCAGTTGCTGGTACAGGGCTAATTCTTCGTCGCCCAAGAAGTGTAAGCATTCACCGCCTATAAACCATAATAGTTCTCGCTTAATAAGCGGTACTAAATTAGCGTAACAGCGGATAAAACGGGCAAGAAGTTCTTGTGCATCAAACACATATTGAGTGTCGTTGGCTTGTATGTTAAGGGTCAGTTGATCCCACTTTTCTAAAAAGTCGATTTCTTCTTCCGCGAGATCTTGTTGATCGAATGGGGAGTGCTCAGAGATGCGCTGACGTAATTCTGTGCATGCATTGAAAATATATTGATTGCGTGTTTCCACAAAAAAAACCTATTCAAATAAATAACGATTAAGTTGGCGGTAGCCTAACGAGACTCATAATTATGACATATGCAATCGAAATAAGTGACCTAAAAAAACGCTATGATGGTGGCTTTGAGGCACTTAAAGGTGTCGATTTAAAAGTAGAAAAGGGCGACTTCTTTGCTTTGCTTGGACCAAACGGGGCAGGCAAGTCGACCACTATTGGTATTTTATGTTCTCTGGTTAATAAAACGTCAGGTCGAGTGTCCATTTTTGGTGCCGACATAGACGAAGATTTTGCAAAAGCTAAGAAATATCTAGGTGTCGTGCCGCAAGAGTTTAATTTCAATGTTTTTGAGTCTGTCTTTAATGTTGTTGTGACTCAGGCTGGTTTTTACGGAATTAGCAAAGAAGTTGCTGAGCAAAGAGCAGAAAAGTACCTGAAGCAGCTTGGGCTTTGGGATAAAAAAGACGCTCAGTCAAGAATGTTATCTGGTGGTATGAAGCGTCGCTTGATGATTGCTCGTGCTTTGATTCATGAGCCTGAGGTGTTGATCTTAGATGAGCCGACCGCTGGGGTTGATATTGAGCTTCGCCGCTCCATGTGGGAGTTCATTAAAGGGCTAAATGAACAAGGTACCACTATCATTCTGACCACCCACTATTTGGAAGAAGCTGAGCAGCTTTGTCGAAATATTGCGATCATAAACAGTGGTGAAATAGTCGAAAACACCAGTGTAAAAGCGCTATTGAAAACGCTTAATCAGGAAACCTTTATTCTTGATTTGGATAACAGTGTTGCACCAGATTGGGCGGTAGAAGGTTATCGGATTGATAGGTTAAATGACGCTTCTACGATTGAGGTAGAGGTCATCAAGGGGCAATCCCTAAACCGTGTTTTTAGTGCCCTCGATGCTGTCGGTATTAATGTCTTGAGCATGCGCAATAAATCCAACCGACTTGAAGAACTCTTCGTCAAACTAATTAAAGGCTAAGCTGAATGAAAAATTCTGAACTATTTATCGCTTTTTATACGATATTGCGCCGTGAAATTCGCCGCTTTATGCGTATTTGGCCGCAAACCTTGCTGCCGCCTGCGATTACAATGTCGTTGTATTTTGCCATTTTTGGTCACTTCATCGGTGGCCGCATTGGTGAGATGGATGGCTTTAGCTATATGCAATATATCGTGCCAGGCCTGATCATGATGTCGGTGATCACCAACTCCTATTCGAATGTGTCTTCTTCATTCTTCTCGGCTAAGTTTCAGCACAGCATTCAAGAGCTGTTAGTTTCACCGACGCCGAATTGGGTGATTTTACTTGGTTATGTATTAGGTGGTGTGGCGCGTGGTTTGTTCGTGGGCTTGATTGTGACGCTTTTGTCGCTGTTTTTTACCCATTTGACCTTACATAATGTATTCCTAACCGTGTTGGTTGTGTTGCTGACGGCCATTATGTTTTCGCTAGGGGGCTTTGTGAATGCTATTTATGCGCGTAGCTTTGATGATGTGTCCATCGTACCAACCTTTATTTTGACGCCCTTAACGTACCTAGGTGGGGTGTTTTATTCTATTCATTTGCTACCGGAATTCTGGCAACAGTTATCCTTATTAAACCCTGTTTTGTATATGGTGAATGCTTTCCGTTTTGGCATTCTTGGTGTATCGGATATCAATGTTTATTGGGCTCTGGTTATTGTGTGTGTGTTTATCGTTGTTCTGTTCTCGTTTGGCCTGCATTTGCTGAATAAGGGCAGAGGTATTCGTAACTGAGGAGTTAACTATGGGCTTTTTACCCTTGGGTCAGCAAACAGAGTATGTGTCAGAATACGATGCTGGCTTGCTCTATCCTATTGCTAGAGTTGATAAATGGGCTGAGATGGATATCGAGGCTGAGCGCTTGCCTTTTTTCGGTGAGGACATCTGGAATGCCTACGAGGTTTCTTGGTTAAACTTGAAAGGTAAACCCATTGTTGCATTAGCAGAGTTTCGTCTGCCTTGTGATTCACCTAACATAATCGAGTCTAAATCCTTTAAGCTGTATTTGAATTCGTTAAATCAAATGCGTTATGAGTCTTTCGCCGATGTGCAGCAGTTGTTAGAAACCGACTTGTCTAATGCAGCAGGTGCACCCGTTACAGTGATGTTGCGCGATGTGGATTCAATGGCGGCGCTTGTGGTATTGACACCAGATTATTGCATAGATGAATTGGATGTTGAGATTGATGAGTATCAACCTAATGCAGAGTTATTGACGGTCGATGCGTCGCAAGGTGTGGTTGAAGAGCGCTTGGTCAGTCATTTGTTGAAATCCAATTGCCCAGTGACTAATCAGCCTGATTGGGGGTCGGTATTTATTGATTACAAAGGTGCTAAGATAAATCATCAACAGTTGCTGAAATACGTTATTTCATTTCGTGAGCATACGGATTTTCATGAGCAATGTGTTGAGCGTATTTATATTGATATTATGCGTTACTGCAAGCCGGAAAGTCTCACGGTTTATGCGCGTTATGTGCGTCGTGGAGGGTTGGATATCAATCCTTACCGTAGTTCCGCACCGTTAGTGCTTGGCAATGATCGACTGACGCGTCAGTAGGATTTTATTGCTCGCTTAAGTTTCTGGAATGATAAAACCCCGCCCTCATTTCGCTTGATGAGGGCGGGGTTTTTTATGCTTCGAAAAGAGCGCTGTTTAAGCGATGATTTGCGCTGTGTGGTCTTTGGTTTTTACTTTTTCAATGATGTCACTAATGGTGCCTTCTTCGTCAATGACAAAGGTCGTTCTGACGGTGCCCATGTATTCTTTGCCCATGAATTTCTTTAATTGCCAGGTGTCATAAAGGTCGTGAACCAAATGCTCAGGATCAGAAATAAGTGAAAAGGGTAGCTCGTTTTTGGCAATAAAGTTTTGATGACGTTTTTCTGAGTCAGTACTAATGCCAAGCACTACGTAGCCTTTTTCAAGCAAGGTTTCATAGTTGTCTCTTAAATTGCAAGCCTGTGCTGTACAGCCAGGAGTAGAGTCTTTCGGGTAAAAGTACAAAATGACTTTTTTGCCGCGGAATTGACTCAGCGTAATGTTTTCTCCGTGTTGATCCTTAGCTAAAAAGTCCGGTGCACTTTGGCCAATTCTAGGTGCCATGATTTACTCTCCGATATTGCAATGTTTGGTCATAAAAAAGCTTCAATATTATAAGCTTACCAAGACATTTGAAAAAAATCCTCTGGAAACAAGGCTTCCTTGTAATTTACTCGCGCTTTACAGCTCTGCAATATTGTTAAACGGGAGTCCGAACGGTACTATATGCTCGCTTATTATTTTATTGGAGGCTCGAAATGATCACAGGTAGTTTAGTCGCTCTCATTACCCCTATGACAACGAATGGAGCGGTGGACTCAAAGAAGTTAGATGATCTTGTAGAGTTTCACATTTCACAAGGGACCCACGGTATTGTTGCGGTGGGTACAACCGGTGAGTCTTCTACATTAACGCCTGAAGAACACTCCAATGTCATCCGCCAGGTTATTAAAACTGTGAATGGTCGAGTGCCGGTTATTGCAGGAACTGGGGCGAATGCTACCCATGAAGCAATCGACCTTACTCAGGCGGCAAAAGACGCAGGGGCAGATGCTTGTTTATTGGTCACACCTTATTACAACAAGCCGACGCAAGAAGGCTTATACCAGCATTTCAAAGCGATCGCTGAAGCGGTAGATATCCCACAAATTCTTTATAATGTCCCCGGCCGTACTGCCTGTGATATGCAAAATGAAACGGTAGTGCGTTTGGCATCGGTGAATAATATTGTGGGTATCAAAGATGCTACTGGCAATATAGAGCGTGGTGAAGCGCTGATACAATCCTTGCCAGAAGGTTTTGCCGTTTATTCAGGTGATGACCCAACAGCAGTGGCGCTTATGTTATTAGGTGCTAAGGGAAACATTTCAGTGACGGCAAACGTAGCGCCTAAAGCGGTTTCACAAGCAGCAGAATTTGCCTTAGCTGGCGATGCAGAAGCCGCTTATGCAACAGATCAAAGTATTGCCCCGCTGCATATGAATTTGTTTGTTGAATCTAATCCTATCCCAGTTAAATGGGCATGTGCTCAGCTTGGCTTATGTGAGAACAGCATACGTCTACCATTGACCGTGTTATCAGAAGCGCATCATGAAGCAGTGAAACAAGCAATGGTGCAAGCAGGAATCCTTTCTTTATGAATAAAACAACGATCAAGTTAGTGGGTATCGGTGCATTATTTTCTGTGTTGTCTGGTTGTAGCACTGTGCTCAAGGATAACTCGGATGACTATCGTCATGACAAAGTAAACAGCGTGGTATTGCAAGCACCAGAAGGTTCGCTGCGAATTCGTGACGATTTAGTGATTCCCCATGAAAATGACATCGCTAATGTGGCACCAAATTCTAAATTTACGGTACCCAGAGCTTCGTTTGTTTTTTACCCGATGGCAAAAGTTGATGTCCGGATGGAAGCCAATCGAGTGGTCTTGGATGTGCCAGCGACTCTCACTGAATCCAAGAAAATGGTAAAAGATTTTCTGATGGCCTTGCATGGCGATGGGGAATCGATTGCCAGCGATACAGATACTCAGATCGTTAGTGTGCCTTTTCAGTTTGTAAAACAAGGGTGGTGGGCTTCGGTTTGGAATCATGTATCACGTGAGTTCCCAGAGCAAATTGTGTTCTCCTTTTCTTTTACCAAGTCTGAACAAGGAACGCTGGTTGGCGTTCAATATCGAGTAGAAGACCGTGGAGAAGCGACGACAGATTGGTTGAGTCCAACCACTCGTAACGACATGTATGCCGACACATTGCGTTTGTGGGGTGACATGGCGAGACAACTTAATAAGAAAACAGTGTATTTGTCTGAACAAGGCGGTAAAGCACCGTTTCATGTTTGGATCGATCATCGTGGTGTATTGGCGATTCATTTAGACCCAACGCAAAGCGTGCAGAATGCATTGTCAAAGCAATTGAAGGCGGCGAGCTTAGCCCCTGTAGCTGGTAAAGAAAACACCCTTACGGTGATGCCTTTAGTAGCAGGCAAAATGGACGCGGTTGCCCCAAACCCAACGCCAGAACAGAGCGCTGCGTGGGATGAAAGTGAATATCACTATTCTATTATTCATCAAAAAGCAGGTGATTTCTTGGTGATTGATGTGACGTCCTCGCCAACACCTAAAATAACCTCGTTTCTTTTAGCGCAGCGTTTTGTAAAATAAAGTTTAACCCTCACAGCAAAAACCGGAGATTCTCCAATGGAAAAACGACAAGAGCTATATGCAGGTAAGGCAAAATCTGTATTTAAGACAGATGATCCTGACAAAATGGTTCTAGTGTTTCGTGATGACACATCGGCATTTGATGGAAAAAAAGTCGAACAGTTAGATCGTAAAGGCATGGTGAACAACAAGTTCAACGCCTTCATTATGAGCAAACTACAAGAAGCGGGTATTCCGACGCATTTTGAAAAGCTATTGAGCGATACCGAGTGTCTTGTTAAATGCTTGGATATGATGCCAATTGAATGTGTTGTTCGTAATGTTGCCGCCGGCAGCCTTTGCCGTCGTCTAGGTGTCGAAGAGGGTCTGGTACTTAACCCACCAACTTTTGAACTGTTTCTTAAGAACGACGCATTAGGCGATCCTATGATCAACGAAGCACATGTTGAATCATTTGGTTGGGCTAAAGCAGAAGATCTTGCTAAAGCCAAAGAGCTTACATATAAGGTGAACGATGTGCTTAAAGCGCTGTTTGCTGAAGGTGGCATGACTTTGGTTGATTACAAACTTGAGTTTGGTTTGTTTAAGGGTGAAGTCGTTTTAGGCGACGAATTCTCTCCTGATGGCTGCCGTCTATGGGACGCTGAAACCAACGAAAAACTAGACAAAGATCGCTTCCGTCAGGGTTTAGGTGGTGTTATTGAGGCTTACGAGGATGTAGGTCGTCGTATCGGTATCGATTTCGACGCTTAATACTGGGTGACGCCATTGTCAATGAAGGGGCTCTATTGTGCCCCTTCATTTTTTGCGAATAAGGGTTCACTTTTGATTAATTTTCTTCCTATCCGTATCGGTTTGCGTTACGCCAGAGCTAAGCGCTCAAACCATTTTATTTCCTTCATTAGTTTCTCTTCCATAGCCGGTTTGGCTCTCGGTGTGGCTGTTCTAATAACCGTGTTATCCGTTATGAATGGTTTTGACCGAGAGTTGCAGCAGCGTATTTTAGGTATGGTTCCGCACGCCACTTTATGGGGTGATCCTGTATTAAAGGACTGGCGGAAAGACATGCAAAGTATTGAAAAAATGCCTCATGTGGTTGGGGTTGCGCCTCATACTCAAGCGCAGGTGATGTTCCAGTCTGGCGCCAGTGTACACGGTGCACTGCTAAATGGCATTAATCCAGAGATGGAGAAAAAAGTTTCCATCATTGATGATCATATGGTGTCAGGCTCATTGGATGCCTTGAACCAAACGCCATTTGGCATAGTGTTAGGCTCTCAACTGGCCAAAATGTTGGCAGTGAAAATAGGGGATAAGGTGACCGCAATTTTGCCTCAAGCCAGTGTTTCCATTGTTGGCGTTAGTCCTGTGTTAAAACGTTTCACCCTAGTGGGCGTGTTTGAGGTAGGGGCAGAATTAGACAGTAGTCTTGCTTATATCAATGTACAAGATGCTGCAAAATTAAAAAGATACAATAAAGATGATGTGGAAGCCTTACGCATTAGCTTTGATGATTTATTCGTTGCGCCAACTGAAATCTGGGATATCGCGCGTGCTATTCCTGGGTTAAATAAAGTCAGTGATTGGACCCGTACTCATGGCAATCTTTTTCATGCCATAAAAATGGAAAAGACCATGATTGGTTTGCTGCTTCTACTGATTGTCGCGGTGGCGGCTTTTAATATTGTTTCAACCTTGGTGATGGTAGTAACGGATAAGCGCAATGACATTGCGATCTTGCGCACCATGGGCTTAACGTCACGGCAGGTCATGGCTGTGTTTATTGTTCAGGGTATGTTTATTGGTTTATTAGGGACCTTGATTGGTTTGGCGTTGGGTATCACTCTGGCGTTGAATGTAAGCAGTATTGTCAGCTGGCTGCAGCACGTACTGAGTGTTCAATTTTTAAGTTCAGATGTGTACTTTATTAATTATTTGCCTTCAGAGCTAGAATGGTCAGATGTGAAGATGATTGTTAGCAGCGCCTTTATAATGACGGTTGCGGCTACCATTTACCCAGCGTGGCGTGCATCGAAAGTAGAACCGGCAGAGGCGCTTCGTTATGAATAAGGATGTGGTATTAGAATGTCAGGCCTTATCTAAGCAGTACTTAGATGGCAAACAAACCATTGATGTGTTTCGTTCTATCGATTTTAGCCTTCACAAAGGTGAGGCGTGCGCCATCGTTGGGGCATCAGGCTCAGGTAAGACGACCTTGTTGAATTTGCTCGCAGGATTAGATCTAGCCAGCAGTGGCACAGTCACTTTGGCTGGGGTATCTTGGTCGAGCATTAAAGACGCTAAGCGCGCAAAAATGCGTAATAAAGAGATGGGCTTTGTGTATCAATTTCATCACTTATTGCCCGAATTTTCAGCGTTAGAAAACGTGATGATGCCGATGTGGATCGCCGGCGTATCAAAGTCGCAAGCGAAAAAGCTAGGTGAGCAACTTTTGGTGCAAGTGGGTCTTGGTGAGCGTCTTAATCACAAGCCTTCTCAGTTATCAGGAGGCGAGCGACAACGGGTGGCAATTGCGCGAGCTTTAGCAAATAAACCAGCCTGCGTGTTGATGGATGAGCCAACGGGAAATCTAGATGAGGCAACCTCTCAGGATATCCAGGCGCTTATCAATGAGCTGAAAGTTTCCCATAATATGGCCTTCTTAATCGTTACCCATGATGAGAAGATGCTTGGTTGGATGGACTCCGCGTACCGTTTATCGCAAGGTGATCTGGTAGCCATTGATAACTAAGCGTGTAGCTTAGCGGTCATCTAGGCGTAAAAAAGCACTCAGTTGAGTGCTTTTTTTGATTTGTTTTTTAGCGTGATAAGCTAAATTCTGCGGTTTTTTCGTTCTTTCCAGCGCTTTATTACATGAATCCGCCATACTAATAAGATGGTGAGGTAGGCGAGTGCGCCAAATACAAGTCCAGAAGTAATAGAGCCTAAATATAAGGGAACCCAGATGTGTTCCAGTTTTGCCCAGATCCATTCGACGGACAAATGAAAATCTTTGTCCTTGTCGGCGCCTATTATCAAGCTGCCAACCTTGTAATTGAAATAAAACACAAAGGGCATGGTTAGCGGGTTTGTGATCCATACCAGCGCGATGGAAAGTGGAATGTTGGCGCGTAACGGGATGGCAAGCAGGGCCGATGCCACCATTTGAAACGGCATAGGAATAAAGGCCCAAAATAGCCCATTAAAAAAAGCTCTAGCGACAGACCGTCGATTTAAATGCCATAAGTCCGCTTCATATATCTGCTTACCTAGTAAACTTAAGGCTTTGTTTTCTTTTAGCTTTTCTGGATTTGGAATGTACTTCTTTAAATAACGCTTCGGCATAAGCAGGTATAAGTTAGGTTAGCAATTTAAGACATGGAGGTCTTATGTTACTAAGTGTTTTAATCTTGATTGGCGCCATTTTGGTGCCAAGCGAATATCAGTGGCTGTATTCTACTCATATCATTCTGGTGTGTCTCTATTTAATCGGCACTCATCGATTCTGGCTGCTGTTTTTGACCTTTCTTTCCCTGATTAGCTGGCAGTTAAGTGAAAATGTGGCAAAGCCTAAGTTTTCTTTATTAAACACAAAAACACTATTTTTTGATCAACCCACACAGGCTTTATACAACAAAGGCGAGCAGCCGCTGCTATTGCTAAAGGGTGAAAGCGTTGCGTTAACCTTGTCTGGCTCCGATGGTGAATCCCATTACTTCGAAAAAGTGAGATTTGATTCTGTTGCGCTGGCGCCGAAAAACAGCGTTGAGGTCGGGATAACGAAGGTTACTGTGGCCAATAAAGCAGGCAGTTGGCTTGAAAAAAAGCTCTACCGTGAACGGATCCCCGCTTTGCTTGAAGGACAGGTCGATAGGAATTTAGTGAGACTAGATAAACCACTTATACCGGCGCAAGACATGGCTATCCCGTTAAGGCGATTTATTAATGAACAACTTGATGCTGTCTTTAGTCGGTATGAAAGTTGGCGTTTTACGCGCGCCTTATTGCTTGGTAATGATGATGGTTGGGATGAGCGTGACAAGTGGATGGTGCGCGCATTAGGTTTGGCGCATTTATTTGTGGTGTCTGGGCTTCATACTGGCTTTGTGTTTGTTTTTGGCCGGATTTTTAGTCGTCTTTGCTGGCGTTTTTCTGCGCAAAGTTGGGTGTTGTCCGGGCTTAATTGTTGGCAGTTTGATGCGTTAATCATTATGCCTATGTTGTTGTTTTATGCCTACCTAACAGATTGGGGTGCTCCGGTAGTGCGAGCATCCATTATGTTGAGCCTGTATTTACTATCAAGAGTTCTGATGCTTCAAGTTTCGCCTTATAAAGTGGTGACTTTTGCCTTGTGGGGTATGTTGCTGCTTGACCCGCGGGCGGTATTGCAGCCTGGCTTATGGTTGTCATTTAGTTTGGTGTGCTTGTTGATTGCGTTTACTCAATCTAGTGGCCGATGGATAAGGGTATTTTTACTTCAATTGATGCTATCAACGGCCTCAATGGTGCTTATTTGGGGGTGGCAGGCAGCGGTATCGATTATTTCGATTCCGCTTAACCTATTTATGGTGCCTCTGGCTGCGTTTGTGTGGTTTCCGATGGCCGCGTTAGCCAGCTTGGAAGGGTTTGTCTTACAAACGGATTATTTGTATTGGCTGTTGGATATGGGGTTACAGTGGGTGATCAGGGCTCTGGAGGCCGCTGCCTTTGGCTTACCCATGCTGAGCTTTGACCGTTTTCTGCATCCCATTGCTAAGGGGTTGCTGTTATTTTTGGTGGTGTTTTGGATTTGGCAGTGGCCTTTAAGACGTGGTTGGTTGTGTTTTCTGCTGATCTGGGGGGTGTTATTGGTGCCCAGAGAAAAGGTATCGCAAGTTGAGTATCAGGTAGTGAATAAAGGTGGAGAGCTTGCTTTTGAGCGAGCCGCGCAGATCCAATTTACCAGTCGTTGGTCCCGAGAGGATGTATCAAAGCGTTTGTTGGTTTTATTTAATGAGCAAAGTCAGTGGAATTCTTTAGCGCTTTTGCTAACGTCAAACACTAAGGAGTTAACCCCTAGGGTGTTATTAAGCGGTGAAATTGACTGGATAGTGATGAATAAAATTCCGTCTTTAGCATTGCAGGCTAGGTTGGCGGGGTTGAAAATTAACTGGCTCTCTATTGAGCCTGGCGAAGCCTTGCTATTTAGGCGTGAGAATGGTGTGGTGGAAGTGCGTCATTTGGCCTGTTCGTTTTCAATTTTTCTCTTTAAATCTGACACTTGCAGGCGTGTTGAAAAGTTAGAGTTTATGTTAAATTAACCTCAAATTTATATGGGAGCTCGCAGTGTTAACCTTTATCCAGACTGGCGGTTTTTTTATGTGGCCTTTATTGGCCTGTTCAATTCTAACCCTTGCGATCATTATTGAGCGTTTTTGGGTGCTGCGTAAATCTCGGGTTGCCCCGCAAAACCTTTTGTTGGATGTGATGTCACGGTTACGTGATGATCGTATGTCACTGGATTATATTCGCTCCATGCAAGCGACCACAGGCTTGTCTTTTATTTTTGCTGCAGGGCTTTTAAATTCAAAACATGGCCGCGCTACCATGAAAGAAAGCATGCAAGAGGCAGCGGGTCATGTGATTCATGATTTAGAGCGCTTTATGAGCAGCTTAGGGACCATTGCTGCAATTTCGCCATTGTTAGGTTTGTTGGGAACCGTGGTCGGAATGATCAAGGTTTTCTCCGTATTGATGGAGCAAGGGGCTGGCAATACAGCCTTATTGGCGGGCGGTATTTCAGAGGCGCTGTTAACCACGGCTGCTGGTTTAGGGGTCGCCATTCCAGCACTGATTTTTCATCGTTACTTTAGTCGTAAAATCGACGAGGTCGTGGTGAGCATGGAGCAGCAGTCAACCAAATTGGTCGATGCTCTTCATAATGACAGAGAAACCAAAGCGGGAGTGGGGCAGTGAAATTTCGACGTCAAAAAATTGATGACGTGCAGATAAACCTCACGCCACTGATTGATGTAGTGTTTCTATTGCTGATCTTTTTTATGGTCAGTACAACCTTTAATCACAGCACTGAGTTAACCATTGATCTGCCATCGGCAACCCGCGGTGAAGCCGCCGCTAATCGTAATCAGGATGTAGAGATTGTCATTACCAGTGATGGGCAATATGTTATTAATGGCCGTACCCTAGTCAACGAAAAAGTCTCAACTTTAGTTAAAGGGATCCAAGAAGTATCGCAAGGTGATAATAAGCGACCGCTTATTATCACTGCCGATGCTAAGGCGCCTTATGAGATGGTGTTAAACGTTTATGACGCCGCAGCGCAACTGGGCATTGCTAAGATTGCTCATACCGCACAAAGAGAGCAAGACGAGTGAATCTAGAGTGGTTATTCAGCAAAGCTTGGTATGGAAACTGTCCTTGGACCAAGGTTTTTTTGCCATTAATGCCGCTGGTCAAAAAAGTAGTGTACAACAAGCGTGCGGCCTTTCTTGCCAACCCAAGTTTATCTTATACAGCCCCGGTACCAGTTGTTGTGGTCGGTAACATCAGTGTAGGTGGTACCGGTAAATCCCCCATGGTGGTGGCTTTGTGTGAGCTGTTACGCAATAACGGTTTTCGGCCTGGTATAGTGTCCCGTGGTCATGGGGTTAAGTTGACCTCTCCCGTCTTGATTGATGAACAAAGTATGGCTTGCGAAGTGGGTGATGAGCCTGCCATGTTGGCTCGTCGTACCCAGTGTCCAACGGTTGTTTACCCAAGGCGAGCGATCGCCATTCAACATTTATTATCAACGACATCGGTTGATGTGATTATTTGTGATGATGGCATGCAGCACTATGCATTAAACCGTGATATTGAGATTGCCATGGTGGATGCTCAGCGCGGCATTGGAAATGGCTGTTTATTGCCAGTTGGGCCGTTGCGCGAGCCAGAAGAGCGTCTGGACAGTGTGGACTATGTGGTTAGTATTGCAAAACAGATGACTAAGCCGCTAATCGCGCTAGCGTCATCAGGTGAGGAGCGTTCCGTGTTAACCGCTAACTTATCCTCTGCGCATTTGGTGTCCCTTGATGGCTCGCAAAAATTGGCTTTTTCGGATGCCTTTTCAAGCACCAGCCAGTGGCATGTTATGGCGGGTATTGGCAACCCAGAGCGTTTTATGCAAACGCTTAAAGGCTTGGGTTTGGAAGAGCCGGATTCTGTTGCTTGGTTCGCCGATCATCATGCCTACCAAGAAGGGGATATTCCGCTAGAAGGGGGCGTTATTATGACAGAAAAAGACGCAGTAAAATGTCAGGATTTGCCTTTAACTAACCCTAATATATGGTATTTGCCTGTGTCACTTGTGTTACCGGATGCACTGACGGTCAGCTTAATTAATAAGTTACAACATATAAAAGAAGAGAAACAATCATGAATAAAGCTCTATTGGATATTTTAGTTTGCCCAGTTACTAAAGCGCCGCTTACGTTATCGGAAGATGGCACTGAGTTGATCAGTAAAGTTGGTGGTATGGCATACCCTGTACGAGATGGCATTCCTGTTCTTTTGGAGACTGAGGCGCGTACTTTGAACGCCGAAGAAAGACTGGACTCAGGCTCAGCAAAGTGAAAACCATTAAAGTACTGACGGTATGTCTGGGGAATATTTGTCGTTCCCCTGCGGCGCAAGGTATTTTGGCATTTACCGCAAGTCAATATAAGGGCTTGAAGTTAGAGGTTGATTCAGCCGGCACAGCTGTGTTCCATGTTGGAAATTCACCTGATCCGCGTTCGATTCGAGCGCTGGCAGAGCAAGGCATTGATATTAGTATGCAGCAAGCAAGGCAGGTGAAGGAAGAAGATTTTCAGCAGTTCGATTGGATTGTCGCTATGGATGCGGCGAATCTTGCCAACTTAAAAGCGATTCAACCAGCACAAAGTCAAGCCAAACTGGTTATGTTTGGTGCTTATCAGACAGGCGTTTCCTTAGGTGAAGTGGCAGATCCTTATTATGGTCAAGAGGATGGCTTTATACGAATGCGTGAGCATTTGACTGTCATTTCAGAACACTTTATTGACCACCTCATGTCACACGATTAGGAATCATCTTGTCCATGATACACGCATCAAAAAATACACTTTCCGATATGCCTGCTTGTCTGCAAAAGGGAGTGTCACTTAGCCCATTTAATACTTTTCGCTTCGCTTCAAAAGCGCAATTTTTTGCTCAAGTAGAGCACTTAGGCGCTTTGCTAGAAGTGGTTGCTTGGGCACAAGCTCAGCAACTGCCCATCACAGTGATTGGTGGTGGCAGTAACTTGTTGCTGTGTGGTGATATTGCAGGCTTAGTCATTATCAATCAATTGTCTGGTGTGCGCTTAACAGCAGAAGACGATGACAGCGTCAGCTTGAGTGTGGCGGCGGGAGAGCATTGGCATTCTTTGGTCGAACACTGTGTTCAGCAGTCTTGGTATGGTATTGAGAACCTTGCTTTGATTCCTGGGACCGTAGGTGCAGCGCCAGTGCAGAATATCGGCGCCTATGGTGTAGAGGTCAAAGATGTCATTGAGCGTGTTCAGGTGTTGGCCATCGATACTGGAGAAGTGAAGTGGCTAGCGGCACAAGACTGTGGTTTTGCTTATCGAGATAGTCATTTTAAAGGCAAATGGCAGGGTCGTTATATTATTACTGAGGTCGAGTTGCGCTTGTCTAAGCGTCCGGCGTTTGTGTTAAATTATGGTGGCTTGAAGAATCATATTGGCCCCGAGGTTAGCCTAGCTGGTGTGTTTGAAACTGTGTGTGCAGTACGGCGTAGTAAATTGCCAGACCCTAAAGAGCTTGCGAATGCGGGCAGCTTTTTTAAAAACCCCGTAGTGTCTGTGAAAGTACATGAAGATTTACTTCAGCGCTTTCCTGATTTGGTGTCATTTCCTTTTGGTGAGGGCTACAAATTAGCAGCAGGCTGGTTGATTGATCAAGCGGGTTGGAAAGGCTATCGCGACAAAGGGGTTGGGGTGTACAAAAAACAAGCCCTAGTATTGGTAAATTACACTGCCCTGCAAGCCTCGCCATTATTGGAGCTAGAGGCGCTTATCCAGCAGTCTGTTTTCGAGCGCTACGGTGTGCAATTAGAAAGAGAGCCAGTTGAGCTTCCTGCGCGAGTGGTTAGCAAGGAGGCAGAGAGTTGAAAATTGGCATTATGGACTCGGGGGCCGGTGGCTTAACCATTTTGAATGCTATTCGCCAGAAATTTCCAGCGCTCGATTTGTTATATCTCGCCGATGAAGAATTTGCCCCATATGGTGAAAAAACACCAGCTGACATACAGGGGCGAATCATTAAAATCGCGCAGTTTTTTGATGCCGAGCAGGTTGACGCTATTGTGGTTGCTTGTAATACAGCGACCGTCTGCGCCATAGATCAGTTGCGAGCTGTAACAGCATTGCCTGTAATTGGAGTGGAGCCAGCGGTAAAACCGGCTTTTCGCATGAGTAAAAAGCGCCATGTCGCGGTATTGGCAACCCCCTTGACGGCGGCAAGTGAGCGCTTGGGTGAGTTGATTGAGCGGTGGCGTGAAGACAGCCGCGTACAAATTATGTCGAGTGCGTCATTGGCGTACGCGATAGATGACTGGCCGACTTCCAAGGTGCAAGTTGAAGCGACGGTCCGTACATTGTGTGCAGAAATGATTCAGTCAGATGTGGATACCTTGGTGTTGGCTTGCACCCATTATCCTTTGGTTAAGGAGTTGTTTACTGATGCCTTAGGGGCTCAATGTGAGATTATTGAGCCGAGTGAAGGGGTCACAGCGCAATTGATGCGTCGACTGGAGCAAGCTTATCCAGAAGTGTTGCCAGCTTGGCTTGGTGAGGTCAGGGGAAGTATCGAAATCGTCAGTAGTAAAGGGCTAGAGAACATGCCCAATTTGATTGGTTGGGTAGAGGACAGTGCCGCACTATTAGTGCCAAAAAGCGTTGCTATCTCTGACTATAATGCCGTTATCGGCGCCTAAACCGTGTCTATCACACTTTTTTAATGCATAAAAAGACAGGCTTTTCCTGATAAGGCCTGGTCTGCTGTCTACAGATTAAACGCTCGCTGTGCTTGCTCGAGCGTTTTCCATTTCAAGGCCATTGGCCTGCAATCTTTGCTACCTTTTATTACTTTCAATGTCTTTCTTTAGCTAGTTGTCTAGATAGAGCGGACACAAGCTTTTATCGCAAACCAGCGCCATATTCTTTGTCTATTATAATCAGCATGCCGTTTGGGCTCGTGTTGATAAGCTTTGCGGTGCTCGCAGGCGCCTTTGAGTTTTTTTGCTGGACTTTCTTTTGAGTAAGTAAAAGAGACTGTGAGAATGGATTGGTTCCGGCTAATTCCCCCTGCCTTCTTTGTCAACAAGGGCTCTGGATCTGCTTTACATGCCGAAGGGAATATCAGCCTGTTATTGCGACACGCTCAACTATCAACTAGTGCGAATTTAAAAGCCATTAAACATTGCGCTGTGTGATTGATGCTTGCTGTCGCCTTAAAGAGGTCTGCTTTAAATCAGCGCATTTTAGGGGGGAGGGGGATTGTGTAAACCTATTTCAGGACGGGACAAGTTAAACAAAAAAGCCCGCATTTTCATGCGGGCTTTTACTTTGCATTTCTGAGCCTTCTATTCTGTTTCAGAAGTCTCAGCTTGGGCTTGTTGCGGTGCGCTTGCTTCTTCACGTGCAAGGCGCGGGTCATTTTTGACTCGGCCTGTTGCTGAAGAACGACGGCGAGCTGAAGAGGCTTGACGTTTTTCTGCCAACTCTTGTTTCATCTTCTCCTGCTGCGCCAAAATAGCAGCGGGTAATTCAACGGATTCTTTTTTCACCGTTGCGGCTTTTACTGCCGGCTTACCGCGACCACGACGAGGTGTGCGAGTAGTGCGAGTCTTAGGTTTGTCGGCATCAGCGTCCAGCGTGACTTGCTCAGTCGGAGCAGATTCTGCTTCCTGCTGTGGTTCAGCCGCGTTCTCAGCCTTTTCCTGCTCTGGTGTTGATTCCGCCTTTGCTTCTTGCTTTGGCTCTGATGCTTCTGCAAGTTGTGCTTTTACGGACACTTTTGGCTTCTCACTCGCAGGTGCTTCTTTAACCTCGGCAGGTGCTGCTTCAACCTCAGCAGGTGCTTCTTCAGCTTTAGCAGGTGCTGCTTCAACCTCAGCGGTTGCTTCTTCAACCTTAGCAGGTGCTTCATCAGCTTTAGCGGTTGCTTCTTCAGCCTTAGCGGTTGCTTCTTCAGCCTTAGCGGTTGCTTCTTCAGCCTTAGCAGGTGCTTCTTCAGCTTTAGCAGGTGCTGCTTCAACCTCAGCGGTTGCTTCTTCAGCCTTAGCAGGTGCTTCTTCAACCTTAGCAGGTGCTTCTTCAACCTTAGCAGGTGCTTCTTCAGCTTTAGCAGGTACTTCTTCAACCTTAGTGGTTGTTTTTTCAGTCTCTGCCGGTGCTGTGTCAGCTTGCTCTGCTGGAGCGGCTTTTACCTGATTTTGCTCTTCAGTCGCGTTAACGTTTTCACTGGTTGTCGCTGTTTTCGTAGCGGCTTTAGGTGCATTGGCAGCATTAGAGTCTACCGAGCTGTCGGTATTCTCTGGATTTTGTTCTGCCGTTGTACCTTCCGCTTTTTGACCGCGTTGACGGGAGCGACGAGAGCGGCGCGAGCGGCGTTGTTCTCGAGGTGCGTCATCAGTATCACCAGAGTCGTTATTACGAGCCTCTTCAGTGCTTAGTAATGCGGCTTCTGCTGCAGCACTTTCGGCTTCTTCACGCAATTTTTCAGTCGCTTGAATGTCTTCTTTTAGCTTGCCATTACGACGACGGTTATCGTTGCGATCACGTTTTCGTTCAGCGACTTCAGGAACAACTTTTTCTTTTGCTACCGCTTTTGGCTGGTTGGCTTTTTTGTCGTTCTTATTGTCTTGCTGATCTTGTTTGTGATCTGCTTTGTTGTTGCGTGAGCGATTATTGCGCTGATTGCTTTTTTCACCAGTGGCTTCCGCTTGTTCGCGACGTGATTGACGAGTAGAGCGAGTGTTTTCTTTGCTTTCTACTGCATTAGAATCACGATCCGCATTTTGGTGCTTGGCACGTTTATTACGGTTGTTGCGATTGCTGTTTTTGTTTGCAGGTGTGCGTTGTTCGCTGCTATTACGCTCTGTGCGTGGGCTAGGCTTCGCGCTGCTCGTATTTTTCTTTGCACTACTTGTTGTTGCTGTCTCTGGCGCTGTGGTTTCGCCAAACAATGCTGTGAAAAAGCGTTTTAGCAATCCTGGTTTTGCTTTTTCAGGAGCGGCTTTTTGGGTTGCAGCAGGCGTGCTTTGAGCTGGGGCAGGCGCTTTAGGAGCTATGCTGGTCACCGCAGCTTGTGGGCGCGTGCTTTCATTTACCTGACGTGGTTCGTAAGGTGGCTGTTCAGGAGTCTCAACAATTGAGTAGCTGTTTTCGTTTTGCGAAACGACAGAGCTGTCATCGCGAATACGTTCTACTTCAAAGTGAGGCGTTTCCATGTGCGGGTTAGGCACCAAAATAATATGAACGCTGTTGCGTTTTTCGATCTTGGCGATGTTGGTGCGCTTCTCGTTGAGTAAGAAGGTCGCTACAGAAACCGGCAATACTGCACGGATTTGAGCGGTGCGCTCTTTAGAACATTCTTCTTCGATCAGTCGCAGTACCGACAATGCCAATGATTCAACGTCACGGATAAAGCCCTGGCCATTACAGCGTGGGCAAACAATGCCGCTTGTTTCACCAAGAGATGGGCGTAGACGTTGGCGTGACATTTCCAGTAAGCCAAAGCGTGAAATACGGCCGATTTGGACGCGCGCACGGTCCGCTTCAAGCGCATTTTTCATGCGGTTTTCAACTTCTTTTTGGTTGCGTACCGGGGTCATATCGATGAAATCAATGACGACCAATCCGCCGATGTCACGCAAGCGTAGTTGGCGTGCGATTTCGTCTGCCGCTTCTAAATTGGTTTGTAGTGCGGTTTCTTCAATGTCACCGCCTTTTGTTGCGCGAGCGGAGTTAATATCGATAGAAACCAGTGCTTCAGTTGGGTCGATAACAATCGAGCCACCAGAAGGAAGACGAACTTCCCGTTGGAATGCGGTTTCGATCTGGGTTTCGATCTGGAAGCGGTTAAAGAGTGGTGTAGAGTCGGTGTACAGTTTGATGCGTGATTTGAAATGCGGCATAACCTGCATAACAAAGTTAATAGCGTCTTGGTAAGCGCCTTTTTCATCAATCAGTACTTCACCAATATCTTCGCGTAAGTAGTCGCGAATGGCACGGATAACTATGTTACTTTCTTGATAAATCAAGAAAGGAGCTGGCTTTTCAGAAGCGGCTTTAGTGATAGAAGTCCATAGGGTATCTAGGTAATCCAAATCCCACTGTAATTCTTCTGTAGAGCGGCCAACACCGGCTGTACGTACGATTAAACCGCCATTTTCTGGGGTTTTAAGGCCTGACATTGCTTCTTTAAGTTGAGAGCGGTCGTCACCATCGATACGGCGTGAGATACCACCAGCACGAGGGTTATTTGGCATTAGCACCAAGTAACGGCCTGCTAAGCTAACAAAAGTCGTCAGAGCGGCGCCTTTGTTGCCGCGTTCTTCTTTGTCAACTTGAACAATAACTTCCTGACCTTCGCTTAATACATCTTTAATATTAATGCGGCCATCGTGGTTGGATTTTTTGGAAAAATAGGTTTTAGAGATTTCTTTCAAAGGAAGGAAGCCGTGGCGTTCAGCACCATAGTCAACAAAGGCAGCTTCAAGACTCGGTTCGATACGAGTTATACGGCCTTTGTAGATGTTTGCTTTCTTCTGTTCTCTAGAACCGGATTCAATATCAAGATCGTATAAACGTTGGCCATCGACAAGGGCGACCCGCAACTCTTCTTGTTGAGTTGCATTTATTAGCATTCTAATCATTATAAGTGTGACTCTGTTGGCTGACGCGAACAAATGTGCAGTAGAAGGGGCCGATTTAGGTCCTAGCCCAGAATAGAGTTAGCAATTCGTAGTGTTCAGGCAAATGGAGTACGCGATGCGTTTATAAAAATAAAACGATTTTATGCGGTCGTCGCCAAATCAATAACAAAAAGTCCTATACCGGTCTCGTTTTTTGCTTTTTTACGAAACAACGCGAACGCGCGGCCGAGCAATTAATGAGATTTCCTTCTTCTGACACAGAATTATCCGAATCATGCGGTTTATTATTTAAGCTTAACTGTTACAGAGGTAAGATATAGGGCCGAAGTGTCGCTTCGGCTAAAATTGTTCAGTTCTCAGTGTCTTACCTTCGAGGCGTTTTGTTGCCTCTTACCCTCTGTGAATGTGAATATAACAGTAAAAACTAAGTGCTTCAATTATAAAGGAAACCAATCTTTGGTTATGTCGGACTCAGATCAAAATTCCGCAGCGCGGCCAGCGGTACGCTATGTGACGATTGACGAGAATAATTCTGGTCAACGGATCGATAACTTCCTTGTTACCCTGTTAAAAGGTGTGCCAAAAGGCAAGCTATACAACCTTTTACGAAAAGGGGAGATAAGGGTAAACAAGAAGCGCACTAAGCCAGACTATCGTTTGCAACATGATGACATTGTGCGAATTGCGCCCATTGTTGTTGCGCCAGTGGCGGACAAGCCCACATTGCCGGATAAGCTTAAGGCGAGCATTGAATCGCGCATTGTCTACGAGGACAAAGGCTTGATTGTGGTGAATAAACCGTCTGGCCTGGCGGTTCATGGTGGCAGTGGCTTAAGTTTTGGTTTGGTGGAAGTGATTCGTCAAATGCGCCCCCAAGAGAAATTCATTGAGCTTGTTCACCGACTAGATCGAGATACCTCAGGTTTGATCATGGTGGCTAAAAAACGCAGCGTGTTAAAAGAGCTGCATACGGCGCTGCGAGAAAAAGAAGGTGTGCAAAAAACCTACTTGGCCTTGGTTTACGGCAGTTGGCCGAAGCGCAAGCAGCAAGTTAATGCGCCATTGCTGAAGAATGAGCTTAAATCTGGTGAGCGAGTGGTTAAAGTCCATACGGACGGTAAAGAAAGTTTAACGCGTTTTAAATTAGTTCGTCAGTTTGACGGTTATAGTTTGGTGGAGTGTGAGCCAGTGACTGGGCGAACACATCAAATCCGCGTGCATACTTTGCATGCTGGGTATCCTATTGTCGGTGACGAAAAGTATTCGCCGGCCGAATCGGTAAAGGAAACTAAAGCCCTTGGCTTTAAACGCCTATGTCTGCATGCCACACGTTTAGACATTATGCTCAATGGCGAGCGTATGTTATTTGAAGCACCGTTAGACAAAGAATGGCAGACGGCAATGAATGAAAGCTTAACGCCGATATTCAGCTAAGTGTTTTAGGGCCCAGCCCATTAAGTTCTCGTTACTTCTTGGTCACCTAATTTGGCATTCAAGCTTTATTAGGTGATCAGATGTGATGAGTTCTCGCGCTATCCTCATAAGTTACTCACACAAATACATCACTTATACGCCCACTTTGAATGCCGCTAACGGCACTAGGGTGCTTCTCGGTTCGTTAAAGCTTGTTGTGCCAGACCCTGTCGTATTTTTTGGCACCACACTGATCCATCTGTTTTTTAGCTTGTCGCCAGCTTTCAAGACATTTGAAGAGTCGCGCTAATCCTATCGCTATGGAATTAGGCGCTCACTTTAGGGACTGTAATTTTCGAATACCCTGTATCGTTTTTAAGTCTAGGTGTCATTTAGAGCCGATTGGCAAGCGTGAATCAGTGAGCTTTTTTCGCGTTGTGTTTGCTGTTTGCGGCGCGTCTGACTTATGTCAGCGCAGAAAAGCTAGGTCAGCCGTAAAATTCCTCGACGCTTGCTGTTGTTTTTACCCTGATCTTGATGAAGGAGTGTATAAAGGTGGGTAGTGTAAAACTAGTCCCTGGTTTTTTTTCAATTGCTTTGGCGGCCAGTATTTGGTTTGTGGTGCCGGCCCCTGAGGGCGTGTCGCTAAATGCCTGGCATTTGTTGGCTTTGTTTGTTGGAACCGTAGTCGCCATTATTGGCAAGGTGATGCCGATCGGCGCGTTGGCCATTCTGGCAATCACCTTGGTTGCCATCACGGGTGTCACCAACGACAGTACATCGGGGGCGATTAAGGACGCCCTAAGTGGCTTTTCAAATTCGCTCATTTGGCTTATCGGTATTGCCATAGTGATTTCTAGAGGATTGGCCAAAACAGGTCTTGGTAATCGCATTGGCTATTATTTTATTACTTTGTTCGGCAAGAAAACCATTGGTATTGGTTATTCGTTGGCGCTGGCTGAATTGGTCATTGCTCCAGTAACTCCAAGTAACACGGCGCGTGGTGGTGGTATTATCCACCCCATCATGAAGTCTATTGCCAGCAGTTTTGGCTCCTCCCCAGAAGAAGGCACTTCTCGTAAGATAGGGCATTACCTTGCCTTGGTGAACTATCATATCAATCCGATCACATCGGCGATGTTTATTACAGCAACGGCGCCGAACCCTCTTATCGTTAAGCTTATTGCGGATGCGACCGGCGCAAGCATTAGTATTTCTTGGGGTGCTTGGGCGTTGGCCGCTCTGTTGCCAGGTTTAGTATGCATTGCCTTGGTGCCCTTAGTGATTTATGGAATTTATCCGCCTGAAATTAAAACTACGCCAGATGCCAGTGATTACGCAAAATCTAAGTTGGCAGAAATGGGGAGCATGAGTTACGGCGAAAAAGTCATGGTGGCGGTGTTTGCTCTGTTGCTTTTGTTGTGGGCAGGGGTACCGGCGATGTTCTTTGGTGCGGAGTTTGCGGTGAACACGACCGCGGTGGCATTTTTGGGCTTATCAGTGTTGTTGGTCACCGGTGTATTGAGCTGGGAAGATGTGCTTAAAGAAAAATCCGCATGGGACACTGTGGTGTGGTTTTCGGCCTTGGTGATGATGGCGACGTTTTTAAACAAGCTTGGTTTAGTGCATTGGTTCTCGACCGTGGTGCAAAGCAACATTGAGCAATTCCATTTGAGTTGGGGGGTGTCTGTGGTCATCTTGGTTGTCGTCTACTTTTATGTACATTACTTTTTTGCCAGTACCACTGCGCATATTACCGCCATGTTTGCGGCCTTTTATGCAGCCGGTTTAGCGTTAGGGGCGCCGCCTTTGTTCCTTGGTTTATTACTCGCTGGTGCATCGTCTTTGATGATGTCGTTAACCCATTACGCAACAGGCACCTCGCCGATTATTTTTGGCTCAGGTTATGTGTCTATGGAAGACTGGTGGATTGTGGGCTTTATCATGAGTCTTGTGAATTTAGCCGTCTGGGGAATTGTCGGGGGCTTGTGGTGGAAGGGGTTAGGGTATTGGTAACGGATAAAAAAGGCGACCCATCAGGTCGCCTTTTTAGTTGTGTTCAAACTGTATTACGACAATTTAGGAATGCCGGTTAGGTAACCTACCGCGGCACCGTAACGATCCTTGTAGTTTGCGCGTATGTACGGGTCCAGTGTGTCTTTGACTTTATCATGCAATGGGCTTACCCAATCACCAGGGTGTTGCCAGTTGCTCATGATGTATGTCCAGCCGTTAAGTTCATCAACTGCATGCAGACCCGTTGATTCTGCCCCTGCTGGCGTTGATAAAATGCGTGCGAGTTCGCCACTGTCCACGTTATATGCCCATAAAAAGTTATTAACATGGTTGCCGCTGTCTTCGCCTATAAATAGGGTGCGCAATTTCTCAGAGAATTTCAGGTTGTCTGGGTTGGCGATACGGTCAGCATGCGCTGTGTTGCCCAGTTCATCAGGAACCGCTAAATCTTCACCGATGAGGTTGGCTGGCGCTTCCATGCGAACCGACACCCATTCACTGTCAATTGGGTGGCCGTGGTTATCCTTCTGTCCACCGGTTAGCGTATGTTCGTATACGGCGCCCGCTTTTGGCCCTTCTACATGAATGTCTGAACTGCCATCGGTCATGGTTTTATAGATATAAGACATGGCAGAGTAGGCTTTCTTGTCTTTGATGTTGACGGTCGTTCCTTCCATTTTAGTAAAGCCCAAAGACGCTCCGATCAAAGCCGCATAACGGTGAGTTTCTAAGAAAGCGGCTTCTTTCTCCATGCCAGGTTTTAATCGAACCCAGTTGGTTTTGCCGCTGTAGCCGATCTTAGTGAAGCTAGTGTCTTTTGGATCTTCGGTGTGAATGTCCATGATATCGGTGGATTTAATGCCCGCTTTTACCAAGCGTTCGATTTCATCACTGTTCGCTTCACCTAATTTAATCCATGATAAGTTGCCTGCTCCAGGACCCTTTGAAGAGGTTTGATGCCATTTTGCGGCATACAATTTGCCAGATGACAAATCACCCGCTTTATCTGCGATAAACATGAATAAACCGCTGTTGGTAAAATCATCGCCCATTAATACAGTGCGTTCATCGGGCATCACTTGTACTAGCTCATGGGAAATACGACCCATACAGTAATGTTTAACAATGGAACCTGTACCGTCTTTATGAACCGTCACTTCTGGCATATGACCATAGTTGTATGGGTTGGCTTTATTTTCATCGCCGAACAAGTGTTTGCTGTACGCTTTGAATTGCGCGTTATCTGTGTCAGACGCATCAGGCTGATATTCTTCACTAGAAAGGTGTGTTCCCCAAGGAGATAAGCTTGCGCCACAGGTAATCCACAAGCCGCCGACGTTTGAGGTATCAACATTGTGGTATTTAACCAGTTTAAGTTCTCCGGTTTCTGGGTTTTGATCTAGCGTTAAGATTGCAATCGGAGAAGGTAAGCGGCCGTACATTTCATTGTCTGCCCCATCGCGGCTGGTGTATTCAAATTGAACAACAGCGAAAACGTGGTTGCCGTATACGCCAGCGACTTTGGCGTCTTTAACGGTTAATAGGCTGGAGCCATCTGGACAGTCAGAGAAGAACTGACGGTTATTAAAAGTAGGATCCGTAATAGGTTTATTATTAATATCATAATAGCCACCAGCGACGAGAGTATTGCCATTACCATCTGGAACGCGATCACCGGAAACAAAGAATGGATGATAGTCCAATTTCACTAGGCGGCTAGAGCCATCTTCAAATTTCAATTGCATGGCGGCATTAGTGTAAGCGGTGGCCATTGCAGCAGGGTTACTCAAAGAAGGTGCTGTCATAGGTACAAAGCTAACAGAAGATAAAGGCGCCTCAGTCATGTTTTCTGCAAATGCTTTGGCGCTAAACATGCCTCCAGCGAGAGGTAATAATGGCGCGCCGGCCATAAAACTAAGCATGCGGCGGCGGGTGTTATCAATTGACTGGCTCATGGTTACTATTCCTTTGTAAAAACACGGGATGTCTGTAATAAAACAAAAATACTATAATCTTGACTCATTAACTGCGGGCATAGTAGACCATGTCATACATGACGTTTTCGTGAAAGCTAGATGACTTATATGTTTCAAATCAATTAAATAGAGACTAGTTTAAGGAAGTGAAAGCGAGTTGATGTGATAATCTAGAGGGAGAGTGCTTGCTTTGTTTGGGGTTTTATTCGGTATGAGTCAATGAATGTTAAGGTCAATGGGCTTAGTTTTGTAACCATTCGTCGTCAGTTTGATTTTCGTGGTATTGAAATGGGTCGCTGGGTAACCACTGAGGAGCGAGATCGCGCCGCGCTCAATTTTCACCAGGCATTGACGGATTTAATGGCTGTGCTGCAAGGCCCTGAAGTGCTGATTTCACTTCGTGGTAGTTTAGGGCTTCAATTTGGCAAAGGAGGGCGACCTGGTGTGGCGGCGCATTATATGCCAGCAACGCGCCAATTGGCCTTGGCAAAGAACGCTGGCGCGGGGAGTTTGGCCCATGAGTGGTATCACGCATTTGACCATTATATGGGTGATAAAATGTTTCCTATTCTTGGTGCTCAATCTTTTGCCTCTGCAAATTGGTTAACCTCCACAAAAATGTAGCCTCACCCGCTGAATACGTTATTAGAAAGCTGCTTCAAAGCCATTATGCTCAACACCGATGGCAGTGCCCCCAGCGCGATGTTTAATGCCTCTAAGCGTACTGACCAGGCGTTAAATATTATTTATTACGCTAAGCCGGAAGAGTTATGTGCCAGAGCATTTGAAGCTTTTGTAGAAGACGAAAAGCCACAAAGTCGCTTTCTCGTAAAAGGCAGCCGTTATTCAGACGAAGCCAAAGCAGGGCTGTACCCACAAGGCGCGCAACGTCAGCAAATTAACGCGGCTTTTAAAGCCTATTTTTCAAGGCTTGGGGCTGCGCTGTATCGACAGCAGCGATCATCGCTTAATCAATAATCTGTTAAGGAGGGAATGGAAAAATAATATGCTGGATATATATACAGTATATTGCTGGCCCCCTATCTAGTGCTGACAAGCTGTCAATCTTAACAAATAAATCGCCATGGTTAGGTGCTTTCCTGCGCAACCCCTTATTCTATAGGTGTTTCGTATCCAGCGAATCAAGATGAGCTTGATTTGTTTTATGTCTGAGTTGTTAAGAAGTTAACTGCCAAATAAGAATACTGTATAAATATACAGTATCTTAATATGCAGTGCCTTGGTCGGTGTTATTCTTACTTCACCTTTTACCTTTATCGCTGTGTTGCGCTCAGCTCACTTTGAACCAAGGCTAACAATGCGTCTTTAGCTTTGTGAAATCCTATGTTTTTATTCCATAAAAGGTAGTTTTTAATCGGCTTTAGCTGATCAAAGTGGTAACCCTCGATTCCGCCATTGAGTTTGAGTTGTTCGTATATTCCCTTTGGTACCAATGAAATACCAGCGCCAGAGCTGACGCAGCCGAGTATGGTGCCATAGCTTGCAATGCTGGTTATCTCAGCGGGAATTTGATGGGTCTCGAGCCAATTCTCTAGCGTTTTTCGATATGGGCAGCCTTCTGGCCACATGTAAATATTTTTGCCTATTAGGTCGCCAGGGGAGTGTATGCTGTCAAAGGTTGCGGGTGCGATTAGTACCAGCTCTTCTTGGTAAATTTCAACACATTCAATATCTGGATGCAGGCTTTTCCCAGCAATCACAGCGCTGTCTAATTCGTGCTTGACGACGGCTGTTTCCAGTTCTTTCCACTTTCCAGTACTGAACTCAATATGAACCTTGGGATATTGTTTGTGATACAAAGACAATACTTTAGGTAGGCGGCTGGTGGCGGCCGATTCAATTGCCCCAAAGCGTAGCGTACCTATGGGTTCTCCGTCGGCACTAATGGCACGTTTTGCTTCTTGGCACAGAGACAGAATGTTATTTACGTAGCTAAGAAATATATCCCCGGCAGGGCTTAATGAAAGACCTCGCCCTTTGCGAATAAATAGTGCTTCCCCCAGCTCCTCTTCTAGGTTCTTGATCCTTGTTGTGATGTTAGAAGGTACGCAGTGCAGTTGTTCAGCCGCTTTCGCAATACTGCCAAGATCGACAATGGTTTTAAACATTCGTAACTGTGAAAGCTCCATTTTATTGCTCATTAATAGTGAATGATAAAGTCAATATAAGTTACTTTTTTTTAGCTATCAAGCTGATTAGTCTGAACCGAATTCACCAATGGGTTGGTTTCTCAGTCTATTGGATTTCTGAGGTAATTTGTTTAGGACTTAACCATGATTTCTAGTGCTGCGGATATGATCACTTTGGGCTTGTTTTCTTTTTGTGGTGGTTTGATTGATGCGGCGGTTGGCGGGGGAGGTTTGATTCTCTTGCCCGCTTTGATCCATGCGCTTCCTGAATACGCATTATCGACCGTGTTTGGCACCAATAAGGTTGCCGTCTGGGCCGGGGCGGTGACATCCATTGGCTCCTATCTGAAAAGGGTTAACCTTGTCTGGAAAATTTTGCTGCCTGCGGCTTTATCAGCCATTGTCTTTGCCTATCTTGGGGCTATGTCGGTTGCCTATATAGCAAAGGACAAGATGCAGGTTTTTGTGTTTATCCTGTTGGTCTTGATGGCCATGTATACCTTTCATAAGAAAGAGTTGGGGTTAACGCAAAGGAATGTTGAGGTCAATGCAAAAAATATTGTTAAAGGTGTTGTGTTTGGTGGGCTAATTGGGTTTTACGATGGTTTGTTTGGGCCTGGCAGTGGTAGCTTTCTGATTTTCCTGTTTATTCGCGGTTTTGGCTTTGATTTTCTAAACGCCTCAGTGTCAGCAAAACTGGTCAACTTAGGGGCTTTTACGGCCGCGTTGTTATTCTTCATCCCATCTGGTTATGTATTATGGAAAGTGAGCGCGCTTATCGCTGTGTGTAATATTTTAGGAGCTTTGACTGGGGCGTATTTAGCCTTGCGATTGGGGAGCCAGTTTATCCGTGTGCTGTTTTTAACCCTGCTGCTTTTTTTAATCAGTCGCATGGGGTTCACTATGTTGATTGCCTAAGAAGTGTTAGGCAGGAACTCTCAGCTTAGGTGAAATTATGACGATTTCTTTTAGTCGCCACGCTATGCTGACAAGTATTGATTGGAATAAAAAAGACGACCTAAAAAGGTCGTCTTTTGGTTTTATGTCATGCTTGCCTGACTAGCAATGCTAAACGCAATGATTGCTAGCGGCTTAGTCTTCGTAGCTGTCGATTGGTGGGCATTCGCAGAACAAGTTGCGATCGCCGTAAACGTTATCGATGCGACCCACTGGTGGCCAATATTTGCGAGCCTTAATCCAAGGAAGTGGGTAGGCTGCGTCTTTACGTGAGTAAGCGTGCGTCCATTCCATATCCAATAAGCAATCTGCAGTATGTGGCGCGTTAACCAGAGGGTTGTCTTCCAAAGGCCATTCGCCATCTTGCACGCGGCTGATTTCGTTACGGATCTGAATCATAGAATCACAGAAGCGATCTAGCTCTTCTAGGTTTTCAGACTCTGTTGGCTCTATCATTAAGGTACCAGCCACAGGGAAAGACATGGTTGGCGCATGGAAACCGAAATCCATCAAGCGTTTGGCGATGTCTTCTTCGCTTATGCCGGACTCGGCTTTCAGTGGACGAATGTCGATAATACATTCGTGAGCAACCGTGCCGTTTTTGCCTGTGTAAAGTACTGGGTAGTGTTCCCCAAGGCGTTTGGCGATGTAGTTAGCGTTCAAGATGGCATTAAAGGTCGCGTCGCGTAAGCCTTTATCCCCCATCATTTTGATGTACATCCAAGTAATAACAAGAATGCTCGCACTGCCGTAAGGCGCTGCGGATACTGCACCATGCTGTTCTTGCATGCCCATGACCGGGGTTACCGCATGACCAGGTAAGAAAGGCGCAAGGTGTGATTTAACCCCAATTGGCCCCATGCCCGGGCCACCGCCACCGTGTGGGATACAGAAAGTTTTGTGTAGGTTAAGGTGGGAGACGTCACCACCAAATGCGCCAGGAGGTGCAATACCGACCAAGGCGTTCAAGTTGGCGCCATCTATGTACACCTGGCCACCAAATTTATGCACTATGTCGCACACTTCGCGGATGTGTTCTTCAAATACGCCGTGAGTGGAAGGGTAAGTCGCCATAATACAGCTGAGTTCCGCAGCGTGCTTTTCGGCTTTAGCGGCAAGGTCAACAAGGTCAATGTTGCCATCTTCGTCGCATTTCACAATGACCACTTTCATACCGGCTAGAGCGGCAGAAGCTGGGTTAGTGCCGTGTGCAGAACTTGGGATCAAGCAAATGTTACGATCATGGTCACCACGAGATTTGTGGTACTTGTCGATGGCAATTAGGCCTGCGTATTCTCCTTGAGCCCCTGAGTTGGGCTGCAAAGACACAGTGTCATAGCCAGTCGCCTTAGACAGCATTTCAATCAGCTCAGTGAGCAATGCGTGATATCCAGATGCCTGTTCGGTTGGAGCAAACGGATGGATGCCGCCAAATTCTGCCCAAGTAACAGGAATCATTTCAGACGCTGCATTCAGCTTCATGGTACAAGAGCCAAGCGGGATCATGCTTTGGTTAAGGGCGATGTCTTTTACTTCGAGTTGATGCATATAGCGCATTAACTCAGTTTCGCTGTGGTGAGAGTTGAACACTGGGTGCGTTAAGATAGCGTCTTGACGTAATAGTGTTGCATCAAATCCCATGCTGGCAGCGGTTGCATCTATATCTTGTTGAGACAGTGAGAAACCAAAACATTCAGCAAGGTCGATTAAGTCTTCGCTGGTGGTTGTCTCGCTAAAAGAAATAGATAGGCGTTGTGCTGAGGTATGGTGAAGGTTAATCAGCTTAGCTTGTGTCGCGGCAATGATGTCGTTGGTTTTTTCATTGGTGTCTACCACAACCATGTCAAAGTAGTTGTCATTGGTAGTATAGCCATTGGCTTTTAATGCTGTGGCAAAGCAGTGAGCGTATGCAGCAACACGAGAAGCAATTTTTTTCAAGCCAGTTGGGCCGTGATACACAGCATAAAAGCCTGCCATCATGGCAAGCAAAGCTTGTGCGGTACAAATGTTGGACGTGGCTTTCTCGCGACGAATGTGCTGTTCACGAGTTTGCATTGCCATGCGCAAAGCAGGTTTGCCGTGGCTGTCTTTAGAGACACCAATTACGCGACCTGGCATAGAACGTTTGAACGCATCTTTTGTTGCCAAGAAGGCTGCGTGTGGGCCGCCGAATCCCATTGGGACGCCAAAGCGTTGTGCGCTGCCAAAAACAATATCCGCACCCATGTCGCCGGGGGATTTTAGCAGTACTAGGGCAAGCAAATCGACCGCAATACTGGTTAACGCACCTTGCTCATGGGCTTGTGCCACAAGAGCGGTTAGGTCAGTGACTTCGCCATTGATGCCTGGGTATTGAAAAATGGCACCAAATACATCGTGTTGGGCTAGGTTTTCATTACTGTCCACAACCACCTTGATGTCGAGTAACTCGGCACGGGTTTTCACTACGTCAATGGTTTGTGTTAATAATTGATCAGAAACAAACAGGATATTTGACTTCTTGCGATTAGAACGCTTCATGAGCGTCATGGCTTCCGCAGCGGCGGTTGCTTCGTCTAGCAAAGAGGCGTTGGAAATTTCCATGCCTGTTAAGTCGATAACCACTTGTTGGAAGTTAAGCAGCGCTTCTAGGCGACCCTGAGAAATTTCTGGTTGGTAAGGGGTGTATGCGGTGTACCAACCTGGGTTTTCTAATAGGTTTCTTAAGATAGGTGAGGGCACAAGCGTGTCGTGATATCCCATGCCTATAAAGGATCGCGCCACCGTGTTTTGTGTAGCAATGGCTTTTAATTGACGCAGCGCAGCGCTTTCACTGGTTGGCGCAGCGGAAAGGTCAAGGTTGGCGTTACGAATGGCTTCCGGTATGGTTTTTTCGATAAGAGCATTAAGAGAGTCGATGCCGATTGTGTCGAGCATGGTCGAGCGCTCTGAGTCGTCTGGGCCAATATGGCGCGCGATAAATTCGTCATTGCTTAGCAAATCACGGATGCACGAAGTCATGATTTATATCACCTATTAAGAAAACGAAAGAGGGGCCTCCCTTGCAAAGCGTTGTTGGCTCAGCAAGAGAGTGAATAACTGTCTTATTCGATGGTTGCGGCGTAACCGGCAGCATCAAGAAGTTTGCTTAGGTCTGCGCCTTCAGCAAGTTTGATCTTGGCGATCCAAGCACCTTCAAAAGGGGCTTCATTGATCAGTTCTGGGGCATCATCAAGGTCAGTATTTACCTCGATTACTTCGCCTGTCACTGGTGCATAGATATCTGAAGCGGCTTTAACCGATTCGACCAAGGAAAACTGCTCAGTCGCGGTCACTTCTAGACCAACTTCAGGTAGCTCTACATAAACAACGTCACCTAAAAGGTCTTGTGCGTGATCGGTAATGCCGACTGTTACTGTGCCGTCGCCATTATCTAGAACCCACTCATGGGAGTCTGCGTATTTTAGATTTTCTGGGATAGTACTCATGAATGATGCCTCTTTTAAAAAAATACCCGAGGGGTTGCCTCGGGTAAATGATTTTAGCGGTACAGTGGGAAGCGGCTGCAAAGCTCTTTGACTTCTGCCAAAACGCGAGCTTCCACTTCTGGGTTGCCGTCTGGATTACCAACTAGGCCATCCAAAACGTCACTGATAAGGTGACCTACTTTACGGAATTCTTCTTCACCAAAGCCACGGGATGTAGCCGCTGGTGTTCCTAGGCGGATACCAGAAGTTACCATTGGCTTTTCAGTGTCAAATGGAATGCCATTTTTGTTACAAGTGATGCCGGCACGCTCAAGCGCTTGATCTACTACGTTACCTTTAAGGCCTTTTGGACGAAGGTCAACGAGCATAAGGTGTGTGTCGGTGCCGCCTGTTACTATATCGCAACCACGTTCAATCATTACTTCTGCCAATGTTTTGGCGTTAGCAACAACTTGTTTGATGTAGTCAGTGAACTCTGGTTTTAGAGCTTCGCCAAAAGCGGCTGCTTTACCAGCGATAACGTGCATCAATGGACCACCTTGGTAGCCTGGGAAAACAGCAGAGTTGATTTTCTTACCAAGATCAAGGTCGTTGGAAAGGATCATGCCACCACGAGGACCACGAAGTGTTTTGTGTGTCGTTGTTGTCACAATGTGTGCGTGAGGTAGTGGTGATGGGTGAACCCCAGTCGCTACCAAGCCAGCAATGTGAGCCATGTCAACAAATAGGTAAGCGCCGACTTTGTCAGCGATTTCACGGAAACGTTTGAAATCGATTTCACGAGGAATAGCAGAGCCACCCGCGATGATCATTTTTGGTTGGCATTCTACCGCTTGCGCTTCGATGGCATCGTAGTCAATCAATAGTGTTTCAGGGTTAACATCGTATTGTACGGCATTAAACCATTTACCAGACTGGGCAGGAGCTGCACCATGAGTTAGGTGACCGCCAGAAGACAGCGTCATACCCATGATAGTATCGCCAGGCTGAAGCAGTGCAAGCATGACAGCACCGTTAGCTTGAGCACCTGAGTGAGGTTGAACGTTTACAAACTCACAGTTGAACAATTTCTTTGCGCGATCAATGGCAAGTTGTTCTGTTACGTCGACCGCTTCACAACCACCATAGTAGCGACGAGTAGGGTAGCCTTCAGCGTATTTGTTTGTTAGTACGGAGCCTTGAGCTTCCAAGACAGCTTTAGAAACGATGTTTTCAGAAGCAATCAATTCGATACCAGTTTCTTGACGTTCTTGCTCTTCAACAAGGGTTGCAAAAAGTTCTGAATCGCGATCAGCCAGGGATTGGCTGAAAAAGGCTTCGGTGTTTGCCATGGTGTATTCCTCTTAAATAAACATTAATGCCCAACAAAGACACAGAGTCCTTAATATAATAACACTTGGGCAGTCTAAGATGATGAAAAAAGATCATCTTTCTAAGAGCGTCGATAATTGTCTGCTTCGCGCCAATTTTTCGTATCATAGCGAAAAAGTTTCCAATTGGAAACATTTGTCAGGATGGTATTTTTAAATCTTTTTTCAAATTTCCTAGAATTTAATTTGACCAATTGTTCAGGTTTGTGCGGTTTTGCAGGGTTAAATGATTTTTTTTAGAAACTTTAATTGGCTTATGTCTTGTCAAGCGAGTTCAATTTTAGATAATCTGTTTCCAATAGGAAACTTCCTAAACATTGTCCCAACGAAAGGTTTGCTTATGAAACGTACTTCTCTTTATGCACAACACATTGCGGCGGACGCAAGAATGGTCGAGTTCGCTGGTTACGAAATGCCCGTTCAATACCCACTAGGGGTAAAAAAAGAACATTTATGGGTGCGTGAAAATGCAGGCCTGTTTGATGTTTCCCACATGGGGCAACTGATTTTGACTGGTGCTAATGTAAAACAGGCGTTTGAAGCCATCGTGCCTGTGGATGCATTAGATTTACCTGAAGGTATGCAGCGTTACGGTTTGTTCACCACTGAGCAAGGTTCGATTACAGACGATCTAATGTTTGCAAACTGGGGTGATGAATTGTTTGTGGTGGTCAATGCGGCTTGCAAAGAGCAAGACATTGCACACCTTAATGCTTCGCTGGATGGATGTCAGGTTGAAGTAATAGAAGATCGTGCCTTATTGGCCATTCAGGGACCTAAAGCACGTGCTGTTTTTTCTCGCCTAGTGCCAGAAGCGCAAACGATGACGTTTATGCAGAGTCTTAAATTTGACTGGCAAGGTATTGAGTTGTGGGTGAGCTGTTCTGGTTATACCGGAGAGGACGGTTATGAAGTGTCTGTACCAAATGATCATGCCGAAGCATTTGCCGCCGCTTTATTGGCATTTGAAGAAGTTGAATGGATTGGTTTGGGCGCCCGTGATTCGTTACGCTTAGAGGCGGGGTTATGCCTTTATGGACATGATATTGATACCACAACAACGCCAATTGAAGCGTCACTAAATTGGGCGATTCAACCTGTGCGTCGTTTGGCGGGTGCGCGTGAAGGTGGTTTTCCAGGTGCTGACGTTATTTTGCCGCAATTTGCTAATAAGCCTGCCCGTAAGCGTGTTGGCTTTTTGGTGGATGGGAAGGCGCCCGTTCGCGAAGGTGTACAAATTGTTAGTCAAACAGGAGAAGAAAAGGGCTTGGTGACAAGTGGTGGTTTTTCTCCTTCTTTGTCTCAGCCGATAGTAATGGCTTACGTGTCTAGCGACGCGCTGGCAAGTGAAGAGCCTTTGTTTGCTTTGGTGCGTGGCAAGCAGATTCCTCTAGTGCTCACCAAAATGCCTTTTGTGCCTGCCCGTTATTATCGCGGCTAAATTGGTCTGCTGCTGAAAAACGCAATAACGCTAAAAGGATAACCGCTGAATTGGTGTGTTATCCTTTTTTATGTCGCGCTGCATGACGCTATCTGGGTATCCATAGCGCGGTTATAGAAGATATGTAATAATCCTGCCTTTTGCTGGGGGATGACTCTTGTTTACCGCTGTTCAGCTGATTGAGGCGTTTAATGCCTGTTTTCTTTCACGCTTTAATACCACCTTGGTCGGTGGTGCCGATGAGCCGCTTTACGTGCCTGCCAAACAGGGAGCCCCAGCCACTCTCTATTTTCGGTTAGATTATCCTTCCAGCGCCTTGCATGAAATTAGCCATTGGTGTCTTGCTGGTGCACAACGTCGGTTATTGGAAGATTACGGTTATTGGTATGAAACAGACTCACGCAGCGAGCAGCAACAGCGACTGTTTGAGCAAGTTGAGGTGAAGCCGCAGGCCGTTGAGTGTATTTTGCATTGGTCAGCAGGTCTGCCATTTCGTGTCAGTGTTGATAATTTAGCCTTGACTGATTACGACCCCACCCCTTTTCAACAAGCCGTTCACCGCCAGGTTGGCGATTACCTTATTTCTGGTATCCCAGAAAGAGCACTTACTTTTGCTAAGTGCTTGTTGGCATACCGTTTACCTAGTATTGATTTTGATGAGTTTATAAAACAGCAGTATGAAAATAATAGCCGATGAGAATATGCCAAATGTGGCCGCGCTTTTTACTCCCTTTGCAGAGGTAGAGCTGGTTAATGGTAGAGCCTTAACAAATGAGCAGGTAAAGCACGCGGATGCACTATTGGTCCGTTCAGTCACCAAGGTAAATGAAGCCTTATTAGCGGGCAGTAATGTGCGTTTTGTCGGCAGTGCCACGATTGGGGTTGATCACATTGATACCGAATATCTCTGTCAGCAAGGGATTCACTTTACCAGTGCGCCTGGTTGTAATGCGGCGGCGGTAGCGGATTATGTATTGAGTGCCTTGGGCTATTTATCGCTGACAAAGAATTTATCTTGGCTGGGTAAGAAAGTTGGCATCATTGGTTATGGTAATGTGGGTAAAACAGTGTACCAACGCTTTCAGGGGTTAGGCTGTGATGTCTGTGTCTATGACCCCTATAAAGAGCAAGAGGTGAAGGTTGATGCACCGAATTTTGTTTCCTTAGATGCTGTGTTGCGTTGTGCGGTTATTTCTTTGCATGCCCCGTTTACGACAACAGGCGCTTATCCGACTCAGGGGATGATAAGCGCAGAGCAGCTGTCTGCCGTGACGGCGGGCACCACCATCATTAGTGCAGGGCGCGGTGGGGTGATTGATGAAGCTGCGTTAGTAGATTTGCATGACCGCTTAGCAGGTCAATTAAATCTGGTACTGGATGTTTGGCGTGGCGAGCCCGAGATAGATTTGACGACATTGTCAATTGCCGATATTGCGACGCCACATATTGCAGGGTACTCTAAGCAAGGGCGTGAAAAAGGGACCTGGATGGTTTATCAGGCTTTTTGCCATTTTTTTGACATGCCTGCTCCTGTTACCGTTAATGATGCCATAACAAATGGACGCATAGCGGCGCTTGCCATTGAAGATTCTCCATTAACGGAAGAGCTGTTGGCTCGAGCCATGCACGCTATTTATGATGTGGCGCGGGACGATGCTCGGTTGCGGGCTCATTATCGAGCGGGGGCGAATAAAGCGACCTTTGATTGGCTAAGAAAGCACTACGTTGAAAGGGATGAGTTTAATACTTGTGTTGTTTCTAGTCGCGGGCGGGCCGATCTAAATGCTTTGAGTGCTATCGGTTTCCAAGTGGAATAATATTAATTAGAAAGTGGAATTTTGATGGCTGGGGTTATACAAGTCGACTTAGGTGATTTAGATGTGCCGCTAGGTACGTTTGTGCAGTTGGAGTTTATTACTCCTCCGGCAAGGCATATGGTGAAGGTGCTGGGGGCAATTCCTGGGCGCTCTTTAATTGTGTCTTGCCCAACTTCGAAAGGTAGAAAGATATTCGTTCGAGAAGGTCAAGCGATTAATGTGCGATTGATGCTTGGTACCGCAGTGTGCGCTTTTTCCAGCCGAGTAGCGAAGAGTTATTTGGAGCCTGCAGCGCATTTGCATTTGGCCTATCCTGCTTATGTTGAAACGTCTGTGGTGCGTGAAACCGTGCGGGTAGAAACCAGGCTGATATGCAGTCTTGAACCAAATACAAACGAAAATACCATTTCTGAAGCTACGTCCGGCATTGTTGTGGATTTAAGTGCTGGTGGGGCCAAGCTTATTTCTAAAGAAGATTTTGGGGCGGTGAAGCAAAGAATGCGCTTGGCCATGAATCTTAAGATCAGTGGCTATAATTTCTTCTTAAAGGTGGACTGTGAGATACGTTCACAAGAAATTCAGATGCTTGAACAATTGCAGTCAAGTCTAGTGGATAATGATTTTCTGTCGCGCATGGATGCTGAATACTTCTATGTATATGGTCTAAGGTTTGAAGACTTGACGAAAGAAGTTGTTATTCCGCTAACGGCGTATATTTTAGAGCATCAAAAGAAGAAGGCTCGATAAGCTAAGTCGCATCCTTTTTAATGTGTCTTACCTGAGATGAAAAAAAACCAGCAAAAAGCTGGTTTTTTTGTGTCTATCAGGCAACAGGAATAGGCTGCTTTAGAGTGCCTGTAACGCTTGGATGCGCTTGTTGATAGGCGGGTGACTAGAGAAAAGTTCGCCTAAAGTAGGTGCTTTACCACGGTTGATGCCGAACGCCATCATAGAATCTGGCATGTGGCTGGCTTCGTGTTCTTGTTGTAGTCTTGCTAGCGCCGCAATCATCGCGCCTTTACCGGCCAAGCGAGCCCCTGCTTCATCGGCTCTAAACTCACGGAAGCGAGAGAACCACATCACGATCATGGAGGCGAGTATGCCAAACAAGATTTCGAAGATAAATGTGGCAATGTAGTAACCCCAGCCAACAGAGCCTTCTTCGTCGTCCTTGCGTAGGAACTGGTCGACAGCGTAGGCGGCAATGCGCGCAAAAAACATCACGAAGGTGTTAACCACACCTTGTATCAGGCTCAGAGTAATCATGTCACCATTTGCCACGTGTCCGATTTCGTGGCCGACAACGGCTTTGATTTCATCCGGTGGAAAGCGATCCATCATACCACTCGAAACGGCCACCAAAGCGTCGTTTTTATTCCAGCCAGTAGCAAAAGCATTCGCGTCATGGGAGGGGAAAATAGCGACTTCAGGCATTTTAATGCCAGCTTCACGAGAAAGCTCTGCCACAGTGTCTATTAACCAAGCCTCTTTATGGTTGCTTGGTTGTTTGATGATAACCGCGCCTGTGCCGCGTTTTGCCATAAACTTAGACAGCAATAAAGAAATAATACTGCCGGTGAAGCCAAATACGCCACAAAAGATAAGCAAAGACGTGAAATTCAAGCCGTTGCTTGTCATGTAGCTGTTTACGCCTAATAGGCTAAGAATAATACCCGCAACCACCATTACAGCGAGGTTGGTTAACAAAAACAGAATAATGCGCATGGTTATGCTCCTAGAAATACTGTTAGGAGCATGATAGGGGCATAAAGTTCAATTTCAAGCGGGCAATAGGCTTCTATTTTAGCGCTTTCTTAATCTGCCCAAGAAAGCATCAAAGCGCTCCATAGCAGGGGCTAGATCCTCTATGTGGGGTAGGAAAACAAAGCGTACGTGATCAGGGGTGGGCCAATTAAAGCCGGTGCCCTGAACAATGAGAACTTTCTCTTCTTGTAAAAAGCGTAAAACCAAATTCATATCGTCCTGAATCGGATAAATATTTGGATCAAGTTTTGGAAAAAGATACAGCGCGCCTTCTGGTTTATGACAACTAACACCAGGGATCGCATCGAGCGCTTCCCAGGCAACCGCGCGTTGCTCATAAAAGCGCCCGCCAGGAATAATGAGTTCATTGATGCTTTGGTATCCCCCTAGAGCGGTTTGCACTGCGTGCTGGGCAGGGACGTTTGCACACAGACGCATTGAGCTAAGGATGTCTAGACCGTCTATATAGTCGCTTATGCCGCTTTTATCCCCGGTTATGGCCATCCAACCAGAGCGAAAACCTGCGGTACGGTACACTTTTGAAAGCCCGCCAAAAGTAACACAAGGCATGCGGCCTTCCGTTAGCGTGCTGGTGGGGATATGAGTGGCGCCGTCATACAATATCTTGTCGTAGATTTCGTCAGAAAAGATCAATAAATTATTTTCTTCAGCGAGGTCAATAATGGCCTCTAAAATGCCTTTTTCATAAACCGCCCCGGTAGGGTTATTCGGGTTAATGATAACAATGGCTTTTGTTTTGTTTGAAATTTTTGAGCGAATGTCTTGAATGTCTGGCTGCCAACCAGCGCCTTCGTCGCACAAGTAGTGTTTTACATAGCCGCCAGAAAGGGTCGCCGCGGCTGTCCAGAGGGGATAGTCAGGAGCTGGGATTAAAATTTCATCGCCATCATTTAACAGGGCTTGCATGGCCATCACGATTAGTTCGCTGACGCCGTTGCCCATCCAGACATTGTTGACGTCGGCTGATTTGACTCCCAGCGCTTGGTATTTTTGCATGACGGCTTTACGCGCAGAATACAATCCTTTGGATTCACTGTAACCCTGAGCCGTTGGTAGGTTGCGGATAACGTCGACCAGTATTTCATCTGGGGCTTTGAAACCGAAGGTTGCAGGGTTACCTATGTTAAGTTTAAGTATGCGCTGGCCTTCCTCTTCCATTCGCATGGCCTCTTTAAGGACCGGGCCACGGATTTCATAACAGATGTTTGCTAATTTGTTAGATTTGCGGATTTGCACGAGTTTTCCTTGTTAATGCAGGGGGTAGGGCGAATATACTTACTCTATACCTAATTCAGGAGCATTCAAGATGGGTGATAGAGATAACAGTAAAAAAGTCCTTAAATCTGAAGACGAGTGGCGCGAAGAGTTGCCTGAAGATGTTTTCAATATTGTGCGTCTAAAAGGGACAGAGCGCCCCTATACTGGAAAATACGATAAATTTTATGAGGTTGGGCAATATCGCTGTCGGTGTTGTAGCAGTTTGTTGTTTGATTCGGGGACAAAGTTCAATGCTGGCTGTGGTTGGCCAAGCTTTTATGACGGTCATCTAGAAAATATAGAAGAGCGCAGTGATAATTCTTGGCGGATGCAACGTACAGAAGTGGTGTGCGCCCATTGTGATGCGCATCTTGGGCATGTGTTTAATGATGGTCCGGCACCAACTGGGCTACGCTATTGTATCAATAGTGCGTCCTTGTTGTTTGAGGAAGAAGAATAAAACCGAAACATATAGAAAGGCGCTCTTACAAAGAGCGCCTTTTTAGTTTGATCTATAGTGGCTACTGTTGAAATGCCACTGTATCGCGTTATGGCTTAAGAAGAGTGATGATGTTTTGGTCACTCAATAAACGGTCGACAGTTTTGCTGACTAACGCATTCATGTCTTTCTGTACGGTTTCTTGGTAAGGCAGGGTGCCGTACTCTTCCACTTTCTGAGAACCAAAGTTTGCTTTATAGGTTTGGCCTTTTGCTTTCACTGTGGAGGTTAATTGAAAGTCTAAAGTCGCAGTGGTTTTTAGATTCTTGGTTTTTGTTGTGTAGCTCATCTTAGTAATGACCACATTCAACTCTGCTGGTGGGTAGACGCCTTGATCGGGAGTGAAGCCCATTTTGGTTAATCCACTAATAATGCTGTTGTTTATGCTTTCTTGCACATTATTGGTGGTAAAAATGTCGGCGCGTTCATTAAGCCCTGTTTTTATTGCTCCTATGTGGTTGCCGAGGGAAGAGCTGGTGGTAACTTTGATCGCTCTGTCGTTATGTAGTTGTTCTTGTTTAATAGAAGTTGTTGGTTCTATCTCTATATAGTGTGTCGTGGTGCAACCAGCCAGTAATGCAGTGGTTAGGGAAAGGGGGAGTAACAGGCGTGTTCTAAGCATAAATAGCTCCAAATTTAGACAATGTCTTTGTAAAACAACTTGTTGTTAGCTTAACTTAATAGAAAATTTAAAAAAACTGTTGATTTTCAAATTATTAACAGTAATATACGCCCCCGCTCACGCAGCAAGATTAAAACGTTGTCCCGTTCGTCTAGAGGCCTAGGACACCGCCCTTTCACGGCGGTAACAGGGGTTCGAACCCCCTACGGGACGCCATCCTTTCAAACGGTTGGCTGGTTTTAAAAATTAGCGTGCGGGAATAGCTCAGTGGTAGAGCACAACCTTGCCAAGGTTGGGGTCGCGAGTTCGAGCCTCGTTTCCCGCTCCATTCTTCTTTAAGAAGAGTGTGACTGACAAAGTGTCGTGTTGATGAGTTAAAAGCACTCTAAAAGCTTGATGTGTCCCGTTCGTCTAGAGGCCTAGGACACCGCCCTTTCACGGCGGTAACAGGGGTTCGAACCCCCTACGGGACGCCACTTTATTCT
>NZ_QUNG01000002.1:0-292005 GCF_003387375.1 Marinomonas pollencensis | reverse complement strand
CTAAAAGCTTATTGTGTCCCGTTCGTCTAGAGGCCTAGGACACCGCCCTTTCACGGCGGTAACAGGGGTTCGAACCCCCTACGGGACGCCACTTTATTCTTTAATAGGGTAAGGTGAAAAGAAAATATCGTGAAGTTATAAAGCTATAAAAAAGCTTATTGTGTCCCGTTCGTCTAGAGGCCTAGGACACCGCCCTTTCACGGCGGTAACAGGGGTTCGAACCCCCTACGGGACGCCACTTTATTCTTTAATAGGGTAAGGTGAAAAGAAAATATCGTGAAGTTATAAAGCTATAAAAAAGCTTGTTGTGTCCCGTTCGTCTAGAGGCCTAGGACACCGCCCTTTCACGGCGGTAACAGGGGTTCGAACCCCCTACGGGACGCCATTTAACTATTTCAGTTCTATTCGTATACGGCCAGATTTTTGCCAATCTATGATATGCGTTTACCTCCCTTTATTGCCGTTCAGGCCAGTATTTCCCTTATTTTATTTTTGATCTAAGCATTATTTCTGTGTCTTGTCCTTCGCGTTTTTGATACTTGCAGGCTTTCATTTTACTGCTTGATAATCTTTGCTTTCAGGCGAAAGCTCTATGGGAGCCTTGTTACTTTTGCGCTATCATAGCGCCCTTCATTTAATTCTGAGTTTATCTGCTTTCATGCAATGGTTTATTAATTATCAACAAGACCGTATTTCTCCCTCTGATCGGGGATTGGCTTATGGTGATGGGCTTTTTGAGACGATTAAAGCATCGCCGAAAGGCTTTGAATATCTAAATGATCACTTACTTCGACTGGAGCGTGGCTTGGCTAAATTGTCGATGCCTTTTCCCACTGAAAAAATCACTGAATTACGACTCTTTTTATTCAATACGATCTTGCCGTTGATCAAACATGAGATGGTAGTGAAAATTATTGTTACTAGAGGTGAGGGTGGTCGTGGTTATTTACCAGCCGAAAACGCCCAACATACTGTGTTAGTAGGTATCGGCGAAGCACCAGATTACCAGAGAGAGCAGCAATCCGGCGTGCACTTAGGGGTTTCGGATGTTCCTGTAAACAGCAACCCGTACTTGTCTGGCATAAAACACCTAAATCGGCTTGAGAATGTACTCGCTAAGCAAAAACTCAATCTAGCGCACTTCGAAGATGTGATGCTCAACCATCAAGGTCACGTGATTGAATGCATTCAAAGTAATATTTTTTGGTTTAAAGATGGCACGCTACATACGCCATCCCTAAGCCAGTCAGGTGTTCAAGGGGTTTTTCGCCACCATGTATTGGCGACCCAAGCAGACCGTCTGATCAATATAGGGCATTTTTCGCTCAATGCTTTAAAGCAAGCGGATGAAATATTTATTACTAATAGTTTGATGGGAATTGTACCTGTTATTTCTTTATTGGGAGACTCAATGCCGATTGGTCTTCATACCCAAGGTTTACAACGCCTGATGAAAAATAAGGATGTGCATGACACTTTTTAAATGGTTGATAAGCGCTTTTGTTTTGGCTGCCAGTTTGGTAGCAGTGCTGGCCGCAACGCTTTATTACTTATTAACAAGCCCGATGAGTCTTGAAAACACCTCGCGTTTTTATATTCACTCCGGTGACACTTCATATCAAATCGCTCATCAACTGAGTGACAATGGTTGGATAGCAGACCCTATATTGATGCGCGCAGTGACTAGGTTGCACCCAGAATGGGTGCCCAAAGTAGGCGAATACGAAGTTAAGCCTGGTATGACATTGTTAGATCTGATGGCGCTGTTTGATTCAGGTCGCTCTGTTGCCTACTCAGTAACCCTGCTAGAAGGTAAAACCTTACAATATTATTTATCCACCATGGCTGCGAAAGGGAATATTAAAATGACCTTACAAGGCTTAAGCAATGAGCAAATAGCAAAACGTTTCTCATTGGATATTAGCAACCCTGAAGGGCAATTCTTCGCGAACACGTATCAGTACCACGAAGGGGATACAGACCTTAGTATTTTGCAGCAATCTCACCGCTTATTAGAAGAAAAACTAGCCAGCTTGTGGGACGAAAGGCAAAAAAACTTACCTTACAAAAATGCCTACGAAGCTTTAGTCATGGCCTCAATTATTGAAAAAGAAACCGGCGCGGCGTTTGAGCGGCCATTGATTGCCCGCGTTTTTGTAAGTCGTTTAGAAAAAGGAATGCGTTTACAAACAGACCCGACGGTTATTTATGGATTAGGAACAGACTTTAATGGCAATTTAACCAGAAAAGATCTGCGCTCGAACTCGCCTTACAATACCTATAAACATTTTGGGCTGCCGCCTACACCGATTGCCAACGTAGGATCAGAAGCAATAGAAGCTGCGTTGAATCCAGGAAAAACAAAGGCATTGTATTTTGTCGCAAAAGGAGATGGCACCCATGCTTTTTCAGAAACCTTGAAAGCTCATAATAATGCGGTCGCCAAATATCAAAAATACCATAGACGTTCGGACTACAAGTCTGCGCCTGAATCTGCGGTTAAGGAAAGCATAAAATGACCGGTAAATTTATTTCTTTAGAAGGCGGTGAAGGCAGTGGTAAATCCACCGCTATTGCGACGATCAAAGCTTGGTTAGAATCGCAAAAAATTGATTACATCATGACCCGTGAACCAGGTGGGACTGAATTAGCAGAACAAATTCGACAGCTGATTTTAGCCGCTCGGGATGAGCCTGTGGATGATATGACGGAGTTGTTGCTAATGTTTGCTGCTCGTGCTCAGCACATGACACAAACAATCCGACCCGCTTTAGCCCAAGGTATTTGGGTAATCAGTGATCGCTTTATCGATTCCTCTTTTGTCTATCAAGGCAAGGCTCGAGGAGGCGACACTGAGAAACTAAAGGTGTTGACTGAATGGGTAGTGGGCAATGATAAGCCTGATGCGACTTTATTATTGGATGTGCCTGTTGAAATCGGTTTACAGCGAGTCGCTCAACGAAAAGACGCAGATCGCTTGGATCAAGAGTCCTCTTGTTTCCATGAAAAAGTCCGTCAGGGTTTTTTGGCTCAGGCCGCATTAGAGCCAGATCGGATTAAAGTAATCGATGCGAGTCAATCACTGGATCAGGTAAACGAACAAATCATCAATCAGTTAAATGGCTTAAAGTCCGCGTGGTAAAGGGGAATGCAAATGTCTAATATTGCGCCTTGGTTAGAAGCCTCCTTGAGCCAAGTACAAGCATTAAAAAAGCAAAACAAACTTTCCCACGCTTTGCTTGTTACAGGGGCGGATGGTGTTGGCCAAGAAGAGCTTGCTCGAGCAATAGGCAAAAACTTGATGTGCGAACAGTTTGAACAAGCCAAAGCTTGTGGTTACTGTCATTCATGTCAACTTATGGTCGCTAATACACACCCTGATTATCGAGTATTAGAAGGTGAGGAGGGGGCAATAAAAGTCGACCAAATTCGCCAACTAACACAGAAAATCAGTCAGAAACCGCAAGTTGGTAGAAATAAGGTGGTATTAATAACCCACGCTCAAGCGATGAACGTAAATGCTGCTAATGCTGTATTAAAAGCATTGGAAGAGCCCGCTGAGCGTACTTATTTCGTATTAACCAGCTCTCAATCGAGTCATTTACTGGCCACTATCCGCAGCCGTTGTTTGTTAGTGAATGTGCCAACGCCCAATCTAAATCAAGTGACCGAGTGGTTGCAGCAGCAACCAGAAGGCGATGAGCTTAGCTCATTGTTTTGGCTAACTAGCCAACCGTATCGTTTATTGGCGATTGAAAAACAGCAGAAAACGGCACTTTATACCGCCTTGCCAAGCGCGCTGAGCGCCATGTTACTTGGTGAGCAAACAGTTGATCAGATTTTAAAAGGGGTTAATAACACGACCCTAGAAGATTATTGCAATGGCCTTGCTGCGATTTTACATCAGTGCATTAATCATTCTGCGGGGGCGAATTTGCCGCCTGCTTTAACCGATATTTATCCTTTGCTGATGCGCCGTATGTCGATTCAGCAAATGATGTTGCGTTATCAGAGCTTACAGAAGTTGAAGTCGGACCTACTAAAAACCAACCTTAATCCGCTAATGCAACTTACCTATGAATTGAACCAATGGTGAAAACTTTATGTTAATTGACTCTCACTGTCATTTAGACAAACTGGATTTGACGCCCTACGATGGCAATATTAACGGTGCGATTGATGCTGCTGCTCTAAAAGGGGTGAAGCAGATGCTTAGTATTGCAGTGAACTTAGAAGATATGGACACCATACTTGGCTTTACTGAGCGCCAAGGTGTGTTTGCGAGCTGTGGTGTGCACCCATTGCATAAAGAAGGGCTGATTCGTTCACCAGATGCTCTTATTGAGCTTGCTCAGCATGACAAGGTGATCGCGATCGGTGAAACCGGTTTGGATTATTTTTATGAGAAAGATCAAGCCGTTCATGAGCAGCAGAAGATCAGTTTTGCTCATCATTTGAAGGCTGCCGGTCAGCTCGGCTTGCCCGTTATTATTCATACTCGCGATGCCAAAGAAGATACCCTGTCTCTGATACGCCAGCATGGCAACCCAGACAGCGCGGGAGTGTTGCACTGTTTTACCGAAGAGTATGCCATGGCAAAGGCGGCGATCGATGAAAATTACCTGATTTCTATTTCAGGTATTGTCACCTTTAAAACGGCGCAAGAATTGAAAGACACAGTAAAAAAACTGCCATTATCTTCTCTGATTGTTGAAACAGACGCGCCATATTTGGCTCCTGTTCCCCATCGTGGTAAGAAAAACGAACCACAATATGTGGCTGATGTTGCGCAATTTGTAGCGGACATTAAGGGTATTCGTTATGAAGCGCTATTAGAAGCCACTGCAGAAAACTTCCATCGGGTGTTTTCCAAAGCCACAGCGGCTCAGCAAATTCTTCTGCCTGGCCAATAAAGTCGCTCATTTTTTGCACTAAGCAATTTGATTTCTTTAGAAAAATTCCTTGTTTTGCTGTTAATGAGGTAGGCGTTTGGCAAACAAGGATGTTAATCTGAGATGATATATTTAAACATAACTGAAAGAAGAGGTTCTTCTTTCCCAAGCCTGATGAAATGATAGATGGCTTGTTTTATTTAAGGATGCCCATTGATGTCCAATATGGTTTCACCACTTCCATATCAAGCTTTGTCGGCGAAAGTTCCAGCTGACCACCTTCCATTCAAAACCTTAAAAGATATTGATGCGCTAAGCGGTATTTTGGGTCAAGAACGCGCTGTAGAGGCGATTCAATTTGGCGTGGCTATGCAGCGTCCAGGTTATAATATTTTTGCTATGGGCGATTCAGGTACAGGTCGCTCATCTTATGTTTTGAATTACCTTAGAAGTGAAGCAAAACGCCGCACCCCACCAAATGAGTGGGCATACATTAATAATTTCACCGAAAGCCATCGTCCAAAAGCGCTTGAATTTGCGCCAGGAGAAGCGGCTCAATTCGCGAAACAAATCAGAGTCCTGATTGATGGCTTAATGGCCACCTTTCCAGTGGCGTTTGAAAACCCTACTTATCAGCAACAAAAAGGTGCTATTGATCGTGCTTTCAATGAACAATATGAAGCAGCGATAAATAAAGTAGAGCGAGTGGCCGTGAAAATTGGTGTTGCCATGTTTCGTGATGCGTCATCGGTCAGCTTTGCCCCAATGAAAGACGGTAAGGCGATTGAAGAAAATGACTTCGCAGGTCTAAGCGATGAAGACAGAGATGCTTTTCAAGACTCTGTCTCTCAACTGGAGAGCTTACTTAATGAAGAGTTATTGAGTTTGCCTCTTTGGAAACGCGCCTCCTATGAGCAATTACGCCAGCTGAATCTAGACACAGTAAACGAAGCGCTAGACCCTCTTATGGCGCCATTGTTTACGCAATACGCTGATCATGAGGCGGTGATTGCCTATTTAAAAGCGTTAAGAGAAGACCTGGATAAAACCATCATCGATCAAATGGCAGACGATAAAGTAGCCGAGAATCGAGATGAAATTGGTCGTCGTCAATTATACGAAGAGTTGTACTTACCTAATATTGCGGTAACGCATGAGCCTGATGGTGGTATGCCTGTTGTTTATGAGCCGCATCCTACTTACCGTAACTTATTTGGTCAGGTTGAATACAGCAGCGACCAAGGGATGTTGATCCCAAGTTACCGCTTAATACGCTCTGGTAGTTTGCATGCCGCCAACGGCGGTTATCTGATTCTTGACGCAGAAAAGCTGTTAACGGATCACTACTTATGGGAAGCACTAAAGCGCGCATTAAAAAGCAAGTCTCTAAAAATAGAGCATCCTTATGCGGATATGGGGTTGATGAATACCACTACTTTGGCGCCTCAAGACTTACCCTTACAAGTTAAAGTAGTCTTAATTGGTTCAAGAGACATATATTATTTATTGCAAGATGCGGACCCAGACTTCCAAGAGATGTTCCGTGTACTTGTGGATTTTGATGACACGTTAAAGCGAACTAAAGAGTCTGAGTATGCATTTGCCCGTTTGATGAAAGATCGCATCGATAAAGAAGAATACGCCAATGTAACTCGCAATGGCGTAGCGGCATTAATCGAATACAGCAGCCGTTTAGCAGAGCACCAAAAAGAAATGGCGGCAAAAATTGGTGACGTTTTTGAGTTGCTTGGTGAAGCCGATTTCGTACGTGAGATGGCGCGGGATGAAAATATAACCGAAGACCATATTGCGCGTGCGTTAAAAGCAAAAAAACACCGTACTGGCAGAGTCAGTGAGAAAATCATTGAAGAAATCATTGAAGGTACCGTATTACTAGAAAGTGACGGTCATGCGGTGGGTAAAATTAATGGTCTGACTGTGATGCAGATAGGTGACAGCAGCTTTGGTGCACCTGCGCGCATATCAACCACGGTGCATCCGGGTGGTAAAGGCATTATTGATATCGAGCGAGAGTCTAACCTAGGACAAAATATTCACTCTAAAGGTGTGCTTATTCTTTCTGGGTATCTGGGTAACAAATACGCACAACGTTTCCCATTGGATATTTCGGCGTCGATTGCGATGGAGCAAAGCTATGGTTATGTGGATGGTGACAGCGCTTCAACTGCAGAGCTGTGTTGTTTATTATCAGCCTTGATACAAATTCCATTACGCCAAGATTTAGCGATAACTGGCTCACTAAATCAATACGGTGAAATCCAAGCAATTGGTGGCGTTAATGAAAAAATCGAAGGTTTCTTCAATGTGTGTCATGCCCGTGGGCTTACCGGCACCCAGGGCGTTATTATTCCTAAATCCAATGCCAATAACCTTATGTTAAACGACGATATTATAGACGCAGTAAAAGCAGGGAAATTCCATGTTTATGCAGTGTCTAGTGCCGATGAGGCTCTGCATTTGTTAACCGGTATGGAAGCGGGCGTAGCAAATGAAGAAGGTGAGTACCCAGAAGGCAGCATTTCCGCTCGTGTCATTGAGCGCTTAGAAGAAATCTCTAAGCTTGGTGAAGAGGAGGATGAAGAAGAACAGAACGACGACGCGCAAGAAGGCAAAGAGAACGCTAAGAAGACCGATTGATCAAAGTATATGAAACGGTCGCATTGTCAGTTGCTGAGTGTTTTTGCAGCTTAAAGCGTATTTAAGATGCGTTAGGCGAAGGTTTGAATAGGTTCTTGCTTATTCACCTTCTGTCCTAATGTTTGCCTTGGGTTCGCTTGATGATTTGCACTTTGCATTGACTGTTCACAAGACTGAAAATCGTATAATAAAGTGCGTCTGATTTAACATAACTGGCAATTTCTTTTCGTTTACTTGGACTATGTACCTTTAATACTTCTGCGCGCTGGAATATTTTGCCTTTAAGGTATTTTTCAGCCACTTTATCAGCCGCCTTAGTGGCCTCAAAATCGCTGCATTCAGCCCATGAGGCAGAGCTCATAAATAAGATAAAAAAGAGCGCTAATATCTGCTGTACGATGTTACTCATAAGTGTTTATGACCTATTCTAAATTGAACGAACACAGAATTGCGCCTGCTATGAATATAGTAATGCAGCGCCAATCCTATTGTAGTAAATGATATAAAATATTTCGGAGATCCTATTATGACGTTGCAGCGTAAATTTTCGCTTGTAGTGTTCACATCCGCCATTGTTGTCGCCATTATTGTTGGTTCATTTGGCTACTTTAAGCTGAAAGATAGCTTGGTTAACAGTTTAAACGCTCAAGTATCGTCTATTGCTGAAGGCCAGTCACGCACTATATCTGAATGGGTTCATGCAAAAACAGCCTCTATCCATAGTCTGAGTCATCATTTTATCGAGCATGACGTGACGGTGGGGGCGCTTTTACAAGCTGAAAAATCCGGTGATTTTGATTTGGCTTACATTGGCACAAAAGAAGGCGAGATGATTTTAAGTCATCAGGCTTCTTTGCCTGCTGACTATGATCCACGGATACGCCCATGGTACAAAAAAGCGCTTAGTTCTAATCAGGTGGAATACACTGAACCCTATATTGATGCGAGCACCAATCAATTAATAATTTCTGCTGCAGAAAAAGTGGTCAGCGGCTCTGGGGTGACTGGGGTTGTTGGTGCAGATATGAACTTGAGTGGTTTGGTTAAGGGGATTTTGCATGTCAATATGATGGCTAAGAGTCGCGTTTTTCTAACCAATAAGGAAGGAGTAATCATTGCGCACCCTGATCAGCAATTTTTATTGAAGAAAATGAATGCCTCTTTGGGATACGACATGGATCTTGTTGCTAACGCACAAGGGAAACTGGTTGAAACTCACTCTAAAGAAGGGGTTGTACTTGTAGCAGGGATTGCTGTTCCTGATACGGACTGGGTTATTTTCTTTCAATTAGACAAAGCGACCGCCATGTCGCCATTAACCAGTTTATTAATTTCGCTCTTGATCGCCATGGTGATTGCCGCGCTTTTGGTGAGCTTTGTGATGGGGCTTGTTAGCCGTAAATTGCTGGCTGGCATAGGCCAAGTAAATACGATGTTGGCTGAAATGAATAATGGTCAAGGTGACCTAACCACGCGTATTCCCGAGACCAGCCAGGATGAAATAGGCGATTTAGCGCGCCATTTTAATGGTTTCTTGCAAACCTTAGCTGGCATTATTACTGAGATTAAAGTGCTGTCGTCTAGCCTTAACAATTTGGCTCAAGACTCCCATCGTTTAACTTCTCAGTCATCGTTGGAGCTCAGTACACAATTGGATGAGATTACCGCGGTAGCAACGGCGGTAGGGCAAATGTCGGCGGCGACTCATGAGATTGCGTCAAATGCAGAAAACACGGCGAATGCCTCGCGCGAAGCGTATCAAAATAGCCAGCAAGGCAGTGACCAAGTGGTGAAAAGCAAGGATTCGATTAGTGATTTGGCTTCTCAAGTTACCGATGCGTCGAACATTATCGGTAACCTCGATCATCAAGTGCAAAGCATTAGTAGTATTTTGACGACGATCCAAAACATCGCAGAACAAACTAATTTGTTGGCGTTAAACGCGGCGATTGAAGCAGCTCGTGCTGGGGAACATGGTCGTGGTTTTGCCGTTGTCGCTGATGAGGTTCGTGTGTTGTCGCAACGTACACACAATTCAACAGAAGAAATCAAAGAAATGATCGACGGCCTGAACAGCACCACACAAAAAGCGGTGGATATTATGCATTCTGGTCAAGCTGTCGCCAATAACTCTGTTGAAGATGCGATAGCGGCGGCAGAAAGTCTGGTCGCCATTCAAAATTCAGTACAGAGAATTAGTGATATGTCATTGCAAATTGCTAGTGCTGCAGAAGAGCAAAATATCGTGACCAGTGATATTTCCAATAACAGCTTGTCAATTAAAGATATTGCTAATAAATTGGCGGTTGAGTCCCATGAAAGTGCTAAAGGGGCTGAATCATTAGCGGAATTAGCACAAAGGCTCGAACAACAAATTGCAAGATTTCGCGTTTAAAGGGTCATAAAATCACATTTTAATCACTCTTTTCAGTTTGTGTTGATGGATTGAAAAGGGTAGATTTTTTATTCCTTCACAGCAATTAATAATCGTTTAAATCAACCTTGGGCAGAGGAAACACACAATGTACAAACGTCTTTTTATTGGCGCATTAGCCACTTTCGCTATATCAACTAATGTTATGGCACATGGTGCATGCGAAGCTCGTCCCTTGCACGATGACATGGTAGGCATTCAAAAGAAACTAAAAGCCATGTCTGGCAGTCTTAAATCAGGAGACAATGAGCAAGCGGCAATAAATGTCGAACAAGTGATTACTTTGTTCAAAAATGCGCGTGAACAAACACCTTACTTATTTGTTGAGAAAAAGCTCTCAGGGGATGAGTTAGCGAAAGAGATGGCGGAATATCAAAGCGTGATAGATGACACTATTGTGGTCTTTACTTCCTTAGAAACTGCCTTAGAAAACAACGACTCAGCTAAGATAAAATCACTAATGGGGCAAATTGGTAAGCAAAAACACATCGGCCATAGTAATTTTAAAGCAGATTGTTAATCGTCTAAATGATGACCTTGCTCGAATTGGCTGTTACAATGCGCGCGCGATAAAGAGAGGAAATTATGGCTCGTATTAAAAAATCGCGCAGCATGCGTGGCAAACTTGGAAAAACTGGTTCAAAGGAAATGATGAAAGAGCAAAATAAAGCTCGTAAATCATCGTCTACTCGCCGTTTTAAGATAAAGAAATCCAAGGAGCGCAAAGAGCAAGCGCACAAAAAGCTTGATAGACTGGGGTTACTTCCTGAAAAAGAAGTGGCACAGCCAGCAGCACGTCCACGTCGTTTTGTGTTCGTGAAGCCTAAAGAAGAGAAAGAAGCAGAATCTACTAAGCCGACATTGGTCGCTGGGATAAATCAAGAAACTGAAGATTTATCTGTTGACGAACTTTTGTCTGCTTTCTCTGAAGAGAATTAAGCAAAGATCTGTAAAACATAAAAAAAGGCTGCTTTTGCAGTCTTTTTTTATGTCTGAACAATCCATTATAATAAAAATCATCTACACGGAATGAGTTGTAAAATGAATGTAAAAGCCTCTGTGCCTATGTCGAGTGTTCGTTATTTGTTGAAAGCCGTTGAAGATCAAGGCTTAGACAGTGATGCATTATTAGAGAGCTTGGACATTGTGCGTTCCGATATAGAACAAAACAGTCATTTTCCCGCCTATCAATATGGCATGTTGTATCAAAAAATAATGTGGCTGGTTCAGGATGAATCATTTGGTATGTTAAGCGGTGGTAAAGTGCCCAATGGTACTTTTCGGATGATGTGCCTATGCATTATTCACGCTCGTAGCTTAGCCCATGCCATGTACCGCTGCAGTGATTTTTACGATATCTGCCGCGGCCCTAAAATCAAACCTGTGTTGATCAAAAAAGGCCGTTTTGCAATGGTGACTTTTGCTCCTATCGAAGCCGAAGATTCTAACGTACGAGATTTTGTTACGCCAGAATCTAAAGAGCAACTACGTACCACCTTGTCTATGTGGCATCATTTTATATGCTGGTTAATAGGCCGTCGATTAAACCTCAAGGCTGCGTATTTTACGAGTGAGCGCCCGGACGATGTTGAATATTATAAAACCCTGTTTCAATCTGAAGTGCGCTTTAATCAACATGCAAACGCGTTGGTTTTCCCTGCGAGCTATCTGGACATGCCTATCGTTCAAACAGAAGACAGTTTGCGAGGCTTTTTGAAAACCGCGCCTTATCAGCTATTAGTAATGGTAGAAAACGACAATAGCTTGAAATCTCAAGTCATGGCAATGCTTGGTAAAGACTTCTCAAGGGAAATGCCCAGCGCCGACGAAGTGGCAAGCGGTTTGAACATGAGTGTATCAACCTTAAGACGTCGGCTTAACGAAGAAAACACCTCTTATCAGCATATTAAAGATGAATGCCGTAAAGAAGCTGCCATTACTTATATGAACGCGCCACAATTGAGCATTAATGATATCGCGGCCTTAATGGGCTTTGATGAACCCAGTGCTTTTTTCAGGTCTTTTAAAAAATGGACGGGGATGACGCCTGGTGAGTATCGAAAAAGTGATGAATTTTTGAAGTTTGGTCGCTCTATGAAAAGCTTATAAATCCGTACCTTGTGATCTTTTGCACCTTATTTTGATTGTATTTGTCAGAAATAACGGCCTGATATGTTATTGTGAGAATCGCTCATATTTATCATCCTATAGTTATACATCCGCTCGGATAAATAACCGGAGAATAAAAAATGAGCGATTTTCTGTACCCTCTAAACGATATTCTTTTTAGCCTCCAGCAGGTAGCCCAATTTAATCGCCTTGAACCTTACCTTGAAGAAGGGGTAGACGAAGATTTATTAGCTGCCATTCTAGCCGAAGCTGGCAAATTAACAGAACAGGTTATTGCCCCATTAAACTGGTCTGGTGACCAGCAGGGCTCCCGTGTGGAAGACGGTGAAGTCATTGAAGCAAAAGGGTTTAAAGAGATTTATCAAAGCTATTGCGAAGGTGGCTGGGGCAGTTTGTCCGGTGCGCCTGAATACGGCGGACAAGGCTTACCTGCGAGTATTGCCACCGCCGTCAACGAAGGCGTCCAGTCGGCAAATTTAGCCTTTTCCTTGTGTCCCTTGTTAAGCCAAGGTGCCATTGAGGCGATCAGCTCTCATGCAAGTGAAGCACTTAAAAACACCTACCTACCTAAAATGATAAGCGGTGAGTGGACAGGGACCATGAACCTAACTGAACCATCCGCAGGTTCGGACCTGGCCGCTATCGCCTGTAAAGCCACCCCTGATGGGGATCAATACCGTATAAAAGGGCAGAAAATATTTATTACTTGGGGAGACCATCAAATGAGTGACAATATCATTCATCTGGTGCTTGCCAGACTGCCTGATGCTCCACCAGGGGTAAAAGGTATTTCTCTGTTTATTGTGCCTAAATTCATCCTTGATCAAGAATCCAATCCAGGTCAACGAAATGATGTGCAAGTGGTGTCTGTTGAGCACAAAATGGGGATTCACGCTTCACCAACTTGTGTCATGAGCTTTGGGGAAAATGACGGTGCCATCGGTTACTTAGTGGGGGCCCCGAACGAAGGCATTAAAGCCATGTTTACCATGATGAACAACGCGCGTCAGGGCGTCGGTTTGCAAGGCTTGGCGATTGCTGAGAGAGCGTATCAACAGGCACTTGAATACGCTAAAGAGCGTAAGCAAGGTATGAAGGCTGATCGCTCAGGTAAAGCGGCGATTATTGAGCACCCAGATGTACTGCGGATGCTGATGATGATGAAGTCGCAGATTGATGCAATGCGCTCACTTGTTTATGTGGCGGCGGTGGAAAACGATGTTTCGCATTTGGCCGCGGGTGAAACACAGAAAAAAGCCATGTCGCGTACTGCGTTATTGACACCGATCGTCAAAGGCTGGATCACTGAGCAAGCTCAAGAAATTACATCCCTTGCTATTCAAGTCCATGGTGGCGTCGGTTTTATTGAAGAAACAGGCGTTGCTCAGCATGCCAGAGATGCCCGTATTCTGCCGATTTATGAGGGCACAAATGGTATCCAAGCGATTGATCTGATTGGTCGTAAATTGCATTCCGATCACGGCGCGGCAATGGCCGAATTATTAGCGGAAATGAAAGCTGAGATAGATCAATTAGCCAGCCAGCAAGAGACTCAGAGAAATGCAGAAAAAGTACAACAAGCTATTTTACTCGCTGAGCATGCAACATCTGCCTGTTTAGCCAGCATGAAGCAAGACCCGTTACTAGCAACAGGTTCCGCTTATGGCTACATGATGCTAATGGGCAATGTGATTGGCGGTTGGTTAGAAGTGCGTGCACAACACTTAAGTGTTAATCATGACAGCTTCACGGAGCAGCAAAAAGACTCCTGGAAGCAGTCTGCAGACTTCTATTGTGACCATGTCCTAGCCCGTTGTCGTTATTATGCTGAAACTGTGATCACAGGCCAATCGTCGATTAGTGGTTTGAGCGATGCAAGTTTTGTTCGGTAGCTATGAACAGGCCGTTTGGTCATTGGCAGCAAAATTAATAATAAATCCAGTCAATAGGCATGGTGAAGAAGCCATGTCCTGCCTGCTGTAGGAGGCATTATGACAGACAGAGAAGTAATGGAATTTGATGTGGTTATAGTAGGTGGAGGCCCGGCAGGGCTTTCTACTGCATGTCGTTTGATGCAAAAAGCACAAGAAAATAATCAAGAATTAAGTGTGTGTTTGGTTGAAAAAGGCTCCGAAATTGGAGCCCATATTTTGTCAGGAGCGGTAGTCGACCCTAAAGCGTTAACTGAGCTTTTTCCTGACTGGCAAGCCATGGGGGCGCCTTTGCTGTCTGAAGTGAAAGTGGATGAATTACACTGGCTACATTCAGCAACGAAGAGCCGTAAATTGAGCCATTGGATGATCCCTAAAACCATGCATAATGAAGGCAATTATGTGATTAGTTTGGGCAACCTGTCACGATGGTTAGCGGAGCAAGCAGAAAACTTAGGTGTTGAAGTATTTCCAGGTTTTGCTGCCGCTCAAGTTGCGTATGATGATGACGGCAGTGTTGCTGGGATTATCACGGGTGATATGGGGGTCGCAGAAGATGGTTCAGAAAAAGATGGTTACATGCCTGGAATGATTTTAAAGGCTAAATACACCATTTTTTCAGAAGGCTGTCGTGGTCATTTAGGCAAAGAGCTGATTGAACGCTTTGCCTTGGATCAAGGAAAAGCACCTCAGCATTTTGGTCTGGGCATTAAAGAGCTTTGGGATGTCCCTGCCGAGCAAAGTAAGCCTGGTACGGTTATCCATACGGCAGGTTGGCCTTTGGGCCAAGAGGCTGGCGGTGGTGGTTTCCTTTACCACTTAGAGAATAACCAAGTGGTGGTTGGTTTAATCACGGATTTAAATTATAAGAACCCACATTTAAGCCCTTACGATGAGTTTCAACGATATAAGCATCACCCACTTATCGCCGCCCATCTTGAAGGCGCTAAACGCGTGTCTTATGGCGCACGAGCCATTGCCAAAGGAGGCTGGGACTCTCTGCCTAAAATGAGCTTTCCTGGCGGCTTGCTATTGGGCTGTGACGCAGGCACTTTGAACCCAGCTAAAATAAAGGGAACTCATACGGCGATGAAAAGTGGCATGTTGGCTGCGGAGCTGATTTGTGAAGCATTGCAAACACAAAACCCAGTCAGTGAGCTAGCTCACTATGATCAACAAATGCGCAGCTCCTGGTTAGGCAAGGAATTAGAGCAGGCGCGAAATTTCGTCCCTGTGATGCATACATTAGGCACATTTTGGGGTGGTGCTTATAACTGGTTAGATCAAAATCTGTTTGCAGGTCGCTTGCCATTCAATTTTAAAGATACGACGCCCGATTACGCTTGCTTAGAGCTAGCGTCCAAACATCAACAACCAGATTACCCTAAACCAGACGGTAAGCTTAGCTTTGATAAACTTTCTTCTGTATTTTTATCTAACACCAATCATGAAGAAGACCAACCTTGTCACTTGCGACTAAAAGACCCTTCAATACCTGTGGCGGAAAATCTACCTAAATTTAATGAGCCTGCTCAGCGCTATTGCCCCGCTGGGGTTTACGAAATTGTCGATGATGGACAAGAGACGCGCTTCCAAATCAATTCACAAAACTGCGTACATTGTAAAACATGTGATATAAAAGACCCGGCACAAAACATTCGTTGGGTTACTCCAGAAGGGGCTGGCGGCCCTAATTATCCCAATATGTAATGATTAAGTAAGCCCCAGTTGAATAGATTTGCATTTCTTCCTTTCTAGCGAAAAAAAGGCATACAGATCAGTATTTTCTGACCTGTATGTCCTCATTCAACACTGGATTTCATGACCTCTGTAGTCGATAATAGGTGCTTCTAACGAGGGGACAATTATGCGAATCTGGGTTGATGCGGATGCCTGTCCGAATGTCATTAAAACCATTCTATTTCGTGCTGCTGAGCGCGTTAAAATACCTTGTATTCTTGTTGCTAACCAAGCGATTTCTATTCCACCTTCTAAGTGGGTTGAAAGAAAAGTGGTTAGCTCTGGTTTTGATGTGGCCGATAATTATATTGTAGAGCACGCAACCTCGGCGGACCTGGTGGTTACTGCCGATATTCCGTTAGCTTCTGAGGTGATTGATAAAGGCGCATTAGCGATTAACCCTCGTGGTGAACTTTATACTCGAGAAAACATCAAGCAACGCCTTGCAATGCGTGATTTTATGGAGCAGATGCGTTCCACTGGCGAGCATACAGGTGGCCCTGCTACATTTAACCAGCAAGATAGAATGGCGTTTGCTAATACCCTGGACAAATTATTAGCCCAGCGAGCTCCTTAGTACTGTCCATTAACTGCCCGTTAATAGAGAAATCAGGAAAGCGTTTATTGAATGTTTTCCTGATTATTCAATTATAGGTGAAGCACATGAAAAGAATTGTTGTTGTTGGCGGCGGAGCAGGCGGCTTAGAACTGGTTACTCGACTAGGCCACGCGCTCGGTAAGGGTAAAAACAAGACAGAAATTGTCTTAGTCGACCGAAGCCGAACACATATCTGGAAACCTCTTCTTCATGAAGTTGCCACAGGCTCAATCGACATTAATAATGACGGTGTCAATTATCGTGCCCATGCAGCAAAACATCATTACCAATTTCAGCTTGGCAATGTAACCAAGGTAAATCCACACGCAAAGACTATCACACTCGATTCATTGAGTGATGACAAAGGGCATTCAATTTTGCCTGAGCGTGACCTTTCTTACGATACCCTTATCATGGCAGTAGGTAGCATCAGTAATGATTTTGGTACGCCAGGAGTGGCTGATCATTGTTATTTCTTGGACTCCCATAAACAGGCGGAGCGCTTTCAGCAAGCTTTGCTGAACCATTTCTTACGAGTTCATCAAGAAGGCCCCGATGCCAAGCTAAAAATCGCCATTGTCGGTGGTGGAGCGACCGGTGTTGAACTGTCTGCAGAACTGTTTCACGTGGCGGAGTTGATGAAAGCATATGGTATGCCTGAGATGTCCGGCAAACGTATCCACGTTGAGTTGGTGGAAGCGAGTGGTCGTATTCTAAGTGCTTTACCTGAACGTATTGCCAATTCGGCTGCCAAAGAGCTTACTCGTTTAGGGGTTAAAATCAGTGAGAATACCCGTGTTGTACGCGCCGATTCAAATGGTTTTCAAACCGCAGATGATAAGCTAATTGAAGCGGATTTGATGATTTGGGCAGCGGGCGTAAAAGCACCTGATTTTATTAAAGACATTGAAGGTTTTGAAACCAATCGCAACAATCAGATCGTGGTTCGAGGAACGCTTCAAACAGAAGCTTTTGACGATGTGTATGTGATAGGTGATTGCTGTGCTTGTGTGCAGCCAGATGGTTCTTTTGTACCGCCACGGGCTCAGTCAGCACACCAAATGGCGTCTTTGGTGTATGACAATATCAAAGGGTCTTTGAAAGGAAAGCCTCTTAAAGAATACATCTATAAAGATTATGGCTCGCTGGTAAATTTAAGTAACTACAGCACGGTGGGTAACTTGATGGGTAACCTAATGGGTGGATCTATGTTTATTGAGGGGCGTATTGCTCGCTTCGTTTACATCTCACTCTATCGTTTACACCTCATTGCGATACACGGCTGGTTTAAAGCCACCATCGTTATGGCGGCACAAAAAATTGGTAAAGTCGTGAAGCCAAAACTTAAGCTTCATTAATAATTAGTGCGCTAGCAAGCCATTCACTTTTAAAAAGTTAATCATGGTGTAAAAGCCGCCGTAGCAAAGACCTCAGTATAGGGAGGTTTTCTACGGCGGCTTTTTTTTGCCTGAGGTGGCGGATTGCCGCGTCAATGTTTCAGTAAATGTGAAGCAACTAATGAGATCTATTTGATTAAACCTCAATCCTTGACCTATGTGTTACCAGTAGGTTTTACAATAATGGTTATTAGATCAAATGTATGAAGGAGTGCTTATGCGTGTTATCGACCTAGCTAAGAAAGCCAATGTAACCAGTGAAACCGTGCGCCACTATACGCGCTTAGGGTTAATTCATGCAGAACGCGATCCCAATAACGGCTATCAAATTTATGATAATACCGCCTTCACTCGAATGCAGTTTATTCAGCAATCCCGTACCTTAGGGTTTAGCTTAAAGCAGATCGAAGCCATTCTACAGCAAGCCGATAGCGGTGACTCACCGTGCCCTATGGTACGTGAATTACTGGAAAAGAAAGTCCCTGAAACCAAGGCGAAAATTGCCCAGTTGCAAGCCCATTTAAAAACCATGGAAGCGGCGCTGATGAGCTGGGAAAGCATGCCAAATGGCACTCCCAATGGTCATTCTATTTGTTGTTTGATAGAAGAGTGGGAAGACAACAAAGATGATCATAGCGAGCAATAGGGGGGCCATATGTTAGATAATAATGAAACAATAGCGAGCCCTGACACAATCACCTTGGATTTGGCCGTAGGCGGCATGTCTTGCCAAGGTTGTGTCTCGAAAGTTAGACAGAAAGTTCAACACCAAGATGCCAATGCTCAAGTGCTTGGCACACCTGCTGACAATCGTCTTGAAGTGAAAACAAGGCTTTCTAAAGAGCAGGTGGAGTCATGTGTTCGTGACGCAGGTTACCAGACATTAGGGGATTTCGAGACCCAAGTGAGTGTGGTAAATACGGAACAAGAAACCTTACAGCAAGCCCATTATCAACTGGCCGTGGAAGGCATGTCGTGCCAGAAATGTGTCACTAAAATACGCCAAAGCATTAAGTCATTAGACGCAGAGGCCCAAGTAGACGGGCAGCCTAAAGCGAATCGCCTTGAGGTGACTACGGCGCTTTCTCAGCAACGCATTGGTGATGCCATTATCGATGCAGGCTATGAGTATTTTGGGGATTATATCGAGGTGGCTCAATCATTAGAATCCGCAGTGGAGCCAGACAGCACCCCAATACCGCCCGCAGTGGAAAAAGAACGCTCTACAAAAGATCAAAAAGCAGGCAATGAGCACGCTCATCAATATCAGTTTTCTTTGACTGGTATTACCTGTGCAGGCTGTGTGAATACCATTCAAAAAGCATTGGATCGTGTTTCCGGTGTTGAAAAAGCCGAAGTGAATTTTGCCAGTCGTACCGCGCAAGTATCGTCTTTGACAGATGCAGAGACCTTGATCAAAGCGGTGGAATCTTCAGGCTATGGCGCGTCTTTGATTGAAGATGCGGATAAAGCGGATGAAGATCGCCAGCAAAATGAACGAAAAGAATTTCATGACAAACGAAATTATGCAGTGCTAGGGCTCCTCGTGGGGGTGCCCTTGATGCTTTACGGTTTGCTGGGTGGCAACATGATGGTTGAAACCGGAGGGCAACGATTAGCCTGGGGCCTCGTTGGCGCGTTAACCTTATTGGTTATGTCGGTATCAGGTAAGCATTACTACCGTAGCGCATGGCGGGCTTTTAAATCTCGTCAATCGAATATGGATACCCTGATCACGATAGGTACCATTAGCGCGTGGTTATATTCTATGGCGATCATTATTTCCCCCTATGTGTTTCCTGAAAACGCGCGTCATTTGTATTTTGAAGCCAGTGTGATGATTCTTGGCTTAATCAATTTAGGCCAAGCGCTTGAAGTGCGAGCGCGTGGTAAAACCAGTGCTGCGTTACGCCGTTTATTGGACCTTCGCCCAAAATTTGCCATGGTGGTACGCGAAGGCTCAGAAATATCCTTAGCCGTTGAACAGATTCAGATTGACGATGTGGTTCGCGTTCGCTCTGGCGAAAAATTTCCTGTGGATGGGCTAGTGAGTGACGGTCAATCAAGTGTGGATGAATCCATGTTAACTGGCGAACCTGTGCCTATCGAGAAACACCCAGGAGACAAGGTATCGGCAGGAACAATCAATGGTAAAGGCTCGTTAACCTATCGTGCCACAGGCATAGGGTCTGACACCTTGCTGGCGCAAATTATTGACATGGTTGGAACGGCACAAAATTCAAAACCGCCCATTAGCCGTCTGGCCGACCAAGTGTCATCGGTGTTTGTTCCCAGCGTTATGATATTGGCGACGCTTGCTGCATTGGCTTGGTTCAACTTTGGGCCAGCTCCTGTGATGGTTCATATGATGGTTGCTGCTGTGTCGGTATTGATCATAGCCTGTCCTTGTGCATTAGGCTTAGCCACGCCCATTTCAACCATGATAGGCGTAGGGAAAGCGGCAGAGTACGGGGGGTTAATTCGCAATGGTGAGTCGTTGCAACGAGCGAGTGAATTAACCACGATAGTGTTGGATAAAACTGGCACCATTACAGAAGGCAAACCTAAGGTAGTACATCAAGTGCTTGCTTCAGGCGAGGATGAAACCCATCTCGCGACCTTGGTGTCTTCGCTGGAAAAAGGGGCCAATCATCCATTGGCCAACGCCTTGATAGATCACGCTGAAGTAACCAGTCAAGACACCTATGAAACGTCTCATTTTGAGTCCATCGTGGGTCGTGGTTTACAAGCTGAGATTCAGGGAGAGACCTTTTTTTTGGGTAACGAGGCCTTAATAAAAGAGCAAAACATTGATCTTTCTAGTTTGGCGTTGGTGAACGAAAAATACGCAGCGAGTACAAAAGTATATCTTGCGAATCGTCGTCAAGCGCTGGCAGTTTTCTGTATTGAAGACCCGATAAAAGCAAGCTCAGAAAGCGGCATTAAAACGCTCCAGAAGGCGGGACTAAAAGTCATCATGCTGACTGGAGACAATAAAAATAGTGCCGCATTGGTGGCCAATAAGCTAAACATTGATGAGTTCCATGCAGAGCTAATGCCCAATGACAAACTCAATTGGGTGCGCACATTGCAAGCCAAAGGTGAAGTGGTTGGCATGATAGGTGATGGCATTAACGATGCGCCTGCCTTGGCGCAAGCGGACGTTGGATTTGCCATGGGCGCGGGCACAGATGTCGCGATGGAAAGTGCCGACATTACGTTAATTCGAAGTGATCTGACAAGCGTGGCGCAAGTTATCGAGGTGAGTCAGGCAACGTTAGGCAACATTAAACAAAATCTCTGGGGTGCATTTGCTTATAACAGCTTAGGTATTCCTTTGGCCGCCGGGGTGTTATTCCCATTTACTGGATGGTTGCTGAGTCCAATCATCGCAGGAGCTGCTATGTCTTTGTCCTCTATTACTGTGGTGGCGAACGCCAATCGTCTACGCCGCTTTGTGTCTCGTCTTACTGACAACAGCAATCAAGATAGATAGGAGAGGCTATGAGTGTATTAGTAAATATTTTAGGTGTGTTATTAATCGTTTTGATTGCGTGGTGGTTTTGGGCACCCAGTAAAGAGGATTAAACAGGAGGTTGGTATGGCAAATTCGAACACAGCGGCACTGGCAAAAGTCTCATTGCGTGTTGTTGATTGCTCGAAGCAAAAAGCCAATGAATTTTTTCAGTGTTGGCAACAGCAACAAGGCATTAAATTTCTTCAAGTAGAGTGGAAGAAACAACGTATCTTGGTGCATTATGATGCATTGCTAGTTTCTCTGTCAGACATTATAGCTGGGCTTGAAGCCGTCAAAATGCAGCTTAAAGGTGGCATGTTTTGCCGCTGGCGTTTGCATTTGGCTCGCCAAGTTGAACAGAATATTCGTGATAACTTAAATCATGTGCCCCATTGTTGTGGCAAAGCACCACGCCCAATACAAGGGAATAAATAATGATATGGCTATTTCGCTAGTAAAGAAGCTGAAAGCTTATCGACTTTATTGATAAGATATCGTCATACATCGATTTAACGAAAAGGAAACCATCATCTGGTTTCCTTTTTTTATTGTCCGTCTCACAACAGGGAAATTTAACAGTTTATGCAAGCTTACCAATGGGGAATTTTTGCCATCGCTCTTGGAGCTTTTGGTATTGGTACAACTGAATTTATGCCAATGGGGTTGTTACCCGTCATTGCTGAAGGGGTTGATGTTTCTATACCAACTGCTGGGTTACTTATTAGTGCTTATGCCGTAGGTGTTATGATTGGCGCGCCAATTATCACCTTGTATCTCACTCGCTTTAGCCGCAAAAATGCATTGATCGCGCTGATGGGGGTTTTTGTGCTTGGTAACACTTTAGCGGCACTCGCGACTAACTATGAAATCTTAATGTTAGCGCGAGTGGTTACGAGCCTTTCCCATGGTGCCTTTTTTGGTATTGGTGCACTGGTAGCCATGAGCTTAGCACCAAAGGGCAAACAAGGTTCTGCGGTTGCCTCCATGTTATTAGGCTTAACCATTGCCAATATCATTGGCGTTCCAATCACCACTTGGCTTGGCCAAAATATTGAGTGGCGAGTGGCGTTTGCTGTAACCGCTGTGTTGGGGCTAATTGCCATTATTGGCTTAGTGCGTAGTTTGCCTGCAATGCCGGTGAGCGAAAAACCCGATGTGCGCAAAGAACTTAAGTCGATCGCTCAGCCTGCGGCGTTACGTGCGTTTGCGTTAACCATCCTATTGGCTGGGTCCATGTTTACCTTATACACTTATATAGCGCCTATCTTGCATATGCTTGCGGGAGCATCTGAAAATACCATTGCGATTATGTTGTCATTAGCGGGAGTGGGCTTTACTTGCGGTAATTACATAGGTGGCAAACTTGCGGATAAATCGCCTGATTATGCTTTGTTTATTACCTTTATTGCGCAAATTATTATGGCGTTTTTATTTAGCGTCGTGGCAAGCGGCACTATCAGCGCGGCAATCATGGTGTTCTTATGGAGTGTGGTGATATTTGGTAGCGGTTCTGCAGTGCAAATGAAAGTGATGCAAATTGCTGATGAAGCACCAGGCTTGGCTTCTTCCATTAATATTGGTGCATTTAACTTAGGCAATGCTCTCGGGGCTGTGTTAGGTGGCGCAGTTATTACGCTTGGCTTTAGTTACGCTTGGATCCCTAGTGCGGCGGCCTTATTATCAGTGGCGGCGTTATTATTGCTTTTGCTCAATAGAAAGCTGGAAAAAACGCAATTGCAAGCGGCATCAGCCTAGTTCGTCTTGTTGCCAACGGTTGACGGGCTTGGATGTGGTCATCCGTTGGTTGCGTAGACGCTAACTTTATCGGGCAACTGACGTTGCGTTATCCTTCATATTGAATTCACGCATCATAGTTAACTGCTTGGAGGCAACTTCCTTGCACCTATGATCACTTTTTAGCGCCTCTTATATTGGCTCTACTCGTCTTCTTTTTTTTCGTGCTTGCTTCTCTCTTTTAGTCTGTCTTTAGCCTCCATCATAGCTCGTATATTGGAAGGTGCTATGCCAAATATCAGCAGGATTCTATTAAAAATCCTAGGATATGGTGCATCATTTTAAGCCATATTTTATTAAAATACTCGATGCTGACTTTTTGGTCAGAATCGAGTATTGCTCGCATATTTTTTGTAAAAGGATTCACATAGTGTCATTAAAATTACGTCTCATTTATGCATTCGTCATCGTGGTATTGATCACCACTATTTCCATGGGGATTCTCAGCTTTTATCAAGCAAGAGACGCCATGTTAAAGCGTACTACACAGACCGAACTTCCGGCACAAATCGCGCAGATTAAAAATGAAGTAGAAAATCAGATAGAGCGCTTAGCAACAAATGCTAAATTATTAGCGAATAACCCAATGATCCTAGCTTGGGCAAAACAGGGCCACCCAAAATCGAGCGAATCAGAGGTGGTGGAATTATTAAACAATACTAAACAGCAACTCGGGTTAGATACCGCTTCTTGGGCTGATCGATCTAGCGCACAGTATTGGAACCAAGACGGTTTTCTGCGTACCTTGACACCCGCACAAGACAGTTGGTTTTTTGACTTTACAGATTCATCTAAAACAGAAGACGTCAGTGTTTATCGCAATGCGAATACCGGTGAAATAAAGCTCTTTGTTAATTATCAAAACCCTAATGGGCTAGGTTTGGCTGCCTTTGGTCTGAATCTCAACAAAATGTCCGATTACTTAAATAACTTCACCTTTAATGGGGGCGGTTTTGTCTATTTGGTGTCTGCTGATGGCACCTTAAAAGTACATCGTAATGAAGACTTATTGGAAAACACCAAGGTCACTGACTTATACGGTCAAAAAGTAGGTCAAGCTTTACTTAAACAAGGCGGACTGAACATTGTCATGGGTAAAAATTCGGTACTGGCAAGCCAATATATTCCTGCCATGGACTGGATTCTAGTCGCTGAGATTCCTAACAAAATTGTTTTTGGTGGTGTCACCTCGATGGGTAATTCTTTACTTCTAATGGGGATTTTACTCAGCATAGTAAGCGTCTTAGTAGCCTTTTTTATTGGCTCTAAGTTGGTGAAACAGCTTCAAGTAGTGGCCAATAATTTACAAGACATAGGCGAAGGAGAGGGCGACCTTAGTCATCGCTTAGACAGCCATGGCCCGGTCGAGCTTGCCAGTATCGGTAATGGTTTTAACCGCTTTGTCAGTGTGATACAAAACATGGTGAAACAAGTTATGCAGACCAGCAAGGCACTTAATGACGCGTCTCACAGTGTACTGTCTTCTTCCGATTTATTGCTAAAAGATGCTAAATCGCAAAGTGATAGAACCGCTATGGTGGCATCAGCCATTCATGAAGTAGAGGCTTCTGTTCGCGACGTTTCTAGCAATGCGGCGATGGCTGCCCAAACTGCAAAGCAAGTGGATACCGAGTTAGAAAAAGGCTTAAGCCTTGTTACCGCGGCGAAACAAACAGTCGAAAACTTAGCACTAGAGAGTGAAAAAACAGCACTTATTGTTACTGAATTGGCCAATAACTCAGAACAAATTGGCGGTATTTTAGAGGTCATCCGCAATATTTCCGAACAAACGAATTTATTGGCATTAAATGCTGCGATTGAATCGGCGCGGGCCGGAGAACAAGGGCGAGGCTTTGCTGTCGTCGCTGATGAAGTTCGTAATCTTGCAAAAAGAACATCTCAATCAACGGACGAAATTCAGTTGATGATTGACCAATTGCAGTCAGAGTCAAGAAAAGCATTAGCAGCAACCAATGCGGGTCAACAGGGAGCCCATAATGCCGTGACTTCCATGCAAACAGCGGCTTCATCATTAACTGTGGTAGACCAACAAGTTAATAATATGAATGCGTTAAATCAACAAGTGGCTTTCGCCACGGAGCAGCAACTTACAGCCATCGAAGACGTGGCCCAAAATGTCACAGGTATTCAAAATGCCGTCGTCACCAGCGTGGCTGGCGCCAATGCATTGGCAGAGAAAAGTAAAGAGCTAAGCCATTTGTCTAGCGGCTTAGATAATCTAGTCGCGCGTTTTAAAATCTAACTATCTCAGGACAATCTAGTAACAAGGCGCTGACTTAAGTGCGATTTTATCTCGCCTCAAGGCTCAGCGTTTTTGTTATTAGCGGGTTTTAAATAGATTCGCTTTAGCTTCGTACTCTGTTGTGATGGTATTAATGTCTGAGCTGCTTTGTTGTAGCTTAGACATTAACTTGGTTAATGATTGCATAGATTGAGCGTTTGCCAGTACTTCCTCATTGACGCGAGAAGCGGTTTGCTCTTGTTGTACGGAGTGTTCCGCAATCGATTGGCTGGATAAGACCGCGTTATGCACGACTTGGGCTCGTTCTAATAAAGCATTGGATATTTTATCAACGTGCTCAACGCTGATTGCGGTTTGTTCTCTACCTGATGCCATTGAAGTAAGCGCTGTATTAACGCTGCTATTTAGATTAGCCAGCACCTTTTCAATATCATCTGTAGAGTGACTAGAGCGAATCGCTAAGGATCTTACTTCATCCGCAACAACCGCAAAACCACGGCCTGTTTCGCCTGCTCTTGCTGCTTCAATCGCAGCATTTAATGCAAGTAAGTTGGTTTGTTCTGAAATACTACGAATAGAATCTAATAGGGTATTTATCGCTTCCACATCAGAATGTAATGAGGTTAGGGCAGCAGAGATTGATGCGCTATTTTGCGACAAAAGTTGCATGTCTTCCCGGATTTCTCGTGTTTTTTGGCTGTCGCCCAAAATCCCTTTTTCTAGCTCATTGATTAATTGAGCCGATTGAGTACTACTTTCGGCGATGGATGTCATGGCTTGTGCTGTGTCATTAGAGGAACTGGAGATAAATTCCGAACGCTTATTGCCGATCACAACATGCTCTTTGACGCCTTCACTAATCTGCTGGATTTGCTTGCTATTATGTACCAATTCATGAGCAATACGCTGATAGTCATTAAACAAACTGACCATTTTATCAAGCAGCTGGTTTAAAGTTATTTCAGCATGGGAAACCGGGTTGGTTAGGCGGACGGACAAATCATTATTATCGGAAATAGTCTCTATGGCATTGGCAATATTAATGTTAGATAAAGACTCTTTTTTCATCAGGTGAGCCATATAAATCAATATAAAGGCTTCAGAGCTAGCAAACACGCAGTGCACTATCATTACCCAGGTATTGTGAGAGCCAGCAAACACCATAATCGGCATGTCATACACACTGGCCCCGCTCATTTGTATAAACATGAAACTAACATGATAAATCGCAGTAGTAGCCAGTGCTGCAATAATTGGCTTCCAGCTTTGATAAATTAAAAAAACAGCCATAGCAGCAAAAATATGAAAGTGCATTTCAACCATGCCTAGCTGGCTTTGAATTAAAGCAGAGGAAGTCAGCATCGCCAAAATACCAGAACCAATGGAAAAAGCGGTTTTGCCTTTATAGAAACTGTATAGACATTGAGTCAGTACAAACAACAGCAGTGCACTGATGAAAGTAAAGAGTAAAAGCTGACTACCAACTAAGCCACTCACTAACAAAATTGGGATTTGAACGAGTAAAAACCGATAAACAAATAAATCATTCTTTGCTGACTTTTCTGATGCAACCATATTTGCTAGCCCTTTTTATGCGTAGTTATCAGTATTTTTAGAGGAATTGAAGGCAGTTAAAGTCCCTGTCATTAGATTGTTTTTATATTAAAGAGAAAAAGGACAATCAATTGTAATTACAATGAGTGAAATACTAAACAGGCTTTACAATTATTGACCAATCGGTATAAATGTGCAGAAAAATAGCATTCTCAACGAGATAGAAACTACGACTAAGGTGCACGCAATAGCTCATTTTTCAGCAGAATTCTTGTTTCGTTATTATTAAAGTTATAGGGTTTGTCAGTTAGGGTGAAGCCGTTGATAATTCCCTATGTTGTTAGTTAGACGCTAACTCGTAAGCAAGGTTAATTTTGCCACTTATTCATGTGGCACTTATAGTCAAAGCACCTTAGTTTGGCGTTTGTTGGAGTAACATATATGCGCATTAATGCTAATTTTTCTCAATTTTGTGCTGTTAAAGCTGAAAAATACCAATGGGTTAAGTCCCCTCAAAATGGAGTAGAAAGGGTCATGTTGGACCGAGTTGGGGCAGAAAAAGCGCGAGCAACGAGTATTGTTCGGTACGCTGCAAACTCTTATTTTCCCAGTCATACTCACCCTGGAGGTGAAGAAATTCTTGTATTGTCGGGGACTTTTTCTGAGCAGACTAGCGACGGCATAAAACACGATTATCCAGCGGGTTACTACCTTCGCAGTCCATCAGGCTCTGAGCACACGCCTTACAGCAAAGAAGGCGCTGTTATCTTTGTAAAACTTTGGCAAATGTCACCCAGTGATGATCAGTTGATTCGATTAAATACAGCTGATCCTTCATTATGGCGTCAGGAGAAAGATCGAGAAAATTGCCTTTTGTTCAAAAACGACCATGAGCAAGTGAGCCTTGAACGTTTAAAACCAGGTGCAAGCTTGTTTAATAGTAAGTTTTCTGGTGCTGAAATATTGTTGCTCTCGGGAGCGTTAACTTCAGAAAAAACGCGTTACAAAGCAGACTCTTGGTTACGATTACCTAGCGGTTACCCTGAGAATTTTTATGCCGGCGAAGAAGGTGCTCTGTGCTATTTAAAATTAGGCGCTTTAGGGAATACGACGCTCAGTAGTATTGATGAATAACACATCATTAAGACTGGTTATTGACAGCCAGAAACAAGCTCGCTGCTAATAACGAATGTGTGATATGAAATAAGCGATTAACCGCTAAATAGAAAAGCATTAGCACTTTTAGTGTATTAGTTAGTGGGGCGAATAGCTCACCATATAAAGAAAGATTGTAGTATTTTCATCTCTTTTAATGAATTTTAGCATCACTTTAGCCTAAAAATAAGAGCAGACAAAATGAAAAAGGGGGCCTGTTTGCATTTTTTATAATGGTCTTAAGAAAAAAACACCAACAGTAAACATGCATTAAAGGAAGAAATTGCTGGAGTATTAATACTTTTTATCAATGATTTCGCGCTGATGAGTTTGATCAAAGGAAGGTGTTTAGTCATGGATAAAATGTAAACTTTGTCATTCTTTTCAATCAGTTTAATAGGGTGGCGAGGCGTAAACATGGATACAAAGCTTGAATATTTTACTGTGAATATTCAAGCTTTGTATGATGAAAACATTCAGCAGAACAAAAAAACTGAATGGAGGGCGCTTACATTATTATGCCAGACATCATATGTAGGAGCTTATAAGCACAGCAATGATGTTCATTCATTGCTAGCCGGCATAAACATCACACTGATATTGATTAAGTAAGTGCTACATGTCTGAGTTTCGGGTATCAATTTATCCGTTTTAGTAAGGTTAAATTGATGTGCACTAAATTGGGAAAGCGTATCCAACAAAGTGAACTGGCTTTTTAGAAATTAGGTGAAATAGATCTGGTTCAGAATAGATGCGCAATGAACTGTGGGATATTTACCTTATTTAATTAGAAAGTGAACTTAACACGGATGATTAACACAAGCCGTACTAGCTGATTTTAGGCCATCGGCGGTTAGTGACAAAATGCGTTAATCTCGTTGAAGCCTTTAAAGAGTTTGAGTATTTGAATAAATGACGAAGCACAAAGCCGCATCAGGATTAAAATGCACAGATTGGTTTCGCCATACCATCAGCCAAACAGCCAAACAGCCAAACAGCCAAACAGCCAAACAGCCAATGATTTTTCTCTTCCACGCATCCGTTGCTATCCCTCAGGAATTGTTCACCAGGATATTGTGGTGGGTTTTCTTGCCAACGAAGTCACTCGTTGTTGATGAGGGTGTTTAGATAAAACCTAGAAACCATCAAAGGAATGGAAGAGTCAGATAGTCCAGAGAGACACAGTCAGGGAAATAAATTAAAGCATCTAATATAAGCGATTTGAACTGAACAAGGTTAATTTAGCCATAATTACCAGCAGAAGTACTAATATACACTATTTCCGATAATAACATTTATCGGAAATAACAGAGATAAAAACACCTGTTCAATTGTTGTATTTCATCTTTATTGATTAAGTTATGTTATGGCGTTACCAGCTAATGGATAACGCCACCGTTTTCTCAATTCACACGACTCTGTTTAAGTTTTGCCAACAACTCATGCAGTGAATTCACTTGGTATGTGGGTTTGATATGTTCTGGATGCGTTTTATTGTGATGATTTAACCAACATGTATCTAGCTTGGCATTTATACCGCCTAAGATATCCGACTCAAGCGTGTCACCAACCATCAATACTTTTTTACGGTCTGGATTGCCTATTTTATTAAGTGCATGATCAAAAATAGCCAAATGTGGCTTGGCCACACCAACTTCTTCAGAAATAATCACATGGGGAAAATATTGATCAAACCTTGTCCGTTCCAAGCGCACTTTTTGTAACTGGGTAAATCCGTTGGTGATAATGATGCTTTTAATAGATTCTTCACTTAAATGCGTCATTAATGCCTTTGCACCAGGTAAAGGTTCACAGATCTCGCCCATGGATTCCAGAAATTGATGGTTAAGCTGTTCTGACGATGTGTTTAAGCGCTTAGACCATGATTCAAAACGGCGTGTTTGGAGCTGTTTCGCTGAAATAGCGCCATTCTGATACTCTACCCACAAGGGTTTATTAATGGCTTGGTATTCTTCAAAGTCATTTTCATTAAAGTCTACGCCGTATTTTGCCAGCATGTGCTTTAAGCCAGAGAAATTGTCAAAGCGAAATAGCGTTTCATCCGCATCAAAGATAATCCAATCGTAATTCATTTATCAATTTTATCCTTAAACATACAAATCAGGGTGAAGTATGGGGGCCATTGCTAGTATGAGTGCTTGGGTGTATGTGCTTTCTCGGGTTGCTAGGTTGTTGGTTAACACCCCTATTGCTCCCCCTTTCTGTTTGATGTTTTCCATTTTAAAGACATCATCCATTACCTGCCCGAGTTCATCACCACAAACCAAACGCTGATAAACTGAGTTAGGCAGTGGAAGATTAGCAGAGCGGCCAGTATGAATTGTTTTATCGCGACCAGAAATACAAACATACGCGAAAGTGGCGGCACCCTCCTCAAACTGATCAACACCTCCTTCCATAGCGACAAAATAATCTTCTTTTGTATCCGTGTCCATATCGATGCAGTTGCGTACCCGTGTTTGTGCCCCTAAGCGAGTTTCAGATTCTGTCATTGGCTGATCGGCAACACCGGAGTCAACATTAACGCCTTCACAATGAATGGTGTGATTTGGAAAAACTTGACTAAAGGCCTGGTGCGCAGCGGTTACTTTTACAGGATTTTTTGAAGCTACTAAAATTCGTATTACTGTGTGAGACATAGAATGAGGCACTCCTTTAAAAAACAAAAGCCGCAGTCAATGGCTGCGGCTTTGGTAAGTCTGACTAAATTTAGGCTTGCGAGTTAATGATTGGCGTTGGGCAACTGACACCGGCGTTTTGGGCTCTGTGTCTTAATAGATGATCCATAATAGTTAATGCAATCATTGCCTCTGCGATAGGTGTTGCACGGATTCCAACACAAGGGTCATGGCGACCTTTGGTAATCACATCAATAGCTTCGCCAGCGCGGTTGATGCTTTTTCCTGGAATCGTAATGCTAGAAGTAGGCTTTAATGCCATATGAACAATAATATCTTGTCCAGAAGAAATACCACCTAAAACACCACCTGCGTGATTACTTAGAAATCCCTCAGGGGTCATTTCATCACGATGTTGACTGCCTTTTTGTTCAATAACATCAAAACCATCACCGATCTCAACGCCTTTTACAGCATTTATACTCATGATGGCTTTGGCAATATCAGCGTCCAATCGATCAAATACTGGTGCGCCAAGCCCTGGCATGACGTTTTTTGCGATAACAGATATTTTCGCGCCAACAGAATCGCCTTCGCGGCGCAACGCGGTCATGTACTGTTCAAGTTCAGGAATGGCATCAGGGTCAGGGCTGAAAAAACTGTTTTCGTATACTTGGCTTAAATCTTTCACTTCCAACTTGATTGGACCAAGTTGCGACAAGAAGCCCTGAATTTCGATACCAAATTCTTGTTTTAGGTATTTTTTAGCGATCGCACCTGCAGCAACACGCATTGCGGTTTCGCGTGCAGACGAACGTCCACCACCGCGATAATCACGAAAGCCATATTTTTGATCGTAAGTGTAATCGGCGTGGGCTGGGCGGAAGGTATCTTGAATATTACCGTAATCTCGAGAGCGCTGATCCGTGTTCTCAATGATTAAACCTATCGGTGTGCCGGTGGTTTTGCCTTCGAAAACGCCAGACATAATTTTGACTTCATCTGCTTCGCGGCGTTGTGTGGTGTGTTTTGACGTGCCAGGCTTGCGTAAATCTAAATCGCGCTGTAAATCTGCTTCAGATATTTCAATGCCTGGAGGGCAGCCATCTACGATAGCGCCCAATGCAAGGCCGTGACTTTCACCAAAGGTGGTGACTTTAAAAAGTGTTCCAAATGTATTACCAGACATAATGCTACTGTTGCTCGTGTAATAGTTGGTTAAGTTGTTCTTTCGTAAGGATAAAAACCCCGTTTCCGCCCTGCTCTAATTCAACCCACATAAAAGGAGTATCTGGGTAGGCAGCTTGTAATGCAACCTCAGTATTACCTACTTCGTACACCAATATAGCGTCATCGTTCATATAGTCTGCAACTTGTGCGAGAAACTGATGAGTAAAGTGTAGACCGTCTTCGCCTGAGGTGAGGGCCAGCTGGGGTTCATTATGAAACTCGGCAGGCGCTTGTTGAAAGTCTTGTTGATCCACATAGGGAGGATTGCAAATAATAAGGTCGTATTTTTTGCCTGTTAATGCTGCAAACATATCAGAGTGAATCGTTTGGACACGCTCTTCAACCTGGTGAAGCGCAATGTTTTCATTGGCCACTTTTAGCGCTGCGTCACTAATGTCAGTGAGATCAACCATGGCGTCATCAAACACCAATGCAGCAGCAATACCTAAACAGCCACTGCCAGTACACATATCTAGGATGCTAGCAGGATATTGATTTAGCCATGGGGAAAATTCACTTTCAAGCAACGAGATAATGGGTGATCTTGGGATCAAGGTGTCTTTTGTTACTTTAAATGGAAGTCCCATAAACCAGGCTTCGCCCAACAAATAAGGCAATGGCTCACGTTTTTTGATGCGTGTATCGATAAGCTTGAGCAGGCGTTTTTTTTCGTTGTAGGTGATCGCGCAATCTAACATGTCACGGTCGAAATCAAGCGGTAAACTTAAGCCACCCATAACCAAATGAACGGCCTCGTCCCAAGGGTTATCCGTGCCATGACCATAAAAAAGATCCGCTTGTTGGAAGCGGCTGTAGCTGTAGCGAATAAAGTCTTTAATGGTGTTTAAGTCGCGAACTGCGGATTGTCTACTGCTCATTAGGATTTGGCCATGTCTAGGGTAAAACGAAGCGGCATTATAGCCTTTATTGCTATTGGTCTCTATCCTTGAGCTGGATCTGAGCAATGGATAAAGCGAATTCTTCCATTTGTCGGGTTAATTTTTCCAGCTGGTTTCGATCTTGTCTTTCAGATTCAGCGCTCTGCTTTTTAAGCTGCTCTTTAAGTTGTGTATTCTCTTCAACTAAACTGGTAATTTTATTGTCAAGCTTGGCTAGGTCTACGGATTTTTGCGATAAATTTAGAGTAAGCTCATCTCTTTCTTTTTGCGCTTGCTTGCTCTGCGCTTCAATCACTTTATTTTGCGCAACCAAGTCTTCGTTGCGTTGCTCAAGGGCTTGCTGTTTGGTAATAAGACTTTGCAGCTTCATTTCCAGCTGCTGCTTTTCTTCAGTTACCGATTCTAAGGCATTTTGAGTTTCACAAAGTTCATTGCTTAATGAGAGATAACCTTGGTGAGTGGCATTTTCTTTGAGCGCTTGCTGTTGCTCTAAATCGACCTGTTTTTCGTCCAGTAGTGTTCCCAAAGTTTGTGTGATTTCACGGGAAAAATGATTAAAAGCAGGTTGAAGAGCGTCGCTTAACTCTTTTAATTGATGCTGCTGGTACTCTTTGTAGGTCTCTTCCCATTCACTAATGGCATTCAATAGCGTGGTGTTTGATGCATGACGGCCATCTTTGTTAAGAAAATACTCAGCAATACGTGGAATATTAGGAAAATGATTCTGCTCCAATAAATCCCAGCATGCTTGATGAATCTCTTCTCTTGCGATGTTTGCTTTACGAGCCATGATGAATCACCTACTTGTTTAATAATCAATTAAGTCATTATATTATCTTTTTTATCATTTAAATAGTTTTCTCTGTTAAAAAGCCCCCAAGCTGCACGTCCATGGTTGAGGGCTTTATATACTTGCTATCGATTAGACTAGTGCAAGGAAAAACTCGTTAAAATCTTAGTTGCAAATTGCACACCAAATTCTTTAGCCACTTTTTCCCATGGATCATGTTCAGGGGCGAAAACAATTGGAGTGGCATTTGCAAAGCGTGTTTTTAGTAGATTGTGCGCACTGCTCAAACCATCAATTAACCCGATCTGTTCTGCTTGCGCGCCAGTGAATACCATTCCAGAGAAAACATCATCTGTGATGGTTAAGCGCTCGCCTCGGCCGACTTTCACCGCATGAATAAATTGCTGATGGGTTTCATCCAATACAGCCTGCCATTTTTCTTTACCCTCTTTGCTCATAGGCACAAAAGGATCCAGAAAATCCTTATTACGACCTGCGGTAAAGGTGCGTCGCTCTACGCCAATTTTATCCAGTAACTCACTGGCATCCCAGCCAGCTGAGATCACTCCGATGGATCCTACTAAACTGGCTTTATCTGCGTATATTTCATTTGCCGCGGAGGCGATGTAATACCCCCCAGACGCGGCTAAGTCTTCAACCACAACAATCACAGGAATATTAGGATATAAGCTTTCTTTTTGACGAATGGCATCATAAATAATACCGGCATGCACAGGGCTGCCACCTGGGCTATTCATTTCGATGACAACACCGGTTAAATTATGACGTCGATACGCTTCATCTAACAGCTGGAGATAATCTGACGCTTCAATATCTGCCCCACTGCCAATAACACCGCGCATGGGAATAATAGCGACCGTGTCTTTGTCTAACCCCGCTGTGCTTGGCGTCATTTGAACTGTCGCAACGCCAATAACCGCGGCAATGAAAAATAATGTGGTAAAGCGAAAGAAAATTTTCCAACGTCTCGCACGACGTTTTTCAACCACAGTATCACTAAGCGTTTTTTCCAATAACTGCCAAAGTTTAGCGTCCGTATTGTCTACCGGCTTGTGTTCTTCTGCTTGCAGGGAGGATGATGACACCGCCTGCGATTCTTTCTTATCTTGCTCTTCTTCGGTCCAGCTCATGGGGTTGTTAATCCTAAAATTGACGTTAGTTGTCTAATATCACTGATGATAGCGTGTGGGTTACACGCTTTAAGGCGATCTTGGTGATGGGCTCCGTATGTCACCCCAACACTGCGCATGCCTGCATTGGCTGCCATTTTCAAATCGTATTCTGTATCGCCGATCATAATGGCTTCATCTGGGCTGAGGTTTAATTCTGCTAAAATTTGCTCTAGCATTAATGGATGCGGCTTCGAGACCGCCTCATCAGCACAACGGGAAGTAACAAAAAAGCCCTCTGTGTTGGTTAAGCCCATAACACGATTAAGTCCACGGCGACTTTTTCCCGTTGCTACGGCCAATTGAATGCCGGACGCTTGCAAACTTGTCAGCAGCTCCAAAACCCCTTCATATGCATTAGGTGGTGTTTGATCCTGACTGACATAAATGTGTTTATAGTGTTCGGTTAGCTCGGCCCGATGTGCATCGTCCAGCTCAGGCCAAACCGTTTCGATGGCCGTATCAAGTGATAAGCCGATGATATTTTTAATGTCGTCATACTCTCTTTTCGGGGCGCCAGCGCGAACACCTGCTTCAAGCATACTATTACAAATACCTGCAATAGAATCATAAAGGGTGCCGTCCCAATCAAAAATCACTAACTTAACCATGCATTACCTCTTAAGAATGGAGCGCCAAGAGTGTAACATAGCGAAAAACTGTAAGATAAGGATTAGCAATGACTTCTGGTTTCACTTTAGAGCAATTATCGATCGACCAAAGTGTTGAGTACAACAAGATAGTGACTGAGGATGATGTACACACCTTTGCCGCTGTCACTGGGGATTCCAACCCAGTTCACCTCGATGCTGAATACGCTGCAACCACCTCGTTTGGCAAACAAATTGCTCATGGCATGCTTTCTGCCGGCTTTATTTCTGCAGCCATTGGCACCCGCCTCCCTGGGCCTGGCTGCATTTACCTAGAGCAAAATCTAAAATTCCGCGCTCCAGTGTTCATTGGGCAAGAAGTAATAACGCGAATCACGGTAACCGACATTAATGAACGCCGCCGTCGAGTGACACTGAAGACGGTTTGTGAATGTGAAGGCAAAGCAGTAGTGACTGGTGAAGCGACCGTGATGATACCAGCAGCGGAATAATCTGTTGCGTTAACAGACTCAACCGGTTATTTAGCATCAGCGCCGTTCTTATTTAGCTCGAATAAGAACGGCGTTTTTGTATTAGTAATAAATCTTTTATCTATCATTACCCTTTTATAGTAAACAAACATGATCCTTTTGTCCTTATAGTGAACGACATCCTAAGAAAAGATATTGGATAGTGTAAATACGTGACATGTATCAAAAAAGGCTGGATTTATTTTCGCAGAAGAATATATTTAACCATATAAATCATGAGTTAAGGCTTTATATGAACTTCCATCTACTGATCATTCTTGTCGTTATTGCGTCGTCTTTATTGACGTTATCGCAACGCGCAAACGCACAAGAGGAAAGTAAGCAGCGCTGGGTACCAGTAGCTAGCCAGATGGTCTGTGAAGCTGCCATCCCCGATTTAGACGTTGACCCTGTTGATGATAGCTATATTGCTTTATACCTTTCTTTAAACACCTTAACTAAAAAACAGCAAAAGCTATTATCTTTTTACCGTCATCCCATTACAAGCTCCCCAGCCGACCGGATTAAACCAAGGGCTCCTCCTGTTTTCTTGATATAACTCACCAATTTACTTTTTTAAATTATTTTTTGGAGAACTATCATGAAAACACTTACTTACGTATCTACTAAAAGCATTGAAGCATTAACTTGGCCTGTTACTATTGAGAATACCAACCTGTATTCTCCCGCTTTAAGCGTGTTCACAGACTTTAAAACCGCGGCCCCTCGTGTTATCGAAGCCAGCACTCGCGCTGATGAGTTGGTTCGTCTAATGAGAAAAGAACACGTTCGCCTAAAAATCGTCGTGGATGCTAACAATGGCTTTGTTGGTGTCATTTCCCTAGAAGATCTATCTGAAGAAGCGTTTATTAAACAAGTTGCTAAAGGCTACACGCGTTCTGAACTTTTGGTGACAGATTTGATGCGCAATAAAGAAGACATATTGGCTTTGTCTTATGCCTCTTTAAAAAACGCAGACATTGAATCTTTACTTTATAGCCAAAAAAATAATGAATTAAAACACCTTCTTGTTATCGACCAAGACAGCATGAAAGTGCGCGGTGTGATTTCTGCAAGTGATATTGCGCGTCAGTTAAAATTAGACATCGACGTTACTTTCTCAAGCTTCCACAACATTTATAAACTTGCTTTACTTGGCGAAGCACATGGCGACAGCAAACTGCAAGTAGCTTAATTGTCTCCTGTATAATGAAAAAAAGCTCATTTCCTAATGTTGGGAAATGAGCTTTTTTATGACTAACTGTCTTTCTTTTCAATCCAATAATAGTAACACTCGCCTTCTTGTAGTTGCTCCAGCAAAGTGTGACCTAAAAAGTTACAAAATTTTGGAATATCTCTTGTGGTTGACGGGTCTGTTGCCGTTACCTTTAAAATCTCTTTCGCGCCTAACTTGCGCATTTCTACATGCAGCATCATCACAGGTTCAGGACACAAGAGTCCGCTTGCATCGAGTTCAGCTTGGTGTTCCATTAGTTTTGTTACTCACTTTATTAATTCATTGCCCCTATTATAGGGAGTGCTAACTAGCAGTCCAATCCATGGGATGCTAGCCAAGTTTCAATCAAATGTGAAAGATCATCAATAACCTGTTGTTGGGTTAAATTTTGCTTTTTTAAGGTTTTAAAATCATGGTCAGCCCCTTGGTACCAGCGAATCTCAATATGGTCATTAAAAACCTGTTCATTTACCCAGTCAGGTTTTCCAAGTGCATCTCTCGTACCTTGAATAATAAGGCAAGGTACGCTGACCTCGGCTAAGAAAGACAGACGATTTTTTTCCTGCTTACCGGGTGGATAAAAGGGAAACCCTAAGCAGACAATCGCCTTCACATTGCTTTGTTGGCTCAGTTGGGAAGCCACTCGCCCCCCCATAGATTTACCGGCCACAATCACCTTCTCTTCTGAGGAAATCTGCTCAATAAACTCAGGCACAAGACTGGCGAATTTTGAAGGTGGTCGTTTTTTTCCTGTTTGCTCTTGCTGTTTCATGTAATCAAATGTGACAGGAATAACTGGTCGTGCATGCTGCTTTATTAAGGTAGACGCAAACAACTGAAGAAAATCACTGGATTGGTGACCTGCGCCAGCACCATGGGCGAAATAAATAGGAAGTCTCGACATAAAATAGAACACCAGTGGAAAAAGCCAATTAAAACAGATTCATATCGAGCTTTGAAGCGCTCATCTAAAGTGTTGCTAAACACCACATAGGAAAAACCTTGATCTATATCAGGAAGCTGAATGCCAGCAAGGAGTAAACTTCTTATTAGAAAATTTAATAGGAAGACATCATGCTTTGGGACCAATCTCTCATCACCAAATACAATCTGTCTGGGCCACGTTACACCTCTTACCCAACGGCGCCCCAATTTGATAACCAGATTAGTAAAATAGCGCTCATCGACAAAATGCTATTACCTAGCCAAGACCCTATTAGTTTGTATTTTCACATCCCTTTTTGTGCACATCTTTGCTACTACTGCGCTTGCAATAAGGTGGTTACCAAGCAATACGACAAAGGCACAGAATACGTCGAGCTACTCGAAGAAGAAATGCGCCTTAGAAGCTTAATGATCGACAATAGCCGAGCCGTTACTCAATTGCATTTTGGTGGTGGCACCCCTACTTTTCTTTCTGAACAACAATTAGAGCGGCTTTTTGTCGCCATTAAGCAGCACTTCAACCTAGTACAAGACGGCACTCAAGATTACAGTATTGAAATTGACCCACGAGAAATCAGTCTCGCTAAAATGGCTCTATTGGTAAAGCATGGCATTAACCGGATCAGTATAGGTGTGCAAGACTTTGATCAGCAAGTACAACAAGCTATTCACCGAGTCCAACCTTTAGAGATGGTGCAGAATCTGGTACAAGACGCCAGGAAGTTGGGCATTAATTCCATTAATTTCGATTTAATATACGGCCTACCAAAACAAACCCTAAGTGGGTTTAAAGATACCCTCAATAAGGTAATAGAGCTTAATCCAGAACGTATATCTGTGTTTAATTACGCGCATTTACCAGATCGGTTTCGCTCGCAACGGCGCATACAAGAGCAAGACTTACCTTCACCAGACACCAAGCTAAAACTGTTAAAGCTGAGCATAGAAGCATTGACCCAAGCAGGCTATGAATACATTGGCATGGATCATTTTGCAAAGCCAAACGATCATTTAAAAATCGCGCAATTAAATGGCCAATTACAACGTAATTTTCAAGGTTATACCACGCACGCAGATACCGACCTGATTGCTTTTGGCGTATCCGCGATTAGCCAATTAAAAGGGGTTTATATTCAGAATCATACCGATCTCTCTCTGTACCAAAACAGTATAGAAAATGGTCAACTAGCCATCATGAAAGGTTATATAAGTGACCCTGATGACTGTATCCGTCATCAGGTTATTATGACCTTAATCAGTCAATTTGAATTAGATAGCCAGGCTATTGAGAGCAAATATAAGGTCTTGTTTGCTGATTATTTTCAGCAAGAGTTAGAGCAATTAGCTCATTTAGAGAAAGATGGCATTGTTGAACTTTCATATCGAGAAGAACATACTTGTATTAGAGTAACAGAGCGAGGACGCCTCTTGATTCGTTGTGTTTGTATGGTATTCGATAAATATCTGACCAACGCCATCAAGTATTCTAAAGTTATATAATAATTTACATCAGGGAAAAATCATGTCTATAAGCAGCGCACCTTCGAGATTCAGTAGTAAATTGACGTCACAATGCCAAAACTGCAGTCTGAGCGCTTTGTGTCTTCCTATTGCCCTTGCGGATGAGGATATAAACAAGCTTGATCAAATTATTGAGAGAAAGCGACCGCTTAAAAAAGGCGATATTCTGTTTCACCAAGGACAAACATTTGACTCTGTTTTTGCGGTTCGAAGCGGCACGCTTAAAACCTTCAATATTACCGCTTCTGGTGAAGAGCAAATTACCGGATTCTATTGCCCAAGTGAGCTCGTTGGCCTCAGTGGGATTGATAACAATGCATATCCTATAACCGCAAAAGCATTGGAAACAACCACAGTATGCGAGATACCTTTTAGTCACCTTGAAAACCTCAGCTCTCAAATCCCATCTCTGAAGCATCAGTTATTTCGCGTTATGAGTCGCAAAATCAGTGATGATCAGCAAATGATGGTATTGCTTGGCAAGAAAAACGCGGATGAAAAAGTCGCTTCTTTTTTATTAAATCTGTCGACTCGTTTCAAAAAACGTGGCTACTCCGCTACTTCATTTCGTTTGGCGATGTCTCGAGGCGAAGTGGGGAATTATTTAGGGCTTGCGGTGGAAACCGTCAGTCGTGTGATGACGCGTTTTCAAAAAAACGCGCTGATAGAAGTCGATGGTAAAGAGATTACCATTATCAACCTAGCGCAAATGCAAAAGTTGGTTGGGATAGCAGACGATTGTGGTAGAATAGCCGACATTTGATCCAATAATTTAAGGCAATCTTTCCTTATGCTGTACGACGACTTTTATGTTAAATCACTGATTCAAACGGTTGAAGACTGGCCAAAAGAAGGCATTAGCTTTCGTGATATAACGCCAATTTTTAGTGACCCGAAAGGTATGCGAATGGTAGTGGATGCGTATGTTCATCGCTATATTGCCACTGATATCACGCACATTGCTTGTATTGATGCCCGTGGCTTTTTGATCGCCGCGGTGTTGGCCTACGAGCTGCAGAAGCCGCTTATTTTGATTCGCAAAAAAGGCAAGTTGCCAGGCAAAACCATTTCTCAAAGTTACGACCTAGAATACGGTTCTGCCGAGCTAGAAATTCAACAAGGTGCGGTTAAAGAAGGCGATCACGTACTGCTTTTTGATGATTTAATTGCTACCGGCGGCACCCTATTTGCTGCCATTGAGCTGCTAACGGGTCAAGGTGCTGAGATAAAAGAAGTATCGGCGATTATCGATTTGCCTGATCTTGGTGGTAGCCAGAAGCTACAAGAAAACAATGTACCAGTATTCAGTCTTTGTGCCTTTGCAGGCGAATAATCTTTGATCGTTATTCGCTTCTACTGGCGATGCTTTCATTGAAAATAAAAAAGGTGGCCAATTTGGCCACCCTTTTTATTTACGTATAATGATTAGTGCTTAAAAAGCAACAGAAGCACCAATGCTCAAACCATCACTCGTCTCACGACGCTCGTCATTTGTGTAGACAGACACAGTGCTACCATAACCAATGTAAGCACGGGTGTTTTGTGTGGTCATGTATTCACCACGAATGTCGTAAGTGTACATGTGATCTAGACGAGAGACCGACAAGACTTCAGGAGAGTAATAGCCTGATGCATAAATACTTAAGCGGTTTGCCATTGGGAAGGTATAACGGTACCAACCACCTAACGCCGCCGCTACGGCCACATCATCATTTTTACCATTTAGATTATTGTCTAAAGCATAAAGACGAACACCTAGACCAATTTGCAATGGGCCACTTGTGTCTGTGTCTTGTATGTTCAAGCCAACATATCCTGAAGAAGTATCATCGTCAGAATCGTGCGTACCGCCTGCAGTAAGGGCAAAAGGTCCCATATCCATGCTGACATCCGCTTTTGCCATGTCGTTGGTTAAACTCACGCCTGCACTTGAAGCGAAAACCATGGATGAACTTAAAATACCCGCTGTTAGCAGTAAAGCCTTATTCGTTAGATTCATTTCCATTAATCCTATATTGAGATGATGTTTAACTTGTTAAAAGCATCTTCTGATTGCTTTAATTCTTTAAAGTCGAATAATTCAGTATCAGCAAGGTGGGAAGGCACGACATTTTGCATCGCGGTAAACATAATATCCGTACGCCCCGGATAGTCCTTATCCCACTGCTGAAGCATATCTTTGACCACTTGCCGTTGAAGATTTTGCTGGGAGCCACACAGATTACAAGGAATAATAGGGTAAGACTTCGCTGTTGCAAACGCTTCAATGTCCTTCTCTTTGCAATATGCCAAAGGACGGATAACCACATGCTTGCCATCATCGCTAAGCAATTTTGGCGGCATAGATTTTAACTTACCACCAAAAAACATATTTAAAAAGAGGGTTTCTAATATGTCGTCCCTGTGGTGACCCAATGCGATTTTCGTCGCACCAATTTCTTCAGCAAATCCGTATAGAGACCCCCTTCTTAAACGTGAACATAAGCCACAGGTGGTTTTACCTTCCGGTACAATTTCTTTTACTATGCTGTAGGTATCACGTTCAAGAATGTGGAAATCCACCCCAACTTCTTCTAAATAAGCCGGTAATATATGCTCAGGGAAGCCTGGTTGTTTCTGATCTAAATTGACCGCAACAATATCAAAATGTATCGGTGCACTGGCTTGTAAATTTCTTAAAATCTCAAGCATGGTGTATGAGTCTTTGCCGCCAGATAAACACACCATCACCTTATCACCCTCTTCAATCATATTGAAATCGGCAATGGCTTGACCTGTTTGTCTGCGTAGGCGTTTTTGGAGCTTGTTTAGCTCGGCTTTTTCTTTAGGCTTGTTAGTAAAATCCATGATCCACACGTGTATAAAACGAAATGCGACTATCTTACTATACTGACTCTGTGCTCGCATTAAAAAACATCCCGTCAGCTAAGATGAAAGCGCGAAAGCTTAATTCAGTCCGCTAAATACAGCAGCGGTGCACGGCAGAGTTTACACATGTATTCGGTGCCCTTGAGTGCTCGATTATGGCGACGAGCAGTAAAAGTGTGTACTTGACACTGGCATTGGTAGCGAAACGCTTTCTTGGGAAGGGGGATATCAAAACTGTGAGTGCGGCTGGGTTCAAGTTGATAGACTTTTCTCATAACCGCCTGCCACTCTTTTCCGTGGGGGCGCACACTGTTGCCATAAATTTGATAAACAATGATATGTGCCACTTCATGGGGAACAACCGTTTCTAAAAACAGTGTTGGATCTTGTTGCAACATAAAAAGATTAAAGCGCACTTCATTTTTATGCAAATGAGCCGTGCCAGCCGCCCTTCCCCTTTGTTTTAAATTACAGCTAGGAAGCTGAAACTGATTGCCAAAAAAAGCATTGGCTTGTTGAATACAAAAGGCCACTTTTTGCTGCACTTGCAACGCGAGAGAAGCATCACTTCTTATCTCCAATTCAAGGCAATCTTGTGGTTGGCGATTAGCAGACATAATTCGACTCCTCTTGCACTTCGTTGTCTTCTAATAAAGACAGCAATGACGCTGCGAATGTCGCCACTGTCTCTTTTGACAAACCCGTAAGGCGGCTGAGTGAGGCAATGGAATTAGGCTTATACTGATAAACCTTACGCAGTTGGTTGTCACTTAAAGTGTGATTAACTTGCGATAATTTCCAGCTCATAAGCTTATGCCAAGTGGCGGTTTCATTTAGATCTTCTTCACTGCCTAAAAGTGGGTAATAGCGTTCTTGTGGCAGCAAAATTTGTGCCTGAGACCTCAAAATACCACGGGCTTTTTCTTTTAAATGGACGCAAAATACAGGCATTTGATGAACCTCAATGTAATCAAAGGCAATAAGATGACGCACCACGGCCTTCCACTGGGCTTCATTAAGCTCTTTTCCTTTGCCAAACAAGGACAAGCGCTCTCCTTGAATGGCACTAACGCCTTTTGTTCTTTTCCCAAGTAATAGCTGAATTAACACAGAAAAGGGCTGAATCCCTCTAGTATGATAGATCAAGGAAAGTAATTTTTGGCTTGCGATGGTGCTGTTTTGCTCCGCAGAAGGGGCTAAGCAACGGTCACAATTGCCACAATCTTGTGCGCTTTCATCAAAATGCTTAAGTAGGTTCTTGCGCCGACAGCCGCGCCCTTCGAGTACTTGCAAAAAAGCGCTTAGCCGCTCTTTTCTATCATCATCGAGTTGATCTTGCAGCCCATTGAAGCGCTGCGCGTTCAGCATGTCTTGTAAACCGTAAAGCAACAGTGCTTTAGAAGGTTTACCGTCTCGCCCAGCCCGCCCTATTTCTTGAAAATATGCTTCAGGGCTATCGGGCAAGTCCACATGGATGACAAATCGAATATGCGCGATGTCTATGCCCATGCCGTACGCGGTTGTTGCCACCATAATCAACCCAGGCTGAGTAGAAAAACGTTGGTGATTTTCTTGTCTGGCTCTGTCATTCATCGCCGCATGATAAGGCAAACTTGGAAGACCAAGCTGGGTTAACCATGAGGCCAATTGTTCGGTTTTTTTACGTGAACGGCAATAGATAATGCCACTTTCCCCCGCCATCTCATGGTGCAAAAAGTACAATATCTGTCGTTTCGATTTACGTTTTTGAGCAATTTGAATTTCAATGTTTTTTCTATCAAAGCTGCTTTTAAGTACCAAGGCATGCTGCATTTTTAAGGAAGCTTGGATTGCTTTTACCGTCGAGCCATCCACGGTACCGGTAAGCGCAATGATAGGGACATCGGGGAAATTTTGTCGCAATTGTCCAAGCTGACTGTATTCTGGGCGAAAAGAGCTACCCCACTGGGTGATACAATGGGCTTCATCAACAGCAAACAGGGAAATAGACAAGCTATTGAGAAAACTCATCACCGATGGTTGCATCAACTTTTCTGGCGATAAAAACAGCAGATCAATGTGATTATTACGCAGCGCCCAAACCAGGTCATCATGCTCGTCTGGTTGCAAATTTGAATTCAGAAAATGGGCGTTCACCCCTTTGTCTTTTAGGCTCTCGACTTGTTGTGCCATGAGCGCAATGAGTGGACTAATAATAACGCCAACGCCATCTCTAATAAGGCCGGCGGATTGGTACACTAAAGACTTTCCTCCACCGGTAGGCGCAGCAAGCAAGACATCTGTGCCAGCGCACAAAGCATCGATGGCTTCTTCCTGTAATGGGCGGTACTGAAGGTAGCCTAATTTTGACAGAATGGTGTTCTTTTGAATCATTCGTGAATTATCTCTTAACCATAGAGATTGTGCATCGATTTTTGATGCTCTTTTCGCTAAAATCCCACACTTATTTAGTATTAGGAATTGTAAAATGGCACACCAACCTCTTGATGATCTTGAGTTAGACACACTGGAAACGTTTTTGGAGTCAGATCGGGTTCATGAAGAATGTCAGAATTTCGTTATGGCACATGGCTTTTTAACTGCGCTGGCAATTTGCCCTGTTACTATTTCTGAAGCACAGTGGCTGCCAGTTATTTTTGAAGACACGCCTGAATTTGAAAGCGAAAAACAGCAGAAACAAATCTTACAATTGCTAAGCCGTTTGTCGTTAGACATCCAAAAAGAGCTGGAGTCTGAAGATGAATTCATCATTCCTTGTGAAATAGAAATGGGAACCTCTGCCGAAGAGCTAAGTGAGCTTCAGGAGTGGGCAACCGGCTTTATGGAAGGCGTCTTCATGACTGAGCAACACTGGTTCGAGTCTGAGAAAGAAGAAGTCATTGCCGAACTTTTGCTTCCGATTATGGTGGCTTCAGACCTATTCGACGACGAAGAAGTCGTGCAAATCCGCCAAAGTGATAAGCTGACACAATCTTGTATCGAGCAAATTCCAGAAGTAGTTACGGATCTATTCCTTGTGCTAAGAACAGAGCCTGAAAAGCGCGGCCCAGCACCAGCAAGATCTAAGCATGCCGGTAACAAACAAGGTAAAAATAAAAAGAAGAAGCGCTAACAGAACAATTGACTAACAGGTCAATAAAACGGCCAGTTGAATGAAGCCCTTTTCAAATAGGAAACTTCACGACACTGGCCGTTTTTGTCGGTGTTAGAAGATTTTGTTTGGCCAGCGCCTTAAGTGTTTCGGATGGCCACTAAGGTAATATCATCGAGTTGCTCAGATTTACCTTGAAACCTGGTTAGGTGCGCCTCCATAGCGCTCTGCGCCTGATTGAGGTCTTGCTCAATGTAAGACGACATAACCAGCGCTTCCATTGCCTTTTCTCCCAACATTTGATGGTCTGAATTTTTCAACTCCACAATACCATCTGATGCCACAACCAGAGTGTCCTTAGCGCCAAGAAACGCCTTTTCACAATCCGCTTCAAACTCTTTCACGCTAAGAATGCCCAATGGCATATGATGAGAGCAAATATAATCTACGCTATCATCACCTCGTCGAATATAGCCACGGGGCATGCCTCCCCCCCAATATTCTATCTCGCCAGAAGGCTGAATCTGTATCATGTAGGCGGCACAAAACATGTAATCGGGTAAAATATTAAGCAGTATTTTATTTAATTGGGTTGCCAGTTCCGACAGTCCGATCTGATTATCCATACCATCAAAAAAAGCTTGCGCTACTGGTAAGGCGCCAATCGATGCGGATAAGCCATGGCCAGTAAAATCGCCTACAAACACAACTCTGGTTCCATCAGGCTGGGTGTAGGCCAATGCCAAATCACCATTAAAGTTGGTCGCTGAAAGGCGTGTGATAGCAAGGTGTTGGCTGGAACGTTCGCTGCGCGTTAAAATATGATCCAGCACTTGATGGGCCATTTTATGTTCGCGCTCAATCATAGATTGATAAAACGTCAGCTCACGGTTCTTGCGATACATCTCTTGGATCAGGTGGATTTGTCGTTTATGTGTGCTCACCCGAGTGCTAAACAGCATTTCATTAAATGGTTTAGGGATAAAGTCATCTGCGCCGGCTTTAAAGCAGGAGTTCATTACCGAATCAGAAATGTGAGAGGTGAGAAAAATAATCGGTACAAAGCGACCTGGGTCCATTCTTTTAAGAGCGCTCGCCAGCTGAACCCCGCTGCCACCTTGTATCACGACTTCTAGGGTAACCAAATCGGGTTTATGCACTTCATAGCATTGGATCGCTTCTTCATAGGAGGAAGCCGTAACGACTTCCATCCCCTCTTTTTGAGCGCACAAAGAAATAATTTCTTGATAAACCGGTTCGCCGTCAACGCATAATAGTTTCATAGAATCCGTTGTTTACCGTATTTCAAAGCGTTTATCGAAGCGTGAAATCATCAAAATATTTTTAATAAAATCATTCGCACCTTTGAGCTCTATGGTCACCCCTTCACCGAGGGCGTTTTTCATGCTCAACAACATGCCTAACGCCGCACTGTCTAGGTATTCTACTTGGCTTAAGTCGACACAGAAGCGATGCTGCTCACCAATAAAGTCGGCATAAGCTTCACGAAAATCATGGAAAAGTGAAAAATCAAAGCTGCCTAGCACTGATATTTCAATGGTGTTAGTTGCACTGTCGGCCGTAACTGAAATACTCATATTATTATCGAGCTGCTATCGCTCTCACTCGCCTCCATGGCATTTAGGTGAAAAAGGCGCATTTTGTTCACGCTCTTGCCACTCATCAAATGTATATAAATGCAGAGCCAAAGCGTGAATTTTTTGCATTTGAGCCTGTAAAACACCATATACCAGCTGGTGACGTTGCACCAGCCTTTTACCCAAAAAGGCATCGCTGACCAGCACCAGCTTGAAGTGAGATTCACTTCCCGCTGGCACATTGTGCATATGGCTTTCATTCTCAAGCACTAAATGCTTAACCTCGAATGCACCACGAATGGTTTCTTCTATTTCGTTCTGAATTTTCATTTTTGTCTCGTTATACTGGAGTCAGCTCAGCGTCGGCAGTGCCGTTTAATAAGGTTTTACCCTTTTCTTTAGGGTAAGCAACGTCGATGGAAACAGCCCCACCTTCACGCCAGACACTAATAATGGTGTCCATATTAGCAGCCATAACCGCACGTTTATCATCCGGAGCCGCCGCAATAACCTGCAAGCCAATGTCTTTCATAAAGCCCATACAAGTCGAGGTTTTAACCATATCAATTTTGTTGAAGGCTTCGTCGAACATGGCCAATGAGAAACCACCCACAATTTCACCTTCTGGGGTTTCATGAAGGCGATAGGTGGTGGACAACGCAGCAGCAATGGCCAGATAGAAAGGAATCTGGTGTTCACCACCGGAACCGGTTTGAATACGCTGGCTTAATGTTGTTTTCTTATTGCCTTCTTCATCAAGAATGTCGACTTCAAAATTATAGAACTTGCGGTAATCGGCCAGATCTTGCTGTTTTTCATCGTCTGTAATCAATTCCTGAATGGCCGTAATCGCACGTATGTGCTCAGGATCACCTGTGGCTTCAGGGTCAAACAAACCGCCTACATTGGCTTGGTCTTGAGCGCTAAAACGTTCCACTAGGTCTAAGATATCCTTCATATCACCATTAGGGTAATAACGGAATTGATAGGTTTCTTGGTTGAATGGACGGCGTTTTAGACTGTGATTTAATTCACGAATAATATGCGCAACTTGATCAAGAGAATCTTTCAACTTAGACACATAATCAGAGCGGAACGTCTCTTCTGCTTCGCGACGCGCCAATTCGGCTCGTTTCGCGTACTTCGCCAGCTCAGTTTCGCTCAATACATCAATTTGATATGACACATAATGCTGGAACTCTTCAAACTTAGACTCTAGGTAATCCAGCTGGATGTCATTATCAAGGTTAGCTTGATGGTATTTTGCATAATGGTCAGCGACTTCTTTTCGTACCTTCTGATCAAAGCTACGAACCTTGTCTTCGGCTTTTTCTGCACGACTAATGGCTTCTTTGTAAATCGCGGCACCATTGACCATGCTGTTTTCCAATAAGGAATAGCGCTCACTGGCAAACTCGGCATTATAAAGCGGGTTTGAGGTAAGGCGATTACGTTCTTCATCAAGTGCTGCAAGTGCTGAACTAAGTTGATTTTTCTGGGTGTTCAAGGCGCCATATTGCTCAGCAATTTGCTGACGCTCACGATCAAGCTTTTTCTGGTCTAGCTCAACGTTGGCAATGCGCGTTTTTAACGCCTCAATTTTTTCTTGCAGGTCTTTATCATCGTGCTGTTGTAATTGCGCAATTTCCGCTTCTACATGACTCAACTCTTGAGCGATACGGGTGACCGCATGACTTGAATTATTGAGCGATTCCACATCAAACTGATTGCTGGCCATGACTCGACCCAGCAAATTGTCTGCTTGCTCTAAACGTTGATCGACTTTCAAGTGATTCATCAGCTCACCGCTTAGGGCTGCCAATTGTTGCTCACGAGATTCACGCATGCCTTCTGTGTTGATGCCAACCATCATATGGGAGGTAAAGCGAATCGTCGAAATAGTCCCCGACAATTTCAACATACCATCTGCCGTCATAGCACTGTCTTCGCGCAATAGTTCGCGCTCAGTTTCAACCGGTAAAATCCCCCCCAAACGGCGGTTCAAATAGGCTTGTGCATGATCATTGTTACAGCGAATGAACTTCAGAGCGGATTTGTGATTACCACGATTCAACCACAACCGAGTTTGTGTTGTATCAATGACTCGACAACCCATTAATTGACGACGGTGCGCGCGAAAAATACGAATCGCTTCCTCAGCATCATCAGGGTCGACAATTAACGCTTCCCGTTGCGCACCTAAGTAGCCCTCGATCGCATCTTGCCACTTGCGGTCAGTCACTTCGGCCAAATGGCTTAATGGTGTTGCGGTAATATTGGCATCGCTTAACAAGCTTATTAAACGACGGGTATTCTGAGAAAGTGGGCTCACCCCTCCTTTCAAAGAAGACACATCCGATTCAAGCTGTTTACATTCATCTTTCAAATTTAAAATCGTGCGATTCAGTTCAGATCGCTGTCTAAAAACGAGAGATTTTTCTGTATCCAGGGTTTGATTAAGCGTCGCTAGAATGTGTGTTAGCGGTTTTAAATTACCTTCGATCTTACCGTCAGCGCTGATTAAACCACTGTGCTTTTCTACCTCAGCGATCACCGCATTGGTTTCGGCCGACAGAAAATCTGCAAAGCCCTTAAGAGAAGACAATAGCAGGGTTAACTGGTGCGCCTGCATGATGTTCTTTTGATCTTGTTGACCTTGCAGGGTAAGAAACTTCTTATTTTGCTCTAATTGCTGAAGCTTCAATCCGACATCGGAATGCTCGTATTGTTGCTCAAGGCGAATCAGTTGACCTTGAAGCTGCTTTAACAAGCTGCTTTGGGTGGTTAACTGCTCATCAATCTCGTCTTCACGCTCTTTATGCAACTCATACTGATCTTGGATATCATCTTGCTTGGTGCCAAGCTCATCAAAGCGCGCTTCGGTGGCAATCCAGTGATAATTGACAGCCGATTGCTCCTGTTGCAGTTTTTTCTCACAGTCCTGCTGAATTAACTTCAGATCGTCAATTCGCTTTGCCACTTCGAGGGTTTTACTTTCTAATTGGCGATACTCATGGAGCGATTTTTGGTAAGCACCAACTTGCAGTGGCGCTTCAGCCAAAACAAAGTCTTGTACAAATCGGGTTGGCGAAGCAATAGGCACAAATTTAAGTGCATTTTTAAAGTTCTTTAGAAAACCATCCAAGGTAATCAGATGATCGGCACTGGGGCTTAATTCTTCTAAATAACGGTTGATATACTGGGTTGCAGAAGCGCTGCCTGATTTGATATAAGGGTCAAAACAGATTTTCTTCATGGCTTCACGAACTTCAATCCAAGGCTTGGCTTTGTAGCTTTTGCCTTCCATTGCTTCGATAAAATCTTCTCTTCGGACACCATAATTAGGCAGCACGAAACGCCCTAATATGTCTTCTTCAGGCGATGCCAATGAAGCACTTAAACACAGGCCAACCGTAGACTCGTTGCCCGTGTTGCTGTCTTCAAAAACCAAGCCCAAGTAACTGATCGCATCTTGCCGTGGTTGTGTGCCACCCACTTTTTGATTGGCTTGTCCCGCATCAATCATACCGAGAATATAAGAGCGGATGCTACGTCCACTGGCCTTACCATCGTTGGCACTGGCATTGTAGTTAAGATGACGTTTACTGGCACCGGTTAATACCGTTTGAATCGCATCCAACAAAGAGGATTTACCGGAGCCGGTGGGCCCGATAATAGCGGTGTTACCGCGGATATTGATTTCTTCTGCCCCTAATAGGTACCAGTTAACCAATACAATTCGATTTAACTTTTTCATGTCTTGGTCCTTTATTCCTGGTTTTCTAGCGCTGAAGTTTGTTCGTCATCATCAAGGTCATCTTCGTCCGGATCGGCTCCATTAAAAGACTCTAACTGTCTTAAATAAGCCTCTGTGACAATTAACCTAACCACTGGCGTGATGTTGATAATGACGTTTTTGCTGTCTTCTTCATAAGCTTTGCCGCGAATAATGACACCATGTCGACTCAATAAAGACAGAATATCTTTGAACCGCGTTTCAGTGGGTATTTCGCGCTTTACTAACTGCACATAGCGCTCGAGAATGGTGTGAGTATTTGTGGCAACAAAGCCATTATCTACTTCAAAGTTTTCGATTTTTTCTTCATAAATCTGGCGCAACACCAACAAAAATAAGGTTTCATCGGTTTTTAGGCGAACAAAGGCTTCCCGTTGAACGGGTAATACCCCCGCTAAACGCTCATTCTCATTAAGATAGAGTTTCATGCCTAACGCATCAAAAATTTTACCAAAATAGTCTTGGTAAGCTTCTAATAATAAGTAATGTTTACGCTGGCCATGCTTGTACGCGCTGGCAAATTGGTTCGCAAGAACGAAGTTGGCCGTTTGCTGAAACTCTTGAGCGTCTTTCCCTGACTCTTCGACGACTTTCTTTAATTCTCTAAGCATTACGCTTCGCTCCTACGGACCACATTAAATTCTCTGCATTCAACAAAATCATGTACATCTAAAAATTGCTCAGTAAATCGGACTTCAAACGCTTTTTCAATTTTCTTCGCCGTCACCCCTAATGAGCCCACATAACGCAGATGATCAAAGCACACAAAATCTTCAACAGACTCGATAGTGAAATCCAAAATATGCTTGTTTGGCTGGTTCTGCATTTGGCGCTCTAGATAGGACTGTAACTTGACCACAGTGACTTGGCGTGCCTCATGGAAACGGCGTTGTTGTTCACGCAACTGAATGGCATTAACCGACACTTCCGCTGGGGTCATCACCCTAGGTGGTGGTGGTTCACGACGGCGCATTGGTTGAGCAGCAGATTCCATTCCGACAAATTTAGAGCTAACCACATTCTTCAGCACAGGAAGCTCGTCAAACTTGGCCGCGTCGGTGATTAAGCCGGCAATCTTATTGGCCATACCAGGACGCGAACTGTCCATGTATCTGGCTGTATCCGCTGCGCGTTTTTCCAGTCGGTAGCGATATTCATCAATACGGTCAAGACGCTGGTCGATGTTGCTGAAAGTCTGAATAATGTCACGACAATCTTTTTCGACCATAGCAAGGGCAGCGTCATAGCTGATTAGCTGTTGGTCGACATAACATTGTGTCACACTTTTCAGCAAATCAGGGTTAGCTAAAAACTCTTGGGCGTGCTCTAAAATCTGGCGACGAAACCGAAACGGGTTATTACTGGTTTTAATGGTTTTGTAATCAGCAATCAAAATGCCTTCAACAAACAAATCAAAAAAACCGGCCACAATAGCCTTAGGGTCCCGACTAGAGAACAACTCTCGCTGTAAACTGCGGATACCCAACAAAATTTGGTTGAGATGTGCCGAAAACTCACGACTCGCCTCGGCGGATTGGCTAAGTGTTACACCACGTTCTTTTGGGTATTTAGCGACCGACTCAAGGTTGCTTAAAATACTCAGCACGGTTGCACCATAATTACGTTTACCGTGACGGCTTATTTCTACCAAGGAGCGTAATAGCATGGAAATTTGTGGCGTCATTAGTACACTAATTCGATACAACTCCTGCTCTTCTACCAACCAGCCGGTGTTTACCAAGCGATGGTAAATGCGTAACGCAAAGTCGTGGATGGTTTTCGGCGATTCAAACGATTCTTTTTGATCGTCATGCCACGCTAAGGTTTCCAGCTTATGTAGGGTATCTTCGATGGATTCTATAATCGCCGACTTTTCTTTAATCGGGTCTTCTGCGTGATCATAAAAAACATCTGCAAGGTCGTATAATACGGCCTCAATTAAGGCACGATTTGAGCCGGATAGCGCCTGGAATATTTCGTCCGGTAAATGTTTAAACAGCATTCATCGTGCTCCAGTGCTCAGCAATAAAGATGGCATCATTGTTCTCTTCCTAAGTGGCGTGCAATGGCTGTATACATAGCTTTTTTGACCAGTTCGTCGTCACCAATCGGAGGCAACAGATCAATCTGTAAATGCTCATTTTGCAGGGCGTCAATTTGCGCAGGAACATCCTGTCTTAGGTGGCGACCAACAGCAAAAAACAAAGGCAAAACAGCGACTTTTGTTATCTTTTCGTCAAGCTGTCCCACCACATCTTCTAATGTCGGCGTGGTTAATTCCATATAAGCCAAACTGGAATGGTCGGAACCATAAAATTCTACCGCTTGCTCATATAAGGCTTCAAATGGCTTTTTCCATAATGGGTCTGGACTGCCATGAGCAAGAAGGATGATGTGATCGTATTCTTTGTGTTGCATTTTGATACCTAATGTTTCAGCTTCCCCATTTTAGCCATCCTACCTGAGAAAAAGAAGGCGTTATAAGAAAAAGCTTAGCTGGCTTTTAAATATTGCAGTGAAAACTTAATATTTGATAAAAAAATCCGAAGTGATTGATCCCTCTTCTGATTTTTTGCGTAACTATTTGATTAACGATTAAACAAAAGGCGCAAAAATGAAAATACTAATTTCCGGAGCAACAGGATTTATTGGCAGCGCCTTGGTTGCTTTGCTGCAAAAGTCTGAACACCAACTGTACGCACTGGTACGACAAGTAGACACGCGACTGCCTCCGAATATCAGCCAATACACCCTAGCCACTTTAGCGGAATTAGATCAACCGCTCGATGCTTTCATAAATCTGGCAGGCGAAGGAATTGCGGACCGACCTTGGAGCAAAAAGCGTAAAGCCAAACTATACGAAAGTCGTGTCACTCTGACCAAGCAAGTAAAAGAACAACTAAAAACACCTCCTAAGATGGTCTTGTCCATGTCAGCAATAGGCTATTACGGCAGTTTTTCGGATGCCGAAGTTGATGAAAACAGTCCCGCCGGAGAGGGCTTTGCCCATGAACTTTGCCAAGCGTGGGAAGCCAGCGCCCTAGCCTTTAATGAACAAGGTACAAGAACCGTCATTTATCGCCTTGGCGTCGTGCTATCAGAACAAGGAGGCGCGCTAACAAAAATGCGGCCTTCCTATCTATGTGGTTTAGGGGGAAAAATCGGCAGTGGTAGGCAGGGCTTTTCTTGGGTGCATTTAGACGATGTGCTGAAGGCCATTGAAGCCGCGTTAGACAACCCAACTTTTACCGGCATATACAACCTTACCTCGCCCCATATGGTTGAACAAAAAGACTTTGCCAAGGTGTATGCAAAAGTACTTAAACGGCCGACTTTTATTACTGTTCCTAAGTCAATATTACGCTTAACCCTAGGTGAAATGAGTTCATTACTTACCCATGGCGTTAAAGCGTATCCTAAGCGACTGATCGAACAAAAATTTTCTTTTGATTACGCCAATTTAGCAGAAGCCTTGTTGCAATTAGAAACAAAAACTTAATGCTGTCAACGTTTGCGACGCAACACTGGCAAGCCCTTATCATCATTAAGAGTGTGGTTACATTTTGGGTATTCTATACAACCCCAAAAATAGCCATTTTTGCTTTTTTTACGAACTAAATAGTGACCACATTCGCGACACGGGTACTTTTTAGTGGTGGTAGGCACGCCATTGTCGTCTTCCACTGTCACTTTGCACTCTGGATAACGACTGCAGCCCCAAAAAGCATTATCTTGAAAGCTTTTACGGCGTAATGGGGATTGGCAGGCAGGACACAGATAGCGCTTGGCTCGTACTGGCTTACCCTGCTCGTCGCTCGCCGTATAATCGCAGTTAGGGTAAGACTCACAGCCCCAAAAGACACCATTCTTGCCTTCTTTTTGCAGCAACAGACTTTCGCATTTAGGACATCGATAACGAACCTTAGGGGCGACTAAGTGAGCATCGTCTTGCGCAATAAACTCTTGCTCCCAATAACGGGAAGGTAACGGATTATGCTCGTCCTTTTGTTTCATTGTCACACATGCTCATTCGCGGTTGTTTTCGCTTTATCAAATTAGATGAATAGACTGCCAGTCGTTGTACAATGCCCAGGAGGAATATTATGGATCGGAGGGGGCACGTAATTTTTCAACCCCTTCACGACTTTTATCCGCCACATCAGAACCCAACTGTTTCATTTTATCCCAAACTTCGGAGCCGGTTTCTTTGCTTTTATCCGCAGCGATTGCGCCATACTCCTTGCTTTTATCCAGTGCAATGCTGCCGTATTCCTTACCTTTCTCAACGGCAATACCACCGTATTCGGTGGCCTTTTGTTTGGTTGTTTGCCACATTTGCGATGCTTTTTCCTTCGCCTTATCTAGGTTGTCCTCATCTGTCTGCTCTTGGGCAAAAGCCACAGAAGAGGTGAAGATCAAAGCGGATAATAACCATGGTAAAAAACGCATATGTAATACCTTCTATTTGTGTTGTGACAACCATTCAGGCAGCAATGAAATCGACTCTAAAGTCACCAATTGAGGGTATTTCTCTAATGTCATAGCAGACACTTCTTCATGGGCCCAGGTCGTATGATAAGGCACATGAATCGCCTGCGCACCAATATCAAATACCGGCAACACATCGGATTTCAAGGAGTTACCAACCATTAAAAACTGGTCATGAGAAATCTTATGTTTACTGAGTATGCTGTTATACGCGGCGGGGTTCTTGTCGCTGGTTACTTCAATAATATCGAAATATTTAGCCAATCCAGAACGTGCAACCTTGCTTTCTTGGTCTAACAAATCGCCCTTGGTAATAATCATCAAGGTATGTTCTTTTTGCAATGTTTTCAACACGGATTTGATATTTGGCAGTAACTCAATTGGGGCTGCTAACATACGCCGAGCCAGCTCAATAATACTATGGATTTGCTGCCCAGTAACCCGCCCTTCTGTCAGCTCTATTGCGGTTTCTATCATTGAAAGCGTAAAGCCTTTAATGCCGTAACCAAAGTGCTTTAGGTTTCTAATTTGCACATCGCCTAGATGAGAGCGAATGAATTCCTGATCATGATATTGTGCTAACAATGCCATAAATTCACCCTGCGCAGACATGAAGATGTCTTCATTTCGCCATAATGTATCGTCTGCATCAAAGGCAATCACCGGGAATCGGGGTTGAGATTCTTGCATCACTTAGTTATTTCCACTGTTGGGTATTTTGTTCGATTAACGCGAGATACAAAGCCAGCTGGTCATCACTGTCATTTAGCGCTGGAATGTAATCAAAGGCTAGACCGCCATGCTGTTTAAACTCATCACCTAATTCTAAAGTCACTTCCTCTAGCGTTTCGATGCAATCGATAGAAAAGGCTGGGCTTATCACATTGATGCGCTTAATGCCTTTTTCAGGCATCGCCTTCAAGGTTGCATCCGCATAAGGCGTTAACCACTCTTCTCGACCAAAGCGTGATTGATAAACATGCGTCCATTCATCATCACTTAGACCTAAGGCTTGCGCAACCAGTCGGCTGGTAAGTTCACAGCGCCGAGCGTAAGGGTCTCCATTATTTACATAACGTTTAGGGATGCCATGATAGGACAGCACCAAATGCCGTTGTTCGCCTTGTTTCTCCCACTGAGCCTGCACGGAGTTTGCGAGCGCTTTGATATACAAAGGATGGTCTGCATAATCTTGTATCAAGTGCAAAGCGGGCCAATGAGGGCACTTTTTGAGCGAGCTCATTAAACGGTCATAGCCTGCCGCCGTTGTGGTAGAAGAAAATTGCGGGTACATAGGCACCACAATGATTTTCTCAGCGCCAGCCGAGCGCAGTTTATTGGCCGCGGTTTCCATACTTGGATTACCGTATGTCATCGCCATTTCAACCGGAATGGGTTGCTCTGAGTTTTGCACTAGCGCGTGCTTAACACGCTCTTTCAAGCGCTCCCCTAAAACCAACAAAGGTGAGCCCTCATCCATCCATACCTGCTGATAAACTTTGGCCACCTTGGCTGGACGTATGGTCAAAATAATTAGGTTTAAAATGGGTTTCCAGAGCAATGGGTTCAAGTCCACCACCCGCTTATCGGATAGAAATTCCCGCAAAAATTTACGCACTTGCGGCGTTTCTGGGGCATCTGGTGTACCCAAATTAATCATTAGTACGCCGTATTTTGGTGAGCTATTCATGATAAACCTTTTCTTCATGTTTAGGCGGTTATTATATCGTGAAAACACGCAATAAAAATTGTTATCGCCAGTCAATTTGTAATCGCTGTTATAGATTTTTGCTATCTTGCAGCATGCGAATAAGAACTTGCTCGCCCCTTATTTATAGAGGCATTAGCCATATTCTTGACAGCGCAATCGCGATAAATACTAATAAGGCAATCCTGATTACAGAATGATCTAGAGAATTGCCTTTACCCTGGCAAAGCAAATAAAAAAGCATTTGGCTGATCGCAAGGGTTAGGCAACATAGCCATTGAATTCCGCCAATAAAGCCATCTGCTTGAGGGTAGCTTAATGGCAGCGCAGGGAACGAAAAACCCACCATAGCAGCAATCGACACAAATAAGGCGACCCCCGCTGCCGTAGCATGGCGGTGGGCTTGAATAACAGAGGTTTTAGTTAACACTGTTTCAGCTAACACTTTCCCCACGCCACCAGCCATAATACTGACTACGCCGATCAGCAAGCCAACAGGAATACGTAGAGAGCGGACATTCAGATTCATTAACTGCGCTTTTTTTGAGGTGAGACTGACAGAGCGTCGCTGCATGATAACTTGGTACAGCAGCAAAGCAGCCACTAAACTTAGTGCCAGTTTAAAAAACAGCGGCGACATAAATGAAACCACTTGAGCACCAATCACACCGCCCATGGCGGCACCTGGTGACAAGGCAATAAGCACCGAAGAATCTAAAGTTGCTGCTTTCATATCTTTGATCCATTGCAGCAACAAAATAGGAATAAAAGAGACCACAGACGTCGCGATCAAAGGCAATAAAACCCCTGAATATTCATACCCTAGCGCTGGCAAAAACAACAACACGACACAAACGACAAATAAAGGCGCAACGATTTGAGTGAAGGTATACAAGGCCCCCGCCACGCCACCAGCAACAAACAATAAAATTAACAGCTGCAGTTCCACAAATACGACCTAATCAAACAAACCAACCAGAGCAATAAAAAAACAGGCACTCGGCCTGTCTTTTAACTGCGTATTTAAGACGCTACTCCCGCCCCATCACATCACGAATACGTTCTTGGATCACTTCTGCCAGCCGATCTGGTTGAAACTTAGACAAGAAATCATCGCAGCCTACTTTTTGCACCATGGCTTTGTTAAAGCTGCCACTTAAAGAGGTGTGAAGCACGATATGCAGATCTTTTAGCCTTGGGTCTTCACGGATTTCACGAGTCAGGCGATAGCCGTCCATTTCTGGCATTTCTGCATCAGTAATCAACATCAGCAGTTTTTGCGGCACTATCTCGCCGTTATCTGCCCAGGCTTTCAGTTTTTCTAAGCCTTTCTTACCGTCGGTCGCGGTATGTACCTTGATCCCCATAAAGTCGAGGGTAGATTGACATTGGGCTAAACCAACGGAAGAGTCATCAACCACCAGCACTTCCAAATCGTTTGCTTGGCTTAAGAGTTGCTCATCAATCACGTCCGCACTGACACTGGTATCATAAGGCGAAATCACCGCCAGTACTTTTTCTACATCAATAATTTCTACTAAGCGCTCATTAATACGGGTAATCGCTGTCAGGAAATGCTGTCTGCCGGCACCTTCTGGCGGTGGCAAGATCTCATTCCAATTCATGTTAATAATGCGATCAACGTCACCCACCATGAAGCCTTGCACCGTGTTGTTGTATTCAGTAACAATCAGATTGCAAGGTTGAGTCCGATCAATGGGTCTCATGCCGATCGATTGTGATAAATCAATCACCGGAATGGTACGATTTCTAAAATGAGTCACACCAGATACTGACGGGTGTCTATGGGGCATCAAATTTAGTCTAGGAAGCTGGACAACTTCCTGCACTTTAAACACATTGATGGCAAAGGTTTGCATACCACCTAAACGGAACATGAGCAGTTCTAAACGATTTTCACCGACCAATTTTGTTCTTTGATCTACGGCGTCCAACATGCCGGCCATACGCTACTCCAATAGTTTTCTTATATGGGATCTATTTAATGGCATCCATGATATTGTATTCGGCTATTCGTTACAGTAAATTTTTCTACAAACTGCACTAACAGAGACAATTTAATGATCAGTAACAATTATCTATTTAGCCGCCAAGCTGTCGTTGACAGTAAAATGACGGCCAAAGCGAATAATTTGTTTCATCTCAATAACATGGAGCAAGAAAAAAAGGATTCTTTCTTAAGTTTATTATTTACTGACTTGAGTATTGTTGATGCCATCAAACATCAACCCATTTTTATTGCTGTCTCCATCCATGAGGTAGAACATCTTCCCACGCCCCCCTCTTCAATGCGTTTCGTGTTGTTTTTTGATGCGGCTGAACTAAGACCAGAGCGCGACAATGACCGCCTCTCAGAGCTGCGCCTTGATGGTTATCAGTTAGGGTTAACCAACTTCTCATTGAAGTTTTTCGGAACGCCTTTTTTTGATTACTTCTCTTTTGTAGAACTCAGCTTAAATAAGTTCGACATGAGCCAAGTATTGAATGTAGACCGTCATCAAGGACTTGCCCATAAAGAAGTGTGGGTTAGTCATATTCAGTCACAAGAGCAACATCAAGAAATCGATGCCAAAACGCATGCAAGCTGGTTTAGTGGTGATTTTTTATCGGCAAGCGTCCCTGTTAAAGGCAATAACGTTCCTGGTTATCGCTTAATATTAATCGATCTTCTTAAGCGACTCCAAGATGGGCGTTCTTCTATTCGTGATATTTCAGCGACCATAGAGAAAGACGTCACCTTAGCCTATCGCGTTTTAAAACTGACGAAAAGTGTCATGTATCACCGTCAGTTTAATGTCCACAATGTTCAACGAGCGATTGAAATTATTGGCATTAAAGATCTGATCAAATGGGTAACACTGGCTATGTTCAGTAGCATTGACGGTAAGCCGGACTGTTTGTTTTCCATGGCGGTAAATCGAGCGGCTTTCTGCAACGGCATTGCTAAGGCCATGTACCCTAAGTTAGAAGGGGCATTTCTAGTTGGCTTATTTTCTTATTTGCCGAGCTTTTTTGACGCTTCAATGGATGAGATCCTGCACGATTTACCTTTGGATGAAAGCTTGGTTAGCGCATTAAAGTATCACCAAGGCCACTTAGGCAGCGTTTTGTCAGTGGCTAAACATTACGAAGCAGGACATTGGGAAAAAATCCCGTTTGATGAATTAGCCGAACAGGACTTATCCAGTAACCAACTTCGACAAATTTACATAGACAGCCTTAAAGCGGCGAAAGAGATTTACCAAATATAATGATTGATATTGGCGTTAATATTCAACACGAGACGTTTCTGAAAGATCTCACCGACACCATAGCACAAAGCCAAGCCGCGGGCGTTGAAGCAATGATATGCATTGCTTCTGATTTAGAAGAAAGTGCTTTTTTACAAAACTTGTGTAAAACGCAGCCCAGCTTGTGGCCCACTCTAGGCTGTCATCCCCATCAAGCTAGTAGCTGGAACACAAACAGCCTAGATGAAATAGAGCAGATGATAAGCACCCGTCGCCCCGTCGCGATAGGAGAAACTGGGCTGGATTTTAATCGCAACTATTCTACGCCAGATGAACAACGCTATGCCTTTAGGGAACAGATAGAACTGTCTTTGCGCCATAATTTGCCGCTTTATTTACATGAACGCGATGCTCATGAGGAAATGATAGACACACTAAAATCCATTGCGGGCCAACAAATAAAGGGAGTGATTCATTGCTTTACAGGGGACCAACAGCAGCTAGAAAACTATTTAGCGCTAGGCTTACATATTGGTGTGACCGGTTGGGTATGTGACGAACGCAGAGGCCAAGCATTACAACAAGCCGTGCCAGACATTCCTCTTGATCGTTTGCTATTGGAAACCGATGCGCCTTATTTGCTGCCCAGAACCATTCGACCTAGGCCGAAAAAAAACCACCCGAAATATTTACCCTGGGTGGCTGAAGAAGTTGCAAAACTAAAAGGTATTTCAACTCAAGCGCTTATCAAACAGACAGACATCAACACCCATAACTTGTTTACTCGCTAACCTAAGCGGGCGCTGAGGACGTATTTACAGCAAAAGCCCAATACTGTACAAATATACAGCAGTGAGCTTTTGCTAAAAATAGGTTTTTTGCGACATTCACCTTGCTACATTAAATCAATGATATCTGCTTGCTTAAAATGGCTTCCATACTCGACTTATAGTGACCAAGAATACTGTCAGCTATAGGCTCTATCTGCTTGCTAATATAGTGTTCGTAATCTAAATCCACCAAGTCAGCAGCACTTTCATAAGGCACCACACCACGTCGTTGATAGAGATAACTAACGCGCTTTCTACCTTTGTCGTATTCTAATGGTTGGCCCAGCTCAGCCCGCTTAGCATCGATCATGGCCGCCGCTCGAACATGTGGTGGGATATTTTTCTTATAGGAAGACAGCGGACGACTTAGCTGTTTGCTGTAAACCAGCATGTCATCAAATTCACCGGCCTGTAGTCGATTTACTGTGTCTTGGATGTATTCTATTGGATCTTCATCGTTAAAGATTTTTTTGAACAGCTCACGTTGAAATTCCCGCGCCAGTTTTGTCCAGTCAGTACGCGCTGCTTCAAGCCCTTTAAAGACCAGCTCACCATTAGACAATCCCGCATAACGCTTTTTACTGCCCTCTTCTTGGCCACGAATAGTTGGCATAAAAAAACGCTGGTAAACACGTTCAAATTCAAGCTCTAAATAAGAATCCAGATGAGCGTATTCTTGACACCATTGAGTAAGAAAAGCATTCATATCATCGCAAAGACGTTGCCCCAAAACTTTCGGGTCTGTTTCTTTGTCATCAAGGGTGATGAAAATCGAATCTGTGTCACCATAAATTACCTTAGCACCACGTTCTTCCATCCATTGTTGGGTACGCCCTAAAAGCTCATGACCACGCATGGTAATCGAACTGGCCAGCTCTGCATGGTAAAAGCGACAAACATTAGACCCTAGTACGCCGTAAAAGGAGTTCATAATAATTTTAATCGCATAGCTTAAAATGTCGTTGCCTTCTTGCTTGGCCTTTTCTCTGGCTTGAGCAAGCTCAGTCACTAACTCAGGGAGTATCGCTTCTTTACGGTCAAAGTGTGCGCCAAGGTAACCTGGTACTAACGAGGTCGTGTTTTCAGCTGTTTCTGGCAACTCTTGATTGGCTTGCGTTTGCTTCTGCTGTCCCGCGGTAATACGAGCCAAGGGATCAATGTAAAAGGTACGAATGATACTGGGGTACAGACTCTTAAAATCAAACACCAAGACATTCTTATACAAACCAGGAATGGACGACATAACAAAGCCCCCAGGGCTGGGAACAAAAACGTCATCGCGCCATGCTGGCGCTACCCAGCCTGCTTTGTGAAGCCGAGGCAGGTATAAGTTTTCAAACGCTGCCACCGAACCACCGGTTTGCTCAAAGGGAATCCCTGTTAGGTCAACGCGGGTTTGCTGTAATTCAATTAATTTTAATTTCTCGAAAATCTTTAAAACCAAATCACAGTCTTGCAAGTTGTAATCGACGAAAGCTTGCAGGTCTTCCCTGTGCAAACGCTCAATTTCCTGCCAGCGGTCGCCCCCATGCAGTAATTTCTGATCTTGCAAGATCTCTTTACTGACATTGTTTAAGCTGTAAGACTCAAAATGATAGCCGCCAACTTTAAGTAAAGTAATGCCATCTAGCGCGATACGACCTGGAATGCTAGCAAAGTACTTTCCCTGGTTATCCGATGATTGGATGCGCCACGTTTCGCCATTGACCCCAAAGGCGGGACGTATTCCTAAGCGCTCACATCGCTGGTTAATAAAATTAAGATCAAAACCAATCAAATTCCAACCAATAAAAATATCTGGCGAATATTTTTTAACGTAACGAATGAAATCCAACAGCAGATCTTTTTCACTCTGGTAACTTTTAATGATATCAGTGTTAACCGCTTGATCCGTCACCACGAATGCAATGCGCTGCTGGTTGGAGGTAATGCCAATGGAGAGTAAGCAGTTATTGCTCACTGAGGTCTCAATATCCAATGACCACACATTCCAATCAGGACGCCAATTGCCGGGGATTACTTTGGCCTTGGTGTAGCGCAAACCACTACTATCAGGGATACCAATAAAGCGCACGCTGCCACGTATGTTGCGCTCCATGAGGTAGCGGTTATGGGCTTTAATGTCCTCTTCATAAACAGAAAAGCCGCTTTTTTTCGCCAATGCGACCATTTGCTGGTGCAAAACCAGACTTTTACTTTGTATTAAGGTGACATATTGATCGTTAAAAGCCCGAAAATTCGGCTCACTTACACGAACACCAGCTAGGCTGTCAGGAAAACAGTGACGTGGCGCATCACTGAAAAAGGTACTAAATTGGCGGTCAGGTAACACCTGTACCGTACCTTCTGGTGTTTTGACGAACAGGCTCATTTCAAGCTGTCCATTCACTTCTTTGGTATGGCGACTAATGATATAGCCATTTTTTTCTACAAACATCGATAAACCAAATTGTCTTATTAAAACTCGTTAAAATTCACGCAACAGATGCATAGGCGGCACTTTTAACACAGTTCGACTTGCGAAGACACCAATGCTGGTAATCAATACCACACCAATAACCGGCCCAAGCCCCCAAAGTAGAGGGTGCCAACTGGCGGCGGACTTAAACACAAAGGTTTGCACCGCATACAATGACGCCTCTGCCCCGAGCGCAGCAATGAGACCAGAAAACAATCCCAGAAAGCCAAATTCAACGATTAGGGCCTGTCTTACCAAACTGGCTTTGGCTCCCAATACTCGCAATAAAGCACCTTCTTCGCGGCGCTCTTCTAGTGTCGATCCAATGCTGGCGACCAGCACTAACGCACCAGCGGCCAAAATGCACAGTAAGACCAACTGTATGGCTTGCGACAGTTGCGCAATAATGTTTTGAATCTGCTTAAGCAAATCGCCGACATTTAAAATAGACACGGTTGGATAGCGTGACATGGCGTGGTAAAAATCTTGCGCTTGATCCGCTTTTACAAAAAAGCTGCTGACAAAATTGGCAGGATAATCCGCTAGGGTTTGTTTTGGCACAATGACATAGAAATTAGGCCGCATACTGCTCCAATCCACACTGCGGATCGAAGTCACAGGTAAGGTGTAATGGATACCACCAATACTGATCGTCAGTTTATCCCCTAAAGTAATGCCAGCTTCCTCTGCGGTTTTTTGCTCTAAAGAAATGCCTTCGGCGTGAAAGTCCCCTGCTACCACTTGATTGCCATCGCCGACTTCATTAGCCCAGGTTAAGTTCATTTCACGCTCGAACAGTTCTGGCTCTGGTGTACCCTCTGGGTACAAGTCTTCCACCAGATCCTCATTCACTTGTGTAATGCGACCACGCACCATAGGAAACCAGCTTGAAGAAGTAAGGTCCAGCTGCTGGCTAATGCTGTTGATGCCCTCAACTTGATTGGCTTGCACATTAAATAAATAGTGATTGGGTGCATCCTCAGGAAGCTGAGCTTGCCAATCAGAAACTAAGCTGGTTTTAATGCCCACTAAGATAAGGCCCAACATAATAATGAGAGTAAACACCAATAATTGAAATAAGTTTGGGGTTAGGCGTCGATACAAAGAAGCCAAGCCAATTTGCCAGCCGCTAGTCGCACCTGATGTTGCTAATCGCCCTAACTTAAACATTACCCAGCCAAGCACAGAAACCACCAAACCGACTCCAGCAATCGCCAGAGTCATAATAGTGGGGAGAATAAAGCCTTGTGTATAAAGACACATCAAACCGTATAAACCCACAAAACCGATGGCATAAATAGCTAAGGCGTTTTTCTCAATTCTTGCAGACGGCTGTAGCACAGACAAAGGTGAGATCTGAATCAGACGAATAATCAAGGGTAAGCAAAAAGCAAGCAGTGAAATAAAACCAGTCGCTATTCCAAGCCACAGTTTACCTATTGAAGGCTCTGGTAACGCTGTGGTCATTAAACTGGAGAGCAAAGAGGCAATCCCGGCTTGAATAAACCAACCACTGATTAAACCACCACCAGCACCGATCAAAAACAGCATAAAGAGCTGCAATGAAAAAAGTTTGCTCAGAATACGTGGCGTAGCACCGAGGGTTTTCAGAACAGCTACCTGCATAAGGTGGCGTTTAACAAAGCGTGCCGACGCCAATGCCATAGCAACACCAGACAGCACCACCGCTAAGGTGCCTGATAAGAGAAGAAACGACTCCGCTTTATTAATGGTTTGGCCTATGCTTTGGCCCTTTTGTTTCGGTGTTTGCCAGCGTTGGCCGTCTTTCAACTGTGGTTTAATCCAAGACTCGTATTGGCCTAATGTGTTTCGTTCACCCGCCAGCAACAAGGAATAACGTACACGGCTACCGGGAATAATTACATGGGTCGCGGCCAAATCCGCGGCATTCATCACCGCTCTTGGTGACACCGCAAAGGCAGAGGTACTTGAACCTGGGTCGATTACCAGATACCGGGCAATCTGTAAGACTTTATCGCCGACTTCAACGCTCTGGCCTATTTTCACATCAAGCAAACTGGCTAACCGTGAAGACAGCCATATTTCGCCTTCCGCTGGCCCTTGTTTGGCTGGCCCACCTTGCGCAAATAACTGATCATCCACTAAGAATTCGCCTCTAAGTGGATAAGCTTCAGTAACCGCACTGATCTGTGACAACTGCAATTTATCATTGGCAAAAATCATAGTCGCAAAGGAAGTGCGCTGAGCGTGCTCAAGACCTAATGTCTGTGCATGTTGCTGCCAGTTTTCCGGAAACGGCTCATCGGAGCGAACGACACGATCGGCGGCCAGCAAGTTAGCTGATTCTTGTTCAAAAGAAAGCTGTAAGCGGTCAACAAACAAACTAATCGAAGTCACTGTGCCCACTGAAATGATCAGCGCAATGATTAACGTAATGACTTCACTACTTCGCATTTCCTTAAGAATAAAGCGCAGAGCAAAACTCATAGATTGCCTTCCTTTAACTGGCCTGCTGACATGATTAACTGACGATCACACATGCTTGCCAAGGCGTTATCATGGGTAACCATGATCAGCGTTGTTCCTTGGGAGCGGTTTAAATCAAACAATAACTGAATCACGGTTTTGCCATTTTCTTCGTCAAGATTTCCGGTTGGCTCATCAGCAAATAATATTTTGGGCTCAGAGGCAAACGCTCGAGCAATGGCGACCCTTTGCTGCTCTCCGCCCGATAACTGGCGTGGATAATGGGTTAAACGATGAGAAAGACCAACTTGTTCAAGTAAATGCTCGGCTTTCTGACGGGCTTGTTTATCCCCTTTTAGCTCAGAAGGCAGCATCACATTTTCAATGGCTTCTAAGCTGGGTAATAAATGAAAAGACTGGAAAATAAAACCAACGTATTGACCCCGTAACAAGGCGCGTTTTTCTTCACTTAACGAGGTTAATGAATGGTTATATAGGGTGATTTCGCCAGATGTGTTGCGGTCTAATCCCGCAAGCAATCCTAATAAGGTGGATTTACCAGACCCTGATGCACCGACAATAGCAACCGACTCTCCCTCCTTGATTTCTATATCGATTCCTTTCAATATGGTTAAATCTCCGGTTTTAGACGTTACCGTATGTGTTAAATTATGTGTTTGCAGTGCGGTAATTTTATCCATAAAACAGTATTCTCACTTAAGGTTTTTTATGCCATTTAAAATACGGCTTTTGATCAATTCAATCGTCTTAATGTTATCACTGGGTATCGCCCACGCCTCTTCATTACTGGTCATGGGCGACAGCCTAAGTGCCGCTCACAATTTACGACAACAAGATGGCTGGGTTAGTTTATTAAAAACGTCACTTGCACATTCTTACCCTAATTTGATCATCAATAATGCCAGCGTGAGTGGCGAAACAAGCCAAGGAGGTTTGGCTCGTTTTCCAGCCTTGCTAAAAGAGTATTCACCGAACTGGGTGATTCTAGAGCTGGGCGCAAATGACGCTTTGCGTGGCTACCCTCTAGACCAAACTCAAGCAAACCTAGGGGCTATGATTGAGCAAGCTCATAATGCCAACGCAGAAGTGCTATTGCTGGGTAACCGTATTCCTCAAAACTATGGCAAACGTTATACCGAGATGTTTTTTGGTCTATATAAAACGCTGGCCGATCAATACAACCTTGCGTACCTTCCATTCATGCTCAAAGATGTCGCCACCGATAAAGCCTTAATGCAACAAGACGGACTTCACCCTACGGCAGAAGGCCAAAAACAAGTATTAAAGAATATTCAACCCTACATTATTCCCTTATTAGATAAAGAGAAAAAACAATGAAAGCCGTATTTCTAGACCGTGGCTCTTTTCCTAAAAGCGTCATTATTGATTACCCCGATTGCGTTACTCAAATCGTGGAGTTTGACAACACTCAGCCGCAAGATGTGATACCTAGAATCCACGACGCGGACATAGTACTAAGCAACAAGGTGGTATTGGACAGAGCAGCCATTGAGTCCGCTAAACAACTAAAGTTGGTGCAAGTCATGGCAACGGGCACCAACAACCTAGATAAGCTGGCCTGCGAAGAAAACTCCGTGCGCGTACAGAATGTTGACGGCTATTCAGCCATTAGCGTTCCGGAGCATACTTTTTCATTGCTACTCGCACTGCGCCGTAACCTAACGTCATACCTTGAAGATGTTAAGCAAGGACGTTGGGCTGAGGCTGAGTTTTTTTGCTTTCTCGATTACCCTATACAAGATTTAGCGAACAGCACTATGGCCATTATCGGCCAGGGTAACTTAGGGGCAAAAGTGGCGCAGATTGCCAAGGCTTTTTCTATGGAAGTGATTTTTGTTGAACACAAAAACGCCAGCCAAATACGCCCAGGTTATACACCATTTGAACAAGCGCTAGAGATGGCAGACGTGGTCAGCTTACATTGCCCACTAACAGAAAATACCGCCAATTTACTGTCTTATGATGAATTTGAACGAATGAAACCGAGCGCGGTATTACTAAATACCAGCCGTGGAGGCTTGGTGGACGAAGACGCCTTGGTTGATGCATTAACTTCCCATAAAATTGCCGCCGCCGGTTTTGATGTTGCCAGCCAAGAACCAATGCCTGCTGATCACCCATTACAAGCGCTAACCCAATTGCCTAATTTTTTATTAACGCCTCATATCGCTTGGGCAAGCAATGAAGCGATGCAATCTTTGGTCAATATTGGCATGGCCAAAATCCAACAATTTTCAGAACAGCAACAATGAGCCGGTTAATTTTGTTCTGCCCATGGCTGACCCCTGCGCCGATGTCCATCACTCACCCTTTGTCCGATGTATTTTAATGAACCTAGAAATTTTGTATCAAGACCAATACTTGGTAGCGGTAAATAAGCCTTCAGGCTTACTGGTTCACCGTACTGAGTTAGATAAAACCGAAGAAGACGCTGTGGTGCAACGCTTAAGAGATCAAACTGGGCAATGGGTTTTTCCTGTGCATCGGCTTGATCGTGGCACCTCTGGGGTCCTGCTAATGGCTTTTTCACCGCAAACTGCTCGCGCCTTGGCGGAACAATTTGCCAATGCCAGCACTGCGAAAACCTACCATTGCTTAGTTCGTGGTTTTTGCCAAGATAATGGGGTAATTGATTACCCTTTAGCCAAGCTTAATGAACAGAAAGGCATGTCACGCTTTAAAATCGAAGGCACAGAAAAAGAAGCACAAACTGAATTTGCTTGTTTGCAACACTACCAGCTACCTGAGCCAGTCAGTCGTTATGACTCGATGCGGTTAAGCTGGGTAGAAGTCACACCAAAGCAAGGTCGTAAGCACCAAATTAGACGCCACTTTAAACACCTATTTCACCCTTTAGTAGGAGACACTTGTTATGGCTGCCGGCATATTAATAAAGTGGTTCGCCGCCTTTGGCCCAACCAACAAAGACTGATGCTTCACGCCTCTTCACTGACTTTTGTTCACCCTGAGAAACAAACAGAAATGACCCTAAAAGCGCCTTTTGATGACGCCTTGAAAGCAGTATTGGAACAACTGGAACAATACAAGCTAAATTAGTCTAGCAATACGGGATTGACCCACTTAAAGCTTAGCCTGTCCTGAATGCCTGTCGATAAATTTATCGAATGGGCATCTGTGTCAATATGGGCAAAACCACAAGACACCAACAAGCGGATCGAGGCTTTATTGCCCTCACCAACATAAGCGTATACCGAGTTTACGCCATAGCATGAAATAATAGCTAATAAGCGCCGTAGTACGTAACGCCCAACGCCTTTTTGGGTGTATTTTTTCTCTATTCGATAACTGATTTCCACGGATTTTTCTGCATCGTTTAAACGCTGCACACAAAACCGCCCGATGATTTTCTCTGACCGATAGTAGACAAGATATTGCAGTGATTGATGGGTATCAGACAACTGCTTCTGGAAGTAGTTTTTATCTTGTTTAAGCAGTGTTTTACGCGGTAAGAATTCAGCAAACCACTGTTGATTTTGAGCTTCAAACTGAAGAATATCATTGATATGCGCAAGGGTTGCTCGCTGCATGATCAAACAATTACCTATATCGCTTTTCATAATGGCACGCATGCTGACACTTGATTAATTTAGTTTAGGCTATTTGCTTCAAATATGTTGATTTCTAGTATGATCTATATTTTTATAAATGGTAAAATAATCTCAGATTAAGACGGATTAAGTGAAGCCTGAATGAAAAAACACAACCTAGTATATTCCACCGATCAAGGTCGTTTATGTCCGCAGTGCGAAGCGCCAGTAGACAATTGCTGTTGCCAGGATAATGCCATTGTTGGCGATGGTAATGTCAAAATCTCCCTCGATACAAAAGGTCGAAAAGGCAAAGGGGTCAGTCTCATTTCAGGGCTTGCCATGACACCAGATGAATTAAAAAAACTCGGTAAAAAACTGAAAGCTCAATGTGGTACTGGTGGTGCGGTCAAAGATGGTCAAATCGAGATTCAAGGTGATCATCGTCTAAAACTCAAAACACTGTTAGAGAAAGACGGCATTAAAAGTAAGTTTGCTGGTGGACAGCCGCCACAATGATAAAAGCTTGTAAAGAAATGCTACAAGCTGCCGATACACTAGCGTGTCAATCATACGGTTATTGCTTTCCCCTGAGCAAATAACACATACGCTTTTCAATAGCAGCGTGAACAATTGCTTGTATCACGCCCATATTCTTACCATTTGAGAATGGATTTTGAGGTAAGTTGTTCTCTGTATAGAGGTAGTAATGCAGAACGAAAGCCCTACAAAAGCCACTGAGCTAATGCAAAAAGCAGTCCCCATGATGCTAAAGCTTGATGTTGCCCCAACACCTTATAACTATGGAATATGGTATGAGTATGTTTCTAATAGAAACCAAAAACTCAATCAAATTATGGATGGAACGTTACGTAAGCTAGGCCACTTACCCGGCTTTCTTGCACGTGAGCTGTTCCATGAATTTCTGTTGCCTGAAGAGTTTCAACAAGGCAATGGGCAAAAAGAAAAATTAGCCAACATTGTCGATCAAGCGGCCACCTCGTCGAAAGCAATGGGCAAAGGCTTAGACGAGCTTAATCTTGTCCTCACCAAAAGCCGTAAAATCCTCAATCGCGCCGATAAAGCAGAACACATAGACAATGTGATCAATTATCTGGAAAAAGGCGCATTGGCTGCCACCCACAAAGCCAACCAGTTTAATCAATCCCTTGACCAGGTTCATTCAGAGCTCGCTAAATTAAAAGCTGAGCTGGATGATATGAAAAAACAAAATGATGTGGATGAGTTGACTCAACTGGTCAATCAAAAAGGCTTTGAACGACGTCTGTACGAATGGTTACCACAGGCAGAAGATGACATTAGCATTATTTTACTCGACATAGACAACCTTGCCACCATCAACAAACAATTTGGTAAGCGCGCCGGTACTGCGTTGATCCGCTATATAGCCGAAATCATAAAGTCACTGGCTGTTGAGAAAAGCGTACTCGCCCGATTTGAAGGCGGTACCTACGGGATATTGCTCAATGAAGCCACTCTCGATTTCACACATCGTTTGGCGGAGCTATTAAGGCTGCAAATTTCTGAGCAAAAAATTCGTTACAAACAAAGTAAAGTACACATGCCGCAAGTCACTGTCTCTATCGGCATCGCCACCCTTTTAGGTCAAGAAGGACCTGAAGACTTCTTAAAAAGAGCACGAAAAAACCTACTGCGAGCTAAGCAGTCAGGCAAAAACTGCACATCCGACCGATAAAATATTTAGGATAATTTATGTCTACCAGCCTCACCGCCCCCCATTCTATTGCTTTTAGCGTGAGAGATTATGAGTGTGATTTACAAGGCATCGTTAATAACTCTGTGTATCAGAATTATTTGGAGCATGCTCGTCATACATTTATTAAGTCCAAGGGATTAGACTTTGCTGAAATCACCAAAAAAGGCATTCATCTGGTCTTAATGAAGGCCGAACTAGATTATAAGCGATCACTAAAAAGTGGTGACGACTTCTACGTGGAAACATTGGTAGAAAGAACCTCTCGCTTTAAGTTTGTCTTCAATCAAACCATTATCGATGCGCAAGGCTATAAGTATTTATCAGCAAAAATGACCATTGCGTCCATCACAGAAGATGGCAAACCCATTGTCTTTGAAGAAGCAACGGTACTGCTTTCCTAAAAATTAGCGCAATAAGGCTAAGCTAAATAAAAGCTTAGCCTTAACTTGCTTCTGTCTGAGAAGGCGGGAAGCCAAAAAAGCGCTTATATTCTCGGCTGAATTGAGAAAAGCTGTTATAACCCACTTGATAACTGGCTTCATTCGCCTGTATACCCTGAATTAACAGTGCTTGTGCTTTTTGCAGCTTAATGGATTTAATATACTGCATTGGCGATACGTGCATCAGCTTTTTAAAGGCATTAAAAAAAGACGTTTTACTCATGTTGGCAATCGAAGCCAACTCATCGACTTTAATCACCTTGTTTATATTACTGTGAATATGATTCACCGCTTTTGAGACTGGCTGTATATTACCATATTGATGCAGCAGCTTACGCAAAGCATAGCCATGCTCTCCAGTGAGCAAGCGATAGTAAATTTCGTCAATTACCGCCTCCCCTAATATAGCGGATTCTAAAGGATCAGAGGCGATACGCAGTAAACGTGAAAACAACTCAATCAAATTATCATTGGCTTGACCAACCACGATACAAGAAGAAGGCTCTGGCAAACTTTTTAGCGCGTCTTTTTCCTGTTGCTCGATGCGCATTACCATATCTGCCAATTTAATCAGGTTAATGCTCATCACAGCAGACTGAAACGGCTCATCGAGGGACGCGGCAATAACTTCGGCATATACTGGTATCGGCAAGAAATTAATGAAAAAATCCCCTCCCTGATAAGTAAAAGATGCCTCACCTACTCGACATATTTTAGCGCCTTGCCCCATCATACAAATAATAGGGTCGTACAAAAACGGCGTCATCACTTGCGCCTTGTGCCATTGCACAACACCAACACCTTCTATCAAGAGTGGTGTGAAACCTTCTTGCTTAACATTTTGCTTAATCAACCGATTAAACGCGTTCATTTCTTCTGAACGTACTGCTTTTGTCATAATTTACGTGTTACCAATGCCGGCTAAAAGGCGAAAACGAACGCCTATTCTGCAAATAATAGGCACCTTTTATGGAGCAAAAAAGAAAGGCTGTTCATTCTCAGGACTGAAAGAAATTTTGTACGATTATGCATGTTTTTAACCAATTTGTGGATATGAAAATCAATGATTAAACACTATAGTGCATGACATAAATTACTTAACAACATTCCATACAAGGAAACTCAATGTTAGATTTTGATTATTACAACCCAACTCGTATTGTCTTCGGACAGAACCGTATGGCTGAACTGGACAACTTAATCCCTGCAAACGCTAAAGTCATGATTACCTTTGGCGGCCAAAGCGCTAAAAAATACGGCACTATTGATGCTGTTCGTAGCGCGCTAGCATCACGCGAAATCATTGAATTTGGTGGCATCGAAGCAAACCCTGAATTTGAAACCTTGATTAAAGCGGCCAATATTGCCAAACAAGAAAATGTCGATTTTCTTTTGGCTGTTGGTGGTGGCTCAGTAATGGATGGCACTAAATTCATTGGCTTGGCCGCTAAAGCAGAACCTGAAGACTACGCTAGCTTGCTTTCACACGGTTTCACACCAGTGCCTGTTAATGAAATCTTGCCGCTTGGTTGTGTTGCCACATTGCCAGCGACTGGGTCTGAGATGAACATGGGTGGCGTGATTACGCTTGAAGGTCAAAAACGTCCTTTCATGTCTCCTTTGGCATTCCCAACCTTTTCGCTACTTGACCCTGAGCTAACGAAAACACTACCAAAAGAACAAATTGCGAATGGTGTGGCGGATGCTTTCATTCACGTACTTGAGCAATACTTGACAGTACCAGTAGACGCGCGCATTCAAGATCGTACCAGTGAAGGCATTTTGAAAACCTTGATCGAAGTAGGCCCTGTGACTTACCGCGACAACGATGACCTAGAAGCGCGTAAAAACTTTATCTGGTCTGCGACCAATGCACTGAACGGCGCAATTGGTGTTGGCGTACCACAAGACTGGTCAACTCACATGATTGGTCACGAACTGACTGCCCTATTTGGCATTGCTCACGGCCGTACACTCACTATCGTTCTGCCATCACTACTGCGTGAGCGTAAAGAGAAGAAACACGCGAAATTAGTACAATTCGCAGAGCGTGTTTGGGACATTACTGAAGGCACTGATGATGAGAAAATCGAAGCGGCGATCAGCAAAACAGAAGCTTTCTTTAACTCATTAGACATTGTGACTAACTTGACCCATTACGGTATTGATGACGACGGTATCGACAAAGTAATTGCAAACCTTGAAAACGTCGGCATGACAGCATTGTCTGAAAGTGGCGATTTGACTCTGGATATTGTGCGCAAAATCTTAGTCGCCGCTAAGTAATTTGCCAGAAAAGAAAACCGTCAGATTAAAATCAAAGGCCAGCGTACGCTGGCCTTTTTTTGGTTTGAAGGGGCCATAGGTGCGCTAGACTATTAATTCTTCCATAAATCTGAGCCACTAAATCAAGCATTATAAAGAAAAGCTTAAAACACCTTTCGATTTAACGACTATTATCAAAACCACTCCATGCTATTACTATACTAATTATTGAGACACTGTTTGAAGGCAAACTGGACAGTCGCATTTGTTGTCCACGGCCTTCTAAAATCAGAGTCATCGCTGGATCACTTTTAGGGGCATTACCATGAAAAAAACCATATTGATTACCGGCTCTACCGATGGCATCGGCTTTGCGACCGCTAAATCCTTACTAGCACAAGGCCACAAGGTACTACTTCACGGCCGCAGTGCCGGTAAGCTGGATTCCGCCAAGGCGCATTTATCGGACCCCAATGTTGAGACTTATCAAGCGGATTTATCACGCTTAGAAGATGTTTATTCCTTGGCTGCTCAGATAGCTCAGAACCATACAACATTGGATGTTATTATTAACAATGCTGGTGTTTATATGGTGCCCGTCGCAATCTCTGAAGATAATTTAGATGTTCGCTATATGGTGAACACGATTGCCCCTTACTTATTAACTCAGCAATTATTGCCATTGCTAACCTCACAAAGCCGTGTGGTAAATTTATCATCGGCGGCACAAGCGCCTGTGATGGCGACTGAACTATCCATGCCAAGCAAGCTAGCAGACGGCATGGTATACGCGAAAAGCAAACTGGCTTTAACCATGTGGTCGCGTCATATGGCTGATACCTTAGGCGCAGAAGGACCTGTTATTGTTGCAGTAAACCCTAAATCTTTCTTGGGCAGCAAAATGGTAAAAGAGGCTTATGGAGTTAGTGGCGGGAACCTACAAGACGGCGCTGACATCCTTATAAGAGCCGCATTGTCAGACGAGTTTAGTAACGCTTCTGGGCTTTACTTTGATAATGATATTGGCCAGTTCAGTGACCCTCACCCAGATGCATTAAATGCTCAAAAGAATGCAGAAATCAGTCAGGCAATTGAACGTATTCTTGCTGAAAAACGCGTTGCATAAAAAGCCAATCAAACAGGGCTTTATACATCGCCCTGCTTGAGGATAATTCGCAATTTTTCACGTCACGAGCTATGGTAAAAGTGATTTGAATTGCTACCTATAGAGCATAAAAGGAGAAGAGCATGTTAGGTGAAGATCACGCTATTGTCATCGAGTTTCCAGAACACAAAGAGAAAATATCCGAGCTCAATAAAACAGATTCTGCATTTGCCGAAAGTGCTCGTCGCTACCACGCTTTAGACCAAGAAATACGCACTCTTGAGTTAGATAATGCACCTATCGACGATGATGCTATGCATCAACTAAAGCATGATAGAGCGGTGCTTAAAGATGCGATTTATCAGCGCTTACAAGGCTAATTAAAGCGTGTAAAAAACGACAAGAGCAAACTAAAAGAGTAAAGATGAGATGATCATGTTTGCTCTTTTTTATTTCTGATTGGTTCAGATGTCGCTAGTTCACCCTCTTTTGCCAATAGGGTGCGCCACCAAACCGCTGGGTAAAATAATCTATTAACACACCAAATTTAACGACAAGTAAGTGTGCATTAAGTTAGAGGCAAGCTAAATATTGGTGGCGAGTAGTCTTGTACTATTTGCACCACTGGCCCTTCTAAACGCCAACCCCGATGACATTGACTGCATCACTAAACTGCAAACATCTTTAGTATGCGGAAAAACCCTACCCTCTTCCGTTGAAGATATTTTGTGCTTGTGCAATGGCTGAACGTTACTCCTAAACCTGTTCCCGCTTAATGATATAAGTGTCAGAAACCACAGCAGCGAAACTTTAATCTTCACCGCCAGACTGATATACGCACAAATAATTTCAAATGATCTATATTCATTATCAACAGAATCTTAAAAGTGATTGCATGGAATGCCATATTATCAAGAATGTTTTTTATAAATATACTTTAACGACAAATTAACGAGAGGTATTTACGATGAAAGCAATGACAATCAAGGAATTTGGCGATAGCAGCGTTTTTCAGACAGCAGACCTAGCAAAACCAGAAGTGACGGACGGGCACCTTGTGGTTAAAGTTGTCGCTACCAGCGTAAATACTGTCGACATGATGATTCGCCAAATGGGAACAGATCTTGGCCCATTAGCACCACAATTACCTGGTGTATTAGGAATGGATTTTGCTGGCACAGTTGAGTCGGTAGGCAAAGATGTAACTGGCTTTGCCGTTGGAGACCAAGTATTTGGTTGCGCCGGCGGCCTTGGTGAACTACAAGGCGCACTAGCAGAATATATTCTAGCCGATGCGAAACTCGTAGCACACAAGCCAAAAAGTATTTCAATGCGCGAAGCAGCGGCTCTACCTTTGGTTGGCATCACCGCCTATGAAGGATTAATCCGAGCTGGCATCCAGCCAGGTCAAAAAGTATTGGTACACGGCGGTGTTGGTGGTGTTGGCCACATAGCAGTTCAACTTGCACATTATTTTGGCGCGGAAGTATTCGCCACCATCAGCGATGATGCACAAGCAGAAATTATTGAAAAACTGGGTGGTACAGCCATTAATTACAAGCAAGAAAGCGTATCTGATTATGTTGAAAAACACACAGATGGCGCAGGCTTTGAATTAGTATACGACTCCGTTGGCGGTGAAAACCTTAACGCTTCTTTTGAAGCCGCGGCTCTTAACGCCAATATTGCCACTACCGTTTCCCTGCTTAACCTTGACCTCACGGTTGCGCACTTTAAAGGCTTGTCGTTACACGTAGTCTTTATGTTGATACCTATGCTGCACAACCATAAACGTGAACAGCATCATCAAATTCTGACACAATTGGCTAAAATTGTAGACGAAGGCAAACTAACCCCAATTCTTGATACTGAAACTTTTTCATTAGAAGAAGTGGGTAAAGCCCATGATCGTCTTGCTAGCCGCAGTGTGATTGGCAAAGTCGTGATCGACATTTGATAGCTCAAAGAAAGTACTAAGGTGCTTTATTGTTAATAAGCAAAAAGCCAAAATCCATTTCAAGGGTTTTGGCTTTTTGAATTTTGAATTTCTCGCTCAACTGTAGAATCCAGAGCAATACCAAGAATAAGCTAAGAAAAAATCACCCCTTTCTTCAGCAAAAAGCACCCATACCCCCTTGCCTCACCTGTCACCACGACAGCAAATGCCTGCTTTGCTGCTTGGTAAAACGCAAAACGCTCTAATGATTCCATTTTTGCACTGTCGTTATCGCCTTCTAGGGTTTTCAGTAAGTCGGCCATCTCTTGTTGTACTTCCGGCATGAAGGAGGAATCTTCCCCAACGACTTCCATGCGCTTTATTGGGTGCGCTACAAATGAGTCTAAAGGAAGCACAGATAGAATCGCGGCGGACGCGTCATTAACACTGCTGCCATCCAAGCGAATAACCGGTTTACCATTCGCTATGGAGGTTGCTGGAAAATTACGATCCACCAAGGCAATGTCATCCCCATGCCCCATGGTTCGTAATACATTGAGCAATTGGCCATTTAACAACGGCTTAATATTCTTCAACATAACTTCCTTCTAGTCACTGTTTGGCAGCCAGTCTGTCGCAACAAAACATGCCTATTGAGTCGATAAAACACTCTAGAGCAAGGAAAGGTACACATGAGCCCTAGATTTGTATCTGGCTCAAACTTTGCGATCCACTGCGAGCATCAATGGTAAATAGTAGACCTTTTGAGTGCCTGCTGCGTCCTAGGTATCAAACGTTTAATTAAACCAAACACCTGTTAATAATTATAAGATATTTGCATATAGCGATTCGCTTTAACATTCATGCATAACCTATTAAAAGGAGTTGTTATGAAGTATTTAAGCGGTTTAGTCATTGTGCTCATAATGAGTTTAGCGTCTTTCCAAATTGCCAGTCTAGACATGGTTAAGCACTACCAAATCAGCTCATTGGTGATCTGTATTTTGATGGGCATGGTGTTGGGCAATCTCTTCCAAAAACGCATCCCTAAAAGCGCGCTTCCTGGTATCAAATTTAGTCAGCAAAAGCTGCTTAGATTGGGCATTATTTTTTATGGTTTTTTTATCAGTTTCCAACAAATTGTTGCCGTGGGCTTACCAGGCTTAGTCACCGATATCATTATTATTGCCACGACCTTTGTCGGTGGCACTTTCATTGGTGTGAAGGTGCTCGGATTAGACAGGGAAATCAGCATGCTAACGGCAACGGGCTCTTCCATTTGTGGCGCCGCAGCCATTTTAGCGGCGGAGCCGGTTGTTAAGGCGAAACCTCATCAGACTGCGGTGGCAGTGGCGACTGTAGTGATTTTCGGTACCTTAGCCATGTTCGTTTACCCCGCCATTTATCATGTTTTCAACATAGACCCAAAACTGATGGGAATATACACAGGCGCAACCATCCATGAAGTCGCTCAAGTAGTGGCTGCAGGTAATGCGATGAACAGCGATATTGCAGTGACCTCTGTGATTGTAAAATTAACCCGTGTCATGATGCTGGCGCCATTTTTGATCTTACTCAGTGTCTATTTAACCAAAAAATCGACAAGCGTCGAGGGCTTGAATAGCAAAGCAAAAATTAGCATCCCTTGGTTTGCAGTTTTTTTTGTAGTGGCTGCAGGCATTAACTCATGCAATATCATCCCACCACACCTTGTCCATTGGATAACTCAAAGCTCTGTTTTTTTACTCACTATGGCCATGGGAGCACTAGGCATTGATACCAATATTTCTAAGATTCGTGGTGTCGGCATAAAGCCCATTATCTTGGCAGTTATTCTGTTTACTTGGTTGATATTCGGTGGCTACGGAATTAGCTCTGCCATCACCAACCTGTTCCAATAAGGAGATTATTATGTATCAGAAAATACTGGTCGCAATCGACCTTACACAAGCATCTCAACAGCTGCTTAAAAAAGCGTATCAATTAGCAAAGATTCACCAAGCAGAATTGCAAGTCATCCATGTAGATCAAAGTTTTCTGGGTACTTATGATGGCATTCTTGATATTAATGAAACGGATTTTGAAGAACGCTTACAACACGAATCGATACGCAAAATGCGCACACTGTTTGATAATAGCCAGTTTGTTGTCGATAAATACTATGTGACCGCAGGGAACATTGATGATGAAATCCTGCAGATCATTAAGCGGGAAAACATTGACCTTGTGGTACTTGGTCATCATAAGTCATCGCTTTTACGGCAAACATTTATGTCAATTTCAGAGCCCATCATTCGCCACATGCCTTGTGATGTAAACTTACTGAGAACCTGAACTCCATGAGTAGCTCCTAGCAGATATGAGATCAGTCCTCGTTTTCACAGATTAGGGCTGATTCTAGCTAAGCCTCTTTCTCGCACGCCAATAACAGATCATCTCGCTTTGATCCACACCACTATAAATAACACCAAACAAATGACGACCTAAAAGATAATAAATAAAATATATTTATCTTTTTTATTTAATTTGTGACATCTACTCGAGACAAAGGCTAAAAATAACAAACAGGCACAAGACTTTTATCTAAATTCCAGCCCGACCCAAATCGTTTTTGAAAATTAAAAAGCCGACAATAAGGAAAAAATAGGGTTTACAAATAAAATTAACAGATATAACCTGTCGACAGACGACTAACGGTAGATACAAAACATATGAACGATAATTCATTTACAGACGAGCTAAACAACCTTAAGAAACAATCATTGAGTAAGACGGTTGAAGAGCAACTTGAAAAAATGATTCTTTCAGGTCAAATTGCTCCTGGAGAGAGAATAAACGAAAGCGCTTTATCTGCGTCACTTAACATCAGTAGAGCGCCTATCCGTGAAGCCTGCCGCCATATGGCCCAATATGGCATGGTTGAAAACCGTGTCGGTAAAGGGACTTTTGTTTGTCAGGTTGATTATGGTGAAGCTGTGGACCTTTACGAAGTACGAGGCATGTTAGACGCCCTCGCCGCGGAAAAAGCCGCTGTGTTAGCAAGCGACGATGAAATAGAACAACTTCAACAACTAGTGACGAGAATGGAAACGCTCTCGCACAATGGCGATGCGCCAGAATACTTTGCAGCGAACTTAGATTTTCATCAAACCATCATTGCAGCTTCACAAAACAAATCTCTGTTTAACATGTACCAAGTGATTTATAAAAAGTTGTCTTTGTTTCGTAGAAAAAACTTAGCGGAGCCTGAACGTTTACAAGCATCATTTGCAGAACACGAGAAAATATTCCAAGCAATCAAAGCAAAAGACCCTCAACAAGCTGCGCTTCTGTCACGCCAGCATGTAGAAGAAGCCAAGAAAAACCTACAGCACTAATGAGCGATAAAATAAAAAAATTTTTGATTTATTAGCCTGTCGACAGGCGACAGGCGACTAAAGGAGAAGAAAATGACTATTCAGCAAAACCCATTTGTTGACGTACCAAGTGACTCAACTATCACCAAGGCCGCGGCTAATTTCATTGAACAAGTAACTTATGATCAGATACCAGAAGAAGCGATCCGCATTGGTACTCGCTGTGTTCTAGATGGTTTAGGTTTGTATGTAGCAGGAAGTGATCATGAAACCGCGACTATCCAAGCCGCGTTAGCGGATGAAACCGGTGGCATTTCGGATGCTCTACTACTCGGTTATGGCAATAAAGCAGTGCCAGCACCTCTTGCTGCTCGCGTATTAGGAACCGCAGGCCACGCACACGATTGGGATGATTCTCAAGTCAGTCTTGACCCAGACCATGTCTATGGTTTGCTCACTCACCCGACTATTCCACCACTTACGTCAGCAATGGTCATGTCTCAAAAGCTTGGCAATATTTCAGGCAAAGAGTTTATCTTGGCATTCCTTACAGGCTTTGAGGTTGAATCAAAACTGTCAGAATGGATGTTCTCACAACATTACAAACGCGGCTTTCATTCAAGCGGTACAGTGGGCACTTTTGGGGCTTTTGCTACCGCCGCAAAACTGTTGAATTTAAGCGATGATAAGTTACTGCATGGTTTAGGTTTGGCTGCTAGTTTTGCCGCCGGCATCCGTTGTAATTTCGGCACCATGACCAAACCCTTACATGTGGGTCGAGCGGCTGAAAACGGTATTACTGCCGCATTAATGGCAGAAAAAGGTTTCACCGCAGACAAGTCTGCACTAGATGGTCCATGGGGATTTTTTGCTGTGCTTGGCGGCGGCGTAAGCATGGATAAAGTCGCGAATGAAACCTTTGGCAAACCCTGGTCTATTGCTGAGCCAGGCATTAGCATCAAACCCTACCCATGCGGCGTTTTAACCCATCCGACCATTGATTTAATGGTGAAGCTTGTCAAAGAAAACCAGCTAAGCGCAGAAAAAATTGAAAAAGTTACTGTTTACGCTGGCTCGAATATCCTCAACCCAATCCGTTACCCGATTGCTAGTAATCACCTTGAAGCAAAATTCTCATTACCAGCGGTACTCGCTATGGTCGCGATTAACGGCAAAGCAGGCAAAATCGAATTTGAAGATGATTTTGTACAAAGTGATGCAATGCAGGCTATGCAACGGGCTATCGAAACACGTTTTGACGCAGAAATAGAGGCGAAAGGCTTCGATAAGATGCGCTCTAGAATCGAAATCCAGCTTAAAGATGGCACTACAATCAGCGAAATAGCGGACGAGCGCTACCGTGGCGGACCTGAAAACCCACTTACTGATGCAGAATTAGAAGATAAAGTCCGCAGCTGTTGTGAAGGTGTTTTGGATAGCAGCGCAACGAGCAAGATAATTTCAAGCGCATGGAATCTACTGGAGTTAGAAGATGTATCAACACTCGCTAAGTCCATTCAGACTGGATACTAATGACTTAGATTAAATAATTAAAATTTATAAAACATCTAAAACTAAAATAAATATAAGAGGTATAAAACGATGTTACTTAAAAAAATGATAGCCGTCTGTACTTTTGCTGTTTCAGCTTTAACCATAACGCCAGCAATGGCTGCTTACCCAGAAAAACCAATTACATTAGTCTGTTGGTCTAGCCCGGGGTCTGGCCATGATTTAATGGCCCGCTATATTGCAAAACTGGGTGAAAAACATATTGGCCAGCCTATTGTAGTGGTTAATAAAAAGGGCGGTAAAGGTAAGGTTGCAATGAGTTATGTACTTAATCAAAAATCCGATGGTTATGTCATCATGACAAACACTCGAAGCATGACTAAGCGCTTAAAACCAACAGGCGGATCAATCGCGATTGATAGCTTTAAGTATATTAGCCGTGTGGTACAAGACCCCTTTGTTATTGTTGTAAAAGAAGACAGTCCTTTTAATACAATGTCAGACTTAGTCACCTACGCTAAAAACAACCCAAACAAAATTAAAGTTGGAGGATATAGTACTCAGTCAGTAGATGAAGGATTAGTTCATGACATAGAAAAGATTTCTAAAATCAATCTTAACTATATTCCTTATAAAGGCGGAAAAGAGCCTGTAGTGGCGGTATTAGGCGGGCACATTGATGTGGCCATCGCGAACCCAAGCGAAATGATGACCAGTTTTCAGGCGGGAAAACTTAAAGCATTAGCAGTCACAACAGAAGATAGATTCAGCCCATTTGATGATACCCCTACGTTGAAAGAGCAAGATATCAACAACGTGACGGTTCATTGGCGTGGTGTCATGGCTTCTAAAGATGTACCCGATGAAGCAATTCAAAAGCTTGATAATATGATCCAAAAAGTATTAGAAGAACCAGAATTTAAGAAGTTTCTTAATAGTTCAAACATGCTTTCCGGTTATATTAGCAATGATAAATTCGGTGAATACGTAACAAAACAAACAAAAAAATAACTTTTGTTCTGTAAGGAAGAGGTCTTCCTCTTCCTTTGTTATTCTACCGAGGAGAACACCATGAATAATAAAATAAAAATATTGCATCATGATCGTATTTTTACATTACTACTTGTCGCTATCGCAGTCATATTTTTCTATATGATCGGAAAAATATCCGACACCCCAGGAATAGGTGAGTTAGCAACGGCGACTTACCCAAGAGTTATATTGGGCGCCTTTATTTTTATTGCCATACTGCAATTTTTCTTTCCTAAAAAAGGCGATGAAAAGCCAGTTTCCTTTCCAGTTAAAGGGTTACTTTCCATCTTATTAATTGCCGTATACATTTACCTTCTTGATAAGGTCGGTTATTTTTTACTCACGCCATTAGTGCTTTTTATCCTCCCACTTCTTGCTGGTTATCGTCAGTATCTAGCCATTGCCATCAGCGTTATTTTTGTTACCGCAGTATTGTATGGGATTTTCAAATTGGTACTTAACATCCCATTACCCGCTGGCTTTTTAGGAGCATAAGACAATGATTGATAATTTACTGTTAGGCTTTTCAACCATTGCCACCTTCCCTGCCCTTTTCGCCATCGTCGCTGGTGTCTTAATCGGTATTATTTGCGGTGTGTTACCCGGTTTAAGTGCATCAACCGCGGTAGCATTAATGGTACCGTTTACCTTTGGCATGGACCCTGTGGTTAGTATTGTGCTGCTCGTTTCTGTTTATTTAGCAGGTGAATACGGTGGATCTATTACCGCCATTGCGATTGGTGTACCTGGCACGCCTGCGGCCGCGGCGACCATGCTCGATGGTTACGAGCTAACCAAACAAGGCAAGCCTGGCCTTGCCCTGACCACATCTGTGGTCGCTTCCAGTATTGGAGGCATGATAGGCGCTATTATTCTGTTTTGTTTTTCCGAACCATTGGCCAATGTCGCCTTATCGTTTGGCGCGCCAGAATACTTCGCATTAGCCGTTTTTGGCCTCGCTATTATTTCAAGTCTTGCCAGTGACAACCTGAAAAAAGGCTTTATTGTCATGTTTATTGGCCTCTTTTTAAAGACCATTGGCTTAGACCCTTTTAGCGGCGAAGAGCGCTTCACTTTTGGTGTGCCTAAGCTAATGGATGGGCTTGGTTTTATTCCAGCACTGATTGGTTTATTCGCAATGGCTTCGGTATTTACTGATATTGATAAAGCCACGGCCAAAAGCAGAACCATTGCATTATCTTTTGCGATGCCAAAAATCCGTCAACTATTAAGCATGTGGAAAGTTTATTTACACTCCTCTATTCTAGGCTCCATCATTGGAGTATTGCCAGGTGCGGGAGCCACCATTGCGTCTTTTATTTGCTACAACGAAGTAAAACGTTTTTCCAAGAAAAAAGATCAATTTGGTAAAGGCTGCTTAGAAGGCGTCGCCGCTCCAGAATCCGGTAATAACGCCGTGGTCGGCGGCTCTTTAGTACCCCTTCTTACCTTGGGTATTCCGGGTTCAGGAACGGCCGCAGTGCTTATTGGGGCACTCATGTTACATGACATTCAGCCTGGCCCTTTATTGTTCCAGACCAATGGCAACATAGTGTACGGAATTTTCGCAGGGTTATTTGTTGCCTGTTTAGCACAGTTGTTTTTCGGATTAATTGGGGTACCAGTTTGGATAAAAGTGATTTCAGCGCCAAAAGCATTATTGCTGCCAGTCATCGCTTCTATCTCAGTTGTTGGTTCTTACAGCTATAACAATAGCATTGTTGACGTTTGGGTAATGCTAGGCTTTGGCTTATTAGGTTATTTGCTGAAGAAGTTTAACTACCCTGTTTCGCCAATCATATTGGCTTTGGTTCTGGGTGGTATATTAGAAGAAAACTTCCGTCGCTCATTGATGATTTCAGAAGGTGATTTCTCCATCTTTGTGACTCATCCTATTAGCGCAGTCTTGCTTTTATTTGCTGTACTCTCTTTGCTGAGCCCAATTTTATTCAATCGCCTTGCCAAGGTAAAAAGCTAATGTTGGACATGACATGCTACCAACGAATCGTCTGGCCTAGGTAAACACCTTCCTCCTGAAAGTATCCTTGCTCTTTCTTCTGTCACCCATAAACAGAAGAAAGAGCAAGGATAGCCGCAACTAAATTGCACAGATTGTATTCCTTCTTATTCTTGCTTTTGTATATACTTAACTTTTTTAACCATTAAGGAATCCAGCCTTATGAAGATTCTGACTCCTCTCGTGCCAGCTATGCTGGTATCCGCTTTTTCCGCTCAAGCAAGTGCTGCGGCTTGTGGCTCATTCACTATCGCGGATATGAACTGGAATTCCGCCAGCTTGATTGCTCATGTCGATCAATTTATTTTAAATAATGGTTATCAATGTGATGCCGAGCTCATTCCTGGCGACAGCGTACCTACCGGCATTTCAATGATTGAAAAAGGTCAACCTGATGTGGCGCCTGAGCTTTGGACTAACAGTGTCAAAGAAGCGTTAGACAAAGGGGTAGCCGACAAACGCTTACGCTATGCTGGAAATGCATTGGTTAATGGCGGTGAAGAGGGCTTTTGGGTTCCTGCTTATTTGGTAAAAGAATACCCAGAGATGGCCACTATCGAAGGGGTGATTAAGCACGCAGATCTGTTCAAGCATCCGGAGAGCAATACTAAGCACGCATTCTATAGCTGCCCAGCAGGCTGGACGTGCCAAATCACAGCCGAGCATTTATTTAATGCTTTAAAGCTGGCTGATGACGGTTTCGAAATAATCGACCCAGGTTCTGGTGCAGGTCTCGCCGGTAGTATTTCCAGAGCGTATGAACGCAAACAACCTTGGTTTGGCTATTACTGGTCGCCAACGCCGGTACTGGGAAAATACGAGATGGTAAAAGTGGACTTTGGCAGCGGTACCGATGTGGATGAGTACCGAAACTGTACCACACAACCCAATTGCCAATCACCAAAAGTGACTATGTACCCCCCTTCTCCAGTGCACACTATCACCACAGAATCCTTCGCTCAAAATGAGCCAGAGGCTTATGGGTATTTTGAGAAACGTGGCTTTACCAACCCTCAAATGAGCAAGTTATTAGCTTGGATGGAAGACAATCAAGCAGATGAAGAAACCGCCATGTACTACTTTTTAGAAACCTACCCAGACATCTGGCAATCATGGGTATCTACTGATGTAGCGAAAAAAGTAGAAAGCGCGCTATAACCCGTAACAAAACAAATTAATAAAGCCTGAGTCGCCGACAAAGCCACTCAGGCTTTTTATTATCACAACCCCATCAAATACGTTAAAATACCCGAGATATTAAGGTGTTAACCCGAAAATAAGCTCAGCACAGGACGTGCTAATACTCTTTGAGGTAACAAGAGATGACCCGCGTTTTGATCTTATTTGGGCTGCTTTGTACACCATTCGTGTATGCCCAATCGATCGTAGTAGATCGCATTATATCTGTGTATGACGCAGACACATTTCGAGTCGATATAGACAGCTGGCCACAAATTATCGGTAAAAATATGTCGATACGAGTAAATGGCGTGGATGCCGCTGAAATCCGAGGAAAATGCGCCAGTGAAAAACAACAAGCTAAAGCCGCTAGAGATTTTACTAGAGCATTTTTAAAAAAAGGTCATTTGATAGAGCTGAGAGGCATGAAGCGAGGCAAATATTTTCGTGTAATCGCTGATGTTTATGTAGATGGCAAGTCTTTATCCGAAGAGCTTATTCGATCTGGCTATGCTCGCCCCTATGACGGCGGCCATAGAGATGGATGGTGTTCTTTATAAGCTAGATTCACGCTTATGGCCAGCACTGTAACCCTTGTGGAGTGTCAGTGCTGGCCTAATAAGGCTAATTAGATTCTGTTTAATTAGCTATTTTGTGCCTTTAGTTGTGCAAAATAGTCATCCCAACTAATGTGTTCACGACCCGCCGCAGCGGCATAGTCACTTGGGTTATCCGATTTTCCTTCAAGAATACCCTGATAAATCCCTGCGATCACAGTACCAATAAAGTCACCAAGCTCTGCAACTCTATTTTGCTTGTACTCTTCAACCGACATGGTTTGATAAACCAAATTCGCATCAAACGCCTGGTTCATGTACTCAGTTAATTGCGCTTGAGTAATTGACTCACCATTAAGGTTGTAAGTGTGTCCGTTGTGCTTATCTTCTACCAACATTTTCGCGTAGGCATACGCTAGTTCTTCACGAGTTGTGTAGCCACACTTTCCATCGCCAGCGCAGTTAAAGATGCTTCCTGCTTTTTTATAGCTTTCAATGTATTCAATATCCGGTTCGATATAAATACCATTGCGACCAATAACCCAATCTAGGCCACTATCTCGTACATCTTGCTCTGTTTGACGATTGCTCTGAATAACCGGAGAAAATGCCGTATTTTCTTCCGCCCCTTGTACGCTGGTGTAGACAATTTTTTTAACGCCCGCCAGCTTCGCCGCATTAATCACATTTCTATGTTGATCAACTCGTTTCTCAGGAGCATCCATACCCGATACTAACAGCAGCACATCAACGTTTTGCAAAGATGCCTCAAGTTGTATTGGGTCATTATAATCACCTGGTCTCACCTCAACACCTAAATGCTCTGCTTTTTTAGGTGTTCTAGCCAAGGCAATGACATCGTCTTTTGATGTCAGAGATGCTATCGCACCAGTGATGGCACTGCCTAACTGTCCACTCGCTGCTGTAATTGCAATTTTCATTATCTTTCCTCTGTCATTAAGTTTTTATAAAGTGATTTAACCAAGCATAAATAATTTTCTACATGCTAGCCTAAAAGCTCGACACCACAGTCTATTCCTATTATGTAGCAAATTTCTTACAAGCCATTATTAACTGCGTAAAAAACGCTCCATTTTAGGTTTAACCGTCATTGACATAATGGTTGATATTAGCAATGAAACGGGTAAAGCGGCAATCAGAGCATGCAACCAAGCACTGTAAAACACATCAAAATTACTCAGCCCGATATTGTTCATAGCAGTACTAAATGCCATGAAAGACTCCATAACAGACGCCATACCAATACCAACAATAAGATTTCGTTTTTGTTCTCCCATTGTTGGAAATAATTTCTCAACCAACTTAGTAACGAGTGCCATCAAAATAAAGCCTGCTGGCATTACTGTAACAAGCGCGGTCAAAAATGAGCTCATCCAACTGTAAAAAAATCCATCCGTGTAACCTAAATTCATATAGGTCATTATTCCCGTTAAGGAGCCACCGATGACAAACATAATGCCTAACACCACAGTGATCTTATGCCATAAAGGCGTTTTCTTTTTGTCTGCTTCAGTCGCTAAAGAGGCGGTTTGTGTATTCACTTTTTGATCCAACTTGATTGTAATTGATATTTGATTGATAATATCAACCATAATATATATTGATTGATAAAGTCAACTAAAATCACAAAGGAATATCAAGTTGTCAAACCACAACTCACTAGAAACTCTGTTTCACCTAGTACATGCCCTGAAGCAACAAATGCATAAACAGATAGAAGCTTTAAATCTCACAGTGACACCAATGCACGTTCGAGCCATCACTATAATTGCCGAACAAACACCCTGCACCGCCAGTGATGTGGCAAAATTTTTAAATCGAGATAAAGCCCAAATTACTCGCTTACTGAGCGCGCTCATTAGTGAAAATTTAATTCTAAAAGCCGCCAATGAAAAGGACAAACGTAGCCAATGTCTACTTCTTACGGAGCAAGGGGAATGCCTACTAAAACAAGTAAAAGAGGTGGAGAAAAATATCTTTAACAAGATGTCGAAAGATATTTCAGAGGAAAAATTAGCAGAATTTCAACAAATGACCCGACTGCTTACCGGCAATCTAATGGAATAATAACGCCTCCGTCAGCGTTTATCTAACTGATAGAGTGAAAACACATCACACCAAAGGTCATGCCTCATGCTCTATCAACACAGCAAAAGAAACTGAATATTTATAAAGAACTCATCCTATAGTCAAGACAGTCATACCTATTAGCGGATGCAAACCGCCAACTTAGGCTTATCAATGCCTCAGCGATTATGCCGTTTGAGATTGTCATGATAGATACTCAGAAATCTGTACCTCGTCAATTTGATCAGGGTTCATGTACTCATGAGCATATTCAAGGTAAACCTTAGACTCTAAAAACAAGCGGAAGATGTCTGGGTCAATATGTTGATTAGCGACCATGAACGACATGATTTTAATCGCTTCCGAGAGCTTCTTTCCTTTTTTATAAGGTCTGTCTACCGCTGTCAGCGCTTCAAATATGTCGGCTACGGCCATCATTCGAGAAACAGGTGACATCTCATCACGGCGCAACCTTTTTGGATACCCTGTTCCATCCATTTTCTCATGATGACCACCAGCCAACTCAGGAACCTGCTTTAGATGATTTGGAAATGGTAGTTTATCAAGCATTTTTATCGTTTGAACAATGTGTTCATTTATTTTGTAGCGATCTTCAGGGGTAAGTGTTCCGCGCTGTATCGACAAGTTATGCAGTTCACCTCGATTATACAGCAGCTCTGGCACTTCCATTTTAAATCCCCAAGGATTACCTTCGGGCAATTTCTCTGACTCCGGACGCTCAAAAAGGTGTTCAGGTCGATCAGCAAGCAATGGCTCTTTGATCGGCAATTTAGGGGCTGCTGTTCTATTTTTCCTTTCTAGTTCTTCATGGGAAATGCCAATACGATCGTCGATGGTTCGCGTCCAGGTTTTTTGCGCTATGCAATCCATCCGTTCTTGCTTACTGTCATCCAAATACTCCCCACCTTGATTGAGTTTGGCGACAAATGCAAAGTCATCATCCAATTGTGTCAATGCTTCAGACAATGCAGCTTCATCAATACTAGCCCCTTGCTCTTCAAGGGCGTTACGTAACAAGCGGATTTCAGTTTCACGCTTAATCACTTCTACACGCATACGAATTTCATGTATGCGATCATAAATGGTTTCCAGTTTCGTTGCTTTATCGATCACAAATTCAGGAGTGGTTATCTTGCCGCAGTCATGCAGCCATGCGGCCACATGAATCGCTTCCCAGTTATCTTGCGATAAACAAAAATCTGCAAAGGGTTCCTTGTTGCTGTCATTGGCCGCTTTTGCCAATAATTTGGTTAATTCAGGAACCCGTGCACAATGCCCTCCCGTATAGGGACTTTTCGCATCAATAGCACCAGCTATTAGCTGTATAAAGCTTTCAAAAAGCTCTCGTTGAGCCGCAATAAGCCGCCGCGCCTCGACAGAAATGGCTGCCGAACCTGACAATGCTTCAGTAAAGCGCATTAACGCAGGGTCAATCGCTTCTTGTTCAAACAGCAGAATGACACCAACAAGCTCATTTGTTCTGTTAAACAGAGGCGTTACTAATAAGTACGAAGGCACTACATCCAAAACAGCCACTAGTTTTCCTAGGCCGATACGCTCAAGCGCTTCGCTTGAGACCTTCATGTTTTCCGTTGTTTTCTCTGTGACTGCGCGGCGAATTAAAGGGTCGGCTACAGACAATGTCACAGGAGGTTCATTTACCTCAGGGCCTTGTTGATTTTCAGTTCGAGCTGCAAATGACAGCAAGCTCTCACCTTCGCTGTCGGATAAATACAGCACACCAGCTTGGGTTTCTGTGGCGGCGATGATTTCATCCAACAACTTAACGAGCAGCGTATTGAAATCTTTTTCTCCTGCAATGGTCTTATTTATCTCTAAAAAACGCGCAACGGTGAGCCTTAATCGGTCGACTGTATCAGCCAGTTCCGATGCCTCTTTTACTCGTGACGTCACAGCAATAGGATGAGCAAAATCAAAAGAAGCCAGCTTTTGTACATCTTTTGATAGTTGACTTAGCGGTTTAGTAATTTGTCGAATAATCAGAATGCCGAAAGGTATAAACAAACAGACAATAATCAAAATCACTATCCCCTGATCTTGAATAATCTTACGGGTCGTAGCAAATAAATTGTCTGCTGGCACCGCGAGCAATAGGCGCACTTCTTTATCGCCGCCAAAATCTAACGATCTACTGGATACTACCCAGTCTCTCCCTGACGATTCCACCATGCCATGGCGATACGGCCCAGATAAGCCAATTTCTTGTGCCGCAACACTTAAAATCGGCGACGACAAACTTGAAATATTGTTGCGCACAATATTGCCAGACGAGTCTTGCCGGATTAATTGAGATAAATCAGAGTAGGCAATGAGAGTGCCATCTCTTTCTGTGATGGCTATTTCAGAATCAGGAGTTAGTCGTAGGCTCTGCACCTCCGATGCCAACTGGTCTACGGTTGCATCAAAACCGATAACCGATGAAGCACTTACAGAACGCTGGGATATCGTAACACCGATTTCCCCTGTGGTGAAAAAACTGTATGGCGCACTCGTTACTGAGTTTGCATTACCTTCACTAGACTGAAACCAAGGTCGTTCGCGCGGGTCATAAATATACTCTGGCTTTAATTGCACGGCTTGCAGGCGAAGGTTCGCATCATACAATCGATATTCACCTACCTTATTACCCTTCACATCCAATGTAATCGTTTGAACAAGATACGCAGTGCTGCGATCTAAGTTAAATAAGGAGCGAACCTTCTCATTGTCTATTTTCCTGACAAGAAAGAATTCTCCATTTGCATAGCCTACATAGATATTTCGAATGGTCGCATTGCTTTTAAGGGCTTCCGATAAAACAGGCAATCTAGACAATCGAGTACTTAAATCTGTCGCTGTGGTTATTTGATCGTGGGTTAATATGCTGAGTTGAGATTGAACTGGCTCGGTTAAGCGACGAATACGCTCACGAACCATTACCCCAATGGTGCCAAATTGTTCTTCTAGCGCTGCGGTCAGGGCGTGATTCATCCCGTTATAACCCAGCACCGAAACCGTACTGGCAATCGCAACCCCCAGAGTAATACTCGCAGCAATTAATAATGTTTGCACCGATACGAGAAACTTCTTTGGTTTACGGTATGGCATGAGAAAGCAATTCCTTTGATTTTCGAGCTCGAGAAACGTACGATCATAAACCTTATGTATTAAGTCATCTTTTTGCTTTAAATGCACAAATTAATCAAATGTTTCTGACATTTTGTTAAAAATATGCAAAACCATAATGTGTGATATGGATTTTGGAGGCGCCATGAAGTCAAAGATTCTGACTTTTATGTTTTTGTGGGGATTTTTTTCGATTGCGTCTGCAGTGAACGCAACCCCATTCGGATGTGAGGGCAAAAGCATTCGTGTGGGCATCACCAATGCCGGTGTTATGTACCACAATGGGGTGGGAATAGACCCAGATTTACTGCACCTACTTAGCGCTATTACCCACTGCCAATTTCAGCTGATCCCTATTGCTCGCGCGGACGCTTTTGAACTCGTAAAACAAGGAAAAATTGATCTTGTGCCGAGTGTCACTCGAGAGCCGTCGCGTGAAGCTTATGCTTGGTTTATCCCCTATTTTGAAGTCAGGTTCGTACTATTAACTAATGCCACCAAGCTTCCCGCCATCACCCATATAGAGCAATTAAAAAGTTTTCAAAACATCCGCATCGGACGTGCGGCTGGCAGTGGCTATGGTTCCTATTTTAATTATCATTTATCTGAAATGTCTTCCCTAGGTATGGTGAAAAGCTATTCAGATTATGGGGAGTCAGTTAAAGGTCTACTAAACAAAGAAGTCGATGCCGTGCTTAGTATGCCGCAACTTTATCGCGCTTTCTTAGCTGAAGGCGAGGCCCCATTACCATTAAGGATTGCCGATATTTCACCAGCGCCAGCCATTCAGGTTTCATTGATGCTTGGAAAACACCAGTTTTCAAGCCCGCAAGCGGCAAACTGGTTGCGTGTTATTGAAATGCTTCGCTTAGACGGCAGACTAAAAGCCATCATGGAACAATACGTATCTTCTGATGAAGCTCATGTAATGCTAGGAAATGCTGCGCCACTATAAGCCATCGGCTTGTTTCACCTTAAGTATTAAGGCAATTGGCGCTCATCGGCTTGTTATCTATCACAGAAATATAAGACGGTTTTTGTAGGAATAAAAGAATAGTTAAGCCGCTCTAAATGAGCAAAAAATGCGGGAGAGAAAGCGTTATTGTCGAGCATCAAGCTAGCAGTTCGCTAGTGGAAGTATACAGGCTATGGAAGTTTTGCTGATAATCAAGAAAGTGTGATGGCTATTTCTCTGTATTTGCCACAAACAAGCAGTAACGAAAATAAAGCCTAGGGCGCACGAAGAACAGACTAGATCGAGACTTGCTGGATCTAGTCTGACTCACTACAAATGGCGCCCTATGCCGAAAAGTCAATAATCCACTTAACGAAGATTATTTAGAATTCACTTCAAATTTACCATTGGTGCGAATGTAAATAGTCGCGCCCTCTTTTGATACCGAAATACCGTGCTTAAATTCACCCGTTGAACCGAAGTAGCTTCCTGGTGCCAACGCTTTATCTTGCTTGGTTTCAACAGAATGGTAGCTAACATTACCTTTGATCACGACGCCACGAAATTCCTTAGCATTAACATCAATTGAGCCTTTGTAGCCAGCAGGCAATTTCACCATAGAGCCGCCCATTTTACCGATCTGATTGCTGCCCCATAATGAGCTGATTTGCGCGTTTTCACCATGAATGGATTTAACGTCAGATTTATCCAACCAAACAATGTTTGATTCCGCTAGGTTCAATGGCTTTTCACCATTATCGAAATGCTCATCAGCAGGTTGCACTAGGTAAGGACCACTGTCGATCTCTAAATAGATCATGTTATCTTGGCCGTCTGCTGCGGTTACGTGTGTTTCACCGGCTGGCTGCGTCCAAAAAGACCCTGCTGGCATCCACATCTCTTCTGCATTTGGATCATCGTTATGCATCAAGCCTTTAATGACTATCCCACGGTAAGTAATGTTATGAATGTGCGGTGGTGAAGTGAAACCTTTATTGAATTTCACCAACATGCCAGTTTCCATATCTTTGGTACGATCTCCCCAAAGGTCAGTCGCGCCTGGGCTTTGATCACCACGTAGAGGGTTCAAGTATCCCCAATTCAAATTATTTGCCTCAACAACTTGAGATTGTGACCCAGTGTCTGCAGCATAGACGTTTGAAAAAATACCCATCAAAGCGACGGCAAGTGTAGCTTTAGCTAGTTTCATGAAGTGTGACCCTCTATCGATTAAGAACTGTAAGATGGGCCCATATTAATCTGTTTAGAAAATGGAAAAAGGGCCAAACACTAAAGAGATTGTTAAGCGTTTTTTGACAATAACAGGGGAACTTTTTGAAACACTAGCGGCACTTCGCTCAAAGCCCTTTCACAGGCCCTCTTTACGAAACACAGCTAAACCTAATTCAATCACCTGCTGTAGCGATTCAGCACTGTGATGATTTTTTGCCATCACCGCTAGACCAAATTGCAAGCTTTGCACATAGTTCGCGTATGATTCAGCAGACCTTGTATTATCTAGGTTGCCATTGTGTATTTCAGTATTAAAAAAGTTCGTAAGCATCTTAATGCTGGTTTGATTCAATACCTCTACAGCGACAACAGCCTCTTTCGGCAAGCTTCTGTCATTCACTTCACAGGTACTGTTGGCGATAAAACAGCCACCTGGATAGCGACTATTTGTAATTCGGTCGACAATATTTAATAAATATGGCTGTAGCTTGCCTGCAGTATTACTGGCCTTCGCGTTTAATAAGCTTTCCCTATTTGGCTGTCCATAAATAAAGGCATAGTGATTCACCGCTTCTATAAATAACGATTCTTTGCTTTTAAATGAGCCATAGAGGCTAGATTTGTTGATCCCCATTGACTTAGTCAAATCACTAAGCGAGGTCCCATGAAAACCTTGGCGCCAAAATGTAAACATTGCAGCTTCGACTGCGCGACTTAGGTCAAAGCCTCGATTTCTTCCTACGCTCATTGTTTCCTCGAATACAACTTTTCTAACATTGACATTTTGAAACTCACAATACAGAATGTCAATTCTGAACTGATCGGTCCAGAATAGTTTAACATGTTTAACGAGCAAAAAAACGGCCTAAAAATATAGCCCACCCCCTCGTTGACTTACTCCCTCATTCGTTGAAAAAGGTCTCATTATGAATTTTCGAAAAACACTCCCACTGACACTTGCATTGTTAGGCGCTGTGGGTAGCTCGGCGAGCATAGGCAAAGCCATGGACTTAAAATTTGCTGGGGCTCTTGAGTTTTCAGATCAGGGTACTCTCTTTGTCGGCGACAATATCAACGGCGCGATTTATGCCTTTGACCTTGAGAATAAAACTGCAGTAAAAGACGTCCACCCTATCAAAATAGATGATATCGACGTACGCATTGCTAACTTGTTAGGTGTTGGAAAGAACGCCATTGAAATAAACGACATGGCTGTTCATCCTGTGACACATGATGTGTATATTTCTGTGTCTCGAATTGGCAACCAGATTTCTAAACCTGCCATTATCAAGGTAGCGCAAGACGATAGCATTCAATTAGTTGACCTTAACCAGCTGAAATTTTCAGAGCAAAAGCTTGCCAACTATCCTGATCAAACAACCACTTTTAAAGTACGCGGCCTAATGGGAATGCCCCCAACTGCTAAAGACATTGCCAAGGGTGATGTAAAACTAAGTTCGCTGGCTATTATGGACATCTTGTATCACGACCATCAGCTGTATGTTTCTGGTGTGGCTTATGACAACTTCTTGTCAACACTGCGCAAAATGCCTTATCCATTCACTGGCTCACAAAATACAACCAGCGTCGAAATGTATCATATCGCCCACGATCAATATGAAACTCGCGCACCGATTCGCTCTATGTCTATTCAAAAAGTAGATGGTGTTGACCAAATGGTCGCAGCCTATACCTGTAGTCCGATCGTGTTAATTCCTTTGACAGACATTAAAGATGGAGCAAAAATCGCGGCGCACACGATTGGTGACATGGGCAACGGTCAGCCTATTGATATGATTCCATACACTTTACAAGGGAAAAAAATGTTGTTTGTCACAAACAACAGCCGCTCCCCTCAAGTAATCCCTGTCGATGGCTTAAACAATGCTCGCACCGTCACAGACAAAGACTTTACTCGCGGTCCTAAACTGGACTTAGGCCCTGTTTTACCTTACGGACCAGTTGGTGAAATGGTCATGTTTGAAGGCGTATCCATGCACATGGATCTGTTAAGTGATAAGTACTTTGTTTCCATTACACGTGACACTCAAACTGGTGGCTTAAACTTGGATTCGAATTTAACTTTCTTCCCCAATCGCGTACATAACTTGGTAGCCGAGTACGATTTCCCTCAGTATCAACAAGAGCATAAAGAACAGGCTAAATAAAATGATCTACGCTAGACCATCTAGCATAGTGGGCATGGCAAACGCCATGTCAACTATGCTTTTCATCGTAATATTATATGTCTATTCCTCTTTTGCTCACGCGCAAGCAGGCACGGTGTCCCTACCTTCAGCGGAAGGTCAGCCTATTTCTATTGCCCTAAATGCGCTACCAGATGATGCAATAACAGGTAATCTTGCGGATTATTTGAGCGTATTTGTTGGTATAAAAAACCAATGTTGCGAGCAATTAACCCCAATTGCAGGGCACTATTACCATGATGAGACGCGCGCTTACTTCAAGCCTTACTTTGAATTTGTTAAAGGCCAATCTTACGTCGTAAAGACAAAAGAAATAACGCCTGCACAAAAGCTAAAAACCCATTTAAATGAATTTATGCTGACAGCGGCGACACCCAAAGCCGTAAAAGTCATGAAGATACAGCCCAATTCAGCTCTTATTCCTGAAAACACCTTACGCTTTTATCTATACTTCACCCAGCCGATGAAACCAAATGTCGCTTTTAACTACATTAAACTGGTGAATGCTGAAGGCGTCGAAGACAACGCCGCTTTTATGAAGTTTAAACAAGAACTTTGGAGTGCAGATAGAAAGCGATTAACCCTATTAATGGACCCAGGTAGGATCAAGCGTGGCGTCGAAACCAACCTAGAATTGGGTCCTGCTTTAGAGGCAGGGAAAGCGTATAAAATCATCGTAAAAGCGGGATGGCCGACGGCGAATGGCAACCAGACATTGGCTGGTTTTTCCCATTCATATCAGATAAACAATGCGTTAAGGACACTACCAGACGTCAATAAGTGGAAAATTACGCCTCCCAAAATAGGCTCATTACAGCCACTTCGTATTCAGTTTGATCGTCTGTTTGATTATCAATTGTTGCAATCTGAAATTTCTTTATTTAGCTCTGATGGCAATGAGATTTCAGGCAAAATCAGCAACGATGAAGAGCACCAAATATGGCAGTTTACGCCTAAAAAACAGTGGCGAAACAAACACATCGTTTTGTCCGTCAATGCGAAGCTTGAAGATGTGGCTGGCAATAATTTCAAAGATGTTATGGACCACCCAGTGGGTGATAAAATGCATAAAATTGATTCCGTTGAACGCCACATTGCCCTTGATTAAATTGTCAGGCCACATAGAGCTTAATGAAATAAGCCCTCACCCATCTATTAAAACCAGACGGGTGAGGACTTTAGCGCTTAGCTACTTTGACAGTATTGACGTTTTGCTCTAGTTCACGCTATTTGTGAAGCGCGGTATTTGCCCATTAGGCAGAATGTGCCACTGGGGCATACTGACCTTCAACAATATTTACTTCCACTAAATCACCGGCTTTTTGCAACAATTTAGCCGATTCTGGGCTCAAATGGCGCAAATACAAGGTTTTATTCAGGGCCTTGTAACGCTCACCCAAAGCATGAACAGCCTCAATACCCGACTGATCACAAATACGCGCGTGACTGAAATCAATATAGGTCTTAACTGGGTCTTGATGAGGTGCAAAACCTTCTTTGAATGACGTAATAGAGCCAAAGAACAGATTGCCTTTAAGGTGATAGATCTTAGCATCTGCCTCTTCTTCACTGGTAACACGAATTTCTTTGGCGGAATTCCATGCGTATACCAAAGCGGAGATCACCATACCTATGCCGACAGCAACCGCAAGATCCAACAATACGGTCACAGCAGATACAACCACTATAATAAAGATTTCAGACTTAGGAACTCGGCCAAATAAACGCAAAGACGACCATTCAAATGTCGCAATCACGACCATAAACATCACCCCGATTAATGAAGCGACAGGAATCATTTCGATCAACCCAGGGAAGAACAAAATAAACATTAGCATGAAAATAGCCGTCGCCACGCCGGATGCTCGACCGCGCCCGCCAGAGTTCAAACACACCATACTTTGGCCTATCATGGCGCAACCACACATGCCGCCAAATAACCCACTTAAGATATTACCCGACCCTTGCGCGATGGATTCACGATTACCTTGTCCACGGGTTTGCGTGATTTCATCAATCAATGACAAGGTCATTAGGGTTTCTATTAAACCAACAGAAGACAAAATAAGAGCAAGCAAAAATACCGTTACAAGCGCATCTAAAGCCTTTGAGTTGGTTAGATCCCAGCTAATCTCTGGAAAATGCAGGCTGGGCAAGGTGCCTTTCAAGCTGCCATCTAGCGGCTCAACTTTTTCTTTTTCGCCATTGGCTACCATGCGCTCTTGATCTGCGGCCCATTTTGCCTTGATTTCAGCCAATGTAGGGCGATCTGCCGCGGTTGCTTGCGCTTGCTGAGCATAGTCACCGTATGGAATCTGGTCTTTAATCGCGTCGAAACGCTCATTAATGATCTCTTTCTCCACCATAGATACTCGCTGATCGAGCACCACTTGGCTAACCAACTTAGAGTCCAAAGGAGTGAAGGTGACCAATAAGGTACATACCACGATAGCCGCTAAAGGGGCTGGAATCGCTTTGGTAAAACGCGGCAAAAAGTAAACAATCGACATGGTTAACGCGATTAATCCCATCATGGTTAACATAGCTGGACTGGTAAGTTGCATCCAATCCCCTGCGTAGGTAAACATGTCATGTGTTTGATCGTAGATGACATGGGTATTTTCTTTAAACTGCCTGAACTGAGCCATACCGATCACAATCGCCAAACCGTTAACAAAGCCAAGCATCACAGGGTGTGGCAACAAACGGATAAACTTACCCATTTTGAAAGCACCAAACAGCACTTGCAGGATACCGGTTAACACCACGGCGGCTAACAAATATTCTAGACCGAACATAATGATAAAGGCCGTGGTCACGACCGCCATCGAGCCTGCCGCGCCAGAAATCATACCTGGTCGACCACCAAAAACAGCCGTGATAAAGCCAATAAAAAACGAACCATATAACCCCATCATAGGGTCAATGCCTGCCACAAAGGTAAAGGCTACCGCTTCTGGAATCAGCGTTAGTACTGCGGTTAAGCCAGCGAGCACATCATTTTTCAAATTGGCACGCCGCCTAGTAATTAAATCAAACATAGATTTCCTCAATGAACTAATCCACACCAATAGGCACAAGATGCGTGTCTAGGTGTACGGATTTAAAAATAAAGAATAAATGACCTGTGAATGACAGGTGTTAAAAGATAAGTCGGCGGATAGCATTGCTTTAGGTTACTTAAGCCATTGCAGCAAAAGAAAAACAATACAAGGTAGAACCGCTTAAAATGAGAGACAGTGCTTTTACGCGGCGTATTCTAAGGGGGTTTTGCGAAGGAAATTAGCCAATGGATAGGTAAAACACTTTATATTTTTTATTAATAATAAAGCCTTTACAGCCATATTTATCAGAATTTAATAATAACTATATAGTCGCCCGAGTGAACGCAAAATGTTTAGCGCTTCTCATGAAGCGCTAAACATTATTAGGATATTGCTATTATGCTGGCTGGCGCGTTGCACAGATCACGATTTCGCGGATACAAACGCCTTGTGGCTGCTGGTAAGCGTATTCCACTGAACGGGCCACATCATCCGCTGCTAATGCACCACCCATGCTTTCTTTCCAGTCTTCGTAACCGTTAATAATCTCATCTGAACTGGTATGGGAAAGTAATTCTGTTTCTACTGCGCCTGGGGCAATTGTCGTTACTCGAACATTAGCGCTCGCCACTTCTTCTCGAACGTTTTCTGAAATCGCATGCACTGCAAATTTCGTCCCGCAATAAGCCGCATGGCTAGGAAAGGTTTTACGGCCCGCAATAGAGCTGATGTTAATAATAGTCCCTGTGTTACGGGCTTTCATTGGTGCTAAGACGGCTTGCATGCCATTCATCAAACCAATGACATTTACATCGAACATGGTTTTCCATTCTGCTGGATCTTGCACGTCCAACTCACTTAATAGCATCACACCTGCATTGTTGACGATGCAGTCAGTAGGACCAAACTGGTCTTCTGCTTTCGCAATGGCGGCCTCAAATGAGACTTGGTCAGTGACATCAACTTTTTCACATAGGGTATTGGGTAAATTAAGCGCCACCAGACGCTCAAGGCGACGTGCTAACAATAACAGCGGGTGCCCTGCGTCACTCAAGCGCTTCGCAATAGCTTCGCCAATACCAGAACTTGCACCTGTGATTACCACTAATTTTTTCATCATGACCTCTATCATTAAAGTGAATACAGCAACCTAATGTGTTGCGATAGAGGTATGGTAAAAGACGTGAGACTGTTGATATATATCCATTAAGTTGAAACACTGTTTCTATACTGCAACAATCTATTAAAAGAATTCCGCGCGAAAGCGCTCCTTAACAAACTTAATAAACACTCTTAAGCGTTTAGGTTGATATTTGTCTTTATGGTAAATGGCTGAAAACAAGACGCTTGGCACCTTCCATTTAGGCAATATCTCGATGAGCTTTCCGGCTTTTATCTCTTCATCGCAATAAAGTCGCGGAACTCGAATAATGCCATTGCCCAATAATGCGTTAGTCATTAAAGCTCGACCGTTCTTACTTATCAGTTGCCCTTCTATGTCGATATCAAGGTGCTCGTGGGGAGACTCAATCGACTCAAAGGACCAGCGTTTAACACTGCCGATCAAGCAACGATGTTGTTTAAGTTCTGTAGGATGCAAAGGCGTACCTTGACGCTTTAAATAGCACGGACTGGCTAAGGTAACTATCTCTATGTCCATAAGGGATTTGGCAACAAAGCCTGCGTCATCTAACTTCCCCATCCGAAATGCAATATCGAAATCGTCTTGAATTAAATCGATTCGATGACTACTGAAATCTAAATCCACCTTTATATCAGGATACGCCAACATAAATTCAGCCACATAATCACTGACTATATTTTCACCTAGGTAGCCTCCGACACAGTTAACTCGAATGAAACCACGCACTTCATCCGTATCATCAACGGCTGCAATCAAGGCTTGATCAATTTCATTGATGGCTTTCTCGCATTGTAAGAAAAAACGCTCGCCAGCCTGGGTTAGCCTTAAACTCCGCGTGGTTCTGGTAAACAAAGTCACCTTCATTTGCTGCTCGAGAGCACTAATTTGTCGTGATACATGGGAGCGAGACACGGATAAAGCGTCTGCGGCTTTCGTGAAAGTACCGAGTTTTGCTATCAGTACAAAGGATCGAATATCCGCTAGATTGATGTCATTGATCATGCATGGCTCCAAAATATAACGGCCTGTTAAGACCATTCATAACGCTCTCTTATTATTACTAAAAAGAATTCATAAACACACTGCGATTATATTACAAAAATTAAAACTGTTTTGCTAACAGCCTCGTTTATTAAGAATAAGAAAAGGAATAAATTAACCCTATTAAGACGGTAACCCATATTTAATTAGAGGAGCGTTACACCATGTCTATGAATTCATTACAACTTGCTCGAAGCTTGGAACTTCCTTCTCGTGAAGCCATGCTACAAAGGGCACCATCCGTACAAATGTTTTGGAATAACAACAAAACATTACTAGAAGCAGCCTGGGCGCAATGGGAAACGAGCGAACAAGAACGCCTTACCAAGATCGATGATTCCCTTTTGGATAGCGCGTTGCGTGATGCAGTGACTGAGTCTTGGAATGACCCATTGCAAGAAACAAAAGTAGCTAACTTAATGCATGAGATTGCACCCGATGTTTTCCAGTTTCAATTGTTTGACCCTGAACGTCTAGCAGACTTGCGCCATTACCTTGATGCCGTTGCAGACGCAGAGATCCCATTGCGTCCACCGTATGGCATTGCTTTAAATCGTGGCGGCGCAATGCTGGATGCACGCTCTGAAGGCTATCTCGCTGCGCCAAGTTTTCAGAATTTGTATCAAGAGTTATTGGACAAATACATGCGACCAATTGCCCGTTTATTGTTCCCTGAAACCATGGGATACGATGGACAAACATTTGGCTTCTCGATCCAGTATCAAGCCAATACAGATACCTCATTGCGCCTTCATACGGATGCATCAAGCGTCACATTAAATGTAAACCTTAACCTACCAGGGGAAACGTTTACTGGCTCTGAAGTGGACTTTTATGACTCCATGTCAGGTAAAATGAATCGTTATGTATTTGAACCAGGCGTTGCCGTCATCCACCGTGGTAATGTGGCGCATGCAGCCCACCCTATCACCTCAGGCAAACGCACCAATTTTGTACTCTGGCTGTATGGCAAACATGGTCAAACACCCTCTTTCCATGTTCCACAAACATTAGCAGACGCACACCAGCGCTGGACAACACCCGACCAAACCCCAGACAGCATGGCGCCTTTTTAAGGCGCCATCGCACTACCAACTCTTAACAAGACACCCACACTTAAAAGCCCGCCGTTACTAACTCTTAATAGTAACCCTTAACAGGACACCCACTCTTAAAAGCCCGTGGTTACTGGCCCACCTGCAAAATAGTTAACAAGACACCCACTTTTAAAAGCCCGCAGTTAACAACAGTTTAACAACAGTTTAACAAGACACCCATGTTAAGAAGCCCGTTGTTACCCTGCTTTCTAAGTCTGCTTAACAAGACACCCACCCTAAAAGCAACTCTTAACAGGACACCCACACTTAAAAGCCCGCCGTTACTGGCCCACCTGCCAAAATTAGTTAACAAGACACCCATGATAATAGTTAACACGACACCCATGTTTAGACACGACTTAAACGACTGTTAGTTTCTTTGGCTGGTTATTCATGTGGAAGTAATAGCTGAATGTAGCTAGCTGGCGAAGTGAAATGAGTAAAAGGAGAAACACGACAACAGTGGAGGCCATGAATTTGATAGGCAAACTTACTACGACGTCACGATTAGACTGTTTTCGATACCTCTACCGTGTTTTTTTACGGATATAAGAGTGGCGTTCGATAATGATATACAGTGGCTAGAATGAGCCTCACTAGTTGGTTTGATTTGAAGTAAAGCAAGCAACATCGGGGGCGGTCAATTTATTGTATTGGCCGATGAACATTTTCCAGCCCACCACACCTGAGAAGATATTCCCCAATGATGCGCCAATAAATAACCCCATTAGCCCATACATTTCTGAGCCCAGCCATACCAGTGGTAAGTAGCAAACAAATAACCGCAATAAAGAGGCATGCAATGCCGCACTAGGTACCCCAATAGCATTACAAGCAGACACGCTAATCATACAAACACCAAGGCCCGCATAACTGATTGGAATCAGAAAAAAGTATTGCATTAGCAAACTTTTAACTTCTTCCTCGCCACTTAGCAGGCTTGTGATCGGACTGACAAATATCATCATTAAAATGGCCAAAGCCAATTGAAAGGCAACAATGCTAAAAATGGCAGTTTTGATCAGTTTTAGAATCTCTGTGTAGCTCTGCTCGCCTTTAAGCTTTCCTATCATAGGAGGCAATGCCATGGTGACGGCCAAAACCAAGACGATCAAAACATATTCTATTCGACTCACCATGCCCCATACACCAACGGCCAAAATGCCATATGAAGCAACAATAATGGTCACAAAGAAGGCTGAAATCGGCGGGATAAATTGGCTTAATAACGCGGGCGCGGTAAATTTTGCAATGGCGCTGGTTCCAGCTCTTATTACCCTAGAATTTTTCGGTAAGGCCATATAGCCTTGCTTAAAAATGGATTTGAAAATGACCACCAAGCCAATAAAAAACGCAATACAGGTCGCCCAAGCGGCCCCAGCAAGCCCCATCTTAAAAGTAAAAATAAACACCGGATCGAGTACCACGTTAATGACACTCGTCAGTATCATGACCTTTCCAGGAATGAGAGTTTGTCCAAAAGCCCGACAAATACTGTAGCCAAAATACAAAAAAGCACCTAGCCAACAGCTTAATAACCAAGGTGCCCAAAAGCTGGGCAATAAACTAATAACATTCTGCTTGGCCCCTAATGCAGAAAAAATCCCTTGTTGATAAAACCAAAGTAAAAAAATCAGCAGACTAACCACAAGACCGCCAAGCCCTAGCACGATCGCACTCAAGTACTTGGCATAGCTATCTCTTCTTTCGCCAATAGCAATCGATATACAGGCAGTAGCGGCGATGCCGACTCCTACTTGAATACCGACAATGAGTTGATAGATGGGCACAGAAAAACCAAGCGCAGCAAGGGGCTGAGGACCTAATTGGGCAATAAAAACACTGTCTATAAACTGACTTCCCATGATCGCAAATAAGCCGACCAACATAGGCAAGGTTTGGCGATAGAGCGATTTAAATGGTGAGGAAGTTACGTATGCCATTATTTAGGCCTTTATGAAGTCAATAATTTATAAAACTGGATAAGAACTCAACTCTCTCGCTATACAGCACAATGAGTAAGGCATACGAGAGACGAGTAAAATGAAGGAAGAATTAACAATCCGTGTTAGTCGTAGCTCTTTAATACCCATGATTCCTGATATAGGGAGTATATTTACAAAGCTTTTTTTTGATAATACAATAATCAGTACATTCAGTTTTAAGAATTTCTAAACAATGAATAATGACCATCTACAACTTTTTGTACGCGTTGCCTCAACCCAGAATATCAGTCTGGCAGGCAGTGAATTGGGGTTATCACCACCGGTTGCCAGCATGCACCTAAATAAGTTGGAAGAATCACTCGGGGTCAAGCTTATTCATCGAACGACACGAAAAGTGTCATTGACAGAAGAAGGTCGTGAGTTTTTGCCTCATGCAGAGGAAGTACTCAGTGCTGTCGATAGGGCCAAAGCATCGGTTGGTGCTGGCAGCTTTACTCCCCGTGGTACCATTCGCGTCACGGCGCCCTCTTCTTTTGGACGAATGCACATAGTGCCTGCGTTAAAGGGGTTTGTTAGCGAGTACCCTCACTTAAAAGTGGACCTTAGACAAAGCGACAATATCGTTGACATGGTTGAAGGTGGCTTTGATATCGCGATTCGAAATGCAGCACTCAATGATTCCAGCCTAGTGGCTAGAAAGCTCGCTTCCGATACACGTATTATTTGCGCATCTCCTGACTACATTAAGCAATTTGGCGAGCCTAAGACCCCTCAAGAGCTTCAGCAACATAGCTGTATTAACTTGATTGGTATCGAGCACTGGGAATTTGAAAGTGATGACGGCATTCAACGAATTAAGCCAAATAGTACAATCCGAATAGACAATGGCGAATCCACACGCGATGCCTGTGTGGATGGCGCAGGTATTACCATCTCCTCTATTTGGTGTTGCGATAAAGAACTACGAGAAGGCAAGCTGGTACAGGTATTAAAAGACTACAAGCTGGTTAACAATTCGGCGATCTGGGCGGTTTATCCTAGCTCGCGGCTGATCGCGCCAAAAGTACGGGCTTTTATTGATTACTTTGTTAAACGCTTTGGTGACACTCCTTACTGGGAACGCTCATAACTTTATAAGAGGGTTAACCAAAGCATTGGTTAACCCTCTTTGCGTTCATTTTCGCTTTTTGCCAAATAATCAATGATCCGGGTTCTTTACTGCCCAGGCTTTGCTGGCCGCCGCGAGTCCCTCATTACTCCCCAGTTTCATTAACGCTTCCAACTGGGCATGGTGTTGCTTATATAAAGAAATATAACTTTCTTCTTCACAGCGTTGTTTATAGAGCTCAGGCATCATCTGCATGTCTTTCTTTCTAAAAATTTGCTTCAACCTATGGGCTTCATAAGGGTCAACGCCCAACTGCATCATTGCTGACTGACCAATACTCAGTGCACTGTCAAAAGTCTCACGATAAATATTATCAGCTCCGATATCCATCAGTTCAAAAGCCGCTTCCCTGTCTTTCGCATTCACCACTATTTTCAGCTGAGGATAATGTTTAGCTGCCAACTCAATCAAATGTTTAGCAGATTCCGTATTACTAAAAGTGACGACTAACAACTCGGCGTCAGCCGCTCCGGCAGACTCCAGCAGGTCGAGGCGCGTAGCATCGCCATAGTATACTTCTATACCGAGTTTGCGCAGCACAGCGACATTATTCGAATCATAATCCAGTATCACGGGTTTAATGCCCGCCGACAAAAGAAAACGGCCAATATCCACACCCAGCTGACCAAACCCTGCCACGATCACTTTATGGTCTCCTTTTTGAATCACATCCTCATCCTGTGACGCTTCCTCCTCAAAAGTAGATCGCGTTAGTTTATCGTGTAATACAAACATCAAAGGCGCGAGAAACATCGAAATAGCCACCGCAGAAATCAGGGGTTCGATAATACTAACGGGCAATACACCCGTGTTTTTGGTCAGTTGAAACAAGACAAATGCGAACTCTCCACCTTGTGCTAAAGCAACGGCAAACAAGGAACGCTCTTTACTGCTAATACTGAAAACCTTGCCGATGAGTATCAGCACTAAACCTTTTATGGCAATCAAACCGACCGTCATTCCAATAATGAGCGTCACGTTCTCGCCAATCAGAGGAAAATTCAAACTGGCACCAATGGAAATAAAAAAGATGCCTAGTAATAAGCCTTTAAATGGCTCTATATCGCTTTCCAGTTCATGCCTGAATTCACTGTCCGCCAACACGACTCCGGCTAAAAAAGCGCCTAGCGCAGGCGATAAACCGACCGCCAACATCAACAATGAGCTGCCTATCACTAAGGCTAAGGCGGCAGCAACAAAAATCTCTCTTACCCCGGTACGTGCAATAATACGAAACATCGGCTGACCCGCGTATTTACCAATTGCCAATACCAGAACAACCGCTCCTACTGTGCACATAAACTGTAGATATTCAGGCAGCGCATGCAGGTCGAAAACACCACTATCATGATGATCAAGGGACACGCTCGGTAACGTGGCTAACAATGGAATAATCGCCAACATCGGAATAACCGCCAGATCTTGAAACAGCAAGACAGCAAACACGGACTGACCAGCTTCCGTTTTCATCTGACCTTTTTCCTGTAAGGTTTGCAGTACAATGGCAGTCGAAGATAAAGACAGAATTAGCCCTATTGCTAAGGCTTGTTGCCATGGTAAATAAGCGGCCGCAATGGCGGTTATGATCAAGCTGGTGACAATCACCTGGGAGCCACCAAAACCAATAATGGACGTTTTCAATTGCCATAGCAGCGATGGCTTTAGCTCTAAACCGACCAGAAACAACATCATTACCACGCCAAACTCGGTGAAATGCATGATGGCTTCGACATCGTGTATCAAGGACGCACCAAATGGCCCAATCACAATCCCCGCCATTAAATAACCCAGCACTGAACCCAGCCCCAGTTTTTTTGCGAATGGCACAGCCACCGCTGCGGCCACTAGAAAAATAAAAAACTGCAATAAAAAAGCGTCCATATTATTCGCTCCCAATTAACTGATTAAGATCTATATTGAGCAACTCAAGTCGTTTGGCTTGCTCTATGTCTACTCGTTCATCGCGAAGAGCAATAATGGTTCTTTGATAATTTTCTCCATGTCGCAGAATTTCCGCGCTAGGAAGTCCTCCATGCACACCGGTTATGGCAAAGGGTGGCAACCAAACCAGTTTGCATAACTTTGCGGTTGCTCGAAACGGTGCACTTAACTCGGTTAAGGTAAACTCATTAAACCCCTCTTTTTGATAGCTATCTCCATCCGCTCCAGTGCTGATCACTTGAAAAAAAAGTTTACCCTCTAATGCTGTTCCCTTAGAGCCATAAGCCCAATCGTGCTCCAGCACCAAATCAAACCATTCTTTAACGATAGAAGGTGTCGAATACCAATAAAGCGGGTGCTGAAAAATAATGACATCGTGTTCTTCGCATAGCTTTTTCTCTCGCTCTACATCGATCATAAAATCAGGATAGGTTTGATAAAGGTCATTCACGGTAACGCCTTCTAGCCCTACCACCGCGTTACGCAGCGCTTTATTGACACTAGAACGGGACTTCGCGGGATGAGCGAAATTAATCAGGATTTTTTTCATTGCTATGATTACCTAGTTAGCCCTGTCGGTTAAGCTGCAGATTAAAGGTCAGATATAGAAAATCGTCTTCTATATCTTTGGCCTTATTAAAATGTTGCATTTAAAAACAAACCGCTTAGCGGATTAACAAGCGTAAGCGGTTCACACAGCGAGCAGACAGATTAATTAATCTCTTGCACCTTCATAACCAAGTCATTCCAGTTACGTTGATTCTCAATGTCATCTTCAAGACGCTGCTCATCGGCGATAGCAAAACGTTTAATGGCTGGCGTTTTGCTGGTGGCTTGGTAGAGCCAATACGCCTCAGCTTTTAATGCCTCTTCGATCGGCTTATCAATTGATTCATACACGGCACGCTTACAAGCATTAATAGATTCAGCAGGAAATTGAGCAATTCGTTTTGCCAAGGTATCAACGTATTCCCCTATTTGATCTGGCTCTAACGCCTTATTGATGGTGCCAAACGCTTCTGCTTCATCCGCATCAAAATCACGAGCACTCAAAATGATTTCAAGTGCACGCCCCAAGCCAGTCTGACGAGCCATGCGTGAGGCCCCACCACCACATGGCAAAATGCCCATGCCTACTTCCATTTGCATGAATTTGTATTTGCCACGCGCGGCAAAACGCATGTCCATCGCCAAGGCCAATTCATGGCCGCCACCACGAGCAAAACCTTCCAGCTTCGCAATCGTTGCTTGGGGAACCTTACTGATACGCTCACAAACTTCTTGTAAATCGAGTAATTGAGCGTCTTCTCTAGATACCGCAACAGTCGACATATCTTTTAGTAATTCGGTGTCATAATGACAAACCCAAATTTCTGGATTTGCAGATTGGAAAACCACCACCTTAGTGCTTCGGTCACGCTCTAGTCGCATCGCTAAACTATTAAGGTCCGCCAACATTTCTTGGCCTTGAACATTGACGCTACCAAAATCGAAAGTCACCGTTAGGATGCCGCTGTCCTGTTCTGTCGTGAAAGTCTGAAAGCCTTCGTATTTCATGATAAATTCTCCACCATTGTCATTAAGTGACAAAAACATGCTGCTTTTGCCTTAAAAAGATCACCAAATGTGTAAGGCAAATACTATATAGTTTTGATTTGTTTTATTATTCCCCAATTTAAACATTAAGTTTTAAGTTATAATTAATAATAGTCTGGTCATGATGAGTCTATGCTTAACAAATCCCTCTGCTTGAGATTGACCCTAGACAACAAACAGCCACAAACAAGTTGGCCACTGTTACCCATTTATTCATGCAGAATTAAATTAGAGCCTCTTTGGTTTTCTATCACTGCTTTTTGAGGACGTTATGAAAATTGCTGATTTACAAGTACTGATTAAGATTGCAGAAATGCAATCCATTACCGCTGCAGCAAACCAATTGGATATGAGCACCGCCAGTGCCAGCATGGCACTAAAACGTATAGAACAATGCCTAGGAACCCAACTCTTTGTGCGCACCACACGCAGTATTCGTTTGACCCTAGAAGGAGAGCGCTATTTGCCAATCTGTCAGCAAGCAGTAGACCTACTGCAGCATGGGCAAGTGGTGATAAATGAAGAACAAAAAAGCATTAATGGCGAAGTGAAGATCGCGGTATCGTCAGAAATGGGCCGCAACCTAATGCGTATTTTATTAAATCAGCTAATGGATGAGCATAAAGACGTTACTTTGCGCCTGCATGTGAGTGATAGTCGGGTGGATTTCTACCGAGATGGGGTGGACGTTGCATTGCGAGCAATGACCAAAAACGCAGTACAAGATTTAAATTTATACGGCTTTCAAATCTGTAATATTCCTCATTTTTTATGTGCTTCCCCTGACTATATTGCTCGACATGGCTCGCCTGAATCCCCAGAACAACTGTCAAAACACAACACGCTTTTGTATAAATTGTATGAAGTGATGCACGATAATTGGGAGCTTTATCAAGGCGATACTAGGCACAAAGTCAAAGTCATGAGCAATCGCGCTGTTAACGATGGTGATATTGTCCGCCGCTGGTGTGTAGACGGTGTCGGCATTGCCAAGAAGTCTGTGATTGATGTTGCTGAAGATTTATTAGCTGGACGGTTGCAAAGAGTGATGAGCGACTACCAGATTCCGGTCACAGAAATGTGGTTAGTATTGCCTAGCCGCCAGATGATCTCCCCTGCCATTCGACTCATTCGGGATGAGCTGAAAGCTAAGATCCAATCTCTTAGAGAAAGGCTTATAGCGGCAAAACTGGTGACCAAAGAGGAATGGCCGGAGCTGTAGTGACTGCGCTCACTGAAAGCCGACTAAGCATCTCACAACAACCAGGCACCACCTCACTCAAAAAAATCACATGGCTGACTAACGGTTTCTAAACAAGGAACAAGTTGGCTAGCCCCCCTTTCTGCCCTTTGCCCTACTTCTGCTAGGGCATCAAAAGGACACGCGTTTTTTGCTCAACATCCACAGTAGAAAAAAAACAGTAGGACAGGCCTCAAGAAACGCTTAAATACTGATCAAGCCTGACACAACATCCTCCCCATTCGCTGCTTATCTCAGAACCCTGAGAGGGGCAAGTTCTGGCAAAACTCGTTGCTGGTCAAATTCCACATCACTTGATGCGCAAGACAAAGCAAATATTGCCCAGCCTGTGAAAACAGCGAGTATCCCCGTATCGACCTCGAACCTTAATAGCCAAACGCTGCGCAAACTTTGCCATCGTGTGGCTGACGACACCTTGTCTCACGCTGAACCTAGGTGAGAAGCAAATATTAAACGAGTGCTGACTCCGTACACTGTTACGAACTCTTTGTCTTTTATTCCACCAGCAGAGAACTTCAATAATAACTGAGTAACGCCATCCCGCGAGCCCCTAAAGCAGGCTTTGTAGCGCCAGACCCAACATACCCAATAATTTTCTTCGATTAGATGCAGAATATAATGCGGACAAATAAATCATGCAGGATCAACAAGAAAGCCCTGATTTTGTGAAATATCTTGACGCTTTATTTATTTTGTCTGGACATATAAAAAACCAACTGATAATTTGTGTGGACAATAACATAAAATAACAAACCGACATTACGCGCAAAGCAAACAGTGTCGCTCTGTTGTGACCAGTGAACCCTATCCATTTAGGAGAATAATAAAAATGAACAAAAAGATAGCGAAATTCACCCAAAAAGCCGCCATTGCGGTAGCAACCAGCTGCGCAATACCATCCATTGCCCTTGCCTCTGACTACTCCATCAAAATTGGCCTTATTGCTCCAGTTGGTCATCCTGTTGAAGTGGCTACAAAGAGCTTTGCTGAACAGGTTAAGCAGCGTAGCGATGGCAAAGTGACCGTAAAAGTATTTCCCAGCGGCCAGTTAGGCGGCGAAATCGAGCTTCAAGACCAAGTTGCCTTAGGCACTATTCAGGCAGCCAATATTGGCACTCCCGTGATGAGTGGCAAACTTAAAAAGCTCGATATTCTTAATATGTATTATCTCTGGAAAGACAGAGATCATATGAATAAGGTACTGACAGGCCCAGTTGGACAGACACTGTGGGATGCTTATCAAAACAATACTGGTGTTCGAGTTATTGCATCAAATTGGCAACAAGGTACCCGCCACACATTAACCAAGAAATCCGCGACCACACCGCAGCAAATGAGCGGCATCAAAATCCGCGTTCCAGCGGGTGTCCCTCTTTATAACGATCTATGGAAAAGCATGGGGGCAAGCCCAGTACCGCTGGCTTTTCCTGAAGCCAACGCCGCTATGAAAACAGGGGTTGTAGATGCCGTAGAGCTTCCTTTTAACTGGATGACAAAAGGTGGCTTCGTGGAACTTGGCAGCCATGTTTTGTTAACTCAACATTATATGTACACCAATGTAGTGATTATTAATAATCGCTGGTTGAGTCGCCTACCTGATGATTTACAAAAGATTGTCGTAGAGGCAGCCCAAGACGCTGGGAAACTGAATACCCAACTGATTCTTGATGGTGAAAAAGCCTTACGTGATGAAATTCAAAGTAAAGGCATTGAGTTTGTCGATGTTGACGTTGCCGCCTTTGAAGAATCTGTTCAGCCTGTTTATAAAGCCAAGATGGGCATCTGGGGACAAGCGCTTTTCGACCAGATCCAAGCCGCTGCAAATTAAACCTCTCTTTGCTCAGAAGGCCCAGCTAACACTTGCTGGGCCGACACCTAATGGAGTGCATCACTATGCGCCAAACCTCTAAGATATTCACACTATTGTATAAACATGGGGTCGAAACCTTAGCAGGTTCTATGTTTATCGTTATATTGAGTCTGTCATGGCTGCAAGTATTTCGACGCTACGCCCTTGATAACTCATCCACCTGGACAGAAGAAGTGGCAAGATTGCTGCTCGTCTGGTTGACCTTTCTAGCGGCGGCCGCGGCGACCCGAGATGAAAGTCACCTCGCGGTCGACATACTCATTAATCGACTGCCAAATACATTAAAACATGCATTTCGCTGCGTGGTTAACCTATTAATCGCCTCTGTCGGCGTGGTGCTTTGTTGGAAAGGCGTCATTATTGTTGAGCTCGCCATGCCTGATCACTCTACCAGTTTAGGTTTTTCACGGGCTCTGTTTTATTTACCCGCCGTTGCTGGTGGGGCATTAATCATTTTCTATTCGCTGGTCAACGCCTTTCAGCATTGTCGTGCATTACAACACGCGCTAACCAACACGCCGCCAGCGGCTAACGACGATTCAAGATAAGGAATCCAATATGCTTTTTTTAATGATTATTGCCGTGATTGTGCTCATGTTGATCGACGTACCCGTCGCCTTTGCGCTCGCCATCACTTCTGCGATTTTCTTTATCGTAGAAGAAGTGCCCCTCGCAAGTTACGTACAAATGGCAACCAAAGGAGTCGACTCCTACACTCTGCTCGCCCTACCTTTCTTCATTCTTACTGGCAAACTGATGAATGCCAGTGGCGCAACTGACCGAATTATGGAACTAGGCAAAGCTATTGTTGGTTGGATGTACGGCGGTTTAGGCCACGCCAATATCATGGCGTCTTTTTTGTTTGCAGGAATTTCTGGCTCTGCCGTTGCAGACGCTGGTGGACTTGGTGCCGTTGAAGTTAAAGCGATGGAAAAAGCAGGTTACAGCAAACGCTTTGCCATCGGTGTGACGGCGGCCTCTGCTACCGTTGGCCCTATTATTCCACCCAGCATTATCATGATCGTTTATGGCATTGCATCCGGCACCTCTATTGGGGCACTGTTTTTAGGCGGGATTGTGCCAGGGATTTTAATGGCTGTTGCCATGATGGGGTTGGTTTCCTTTCTTGCTAGAAGAGAACATAAAGTAGAACGCATTCCCTTTCGTCTAGCAAATGTTAGAACTGCTTTATGGCATGCTTTGCCGGCTTTGATCACCCCATTTTTGATAGTCATGGGCATACTCACTGGGGTGTTTACGGCAACAGAATCTGGTGCTGTGGCGGCCTTTTATGCTTTGATTGTCGCTCTTGTATCAAAGCAAGGGTTAAGCTTGGTTAGCAGCTGGAAATTGATTGTTGAAACCGTGGTTGAATCTGCTGGTATTCTATTGATCATGGCCATGGCGTCGGTTTTTTCATGGACGCTAGCCTATCAACAAGCCCCACAGACAGCCGTAAGTGTTCTCACTGAGTTAACCTCAAATCCAATGGCTTTGCTGCTATTACTGGGCATACTTTATTTGATCTTAGGTTGCTTTATTGAAGCCATTGCCATTGTCACTATGACGATCCCTGTTGTTATCCCGATACTCCAAAACTTTGGCATTGACCCTGTGCACTTTGGCGTGGTTCTCGCACTGATAATGTCAATTGGTACTATCACGCCCCCTCTTGGCATTGTCATGTTTACCCTTTGTCGGGTCACCAAGGTGTCCGTGCCTATGTTTGCCTCGCTGATTATGCCATGGCTTGCATTATTAATTGGTGTCGTCGCACTGGTGATGAGCTTCCCTGAGCTGGTTCTTTTTATCCCTAAGTTAGCGGGCGCCTATTAGCGTCAGCGAACCCTAAATCATGAACACAATAGGCCCACTAAAGGCAGCGGCAATAGCACTGCTTTTAGTGGGCCGTCCCGACAAACTCACAGACCTTATTCAGCCCCATCAGTTAAATCAACAATCGCCTTGCGCTTTTCTGTTTTTGAGAAGTCCAGTGCCTCGTTTACATCATTAAAAGCAAAGCTGTGCGGCGCTTCTACCACCACGTCCTGGTGACTAATTTGAGCCAAAAACCGTTCACCATCTTGAATCAGTCGCTGCCACTGAGCATAGTCACCAAAATCATGCAGCGCCCCTAACGCCACTTCATGGTATGAAATGGTTCGAGTAAAAGGTGCGTCTATGGGGGTATCGATACGACCTAAAATACACACCATATGTCCATTTGCTTCAATTAACGGCACCAGTCTCTTAGCGGCATCTGAGCCATTGGCATCGAATACTGCGTAAAAGCGGCCTTCGCTGGGCTCAGTACGATAAATACGTTCGACTTTTATGGCTTTTGCTTGCTGTTGCGTCAAGCTACTTGAAACCACATGCACGATAAAACCTGCTTGCGCTAGCATTTGAACAAGCAGTTTATTGACCGCCCCCATACCGTTCACTAATACTTTGGCGCCGCTTCTTACGGGCACCTTGCTGAAGGCTTGCCAGGCTGTCAGCATAGGACAAGGTAACGCCGCGGCTAAAGCAAAATCGAAACCTTCAGGCAAGGTCATCACACGATTGGCATAGACTTGAGTATGGTCGGCAAAGCTCCCTTGCTGCATTAAACTATGATGATACGCCACTCGCTTTCCCAACCAACGCTCTTCAACCCCTTCGCCAACGGCAACCACAACACCGGCACCATCTACCCCAGGAATATGGCCTTGCTGCCAGTTAAGGGGGTTGCTTTCAATAAACTTCCAATCAACAGGGTTTATGCCGATGGCTTCATTACGCACGGTTATCTTGCCGGCGCCCGGCGCCGCTAAGCGCGCTGATGAACGCACCAAAGGCGCGCCGGCTTTATCGAACTGCCATACATTTACTTGCATCTTCGCTTCCAATATTTTGTAAAATCCAACCAAAAAGCCCGCACTTATTAGCACAATAAGGCGGGCACAGTATTAGCACAATAAGGCGGGCACAGTATTAGATAAAAGAATTAGGCATCCCAAGCTGGGGCAAAATCAGGATCGGCTTGACGATCACCGCAATCTAATCCATCAATTTTTGCCATGTCCTCAGCATCCAGCGTTAAATCAAGCGCTTTCAAATTGGTCTCAAGATTTTTACGCTTAGTAGAAGACGGAATGGTAACCAAACCATGGGCTAATTCCCAAGCGATGACCACTTCTGCCGCACTCACCTTATGCTTCTCTGCGATCGCCAAAATAGTGTCATCATTCAGCACTTTACCAACAGCAAAAGGCATGTAACCTGTCACCTTAATATTATGCTTTGCACAGGCTTGGCGCACTTTTATATTGTTAAGATAAGGGTGTACCTCAACCTGATTTGTGGCGATGACCCCCTCTCCTAAAATACTCACTGCCTGCTCTGTTTGAGCAACCGTAAAGTTTGAAATGCCAATCGCTTTCGTCAGCCCCATTTCTTTTACTCGTAACAGCTCAGCCAAATACTCAGCCATGGTTTCGCCGTTTTCAGGGCATGGCCAGTGGATCAATAGCAGATCGACATAATCCAGCTGAAGCTTTGTTAAGCTTTCCTTCACGCTAGTCACGAACTTCTCTTGATTGAGGTTTTCGTTCCATACCTTGGTTGTTACAAAAAGCGCATCACGGGCCACGCCACTGTCTTTTATGGCACGCCCCACCGCCGCTTCATTATCGTAAATTTGTGCCGTGTCTATGTGACGAAACCCCACCTCTAACGCCATGGATACGCTCTTGTATGCATCGTCGTCCTTTAAACGAAATGTGCCAGCACCCAGTAGTGGAATGGTATTAATTACTTGCTTTCGCTCTGCCATATGGCCTCCTTATTGATGAAAATGTGGTAATACTTTGTCGGCAATTCGCTGCATGGTCTCTTCAACAGACAAGCTGTTGCGGCGAAAATGCAAGCCAATGTGATCAACACCGGCCTCACGCATCGCGTTAAGCTCACTGATCAGACCTTTCACGCCGGTTTCAACACCAAAGCGATGGCGTGTTATCGGAGCATCATCGTTTGCTAATAAATTAAGGTGGATAAAACTAACATAAGGTTTATCGCCAGCAATATTGCGCCACAGCTGAACACGCTGAACATGGTCTCTTGGTGTGCCTGGATACGCCAACCAACCGTCCATATGCTCACCTACCCACTCGGGGCTTTGCTGAGCCAGACCCGCCACATAAAGGGGTGGCTGAGGAGACGCAGGCAATAAATCCATACCATGAGATAAACTGGCTTCCCCCTCTTGCAAAATGCTTAGGGATTGGCGAAATTTCTCGCCTCGGGTTTCATAGTCCACATCAAACAAAGGATATTCAACCGGTCTATCGCCACTGGCCACCCCAAGAATAAGACGATTGTTGCTCAACTTTTGCACCGTGGCCGCGGCCTTTTTAACCAACCAGGGTTGACGCAATGGCAGCACCACGGCGGCAGTACCTAGCAAAATATTTTTCGTTATTGCCGCTAAGTAGCCTAAATAACTAAAGGTCTCAAAAACTTGCGCCGCGTCACCGAAATTAGGGTCATAAATAGGAACATCTCTTACCCATGCGGCTTTAAAGCCAAGCTGATCTGCCAGCTGTATTCTCTCGTGGTGTTTGCTCATATCTGGCACCCCAAATGGTGCCCCCTGTGCGCTATCATAGCGTGCCCAATCGTTATCAAGTGGTAACTCTACACCGATTGAAAATGCCCCCTGGGCCAATTTATCAAACACATTGGCTGCCTTTTCAGAAATTCGCGTTGTCATACAAAAATACCTTATACCTTCTCTGTTGTGGTGAGCGATCGGTTATCTAAATGACCGCTCTAGCGTGTGACGATAAGTGCAATTAAAGTAATCAAAGCCCCTATCCACGCGGTATCTGACAGCTCATACCATCAACAATGGTGCCGCCAATAATGGAACCTAACGCAATCCCTATGTTAAATGCCGCAATATTCAACCCTGGACCACATCAACCGCATTTGGCGTAAATTTCTCTGCCATTCAAAGTTAATGCTAATAACGCAATAGTCATTAGATTATCCTCTCAACTGAATACGTTAATGCGCTCTATCACTGCTTCAGTGCGCTAACCTAGAGTTGGTTCATTCGATGATCAGAGTATTGCGTTATTTTTAATTGCAAAAAATAGCCTTAATCACAAAATACCTTTGCTAAAAATGATAAAATAGAAAGCGGTTACAAAATGCCATTGCGACACTCTGATGCTGATAAAGCGTCAACTGGCTATCACTCATAGAGTTCTCGGACACGAAAAGCTTTTGACCCCTAATGACCTCACCACAGGGCGATAAATGTGACTTTGCCCGAGAGACACCTCGAGTCTCGATCAGGCCTTTGGAAGGTCTATTGCTCTGAACTTGTTGAATTAGCAACAATAAATGCCTTTAAAATCTGGCTTTGTGGTGGGCTAAGCCAAGACAGTTCGCGAGAAACGCTTGCTCTCCTCGCGGCCACGAACTTCTCGCTTGTTGGTATCGCCTACTCTGATTAGACTGGTTACATCAAACCATGGCCTACGGGCTTTATCACATACAAGGAAGTAAGCGTGAACACTAACCATCTTACCTCTGAGCAAGCGCCCGAAACCTTTGATCAGCACCTTAAGACATCGAATTTATGGCGTTTGGTGTTAGCGCAAGCGCTTTCTGGGGCGAACAATGTGGTGCTTTATGCCACTGGCGCTATTGTTGGCAGCATGCTTTCTCCATCTCCTTTACTGGCGACATTACCAATTACCATTTTTGTTCTAGGAATGGCCGTGTGTATTTTGCCAGTCGGCGAGCTAGCGCGCAGACGTGGCCGTCAAGCCGCCTTTATGGTTGGCACAGGTGCGGGGGGGTAATAACCGGGCTGCTCTTCGTGCTTGCTTTACTAATTCGTCGATAAGTGTATGAAAACGCGAAAAAATAAGTGTATGAAAACGCGAAAAAGCATCGCTCTTAACTAGTACAACCGAGAAACTAAACGAGCTATCAAGAATTTCAGTTGGCAACCTAACCTTTCTAGATCCACAAGATAAGCAAAGTCCAAAATAAACGGAATAAAACTACTCGTCATGAATGCTAACCAAAGCGCAAAGTTGACTTGGCGAAAATCCACTTTCATAGTACAGCTCCTTTGTCGTCTACTTTCTGCGCAACACTAACTAATGAGGTAGAAGGGTTAAACAAATAATTCAGTGAGTAACTCAACACCTATTGTAACTTGAAGTGTGCCAGTTTATACCTCGTACTCCGCCCTCCAGCGTCACTTTTTACCAAGCAACCTAGCGCCACTAAAGTCGCTAAATGGCGAGAAGCTGTTGGCTTACTCACTTTCGCCACTTTATGATATTGCGAAGTATTAATACCTTGGTCAAAATCCCCATCAAGCATTCGATTGAGCACTTTTACTTGTTCTAAAGACAATTGAGTTTGATCGATATTTAGCCAAAAGTTGTTTTTTAAAATCGTTTGGCCAATCTCTTCCAGCACGCTTGTAAAGGTTTCACCTAAGGTATTTAAAAACCACATAAGCCAGGCGGTAATATCAAGATCACCTTTCTGTGATTGCTCTAATATTTCGTAATAGCGGTTACGATTCGCAAGTATCGCCACTGACATCGCATAAAAACGGACAGATTGACGCTCGGCCTGTGCCAGCGCTAAATCAGTGACTAACCGAGTGATCCTACCATTGCCATCATCCAAAGGATGGAGAGTCACAAACCAAAGGTGTGTTATTGCAGCTCTAAGTAAAGGGTCTAAAGCTGGGTCTTCACGAGAATCATTGAACCAGCGGATAAACACCTCTAGTTCAGTCTCAAGTACATCCCTGCTCGGCGCTTCAAAATGTACCCTTGGTTTGTCAATCCTACCTGACACGACCTGCATAGGCTCATCCCCGCGCAACTGTCCTCCCATCACAGGATTGAACAAGGTATAACCTTCAGGAAACAGTCGTTTATGCCAATTCAATATTCTTTCAAGTGTGAGTGGCGCGTCTAAATTCTCCACTGCGTCTAGCATCATTTCTGCTAGGCCATCTGTGCGTTCACTGGTTGGAGATGGCTTTTCTTCAGAAACACCAAGCTTATTAGCCAACGACGAACGAACTGAAAAAGCATTCAGTTTTTCACCTTCAATGGCACTCGAATGAATAATGTTCGCCAATAGCGTGTCTAACATACTTTGCTTTTGGTCTTTAGGCTGGCCCGACATCTTGCCCAACAAGATTCCTTGACGAAAACGAATGTCTCTTAACTTAGGTTCAATGACGTTTTTATCCCAAACAAAGTTAGGCCAATTCTCTTGCTCCCAGATCCACATATAGTCGCCTTTGATTTAAATAACTGCATATTCAAATCGTATCATGATGTGAATACAACACCTAATCGCATCAACTAGCGATTCGAATAAGACAGACTTTCGCATCACTCAAAATCGAAGCTGCCATGCCTGCCCTAGCTCATTACTAGTAACGCGCTCACATCTTCTTCTGTAAGTGACTTAGCGCAGCCCCATCAACAATGCCAAACCTATGCTCTTCGCGCTTCGCACTGTCCAAGGAACATGTCATCTCAAAAACACGTTTGGACGAGCGAAATGAAGGCAACGTGGATAGGAAAAGATTGGATTGTTTGGTAGCGCTGAAAAACAAAAAAGCCGCAAGCTCCCCGCAGCCATCATCTTAATACTTGCGAAACGTAAGGCTTAAAGGAAAGAGCGCTTTTGCGTTAATCCGCTAAAGCGCCGCCCCGTTAATCTTGATAATCGAGGTTACAAAGTAAGGTTATCGACCACTAAACTGGCGATGGCTAAGTCCTGAGCCCCCATGCCGGTCAAATCGACAAGCGTCCATTTCGCAGTGCTAAAATCCATCTCTGAATGTTTGCCTGCTAATACGTCAGGCAAGCTAATGTCTGCGTCTTTTGCCACCATACCAGCACGAACCGCCACGCCAAAATCACCATGGGCAAGGCACTGTTCGTGATTGTCTGTGACCATAATATCGGCATTTTTGAAGATTTCTGAGGCTATTTCATTCTTACCAGGGCTGTCTGCTCCGACCGCCACGATATGTATCTCATCGGGTAGATCTTCTGGTTTTATCAAAGGCTCGGACGAAGGGGTTACTGTTACTAAAATGTTACTCGCTTGGCAAACCTCATAAGCGGATGACATGGGCGTCGCAGTTAAGCCAAACTCCTGATGTAAAGTGTCACATAATGCCACACTTGCTGAGTGGTCACGGCCAAACACCGCAACCTTAGTCAGCCCAAGATGTTGGGTTATCAGTGCCGCTTGCCAATATGCCTGACTCCCCGTACCAATGATGCCCAAACAAGCATCAGGCGCGACAGGTTTCAGAGCCGCTGCCAGCGCTCCTGCGGCTGCAGTACGTATTTGAGTTAACCAACCTTCGTCTTTTAATAGAGCAACGGGGTGCCCTGTTTCACTCGACATAACCAATAACAAGCCATTGTTTGCAGGCAAACCTATTGCTGTGTTTCGGTAAAAACCAGCCGCTACCTTAATAACAAAATAAGGGTGGTCCTTCTGTTGCGCAGCTTTCACATGGCAGTCGCCAAAGAGCTGACCATCGTCTTCCTTAAACAGCATCTGCATTGGCTCTGGTTGATCAATTAAGCCCTCAGAAAAAGCCATAAATGCGTCTTTAACCACGCTAATTGCCATTGGTATTGAGACTAATGGAACTATCTCTTCTCGTGTAATAATCTGCATTTATTACTACCTTGAAAATTCAGCAAAGTGGGTTTCAAAATACTCACGCATAGCCGCTAGACCTTGCTTGAAAATGACATCGCGACCAAAGCCAATGCGAAAACGATCTAACGGCACATCGGTGAGATCAGAACCATAGATAGAAGAAGGTAACAGCAGAACCCCATTTTCATCGAGCAGCGATCGGCAAAATGACTCAACATCACCAGGCCCTGTGTACTTAGGAAAAGCCACACAACCACCTAGCGGTCGTTGCCATTGAATTATCCCTGGGAAATCATCAAACAAAGCTTCAAGCATCACCACGTTTTCCGTCATCAGGTTACGGTTTCTTTGTAGAATGGCTTCGCGATTTTTGAGCGCAATGATTGATAAGATTTCTGAAGGTCCAGAATTACTAATGGACAAAAAGTGCTTATAGCGCTCAACTTTATGTAATATCTCTGCATCTTTTGTCGCGATCCAACCAATTCTTAGTCCAGGTAGGCCATATGCCTTAGACATAACATTCAGTGAAATGCCTTTTTCATACACATCGGCTATTTGTGGGGATTGATCTTCAAGGTTCAGCTCGACACCTCGGTATACCTCATCGGACAAAATATAAATGCCTTTTTCGCGGCATACTGCTACCAGATCCATCATCTCTTGATCGGTAATTAAATGCCCCGTTGGATTATGAGGGAAGTTCAGTGAAACCAGCTTGGTATTGGGTCTAATCGCGGCTTTAATCGCCTCAATATCGAGATACCAACCGCCCGGCTTGCTCGCATCTTCCACCATTGGAACGCCAGCAACATCACACACACTTAATGGTACCGTCTCGGCACTTTGGTAATTAGGCGTCGGGACAATAGCGTGGTCGCCTGGGCTTAAAATACACTTAGAGACCGCATAAATTCCCTCCCCAGCGCCTGCCAAACAAAGCACATCGGTTGGCTCAATGTTATTATAGGTTTTCGCTATCTCGGCTCTCAGCTCATCTGCACCCCATGTTTGAGTGTAGCCTAGCCATAGGTTATCAAAAGCATCACGATCTTCTTCAGTTGCCATCGCTAACAGTGTATTTAGCGTCATACTTTCTAGGTCTGAAGCCGTCATATGGTGCTTTGCAGAGAATTCCCATTTAGAAAAGTACACTTCCAATTCAAAGTTTCTCATGGGCTTTGAGGTTGTTATCATCTGGTGATCCTTGCTAAGTCTTGTCAATCAATCAGCGTAAGCTGGGGGCCTGAAAACAAGATATGGGAATATCTAACATTAGTATAATTAACACTACTTATGTCACATAAGATTAATTAATGAATAACCTGACTCCAGCAGCCTAGTGATCTTAGCCAGCTGATTAGAAATAATCATCACCATCTCTGGTAACGCCATTCAACTCGAACTGGCTTACCTCATGGCCAACAGAAAAAACAGGCATGATTGCAGCGAACAAAAACAAACTTAATTCTTAGCGTTACATAACAGGCTATTTGACGTATTGGTGTGAGCCCTAAAGCACCAGCTGATAAGGTCAATGAAACGCGCCGAATGATCATCCTTTGATAGGCATTAAAGTCATCTGGCCCTTAATGAGACTATTACCAATGTTATGATCGCGATAGCAACTTATTAGCGTGGTGATTTATTGCAGAAAAGAAGGTTGTTAATGGAAATTTGGTGTCTGGCAATTCTATAAATATGGCCTAATAGTAAAATTTCAGTATTAGACTACAGGAGCTTTTAGCCCCAACCAATTCTGTTGTTTTAGCCTGTCGAATGCTGCAATGATATGAGCGGGGTTCATTTCTGCTTTTCTAGGGTTCCAGCTATGAAGCTGGTCTACTACTTCTTCGTTGGTAATTGCTTCACCGTCTAACTCTTGAGTCGCGACCCAATGAACAAGCCATAAGCAGACAACAATGGTGGGGGAATATTAGATTGCTTGGAGGCGCTGAAAAACAAAAAAGCCGCAATCAAGCGGCTCTTATAGAGGTTATGTTCGTCTGTCTATTATGACATTTTTTCGCTTTTTCGAGCATTTGTTGCTGCTCTTTGATCGCTTCTCTGGCGATCCGGTCAAAAAACTGGCGTTTTTCTGCAGATTTCGCATATCGAAAAAAGTCAGAAAAAGGCGTCGATTTCACGTTTTTGCACTGACACAAGCCACCCTCTTTCTGATGTAATTAAGTAATCTATAACCGTTAATAGTTATCAAGTAAAGTCTGTAGGAGTTCACTGCACAATGCTCATTGATTCACATACAAAAACAGATATTATAAAACCAATAAAAACTCACCGATAACAGCCAACTCCTCACCATCATCTTCAATAATAATCGGCGAATAACCATAAGCATTGCTTTCCGGTTTAAGCACAATACGCTGATTCATCAGCACACCATTCTCTTCTATTTTCTCACTCTGGTAGGTTTTAATTGTGTAAGTGCCACCATGATCTGGGTCTTCAATATTTCGGTGTTGTACCAATACGATCTTTCCATTACGACTACCGCCAGGGTTGGCTTTAAACAAACACCAAGATCCATTTATAATTCGTTTATTCATCGACTCACCAACTACACGAGTAACAAACATACCTTCTGCGGTATTGATGTGTTCTGGTAACTGAACCCATTCATTGTCTTCTAGATTGCCTGTATTTTCTAAATTTTGCTGATTACTAAAGCCACCTGCAGCAACTTCTAAATCGAATATGGGTACATAGCCTTGGTAGGGGGTTGCTTGTTCGAAGCTGACGACAGGCAAGTCTAGGCCTTTATAGACGCGGCTAGAATCTAATTCGTCAGATTCTTCTTGAGCTAACTGTCTGTGAGTTATTTTTTGGAAATACTCTCGGGTTTCTTGATCGATACAGTATATGAAGCAACCTTTTTGACCCCGTGTCATTAACGTACGATAGGTGTTTTTAATCACCTCAGCCGCTGCGCCTAGTGCCGCCTTGGGTTCTTTTTTTAACCAGCCACGAATTCCGCTTAATGCTTTGTCTCTGCCTGGGTGCTCTAACGGCTGTATTACTACTTCACCGTCACGGATGACAAAGTCGTTGCCTATGATTACACCTATATAATCTAGCTCTAAACCTTGGCAGGTGTGTATACAGCCAATTTGTTCTACTGATTTTTCTGCGATTAACCACAAGCTACCATCATCAGTTAAATTCCATTGCACTGCAAAGTTATGCTCTGGAATGATGATATCCATGGCGGTTTTATCTTTTTTACTGACCCACTCCCAACAATACCCAGCCACCATGCGGGATTTGTTATTTATACGGTTTTTTTCGAATATCGCTTTGCGTAGTTCATTTGGGTCGTCGAAAACTTTTACATCGTAGTCTATGTCTTCTAGTGTGGTGTTGGCTGTTTCTCGAATTTGTAGGCTGTTATCAATCCACGCTAGGTAGCCATCACTTCCATTGCAACGAAACTGTGATGATAAATCTAACTCAGTGACGGTTGATTTTAGAGCATAGGCCCATTGATTTATGGCTTCTACACTACCTATGTCTTTTAAGGTGACACGTTGTGCTTCGTCGATAAAAAATATGCTGAAGTGACTGGCTCTGATTAATTCTTTTATTTGGTTTTCGCCTAAGTTGCCATACAGCCCTGATTTTTCGTTTAGACGATGAGCTTCATCCACCAATAAGGCGTCAAAGGTATTTTCAGGCATATCTATGTAGCTACCTGAACCTTTGAACATGTTGTCTATGTGGGTTTTCTTACGACTGCCGGTGAGCATTTTTTTAAACACTTCACGAGGGGCCGCATTTTTAGAAACGTATTGGGTTAATAATTCACGCTTGGTAAGTTCTGAAAGTAGGTTTATTGCAACGACGGATTTTCCCGTGCCAGGACCCCCTTTTACGATGAGAGTTTGTTTGATACCTCGTTGCGCTTTATGAGCAAGATCAAGAGCAGTTTCATAAACTAACTTTTGTTCATCTATCATGATGAATTCTGGATTGCCATCGAGCATGGAGACCAAGGCATCAGCTAGGTTTTTACTTGGTTTTATTTTGCCATGTTCGATGCGATACATAATGTTATCGCTATCACCATATTTCACGGAATGCTTTAAAAACTCTGCGAGCTTAAGGGCATCAGGTGAAATAAATACAGGGGCTTTTTTAAGGTGTTCACCATAGAAATCATTACATATAACATGGGCTGATTTCATGTTATGCAGGTAGGCACAAGGTTGCAATGTGATGGCTTCATCACGCACCGTTTGATTGTAGTCTTGTATCAGTGCGGCATAAGACCACGCTTGATACGATGGGTGATTTGTTTCTTTTTCACCGTGTTGGAAGCGAGTTTTTACGATGCCATCTTTGTTGGTGATTAAGGCTTCTTGCCACTGCTTTAATTCGATGATTACCGCTGTGTCTTGACGATTTGCGTCTTTGCCCGTGAGAATAAAGTCAACTCGGCGATTGGTTAGAGGAATATTGTATTCTATAGATACACCAGCAGATGCTGGAATTTCAGGGTCGTGCAATACATTGAACATATATTGCAAGGAGTTGTGCCACGAGATAAATTCGTTGCGTGCGGAGTTGCGGTTTAGCTTTCTCGCAACTTCGCTTTCTATGATCTCGGCAATGGCATTGGCGCGCACATCCTCAACAAATTGCTGTTTGGTAGCAGAGTAGACGATCATGCTTTTTTATCCGAAACTTGATCGCATTTTTGGTCAGCATTCTGCTTATAATCTGTGTATTTCTTCGCACTACCCCGCACTAAGTCAGCAGGATACTTAGCGGCGTTAATCTGCATTTTTTGCTCTACAGCTTCTAGTAAGTTTACATCTAATTTGGTGGCTAAGCGCAATAGATACACTTGTACATCAGCCATTTCATCAATGACAGCTTGGCGTTGTTGCGGGGTAAGACACTTTGATTGTTCTTCGGTTAGCCATTGAAAGCACTCTACTAACTCGGATACTTCAACACTCAACGCCATAGATAAATTTTTAGGAGAATGAAATTGATCCCAGTCACGTGCATCTGCAAAGCCTTGTAGGCGTTCTTTAAGATCTTCTAGCTTATCCATACACTCTATCCTTGAACGAACTGTGAGCTTATTTAAAATTAATACTTTTTATACTCGTCTCACAGCTATATTTCAATGAATGTAAGTAACTGTCTTAAAGGAATAAATTTATCAAACTCCCTTTTATTTCTAAACTCACTCTTGGGAACTAGAATCCAGAAAGAGCTATTTCACTACCCAGCAGCAAAAGTTAATTCTTCCAGAGATTGCTTACTTAATGTTCGGATAAGACAGAAAATAATGAGGTGTTTTTTACAGCAAGTAATTCCTACCAAACCTTTGGCAGCTCTGCCCATTTGGTTGTGTAGGATGGCGATAGGTGTTCTCGTTTCATGGACCATTGTGGCGATCCCCCTTGCGAGGCGAAGAAAACGTTGCCGAGGCCGCTGTGCTTGATGGTGTCGACAACCGTCATGAGGGCTTTTGAGTTGTGTTTGGTGCGGTCGGTTCGAAATAAGTCGGGTTGCGATACACCGTGTTCGTAGAAATCAGCCAGCATAACGCCGGCTTTCATGTAGCGAAAACCAGCACGCCAAATACGCTGAAAGATCTCGTTGCTGACGTCTAATAAATCCCTTGTGTCATCCGTTGGGTTTGGCAGCTCGACGGATAAGGTTTTTCCGTAAAAAGGTTCGTTTTTAATGTGTGGACTGGTACGAATAAAGACACTCACGACGCCACAAAGACGCCTCTCCCCTCGCAACTTCTCTGCCGCGCGGGTTGTGTACTTGGCGACCGCTTCTCTTAATTCTTGCTTGTCGGTCACCTTGTAGCCAAATGAGCGGCTACAGATAATTTGTTGTTTTGTTGGTTGCAGGCCTTCTAGCTCTAGGCAAGACACACCGTTTAACTCTCGAATGGTACGCTCTAACACCACAGAAAATTCATTGCGGATTGATTTTGCATCTGCATTCGCAAGATCTAACGCCGTTTGTATCCCCCTAGCTTTCAGTTTCGCCGTGGTACGACGACCCACGCCCCACACATCAGCGACGTCCACCAAAGCCAATAGGCGCTTTTGTCGCTCTGGGTTCATCAAGTCCACCACGGAGCCGGTCGCGGGGTATTTTTTCGCTGCGTGGTTCGCCAACTTTGCCAGTGTTTTCGTCGGTGCAATACCGACACCAACGCTAATGCCAGTCCACCGATCTACTTTCGCTTTTACCTTTGTCGCAAAAGACCATAGATCGGTTACGAGACCTAGGCCGGTTAAATCCATAAAGGCTTCATCGATGGAATAGACTTCTACCTGTGGCGCCTCTTCTTCTAGTATCGTCATCACTCGGTTCGACAAATCCGCATACAGGGCGTAATTTGATGAGAAACACACTATGCCATGTCTTTTTATCTCGTCCTGCACTTGAAACATGGGTACCCCCATTTTAATGCCCAGCGCTTTTACCTCTTTGGAGCGTGCCACAATGCAGCCATCATTGTTCGACAGCACCGCCACCGGTGTATGCTTTAAATCGGGGCGAAACAGTTTCTCACAGCTCGCATAGAAGTTGTTGCAATCCACCAAAGCAAACACCGTTTGATTAGCTTCGCTCATAGTTACGAACCACACCGGTGACCACACCAAAGATTTCCAGTTCGGACTCTTCGGTAATCGGGATCGCCTTGTAGGCTTTGTTTTTCGGACGCAGTAACACATTGGGTTTAAGCTCTAAGGTCTTGACTGTCATTTCCCCATGAATGCAGGCAATCACAATGTCTTCATGGCGCGCCGTGAGAGAACGATCAACGACCAGTACATCACCCGAGAAAATGCCTACCTCAGCCATTGAATCCCCTTGCACCCGCACGTAGAAAGTCGCCGCTGGGTGGGAGACACAAAACTCATTAAGATCCAACGATTTTTCGACAAAGTCTTGAGCAGGGGAAGGAAAACCCGCAGACACGGAATCCAAATACAAAGGGATACGCACACAGTTTTGCGCACTAAACGCCGCCGACTCAGACACACCAAGATAAGTTACACGCATCAGAACACCTCAAATATACTGTATATTTGTACAGTATATTTTAATGCCTCACGAATAACCAAGCACTTTATGCAAAAATAGGTTTTGAATAGCACTTCCCTCTCTTTTTCTTGGTAGATAAAGCAGCAGATAAGCGGAGTTTTTCAATGACTTCGCTCAGTTAAAGGTTGCTCTATAGAAAGCCCTCCTTCATCTCACAATCAAAAAAGCCCGCAATAAAATATTGCGGGCTTAAAAACATAAGAGGAAGAGAAGAGTTAGACCGCTGGCAATGCAGAAAGCGCTTGGGCCAGTTTTGTGACAATGGTGTCTGCTTGCTCCTGATTAATAGTCAGAGCAGGGCTTAGGCAAAGCGTATTATTAAAATCCTTAAACGAGCGATTGGTTTTGCCCACTATCAGCCCCTGCTTCATACACAGCCCGACCACAGCAGCAGTAACAGATTCGTCGACTGGCTCTTTCGTGACCCTGTCTTTAACCAACTCAAGCCCTAGAAGTAAGCCTTTACCGCGCACATCACCGATAATCGGGAACTGGTCTTTTAATAGCGCAAGCTGTGCTAATAAGTACTCTCCCATATGGGCGGCATTTTCAACTAGGTTTTCCTCTTCGATAATGCGCATGTTTTCGAGTGCGGCGGCGGGGCCAGAGGTACAGCCTGCGTAGGTACTCACATCTCGATAGTAACTTTCTTTGTCTTCTGGGTTTTCTTTAAACAAATTAAACACGTCTTCCGTGGTGACCGTACAAGAAATGGCGGCATAACTTGAAGCCACACCTTTTGCCATGGTCACAATGTCGGGTTTGATTCCATAGTGTTGGTAACCAAACCAAGCCCCGGTCCGCCCTAAGCCACACACTACTTCATCAACAATAATGAGGATATTGTATTTACGGCATAGTCTTTCCAACTCTTTTAGGTAACCTTCTGGTGGTGTAATAACACCACCTCCAGCTGTAATGGGCTCAATGACAAGGGCACCGACAGTGTCTGGCCCTTCTCGAAGCACTACCTCTTCAAAGGCTTGCGCTGCTTTCAAGCCATAGTTTTCCGTACTATCAAACTGGCTTCGATACTCACAACAGTGAGGAAACTCAACAAAACCCGGTACAAAAGGCCCATAATGCGCCCTTCTCTGCTCTTGCCCAGTTGAGCTTAAGCAACCAAATGTGGTGCCATGATAATCACGTTCACGGTATAGGATTTTACTTTTTTTTCCGCCGTATTTTTGGTTGGCGATTTGACGAACCATTTTATAGGCTTTTTCATTCGCTTCAGAGCCTGAACTAGAGTAATAAACTCGGCCCATGCCTGGCATTTTTTCCAGCAATTTATCCGCATACTCAGCGGCAATTGGGGTGCCTGCTGTACTGGCAAAAAAGTTAAGTTTTAACAGTTGATCATGGACTACTTTTGCCATGCTGGCACGCCCATAGCCCACATTCACACACCAAACGCCGCCTGACGACGCATCGAGATATTGGTTGCCTTTTATATCCCATATGTACAGCCCTTCTCCGCGTTCCATAATCAGCGGATCTTGTGCATCAAAAGCGGCATGCTGTGTCAGCTGATGCCAAACTTTGGTTTTAGAAAGGTTGATTGTCTGCTCAGTTGTCAAATTACTCATTTGGCTCTCCTCATGTTTTGTTAAACATAAGGGGAGCGCACACCATTCAGTAGTACCAGCACAAGGTTTTTATGGGGGCAGCAGCGCCTTCAGCAGTCGAGAAGCCATGTGTTTAACGCAACACCCGCTTTTTTATAAGAAATGGGCTAGGGTTAGGCCAAGCGGGAGAATTGAATGAAGCTGATAACCCAGCTGGATGAAAAGACACCTAGCAAAACCTGGGAAGCTCACATGATCGTAATAAGAACAAAAGAATCAAAACACTAATCAAGGGTGTTTTTGAGGAAGAGAGAAACCAAAAAAACCGAATAGACGCTAATCTATTCGGTTTCTATTGATGTGCCTTTGTCAGCACATCATTCTAAAATCACTCTGTAACCCATGATTCTAGAGGGATAATGGCGGTGAGCAAGAGCTCCGGATTGAGATTGTAACCAATTGATTTTCTTAAAGAAACATCAAGTCGGTTATTGCTGTCCTACACCGAATCCTACACTTTTCCAAAAAACAGAAAAACGCCTTATTTTTCAAAAGCTTATCAATTAATTGTATTTATGCCTAAAAACATTATTAAAACTCAATTATTGCCTGTTTAACAACGCCGACAATAGTGCAATTATCATTTATTGGAATCGCTGGATACTGTGGGTTTAATGGTTTTAGAAATTGATGATTTCCATCACTTACAAATTGCTTCAAGGTTGCTTCAGTTGCATTCTCTAATCGAGCAACAACAAATGAGCCGGAATGATATTCCATGTCAGGATCGACGATTACAAGGGCCCCTTCTGGAATTGACTTTTTCCCATTTGGATTTTCCATGCTGTCTCCTTTAACTCTAAGAGCGAAGCAACCCTCATTTACTTTCCCAGTATATTCTCTCCATTCTTCTGCGTCATCAGAAGTAAACCTCTTACGTATTTGAGCCCAGCATCCAGCCTGCACCCAATTTATAAGAGGAATTTTTCCTTGAATTGCAGGCCCACTTTCTAAATTATTCAAACCCATGCCAATAGCACCCTCACCTGTAGCTAGCCAATGAGAGTTAACATTAATTGCATCAGCAATTTGTGTGGTATAGCGAGACCTAGCTGACTTACCAGAGCAAATCTGGTTTATAGATTGCTGTTTAATCCCTATACGCCTAGCAAGTTCAGATTGAGTAATACCGGCTATTTTTAAAGCATGATTTAGTCTTTCAGATAGATTATTCATAAGTCCACATACTACAAAAACAACTGTAGTTTTTTAAAAAATTTACTATTGACTGACATACAGTCAAAACTGTAACATTTCTATTTATTACAAGTTTAATTGTAACATAAGGCATACTGAAATGTTAGAAGCGACACAAAAACATTTATTAAGGGCCATTAACATATTAGGTGGTCAATCTGCATTGGCTCGCTCTATCAACACAAAGCAGCAAAATGTCTGGTTTTGGTTGAATAAATCTGGGCGAGTTCCTGCTGAGTTCGTTTTATCTATTGAACAAGAAACGAAGGGACAAGTAACCCGTTCTCAGTTGAGACCCGATATATACCCAGAACACACCAGCAAGCTAGACATCAATAGCTAGTAAAAAGATCAAGTAATGAACAGCGTTTAACGTCTATAAAAGTTTGAGCTTTCTTATGCGTGATTATGGCAAAGTTTATACCCGTTTTTGGCTAAAGCAAAATATTACGTCCTGGAGTGACCCTGCGAAATTGCTGGGATTATACCTACTCACCTGCCCTCATTGTAATTTGCTTGGTTGCTTTCGACTCCCTTCTGGTTATGTTGCATCTGATTTAAATTGGGATAACCAGCAAGTTTTAGCTGCATTAAATGAATTAGAAAAAGATCGCTTTCTTATTCGTTGTGAGAGTTCAGGATGGACGTTGATTCGAAGCTTTCTGAAACACAACCCAATCGAAAATCCAAACCAAGGCAAGGCAGCCTTTCGATTGCTTAAAGATGTACCTGCCGACTTCGTTGGTATGGCATCGCTTTTGAAATCTCTTGCCGCTTTTCAAGCTCGGCTTCCAGAAGAATTTTCATCATTGTTTATATCTGATGGCAACCCGGTAAGAGACTCTCAACGGTCGGATGACTCTGAGAGAAGTGATAACTCAACAGTTAAAACTGTTAACTACATACAATTTGAAGACTTCTGGGATGTACAAATACGCAAAGAAAAAAAAGCGAAAGCCAAAGAAGAATGGCTACGCATGGCCCTCAATGAAGACCATGAACTTGCTTTGGAAGTACTAACTCGCTGGAAAGAGCAGCGCGACAACCGATTGCAGTATCAAGATCGGACTAAGACTCCCCTACCACATAATTGGCTTTTCAACCGGCAATGGGAAGACGAGTACGTTCGAATTGATGAAGCGCAGCAAACACCGACTAACTTAATAAGAAGTAATCACCAATTTAATATTGAGGAAAGCAATCGTCGCATTGCTGAAAGCTGGGCTGGACTAAGTATTCGGGAGGCAGATTCGAATGCAGCAGGTTGATAAGCAGGAATTTGCTGAGGTTTGGGGTGCAGCTTGGTCTATGTATGGCAAAAGTGTATCACCGCAATTGCTATCCATCGCATTTGAAGCTCTTCGTGCTTACAGCATTGAAGAAGTACGAATCGGTCTAACTCGACATATTCAATCACCGGATACTGGACAGTTTTTTCCAAAACCAGCTGACGTCATCAAGCATATCGACGGCAACTCGGGATCAAGAGCCATGGTTGCATGGACCAAAGTTGAGAAAGCTGTGCGTCAAGTTGGCGCTTGGACGTCGGTAATGTTTGATGATCCATTAATCCATCGTGTGATTTCAGACATGGGTGGCTGGGTTGAACTTTGTAAAGTTGATGATAGAGAGTCCCCCTTCCAACAAAAAGAGTTTTTAAAACGGTACCAAACATATTTGCTGCGTGAAGAAATTGGGGAATACCCGAAGCTATTACAAGGTATTGCAGACCATCAGAACCAACAAAAAGGATTTGATATGCAAGCACCGGTTGCTGTAGGTAATTCGTCAAAAGCAGCACAAGTTTACACAAGAGGAATAGCTGACTTCAGAGCAATACCCTTAAAAAGAATAAATCCGAAAATAATTCAGATGTTTCCTAGAAATAAATTAGAGGACAAAAATGAAAACGATTAAAACTAAAATCATTGTCCTAATGATAGTTATGTCCACAAACACTTTGGTCTATGCGTTTCCAGGCTACCAATGGGAAAAAGCAGCACAAAATGTTGGTATTGATCCAGTCATACTCTACGCTGTTGCATTGGCTGAATCGGCCTCACATCGGGGGCTTAATATGACCAGCCCATGGCCATATGCAATTCGCAATGGCTCAAATGCAACCTACGCAAAATCGAGAAATGAAGCTGAGCAGGTTTTAAATAAAGCATTGCAAGAAGGTGAAAAATATCAACTCGATATCGGACTTATGCAAATCAATTTACGCTGGCATGAGCATCGGGTGAACTCACCTGACGAGCTGCTAGACCCAATAACTAACCTTGATATCGGCTCCAGAATTTTGGCTGAAGCTATTCAATCTTCACCTAATGATTTAGAGCTTGGTATCGGCCGCTACCATAGTTGGAACGAAGAACGTGCGCGATGGTATGGACAAAGAGTACTTTCTATTTATCGCAATATTTTACATGAATTGGAGGTCCGTCAATGACAACAAATCAACAAGATTTCTATCAATTAAACTTGGCGTATCTGCACGCCGCACGGGAATTAGCAAGAATTGACCCACAACAGGCGGTTTTGCGCTTTGGGCTCACACGCGACGTGGTTGAAGCTTTGATTAATGCTGGTGTTGACGACCTGCATAGAGTGGCAACCTCATCATTCATGCTATTTCAACCAAGAGGCAACCAGAGTCAACTTATTGAGATGGTAAAAAGCAAAGGAACAGGTATCCCAAAAATCGCTTATCTATTATCAACCTTGAACAACAAGGAGGATGCATGATTGATAACCTATCTAAAAGTGAGCTATTAACCCGAGCCTCCCTGCTTATTAAATATGGATTTCGGACAACTATTATCGCGTTAGATACGGGGTTGCCCATCCACACTATTAGAAGGCTTCACAAAGAAATCACAGGTAAATCACCTTGTCCTGGTCAATTGCCTGAATCTGACGCAATTGTAAAAAGCAGAAGAGCGTTAGTAGAAGGCTCCCTACTGATGGCGCTTTATGTCAATATCGGTGGCAATAGTGTCTACAAGCAACTTAATATTGATGCTTTGATGAAGGCTTACGATGCATATTTGGTTGTAAGAGAAGAAGCAGAGCTTCCAGCTGAAAATCCTTGGAAAAGACTGACCATAAATGAAGGTTGGGTTCTAGCTCGTGATTTAAGATCACAACTTGCATCCTTACATCGGTGCAGATGCGGCAGTCCATATTTGACGGTTTCACAACAGCGTATTCAACTTAAATGCCCAGTATGCGAAATTATGGCCGAGAAAAACACTAGAACACTTTTTGAGAACTAACATGCTGATACATGATTTGATTGTGCACCGCCCGTGCACTATGAGAGTACTAAAATGACAAACTTACTTAAATCTTTACCAGCATACAGCTGGTTTATATCACTGGGGCTTTTTCTAGCGACCCTGTCTGCGGCTCATTTTTTTTCATCAGAAATATTAACGGCATCTGCCAAGTTAGCGGCTTTGCCATTTCTGATTTGCACCATCGTTTTTTTCAGTTACTTGGGGTTCAAAGCCTCCTGTAACCCCATCGGACTTATAGCCATAATCACTATGCTTGTAGCAATCGCATATTGGCAAGGGAGTTGGACAATTGTTGGTTTGGGACTCTTTTTCTTAGCTATTTGTACTGGACTTAGATTCTTGAGCAGCCAAGTTAAAGATTCGGGTAGAACTTTGAGCATTGAAGAAAAATGGTATTGGTATAAGCTCCATTCGTTTTTTGATGGCTTTTATCCAAGGTATCCCAAAAAGCCAAAAAATAGCCAGCCAACCACAAGCTGGCTACCTTCTATTTTCAGTTCCTTCCTGATGCCTGGTTATAGGCCCTAATATCGATCAAGTTGTTCTGAGCATAATCTCCCGCAAGCGATGCATTTGAGATCACCGCTATCTGCTTATCCACAAATGCTTTATCTTCTTCGGACACACTGTCAGGAATGTAAGCGCCACTCTCATCCTTTTGACGATACTCATTTAGCATTTGCTCCCTTAGACCTAGCATTTCAGGCGACCAACTCGATGAGTCTTCAGAGTTGAATACGCGCCCCGCCAAACCATCATTGAAAGCTTGAGCGAACACTTGACTTTGAATCGGGGTCAATCCCATTCTCTGCCCTTCGCTGTATGCTTCCTGTTTAAAATCATCGGCGTACTGTTCTAAGAACTCACCGTATCGATTGTTAACTGCCGCACCGAATGCCCCAGCCAACATGGCTTCAGACTTAGTGCCCCAGTTAACTTCGGAGGCATACTGCGAACTCGATCCACTGTATGCATCATTAAACGCCGTCAATGGGTTTTCCAAAGAGGTTCCGGCATCAACGGCGGCTTTTAAGCCATCCCAGGTTGATTTGCTTGCCACCGTTGCATTGTGCAGGAAACCTCGTGAGCCAGGATCTTCAAGCGCCTGTTCTTTGTAACTCTCATAATCTTCGCCAAAATGATTCAAGGTATGCAGTGCTGCATCAGTATGCTTGCCACTGAAATCACCAATAGCACTGGCGCTGTTGAAGAACATTTCAGCACCAGAGACTCCGCTATCATCAGCCATAATCCGAGATCGCCACTGAGAGCCAGCTTCACTGTTTAGTCCAGATTGATAGGTACTTGTGTCAGAAGCTACGGCTTGCTGGGCTTGTTGCTGATGCGCATTTAGCTGTCCATCTACACCAGACAGATTGGCTTGGTAAGCTGATTGAGCTGCGTTGAACTGTGTTTTAACTGTTGCTGCATCCTCGAAGCCGCCTACTACACCTGATTCAACTTGGCTTTGAATACCACCAAAAATAGGTGCAGTTGATGACAAGCCTTCATTAGAGCGTGGCTGAACTGATCGTAAATCGGCTCCAGTAGCCATGGCCATAACAGTCATTGCTGCTTGATAATCATTGTCCCGTTCAGCGGGCGTTGAGGAGTTGCTATAGGTTAAAGACTCCATAGCTGCGGCCACATAGGCCTGATTATCATCAGGTAGCAAGCGCTGATACATTGGAAGGTTTTCACGTAAACGGTTACCTGCTTCAACATGCTGGTTCATATAGCGACCTAAATAATCCATGACTTCAGGATTCTCCGCCGCTAATCGGGTTAACGTCGCACCATCCGTATTCCTTTGTCCTGATAGACTGTAGCTGGCCTGATCAAGCTCACTAAAGCGATTTGATGCTGTGACAACGTCTTGTGCTGAACTCTGAAGTGACTGATAGTCTTGGTTAGACAATGACATCTCAACGCCAGAACGTCTTGAATCTGAAAGGTCCTTAACCATCGCATCGCGATACTCAGCACGTCGTGAATCACTCGAAGCCAAGCTTTGCATCTCTCCTGTGAGCGTATTTGCGGTCGTAGATCGAGAACTGCCTTCTGACGACTCAACTTGGCCACTAAAGTTACCACCTAAATCCAGCCCTGCTCGTACCCTTTTTAGTTTTGGTACACGAGATGAGTCTGGCTTATCGACTCCTGGCAAGTTGCCCTGTGGAGAATCATTGCCGCCCGTACCAAGAAGCCTTCCAAGAAAACCCTTATCAGCAACTTCTTTCTCACCGGGATTAGTAATAGTACCATCGCCACCGACCCTTAGGCCTCCCGATAACACGCCTGATACCAAGCCACGTACAGCGTCTTTTTTATCGTCTCCGAAACCATACCGTGTTTGAAGGTCATCAGTAACCTGATTAACAACGGCGCTAGATGCGGAATTAGAAGAGCCGACCTGACGTCCAACTGAAGACAGGTTGTCGTAACTTAGCTTTTCACCAAAAGTTCGACTCATGGTATTCCCAACCTGACGACTAAAGGCTTGGGTTGCCTGAGTCATGGATTCTTTTGCAGAGCCGACCATTGAACCCACTGCGTTTCCGACTGAGAAACTGCTTAGTAGGTTTGACGCGCCGGTCATAGCAGAACCAGTGAGGGCTGAATTTTGGAACATTGACTGTGATTGCATTACCGGGGCATTTTTCGCGACATCTGGACTTGCCATCTTTTCATCAATGGCATCACCGTTTTGAAGGCGTCCAGCCAAGTGGGTTGCAGTTATTGCTGAGCCATACACGAGCATGAGCGAAATTGCCGGTACACTCGACGCCAACATGCCACCAGTAGCTATCCAGGTTTGCAGCACTGAATCCATCTGCATCATCCCGGCAAAAGATGGCACTTCTGTACCTGCAAAAGCATCAAGAGCCGACATTTTCCCTGCAACGGTTAAATGAATATACAGGTTAATGATGGCCATGACAGGCATCCAAAGTTGAATCCAAAGGAGGATTAACAAGTACTTCCCGGCCATTCGCATCCCGATTTGACCAAGGGCTATCACAAAGGCCATTAAAGGAGTTATCGCGTATGTGAAACCTTCAAAAAAAGTCATCATCGGACGAACGATACTTTGGAATAGGGTCTGCTCCGCTGCCCATTGGGTATTGCGTTGCTCAATCGCCTGATTAACCATAACGGCTGCGGTGAAAGCTTGATCATCCATATACTTGCCCGTCACGCTTTGCTCATAAATAGGTAAAAGCACCGACGCGGTCATGTACTCTTGGGTGTTAACCGAGGCCAAACCAAGGTTATTCAGTGCATTTCGGATCACGTCATCAGTGTCCGTTGCTGACGAAGTCCCCAATGAGGCTGACAGAACCTGTTTAAGCCTTGGAATGAAGGTTGATTCTGTCATGAGTTTCAGTTGGCTATAGGCATCGGTGCAGTCCAGATCGCTACTGCTACCACTGAGCATGATTCGAGTGCCATAAATGCGCGAATCAAACCTAATCGCAGTCATCGGGTTAGGATCACTCAGCACCTGATCGAGGTTCTTTTGGCCAATGTCGATGCCAATCAAAGTGCACTCTTTAATGTAGTTAAACCACGATTGCTCGATATCCGAGCCGCCGACACGATTTGCATCACCCAACCCAGAGCGATCCATCACCTGTTTTCTCACTTTAATCAGTGACTGTAAACTGGATGCAAAGCCATATTCCGTCATGGCGGGAGTTGAGAACGCCGTTTCAAACAATCGCGTGATTTGAAAGCCCACAGTGGAAATTGTACTGCCTGCGGCAGCAACACCGATGGGCACATTATCAACCACTCGAACTTGCCCCGTGTACGCATCCTCAATGCTCACTCGGGTACTGGGTCCAAACATGGTTGCAAAGACTAGCCATGAGACTAAAACGTGCTGAAAGTTAACCCCACGACCACCTTGCATTAAGGCCTGAACAGAGACCATCAATACCCCAATGAGCAAGCCAATGCGAACCATTGAAGTAAAGTCGCCTGTACCAGTGATCATCGCGACAGCGTTCAAGACCTGCTCTAAAAATGCCGAATCCCCGATGGAATAGATCTCCCACATTATCTATTCCCCCAGCGCCGTAGATTTAACGGTGTAATAACGCTGTTTGCGAATGGTCTGAATCACCTGATTAAAATGCGCCAGTAATTCTTGCTCTGAGCCGTATCTTCGCTGCAACGCGGCGTACTCCTCATTGATTTGGCGACGTGCACGTTCAAGGTCTTCCGTTAATAACTTCGCATAGGCATGATCTTCCACACCAGAGGTGCTTCTGGCAGCATTGAGCATGTCTTCAACCAATGCTCGGGCCATCTCAACAGCAATAAATGGCGCAGCTCTTGAAGCAAACGACCTAGCAGCCCCTTCATTTAATGCAGAAAGTGTTCGAATCATGCCGCCAATGCTTGCAGGAGCAGAGGTCATAAAAGCCTTTTCGGTGGTGCTAGCAGCCCCTGTATTTCGAGCAAACTTAAAAATAATGCCGTTACTAGAACCTGTACCAAGAAGTAAATTTTCGACCTGAGTTGATAACCCGGTTAGGGTCACGTTAGTGATTGTCGGATTTAGACAGCCGTCTTGTGTCACTGTGTCACATCGGTACATAGCGACATTACCGCCATGAATTAGATGCTCAATAGTCACTTTATTGCCATTCAGTTTGGTCAGTTTTGGGGCTTTACCTTGACCATCAGCCGCATTCGCTAAATCACCAACGATGATCGAGCCCGTCACCGACATAACCGCTTCAAGAAAACGGTCATCCCCCGATGCAAACCAGCTTGATGCTGAGTGACGTTTCAGTGCTCGCCAAACCAAGTTGCCTTTAATCGTTTTGTTCACATCAGATGTTGCGACACTTGAAGCGTTCTCATAAGGGTTCTTACCGTTGGACTCACTCCAACTGGTAAAAATGTCTCCAGCCCCTTTAAGTGAGCTCAACATGCTGGCTTCTGTTTGCCCCTTCTTCCCAAAGGCGGCCAGAGTATCGTTCACGACTCCCTGAGCCATTTGACAGGAATTGCCAAAATACTCGTTCAACTGCTGGATTTTCTTTTGCAGTGTCTCCATGTGCTGGGAACATTTCTCACACATAGCACTTAACGCCAATTGGAATGCATACCCCTTGGCGTTTGCTGCTACAGAGCGAAGTAATTGAACAAACTGATCCGCGTTAACAAATGACAAACTTCCCGCGAACATATCAATGCCGCCACAACCTGCTTGGAATGACGGAGGCACCATAGAGACGAGGTTCTCGTTCATGATTCTGTTACGGACAACAACACTTCCGCCAGATATAACACCACGTCGTTGACTTTCAAATACACCAGGCGCAGTGGCATTGGTCATTGAACCAAACAACTGGTTCATCTCCTGTTGCAAACTTGCTTGGCTCATAGACGAAAAACCAATTGCACAGGCGATTAGCGATACTTGGAATACTTTTTTCATCGTTCTAACTCTCCTTGTGCACGCAGATAGCGAACAAGGAACTCAGGGTCCTGTAATATTTTCTCGTTAAGCTCTTGAGCTGACATCGCGAGAGATACACCGGGTTGAACAGGTCTGGTGGCATAGTAAGTTTGATCGTCAATCCAACCTGCTTGATGGGCTGCGAGAATGATTCGATTATTGAGTTCATCAAGACTCATTGCACCTTGGCCAATCGGAGTAATTACGTTAGGCGGATCAACTAAAAACACAGCTGGGACAGTCGTAACGGACAAGGATTTAGCTTGTCCTGAATCGACTCTGTAATTAGGAAATTCTCCACCAGGTAAAGGCAAGCCATCGACAGCAATAGCAAACACCTCGAAACCGTAGTTCAAAGCCATTGATTCGATGATAGGTGCTTGAGCGTGGCAATAAGGGCAATCCGAACGATAGAAGAAGAACAAGCCTGCTCGCTTTGCTACTTGACCTAAAGCTACATCACGTTGAGCGCCAGCTTCTCGGTCCATCCGATTGGCAGCATAGGTCGCCAAGGGTCTGCGACTGATTTCATCCAAAACTGGATCGCCCATGACCACCTGCTGACTAACATCAGCAAACTGTGACCCCTTATCCATCATGACGCGCTGAAGGTAAAGATAGGCTCTGACGTTCTCAGTGGTCGGCTCATCAATTGCCTTGTCCATGAACGACTGCATGTGCTCACGAAACCATGCAGCACTGAAGGGCTTTAGCTCGTCCTGACTGGGCTTAACGGAACCAAATTCCTGCTTTATAAGCTCTTCAGCCTCCGCTGGTTCAGGAATGACCTGATACCAAAACCAGCCTTCCTGACCACGCTGATAGAATGGCCCATCACTAGCATGGGCGGGCAAGATGAATAGAAAGAAAATAATGATTGGGATGGTCACCCATAGGATGAACCAAGGTAACAAAGGCGTTCTCATTGTCAGCTCCAGAAATTTCACAGAGCTAACATGCTAAAGATCCCCGTTAGAGCGAATGGCCAGATAGATGAAGAGATAATGAGTGTTTCTGACTAGCAGTTATGACTAGTAATAACTGCTAACGTTATTGAGTCAAATATATGGTTTTCTGGGTTGCGAACCCAAATATTGCAACCACCTTCTTTGGTATATGTTTTACATTAGTAATGTCACACCAGATAAAACTATCAAACGTGGGTGTTCTCTTAACGTTGATAGGCCTATGTAGTTCATTACAAAAGAATTATGAAGATGTTGATGTTAAAGCCGTGCAGCAAGCTCTGTTGAAACAACATCGTCATACCGACCTGATCATCCTAAAACTAAACTCCGTCTTTGCTTTTAGCTAAATCATTTTCCAAAGACGCAACTAGTTCAATAGCAAGTAACATAGATGAATAAACCATGTGAAGGTTCATTTTTTCGCCTTCTTGATGTTGCCCAAAGTCACCAAATGGATACAGAGCGTTAATTGCAACATAAGTTGATTGGGAAACAACTTTTGCAAGAGGATTTGAGCATTCTGGTGTCGTAAGAACTTTTAACAAAAAAAGTCGTTTACCACCTTGCGGGAAACTGGTTTTAAAATCTTGCAGTCGTTCGCTTTCTCTATGATATCTCCATATATCGAAGTGTCCATCTGGAACTGTTTTTCCTCCAAACTCGGCATTCCAGATAATATCAAAACATTTATTGATAAGTCCCCTCATACCTTCCAAACATATACTAGGGTGATTCGGTAAATGTTCTAAGTTTGTTTGTAAATACCTCATCAAGTCAGTGTCTATGTTGGGTATATGTGCGAGTCTCTTAGATATGACATTATTAAAATTCTGAGCAAATACGTCTTCATTTTGGAAAAGCCTGTCTATCGCGCCTTTTTCATTCGCTAAGCCACCTAGAAAAATCTGTAACAAACGACTCGGTTTAGTTAATTTATTGCCACTAACTCTTGCAAACCCTTTTTCCTCAATACTAATTTTATCGGTTTGACTAACTCCATGAATCTCTGACCCTTCGACTAATAACCTAATAGTATCTTGTGTGGCTGGCAAGCAATCGTGCCAAAGGTCATCTATAAAATTTTGATTTGATTCAAATGAACATGACACTGCTTCTTGTACTAATGCGTTAGTAATATTATTTCCATCATGTCCATATAATAGGTAATTCAATACTTCTAGCAATACTACTGGAGTTCCATTTGTTGCGTTATACAATTCAGTTAACGCCCCCTTCTCAAACCCAACCTGACAGTAATTGGTTAATATGTCAGCAATCTCATTTTCATCAAAGCAATCTATACGTATTGGTGTCGATAAGAATATATTCCAAAAATCACTCGTTTGTGCATCAGGGTTTCGAATCAACTCCCTAAGAGACTTTCTGCTAGCCGTGATGAGTGTTAATGATTTATTCTGCGCTAACTCTCGTAATTGGTCCCATAAATTTCTTGTTAACTTGTCACTGGATAAAGCTTTGTCAAAACCATCAAAAATCACAAGAATTTTGGTTTCATCATTTAGTACTTCTAAGACTTCAGCTATATCTTGCTGAAAAGTGTCTTTCGATGATTTTAAATGTTCTGAATAATCAGGAAATTTATCCTTTATAGCTTCAGATAAATTGCTAGCAAACTGACTCAAAAACTCTGAATCGTTTTTCGGTGTACTATGACCAAGATCCCATAGGAGCACACACGAATACTCTGTACCGCCTTCTGATATAACGATTTCCTTTAATTTTTCCAATACCACTGTTTTACCTGAGTATCTAGGACCAACAACTTGAATGTGATCTGGCACAGGTTTAGTAATCGCTGTGAATATTTCATTAAGAATATTTGATCGCCCAATTAGCTTAGATTCATTACCAGTAATTGGAAATTTTCTATTTATCATTTGTAGTTCCCTCTTCATTAAGCGCTTTTTTTAATACTACTTCGCTATCTTGATGATAACTGATCCACTTAGCCATCAACGGCACTTCAATCGCGTAATAACCAGAGCCGTCTTCTCCAAAAAAATTAACTAGTTCTAATTCTCTTAAGTAAGCAATATCAGCTTCTAAATCATCGTCCTTAACATCGACACCATTTTGCACTAAATATTCTTGCAGCATTCCAAAAGTGCACAATGGTTTATTATCAAAATTGCTAGATAATATGCATAACAAAACTTGTCTTCTATAGCCCCCACTAGTAGGCCCAAGGCGTGCGTAATCCCATAAACTAGCAAAGTGTTCGTCAGCTACAATTAATTCACCTGCAATGTGATTTACATCATTAGTTTTGATTGAGTGCTCAGTATTCCTAACAGCATAATCAAAAATACGATTACATATTTTTTGAATAAGATAAGGTTGTCTCGTGGTTAAACTCAGAATCAACTCTATCGCTTCATCAGAGTATGCTATGTATTCTTTGACTGGCTCTATGACAACTTTTTCAGCGCTAGCCTGATCCAGAGAGCTTACCGTTAGGTTCGTACCTAGACCATATAATGCTGACCAATACTCTTCGCGCAGTCTCTTCAATCTTCGTGAACCTGTTAAAATAGCCGAAAACCTTGAGTAATTTTGAATTAGATACCGAATATTTTCAGGAAGTTGAGGAGAAGTAACGCCATTATCGATGCCTTCTTGAAGCTTATCGAACTCATCTAGCATTAAAACTATACCGAGTTGTTTCTCTTCTAACACAGATAGTAAAACTTCCAAATAATCCCTGAAATCAATAAATGGTGCATCATCACTTATACCAGTTTTACATGACCTTGCAATTCCAAGTGCTGGTTTTCCAGCTAATATTATTTTTCCATCAGGTAATGGAATATCAACGCCCGTTTTTGTAATAGCAGAAGCGATCGACCGTGCCATTTCACGAAAAACTTCTACAGTAGGAACACCGACTTTATCTGATGCACCTTCTGCTCCCTGTAGGCTTGAGTATACAACCAGCCAATTTGGTATAGTTTTAGTGCCCTCTAAATGTTTTAAAATTGACGTTTTACCAGCTCTACGGTTGCCCTCTAATAAAATAACGTTTCCGTTACTTTCAATTTGACGAACCACTTGCTGAATAAATGTCTCTCTACCGTAAAAGACCAGTGCGCCATTCTCAGGCTCAAGAGGGCTACCAGTTACATATGGGTTACTAGCAGTTTCAAAAGACTTAAATTCTTCACTAAGTTGCGTCAGTTTTATTGCAAGCTCAGAGCTTCCGCTCACTTGTTTACCTGCAAGGGTTTCAGCTCGCCAAATTACGGTAAAACTAGTCTTATCAGAATCTGTAGTCTTGCATGAGAGTGAAACTTCCATCGATGTGTTATCGGCCAAGTAATAATTAGCACTACCTCCAAAATTGGGCGATGTTTCTACCACTACGTTTTTCAAAGGAAGGTAGCCTTGGTTATTTAGTGAAATAGAAAACTCCACATCGGAATTCTTCTCTAGCTCCTTAACTGATGACGACACTACAATGCTGACATTAGCTAATACCATGTCGATGCATCTAACTATCCATCCTTGAATATAAGCAAAAACCCGGAGCAACCTATCCTCTATATTGTAATTTCCGGCGGTTACCTCACGTAGTTGAACTACTTGGTCACTTGCATCGCGAAATATATTTAATAAAACAGGACCCGGAGGGATTTTGTTAATGTCCTTAAGAACACGTAATATATTCAAGACACCTAAATACCAACTTTTTTGCTGTGAATTTAGTTCATCCACTACTCCGTCAATGTTCAACGCTTTTAAAGAGATCTCACTCAACAAGTTGGCAGACTTTTCAATACTTGTATCATTACCAACTATTTTCTTAACTACCTCCGTTTCCATAACATCAACTAGATGCTCCACAGCCTTTTCGTCAGACTGTTGACTGTTTTCTTTTAAAAACGCAATTACATCTGTTCCATGCTGTTCATACTGTGCTGCGGCTCGCTTCTGCATTTCTATTGACGGCAGCAAGATGGGTAACGTTTTTATTACGTCGGTATTTATGTGTTGCTGAATCGCACCTCTTTTTCTGCTATCTAGCCAATCCTGACAAAATGAAGTAGATAAATAATAAAGTAAGTATTCAGGTAAAATTTTTGCTGAGTTTATTCGTAAAATGTAAAAATTATTACCTGCAAAAGCTCCATCGCCATTATTATCAACTAGCGCAAGCTTTCCTATAGTGCCCGTTTTCGATATTAGAATATTACCTTTATTTAATCGGTTACCGGAGTAGGCGCGAGCTAAATCTTCCTGTAGCCAAGTAGTGAACTTCTGTATTTTAAAATTTTCAATATCTCGAATACGGATATAACCATATGGATTTTCTATATCAGTTTGTTCCGAGCTTCTAACTGACTTTCCTGCATTTATTTGTGCAACTTTAGATAAGTTTTCAACTTTAACTTCATCTCCCATCAATTTTCTAAAGTCGGTTAGCAAGAGAGTTAACGCATCATCTTCCTTACGAACAGGGTTTAAGTCCCAATCATTGGTTGCGATTTCTTCGACAGATACATCCCAAAAGGCGCGAGTTGAAGCCCCTGAACCCGGAGTTTCCTCTTTCACACCCGGAGGTAAAGGAATGGTTTCAGGCAAATCATCACAAAACAACCTTTCCAGTATTTTCTCTACCAAAATTTTAGGAAGAACCTGAGATGATTTATTACTATCGCGTTGAAAAAAAGAAGAAAGATCAGCGAATCTTACTTTTCGAATTCGCTTCTTACTTTTACTTAACAACAGTAAAGCTCCACGGATTCCTGAATCTTCAATTAATGTCTTTGGTGGTATTCTGATCACAGCTTCTATATAACCGTATTCAACCAAATATCGTCTTAACTCTATTTGCGATCTATTTTTACCGAAAAGTACCCCTTCAGGTACTACAATTATTGCTCTGCCACCCGGTTTTAAAGAAAATACAGCCTGCTGTATAAACATTCCAACAATATCATTGGTGATAACCGGGAACTGTTTTTCATAACATAAATGACGGTAATCTTCTCTTTTAATCCCCACAGGAGGCTGAGCCAAAACAACATCGTATTTAGGATAGAGATCTCGTCCAGAGAAATCATATAAACCACTTCTTTTACTTAAATGAAAGTTAAACGTACCAGATAAAAAGAATCGCACCATCGCAATGAGAATGGCGTCTTCTGACAAATCATATCCTGTAAAAGAAGTTTGTGACAAAAAGTCCGTGTCGGCGGCTTCAATTGCGTTATGAGCAGCTATTAGAAAATTACCCTCACCAGCGCAAGGATCTAAGATATTTTCTCCGCTTTTAGGGGCGGCAATAGCCACTATCAGTTGTGAAAGTAACTTACTCGACGAGAATTGTGTTGTTTGAGGAGTTCTAGTTTCCTGTAATAATATCTCAAACAATTGTGAAATATCTTTTCTACGGTCTAAACGAAGCTCTACCCATTGGTTAAACCAATAAAGGGCCTCCATGACGACTCTTTCGTTTTTGAACAATTGGTACTTTGACGAAAAATCGAGCTCACTTAACCCTTCAACTTTTACAGAGTTTATAAGTAAACTTAGGCTTTCACGAACATGTTGATAGACTTCATGGTAGCTGATGTTTAAAGAAAATAATGTGTTCAACCTATCGGCAAGCTTCAAACTTTCGCTTTCACCATTGTATTCAGCAAAACTACTCATCTCATCACGCAACCATCTTAAAAGAAATAGAAGCACTAATAAATTGCGTACATCTTCTCTACTAACACCAAAAGAATGAAGGCGTGCTAAGATTCTTTTAACTGAACTTATTATTTTTTTACTATCCAAAACTTATACTCTTTCTGTTTTCTATTCTAGAATCTTCATATTCAATACCAATTAATAAATGAGTCAAAAAAATTAATTCATTAAGTTAAAAATACCATTTATATTTTGCTAGCAACATCTAATCAATCGATGTAACTTCATTTACTTTCATAATCTTCAAAACTGACAATATTTTTTAGCACTGAGTCGCCATAATTACACTAACCACTCTGTAGCATTACTAAAATTTAGTCAACTAGATTGCCATACGTTTTAAAGAGAGTTCGGCGTCTAGCAAACTTTGGGACAGAAACGAGTTACGCTGAAGGCCAGCTTTTGGCACATAAGTAATATTCATAATGTGCGAATATTACATTAGCTCACTTTACTGCAAAAACCGTAACCAATGTCTTCATTGAGTCACCCGGAACCATAACAAAGTGCATTTTGCTACCAACATGTTGCCAGAACTCGGCCTCTTGAGCATATTTTTTTGCTTTTCGGATAGCGACGCTTTCTGGCAATTGGGCTTTAGTTAGCGCAGAACATAGCAGCTTTGAGCACAAAGCCTTCCAAGGATGCTTAGGTACGCCGTCTGAAAGCCGTTCCACGAATCTTTCAAGCGCGTGACGAGTCACCACGACAGGTCCAATATTTGGCACATTGATGACTTCATCGATGTCTCTCACTGAAACATTATCGACGCTGTATTCTTCGAAGGAATATGAGAGCCAATCTTCCCGTTTCTCTACCGATATCTGTGCTTCTTGGTAACGGGTGAGCAAGAACCTGGTCAGGCTGTAAAGTGAATGCTGAGTTGAGCGTTGTTTCTGTAACTTTTTGATAGCACCTTTACTGACCCGGATTTGAAGCCCATTACCGCTTCGGTTACTCCCCATCACCTCTTTCACTGACAGTAGGTGATGAATAGCATAAAGCTCAGCTGCAATTGGCTTTCGCTGCTCAGGAAACGTGTCGTATTGCTCACCTAAATCGACCTTTAGCTCACCACCTCTTCGAAGGCCGGTCTTCCAGTAAACAGTAAACTCACCATCAATCTGCTTTGTTAACAGGGTTAATACCATCATGTTTGTTTCTCCTATTGGTTATCTATTTTTCATTCTCCATGTTTTTTCAAATATGCAAGGCGCAAAAAAAGGGGCCGAAGCCCCTTGGATCACATATGAACTTTCGGAAAGCCCATGGCACCGTAAACATTCAGCACATCATTCCAATCCCAACTTTTCATGCCGAGTGACGTTGGTATCGGAGGGATCAGGACTTGTGTCAGAATGCCTTTTTGCCAGGCTTTTTTCTTGAGTTCATTCGCTGCATTCAGGCCGGTCTCAGAGAGATCGAGGTCTGCCCAGATGTACAGCATTTTCACATTACTTGGTGGTTCAAACCTAGCCAGTAGCGTTGCATTCACAACCGACCAACATGTTTGCCCCGTTGCACTGGTAACCGCTAAAGCTGTTTCGATGCCTTCAGAAACACCTAATACCTCTTCAGGTTCACCTATCGGAATGGCTCCACCTGTGATTGTTCGGTCACTTGGTATGGGCATCATCTTTTTAGGCTTTTCAACCGGTGCTTTGAATCCATCTTCACTTAGGTAGATCCGATGGAACGTGGCCGAACGCCCTTGCTGAGTAACGATTTTACCTAGCAGCGCTGGGTAGCTATCAATAAACAGGCCATCTTCATCATGGTAAGGCAAGTTTGGATGAAACCTCAGCACCGAATCCCATTCAGGACGGAGCCGGGTAACAATGCCACGACGATGCATGTAGTTCCAAACTGGTTGCGCACGAGTATCTGCAAGCGATAACGTTTCTCCCCAGGTTTGATTTAAGCGATGGATAATCGCTTTGTCCTCGTCCTGCTTTTTAGTCTTCCAGTCAACAGCGTTACTCGGTACTGCCCGAGTTGGTACTTGTCCGGGTTGAATACCTAGAACTTGGCCGATTGCTTCAATAGACTGAGCAAAGTTCCATCCATTAATCCAAGACAACAGTTCAAAGCCATCATGAAAGATACCGCAGGTATTACAAACGCCACCACCGGTATATTCAGCATCTTTGAACAGCCTAAAGCCATCACGACCGCCATGAACAGGGCAAGCCACATGACGGCCTTTTCGAGCAATAGCTGCATCAAGTTCTGGCACCAATGCCGCCAAGACTTGAAGCCATTGGCCATTGAGATATGGCCTTACTGTGTCAATTTGTAAAGGTAACGCCATATAACCTCCTTAAGTAAAATGCCGACTCCTACCACAGGAGGTAAAAGTCAGCTTAGGTCCTGCATTAGCCGTTCGGTTAATGCAGGAGCGTTAGTCAAGCCGGATACCATGTCGTCTTAATAGCCACATGATGGAATCACGAAGCACATCAGGATCGACAACCGCAGCCATTGCGCAAACACGAAAGCAAAATGGCGTTAATTCGTCATTTTGAATCCACGACAACACATCCTTTCGCAATCGAGTACTGACACGACCGTCCAGCAATACACGGATCGCATCCAAAATAATGCCTTCGCGTAACTGCCAGATTTCCGTGTCAGACCAAGTGACTGGGGCATCATCAAACTCAAATAGAAATTCGAGCTGTGATGACGTGTGTTGATAGGACTGCTTTTGTGATGAAGGAGAATGGGCAATGCGCCCATTCATCAAAGATAACCGCGTTCGGCAAGCGAAACGCAGCCCTCGGATGCGACTACGACATGGTCAAGCGTTCGAATATCAACAAGTGACAAGGCGTCACGGAGTCGATGAGTGATGCGTTTATCAGCTTCACTGGGGGCAGGATCACCCGATGGATGGTTATGAACCAGTATCACTGCTGCCGCATTAAGTTCTAGCGCTCGCTTTGTTACTTCCCTTGGATACACGCTCGCTGCATCTAAAGTGCCTTTGAACAGCTCTTCAAATCGAATAACGCGATGCTTTGTATCAAGAAACAGCACACCAAAGACTTCGTGCTCATACTCGTGCATCAGTGTTTGCAGGTATGAGAACGCCGACGATGGCTGTTCAATTTTTCGACCTTTACTCAATCGACCACGGGCAAGCTTGAGCGCCATATCTAAGATATCCGCTTCAGTCACTTGCTCAGGAACGATATAAGTACCGGCTTCTTCGCCAGCTAAGAACTTTTTGTTTTTCATAGGAGTCTCCAAAAAAAAGCGGAGACGAAGCCATACCCTGCGGGGACGGAATCGTCCCCGCAGGGTGGTAAAGTTGATGTGGTTATTGAATTAACAGTTGTTGTGTTACTTCGAATAACTCACATTTAAGATCTTTGACGTCGTTAATCACGATGCTTTGAGGAAAGAATCTCTCAACACTGCGTGTTTGAATCCCTATTCCCAGTAGCTCAAAGCCACTTCGTCTGCACCGGTCAACAATGTCATGCGTGGCAGCCCAATCATCTGGGTCACCATCCGTTAGCACTATCATTAGCTTTCGCTTCTGTTTTTGTGCCAACAAACTGTTTGCCGCAAACCACATAGCTTGTGCCATAGGCGTACAACCTCGTGGTTTTTGGTCAAAACAGGCGGCCCGATGTCGAACCGATTGCTTGGGCAATAACGCGATAGAAACTTCCTGATGAATACCAGGAAAATAACTGACCGCAGGTACAACACCTGGTATACCTTCCAATGCCATGGCCAAAGCCAAAGCAGCTTCATTGGCAACATGAAAGTACTTGCGATTACCTTCGCCAATGGGTTTACCCATTGAGCCCGATATATCGACAAGCAAGTGCACAGCAGCATTAGGCGCAATGCGCGGCTGTCTTTGAATAAACAATCTCGACTCACCTGCTTGGGAAGCGGCAAGACGATGGGTTGCAACTCGAAGACCGTTCCGTTTGGCATGATTCCGATTGTCCTGACTGGACTGAACCATACCTCTAAGTCGGGCTCGAATTTGAGCCGACTCAGACGCCGATAAGGTCAAGATGGCCTCATCACCCAACATAGCTTGCTCTGCTTGGGGCAAACTGAGTGGAGTGACACCCTGATGTCCTTCAGCTTGTTCCGACAACACTTCTGCCACTTGTGCGAAGGTATCGGGTTCAAACTGAGCGGCACTGGCCTCTAAGGCTTGTCGCAAATTGTCAGCTTGATCAGAGTTATCTGAATCACCCGTTTCAGCAAAATCCCCCGTTGCAGACGAGTCTGTTTCTGGGGTTTGACTACCACAACTGTTATTGCTGTCATTACTCGCATCTTGTCCAATGTCATTACCGCAATCAGCATCCGACTCATCCTGTGGTGGGCGAGATTCTTCTTCCAACATGGCAACGATGGCATCGACAAGTTTTAGTACTTCACCTGTAGACGCCAGGCTAGGCACTGCTGTCAGCATGGCGCTTAACCGGCTCATAGCTGCGGCAGGAAAGAGTTGTCTCCCTCTTTCATCAACTGTTTGATACAGAGGCGTCAGCGCTTTCTGGCCCAGAAAATGGCATCTCAAGCGGAACAACAACCATGCTTGCAAGTTAGATGCAGGCTCAAGCTGTTCAGGTACACACATTTGCTGTGTGTCCACCATGTACTCAATCACTTGCGAAATACTGCGCCGTGTTCCTGGATAATCCTTTGCCAATTCGTTTTCAATGCGAACGTCCTCAATGATATTGAGAAGTGCCTTACGGATCGGTTTGGACGACGCCTTCTGCACCATGTCAAAATTAGTATGGCGAATATGCGCCGCTTCATGAGCCAGATAACCCCAAGCTATCTGTTGATAGTGTGGGTCGTCTGGGTTTGCTGTTGGGATCACAATCCGCTCACCATCGGTAAACGCATCTTGTCCTTGAATAAGCACCTTCACACCAAACTTTTCGCCATAAGCGGCGGCAACGATTGGCAGTGCGTTTTTTAATGGATGATTCATGGGAGTCTCCTAATCATTAGGGGGAATACTCCCTCAGCGGGAGCGTTTCCCCGCTGGTAATGTAAGTGTTTAAACCTGTGCTTTTAGCTTATCCAGGTCGTATTTTTGACCTAACCAAGCCACCAATTGAGCTGGACTCTCGTGCTGCTCAAATGACGTTTTAAGCTGGTCTAAACTCAGGATGTCATCCAATGTCAGACCGTACTGGTCTTGTAACTGAGTAGACACCTCGTGTTGATATTGCAGCCAGGCCCGCTCATGAGCGGTTTGTTGCAATGCTATGTTTGGAACAAATACCATGGCCGTTACCCAAGCTCCTTGTTCGTCCGCATCTGCGATCAAAACAGGGTTCTTGGGGATCACGACACTATGTGTTGGGTACGACCGTTGTACTAACGTTCGACAACACGCCACTTCTGGTATCGATTCACTTTCAACCGCATCAGTCACACCACGAAAATGTGCTTCAAACTGGTTCAGTTGGCTGGGGTTATGGATGGTTGATTGCATAATTTCCTCTTACATAGTTCAGAGGACATGCGCCCTTAAGGGCAACATGCCCTCAAGGACGTTAGAAATAAAATGAGTTTGGTACAGTCGAACCAAGGTTTGGTCTGACGGTTGGTTGTGGTATTGCACTTAAGTTATTTGCCTGAGCAGATACCGACTGTGCGGGTTTAGGTTCAGGTTTGGGCATCAGTTGTCTTATATCCAATTGACCTTCACCGTGCATTCTCATCTTGTCTGAATCAGACAAAATTAAAATGGTCGCCATCAGTTCGTGATAGAGATTGTCTGTCACAGGGCCGGTCTTCGGCAGACGAACAAATAAATTGTCCATCGCTTCAACCATCGGCTGAACTCTATGATCTAGGAATGACAAACCATCCAACTTGTCTCTTAATCGCTTGAGAGGATTAAGGGCTCGCTGGCTGATTTGATTCTTACCTGCAACGGAACGCTCAAACAGTTCATTAGCATCACGAGCAACCTCCCTAAAGAGGGTGTGTCCCATGCCATTGACCTTGTCATCTAAGCCACCAGCTTGTTCAGCCGGTTGCATTCGATAGATGGCATAATCGAACTGAAGCCGTTGTTCCACGTCTTCGATGGGTGACAGCGCACGCCGGATTGCATCTGCAAATTCCGGGTGTTTTGCAACCCAGTCAAAAGTCACCTGATCATAGTTGTCCAAGAACAACTGCTTGCACTGCGCAAACTCTTGACCGATCCGATCAAGCTCTGGAACAATCTGATCAATTCGGTCTTCAGGGACGGCATAGCCACCTAAAAACCGCACACCGACTTGCTCACACAAGCGCTGCGCTTCTTTCTTAAGCCTTTCAAAGTTCGCCAATGCCTCTGGGTCGCAAATTTTTTTACTCCCTAAGCTGGCAACATCCTTCGGTGGAAGTTGGCTGCCATTGGCTAATCTGAAATCTTCAGGCCTTAGTTTTTTTCTTCCGCTCCAGATGGAACAGTCGATGTGACAAATCAAAAGTTTGTCGAGGGTTTGAATACTCATAGTGCATCCTCATGTAAGATGGGGACGCACCACTCCCAACAGGAGCAATGGTCCCCCGTTTGGGTGGTAGTAGTTGACGCGCTAATGGCAATACCACTATCAAAAATAGTAATTTTGCGAATCAGGCGACGATTGGTTGAGATCGATTTTCACAGGCATTAAGTCCAGTGCTTCAGCTATCGGGCGAACCCGCTCTAAATCACTTCCTAGCAACCGCAATACATCTTTTTCCAACTTCAGTTGGTCGGATACTTCTATCCCTTCAGGACTCGCTACTGTGAGCGAACACAGTGGTGGTAATTGACGCTTAAAGGCCATTAACAGCAATAATGGCCACGGGCCATCATCATTGTTAACAATGCCAGCGCCCTCACCTGACACCATGCTAATTTGATTGGTACTAGGTAATCCGCTTTTGCAAAACCCTAATGACCATTCTCCAATCCTGACTTGGTTATCATCAATAACAGCCAAGCCATAGGCTTCAAGCAGCTTTGCCATATCGAACAACGCTTTTTGCGCCAGCGAGATTTGGCCATTGACGTCCTTGCGAGTACGAAACTCCCAACTGACGTTATTGGCGCACGCGACGCTATCAAGCGCATTTGATAGTTCAAATGGCCGCCCTTGATGATCAATGCCGACTTGTCCAACAAATCGATAACCCTTGTTGATTTTCTCATTGATTCTTCGGTCTGCTTCTGCGTTAGGATCAGTCGAGTCAATCAATCGCTGCTGCGACAATTGACCTGCTTTTCCAAACCGAACTTCAACCTCCTGGTTATCTGCTCCAACGTAAATAGCCCATTCTTTGGCTGTCCCATCAGAATGACTGTAACGGTAAAGAGCAAAGCACTTTTCCATCATCAATCCTCCCAGTGGTCACCGAAGACATCAGCGGCAATACGGTGAATGGCTTCTCGTTGCTCCAACTCAGCACGAGCCGTCAAAGACCGAACCAGAGCATACTCCACTGCGTTAGGAGCTCCTTTGAAAGCAAGTGTTAACTTTGCCCAGCGCACCAAGGTCCTTGTGGACATGGTGATACTAAGCTCAGCACCGCCATCCGCGCCGCCAATAAAAAGACGACGAATGTCACCAGCCACTTTCACCATTTTTTGGCGAAAGACTTCTGGCAAGCCCGGCGCAACGTTCTCCAGAATGGCTTCCTCTACAGATGGCTCTGCATAGGTCGCTTCGATGATTCTAAAGCGATCAAGAAAAGCCAAATTCTGTTGAAGCACGCCTTGATACAAGCCCGTTTGGTCACCGCTGCCCGCACTGTTGCCGGTAGCGATAAAACGAAACTTGGCATGTGGCATGATGATCTCACCGCCATTTTGTGCGATGACCAACGGGGCACCTTCCAAAATGTCATTGAGCCCAGCCAGTTCAGCAGGCTCAGCAAGATCCATTTCATTAATGATCAGCAAATGGCCATGCTTGACAGCCAGTGCCAGTGGTCCATACACAAAGGTCATGTTGCCATTAACCAGCGTGTGGTGACCGATAAGATCGGACAACTCCAATCGACCGTGCGCCGTAATTTGCTGAACAGGCCAATTCAATCGAGAAGCAACTTGGCAAATTAGCGAGGTCTTTCCGCATCCCGTGGGGCCTGTAATATACAAACCGTCACTGTCTGGGTTAGACAAGAACGCCAAGACGTCACGTAAGTCTTCTTTTCTAAAAACATACTCGTCCTTGCGAACGGGAATGTTTGGATGGGTAGTGTCGGCACTAAATCCTTCCAGAACGAAAGCATCAGGAGCCGGGACATTAAACGCTTGATTCACTTGAACCAAAAATGGGGATTGTTCAGTCATGGTAAACCTCATCAGTTTTAACGAGGCCCCATGCCCCAACAGGGAATGAAGTCCCCGTCGGGTGGTGTGTAGATTGTGGTATGGCTGTGTATGTAAGAGTTCAGCTCGCTCTATCATTCGTACCCAGCATTGGCTACGAGTGAAACTGCTTTCTGATGCACTCGATGTAAGCGCATGAGAAAGGAGCCGACATCGGCTCCAAGTGAACGTTAAAAGTAAAATGAGCTCGGTGAGTCACCTGGCAGAACCAAGTTCTCTTGCTCAAGGCTGATTTTGATTGGTGTTTCAACGGGCTGTTCTGGCTTATTGGTGCTGATACGCAACCGCTCTTGTGGCGCTTTTCGGTAAGCGGCTAAAACCTGTTCATCCAGCTCGCCTAATTTATCGGTGGCCAATTGCTTATAGTCCACCGTGCCCGCCATCATGTAGCGGCTGAGTTTGACCCCAGCATAGTCGGCATGAGCGTAGTTACCCATCATGGCGACCAATTTTGACTGAGCGTCTCGCATTTCCTCTTTCAAAGATTTAATGTGATTTTCCAGTCGGACCACTTCGGCATGTGCTGAGCAATACTGTCGAGACAGCGATGTCCAACGGTATTGGGCTTCACCCTTGGGAACAAAACAATCTTGCTCAGGGCATTTTGACGGTTCTTTTTTGGTCTGTACTAACTCCCAAAACTGAAGCGCTGTTTCTTGCAACTCAGTTAAGAACGCCGCGTCTCGTTGTATTTCAAACTCAATCAGTTGATCCTCAAAATAGAAAACCAACCAACCTCGCGTGCTATTGGCGACCAGTATTTGATGCTGTACTTGCACCCAATACAACTGGTACGCCTCGCTTTGTTCTCGGTGAGCTTGCACATCCTCAAAAACTGACTGGCAAGGACATTTCAGTTCAACGGGTTCGCCCGCATCGTTGATGCCATCAAAGCTGGCTCGAAAGATTGCGTTATGATCGGCTTCTGCACATAACGGCAGAAGAAAGTCATTATGCGCATTCTCAAATGCTCGCCTTGCTTGAGGCTCCAACCTTATACCGCGAAGCACATTTGGATTATTCGACAGGTCTTCCGGTAATACGAATCCGGTTTTTTCTGCCCATAATCGCCAAGGTGTTTTGTAGGGTGAACGCCCCATAATAATTGGGGCTTCAGATGCCGTAACCCCTGCACTGCGCCACTGGTGCCATGCAGGAGTACGCTGTGATAGGTCGATAACCTTCATATTGCCTCCTTTGAGGGGAGACTCCCCCGAAGGAGAGAACTCCCCTTCAGGGTTAAGTGGTTACTTTGCAGCTTGTGCTAACGCTGTTTGGTGCTGAACAACACTTGCTTGAACCGAATCAATTGCCGCTTTACCGGCTTGAATCGAACCTACGACAAGGGCAACAACCAATACCAAGCGAAAAAGTGAGGCTGATTTAGTCATGGAAGATCTCCAAAAAAAGACGAGACCTTCCCCCTGACGGGAGAATAATCCCGCCAGGGTTCGTAAAATGAATGCGTGGCGCTAAGAAGCTAAAGGCTGTGTGAGCGCTTTGGCTGCTTGTTGCTGTGCATTAAATATTTCTTGTTTCGCAAACGTCAGTTCAACACCTTGAAAATGTTCATTGGCATATTCCAATGCACTATTCCAAGCGTTTGAAGCTTCCGCCCGCTCGATAAGCTTGTAAACAAGCCCTCGGGTTCGATCATCAACTTGCTCGGGTGGAATCACAGATGGCTCAACAACGTGTGTTGCTTGGCCTTCGATAATTCGCTCCGCTTCGTCTTGATCGAAAATTCCCACAAAGCCAAACGCAATGCGGGAACACTGGATCATGGATTTATGCCTTAGCATTCGCTTAGTGTGCGTCTGCCATGGACCATCCACACGGTAAGGGCCATTTTTGCCGTTACCTTCAAAAGGCGGTCGATAGACTTCATCCAGGTACTCAGTGATTTTGACTGGGTGTGAACGGTCGCGCCGATAGATAATGCATTCCATCCATTCCGGGCATTCTTTCGCGCCATCCAGTGAGACTTTGGTTTCTGAAGTCTTGAACTCCATGCCATCAAACTGGTCGTGTTGATTGATGATGCGAGACCATCCATCGACACCTACCACTGGAATAATTCCAGCTTGTTTATCAGGGAACGCAAAAATCTCTTTGGTGAAAGGGTTCAAGCCGTACTGATCTGCAACCACCAAGAGCGCCATCATCTGCTCATTGGTCGGTGCACTACCGTCACGTTGCTTGAATGCTGTTGCTTTTAGGGTATCGAACAGTTTGTTTGGATCGACACTAAAGCGCTCAGCAAAGCGTTGGATTAGCTTTGGTTTTTCCATTTTGGACTCCGACAATCAAAGTGGGAGTCTGCCCCTGACGGGAAAGTACTCCCGGCTGGGTTAAAGGGTTTTTGCTCAGTTAAAAATCTGGTTCAGGATATGTTTGTGCCCAATTAGTTTGGGGGCCCGCATCATCCGCCGCTGATGGATCAGATGCTTTGTTCACACTATCAAGAAGCAGAAACTCGTCCGCGTCCACTTCGGTCAATCGATGCTTAATACCATCTTTCTCCCATGAGCGCGTGCGCTGAGGACCTTGAACAAAAAGCTTCGCTCCTTTTTGGATCAAATCTTTTGCTCTTAGCCCTAACTTAAATCCACCACGATCTCGAAAAACAACCCGATGCCATTCCGTATGCTCTTTGAGCTCATTGGATTGACGGTCGCGCCATTTCTCAGAAGTGGCCAGTGAAATGCTGGTCACCAAATCACCTGATGGATAGGCTCGCGTCTCTGGCTCAGAGCCAACGTAGCCTATGAGTGTTACTTGGTTTTTCATGATGTTCTCCTCGTCTTAGTTGAACTCTGTGCACACAGTCGTTTCTACCCGGCTGGGCAAAGAAGACTGACGGCGCAGATAGGTTGGTATTTCGAGTAAAGCCATGTCGTACTGATGTGGCTCTTTGTAAAACGCAGATGTCAAACGGGGCATACCAGGAGCTTTAGGCACTGCCATTGGACGACGTTTTGGTGTTTGTGTGAGCAATCGCTTGATTTGAGTAAGTACAAATCGAAACGGGCGCACGCTTTGACGAGCAACCAATCGCAAAAGCGACCAGCTCAGTTTTGCAAGCAACATAATGCCTGCGACTTGGATAATAAATCCGAAGATATATTCCATTGGTGACTCCTTAATTAGGTTGTGAAGGAGTCACCCCCTACTGGGGAAAACTCCCCCAGTTGGGTGGTGAAAAGGCGAACCGCAAGGAACGCATGGTTGAGCATGTAAAAACATGCAGGCTATTTGTTTAAGGAGGCTAGCTACCTCTTAGTACCACTGAGAATACTCAGCGGCGGGCTTCCTTTGAGCTCATGCTCTCAGGCGCAGATATCACTGAAGCAGATCAGCAATATTTGATAGTCAGTGTAACCGTCTTATCCAGACAGGATAGTCAGAAAGATGCTCAATTCTTCCACCTAGCTGAAAGGCCATTACCTCACAGAGGATTAGGCTAGGGACTGATTATTGTCATATCAGGAGCAAACTTATGGCCCAAGCAAAACCCAATTACTCAAAACCCATCTTTGAACAATCATTCACAATTAACAGCTTACAAGCGCAACGTGTCGTTGACCGTGTTTTTAGACGGACGGTCAGTGCGCTTTACGGAATCGATGTCATCCTGCGCATCATTGGCGATGAGAACGAAATTGATGAAGTGGAACAAATCATTAGCCAGTTGATCGAGGATTGCGCTAAGGCGGTAGACAGCGAACAAGCTCGTTTGGACAAATTGATGGAGTCCAACGGCATCGATGAAGTACCTGACTACACCGACCCGATTACCTTCAACGCTAAAATTAGCTCGCCTCAGGTTGGCCAGTTTGTCGGCTTAGTTCGCAAGCTCGATGCGTTGATGATCTCAATGGACACACTCTGGTTATCTAGCGTGCTTAGTAACAAGCAACGTGTTGATGGCAACTACGCATGGCAACAGCGCATTATCAAACTTGCACGACGCATTATTGATATCGAAATTCGAGCACGAAAATCAGCCCAAGCTAAGGGTAAAGAAGCAGAAGTTGAGCAAGCGGTGCCTTCAACCGATGACGATATCACTGAAGAGGAAACAGATACTCCCTCCAACTAGCCAGCTAGGCTCCCACCATCACACAGCCCCTCTGGAAGGGGCTCTTCAAAATTTGGTGTTGTGGACTTTGTAACACAGTTTTGGACAGGAGTGAGTTATAGGTTTTGCTAATTTAGCAGTTGTCGGATTAACTGAGGTATTGTTCAATACCTTAATCACAGGCAAATTTACCAATTTATGACATACCCGTCCCAAACTAAGTAGCGGCTCTTATACTGACTAGTGTTCTCTGTATCAGACAATGAAAAGAGCCCTACAATTACTATCAATCAAATTTACGCTTTCTTTTTTCTCCACCACAACCCCAAAGCGACAAGCATCACAATTAAAGTCAGCACCGGTGGTTTAGATTGCAACGGTAATACTTCAGCTGGCACATTTGGCGACAGGTGTACATAAACTGCTACGCTCATAATAACCACCGTAAGTAGCGTTGCTAGGTTAATGATTACATCTGCAACTTTAGATGAGATGAGTTTACCTTCCGTCAGAACAAGTAAGAACAGGGCTCCAGCAAAAATCTCACCCATTTGCCCTGCAAACTTTGACAAAACAGGGAACGGCAAACCACTTAGCTCAATTTGCGCAGCAAAGATATCAGCGAAGGGTAAGAAAAATTTGGCAGTTCCTGCCATCACCATAAAGCCACCAAGTAGTGCTGTAACGAAGTTTATTGCTTTTTTACTCGCACTTTCTTTAGATCGGATAAAATAGCCAGCAGTAATGAGAAACATTGTACCAATCATTGTCGCTTCTAATAATATTTGTTGGTTCATCATGTACTCCAAAGTAACGTTAATTTAAAGAAAGCAATTGGGTTAAGCTTGTTCTGGCTTAAGAAGTACCTTGGTGACAAACAAGCGCACAATCGGTGCAACAACTGCAAGCAGCAATAACGCTGGAGGCACAACTTGAGCAATTGCTCCTCCCCATGCAGAGAAAAAGTCAGCGCCTACAGGAAGATTGCGGAACGCCATAATGCCTGACATACCAAGAAGCATTGTTGGCAGTACCATAGACATCATGAGTGGGTATTGATATTTGCGGTCGAATTTTTTCATTGTCATTTTCATCCAGTATTTTTTAGGCCGTTAGGCCGTTCGATAAGGGAAGTATACGCAGATACAATGAATTCAAAAATAGACAATAGTGTTTTTTAAAAGTACATTTATGTACTCTTGGTTAAGAGAGTAATCGCGATGATCAGTACAAAAAACATGACAAACCTCTATTGGTTCTGCCTCTCTGTTGAATGTGGAGGCTTTGCAGCAGCGAGTGTAAAAGCCAACACCTCAGCCCCTACCGTGTCGCGTTCGGTGTCGAATTTGGAAGGGCAGCTCAATGAGAAACTGCTTCACCGGGATTCCAAAAAATTCCAGCTGACCAATGCTGGTGAAGAGATATATAACAAGTTCTCAAGCTTGTTTCATGGACTTGACCAACAATGGCTAAGCCTTTCAAATGCTCAAGGAGTACTCACTGGAGATATTCATATATCGTGCCCAGAACCCTTTGCTGATTTTTTCTTACAAAAGCTTGCTTTGGAGTTTATGACCCTGCACCCTAAAGTGAATATTCATGTCCATTTTGCATCCGATGCTGAAGCGTTCATTTCTGAACAAATCGATTTAGCAATTGTCACTATGTCAGCGACAGACTCTCACTTGGTACAACGTAAACTATTTGAAACTGAATTGGCATTAGCTGCTTCAAAAAGCTATTTAGCCCAAAGAGGTAAGCCAGAAAGGGCGAGAGATTTACTCGAACACAATGTATTGGCCGGTAACAATTTCCCTTACTGGTTACTAAAAGAGAACCTTGAGACAATCAAAATACCAATAAAACCCAAATACTCGATTAATAGCTTAAGGTTGAATATTCAAGCAGCGATAGGCGGTGCGGGGATTTGTTTGATGCCAAAAGTGGCACTAGAGCACCTAGCTTCACAGGATAAACTGGAGCCGGTATTACCCGGCGTTGAGTGCCCAAAAGGCACAGCGTATTTGGTATGGACAGATAGAAAGATGATCGCCTCACGCGTGGTCGCATTTAGAGATCTCATCTTTGATAGCATGAGCCACAATGCGGAGTCATTGTGGCAAGATATGTTCAGTTAATTAGCAAAAGAGGCGTTAAGGGCAGCCAGTAACTTCTCTTCACTCGCCCGCAACCGAACATCTTCCGCTTGGTCAATCCACTGTATGACACCATACTCATCGATTAAGATAGATGTGGGTATCGCCATGGGTTTGTACTTCATTTTGGTCGGAAAGGGTAACCCAAATAAAGTCATACTTGATACGCCATCACCACCGAGTGCTTTATGATGTTCTACACCATACTTTTTTATCACCTTCAAGTCGGGATCAGACAGAATTTCGTGGGTTAAGTGGTCACGTTGTTGATGTTTCTGAGCAGCAGCGACTTCATCGTTAGATAAAGCCACAATTTTGACATTAAAACGGTCAAAGATAGGCTTCATTTCCTCAAACATTTTAAGCTCCATACTGCAATATGGGCACCAAGAGCCTCTAAAAAACTTCAACAATATACGCTGGCCTTTTAGTTCCTCATGGGTAAATTCACTACCATTTTCCCTTGTTGCAGCAAAAGGTAACACCTTATCTCCGACCTGAACTTGAATATCTCCAAGGGGTGATTTTGACTCTTTAAAGGTTTTATAGAACACCGCACTCATCATGACAGGCATAGTTGCGAGCAATATGACCACAATCGTGCTCCAAGACGGGGATTGAGCCGTTACATATAAAGCTGCTACACCGAATACTGACCCAACAATAAGGCTCATAATAAAAAGCAGGGGCATCTTCGGTGTTTGACGATTTTTCACTTTGGAGAAGTAACTGAACGCTCCTGCTATAGTGCTCAATGCCGCCACTAACGAAATATAGATATCAATCATCTGCTCTACCATTCTCAGCCACTAGCTGTTGCAAAGCTTGTTTGAAAGACTCTTGAGGGTGAGCACCGGTAAGTGCACTCTCTCGGTTAAATACTACTGTTGGTACACCACTGATGCCCATTTGGTGCCACTGAGATTCAATTTCTTGGATCTCACGTTTGAGCTGTGGATTATCCAAAGCAAGCTCAGCGGGCTTTCTCTCAATACCTACCGCTTCTGCCTCATTAAGCAAGACTTCACGGTTAGATACATCTTTGTGCTCAGTAAAAAATGCTGAAAATAGGCGCATTTTTAGCTGATGTTGCAAACCCAATGGTTTGGCATGATCTAATAACACGTGGGCATTAAGCGTGTTGACCATTTTCATATCTTCAAAGTAATCAAACTTAAAACCGTATTGCGCCCCCTGTTTCGTTATGTTTTCACGTGCTCTGTCGCTATCTTCACGTGATGACCCATACTTGCGGGCTACGTGATCACGAAGGTTTTCACCTTTTTCAGTCATATCAGGATTCAATTCAAAGGGCTGCCATTCAATATCTATTCGATCTTTGATGCCTAATTCTTCGATGGCAGTTTCAAGGTGCTTATAACCTACAATACACCAAGGGCAAACTACATCAGAAATAATGTCGAGTTTTATTCTATTGTTCATCATTCAATTCCAATAAAAAAAGCTTGCAACACGCAAGCCTTTAAAACTTAAGATTTAACAGGTTTATAGGCGCTTAGCATCCAGTGCACCGTTCAAGATTTTTTGCATTGAAAGTGCCATTATCTTACGGGGCGTTAAATCCGCCATAAATGCCATGATGTTGTTACGCAGGCCCGGTACGGTCAGTACACGTTTACCAACACCTTGCAAACCAACTTTTGCCACTTTCTCTGGCGCTCTTGCTGCCATAGGGACTTTTTTCCAGTTTACGCCAGTGCTCACCGCCATCGGTGTTTTGGTTAACCCCGGTGACAAGACACTCACATCAACCCCCTTAGATTTAAGTTCTGCATAAAGCGATTGACCAAAATTAATCACAAACGATTTAGAGCCAGCATAGGTTGAAAAATAAGGGGATGCCATTTGGCCAAACATACTCGCAACCAACAAAATACCGCCTTTTCCTCGAGCGATCATGGTGTTACTAAAGTGGTGGCTTAACTCCATCACCGAATTCACATTCACATGCAACAAGCGACGCTCGGCATCTAAATCCAACTTTTCAAAAGCACCATTGGTTTCAAGACCAGCAGACAAAGCAATTAATCCAATGTCATGTTCAGTAGCTTTGATCTTATCAACACCATCTTGCGTCGACAGATCCGCCACAATCACGTCTGTCTCAACCGAATACTGACTTGCTAGTGTTTGAGCATATTCCTTTAACTCTTGTTCGCGACGAGCCACCAAAACAATATTCATGCCGTCTTCGGCTAACTGTTGCGCCATTTGTTCGCCGATCCCAGAGGTAGCACCTGTGACCAATGCCCAACCGCCATATTTTTGTTTAAAGTTAAAAGACATATAAATACTCCACTGGCTAAGCCAGATTTAAATTAAGCTGAGATACCGAATTGATTATGCTTTTTTAGACCAAGCAAATTTTTCAAACATTGGGCCAGCAGGTGTTTTGGCTACGTGGTTGGTGTAGTTGCTGATCACCTTTTGCGATAGACCTAGGATAATCTCAAGCACTTGCTGCTGGCCGTAACCTGCGGCAAAAAAGGTGTCCATTTGTTGGTCAGACACGTTACCGCGCTCACGCACCATTGCTAAGGTAAAGTCATGCAATGCCTGAAGTTTTGCTGTTGGCATGGCTTCTTCGTTACGCAGTGCTTCGGTTAATGCAGGATCGACTTTCATAGAGTGTGCAATTGCCGTATGTGCAGGTACGCAGAAAGTACATTCGTGCTCAACATTGATGGTTTGCCACACTACCGTTAACTCTTCGGCATCAAATGAAGTGCTCATGAATAACTGGTGAAGCTGTTGGTACGCTTTCAAGGTTTCAGGAGACTCAGCCATGACAGCATATAAACCCGGTACAGCGCCCATTTGCTTAACCGCGCCTTCTAACATTGGTTTACTTTTTTCTGGTGCTGTTTCTACTGTGTGAAAGGTAAATTTGCTCATTTTGTATACTCCAATCTTTTTAAGATAAAGGGACATCTATTGTTATCCCCATTGTGGGAAGCTGTATTCCCTGTCGATGAGGAGAACTATACTTAAACCTGAACGATCGTTCAAGCATTTATTTGAGCGATCGTTCAAAATTGCTAATTGGCGATTATGCTTATGATTTTATTAAGTTTAATTTTTTCTTCTTTAACCGTACTGTCATTGAACTGAACATACTCTCTTTACCTACGTAACCTCCATAGTTATAATTGAACGACTGTTCATATAATTGATTACTAAGTAAAGCTATGGCAAAGACAGCAAAATTTGATCGGCGAGAAGTGGTGAACAAAGCCACTAACCTTTATTGGAAGAAAGGCTTTCATGCCACCTCAATGCGCAATCTACAAGACGAGATCGATATGCGGCCGGGGAGTATTTATTCAGCCTTTGGCAGTAAAGAGGGCTTGTTTAAAGAGACACTTCGCAACTATACCGATATGGGGCTTGCGCAATTAGAAGCTTTAAAAGAAGAATGCGACACGCCAGTTAACGCCATAAAGGCATTTGTTAAAGCACAGGTTATCGATACTCAAACCGATGCTCCAAACGGGGTGTGCATGCTAGCAAAAACGATGGGGGAATTAACCTCGGAGAATCAAGATTTAATTGAGGTGACTAAAGATCATCTTGCTGAAATTTCTCGTGAATTCGTGGTGTTGATTAAAGAAGCTCAAGCACTAGGCCTAATTGATCAAACAAAAGACGCTGAAGACTTAGCGAGTCACGTGCAAATTCAAATAACAGGCTTGCGTACCTTCGCTAAATTGAACAATGATAAAGCGCTACTCAACGCCAAGATAGACGATACTTTCACCCATTACCCATTTACCTAAATTCATTGAGCGACTGAGGTCAGGTAACTAAGAGCTACTCCATAATTGCTAGGAAAATGTTATGCCAGTACAAACTATTTTATTCGATATCAATGAGACCGTACTCGACTTAAATCGGCTTAAGCCAAAGTTTAATCATTACTTTGGCAGCGAAGACTATATGACCACTTGGTTTTCTATGCTATTACATTCATCAACAGTATGCCTAGTTACCACGGTCCATAGTGATTTCAAAAGCCTTGCATTGACGGCATTAAAGGCTCTTGCTGGTCGCCTAGATAAATCCATTTCAGATGAAGGCTACCAAGATATTTTGAGCACGCTTGCGGCATTACCTGCTCATGAAGATGTTAAACCGGCGATGGATATGCTAAAACTGTCTGGCTTTAGGTTAGTGGCGCTATCAAACTCTTCGACTAAACTTCTCAACTCGCAGTTGTCTTTCGCAGGATTAAAGGATTATTTTGACGACACCATTTCGGTTGAGCAGGCCAACACGTTTAAACCATCCAAATCTGCTTATCTATTTGCACTGCAACAACTACAAATTGCCCCCTCTCAAGCACGACTTGTTGCAACCCATGATTGGGATACCCACGGTGCACTTAGTGCCGGTTTAAAAGCGGCTTATATTAATCGTTCTGGTGCACCCTATAACTCATATTATTTGATGCCTGATATCGTAAGTAACAGCATGATTGAGATTGCCCAACAAATAATGGAAAAGGAAAATCGACAGCCCTAGCGAACGTAGCAGAGCCAGTGGATTTATTAACATTCAGATAATTTTTGTTACTTAGCATTAGATTTAGTTATGGGCCTTGCTGTACCTGAAACTCATAATGGGGCAAAACCGAGTTAGCTGAAGTATGTTCGATCTGCAATCACAAAGTACAAAAATGGTTACTTTATAGCGGAAAACCGCATTAAAGCAACCAATTTGGAATATTAAAGAAAAGCCGTTTGAGCCAAAGTTTAGCCCTAACTACCTCTGGTACAACGCTCATTTATTTCCCGAAATTTCTTCCGTAGCCTCCTGACGCAGTTTCTGAGCATCCATTCCGTTTAGCCTTTCAATAGCTCTGTCTGCGGCACTTTGACGGTTTCCATCAACGTTTAGCGTACTTCCTGAGCCAGTGAGTCTTTCGAGATCCAGTGACGGTATTTCAGGTAGGTTGCCAGTTATCGATAAAATACCTATCCATTCATCCAGATTGACTTGGCTCCAATCCACCTGGTTTAACTGACTCGCGGTCAATCCTTCACAGTTTGGAGATTTCGCACTGCCCCAGCCAAGGCCCAATTGCGGACGCACTTGCTCTTGAATGATCCGTGAAAGCGGCGAAGTAAAGCAGCAATATGATTGCCGTTTCTCAACACATGCACCTAAGAACTTAGACTTGCAGTAAGAGCCCACATAGTGGCAACTCTTCAATACCCGCTTAGCGTTCATCTCAAACTCACTCTGCTCACATTTCCAGATAAGCTGAATGAGGATCATGGTGACTGAATAAATCATGTAGGCCGTCATAACCGTACTCAGAACCGCGCCCGCAGCGCCACCCAGCGCAAAGTTACCACCCGAAACGACACCATCGGCTCCAACCGCGCCACCAACGTTGCTAAACAGTGCCGATTGCGCCCCCGAACCAAAGGTAGAGCCTACCCACTCAGCCGTTTTGTTGGTCAACACCTGCATGAAGCCAGTCGCAGCTTGCTCCGCTCCCGCGCCAGCAGCCGTTGATGGCCCAGCCCCCATAAGAGAGTCCCATGCAGACACAAAGGGCTCTTTGACCGCACTCCAGGTACTAGTGATCGGTTCCCTGAGCGTATTCCACGAACCATAGATTGCCGACGACGGATTCATGGCCATGACTGCCGTATCAAGCTTGTTGACCGCCACTATCATCGTGATGTAATCCGATAACGACACGCCACTTGGCTTTTCACAGCAATCTACTATGCCGCCAACGGCTTTTTTGCACTGGCCAGCATTCCCTTTAAAGACCGTACACTCGACGTTATCTTGGCCATCAGCGCCTGTGCATGACATATCATTGGTCATAAACTGCGCCGCATTAAGCATCGCAGCGGCCTCTGCAAAGTTAGCCTGCTTGATTGACTCTGGCTCTAAACAATCTGTGCCCATACAGCGAACTGGCCCCTCACAGTTGTATTGAGTTTCCATTCGTGCATTTTGCACTTCAACGCTTTGTCCGCAGTCATACACCAGACTTTGGATATAGCAGAAGCCTTCATGACCAGCCCCGCCTTCAGTGCATTCGGTTCTGACATACTGGCAGGCCGGGTTTTGCTCTAGCGCGGCACACGTATTGGTGGTCGTGTTTTGTCCGTTATTAACGATGGTTTGTGTATTACCATTGGCATCTACCCAGCTATCTGAGCTGCCCATGTTGAACTCTGGATGAGCAGTCGAAGCATTGTAGGTTGCTCTTGCCCTCCAGCATGAGAGTCCCAGTCCATCAGAGCTGCCGCGACTGGTTAAATGAGCAGGAGACGAAACAACCGCTGGATAAAGGCTCCCAAGATTGGCCAACTCGCCACTACCAACCGTTAACCCGTCGATTCGTTTTGTGCCCGTATCCAAACACTGCCACTGCACCGCAGTAAACTGATCCGTTTGCATCAAGCATTGGTCTATGCTCGGATCACTTGATTGATGAACAATGTCTTGCTCTAAGAACTTGCCGGAGAAGGTCAAGGAAGCGCTCAGTTTCGCAGGAGCCAAACACTTCTGAACTTCTCGGCTGCAAGTATCGAAATCGACTTTGTTCCAGCCAGACTCACATCTGGAACGAGTGACTTCCTGAGGTTCATGCCACGAAATAATCGACCCATTAACGACCTTACACAATGAACCAACCAAAGTTCCTTTTGGACACGTCATTTCAGGGTATTTAATGGATGACTTCGTCTCAGTCACCGTCTCCTTGTTGCCCGTCAATGAGAGTGTCGTTTTCCAACCATTTGCCTTAGTTGGCGACTCGGTGATTTTTATCTCAGTATTTTGATTATCAAAAACTCTCAGCGTCGCGTTTCCAGTTTGCATAGTACTGCTGTGCTGTGGAACAAAACTGATGGTTTCAGAGCTAAAGCAACCACGCTCAATGGACCAGCTTTGTTGATGGGTTTCAGCAGATACACGTCGCTCTAACTGACACTGAGTAAGCGTGCTGATCTTCTCGCACACCTGGTAATCCGGTACATGCTTGGTTTCAGTAAATGGCGTAATCGTCTGAGTAGGCTCACAGGCCTCAAAACTACTTGGCATAAGGTTGGATACCACACACTTTGGATCGCTGGTTTGCAATCCACAGTCATAGGTATCGATAAAACGAATGCATCCACCTTTATCATTGGTCTCGGCACATTCTGACGATATGAATCCACAGGAAGGATTCGCTTCAAGCACTTGGCAGGCCTGATTTTCAATCCCCTTATAGCTTTCATCATCCACACTGACTTGTACACGCCGACACAAAGGCGATATGCCAGCCACTGGGCTTGGGGCAAAGTAGGATTCACAAACTGAAACACCATTGACCACCGTACATCCGTTGGTTGAAGACGGCTGATCCGTGCATTGAATGCTGTAGTCTGAAAACTTCGTCGGGATATCCGCTGCTTGTTCGATACAGGACTGTGGTGACCAACTATCATTCATCACCACCTTGGTTGGATCAAAGCGCACCTTGATGCGTGCATAGCCCTCACCACTACCCGTTACCGATACGCGAATTTTGACTGGCACTTCTAAACCGGGCTCTACCGCTTTTAGCTTGGCGGTGAGGTCAGTATTAGGATTGCGTTCCCAACTGGTACTAAGCTCGCAGCGACCTGCCGTTTCTGGTGGAAAGTTATTGTTCGGCCCAGACCAGACTTTCTGATCGCCAAGCCACACTTGCATGTAGTCATCCCATTTTGCGTACTCAAGAACGGCTGAGGTAATCGCATCGGGGTTGACGACTTTGAGTGTGATGGCCTGTTCGAACACTTTACAACGACCACTCCAGTAGTTGTCGCCAATTCGTCCTATCCAAACTTCAAGACACCCCTCACCACAAGAGCGAAGGTTCATCGGTCCTGAAACATGCTCAATAATGCCTGCCGTGTAATCGTGAGTGATAGTGCAGCTGTTAACCGCTGTATTGAGCCTGTCACATTGCTGGTAGTTTGGGCTGCCTTCACCTTGAGACTCACAGCCTGGGAAGCTTTGCGTTAATAGATTTGGGTCAGTTTGAACCGCATCGGTTAATGCCCAAAGCGGATCATTGACCATATCTGGCCGAGACCTGTCTTTGATTTGCTGGAGCGAGCGAAACGCCTCACCCGTAGCGCCATTTTCGGATGCCATGCTCTCTTGGCGCTGCGTCCCCAATTGATTCATACTGGCATCAGAGCCATAAACGCCCGTTAAGACATCCAATGAGCCCTGATCCATACCAGGGAAAAGCTCTTGCAAGTTAATCGTCTCATTACCACTGCCATTCGGCACCGACAACGTATTGCCATTGAGTGCGGGCATCGCCCAGTTTTGCAGCAATTGCTTACCTTCTTGTTGTCCGCTTAAGCCGGATTGGCGCTGCACATCAGCGGCCACACCATGTAAGGGCAAGCACGCCATAGTGATTGATAAAACACCCGCTAAAACTCGGGTAAAAAGTGTTGGTTTCATGGTTAACCTCCCGAGTTACAGCAGTCTTGCCAGCGCCACAAAATGTAGAGCGCATCTTCACCGGCACCGGGGATCGTTCGCCACTCTCCCCATTTCATGGTGCTTTCACCGATGACATGCGCACTTTCAGTTTCTGGTACAGGGAAGAACATACTCATCTTGTATTGGGATTTCGGTAGCATGGGTTCGATAACAGGTCGGCATAGCGCACTGTTCCCCATTGTTCGCCTTGCAAGACCACGCCTGTGTTGAGCCGCGATTGCACGCGCCGCTAAATGGCTGGTGTTTTCTGCTAATGAGCCAAAGGCTAAGGTGTGGCCAGATAACGGGTAGAGATGCCCCCAACTGCCAGCACACCAAAACAACTGGTCGATGGGTTTACCAAGCGTTGATGAAGCAGCGTCAGCGGTACAAGCCGAAATAGCCAATGGATTGGCAACGGCAGCAGCTTCAGGCTGAGTAAAAAAGGCCAGTTCATCGTTCAGCCATGTTGGGTCCAATTCGGACAAATACATCAAGTCAAAGTCCATGTAACCATCGGCATTGCAATTGCCATCCATGAACAAATCGAGCATGACCAAAAGCGGAAAGGCGTAATAATGGTAATGGTAGAAAGCGAGATCACCGGTGTCGTATTCACCCTCGCCATGACCACCTTGCAGTCGTCTATCACCTAACGGTAAACGAATCCCTCCCAGGGAAGGCGAACAACCCGGCGTTCTGACCAGTTCAATCAGACGCGCTGGCTCCCACATGCTGGTAACAATACCTGGCCTTGGCACACCTAAGTTGTCTTCACATAAGCAAAACGACTTGTTTGATGCGCCGCTTGGGACACTGCCAGAGCCAAGTGGAAGACCGGCAACCCGGATAGGAAAAATGCATGACCAGCAAACATCCGTCAGCAACTTACCGGACAATAAACCCGCGTCTGGGCAGGTCAGTTCGGCTTTAGCAGAAATAGATGCGCCCAGGACAAACATGACAACGAGAGTCCGCAACAGACGATACGTATTATTGAGCTTTTTCATGAACAAGCTCCTTTGCTGGAATTTCTTCTATTTCAAACGCGAGCCCCTTTGCTTGAACAAACGATGGGGTGACTTGCAAATCAAAGCGCTGCTTTAGCGAGGCATTGAGAAGATAAACCGGACTGTCCAATGTCTTTTCTATCGCATTGAGGCTATTCCAACCTTGAGTACGGTCAAGTTCCGTGGTGATAAGCGTAATGCGGCGCAGTGTCCTATCTTGCTTCTCAAGCCAATGCGCAACTGCGTTCACTTCTTCAGCGTTCGACGCATTAAACACTACAAGTTGTTGAGTAAATGGTAAGACTTTTAGCGGGTTAATATGCGTTCCTGTTGGGATCAATGTTCGACCATTGGCATCCAATAGTGGCCGCTGCATGACGATGGTTGGATCAACCATTCTTGTCCGATACTGCGTGGCTTTGGGTAAGTCAGTAAATGTTTGGCGAGACCAGAAACGCTCAATGGCTTTTTTCTTTAACGCGCCCAAGTCAATCGACTGTAAACGCTGCATCGCAACTTGCATCAAATCCGGTTCTAAAATGGAGTGAATCGGACCGCGTTGACCCAATGAACCTGTATTGCCAGTTTCAATTTGGCGCTGCAACCAGTCCTTGCTGTAGATCCCTAGTGCACTTCCAGTCACCTTGTCATCTTCTATGTGGAAAATGGCAGGCACGCTAGCCACCCGCCAGTGCACAAAAGCTTTCGGATCGATTCGAACCTGAGGAACGGGATCAAGCCCTTTCATCAGCGCATGCCAATCACGGATAGCCGCCCCCAAGGTCTTGCCTTCAGGAATGCCCCGAAATAACACAATAGCGCCGGAAGCACTGGCCTCTTTAAAGAGCTGTTGCAGTGACGAATCCCCCAATGAGGACGACGCAAATATCAACCATTCATCGCTGTGTTTGAACGACGCAGGTTGTTCAACCGGTGCAAAAGGCTCGATAAATTCAGATGAACCATCCGCAGCACTTTGTAAAATGTTGCGGCTCATTTCGACGATCTTTTTGTCCTCGTCAGACAACGGATAAGGCTCTTGTGTCCAGGACACTTGAACCCAAGCCAATGGCGCAACCAACAAAAATAAGAGGCATAGTCTTCTCATCATCCATCTCCTACCAAAGCGGCAAAGCGCGACCGACAATCTGCTCGCGCTTAACGGCATTCCAATAACGGGAATCGAAACTCGTTGCTGCCTCACCGGAAAACCAATACTCGTTTTCTTGTAGCGTCAATGAGCGGCTAAATTGTAATTCCGCCACACCAAGACGCTGGGCTAATGCCATGCCGGTTGAGACTTCAGTACCGTTCACCAGCACATACTCAGGAGTCACATTGACTTCATCCCCAGGCATCCCTGTTAGACGCTTCAGCATACGAGTACCATCGTTATATAACGGAGCGAGTCCTTTTGAGTGGAAGGCATACAAACCATCCTTAACGGGTTCTTTATTCCATAAGTCAATCAGATACACCGTGGTATCAGGCAGGCAACGCTCTTGCTGGGTATCAATACCTATTCGGTAGCGCATCATGGTGTAGGTGCCTACCAAGGCCATGATTAACGCAAGAATGGTCAACCGTATGAGATATGGCCGCCAAGGCATTCTTTTACGGAGTATCTGCATGAGACACCTCCTTTGAGCCTACTGGTACAAATACGGAATCATCAGCACCAACTACCGCTTGGGCATCCAGCACGATATAACCGGCTGCTTTTAGCTTTTCAATTTGCTGATTGGTCTGAAGCAACCTGGATTCGATGTCTTGTTCGCTGGCATTGGGGCCCAGTGACAACACCGCCTCCCCAAAATCCACGACCGCAATAGGCGTACTTAACGCCAACTGGTTGTGGATGGGGTCGAGTGTTTTCATTAAGAGCCAGCTTGTCATTAAACCGCTACCAGCAATAGACAAAGTAATAGAGGCCATAAATGGCCAAAGCGTGGACTTATTCATAGCCTCGCTCCTTCAACAACTGAGAGATGGCATCAGCAACAGAAAGGCCTTTGCGCGTTAACTGCTTAATCGCGTTTACATCTTCTGCACGGGACGAGTACAACAGTTTATGAAAAGGATCGACGATGAGGCGACCAATCCCGGTACCCATTTCGGTAATAAAGAAAATTTCGGAATAGACACCAGTGACGGTATGAACCGTTTTCATGTACTCATAACCGCCTTCTCCTAATGGCAAGCGGCCTTCTTTTTTGAGCGCGTTAATGGTTTCGGCTTTTTGCCCAAGCAGGTACATATTGGCTGAGTTTTCAGCGATGGCTTTACCCGTTGGGCTGTCGTACAAATCGTTGACTGACTGAGTCACTGTTACAGCGCTACCGCCATACTTTCGGAATCGACGGTAACCAGTTTCTATAAACTTACCCACATCACCTTGAGTGAGCAGATCCCAGGCTTCATCAATAAACACTATTTTTCGCCGATCACGCTCACCTAAATACATTTCTTGTTGAATTTGGTAGATAAGTTGAAGTAACACTACTTGTTGCAGGTGTTTACGTCCCTTTAATTCTTCTAACTCCAGAACAGTGAAACGATTTTTGAAGCGAATATTATTGTGACCATTAAAAAAGCGTCCATATTCGCCCTGTGTCGTAAATGGATAGAGCTGCTCGCCCACGTCTTGCACCCGCCGGTCTTCGTGATTTTTCAAGGCCTCTGCCACATCATCAACCAACATCTCACGACCTTTTATCTCCCACAATTCACGTGTCTGACGTTTTAGATTCGCCATCTGAAAATCAGTTAATGATTGTGTAGGTGCGGCCATTGCAGCCAATAACCCAACCACTACATCCGCTTCTTCGTCATAATCCTCAACGATTTCAAACGGATTTAAGCAAATGCCACTGTCCCGCCCAAACTGTAAGAACTCACCGTCATAAACTTCACACAGCTTTTCATAAGAACGGCCAACGTCAATAACCCAGCATTGCCCGCCTTCTGATAGGTAGGAGGAGATGATTTCGTTCACTAGAAATGACTTACCTGAACCCGATTGTGCCGCAATGCAACAGTTGTAATTACTGCCCGAGTCATAAAGCGATACACTCATGATTTGTCCGTTACGAGAAATGAAGTTAATCACTGGGGTACCAGTGCCTTTCCAGTCAGCAAACAAAGGCAACAGAGGGATCACATGCCGTGTCGCCATGGTCTTGAATCGAAACAAGTCGTTCATCGCCTGGCGGTCAGCACCAAATGGCAAAGCATTAAGAAAAATGGGCAAGCAGAAGTACCTGTCTTCCATCAACTCAAATCCGAGTTCTTTGAAATAGGTTCGAGCATTTGAAACAGAACTGATAGACGCTTCTTCAGTTGGTGAAAACAGCGTCAAAGTCATATTTGCCCGAACAGGACGATCACCTTCTTGCAAGGCCTCAAAAAGAACATCAAACCCCTTTTTCTTGGCTGCAAGTACCGGCACAAACTTGAGCATAGGGCCATAGGCCTGATTGACTGCCCATTGTCGTTTTGTTTCTAACCGTGAACGAATTGTCTCGGCTTGGGGAAAGTGAATGGTAATATTAAATAAAAAGCTCCCACGTAAACCGCGACTACCCGTCATCATGTCGCCAGCATAACTTGCAGCATGACCAAACCAGATACGCTCAGGCAGGCGCTTAAACGATAGGGTTTTGACTCGGTAAGCGCCCAGCATCAGACCTTGGCTATCCACTTTGATAGCCCGGTCATAATCCAACACTTGCTCCCGAAGTGGTTTATCTGCCTCACTTCGAATCGGTGATGGATTGCGCCAAGAAGCATCTTTTCCCCAGTTAAGCTGCGCACTTAATGCCGCGAGCCAATTTCGGTCAGTCATCTCAGTGACGCGAAAACCAACTGTCGCTAGCGCTTGCGAGAAAGAAGCCCGAAGCGCGGATGCTCGACTCAACTCTCGCTCCGTTGGTATAGGACTTTCCAAAGGCAATTTGCAGGTGACGATCAGTTGAAAGTTGCGTACCTGAGTCTGGGTCGATTCTTCTATCGGTTGAACCGTGCCCCCATCGAGAAAATCCGCACGTTTGCGTATCGACGCCCTGAGCAATGGATCGGATTGACGATGCCTTAAGCCCATCATGCGCTGAAGGTCGGTTTGAATATCAGGCGAGGCGTACAGGCCAAATTGCAGCAACGTGTCTTTTGGCCAGTCGTTGTTGAGTAGAACATTAACCCTGTCTGCAACAGACTCATCACCACCGGGCAAGGGGTCGCATAGAAAACCAAAGCCAACACTTTGGTCTTCCATGAAAAACAGTTGCTCATCGTCGGAATAGGCCAACACAGGCAATAGCTCAGAAGCTCGTTGCCCTGAATACAAAGAGGCTTTCATTAACGCCCCTCCAACCAAGCAGAAAGGTCATAAGGACGACCTCGGCTGATGCGACCATCATTGGCGACAATGAAAGGCACACCTTGAATGCCCAGGATTTGAGCCGTCACCAAAGTACGCTGCATTGGTTCTAAGTTGCAGGCATCATCCTGTTCTAGGTTACCAATCCGGCCATTCAGCAATGCATCGGTGGCCGCTTTCTTGTCACGCGCACAGCCAAGCTGGCGAACCTGACGCTCTGAATCAGGACCAAGCACTGGCACAGGGAGTATTTGGAAGGTGTATTCTTTGGTTAGCGGTAAAGCTTGTTTCAAAAGCTCATGGCAGTGCGGGCATCGTGGGTCAACAAAGACCACCACCTTCTTTTTACCTTCGCCCAGCGTCAGTGGGTTCAAATCATCCATTTTTAAGCCAAGACGACTTAAATCCAGCGTGTTCCCCGCTTCACGAATTTCTTCAAGACTGTTAAGCGGTTTTTTAGACCAGGCATCATAGAGCGTGCCATCAATGACGAACCGGCCACTGTCTGACATGAAAACAATACGGCCATTGCTTTCAACCGCTTTCATACCCGTGACAGGTAAAGAAACCATGCCGTCAATTTTGCCAACGGGCGACACTTCAGAGACAGATTCAGCTTGAACCAAAGGAGACAGTGCAAGGGCCAGAATGATCGGAGATAGTTTTCGCATGAGAGGTCCTCGTTAATGTAAATCGAGGCTCCAGTCTATGCAGTTGTCCTATGTGGACTAGGTTAGATAGATTGAAGAATTTGTCGTCTTGCTAAGCAGCCCCAACACCAAACCTTAATGAAAACAATCACACACTAAAATAACTTAATTGTCTCTCATATACTTTTGCAAAGTTTTTTGATCCACCTTCAATGCTTCTGCGGCTTTAACCCATGTACCGAATTGCTTTTTGGCAGCTGTTGCAAATTCCTTATGAAACACTTTCGTTAACTCATCCTTAGTTGTCTTGGATAAATCACCAAATGCAAACTTTGTGTCAGGGCTATCCTCCTTGATAACAGGCTCGCCTAGCGAAGCTAATGAGCTAGAGATTGCCGACTCTGTAGTTTGGGAACTTAAAAACGCACAAGACATGTATGCCAGCTTTTTTAGGTCACGTAAGTTACCAGATAAATATCCCGAGTTAAAAAACTGGATTAATTCATGTGATACAGGAGCTTCCGCAGGCAGATTGGGGTTAACATTAACTTCATCCCAGATTCTTTGCCAATCAGACAAAATATCTTCTCTGCATGAACGAAGTGGAGGTATTGTTATTGTGAGCATGGTTACACGATCAAAGAAATCAGCATCGAGTATCGTTGCCAATTGCTCAAGTGATTTATTACTCGCGCAAACCAGCTCGAAGTCAGATGCTTCCTCAGTGTCACTTCCAACAGGGCGAAAGCGGTGATGGTTATCTTGAAGCACTCGAACCAGCTTTCGTTGAACCGAAGTGGGTAAATCTTGTATCTCATCCAAGAACAATACTTTTCCATTTGCTTCTTTCAAAAGCCCATTGCGATCCTTTTCCGCCCCAGTGAACGCACCTTTTACGTGACCAAACAACATGCTATCAACTACTTGAGAGTCTAACCCTCCACATGCAAGCGTAACTACCTGCTTTTGCTTCACCTTACCGACAACGGTTTCAATTAACCTCGTTTTCCCAGTACCACGTTCACCGAGTACAAGTAACGGAGCTTTGGGAACGCAAGAGAACTGCTTTAACGTTTGTAATGCATCCTGCCTTGCTTTTGATTTAGGGTCTAAATCGTAAAGGGCGTAACCACCCTCTGAACTTGAAATAGCAGAGATCTCTGCCAGATACGTGTTTACACTGAAATCAACTTTGGCAATGCTAGTTCTTTTGGTATCAGGGTTATATTGTGATGACCAGAGGATTGTTTCCCGTGGAAAATACCCTCGAGCATGAAGAATCAACCAAACCGCATGCATCGCCGGAGTTCCCGGCGATACATTAATATGAAGATGCTGTTCAAGCTTTAGTTCTGGAATCATCTCAGATTCTATTGCGTGATAAATTTCGTTGTGATCAGCTGGGTTCTCGATAGCTACAGTTCGAAAGGTAATCTGTATATCGCCAAATTCATGCTCTTTGTACAGACTGCTATCTCCAGCTGACTGAGTAAGCACAATTACTTTGCCAATATAAACTTTACGATTCTTAAGCCGCTTTAACGCTTCATCTAATACCTCAACCCCAGCTCTTTTTGAGTGCCAACAAAGCAGCGTGTTTTTGATATCCAAAGTTATGCCTCCAACACAATTCGGGCGTTTGGCAATTCACTTTGCTTTAGCCTTTTTGCCATGGAAAGTTCAGATTGTTGACGAACTATAATCGCTAGCTGTTTTTTTGTCAGTCGAACAACCTTTGGTTCATAACTTTCTCTAAGCGAGCCTGTATCCTGCTTTTTAGAAGTTTCATCCTTAGCTGCTGAAGGTCTGAAATACTCTGAGCTTGTGTTAGTGATAACAGGCGGCTCTATGCGCCATTTATACTCAATCCTGTGCGAGGTATTTCCCCGCCAGTTTGCATTGGGTATGTTTGGTTGTTTATCCATATCAGACAAACAATCTGCTTTTATAGACGATAACTCAACTATGTCTACCTCGTTGACTGAATACCCCTTGAATGTATTATTTTCCCAAGCTTCAAAACCACCAGAAATCATCCCTAGACTCATATTTATGTGCAGTTCATTGTGGGTATTAGCTAAAAATACATCGAAGCAGTTCATCAGCTCTGTTACCTGAGTACCGGTGAGTTTCACACCTAATTCAAAGCCTTGATCCATACCATATGTTTGAAAATTGGCCGACATCACCATGCCATGTATTCCATCCACTATAATCGCTTTTGCATGCAGCCATTTAAAACACATCACAGATGCACCAGCCTGCTTCATAGCCAATAGCGCTGGCATGGCTGCGGGTCTTTGGCGGGATAGAACGGTGACTTTTATCCCCGATTTCGCACGCTCACATATTGCTTTTACAAGCTGATGGTCTTCTTGCCACCCAAAACTCGATATGATGAGTTCTTTATCTGCTTTATTGATCAACGTTAAAGCGTGTTCCCTAATTCGAGCGTCTTCACTAGATGTGACCAGTATTTCAGTTAATTCTCTTGGATATCCGACATTTCCCGGAGACTTGTATGCTGAGAATTCACCAGGACTTGTCATATGGTGCTGCGCACTCTCGAAGATTGCCCAACGGAACACTTTAACGATCTCATCTATTTGATGGCGTGAAAGCGAGACACCCAACTCTTCATTTCGTTTAAGTGCTTCTTCTGTAAGGTTTGCCGTTAAAAGCAACCCTTTCGCATTACCGGTTTCATGTAATGCGTCTATGACAACAGCTTTTGCATGGAAATGCGGCGCAGATGCAAAGTGAACATATCCAGACAATTTGTTTAACATTTCCTTATGCTGCACAAGACACTTTTTACCAAAGTCATCATCAGGCACATCGCCATCAAGACGAGTCTCACATGCCAATAGTATGTACACACGAACTTTGCGCTTGGCAGCTTTTAAGACCGCCGACTCGACATTCTCATCAGCAAGCAAAAACGTACTAAGAATAACCGAGTGCTCAGCTTTATCGATTAATTCGACAACTCTTGATTGCAGCTCATTGCAGAATAAAGAACTATTGATAGGTTGTGGATCAGATACCTGTTTAGTTAAAACAGGTAAAAGCACAGGGGGTAACTTGGTATTAGATTGATCAACAATCTTGGTTTCAGTCTTAGTAAACTTTTTAATTAGATTCATCACTATTATTCCTTATAGGTTCCAATCATGGGCTGCAATGACATGCCAGGTATGCTGATTTTGCTGGTCTTCTTTAATCCAAAATTGATTTGCCAGCTCAGCCCTATCAGGTAGTGTGAAATTCCAACCTTTAAAAGGTTCGAGTGCTTTTTCTCTCCAAACTTGATACTTGCTATTGGTGACATACATATTGATATTTTTCTCTAATCTCCATTCAGCCCACTTTTTAGCATCCAATTCAGTCAATGCTGATATTGATATATTGTGTAACTTCATCGCATCAAACGAGCCAAACTTGTGAACAGATGGTTTGTTTACTCTTACCGAGCGCTTCATGTTGATCCGCTCAGATTCAGTTGTATTTTCAAAAACCACTGACAAGATTTCCGTTTGCTCATCCCATTGTTCAAGCAAGCCCTCACTATGCAGAAGTACTTTCAAAACTTGCAGACGACTGATTGGCTCAACCCGACGTGAGAAAATAAGGCTCTTTCCGCACTTAACATCGACATTACCATCAGTCACATTCCATTCGATGTAATACGGTTTTCCTTGAGATGAGATGCGCTCACCTTTATGTTCAATTTTGTCCACACGGACTTCCGAGCCACCACCTATTGGTTCAACCTTCAGGCCACGAACGTCTTTGACTAGCTGTGGAATCTCAACGAGTCGCTTTGCTCTTTCATTTAGCTCGTTTCTGTTCTTACCAAGTCCGACTGAAACTGCACTTGGCTCTGTGTGCGCATCAATTGTAAGAAGTGGATGAGGCAATAAAGGCTCATGAGAAACGCAAAGGCTCCAACATCCATCTTCTGGCACTAGGATTTGATCTTTCTCAAGAGCAATCAGTCCTGATTTAGTGAGCCTGTATTGGTCTCGACTAGACTCAGCAAGCCCATATAACCGACAAATATTTAGTAACCTATCAGCAACGACACGACGTCCGATTTTGTCTCCAAATAAATGCTCGGAGCACTCAGCAGAACTAGCATTCGGATAGTCGTGAAGGAATTGCAGCACGCAGTTAATTTCTGGACGGCTATCTGCCAGCGCGATCTCACCCTGTATGAGCCAAGTTTCAGTCTTAATTTCTCGTTTTAGTATGATGTCCTGGCTCATAGTGCCTCCTGTGATTCAGTCTCAATGGTTGTAGACCAGTATGAATTGCTTGCAAAAGCACCTAACACACCCGATGCCTTTTGCATTGCAGGGCGGTTTCCGTACACAATGAGCTGATGCTTGGCCCTCGTAATTGCCACATTCAAGCGATTTGGGCTTTCAAGAAAACTCGTGGGATGATTATTTGCGAAACTAAGCATGACAAAGTCAGCCTCATGTCCCTGAAAGCGGTCTACGGTACATATCTGAATATCAATATACGGTGAGGATTTTTCACCTCGATAGAAATGCCTTACTCCGTGATGATTTCCCGTCCACTTTCGTAAAGCTCGACGTATAGCTCGCTCTTGCACCCGATAGAAAGCCAAAACAGCAACTTCCCAAGGCTTTTGTTGGTTTTTCTCAACATATGGGTTTGATTTTGCCCAAGAATCAAAGCGACTTAATTCTTTTAATATTTCTTCTACTTCAGCGGTGATTTCACCTTCTTTGCCTTTTCGACCTTTAACATCGTGCCATATACAACGATGTGAGCCGTTTCGGTAATCCCAATCCCGCTTTTCAGCCTGGCCATCAGGGCTTTGCAGTGCTTTTTCACGGTATATATGTACTCGGGGAAATTCGGCAATGTCTGGATGCATCCTGTGCTGATAGCTAAGCCGTATTTGTCGTTGATTTAAAACACTGCCTGGAAGTCCATCAGACAAAGCGGTGCCTTGTTTCTGATACTCTGTTCGTTCAAATCCAACTTGCAGTGATTCAAGAATAGAAGGCAGTGCTATCCTACGTACCCTGTCTATTGCAGTGAACGTATCTTTTTCTGAGTCAAATGGTAGTAGTGCTTTGATATCTTCCTCTAACTTGTTAGCAGTTTTAGAACTTCCGTTAGTTTCTGTATTTAGTCGCTGTTCGTACATACGAGCCAGTCGCCACGCTAACTGAGATTCCCAGCTATCGGACTCGGCCTTGATTTTTGTACGAGTTAACCTCGAATGCGCTGCAAGTCGCATTTCTAACTTTTTCGGTAACGCAGGCAGCCCCCTTATGGTCGTCAAATCTAGGGGAAGGTGATTAGCATTCTGAGCAATGAACGCTGACGAACCAAGGACTACTGATGCGTAAGGGAGATCTGTCTTCGGTCCTTTAGATGATGCAACCAATACATTTTTGGCCTTTGCTTGCTGATGATAAAATTCAATTGTCTTTTCATCGTCAGTGCAAACCAAGGATACTTCTCGTTTCTGAATATTGCTTTGTCGAGCAGAGAAAACATCTGCGCATGCTTCTCGCTGATAACTATCCTGTAAACATGGCTGCAAATTTACTTCGGTAGCTTCATCATCAACATAAGGTGAAAGCTGTTTTGGGTCTCCCACCATGATCCAACGCTTGGCAAGTACCGCTGGCACCAAAAACTCTTGAAACGTTGTTTTTGATGCTTCATCAATAATCATCACATCGAAGATTGGCGATGTTGATTGTTTATTTTTGATATCAGGATGCTGAAGCAAACCAATAGTTGTCCCGCAAACTAAATTCGCCGCTTCAAGAACAAGACGTTCAACAATATGCCTACCTTCACCGACCTTACTTTTAAGTAACTTCTGACTAACTGAAAGGTGTGGTTGTTGCTGAAGATGTTTTAGCAATCTTGTGCGTTCAGTTTTAACAAACTCTTCCAATTGCCATGGCTTTGCCTTTTGAGAAACGCTTGATTTATCTCCAATCCGCACAGGTAACACCATGTCGCGATAAATACTTTCCTCAGACATCATTCGTTCAAGAACATTATCAACTGCAACGTGTGTTGATGCGCAAAGTAAGATGCGCTTACCTCGCTTTATGAATTGAAGAATCAGCTCGCAAATGGCTGTAGTTTTGCCAGACCCAGGGGGGCCCTCAAGGAAGGCAAAGTCTGGTGTATTGAGTGCTATATTTACAAACTCACGCTGCTGAGATGTTCCCTCTCTTGCACCATCGCTAAGAACGTAATAGTCATCGTTAAATAAGTGCTCATCATAAGGAACATTCGGCCACTTAGCATGATCCTTACCTTCAAATAGCCTCAATAGTGGAAGATGGTGAATAGAAGGGGTGTCTTGTAAGCTTTGTAATGCATTTATCTGACATTTTAACTGGTATGTGTTTGGACGAATAACCAAATAGTCGTGGTTAGGTAAACGATCCAATAACAAGCTGTCATTTTCTACATTTCTGTCCAGAACTGAAATTTCGTTGGATTTGTTGAATCCCACGTTGCCTTGCGATTTCCCAGTCAAATGCCAACCATAACCGTCTGGACACTCATACGACGACAACCCATTACCTAATTCACTCGCAATTTCGTCCGCGTGCTCCTCAGTGGCATAAGCCATTTTAGGTTTACCGTGACTTCTACAATTTGGGCATTCTCTAGCGGCACTACCTACGGCTTTCCATCTAGCGGGGCTTGCTTCGTATACCGTGTCGGTACTTTCATCTAAAAAGAGCTTCAAGTTCTTTTCGAAATCACCGCAGTTATCAGCAGGCTCAACTAATTGTATCCATACTCCACTTTGAGCATCGTCCAGCTTTTCCCAAGCTATCGCTTTAACAGCCTTCGTACTTTCTAGGTATTTTCGAGTGATGTCTAAATACTTATAAAAGTCACCAAGACCACTCACTGCTTTACTAAGCAGGATGTCTGGCCTGTGAATTCCTAAGTTTGCGTATCTTAATAACGCCATGTTTCGTCCTTTTATCGAATAAGTTGTTCTTCCTAAATATCAAGCATCGTGCCAACAACCTTCGACTAAAAGGCCCTATTAATTGCGCACCACCGAAAAAATAAAGGTTTTTACAGAAAGGTATTTTTCACACTCTTTAGGTAAATTTATAACCTATAAGTACCATCTTGTACATCACATAACTCTCTTAGCCAAGACGATGAAAAGAACCCAAACTACTTTACTTTGGCTACTTCTAACTGAAACGCCGTCATGATAGACGGGTACGGGGTGGGATGACGCCCAAACCGTCAGATATCTGGCCGCTTGGGCGTTTTTGTTGTTATCAGGTGCCCAGTAAAACTGCGCTGATTGCTGGTGTTCTGGTCCGTTTTTTACACCCATGTGGACTCGGTTAGATAGATTGAAGAAATCGCAATCTAACTAGGGGGCTTATAGCTCGTTGATGTTTGTTATAAACGAATTACTCAGCGTTTGCGTTAACAAGCCAATCATCAAGCACTTGCTTCAATTTATCTAATTGCTCTTGATGTTTTGCTTTATTCTTTTCCAATTTTTTAATGTTCTGCAACTTCCAACGAATCGCTGGCAAGTCTGCTGCATTAGGATAATCAAACAATGCCCAGTCAGGTTGCCCTCTTTTGAATGACATGAGGAAGGCATGATCCCTTTCTGTGAAATGTTTTTGCAGTTCAATTAACATGATAGGCCTAACAGAGGCTAAGTCTTCGCATTCAACTTTTTCAAAAGTCATTCCGTCAAATTCTGCCTGAAATTTCTCATTCAGAGGCTGCCAGTTTGGCGACATGACTTCATTAATAGGCCGAGGATGACTTAGTGTATAGGTTAAAAAGCCCACTAAAATTTCTCTCGAAATCCCTTCACTACCAAGTAACATACGCACATCAAATAAGTCGCGAGGATGTTGGCGATCCATTGCAGCACACAATTTCCCACCATACAGATCGGGAAGACTGACTACCTGAATCTCAGCATAACCAAACTCGTCTTCAACAGACTCTTGAACTGGCATTATCTCTGCACTACGCAATGTACCTCTGGCGACGGGCGACACTTCAATTTTGATTGTCGCAACCGGACTTGATACAACTATTCTCAGTTCATCAGCTTTATTATCCTGAAATGCCGCTCGGATATCTGGTTGAGTATTGATTCTGTCTGTAATGCGCTGCAATGCAGCCCTGACATTAACCAAAGCCTCATTTCTTGGTTCAAGTGGAAGATAAGCAAGATCAATATCTACAGATAACCGAGGAAAATCTCTCACAAATAAATTAATGGCGGTGCCACCTTTAAGTGCAAAAACCGTCTCTGTTGCTACCACAGGAAGCATTCTTATGAGCAAGGAAACCTGTTTGTAATATGGGCTATCTTTATCCATTATGTTGTTCACCTTTTTTGACGCTTAATATCTCTGGCACTGTGATTTGATATCGCTCATCAAAACGTCCTTTTTCGACAACCTGCCGCTTTCCTGCACCCAATTTAATTCTCGTTTCATCTACGCGATTGACCCACTGGTGATCGTAGTATCGACCCAGAAATAGAAATATTCGGTTTGCCTGGACAGAGCTGCTTCGCTCAAGAATATTTTGTACTTTTCTAGGGCTAAGATTAACTAAACCCTGAAATAATTCTGCGACATGCTCAAAAGAAATCAGCTTGCCAATCGCGTCTACCACTTCATAGGCAGCAAGTTCTGCGCAGCTGACAGTGAGTTCTTTCTCTTTAACCGTGATCCTTTTCAAATCTTTCTCGGGATTCACTTCAAGCTTATGGTTTCCACAGTAAAACCAATTCTGATAAGGGAATTCACGAAACCATTTTGGTAAGGACGACTTGTTTTTAACGCAAATCCAAACTTGCTCTTTGTTCAGCTGTAAATAGTGACTCAGTCCTTGGTGAGTTAAGCTGCTCAATCCTGCCAAATGAACTGAAACGCCCAATTGCACATCTAATGCTTGAATGGCATCAACCCAAGCTGGCTTTATATCGCCCTGCGCATTTGGACGATAGTACACACCAGAACTAAGCTTCTTCAGCCAACCGTTCTGCGCGTACTTCTGAGCCAACGAGTAGCTCACGCCGTTTTCAGTCAGCCATTGCTGAAGTACTAGCGCACCAGGAGAAGTATGAGCAACAAGCCAGTTTATCTTAGATGACATTTTAACACCAAAAGTATGAATATCACGAAAAGTATAAACCATTTAGTTTATTTTGACAGGGATTTTAACACTTTAGGTATTAATATACTAAATACTGTAAACTAAACCCGCTAATGTGGCGTTGTTGAAATTAAAAGGTCTACACAACATCACCAACAACCCGATGTTGTGTAGACCTAGTTTGATTACCTTAAGTGAACTGCCTACTGTGGCTCACATTCAAGTGCCCAGTAAGACGCCGCTGATTGCTGGAACTGTTGTGCCAATGACTTCTTGAGTGCTGGCAACGACAGGTAAGGTTGCAGACATAACACTTTCAACGACGGTTGGCGTATTGTAGAGACCCATACCGCCACCAATGCCCAAGGCAAAAGCCATCAAGCTTTGGCGAGCAATACCGCCCACAATACCCACCAGAACCATGGCTCCCGCTACGATCCGTCCCAAAGTACCTTGGGTCCAATCTTTTAGGGTATCCCACACATCAGTGAAAGCATCACCACCGGTGCCCGCAAATGAGGGCTCCGAAATCATTAACGCCATCAAACTAAGTGCACCAATGGTCATTAGGCGCTGAGTCTGAATGGTGCGAACTGCATTTGTCATTCGTTAGTTTCTCCGTAGATACTCAAGTTATCGCGCTTACCATCAGCTCCCGCTGAGGCTGAATCGCTTTGAGTCTGAAGTGGACGTAGCACTGGCGAAACCGTTCGAGGTGCTGACACCCCAATATCCCACCGGCGCGGTTCAATTTCGGTAAACACGTAGCTGGATAAATTCAGATCCCCACGGTCATCCTCCCAAGGCGCAATCCAAATCCGCATTACCCTTGAAGGAATGCGAATAGGTGCAGATTGCTGCGTCTCGGGGAATGCTGGATGGCTCAGCAGTCCTGTCTCTAAATCAGATTGTGAATACCCAGAGGGAGAACCAATTCGAGTCGCCACAGCATCAATCGTCTTGGGCGAAGCGCCATTACTGGTAAGCTCATAGACTTCACGAGCGGATAAACAGCGCACACCGTCAGGCATACCTGAGCATCCATATTCACTACTCCCTAGACCCAATGAACTACAGCCAGACAATAAGGTTGAGCCGACTGCCAATAACAGTAATCCAGTTTTAGACCACTGTTTTGAATGGTACTTTTGGTTGTTCTGCATTAGTGTCGTCATGGTTAGCTCTCCTCTAGATACATATCTTATTGTCAGATACAGACTTCGATCGGTTAGCAACATGCAGAATTTTTTCATCTTCTTACACCTCCTCCTTGCGAAGTGGTCAATGACAACGAGGTCCCACGAGTTACTATGACTTCAATTTTCCTTGCCGCATCTACCTCTATGACTGGGAACATATTTTCAGCCATGTCCAAATAAAACTTGGCTACACGATCCAGTGCTTTGCCAGTGCCATTTATCACCGCACCTTGTAATGCTTCTTGACTCATGACTTGCTGATACAGCTGAGTATCACTAGCATTGCCCGTCTGAATCGTCGGTATTGGATTAACATCAAATGCGCCTGCTAAGCCCTGAAGAAATCCAGCTGCCATAGATTTGGCCACCAGCTGTCCTTGTTTAGATACTAAACGACCTCGAATGCCTGCTTTGCCATCTTCACCCACGGCATAAGAATCCAATCGCGTTTCAATGACGCCACCATCTTCTCTGACACATGAAATGGTCTCACCTCGTAAATAAGCACGCTCAGAACTCAAATCACCGTAACCTGCGGCGATCAAGAAACACTCTTTGATATCCGCTCTAAATCGGTTGGGTAAAATGGCTTCCTTATGAATCCTCAGCAATGCAGGAAAAGGTTCACGTCTTGCGGACTCGTGAGTAGGTGCATCCAAACCCGTGATCAAAGTACCCGAGATAATGCTGCCCGCCGGTAGATACAAAGGCGGGGCTTCTTGCACAACAACTTCGGGTTCGACAACCACTTCAGGCTCAATCATACGAATGGTATTTGAAGGTAATGACGAATCCCCTTTCCGCCCTTTTGGATTGCTGACGGATGTTTGATGTGCCGAATCAGGCAGCGGCGCATTGGCAAAATAGTCGCCTGGGTTAGACGGCAGTGGCTTTTCTTCTTTAGGTAATTCCATGGCAGATAAAGGCACTTCAAAACGGCTATTTTTGCCTTCAACTGCTGCATCACCTCCAGCGCGAACATCATCAAGTTCCGCTCGAAGGCGAGCCAACTCCGCTTTAACTTCACTTGGTATAGAAGGCGAACTTGGGCTTAGCCGTCCTGAATCGACGTCACGACGTAAGCGCTCAACTTCACGACGTAACTGTTCATTGCGCTCACTGAGTCGCTTTACGTTCGCAGCCAAACTATCAACCCCAACATCACGAGTATTAGTATCCGTAAGAATGTGCCGGATCGTTTCCTGTCGATTACGACTGTTTGAACCATCTTCAGGATTAGGTGAAAACACCATCACCATAAGGATTAAACCGCCAGCAATACCAACAACCGATAGGCCCCGCTTCATGTTCGGGCTCATTTGTTCCCATTGTGCTTTCATCGTTACTCACCTCCTACAAGAAGCGAAGGTCGCTGACTTTCCACCGCTTCTTCACGATGATTGCGAACAACCACATACAATTCAGTCTTTTCACTCGGCAACAAGATATTGCGAGGCCAGTAGGCGCTTGCCACTATATCTGGTGAATGACAGGCTATTTCACTGGCTTCTATCGGCTCATCGGCAAAGCTTTCAACCAGTCCTACATAGACGGTGAAGTAATGTCCCGTGACAATTTGCCCCTGCTTAAAGCCAAACTTCAAGCCAGGCTGAAAACATTTCGGGCTTGTGTCAGTTTGGCCAGCTAAACGGATGTCATAGCCTTGTGGTAACTCATTTAATGCAAGGCGTCTGAGTAAATCACGTAAGCTATCGACGTATGGCTGAGCTGTTTCCCAAGTGGCGGCTTTTCGGTTCACGACGCCCTTAATAGGCCACTGCTGACCATCAATAGCTAAAGTGATTTCACGCGGTGGAATACGACGAGGTACTAATGTGACAGATAATCCGGGCGCTTCCTTACCAGGCGGAGTGATGTAAAGTGAAACCGGTGATTCTTTGTCCGTGGCCACATATACAACATTCCCCTTGATTTGCGTCTGAGCATCACTGGTTGTTCTCACCTGAGGCGATTCAAACGGCGTGACAATCCGATTCAGATGCCCAAGAGCTACAGGGATCAGTTCATTGACTCCCGGTGTCATTAGTAGCGTTGTTGGCACATCCGTTGAAACCGTATTGCTTTGAACCGGTGGATTTGCAGTATCGGACTGCTTCATCACACTGGCTGGCACAATCGGCAATTCTACGTCTGCATACGACGCTTGAGATAACAGGACGCCACTTAAGCTGATTGCGATTAAGCTTGGTGTCATCCATCGACTAATTTTGGTTCGCATCATTCACCCTCCGGTTTTGCTCTTGGGTCAACTTTTCACGAACTCGCTTCGTTCTAGCTTGCCCCTCGTACGTATCCATCCAACTGAGCTTTGGACGGTATTGCTCAATATCGATGTCAAACTCATAAGTGCGAGTTTGGCGCTGTTCATCTCCAGATGGTCCAGAGACCAAGGAATAACCGGTCACAAAGACATGGCCGGTTTCATACTCATACTCCACTTGTCTGGGTTGGAATTTGAGCGTGACTCGGTCTTCACGGATTTGTCTTGCCTGAATCTCCAGTGCATCGACCACTTGCTGGTACACCGCAGGTGAAAGTAGCGGCTCGATAGCAACTCGTATAAAAGACACATTACCCGGCGTCACGTTGCCCATAAGCTCAGCCAGGTAGAGTCCCCAGGATTCCAGGTAAGGTTGAGTGGCTTGGTTTCGTGACACTTCAGACGTTTCAGACAAGGTTGGTGGTTGAATGGCCACCACGGTATTGCGAGAAAATGCCGCTACCGCAAGCAGCAAGTTAGATAGCACCAGCACCGCAATCAGGAACCGTTGCCATCGGTTCTCTAATTGCGTGCCTTGCCATGATTTTAAAAACACGTCGAACTTCACGGCAGATAGCTCCTGATAAATGGGTTAGGGATCGTCTTGGCTTTGGTTGGCAACAATCCGGCCCAGTAGATGGTGTGAAGAATAAAACCATCTGGGCGGCCATCACGAAAACGCCGATAGAGCTTGGTTGTTACCAACCCCAACAGACATAAAACCAAGGCATTACCTGTAAAAATGCCGATCACTAGCCCCAACAGAATAGGAGCCATCTCATCGGCACTCCAAAGCAGGAAGTGCGGCGGGTCATCGATATAGGATGGAATATTTACAGGTTCCATAGTCACTCCTCGTTGTTTTAATTGAGAAGTGAAGAATGCCTTGGGATTGACAGGTTCAGTGGTCAGCTAGATGCCGAATTCTTGAAGGTTTTTAGGTGGCTTAGCAATTCTTCTCTTACAATTACTTTGGTTTACAATTGGTTAACGATAATCGGTACATTACGTTCAGATTTAATGGACATGATGCGGAAATTGTTAACTATGAGGATTATTACTAATGACTACGTATAACCTCGCTCACCCTGGTGAGATATTAAAAGAGCTGGTTATCGAGCCGTTGGAGTTGATTATGAAGCATGGACCAAATTAAGAAAATTTGTTGTGAAAAAACATAACGAATAAAAAAGAATGTGTCAGTACGAGGAGAGAAATCACACATTACGGTAAAACACCTTGAGCTCAATATAAAAAACGGATATCAATGAAAGTGTGATCACTTGATCTTATGGAAAACAATTCTGGACTACACGATGACAAAAAATGAAGAGCTTAGAGAGGCTTACCTCGAAGTACTCAAGGACTTTGACGAGAGTTACCTCATTTCTAACCAATCAGACAATCCATCGACCAAAGGGTTGTCTGGTTTATTTTTAACCTCTGTAAGCCCTCACTACAACTCAGCTAAAAACAAAATCATGATCATTGGTCGCGAAACGAAAGGCTGGAAATGGAACGAGACAAAAGACCTAGATTTACTAGATAAAAAAGCTTGTATCGCACAAGCTTTAAAGACCCATAAGACATTCTTTTTTAATCAATTGAAAAAGAAAAACTCACGGGGACAAGCTTTTCATAACTTTACTCGCAGCGTGGCAAAAAAATCCGGAACAAAAGGCCTCATCTATTCCAATTTATTCTGTTTTGCCCTGAATAAATCTATTCCAACCCATTCCCCGATTTTTTCGGACATTAAAAGTATGTCCGAAAAACTGTTGCGAGCTCAGATTAAAATCTTAAAGCCAGATATCATTCTATTTATGAATGGTTTTGACAAGGCATCTATGGCGGCACGTCGCCAATATTTTCCAATCGACGGAGAGAATAATGTCTGCATAAATCGCAAAGATTACTTCGAGGATTATGGTATATCGAGTAGGCAGTTGTGGCGTTTTGACTTAAAGTTTGAAGACAAGTTAATCACTTCCTATCGCACTTATCATCCAAGTGCAGTATCTCAAAAAGCAAAAGTGGGACGTGAACTTCTCATCCGTTTACTACCAGATAAGGACAATATATGACAAAAACACTAATCATTCGAATAGGCGGACCTTGAATTAAAATTAGTCAGTTACTTGTAGAGAATTTAAGTGGTAGTTATGAACGGCTTCTGATCAACCTTTTGAAGCTTATTGGACTTATTAACTCGAACCAAGAGTGAGTTAATAAGCCGTCAGTTTTAAACTGCCTCTGATTCTTTCGGCGCATACAATTAATGCGCGTTTCTTTAACTCACGTGCGCCAGCTTATACCGAGTGCTCCGCCCCCCGGCTTCACTTTTTACCAAGCAACCAATCTCGACCAAAGCCGCTAAATGACGAGATGCGGTTGGCTTACTCACTTTCGCCACTTTATGGTATTGCGACGTATTAATGCCTTGGTCAAAATCTCCATCAAGCATTCGATTGAGCACTTTTACTTGTTCCGAGGACAGTCGCGTTTGATCGACATTTCGCCAGAAGTTTGCTTTAAAAACCGTTTGGTCGATTTCTTCAAGCACATTGGTGAATGTTTCACCTAAGGTGTTTAGAAACCACATAAGCCAAGCGCTAATATCAAGTTCACCTTTCTGGGATTGCTCTAATATTTCGTAGTAGCTTTTACGGTTGGCTAAAATCGCCACTGACATTGCATAGAAACGGACAGATTTACGCTCAGCCTGGGCCAGCGCCAAATCAGTGAGTAAGCGGGTGATCCTGCCATTGCCGTCATCTAAAGGATGGAGCGTCACAAACCAAAGATGTGTTATCGCAGCTCTAAGCAATGGATCTAAAGCTGGGTCCTCACGAGAGTCATTAAACCAGCGAATAAACACGTCTAGTTCGGACTCAAGCACATCTCGGCTCGGCGCTTCAAAATGCACCGTGGGTTTATCAATCCTACCTGATACAACCTGCATAGGCTCTTCGCCGCGTAACTGTCCTCCTATAACAGGGTTGAACAAGGTGTAGCCCTCAGGAAACAGTCGTTTATGCCATTGTAATATTCTCTCAAGTGAGAGCGGCGAGTCTAAATTATCCACCGCATCTAGCATTATTTCTGCAAGGCCATCAGTGCGTTCAGTGGTTGGAAATGGTTTTTCTTCAGAAAGACCAAGTTTATTAGCCAACGACGAGCGAACAGAAAAAGCGTTGAGCTTCTCACCTTCAATGGCACTCGAATGAATAATGTTCGCCAATAGCGTGTCTAACATACTTTTTTTTTGGTCTTTCGGTTGGCTCGACATCTTGCCCAACAACATTCCTTGGTGAAAGCGAATGTCTCGTAACTTGGGGTCAATAACCTTTTCATCCCAGATAAAGTTTGGCCAGTCAGCTTGTTGCCAGATCCACATCTTGTCGCCTTTTGATTTAAATAACAGCACATTCAAATCATAGCACGATTCGAATAAAACCCATAATCACATCCAATAATGATGCGAATAATACAGGTAATCATATCATCTTTCGTTGATATCATCCTGTCTTAGTAGACATTAACCTAGGCCTCATATCTTCTTCTGCAAGTGGCTTAACGCCAACCCAGCCATCAATGCCAAGCCGATAATCAGCGACGGTAGCACCACCGGTGGAATAGCTAGCGGGGCGAACAATCCCATAAACAGCAAAATGACACCTGAGCCCAGAATAACCATGCTGTAGCGGTGAATGATAGGGCTCGAAAAATCAAAGGTTGTCTTCTTAATTTTCCAGGTCATCAAGCCGTCCCACAGCGCTGGTAACATGAGAATAAGCGCAAAGGGCAACCAGACCATCAGTAAAGCAAATCGAGTGAACACTTGGTACAACACATCAAAAAATGCCTGAATACGGTCTTCTACCCAGACAAACCAAAAGCCCCCCATGTTCTCCATCCCTTTAGAACGAAGTCGCTGCTCTTCAGTGGGAATTAGAAAATCTCGCACAGATTGCTCCATCTGCGTATCCACAATCCATGACTGATACCAGCGATGGCTAGTTTGACCAATCCAATAACTTGTTTGTGTGCCCAACTGGTTTTGGATCATCTGCTTCTCTTTACTAATGACCCGGCCAGTCCAATCACCGGGCACTAACACGCCAATGGCAATAATCTCCAGCATCAGTACCAGACACAGTAGCCAAACCGACTTATGCTTGCTCATACCAAACATCCTCTTCCACTCGGGCCAGCATGGCTGCAACGGTTGGCGTCATAATCCGGGCTTTAATCACTTGTTGAAGCCGCTTTGTCGTCGTATGGCCACTGACATAACGCACGTCGATGTGTCCTTCAGCCAAATACGCCATCCGATTTGGACGATTACGAATCCAGGTGTGGAAATACACACCATCCACGGCGGCCCACTCAAAATGATCAGGATCTCGCAGGCGAATCCCTGTTAAAGCACTGGCGGCAGTCCAAGTCAGCGCCTCAATGAAATGCCACAGGCGTACACTGTCATCATCACAACTCACTTCTTCATAGCCACCCAGGCCATTACAAAGGCACAAATCAAAGACAGAGTGACCATCTAACGTGAAGGCATCCGTTAAATAGTCCGCCAAACAGTGCACCGAGGCCAAAGCATGAGGCCAATCGGTTTCAAGCAGTCTTAAAGCCTCCTTGAACTGAGGGTTATGTTGCTGCCACTGAGCGAGCATTTCTTTACTGGTAAGTGTTGTCATTTTCAGACAGACAGAATGATGCATACAGACTCCTTATGCTGCCTGTGTAGAGCTGGTTAAAATAGGAATGCGACCTTTAATCACACGGCCACCTGAAAGCTTGGCGATGTACTCAAGGTTCGGGAGCTGGCCTAATAACTGCGGTGGAAACATATCGCCTTCTTCCTCCATCAAGCGTTCGCCATGATTGCCGGTAAACAAGGCAGGGCTGTCCGAGTTGGACGACATACCTTGAGTTTGCATGATGTACTGCAACCGAGTCTTAGGCAGATTGTCGGTAATGTACTGCTGCGTTTCGGCATCCATCACCCGAAGAGCTATCAGGTTGTTGATGTTGCCCAACACCTGACGGGCCTTAGCCTCACTGCCTGTACGAGCAGCAAAGTCAGCAAAGGTCTGAGTAGCAATCACACAACGCATTTTTGCGCCACGGCCTTTGTTGAGCAGTTGAATAAAGGGATCGTTGACGACTTCAGCCGCCTCATCGATGAAGATATTTACGGGACGATTTTCAACACCATAGTTATAGCGATCACCGGCTACGGCGGTGAGATCGGATAAAAGCAACGAACCAATGGCGCTGCCAACCATGGCGTCGGTCAATGAATCCAACCCGATATAGGCCACTTGGGCATTGTTGATAATACGGCCAGAATCCGTAATTAACCGGCTGTCATCCACATCGTTTGCAATAGGTGATAGCAATGGGCCTAATTCACTTGAAGTGAGCATATTGAGCACCGGCATCAATGAGGCCACCATCTTGGAATAGTGGGTTCTGTCATGCTCAAACATGCTCAAAAGTCCTTCCAAATCGGTATTGGCGGCAACGGGCTGAATGCGTTCGTAGTAGAAAAGCAGCATCGCCATGGCTTGTTTAGCTAAGGTGCTGGCCTTTTCGGTAAAGCGTTTAATCTCCACAATAAAATTGGGATACACCTGCTCCCCCCATGCTGTGACGGCTTTTACTACCAAGCCTTCTGGGCCACCTTCCAAGAATCGTCTCAGTGTTTTCAGATCAGGACGTTGTGACGTAAGCAACAAACCTTGCACTATGTTATTCAGTGCCATTTGGCCAAAGGCTTTAAATGGATCAGCACCGGTTTCAGATGGGATTAGTGCCGCAATACGGCTGGCAATTTCAGTACCTCGGTTAAAGTTTCTCAGAGGATTAAGTCGTACTGAATGCTCAGGAAAACCCGGATGAAAATACACAAAGCGCTCAGGACTACCGGCGGCAATACAGGCTCGCTGCGCATTATCCTTAAGTTCCTTGTCTCCCTTGGGGTCAATAATAATCACGGCTTCATTGCGCAAAATGGCCTGGGTGATCATCGCATCAAAGCATCGGGTTTTCCCGGCACCGGTCGTACCGACAATTAAGGTATGGCCTTCTGTGTGACCAACTGGCTGGTACACATCTTCTTCTTTGGGCTCAACACCATGAATCCAGGTCGAACCCATTTGCTTGCCATGACCTTGGTTAAGCAAGGTTTGCTTATCCCGCTTTAGGATTTCATAAGCGCGTTGAGCATGGCGTTGATCCCACTCAAAGCCATAACCTAACCACAATTCATCAGGATGTTTTGCCATCACTTTTTGCAAATGCGACAGCGCCATAAAAGCCAATGGTTTGCCTTTTAGCCCCTTCTGCAACTTATAAAGACGATAAGCCTCAGGCAGGCGGTACAACGCCATGCCCGAGGAAATCCCTGTCATCCACCAAAATGGCTCAGGTGGTAGCTCAGTCAGCATTTCTGCGGCAATAGCCCCAGTGGCCCCAACCAGCCAACCTGCTGCTGCCATGGCCTCATAGTTCGTGCGCCAGGGCATTTCGTATGCGTTTTCTTTCATTCATGCTCCGCAAATAACCGTTTGCAATCCGCTTAATTTCAAATGGATTAACGTTTAGCGTGAGCGGTAAACAGAACCGTTTCCCCCTCATCAAACTGGCATTCGTCACTGGCCGAGATCCCCCGAAGCAGCTGTCCGGCTGGAATGCCATGCTCATTGGCGACTTGGCGTAAGGTTTGAATCGTGACGCGAATACCATCGGCACTATGATCCACGTCTGGGTAATCGCCATCGGTCAGTAAGATGGGCAAATCTTTCACAAAATTAACCATCTGTTGGCGCTGCACGTGTTTAGGGTCTGTACATGAGTTCGTATTGGGCGCTATCGGCTTTTGCTTACGCTCCGCTCTTGTGGCGGGCTCCTTTGCTTGGGCATTGGTTGTCTCAGTTCGACTCAGACGCTGTGAAGCCTCTTCGTTCTGAATTGCTGTCGCCGATTCTGTGTCTTGTTTGGAGATGTCTATCAGTGCAATTAGCCTTTTAGAAATCGATACCTTCAGCAGTAACCCTTGCTCCTGAACGCCATCATTCGTAGTCACAGTTCTGGCCTTACGAGTCGGGTTTGCAGGATCTAGTTCAAGCCAATCTAATCGACTGAGTTCAGCAAGCAGTTTTCGGGGGGCACACCAAGGCCTTACAGCATCGGGATAGCGGATCAGTATCTGTTCACCAACCATAACCAGCGCACTGCTGGCTTCTGGGAGCCACGCCAAAGATTCAGGGAGATTCAATGCTTCTGCATCGTGTTGGTTTACGTTATTTGAGATAGCGCCATCATATAAATTGTTAGGCTTTTCATATCCATCACCCGGAACATTTTCATTTGCCTGAAGGTGATTAACATCACTGGCATGACGAAGTTCATCATCTTGTTCGGACGATTTTTTCGATGGCGACTCAGTCGAATTGCTGTGATCGATTGATGATGACTCTTTAGGTAAGTCTGAATGCTCACTGGTGCGACTCTGAGGCTCTGCTTGTATTTGCTGTGTTGCTTCCCACTCAGATTTGCTGAACAGTCTAACGCTACTTGGTACATTCGAGCTGAACAATAAATCGGCCTCAGATATATGCAGCATGGGTAACCAGATTGGCTTGTCGTCTTTGATCAGTACTTCAGGGGCAAGACTTTCATATCGCTCATTTGAGGTGGATTTCGTGGCCAACCCTCGTTCAATGAGGATGTCAGCAAGAGTATCGGGATCTCTTGGAATGCCAGGTATCTTGTCTTTGGCCAATAACTCAATGATGTCCTTAGCCGCGCTTTTCCAGACCACGTAAAGATTGGTTGATTGATTTGATTTTCGTACCCAGACTCTGGCGTCTCGCTGATTGACTAACCATTGGGAACTGGCAAGTAATCGCCTCATGGCATCAAGTAGATAGCGTTCGACTGGGACACCAAGGGCATTGTCGTCAACGGAAATTCGTTGAGCTTTCAGGTCTCGCTGGACACTGGTTTGGTCGGCTTCAATGACCAATTTAGACAAGACATGCTCGGGATCAGTATTGCCAATTGCTTCCAGCATTGCTTGCAAAATTTCAGGGCCAGGTTGAGTTAACCAGGCGAGTAACTCAGGTGTCATCACCCGGTTTAATACCAGAATTGAAAATTGCTCGTGCCGCTTGCACCGTCCATCGCGCCAGCGAATGAAATAGCGTTCAATACTGTTATTACTGGTCCACTGGGATAAGGTTTCTAAAAATGGGTTCCACTGATAGCGTCCATCTTCGTCCGTGATGGACAAGTCTGAAACAGGCTTACCAATATCATGGAACAAACCGCCAAGAGCCGCCGCAACACGCCACCTTGGTTCCAGCTCTTTTTTTTCAACCGGTGTGCCACTGGCAACAAAGATGATCCCTTCAGCTGCTTGTGCCGCCCAGAAAGCAACTTCCAACGAATGACGTAATAAACCACCCGCACCACTGTGATGATGATGTTCAGAAGCTGGCAACAAATGAACATAAGCAACCAGATGATCAATGCAGGGCTGAATCAGCCTTTGAAAATCACGTTGATTAAAACCAAGTACCTGGCGGAGTTTGGCAATTAGCTCGTCTTGTGTGGACTGTAAATCCTCGGGTGACGCAGCTGGCAACCCCTTCAGGAATGGAGGGTAGCGTGGAATGTCTGTATCCAGTTGCGATGACAGCTCTGGTAGTGCTTTGGTTTGAAAAAATAGTTTTTTGAACATAGTGAACCTCCGACACGATAGTGTGAAGGTTCAATCTGGCGTTGCCGGTTGATTAGACTCAAAAATCCGATATGTATCAACACATACGCCATAAAATGCTGAGGGAGCTTATTAAGCTAAGGCGTATTTCTACTTGGCCTTTTAGTTTTTTCCCCAACTCTCTTTTTGGGTTTTTCAATCGGTGTAAAAGCTTCTTGTAGGTGATGGCGAAACCATCGGCGGCGCTCAACTTGACGAAACTCGTTCAAGACAAACCGATAGTCACACGAGCCAAGACGATCACCACAACCACATGGACAAGGTAATTTATTTGCCTCACGCTTGCGCAAACCTAACGCTTTCAGTGCCCGCAGAACTGATGCTTTACCATTAACATTGAACAACTGAGAATAATCATCAATCAGGCCTTTCTCACCATGGTCCAGTTCGCCATAGGGAAAGTTGCCAAATTCAACCCTATGGGACACCGAATAAAGAAACCTGACAACAATCTTTTCGAAAAAGGTTGTCAATGACGAGTCGGCTTTCAAAATTGACTTAATTTTCAGGTCTGAGCCAAGACAAAATGATCCATCAGAGTAAGTATGGAAGTCCTGATTACGAGGAAAGTAACCAGCGGTATCAAACACCACTGGTAAAGCCCTAGGATAATCACTTGGGCATACAATCCTTAGAGAAAATGTTCGCTCAATAAACCGACTTCCAACTAGCTGTGCTTTTAACTGATACTCTCCCTGCAACTCAATCTTATCTGCATGGACATCTACTAATCTAATGTTCGGATAGGCCGAGAGAAAAGCCTCTAGGCCTACAGCCTTCCAGTGCTTCATCTATTGCTTAAACCATGGCTTTGGATCAGATGATTGAATTGCGAAAGTTGGTTTTGCTGTCACCGCAGGAATTCCCAATAGACGTGCTACCGAACTTGAATCAAACTTCAAATCCAAACCATTTTGCGCCGCATTTACTATTCGTTGCGTATCATCACTTGAGCAAAGAGCACTAAAATCAGCTCTAGCTTGATACAGCCATTTAAAAAAGTTTTCTTGTAATCGGTATTGTGCAGATTTTTCGTCATACCACTTGTCTGCAAAATCTTCCGCTGGGTTGACTGGGTTCGGAATCATTGGCGCTTGTGCAGAAATATGGTCATCCATCTCGGAGAGTACCGTATTCAACGCTGAAGCCAAATCACTTTCACCTTTATACGATTTAGCCGCCAATGTAGTGATGATTACCGATATTGGCTTACTATCCTCATTGTTTTTAAACATAGTGTCACGATGACGCTTCAATAATTGGATAACCTGCTGTAAGGGTGTCTTCCATTGATAATATGGCAGACTATCTATACTGGCTTTAAATCGCATTTCACGTTCGTTTATTACTAACTGTGCCGTCTTCATGCGCGTTTCAAACCATCGAGCATATCCTTCAGGATTGCTGATACGCCAGTTTTCATTCACAACTGCATAAGTGAAATCTGTGTTGTCGGTAATCGAAACTGCAAGCTGAGACACGTTTTGAGCCAAATTTTCATCAAACTTAGAGTTGTCGACCATCCGCTTTTTCAAAAGGCCTCTTCCGGTATCACTCTCTGGCACACACGGAACTATGTCCATGTGAAAGCTAAGCCCATCAGCATACTCTAAGCGCCAACAGCGTTTCTTCTCGGCTAGCTCTTCCTTTATGCCTCTGGCGTTTCGATAAAGCTCTAATTCATGACCGACTAGCTGCTTTAGTTGCTTTTGAGTGATAGACGTTTTATCTAGGCCACGACGAAGATTGCACCCCATGTCCAGGTCATACTGTTCTTCTGAATCGGGCCTAATCGCCGTACCTAGACGAAAGGAACCTTGAGAAAACACGTGAGGATCAAAATTCACGCATGTTGACTCTGGGCGATGTAACCAATCGCCTAAATCCTTATAGCGTTTTTCAGCCTTTTCATAAGCACTGTCAGGTAGCTCAATTTTTTCAAGAATTGTGTTTAGAACATCGTTGCTTTTGATATTACTCATGTAGATCTCCTCGAAGCTCGATTGCGATTACAAATTGTTGTGTTTTTATGTCGTGGTCATAAATAAGCCATGGCATATCAGCCTTAGGCATTCTGGCCCGTCCAAATTCGACGGCACACGATACTGGCATCACAGGAAAAATTTGCAGTGGCGTCGCAACCCCGTGTGTATTTTTGATTTCAACAATCAGCTTTCTTATGCACTTTCTGAACAAGGAGAGCTGCTGCTTTGACTGCATGAAATCATTATTAGGCTGCTTGATAGTCACTTCCCAAATCGATGTATCTGGCCCTATAACCCGAGTAATTCGCTCATGCGACACATGGTCACTCAAAGAAAGTACCAGGGCTGGCTTGCCCTCCATATTTTGAGGTCTGTTGATGATATACTCAAAATCATCTGAACAGTCTTGCCAAAACCAGCCTTTAGGCTCTCGATGCAGCTGATAAGTCTCGATATCAATTTTGTCTGTGAGCAAAGCGCCAAGTTTTATTAACAATGGTTGAGGAGCCAACGCGAACAATGAGAAATGCTTACAAGAATCCTCTTCGATGATCGATGAAATTTTACTTTGAAAACGCTTCGTTAGGTGTTGCGACTCTGCTTGCCAATATTGTTCAGAGTGATCCTTCAGCTCTGATACCATGGATAGTGTCACTGGCTTTTCAGTTGCCGGATACCAATTCGGAAACATTGCCTCAACACAACCGTGATAATTAATCGGTGATCTTTCAGTTCCAATATTGGCACCATATAAAACAACATTTGATTTGCGATCAGGATCAATACCTGTGAGGATTTCTATACGTTGCTCATGCTGCATTTTCCAACTAATCAAGAGATCGGCTGGATACCTATCTTCGCTGCCTTTCTGATCAATTTTTTTGTGACAGTCATAGCACATCAGCATGAGGTTGCTGACGTCATTCAAGCTGGTTGGCTTAGTTTTAAAGGGTCCCCAACCACGAGGCCCATTCTCAGAAAATGCGTAAATATGAGCATTTTGAGAGACATTGACCGACTCCTGGGTCACCGCTGATTTGTATAACAATTTATTACACCCGCCAAACTGACAGCGAGCAGCTGCGCGAGCCCAAAGCTCTCGCTCAACTTTACGGTCTATGGGTCTTGTGACTTTAGCGACCATTCAAAACTCCTATAGTTTACCAATTAAAAGAAGTGAGCGCGGTGTTGTCGCATCACAGAGCAAATGGCTGACATAAGCACATCCGGCGATTAGCCCCAGCCCGCGAAGACACTTATCAATTGCCTCTTCCGGTTGCCACTCATACAAATATTTGAGACCAACACCTAGTGCAGTTAACACCAATAGACTGTGGCAAAACTGGCGATGATGAGGGTTACCCAAAGAGGGTTCCAAAATATCTGGAAGCTTGCCAAATAGAGAGCCAACCGTAATGGCAGTTACAGGATGGTGACTGACAGCTTGTTTTTTGTTGTCCGCCAAGGCAACGGTTAAACCAACCGCAGCCCCGACGACCAAATGGGTTTTACCATTAGCCAAACTATTTCTCCTTCCTGATACCTTTAAAAGGTGTTTTGTCGGATGTCTTTACATCCATGAATCGACCAGTATCAGCATCTCGCTTTACCCAATGTCCGCTTGGCGTCTGAGTCTGAGATCTGCCTTTAACGGCACCGTTTCTGTGTCCGTCACCTGATGGGGGATTTGTAGCCATAAAGCCTCCTATTCTGCTTAACTTAATCACATTTATCAGATATTAATAAAAAAGATCCAAAGGATCTGATCAAATAATAAACTTCAATTCTGATTAACGCAAGCAGATTAACCAGAAAATCAAAAAAAACTACACAATTGATCGGTAGACAAATTCCAGTCCACCTGACTCTGCCACTTCTTTTTGACCTAACACAAGACCTGTAGCATGAAGCTTCTTCAATCGACCACTGGCATTCTGTGCTGAAATGTCAAACTGCTTAGATACATGTGACGAAGTCACTGTCTTTTTTGCAATAACAAAATCTAGAAGCTCTTTGACAGTCGCACTAAGTTTCACACCGAGCACTTCGTAACCGCTATCGCTCTTGACTAGAAGAGGCTGATCTTTGGCTGTAGCGCCATAAGACCAATTGTCCAGTAGGTCACGATTCGGTACATTAGAAAGGTAAAAACCTTTTTCTCCTTTCAATGCTTTAGCCAACGAGATTACACTTTCACGAGGAAATGAAGCATCAGTGAATCGAATCCCTTCCAAGCTAATAGCAAAAATATCGCATGATGGGTGACCATCAACGATCTTTTTAATCTTCACATAGGCTTCACTACCTTCATCGTTACCAAAGGCATGGTCAGAACCTACGACTTCTGAAAGAAGAATTTTATGAGTTAACTGTTTCATCTGTTTAAGTTGACACTATTTATCAGAAATTGTCAACATAGAAGTCAAAACAGATATGGGTTCCTGTGATAGGGACCAACCCCCGATCTTCAGAAACATTGATGAGTTGTCCCTTCGAGTATTCCAAAGCCAATGAGAAAGTGAGCTGCCTAATAACAATGATAACTTTCTCTTTACTAGCGTGCTCTCGACTACTCTTAAAGCCTAGCCCCCGGCCTTTACCAAAGCGACTAACCTCACCAGATGTAAAAGCTTTTTGAACGAGCGCAATATCATTCTCAACAGTTTCCGCTGAAAACTGTGCGTATAACTTCGGATGTTCACTTTGTAACGTTGTTCTCAAGGTAGCGGCAATACCTAAACCAGAGTCGGATATGACTGTTTGAATATGCTTTGGTTTATTATACGGTCGATATACTTGCAGACCTGCTAGTCCAGGTATTTTGGATTCACTGTGATCAGTAACGTTGCCTACAAGCTCTGAAAAAACAGTCTTAGCCGCTAAGAAATAGCTAGCTGAAGAATGCTCTACAAACCTGTCGCCCAAACGAATTACAAGCTCTTTGTTTTGGATTGGATGTGCAATTTCTCCTAGTTCGACCAAGGTATCGCTATTATCCCGATAAGTTTTAGCAGCTGACAAAACGGGCCTTTCAGGAAGACAAGTGACACTTTGATTAAGATAATCAAAGAAGCCATTTCTGCTGAAAAAACTGTGAGTATTAGGACATGCTGTAGTATCCATCACCACATCCTTACCATTCGCAGTAAGCTGATTCGTGAGAGCAAGAAAACGGGCCAATGCTATCAGCAAAAACTTACAATCGATGCCGAATCTAAATGTTACCTTTGTTGCATATTTTTGATACGCAAGCTTACCGATAGCACTCTCAAAGGCTTTCTCATCAATCCAACCTGTACCGAAATCAATTTCCACATGCTGAGCCCGTACCAAGCACCATTCATGATTTGAGTTTTTCACAAACGTATCCTGGTTTTTGTGAAGAAACGAGTTCACTTGGGACTTATCCAGTCCCAGCTCCTTGGCAATTTGACGTCCTTTCAGGCCTGGTGACCCACCTAATAACTCTGAGACTGCCTTCAGCAAACCATCACTCCTTTCTACCTACATACCTACCATTCGTTGCATACTTTGCGTCCACGAGGCTTTAAATGCTGAATCTCCTGCGAACAACTTGTAGAGCTCAAGTTCATCTTTACGGCGTTGCAGCATAATTTCCTTGAGCATTTTTTCGAAGGCCAAATCTCGATTATGAGGATCTGGGTTGTTTTTGTATTTAGATTCAAAATCTGGGTGATTGCGGATACTCTCAGCGATGTTCACGAACTTAACCTTTTGCTCTTCAGGTGTGGCACTCCAGCCTTGGAACCATCGTTCATTAAATGTGCGAATGATTTCATCCAGCGGGTCAGTTTCTTTTTCACCGCCATGCGCCCCACGCGGGTTCGGATTTTGAGGATCAAGCTCCGCTTCTTGGTCACTAAGCTTAATGCTGTGGTTAAGCTTCACACGTTGCAAACCGTATGAACTCAGATCGACAGAATCGAGAAGCTCATCAATAGCATCAGCATCGGGATCTTCCACTTTCAATTTCGGTATTAAAAACTTCAGGAACCAAAACAGTTTTTCCCAGCTGACCATTTCATAAGGCATGATAGAAGCCATCTGCCCATAGATTTTAACGAACTGCTTGGCTTTAATCTTAAAGTCCACTTTTGCTTCAGCTTCAAGCTCCAGCTCATGGTCAAACCGTGCTGCTGCAACATCAATGATTGGACTGAGTGTCTGGGCGTCTTCATTCTTGAAATAACGCGTCACAAAGTCTTCAACCTCATACCACTCGTACACACCGACATCGTCCATTTCATCTTTCAACTCGTGCAGCACGTTTATATCTGTAGCCTGGGACAATGACGTTGCAGTGTAGAAAGGATCGAATGCTGACTGAATATCTTCAACTGAGTTAAAAAAATCCAGGATAAACAAGTCTTCTGTTTTCTTCCCTAGCTTAAGTGCACTGCGATTTAGCCTAGATAGCGCCTGAACACACAAGACACTGGCGAGCTTCTTATCCACATACATGGCGCAAAGTTTAGGCTGGTCAAACCCAGTCAAATACTTGTTCGCAACCACTAAAAGTCGATACTCATCGGTATCAAACATATCTTTGGTATCTGACTCGGCAAAACCATTAATATCTGCTTCGGTATATTCAATACCATCAACTTCTTTGGTTCCTGAGAAAGCAATGGCAACTTTAAACGGGTTCCCTTGCTCCTCAAGTATCCGCCTAATCGCTTTGTAGTATCGAATGGCCGTCTCAATATTTTGAGTGACCACCATTCCTTTACCTTTACCTTTGAGCTTTTTCGCATTCACGACATGTGGAACAAAATGTTCCAGCATAATCTCAGCTTTGGTATCAATCGTTTGCTGGCTTCGCTCTACATAAGCTCTGAGTTTTTTTTGCGCTTTTTTGGTATCAAACTCAGGGTTATCAGCGATTGATTTCTCAATCTCATAATAACTTTTGTACGTCGTATAATTTGCCAGCACATCCAATATGAAACTTTCTTCAATGGCTTGTTTCATCGAATACAAGTGAAACGGCTTGAAAGAGCCATCTTCTTGGCGCTGACCAAATTTCTCCAAAGTGCTGTTTTTTGGTGTCGCAGTAAATGCCAGGTACGATGCATTCCCGCGCATCTTTCGCGATTTCATCGCTTGAAGGATTTTATCCTGGGCATCTTCGGCCTCTTCGATTTCAGACTTGCCCATCGCTCGGTTCATATTGTCATGCGCCGAACCAGACTGAGAGCTGTGTGCTTCATCAATAATCACCGCAAAGCGCTTGTCGCTAAGATCAGCGATACCACTGATAATGAACGGAAATTTCTGAATCGTCGTTATGATGATCTTTTTGCCATTTTCAAGAGCCTGCTTAAGCTCAGATGACTTGTTCGCTGGGGCAATAATGTTCTTTACTTCAGAAAACGCTTTAATGTTATCCCGCAGCTGCTTGTCCAATAGGCGTCTATCGGTGACCACAATCACAGAGTCAAACAACGGCTGCTCCAAGCTTTTTCCGCCTGCCACATCAGACGATGCAGGATAGGTTTCAATTAACTGATAAGCAGCCCAAGTAATCGAATTAGACTTACCTGAACCGGCAGAATGTTGAATTAAATAAGTCTGACCGACACCGTGCTGGGCAGCATGGTCTACTAATTTTCTCACCACATCCAATTGATGGTATCGAGGAAAGAACAGAGTTCGCTTTGGTAATGGATCTTTGCTTGACCCATCCAGACGCACAAAATGTTGAATAATGTTCGCCAAGCTTTCTTTGGTGAATACTTCTTGCCATAGGTATGCCGTTTTATGACCAGTTGGGTTCGGTGGATTACCCTGTCCAAGATTGTGTCCTTTATTGAACGGCAAGAAGAAGGTACAGCCACCTGATAACTTGGTGGTCATATACACTTCGTCGGTATCGACCGCCATATGCACTAGGCAGCGGCCAAAGGTCAGCAATGGCTGAGTTGCATCTCGATCATCTCGATACTGCTTTTGGCCGTGATAACGTGCTGTTTGCCCCGTCCATGCGTTCTTCAACTCCAGCGTTATCAATGGTATTCCGTTAATAAACAATACCATGTCGATTTCTTGTAGGGGATTTGCCATGGAATAGCGCACTTGGCGAGTACAACTAAACACGTTGTCTGCAAAGTTTTGTTTTACCTTTTCACTGCTGCTTGCCAAAGGAGCTGGATAGAGCAAATTGAAGCGAGCATCGTCTACGCTTAGCCCTTTCTTAAGTAAATGAAGAATGCCATGCTTCTTAATCAGTCGGTCAAATCGTTCGAGTAACTTACGCTGCCAATCTGAGGGGTTGTTCTTTTGCAGTTTGGCCAACTCTACTTCTTGTGTCTTTTGCAGAAATTGCCAGAAAAAACGTTCATCAATGGCATATTGCATATTAAAGTCACTAGCAGCACCAATGAAGTATCCAGCACCCAGTGACTGCTGACTCAGCCCCTCTTTGAGCTCTTCAGTACTGATCCCAGCCAGACATTTCTCAATGGCCGACTCTAATGCTTGTTCATTGGTTTGACTGACCATAATTGTAAATTCCCTTAATCAAAATTCTTCTGTTTCATTGCCTCAGCCGCTTTTTGCAGCGGTCCTTTTAAGGCTTTTTCTAACTTTGTCATCTGCTCTAAGTGCCATGCAACCGCTTGGGACCAAGTCTCTTTATTAAACCCATCAGCTTTGGTCGAAAACTGAATACGGCAAGATTTCTTCTCATCCAGCCTCATCCACTCAAGTTCTGCACCAAAAGTATGTTCAATGTCCTGTTTGGACTGACTCAACAAGTCAAAAAGGTATTTATTCTCTTCGGTAACCCCACGGCTGATCCAAAGCTCTACTCGAAGCTCTTTTTGCAGAAATATCAGGTTATACGGACATCCACTTAGCCCTGAGCCTGCTGATAACCAATGATCTTTGCTTGGGCTAATGTTGTTATAGAGTTGGCAAGCGCTTTTCTGAAACGCCTCTAAGGCACGCTCCCAGTACTCGCGCCGCACCGTATGGCGGTTTTTTAGTACCACTTCGGTGGTTTTTTCTTCCGCTTCTTTGGCATTAATGCCAATCATGAGCTCTTTAGCTTCTGGCGTTGGGATGATCTGGTCAATATTAATCAGTAGCTGTTCACCCAGTGAATAAGGCGTGATTTTGAAGCAGGCAATGCTAATGCCTTGACCCAATAACCACAGCGCGGTGCTGGTCACTTCTTTGCGAAAGTTTGCCGCAACTAGCATAATGCGCTGGCTGTTACCCAGGTTTAGCTTTAACTCATCCAGATCGGGCGCATCCAAAAACTCACATATTCTCGCCGAGGCACTTGCAGGGGCATTTAACAGGTCAACCTCTCCTGTCACAGGCTCATAGCGGTCTAAGTACTGCTGGTAAATTTCAACTATTTGCGCTTTGGTTAAACTTGCACAGTAAGAGGCATATTTAAGCGCCTGCCACACGACATCTCGGCCACTGTCGTCCAGCTTGTTTTCAATAATGACCAAGTTGCCATCTTTATCCAGCGCCAGTAAATCTAAACGTTCACGGGTATCATCAAAGCCATCGAACTCCTTTTGAATAATCAGTAGCTCTTCACCCAGTGCGGAAGGCTCGTGTGCCAACCATTCCTGAAGATGTTTGCGCTCAGTAAAGCCCAACTCACTGAACTTCTTTGTCCTAACAGGACTAATCCTGTTGGTTTGATAATTTACCGTGAACATATTCGCGTCCTATTGCTCAACCATTTCTGGGGTGATCTTGATTTTTCCTGTCACGGCGCTGTTGATCAGGGAGGTTTTGTATTCTTTGAGCTTTTCGATTTGCATTAATTGAATTTGTATCGCCGAATAAAATTCCTTTTCAAGCTCATCAATGTACTCAGCAATTTCTACCTGTTGGGCTTCTGGAGGCAACGCGATATAGAAGTTTTTTAACGCTTGAAAGTTAAGCCCCTCTCTACCTCCGCCTTGCTGAAAGTACCAAATTTGGCCCTGACCGATTTCTGATGCCAATACAGCATTTAGAAAGACGGTTTTAATTATCTTATTAGGCCTCACGATACATACATGTTGATTCACATTCATTTCGTCGCTTGAATCGACGTAATAGCAACGACCAATTGAACCCCCAGTAATATTGAGTAACACATCACCCTTTTTCACCTTACTGTTGCTCATGCCCTCATGTGTTTTATTGGAAATTCGAGCAACATCTGTGAGATCTATTCGATCAAAATGTATGTTTTGGCTTCGTAAAAGTGGGATTCCATCATCTAGATATGTAGAGCCACCCCCAGTTGGAGTAACGCCGCTTCCAATTTTTGATGCCACATGCTTTATTTTTTTTAAAACCCAATGCGCTGGAATCATACCTATCCAATCCACACCGGAGTCTTTCATTGGCACATTGGGATCAAGCCCTTGGGTTACCGCCTGTTGGATGATGATCTGCTTACGTTCCTTCAGCAGGCTAATTTGCTGCTCTTTAATAGCAATCGCATCGTCGATTTGAGCGGTTTTCTTGTCTAGGAAGCAGGCAATTAGGAGTTGTTCCTCGGTTGGAGGCAAAAATACCAAGGCTCGTTTTAATTGAGGCCAATATAGGTTTCTCTGAATTGTTCCTACACCTTTTGAGCTAACTAAGTAATTAGCCACCATTGCCCCATCTCTGAACAGGTAGTTACCAAAGCGGGGAACTATATCTTCTGATAAAGAAAGAACTAAGTAAGCTGGACTGACTATTCCTCGATAATCAGAAACCCCGACTGAACCACGCCAAGCTTGCTGATTATTTAAAACAAAGTCACCTGGCTCTACCAACTGATACTTAGTCAGATCTGAACTGGTTGCATTTGTACGTTTTGCATCAACGTCATCGAATTTTATTACCCCTTTGTCCAAATAGACTGATAGAAGTTCTTCATTTTCATTATTAGAAATTGATTTTAATTTTGATTTTGCGCACAAAGGAAATGAATTCCAGTGAACTGGTATGGCCCCTAACCATTCAACACCTGAGTTTTTATAAGCCTCATACTTCGGCATCAATGCTAAACGTTCCATTACGCTTCTCCCTGAACTTCCGCCACGTTCACCCCCAAACTCTCTATTCGAAGGATTTGCGCAATGAGACCTTCAGCTTTTTGTTCTAGGTTGATGATGTCTGTTGCGACCTCTTCTAAACTACGCAGCGGTTTATGACGGTAGAAATACTTATTGAAGCTGATTTCATAACCAATTTTCACCGTATCCAGGTTTATCCATGCTTCATCAACATGAGGCTTCACTTCGTTTAGGAAGTACTGGTAAATGCTTTGCTGCTCTCCGTCTTTACGTAGGGGAACAGATTCTGTGTCACGTAGGTCTGAATTGGTCTCGTAAGTAATGAACTCGCCTTTTTTGCCGCCTTCTGTTGTAGGAACGGGGTAATAACCAAAATCTGGCAGGTCAGCGACTTCACACTCATAGCGCTCCAGCAGGTCGTTTAATTTATCATCCGTTAATTTAACGATCTTTTTCACCACTTTCTTGGCGGTTTCGTCATACCAGCTCACCGCGTTCAGGATGGCATTTTTCTCAGGTGCTGAAAGCTTAATGGCATGAGCTTTTAGCGATTTATCAACTTGGCTTTTAAAGCTATTGAAGTCATCAAATTCAATGCTACCGATGTCAGCCATCAGCGTTTGTGCAGTTTCAAGCAATGCTTTTAGCGCCAGCCAGTGCTTCACATCAAGCAGTTTTGCCTTAGCCTTGGCATTGAGACTGATGTCGTTCTCTTCACACCAAGAAAGAATGTCTTTCTCAATGGATTTCAAGAAGCTCTTTTTCTTTTCTGTACCATAGCCAGTTTTTTCGTAAACACGTTCGCCTTGCTCTGCGTACACGTACTCCATCACTTCACTAAGTTGCTTATCAAAACGCAGTGGAGCTATTGCTTCTTGAGTGAACTTGGCTTTGCGGCGATCTGGGCGCTCGATAGTGACTTTGTAGTAGCCAAAATCGTCATTGCTGAACACCTTACTGGCGATACCGATAGGATCATTGTTTGCATCAAGTGCTCTTTCAACGTCCACACACGCGAGGTAAGTATCGGTGATTTCCGTGATGTGCTCAGGCGCAAATTCGCAGTTTTTGTTACCTAAGTTCTTACGCAACTTACGGTATAGCAAGCTGGCGTCAATCAGCTGCACCTCTCCTTTACGTGCCTCAGGCTTATTGTTGTTCAACACCCAAATGTAAGTGGTAATGCCGGTGTTGTAGAACAGGTTATTTGGTAACTGAACTATGGCATCTAGCATGTCGTTTTCAATGATGAAGCGACGAATATTACTTTCGCCACCGCCCGCATCACCGGTAAAGAGCGATGAGCCGTTATGAACAGAAGCAATCCGGCTGCCTAATGGGCTTACACTCGGATCTTTCATCTTGTTGACCATTTCCATTAAGAAGAGCAGCTGGCCATCACTTGAACGTGGCGTGGCATCGACCACTTCGATATTTCCCCAATAGTCTTTCAGGCTAACCTTAAAACGTGGGTCAATTACGTCACTGCCGTCTTTAATGTGCTTCTGTTCAGACGCCCAACTCTTACCGTATGGCGGGTTAGACAACATAAAGTCAAAGCGTGAAGCCGCAAACTCGTCGGTAGACAAAGTTGAGCCTACTTTGATGTTCTCAGGGTTGTTGCCTTTGATCATCATGTCCGATTTACAAATCGCGTAGGTCTCGTCGTTGATCTCTTTGCCGTAAAGGTAAACATCACGGCTGTCATTAGGGTATTTCTCTTCAATGAAGTTTTGAGATTCAGTCAACATACCACCACTACCACTCGCAGGATCATATACTGTCATGGTAAGCGGCAACTGGTCTTTCACCGGGTCAAACACCAGGTGTGTCATCAGTTCAATAACTTCACGTGGCGTGAAGTGTTCACCTGCTTCTTCGTTGTTTTCTTCGTTGAACTTACGGATCAACTCTTCGAACACGTAACCCATACCCAGGTTAGTAAGGGCTGGCATCTTGTTGCCATCCGGGTCTTCGACCGTTTCATGAGTTAGGTTGATGTAAGGGGAAACAAACTTTTCGACGACATCAAGAAGGACTTGCTTGGAAGCCATGTGACGAATTTGCGATTTGAGGTTAAAGCATTCAATGATTTCTTTAACGTTATCGCTAAAGCCAAGCAGGTACTCTTCAAAGTTGGCGAGTAGTATCTGTTGGTTATTAGTCGCGGTGTTGAACAGGGATTTCAGCGTCCATTTAGATGTATTGTAAAAAACATAACCACTGGCCGCTTTTAATGGTTCATCATCAAGCTCCGTGGCTTGCATCTCTTCTTTTTGGAAATTTACCTCATCAAGCACGGCTTCTTTGGTGGGTTCTAGTAACGTATCTAAACGTCGTAATACCACCATAGGTAAAATCACATCACGGTACTTACCGCGAACATACACATCACGTAAGCAGTCGTCGGCAATGTTCCAAATAAATGAGATGAGCTTGTTATGTACACTATGATCCATTTTCTTTTCCTGTTCAGTGTTAGTTGCACCCCATTAGGTTGCTGCAACGGCTTCACTATAAATTTAAAATTCTGTTCTTTATGTAACGCCTATATGGCCGCTACATCGTTCTATTAACTTGCTCTGCCCGGCGCAATGCTTAAGTTTGTGACACCATAAAGTGCCTGGCTGTTACGCAACCAAAGCTGATACTCAAAGCCCATTAACGAGTGTTCAGTGGAACAATCCACATGCCATTGGCGTAGCAAATACCCAGCGGTTGCAGCCCTAATCTCAACCTTTAGAACGCCACCCGTCATACCATAATCCAGCTCAATCGCTTCGCTATGCTCTATGCGTGGGTGCGGCACTAACTCTAACTCAACAAAGCGATTCCATTGCCGATCTTGGGTTTCGAGCTCCGTTTCAGACAAAGTGGAATCTTCAAGCACAACCGCTGCTTTAATTCGGGTCAACACAAAGTCACGGAACTCATTATGCTTGCGGTCAAAACCACGAACATGCCAACGCAGGCCATTGTCCACCAGCGTATGCGGTACGATTTCACGGGTTGTTTCACCGCTCGATAACGACACATAGGTGATACTCAAGGCTTTGCCTTTGTGGATGGCCTCGGTGACCTTTGCCACTATAGATAGGCTTGGCTTGTTAAGGTGATAAGGCGCTTCACAAGCCAGTGGTGGTTTTACCTTTCCAGTAAAGCCATCTCCGTAACCTTGGCTAATGGTTGCCAGTGTTCTCACAACGTCATAGTCGAACAAAGGTTCAAATGCTTCACCACGCTTATGCAACTTGAGTTTTTGGTCATACTCAATGTTGCCTGGTGCAAGCTCTCGGTACATGGTGAAGTCTTTTGTTGCCTGTGCGGCGGCTATGCTGAAGCGATCGACTAAATCCGCCCGCACCGCTTCGCCCTTAAACAATAAGGTGAAGTCGATGTGGGCAATGCGATCCCTGGTTGCTTGTGGCAACTGCGCTATCTGCGAAAGCTTATCTGACTTCGCCACTACCGTTTGTTTCAGACCATCATTTGTCATGCGTCTTGTTTATCCAATTCAACCAGTTTTTTAAAAATTCTGTTTATAAAGTAAGGACCGACATCGCGAAATCACATTGAAAAGCGTCACTCAATGCTGCTCTTCATCCGCAATGACTTAGCAATCTCTACCGGTTGAAGCTGGACAGATGGCCATAAAACACTGAATAGGCTTCAACCTAATTAATTTTATTAGGTATCATCCTATCACAAATTATTTTGTAGGGAAGACTAAGCGGCAACTTTTTGATCTGGATTGCAATTGCCGCTCAGGTATAGACTTGAAGACCTTGTTTCGTGTCATTGCTGATAGCCGCTATCAATGCGCTACCCGAACCAGTGGCACCACGATGCTACCGCGATGAGCTCCCCCTTTGTCCGACTCTGTAGACATAAGGGCTCGTTGCTCACTCTCCCGAACACGCCTAGCAACTTCTGCCTGGGCTGGTAGCAATGGCAGCATCCCTTCAGCAATCGCGTCTGGGGCAGACTCTTGGCCACAGGACATCAAATGCTTCCATGGATCTTTAAGAAAGCGCTCGAACGTGATGCCAAATTCAATGATGCGGGCAGAGACGAAGATTTCGCCCCAGTATTCAATATAGGTGTCTTGGTACATGGAAAGATTCCTCTTGTTGGTTAAACCATGAGTTCACTTTCCATTTTCCTGAGGTTTTCAAATATGCAAGGGGCTATGACAAAGCTTTAAATCGATTGCGGGCATCTTTGTAGTCATAGTGGGCATGTTCTGAGCCACGATGGTACAAATCATCCAGGTAAGTTTGTTCCTGCGGCAACTCGTCTTCGCTGATTTCGCGCCACCAATGTTTGTTAGCACCTTTAACACCGTCATGCCAGCGGTAACCACGCTCTTTTAAATAGTCCTTTACGTCAAACGGCGCACCAAACGCACGAACTAACACAGTTCGCCTGTCCGCTTCAGACAACAAGTTTGCAACGGACTCGGGCAACAAATGGAACAACCAGGCCATCGCCAAACAATCGGTTGCCGCTCGGTGTCCTTCATAGAACCAACCTAAGCGAAGCAGCAGGTACTCAAGTTTTCGACTTTCAAAACCCAGCGCCTTCCAATCTATGCCACTGGCTGAACAGGCCCAAGATAGATGTCTTAATGCAGCAAACCGCTTTTCAAAGAAAGGACGATCAAACTGAGCATTGTGTGCGACCACCAGCGGATCATCGGATAACCAACTCACTACCAGTGCATCATCAATGCGCTGGCCTTGCACCATCTCATCGGTGATACCAGTTAACTCGGTAATCAGCTCGGGGATTGGCTTACCGGGATCTTCATACAGGCTGATCACATCAACAATCGACACAATCCGCTTAGCCGAGGGGCTGTAAAGCACCTTAACCATACCAAGCTCAATAATGGACTCGTCATCGGCAGACAATCCGGTTGTCTCTGTATCGAGCAGCACCATTGGCTGTTCATCACCTACCACAGGAGAGAGTTCAAGTGGCCAGGACTGCGGCTCACGCGTTAAAGGAATGCGTTCCAGCAATCTAAAATCTTCTGGTCTTTCTGGGATATCCGCGAGGCGCTCTAGCGGAAATGGCGCAGGGGCTCTTGTCATTGATGGTTCCTCTTCAATTCTATTGTTCGCTTTGAGTTATTTCACTGTGCCCTGTTCGTTTATAAACGCATTTGTACAAAATGCACCTTGGATACCTCAGAGTTTTTTTAATCTTTCTACTGGGTGAACCCATGTATGAAGGCTTTGGCTAAGCCTTTCAAAAAGCCTTAGCTAAACCGTTTAGGTAACCCTTACCGATACCCTTTACGTATGACTTAGCCAACCCCTTTTCAAACGGTTGCAAAAGGCTTTAACTGAGTTCGACTGAGCATTTTAATGATGCTCCTGACTTCGCTTTAAGCCTGTAAATTCAATACGAAGCAGAATTTTACTAACTGTTTTGAAACCCTTTACTAAGGGTTCAACAAGCCCTATCTGACGGTTACTTGACCCATGCGTTAACCAGTAGCAGTAACAGGATCAGTAACAAGAGCAGTAGGCAGAAGCAGTATTGTCCAAGCCTTTTTGGCCTTGCCCAAGGCTTGTTTTAATTAGATATTGCTTGCTAAACACCCTCTTCTTTTCCAAGCTCATTAGACCTAAAAATTTGACTAGTTAAACCTTAAACCAAAATTAATTCTGAGACTCAAAGTCATAAAAATCACTAATGATTGCTAATCACCACTCATTGTATTCTCTAAGATATCTCTTGATGTCGCTTTCCCTGACAATGACCCTTGCTTCATTGTACGTTTAGAACCATTTCAAAGTACTTAGTTAAAATAAGAGCAAAACCACTGACTGCGCTCATAAACCAATATGAAAGTATGCCTATTTTATTGATACAATTAGTAACCTATTGAATATGACTGGAAGTGAATTTTGATATCGATTTTAAAAACACTATTGCACCTATCTCTGCTCTTTTCCCTTTTATACCAGCCTGCATGGGCTGACTTAGTCGTTAAAAAGTCAAGATCATCAATTTGTCACACGCCTGAGTCTGCATCGTACTCTAGAACTAAAAACTTCAAACCATACGATACAATTAATGATTGTTTGGCAAGTGGTGGACGCTTACCAAAAGGACAAAAAAACGACTCTTCAACCATAAATCAAACAGCGCAAGGCAAGAGTAATTTAGTTACATATAAACGTAGCTATTTTGGTCATGGCTGGGACGACGAAGACAGAGACTGCCAAAACACCCGACAAGAAGTATTGATTTCTACCTCAGCAGCCTCTGTAAGGTTTGCAGACAATCAAGAATGCAGAGTCACTTTTGGACGCTGGATATCTATGTATTCAGGAAAAATACTATTTGATGCCTCCAAAGTAGACATCGATCATGTGGTACCACTCAAATGGGCGTGGGAGCATGGTGCTCAGGTCTGGAATAAAACTAAACGTGAACAATTTGCGAACGATCCAATAAACCTTGTTCCAGTAGAAGCATCTTTAAATAGATCAAAAGGAGCAAAAGGACTAGATGAGTGGCTACCGCCAGCCAATCAAGCACAGTACAAGGCACGCTTTCAAAGAATTGTTCTGAAATACGGATTACACTACTAAATGTTGTTATATTTTGTTGTACCGACAACGAATAAGATTAGCAGGTACTTAGGCTTTAATAGACATATCTTAAAGACATAATGAGATTCTTATTTATTTTAACACCCTCAAAATATGATGAATTAGCTTAATGACAACTATTGAAATTCAAAGCTTTCAAGAAATGCTTACTATTGCGAGCGACTTTGGAATCCAAAGTGTGGCACAGCTTCACTTCTTTTTAGAAGTCGCTAAAACTAACGCCCCAACATTTACCATTATAGACTTAGCTTCTACAAACGATGCCAGCTCGAAGTCTTATAAAAAAGCACTAGGGCAATTTAGAAAACTTTCCTCAGGTAGCCCTTATCGATCTAATGATGGATTAAACCTTTTGGAATATGTGGAAACAGGTATGAACCGAAGGATTTGGCTTACACCTAAAGGGCATGTGCTACTCCAATCATTAAATATAAAAGAATATGATACCTGCTCCGAACACCACTGACTAAAGTGTTAATAGACAAATCTCCATAGACAATGAAAATTAATGAAGTGTATCTCCCGTTTTCACAAAAAACTGGGACCAGTTGCCGCGAGAGAAGTAGTGCCGATGATTCAATAGGCATTCACTCTGCGACGTAGCATGTTCAGCTTATCGACTTGCCGTCGAATATCACTAAAGAACCCTTCTTTTTCGATGGCCAGCGCGAGCTCCCATTCTTTAGCCAAACCTTGGCAGTCCAAAAATGAATATCTCAGCTTCGTCTTTGAAATGCGCAGTCCCTTACTAAAGACCACCCGCTTGCCTCGTTGACCGTGAAAACTGTTGATGTACCACTCAATGCCAAACCCATACTTAAAGTCCCTGATACGGACACCAAGTAATCCCCAGTTTTTAAAAGGCTCACTCTCTCGAACCTTGTAATGAGTAACCCAAAAGTCATCAACTTCAGCTCGTGCCAGCGCTTTTAACCTGTTCGTTTCTTGCTGCAATAAATTTGATACTTCCGATTTCCATTGTTCATTGACGATTTCTACCAAACCAATTTCCCCATCCAATTAACCCCAAAAGCCAAAACCACTATCCGTTTGGCTTTTGGATCGAAACGCCAAACGTAAAACTGCCGTAACAATCACTGTTTGGCGTCTCGATATAAATCAACTCGCGCAACCCCATACCTGACAAGGGATACAGCCCGATTTCACTTAAAAACACCTAAAAAGACGTATCGTCATGAAGATACAAACCGTTTGGCGAGTTCAGGCCAGAATGCAAACGACGTTTGGCGTCTCGATTTTTTTGGCTCAGTCATCCGTCGCCAAACAGAGCCTATTCTCATACTTTTGCAAAAATGCAATAGGCAGATAGATGAAAGGATTTGTCACCTTTCTGCCCACCGCCAGTGCACCGAATCCTGATAATGACATTTGAGTGAACAGCCAGAGCACTTGGACATGCCCAAGCGTGACCAGCGCGGTTGATTGAAAACCGTTAGAGCACTTTGAGTGCACAGGAGATAAGTATGTTTGTACTAGGCGTAGATATCGGTTACTCAAACCTGAAGCTGGCCATTGGCCAATCAGGCAGTGAACCGAAAACCATTATTCTGCCTGCGGGTGCCGGTCCTGCGGATCGTATGCCGGAGCGTATCGGTGGAGGCGATGATGACACTTGTTTGTATGTGTCTGTCGATAATGAGCGTTGGGCCGCCGGTGTGCCTGCTGGACGCCTTCAAGGCTGGGAACGAGAGCTTCACCCGGAATATCCCACCACAAAAACCTATAAGGCGCTTTTTCATGCCGCCTTGTTAATGGCTGAAACAGAATCCATCGATTTGGTTGTCACTGGATTACCGGTTTCCCAGTTTCATGAACCACAACGTAAGTCTGACCTTGTGCAGCGTTTAAAAGGTGTCCATCAAGTGACGCCAAAGCGCAGCATCACCGTTCATGACGTCAAAGTGCTGCCGCAGCCTGCCGGTGCCTATATGGATCTGGTTCAAACAGGTGGTGATTTGGACTTGATTGAAGAAGGTCGCGTCGTCGTTATCGATCCCGGCTTCTTTTCTGTTGATTGGGTTGCCCTTGAGGCCGGAGAAATTCGCTACAGCTCATCAGGAACCAGTCTTCAGGCAATGTCCGTGCTACTGGAAACGATTGATAAGCTGATTTCGGAAGATCACGGTGCCAAAGTGGGTATGGATCGACTTGAAAAAGCCATGAGAACCGGCGACTTGCAGGTCCTGCTATTTGGAGAAAAAGTCGATATTTCACCTTATCTGAATGCTGCCATGAAAAAGGTAGCGCCTGTTGCTCTTACTGCCATGCGACAATCAATGCGGGACGAAAGCATCAATGCAGACTTGGTATTGATCGCCGGTGGTGGTGCCTTGACATATAAGGACGCAGCCAAAGATGTTTTCTCACGAAGTAAAATCATCGCACCAGAAGAGTCCGTACTGGCTAACGCCCGAGGCTTCTGGTTTTATGGAGCCTAATTATGAGAGTCGTCGTCAATATTCCCCAAGGGAGCCACCCTGAACTGCTCAAAGAATTGGAAAAGACGCCGCCACGGGAACGTGCTGAGCGTCTGCGGATGCTGGCTACAATAGGGATTATGCAACTTAATAGCATTCTGACTGAAGCAGCAGAAAAGCCTTTTTCAGAAGATTTTGAAATCCAAGAGAGCTCATCAACAAAGCATTCTGAATCACTCGAAGTTAAGGCTAAACGTCAGCAGTTACTAAAATCAAAACTTTCAGTGTAGTCCATGCGATAAGCAAAAAGTAACGTTTGGTAAATATCTATAGCCAATACCTCAAAACCTAAACTAAACTAAAAAATACACAGAATTCAGGGAGGAATGCCGTGAAAACACAAAATTTAGAAAAATTGCTAAAAACTTTAGCAACAATTGATTTTGAAGATATTGCTTCTGTACCTCAAGAAGAGCAACCACAGTTCGTTGAGCATGTTGAATCACTTCAAGATCAGCTGATAAAATTCTTGAAATATGAGCAAATAAACAAGAACATCACTTCTCTTATACACACGAGTTAGTCATCAAAAAATATATAAATGCCCATACCCTAGCTTAGGTACTGGGCATTCTTACTAACTAATATATTAAGCTTTATTGTTACTCAGTTGACCCGTATATCGCTGAACTTCTTTTTGGGCAATCCATTCATCTACCTCACTTTCAATCCAGCCAACTGCTCTCGCACCTAATGGTATAGGTTTAGGAAATTCATTTTTTGAGATAAATGAGTAAATCGTGCTTCTTGAACAACCAGTTTTTTGACTCAGTTCTCGCATTCGAATAATCTTTAATGACATATTTTCCACCCTCCTCACAAGAAAAAACTTAGTATCAAATATTTAGTTTTCTACAGTAGTTAGCAAAGTTCAAAAAAAATAAATCTATCTAGCCATTAACACTGTTTACGACCGAGAAAGACCCGAGAGAATGCTTAGTCAAGTAGCTACTCCATCGCTGCATCATTTCTCTACGACGCTCTAGATAGTCTGTTCGGTTATAGGCATTACGTATCTTATCTTTACCAATATGAGCAAGCGCCACTTCGATTAAATCAGGATCTTCTCCCCATTCATTCAATGTAGTGCTCGCCAAAGATCTGAATCCATGTGCAGTAGTTCGATTTTTTAACCCAATACGTTTTAATGCTTTATTGATTGACTCAGGATCAACATGACGACTGTTACTTCTTGTCGAAGGAAAGACATAAGGGCTATTGGACGTAAGTACTTTTAGTCCATCAAGTATAGATAAAGTCTCGTTAGTCAATGGAATTCGATGTTCACGTTTCATTTTCATTCGTGAGTCAGGAATCACCCACACTTTACTTTTAAAATCAATTTCATCCCAACGTGTGCCAGCTGCTTCAGAAGGCCGTGTCATAGTATGAAGCTGCCATTCAATTAGATAACGAGTTACGACATATAAATTTGCATGACCTAAAGCTCTCATTAAATCAGACACCTCATGAGGATTTAAAGACTTCATATGCTCGACAACGGGCTTTTTAAAAACATCTCTGATACCAGAAAGCGGATTATGATCAATAAAACCACTATTGACAGCGAAGTTCATAATTTCGTTTAGAAGTTGGGCTGTTCTTTTAACCGTTTCTAACTTACCAATACTCTCAGGCTCACGAAGCACCTCTATTACCACTGGAGCATTTAAAGACTTAACCGGGATATCACCAAGTTTATGAAACGCGTACTTTTCAAGTTTACGCCAGTTATCAAGCATGGTTTTACTTTTGACTTGAGTGATCTTTAACTCATGCCACTGGTCAGCAACATACTTCAAAGTATACGTTTGTAAAAGCTTGAGTTTGGCTTTGCGCTCTACACGCTCAATTTGCGGATCAATACCTTCGTGTAATAGCTTTCTCATTTCATAAGCTTTATCCCTAGCTTCTGAAAGTGTGACATCAGAGAATGAGCCAATGCCTATAAATGTCTTTTTACCAGTAACAGGTCTTGTGTATCTAAACTCCCAAAACTTTAAGTTATTAGGTTTAACATAGATATAAAGACCACCACCATCGGATTTTCGAATAGATTTGCCATTAACAGCCTTTAAGGTTTGAATTCGTTTAACAGTTAACTTATTTAAGCTAGCCATGATGCCTCCTTAATCAGCCAGTGTATGACGAGTTCGATGAAGGTAATCACGAAAAAAACAGTCATACAAAAAGCCGATTTATATCAATATTTTCAACAACTTAAACATTGTTGATGGTTAAAAAATAATGATTTTTAATTTTGAGATAGGCATTTTAAGTTCAATTAAAAAGTGTATGACTCATATTAAATGCAAGAATAGTCCTACTATCTGCACTACACTTTCTTACTGGACATAATCGTCCATATTGGACTTAATTAAACATAACTAATTGATTTATATGAATTTCAGACACAAAAAAAGACGTCCTTGGACGTCTTTTCTGTAAAGATGGCGGTGAGCAAGAGATTCGAACTCTTGATGCCTTTCGACATACACGCTTTCCAGGCGTGCTCCTTCGGCCACTCGGACAGCTCACCATATACCGGCCAATCACGCTCTGCGTAATTTGTGCGCGTATAATAATGATGAAGTCGTTGTATTGCAAACACTTTTTATAAAAAATGTGCTTTTAATTATCTATCCACTCAACACGGTCATTAATGCCTGTGTCCACTGGAGATTTTGGCTTATTGCCCACTGGAGTGCCGACATAAATCAAGCCAACAATTTGATCATTCATTTCAAGACCAAGCAGATCTTTGGTTTTCTGCGTGAAGCAAGCAGGCCCACTGCGCCACATGGTGCCATAACCCAGCGAGTTTAGCCCTAACATAGCCTGCTGCGCAGCGGCAGAGGCAGCCATTATTTGTTCTACTGCTGGCACTTTTGGGTGCACTTGAGTGCTGGCATAAACCAATAAGATCGCTGGGGCTCTGAAAGCTTTTTTAACAAACGAAGCTTCTTTATTCGCCTCAAGACCAGACACTTCGCTCAGCGCCTGCTGCCAGTAAATTTGTCCTATTTGGTTACGCCCTTCTCCTTCATACACTCGAAACCGCCAAGGTTTAAGGCCACCATGATCGGCTGCACGACTGGCTGCATCCAACACTTCAAGCCACTCATTTTTCGCTGGAGCTGGCAACTCAAGAGCTGGCTGAGACACGCGGTTGCGCATAAATTTAATAATATCATTACTCATAAAGAAGAAGGTTCCTATCGATCGGTATCCGGGTGCTGAGTTAAAAATCATTTAATGATAATGAATATCATATAACGCTTTTTAAGGTCTACCCTTTTAAAAAATAAAGAGAATTCAAAAATAAAATAACGAGGAAAAATGAGGCGGGAAAACAAAAAAATAAGGCGGTTATAATAACCGCCTTATTAGAAATTAGCTTACTTGAAAATCCAACATGCGTTGCAGTGGAATGAGCGCTTTGGTACGCGTCTGCTCTTCTACGAAGATCTCATCAGTGCCGTCTCGCAATGCATTGCGCAGTAGCTCCAAAGAGTTTAACGCCATCCAAGGACAATGCGCACAACTGCGACAATTAGCACCAGAACCGGCTGTTGGCGCCTCTACAAAACGCTTATCAGGTGAGGCCTGCTTCATTTTGTAAAAAATGCCTCGATCCGTTGCCACAATAAAGGTGTCGTTAGGCATTTCTTTAGAGGCTTTTAACAGCTGAGAAGTAGAGCCCACAACGTCTGCCACTTCTACTACTGGCTCAGGAGATTCTGGGTGAACCAATACAGCGGCATCAGGGTAAATTTCTTTCAGGTCAAGAATGCCTTTGGCTTTAAATTCTTCATGGACAATACAAGCACCGTCCCAAAGAATCATATCAGCACCTGTTTCGCGCTGGATATAACCACCAAGATGTTGGTCAGGCGCCCAGATAATCTTCTCACCCATGTCATTTAAGTGATTTACCACATCCAGTGCAATACTTGATGTAACAACCCAATCTGCACGCGCTTTTACGGCTGCGGATGTGTTGGCATAAACCACAACTTTGCGATCTGGGTATTGGTCACAGAAAGCAGAGAAATCATCAATCGGACAACCAATGTCCAATGAGCAAGTGGCTTCCAGCGTTGGCATTAAAATGGTTTTTTCTGGGCTTAAAATTTTAGCCGTTTCACCCATGAATTTAACACCAGCCACTACCAGAGTGTCTGCTTCATGATTGGCGCCGAATCGAGCCATTTCTAGGGAGTCAGCGATCACACCGCCAGTTTCTTCTGCCAACTCTTGAATCGCATCATCAGTATAATAATGAGCCACTAATACGGCATTTTTTTGCTTCAAAAGTGTTTTGATTTCTTGGCGAAGCGCCTCATTGTCTAAGGCTGGGCTTTCAAGGGATTTTTCAGCGGCAGATAGGTGTTGTTGAACAGTAGCTCGTAATGCAACTTTATCGAAAAGTTCGGACATACTATTACCCCTTTTAGGCACTTAGACCGAGGTGATATTTGGTGGGTCGTACTGGATTCGAACCAGTGACCAATTGATTAAAAGTCAACTGCTCTACCAACTGAGCTAACGACCCAAAAATCACGGAAAGATATTAAATAAGAAAAAGTTGGTGGGTCGTACTGGATTCGAACCAGTGACCAATTGATTAAAAGTCAACTGCTCTACCAACTGAGCTAACGACCCAACGGGTTGCGTATAATACAGAGCCCGTTGAGAATTGCAAGCTATTTCATACCAGTTAAATAACTTGTTGCTAGCTTAGCAGATTTGCTTTCAGGAAAGCGGCTAATGACATCTTGTAGATAAGACTTAGATGCACTGGCATTGCCCAACTGGTCATTGACAATTCCAAGTTTATACAGAGCATCAGGCTCTTTGCTGTGCCCTGGGAACTTTTTAATGACAATGTTGAAGGATTTTGCAGCCTCTTGGGGCTTACCCAAGACAAGCTTTAATTCTCCAAGCCAGTAATAGCCATTACCAGTCAGAGTATTATCAGGATAATCTTTTACGAATTCAGTAAAAGCAACTTCGGCCGTTTCAAATTGCTTACTGCGGATCAAACCATAAGCATCATCGTACGCAGAGCGAGCTTGTGGTGAAACTGGCGTGAGTGCAATCGGTGCCAACTGAACCGAAGACAAGCTACTGGCCGCCTCGCTTTTCACAACAGGTGCCGGCGCGGGTGCTGCACTGGCAATTGCTTGAGAAGCTTGGCTTTCTTGCCGAGCAGCAGAAGCCGACATTAACAGAGAAATACGCTTATCAAGATCAATATAACGATCTCGCTGTTGGGCTTTCATTTGCGACAACTCATGCCCTTGCTCTTCTAACTGCCCCCTAAGATCTCGTACTTCCGATTGGAGCGCATCTAACTGTGAAAGCAATTCGGCTGCGGCATGAGCGGGCAAGGTTCCTGCCTGCTGATTAGCAGCCATTGCTAGTGGGGCTGTTAAAAACAGCCCCACTGCAAAGGAGCGAGAAATAAGCTTATTTACGATCATTTTTCGTAACGCACTTCTACTCGACGGTTTAACTGCCAAGAAGAGGCATCATGAGCAAAGGCAACTGGCACTTCTTCACCGAAGCTAACCGTTTCGATTTGAGATGCTGCAACGCCTTGAATGGTCAAGTAACGGCTAACTGCTTTAGCACGACGCTCACCCAATGCCATGTTGTATTCACGAGTACCACGCTCATCCGCATGACCTTCTAAAACAACACGTGCTTCTGGGTTAGCGATAAGGTACTGAGCATGCTTAGCAAGAGCTTCACGGGCAGCTGGACGAACCACAGATTTATCGAAGTCGAAGTAGAATACAGTTTGCACGCCATCAAGCATCGCCATGCTGTTTGCATCGTCAGCCGCAGCTTGACCATCATCAACAATAACACTGCTTACTGCGCCATCTTGGCCTGCGCCGTAAGATTGATCCGCTGCTGCTGCAGCATCTGCCGCCGCTTGTTCAGCTGTTGCAGTAGCTTCGTCTGTTGCTGTTGTTGCAGAATCTGTGTCAGTTGATGTTGTACTACAACCTGCAATCCAAGCCGCAGATAAACCAATTACAGCAAACTTACCTAGTTTATTTACACTCATTATTCACTCCTTAATGTCTTTATTTGAAGTACGGAGACCATGATGGTTCACGTACATCTCCATCTGCTGACGGCAGCTTGTATTTAACAAGCCCATCAACGGATACCACTGCCAATATGCCTTTTCCATTTTCAGTAGTGGCATACATCACCATGCTACCATTCGGCGCAATCGTTGGCGATTCGTCTAAATAGGTACGAGTTAATATTTTTACTCGACCTGTTTTCATGTCTTGTAATGCGATGTGGTAATTGCCATCGTCTTTTTGAACAGTAACCAAGTAGCGCCCATCAGGTGTTGTCGCGGCTTTGGTGTTTGAATCACCTTCAAACGTAACACGCTCTACACGCTTTGTCTTAACATCCAAACGATATATTTGCGGATTACCACCACGGTCTGAGGTAAAGATAATGCCTTTACCATCTGGCTCCCAGCTCGGTTCTGTATCAATAGCATAATGATTCGTCATACGCTCTAATTTTTGTGTAGCAATTGTTAACGTATAGATTTCTGGGTTGCCATCTTTAGATAATACCAAGGCCAATTTCTTACCATCTGGCGACCAAGCCGGCGCACCATTAAGCCCTCTAAAGCGAGCCACTTGCTGTCTTTTACCTGTCGCCAGCTCTTGAATAAAGATATTAGGACGACGATTTCTAAACATCACATACGCAATGTATTTGCCATTACGGCTCCACGAAGGAGACAAGATCGGCTCTTTGGACTCGACAATCACCTGAGGTCGGTGCCCATCGGCGTCAGCCACTTGTAATTTGAAAGTAGGCGCTAATCTGTCCCCTTCCGTGGTCACATAAAGAATGCGTGTGCTGAATGCACCAGGAAGCCCAGTTAGCAGCTGATAAACCTTATCGCTAATATAGTGCGCAGCATCACGAAGATTGCTGCTGTTAACGTCAATAGAAGCGTGTTTTTCAACCGGTTTTTGACTCAATACGTTAAGCAGTTCAAAACCAACTCGGTAACGGTTCGTGGCAATTTTTTTGACTGAGCCAATAACCACATAATCGCTCTTTAACAAACGCCAGTCGCGGTAAAACACATCCGCTTCTTTTGAGGGCTGGCTCAACATACTAGAACGAGGAATCGCCTGAAACAAACCACTTCGCGTCAAATCATCTTGTACGATTTGAGCAATATCTTCAGGCAGTGCGTCTGTGCCATCATAACCAAAAGGCACCACGGCAATAGGCAATAACTGGTCTGCGCCGCTGGTCACTTCAATAACAAGCTGCGCACGAGCGGTGCTTGCAAAAACGAAGCAGGTGAAAAATACTAAGAACCATTTACGTAACATCATTAGTTTCTTAAGTCCTGTGGATTAAAAATAATTACAACTTTACGGAAGTTTCTATCAAACACATAAGGGTCCACATCCGATAACTCTTTAACAACAATACTTCTTGCTGCATTGGCGGCGCGCTGGTCAAACAACGCATCACCACTTCCTTTTATAATATTCACCGCTAAAACCTCACCCGAAGGTAAGAAAGAAATAGCCAACTCAGTTTTCATGCCATTACGAGCACTCGGTGGTCGGTTCCATGCAGCGGCGATACGATTATTAATCAAACCACTAATAGATTGAACCATCTGCGCTTCTTCTGCGGCTTTCTTTTCTTGCTCCGCTTGTTTTGCTGCGGCGGCTTCAGCCGCTTCTTGTGCCAAACGTTCTTTTTCTGCGGCTCTAGCTGCAGCTTGTTGTCTCTGTTTCTCTTGTTCCGCTAAACGCTTCGCCTCTTCTGCTTGTCTTTTCTTTTCTGCGGCGGCTTTCTCTTGCGCTATGCGTTTTTTCTTTTCTGCTTGTTGTTTTGCCAGTAAGGCTTCTTGCTGTTTCTTCTTAGCCGCGGCCGCAGCCTTTTGCTTCTCTTCAGCCGCTTTTTTCTTGGCAGCAGCCTGTTCAACGGCTCTCTTCTTCGCTTCTTTAGCTTGCGCTAATTTTTTCTTTTGGGCTTCCAGCGCCTTTCGCTGCTCAAGCTTTTTGGCTTTTTGCTGCGCTTCCCTTTCTTTTTCCTTTTTGGCTATAGCCTGTTGCTGAAGGGCTTTTTTCTTTTCCTCTTCACGCTTACCTATAACGGTTTCAGACACATCCACCACAGTGGCATTCACAATGGGCGGCCGTTTAGGCGCTGGCTTTTCGCTGTCGCTGAAATCCACGGCAACAAAGAAAACCCCGATAATCACCATATGAAGCGCAATGGCGAAAAAAGCAGGCACTCCATAACTGTCTTTACTCAGCAACTTCATTAATTATTGTCCGGCTCAGTAACCAACCCTACATTTGGCACCCCTGCCCCCTGTAAAGCCACCATCAAACCAACCACAGCACCATATGAAACGTCTTTATCACCACGCACTAGCACTGGTGTATTAGGATTTTGGTTTAATACTTTCGTCACACGGTCCTGCAAAGCGGCCAGCGTGATAGGCTCTTGTTTGCCACCAACATCAAGGTAAAACTGCCCACTGCTGTCCACCGACGCTATCATGACGTCTGTTTCTGTCTGCTGAATCGGAGACGCATTTGCATTAGGCAACTTAACATCCACTCCCTGGGTCAGCATGGGTGCGGTAATCATAAAGATCACCAACAAAACCAGCATAACATCAATGTAGGGAACCACATTGATTTCCGACATTGGGCGACGTTTTTGTCTTCTTCTTGCGCGAGGCACTATGCTACGCCTCCCTCTTTCACATGCACCTTGCGGTGAAGAATGCTGGTGAATTCGTCAGAGAAATTTTCATAACCAGATGCAAGAGAGTCGGTAACGGTGGAGAATCGGTTATAAGCAATAACCGCCGGAATCGCCGCCACCAAACCAATCGCGGTGGCTATCAGTGCTTCTGCAATACCTGGTGCAACGGTCGCTAGAGTAGCTTGCTGCACGTCTGCCAAACCGATAAAGGAATGCATAATCCCCCAAACCGTACCAAACAGGCCAATATACGGGCTGGTCGAACCAACCGTGGCCAAAAAAGAAAGGTGCTTTTCTAATTTCTCTTCTTCACGATATAGAGCCACTCGCATAGCACGCTGAACCCCTTCCATCACAGCATCAGGCTCTACATTATGGCTTTGACGTAGGCGCGTAAATTCTTTTATACCCGAGGTAAAAATACTCTCAATGCCTTCTACTTTGCGGCCTTCTTGAGTCAGTTTTTTATACAATTTGCTCAAATCAATGCCAGACCAAAATTCGTCTTCGAATGTCGTTCTTACTTTTCTCGCTTGCTTTAGGACACGCATTCTTTGAAAAATAACAATCCAAGAAAAGACGGATGCTGCCAACAGTATCAACATAACCATTTGCACAACAAAACTAGCGCTGGCAATTAACCCCAAAATGGACATTTTTAACCTCTATTTAAAATCTGTAGGTAACTGATAATTAAAATGCTCGTAGGCACGCTTGGTGACTTGGCGACCTCGTGGCGTTCGTATCACAAAGCCTTGTTGTATTAAAAAAGGCTCAATCACGTCTTCTATTGTGTCTTTGTCTTCGCCAACGGCAGCAGCAACACTGTCTAGCCCGACCGGCCTTCCGTCGAACTTCTCTATCATAGTCAATAACATACGTCGATCTAGGTGATCAAATCCCTGACTATCTACACTTAACATATCTAGCGCTCGCTGGGCAACTTTTTGGCCCACCAATTCTTCACCACTGACTTGCGCCACATCCCTCACGCGGCGCAATAAACGGTTAGCGATACGCGGCGTGCCGCGAGAACGACGCGCCACTTCAAAACTACCTGATTGATCCAGTTGCATGCCCATTTTACTCGCCGAACGCGCCACAATGGTCGTCAGCGCTTCAACATCATAAAACTCTAAACGCTGCACAATGCCAAAGCGATCACGCAATGGCGAGGTCAACAACCCTGCTCGCGTGGTTGCTCCGACCAAAGTAAAAGGCGGGAGTTCAATTTTAATTGAGCGCGCCGCTGGGCCTTCACCAATCATGATATCCAATTGGTAATCTTCCATTGCGGGATACAAGACCTCCTCAATGGCAGGGCTTAAGCGATGAATCTCATCAATAAAAAGCACATCCCCTTCATTAAGGTTGGTTAGCAAAGCCGCCAAATCCCCCGCTCTTTCAAGCACAGGTCCAGATGTGGTTTTGATCTCGGCGCCCATTTCATTGGCGATGATATTCGCCAGTGTTGTTTTACCCAGCCCAGGAGGGCCAAATATCAACGAGTGATCTAATGGCTCACCGCGCTGTCGCGCCGCTTGGATAAAAATATCCATTTGCTCTTTTACCACGGGCTGGCCTATGTACTCAGCCAGTGATTGCGGTCGAATCGCTCGATCTACTTGGCGATCTGTGCCTTTTAATTCTGCTGAGATAATGCGATCACTTTCTATCATCTTTTATTACCTTAGCATGGCTTTTAGCGCAGCTTTAATGACCTCTTCACTGCTGGCGGCATCCACCGGCACAGTCGCAATCGCTTTAGCGGCTTCTTGTGGTTTGTACCCCAAAGAAACAAGCGCCGCTTCGGCTTCTTGTCTTGGGTCAGCTTTAATTTGTTTCAATACCGCCGGAGCAGTAAATAGGTCGGTTTTGGCAGCTTGCCCGAGTTTATCTCTCAACTCGACGATTAAACGCTCAGCGGTCTTTTTGCCAACTCCAGGAATGCGAGTAAGCGCCGTCACATCCGAATCCTGAACATTGGCGATCAATTCTTCTGATGACATGCTCGACAGCACCGCCAATGCCATCTTAGGGCCGATGCCATTGACCTTAATCAGCACTTTAAAAAGCGCTCGCTCGCTTTTATCAATAAAACCATAAAGGGTTTGTGAATCTTCTTTCACTTGAAAATGCGTGTACAGCACGACACTACCGCCAATCGGAGGCAATTCATAAATCGTGGTCATTGAAGCACTTAATTCATAACCGATGCCATTTACATCCACCAATAATTCCGGTGGTGTCTTTTCGATCAATGTTCCAGCAATCCTACCTATCACACCGTTTTCCTTATATCCATTTCAGACCAACGTTTTGCCGTTCGGCCTGCTCTCTTGCCCACACCGTATTCCAGTCCGCCCGAAGTTCTTGTATTTGCATGACACAAGGCAATGGCCAATGCATCGGCAGCGTCCGCTTGCGGGGGAGAAGGCAAACCTAATAATAACTGCACCATTGACTGCACTTGTGTTTTATCGGCATTACCGTTGCCCACCACAGACTGTTTTACTCGGCGTGCTGCGTATTCGTTAACCGACAATTCTTGCAACGCGGCCGCGACAATCGCCGCCCCTCTTGCTTGCCCAAGTTTTAGCGCTGAGTTAGCGTTCTTTGCTAGAAACACTTCTTCGATCGCAAATTCATTAGGAATGTATTCTTCTAGTAAGGTGGTGACAGAATTAAAAATCACCTTGAGGCGCACCGACAAAGCTTCATCTGGTAACCGGATACAACCGCTATTCACATAAACAGACTTACCATTTGTCACATCAATAATGCCAAAGCCGGTGATTCTTGAGCCTGGGTCGATTGCTAAAATCCTGGTGGTCGCCATCATTTACCTATCAAAAGAAAATATTACTGTATATTTCAACAGCCTTTAATTTACAGAGTATACAATCCTGACATAAAAAAAGGCCGTTTAATAACGGCCTTTTACATTTTTTTTTCGCTCTCTTAACAAACATTGCCGTCAATCGAGCGGAGTCAGCACTAAGCTTACTCGGTAACGGGTTTTCTAACGCGAATATTCAGCTCTTTCAACTGTTTATCACTTACTTCACCTGGTGCTTGAGTCAGCAAACAGGTCGCACTTTGCGTTTTCGGGAAGGCAATCACATCACGGATTGAAGCAGAGCCTGTCATCAACATAACAAGGCGATCCAAGCCAAATGCCAAACCACCGTGTGGTGGCGCACCAAACTTCAATGCATCTAGCAAGAAGCCGAATTTCTCTTCTTGCTCTTCTTCACTGATGTTTAGTAGCTCAAATACAGTTTCTTGCATAGAAGACTGGTGAATACGGATCGAACCACCACCCAACTCAGTGCCGTTCAAGACCATGTCGTAGGCTTGAGACAATGCATTTAGAGGGTCCGCTTTCAACGCTTCTGGAGAGCAAGAAGGCGCAGTGAAAGGATGGTGAATCGCAGTAATGCCGCCATCGGAAGTTTCTTCGAACATTGGGAAGTCAACTACCCATAAAGGCGCCCACTCGCAAGTGTACAGATCAAGATCTTCACCTAGCTTGCAGCGTAATGCGCCCAATGCTTCGTTAACCACTTTCGCAGAGTCAGAACCAAAGAAGATCAAATCACCGTCTTCAGCTTCAAGGCGTGTTAGCAACTCTTGGCGAACTTCAATTGGCAAGAATTTAACAATTGGAGACTGTAGGCCTTCTTCAAGGTTAGATTTGTCGTTTACCTTGATGTAAGCCAAGCCTTTCGCGCCATAAATACCGACAAACTTGGTGTAATCATCGATTTGCTTACGTGTCAGTGAGTTACCACCAGGTACTTTCAATGCAGCAACACGACCTTTAGGGTCTTTCGCTGGGCCAGAGAAGACTTTAAAGTCAACCTCAGCCATCAAGTCAGACACAGTAACTATGGTCAATGGAATACGTAGATCTGGCTTGTCACTACCGTAAGTTTCCATGGCTTCTGAGTATGGCATGCGTGGGAAAGCGCCCAAATCGATGTCCATCAACTCTTTAAACAAGTTGGTGATCATTTCTTCGGTCATGCCCATGATTTGCTCTTCGCTCATGAAAGAGGTTTCGATGTCGACTTGAGTAAACTCAGGCTGACGATCGGCACGCAAATCTTCATCACGGAAACATTTTGCAATTTGGTAGTAGCGATCAAAGCCAGACACCATCAACAGCTGTTTAAACAGTTGAGGAGACTGTGGAAGAGCAAAGAAACTGCCTTGTTGCGTACGGCTAGGTACTAAGTAGTCACGTGCACCTTCAGGAGTTGCACGAGTCAAAATTGGCGTTTCGATGTCTAAGAAGCCGTTGTCATCTAGGTAACGACGCAATACCGACGTTACTTTTGAACGGAAACGCATTTTTTGCTGAATTTCTGGGCGACGCAAATCGATAAAACGATTTTTCAAACGTACGTCTTCACCAACAGACTGATGCTCATCAAGCTGGAATGGTGGCGTTTGTGCCGCATTAAGGATCTCAAGCTCCAAGCCAAGAACTTCGATTTCACCCGTGTTCATATTTGGGTTAACCGTGCCTTCTGGACGAGCGCGAACAAGACCTTTTAGCTTAACAACAAATTCGTTACGAACGCTGTCTGCAAGAGCAAAACTGTCGGCACGATCTGGATCAAAAACAACCTGCGTAATACCTTCGCGGTCACGCACGTCTAAGAAAATAACCCCACCGTGGTCACGGCGACGATGTACCCAACCACATAAAGTGATTTCTTGTGAAATGTTAGAAGCATTTAATTCGCCGCAATAATGGCTGCGCATAATTTCTATCCTATTACTGTCTCAGTAAGAGAGTGGAGTGTTCTTTGTTCGCTTTTTGTTAAACCAGAAAACACAAAATCTTTTCTATATAAGGCGGAAAACAAAAAGCCAAAATATTTTAAGGCAAAGCATTATATGCGAACCTAGTCATACTCTCTAGAGCAAGAGAGAAATTTGTCTATAACAGACCCATCTTCATAACACACTGACTATTTCGTAAACAGTTTCTTTGCCCGATTGCTTTAACCCCACATCATCTCCTTCCATTTTTCCCATTAAAGTCAAGCCAACTGGGCTCGACGGGGTCACCAAAAAGACACTTCCCTCACCCTCAATATCAATACTTAGGCCACCAGCACAGGCAGAAAGGTAAAACCACTTCAATCCTGACACCGAACAGTCCTGCGTTTGCAGCCCGACCAAAGCCCCCAGCTTTATTTCATCCTGTGGAGTAAAAAGCAGCGCCTTGTGGTTTGAAAAGTGGAGATAATCATTTTCACATTCGAGCACTCGTTGCGATTGTCCGTGGGCAAGGTAAGACGCCTCTAAACCAAAGGTGTCGTACTTGTTCTCTGCCACACTTTCCTCGCTGGTAGCCGCGTCATAGGCTTGCCGCGCCGCCCATTGCGCTGTTTCAAAACGTTTTTTAAGGGCACTCACAATGAGCTCATAGACAGATATTTTATTCATAAATTGCTACTTTATTTTGTTTTCTCACCCTACCCCCACTTGCCGCTCTTGTTTTGCCCCGCCCTCTTGTTGCAATGAATAAGCAAGTTACAAGGAAGCCGTGACGCGCAGCCAAACCTCAATTGACATTATCAACTGAGAAATATAGACTGATAATCGTTCTCAAATGAGAGGGTAGATTATGTCATTAAACCTTGATGAATCACTGCATAGACTCATACATTGCTATAAATCGGAGATAAAAAACGCTATCACCGAATCAAATTTGAGCCTTCATGTTGGCCATATACGAGCATTAAAATGCATTCAGAGGATTCCTAATTGCAGCGCTCAGATCATTTCCAAGAAAATGAATCTGGATAAATCACAAATCGCTCGGATTATAAAAGAACTGCAGACTAAAGGGCACATAGAAAAACACCCTAACCCGGACAATCATAGAAGTCAGCTGTTAGTCCTGACGGAGCAAGGCAAACAAGCCATAGACACCATCACAACACTTGATGGTGAGACTTCGTTAAAAATGACCAATGGGCTGACCGAACAGCAGATACATGATTTCAAACATTACGTAGAAATCATGACTAAAAATTTATGCGCATAATACATTATATTCAGGAGAAACTTATGAGTAGACCACAGCCAAGAGAGCTCGTTGTCATTAGCAGCACATTAGTGACGCCACACATGCTTAGAGTCACCCTAGGCGGCGAAAACATAAGTACCATGCCCGAAGATCAAGAAAGCGGCTACGTAAAACTTATTTTCCCAAGCGACAGCGGCCGCCTAATGCGCACTTACACGATTCGCAAACAACGTGCAGATGCCATCGACATTGACTTTATGCTACACGAAGACTCTGGCCCAGCCTCTTCATGGGCAAAAAATGCCAAGCCTGGCGATCGCATTTTAGTCGGCGGCCCAGGGCCTAAAAAAATGATCGAGGAGTCTGCCGAATGGCAACTATTGATCGGCGACATGACCGCTCTGCCTGCGATCAGCGTCAATCTTGAAACCTTGCCTGCCAGCGCCAAAGGGTATGCGGTAATAGAAGTGGTGTCTGAAGACGATATCCAACCTCTTAACCACCCTGCCGGCATCGAACTTAAGTGGGTCATTAACTCTCACCCAGGCAGCGACGATCAAGCCTTGCTGAAAGAAGTTCAAGCGCTTAACTGGTTGTCTGATGATGTTTCTGTATGGGCTGCTTGTGAATTTGGCAGCATGAAGGCACTACGCCGCTTCTTCAAAGAAGAGAAGAAAGTCCCTAAAGACAAACTTTATATCTCAAGCTACTGGAAACAAGGCAGCAACGAAGACCAGCACAAGGCAGTAAAACGCGCCGATGCAGAAACCGTATAACAAGCTACGACTGTCAGTGGTTTGCGCGCACTAAGGTTAACCCTAAACCAAAAAAAACCAGCTTCATAATGAAGCTGGTTTTTTTGTTTCAGCAGTTGCTGATCAATTACAAGCGCACTTGCTCAACAATCAAATCGATCACATCGTCTACTTTGCTTTCAGCGATTTCGATGTCGGCGATATTAGTGTCAGACACCAATAAAGTCACACCCGTTTCACGAATCAAAGCGGCTTCCGCTGCGCTCGCATCGGCTTTCGCTAATGCCACCACTCCTTGACGAAGTAATAGTCGCTCAATGGATTCGGCTTGCGCTAACGCATCAGCAGTCAAAGCAATAACCGCAGGCTTCTGGCCAAGACGAGCAGCACGGTCTTCCGCACTCACAATCTTGTCTTCATCTAGGTCAGCAATGGCTTGCTCGACCATACCAGCACCAACCGTTACGTTAGTTAGACGGTCAATAACAATCAGAGCGCCGGTGAAACGACTGTTAGTGTATTCATCAAACGCGACTGGCGCGTCAAATTGAATCACACAATCGCCAATGCCATTTAGCTCAAGAGCTGAAATTTCGCTGGTTTCTAAGGTGTTTACATCAATACGGTGATTAAAGTGATGCACTTTACCCGGTACTGTTTGTGTGCCCAATTTAAAGTCATACAACTTACCCGGCACCAATGGCTGATCGGCCATCCACACAACAGATGCTCGTAACGCAGAAGAAATCAATGGCTCTTGGTCTAGGTGTGCCAACATGTCACCACGACTGATATCAATCTCATCTTCTAGAGTAATGGTCACCGCTTGACCCGCTTTCGCAGACTCAAGGTTGCCATCGTAAGTTACGATCTCGGCGACTTTCGATTTTTTGCCTGAAGGCAAAGCAACGACCTCATCACCTGGCTTAACCACACCTGCAGCTATGGTTCCAGAAAAACCACGGAAATCCAAGTTTGGACGGTTCACATACTGCACTGGCAAGCGGAAAGAATCGCGTTTTACGTCGCGATTGATCTGCACGGTTTCCAAGATCGCCATCAACGGCTTACCTTGGTACCAAGGTGTGTTCTCAGAGGCGTTAACTACGTTATCACCTTGCAACGCAGACATAGGCACAAAGTGGATATCCGCAGGTTTACGATCGCCAAGTTGCTCTACAAAGGCCAAGTAATCCGCTTGAATTTCATTGTATTTCTCTTCAGAGAAATCCACCAAATCCATTTTGTTTATCGCCACAACAACGTGCTTAATGCCCAATAACGCAGCAATATAAGAATGACGGCGAGTTTGTGTTTGCACTCCGTAACGGGCATCGATCAAGATAATCGCCAGGTCACAAGTGGACGCGCCGGTTGCCATGTTACGTGTGTATTGCTCGTGCCCTGGTGTGTCCGCAATGATAAATTTGCGCTTCTCAGTAGAGAAATAACGGTACGCCACATCGATGGTAATACCCTGCTCGCGCTCCGCTTGCAGGCCATCAACCAAAAGCGCCAAATCTACGCCTTCGCCTTGAGTACCAGATTTTTTACTGTCACGTTTTACCGCTTCTAAATGATCTTCATAAATCAATTTAGAATCATGCAGCAAACGACCAATAAGGGTGCTTTTGCCATCGTCTACGTTGCCACAAGTAAGCAAACGCAGTAGATCTTTTTCTTCATGTTGTTTCAAATAGCCAAGTATGTCTTGGCTGATCAATTCTGACTGGTGAGACATTCGTTACTCCAAACTTTCTTTACTTCAAACTTAGAAGTAGCCCTGTTTCTTTTTCTCTTCCATTGACCCAGCGGAGTCATGGTCGATCATTCTGCCTTGGCGCTCTGAACTGGTGGTGAGCAACATTTCCTGGATGATTTCAGGCAATGTGTCTGCTTCAGATTCCACCGCACCGGTCAGCGGGTAACAGCCAAGCGTACGGAAACGAACAGACTTCATTTCAGGCGTTTCGCCATTTAACGGCATACGCTCATCATCAACCATGATCAAGGTGCCATCACGCTCAACAACAGGACGTTTAGCAGAGAAGTAAAGTGGAACAATTGGAATACTTTCCAAATAGATGTATTGCCAGATATCCAGCTCCGTCCAGTTAGATAATGGGAAAACACGAATGCTTTCGCCTTTATTTACTTTACCGTTATAGATATTCCATAACTCTGGACGCTGGTTTTTTGGGTCCCAACGGTGTTGCTTATCACGGAAGGAGTAGACGCGCTCTTTGGCACGGGATTTCTCTTCGTCACGACGAGCGCCACCAAAGGCCGCATCAAAACCGTATTTATCTAACGCTTGTTTTAGACCTTGGGTCTTCATTACGTCGGTGTGCGTCGCACTACCGTGAGTAAATGGTCCAATGCCTTGATCAATCCCTTCTTGGTTTTGATGAACAATCAGTTCTAGCCCTAATTTGGCAACCAATTCATCACGGAAAGAGATCATTTCTTTAAATTTCCAACCTGTGTCCACGTGCATCAATGGAAACGGTGGTTTACCAGGATAGAATGCTTTCATGGCAAGGTGCAGCATCACTGCTGAATCTTTACCAATGGAATAAAGCATTACTGGATTGTCAAATTCAGCAGCAACTTCACGAATAATGTGAATGCTTTCAGCTTCTAGCTGTTTTAGGTGAGTCAGTCTTGCCTCTGTCATAATTTCCCATCTCTGTTGTAAGGCTTGAGCATTTTTTTCACTATAACATGCCTTTACGTTATAAAAACCATTACAACTAGACGATGTTGATATATGGATATTAAAAAAGGCTCATAAGCTGAGCCTTTATAGAAAACCAACACACCAGAAAACCCAGACAGGCTAAGGGTTTGGCAAGTTTCTCATCACCAAACCATAATCAACACCCTCAGGTCTTACCGGCATAGGAATGCGCACCACGTACCCAGAACCCGGCGCCACATCCACTCGCACGCCCTTGTTATTCTCCATGTCTGTTAGCTCGATCACCTGACTGCCCGCTGGCGTCATTAGCTCTAAGCTGTCTCCTACCTTAAAACGATTTTTCACATCGATGGTTAACCAGCCGTTATGCCAATCCGACATTTCGCCAACAAATTGCTGCTGTGTAGAGATGGATTTTCCATGTTGATAATTCTGATATTTATCGTGTACATGACGGCGGTAAAAGCCTTCGGTGTAACCCCGATGCGCTAGCCCTTCTAATTTATCCATCAACCCCATATCAAACGCTTTGCCATAGGTTGCATCGTCAATGGCTTGGCGATAAAGCTGGGCGGTGCGAGCGGCATAAAAGTGTGATTTTGTACGCCCTTCAATCTTTAATGAATGCACTCCCATTTCGATCAATTTTTCTACATGCTGAATCGCCCGTAGGTCACGGCTGTTCATAATGTAGGTACCATGCTCGTCTTCAAAGGCGGGCAAAAACTCCCCTTCACGCCCCTGCTCTCGCAGTAGCACCACGTCATCAAAGGGTGTACCAAGACCTAAGGTTGTGTGCTCTTTCGGTTCAAAAATCTGTGCTCCTAAGTGACTATCATCCGCGGGTACTATGTCGCCACTGAGGTCTTCTTTGGCGGCTTTTACATCGTATTGCCAACGACAAGAATTGGTACAAGAGCCTTGGTTCGGGTCACGACGATTAAAATACCCAGACAACAAACAGCGTCCTGAATAGGCAATACACAAGGAGCCATGCACAAAGGTTTCAATTTCCATATCGGGCACCATGGTGCGGATCTCGCCGATTTCTTCAAGCGACAGTTCACGCGACAAAATCACTCGACTCAAACCATAATCACGCCAAAATTTCACCGTTGCCCAGTTCACGGCATTGGCTTGTACCGACAAATGGATTGGCATATGGGGAAACTTCTCTTTGACCAACATCATCATGCCAGGGTCGGACATTATTAACGCATCAGGCCCCATTTCAACAACCGGCTCAATGTCGTTCAGGTAGGTTTTTATTTTCGCATTGTGCGGCGCGATATTGCTGGCCACATAGAAGCGTTTACCTTGTTTGTGCGCTTCTTCGATACCAACGGCCAAGTTCTTCATATCGAAGTCATTATTGCGCACTCGTAAACTATAACGGGGTTGCCCTGCATAAACAGCATCGGACCCATAGGCAAACGCGTAACGCATATTTTTCAGGGTACCAGCAGGGGAAAGTAATTCGGTCATAACAGCACTAACTTTTGATGAAAAAGAATTGCCGCATTCTACCCAAACTCTTCTGTGACGCTATTTACAGGCACAAAAAAGGCCGAGCAAGTCGGCCTTTCCATGATTTACATCAAACTAATTTGCCCCTGAACTCAACTGTTGCTGAAGTAAGAGCTGGTTAATTTGTTTATTTAAACGCAACACTTGAGCGTTCATTTGTGAGCGGAATGCATCAATGGCGTTAATCGCATCCTGTTGCGTGGCTAAGGTGCGTTTTATTTCAGCCAATTCTTCTGCACTCGCCGCATTAGGCTTATTAGCCAATGTGTCGAGTTTTTTCTCCAGTGAGTCGATGTCTTGTGACGCTTGATCTAGGCTTAACGCTTGCGCTTCGCCCTGACCTTTTTGCGCAGCCACTTGCTTTTCTAAGCCGTTCAATTTGGTCGAAACAGACGACCAATCCCGGCTTATTGGCTTAACGGCTTTGTCCAATTCCGCTACCGAAACAATCAACTTGTTATAATTGGCTTCTAATTCGTTAAAAGCATCGCTTTGAATCGCCACTCGTTGGCTTTGCGTCGACACCGCTTCGTTCATAATAGAAAGCTTTTTCTGCATCGCAGCAATGGCATCTGTGTGTGCGGCCAAGGTTTTGCGATTAGTATCATAAGCAACGCCCCATAACTTACGAATTTCACTGTCATGGTTTTTTAAGGTTTGCTCAACCGTCTCACCCTGCTTATTTGCAGAAACATCGGCGGCCAAAAATTGGTGGTCGAGGTTTTCAATTTGACCTTTTGCACTCGACAACTCGGCACGCAACTGCATGTTTTGCTGCCACAACCAATAACCAGCACCACTGGCTGCGGCAAGGATAAGAATAAGTAAAATGTACACTCCCACCAAACTCGGTTTTTTGTAGGCGGTTGCCCCTGCTGGAGGAACGGCGGCCCGAGTAGGTGGCGGATTTAATCGGCGTTTTGGTGTACTGGCGGTCGCCCTTCTCTCACTGACCTCATCTTGGTCTAGCGTTAGGCTTGGAATTTCAACGTTTTCGTCTCTAGGCATAGAAATCTTTCGTCTTCGCTATCAATAAAAATTATGGAATTAATAACCATACAAACTTAATGAATATTATATTCGAAAGTTCAATGGTACTATATAAGCACCATTAACTGCTTGATAACAAGCATTTTTCGTTAATATAAAGCAAGGAGAATTGAAATGGCTTTTGAATTACCCGCTCTTCCTTATGCTAAAGATGCACTAGAGCCACATATGTCTGTAGAGACACTTGAGTATCACTACGGCAAGCACCACAACACGTACGTAGTAAAACTTAATGGCTTGGTTCCTGGTACTGAATACGAAAACAAATCTCTTGAAGAGATCATCACTTCCGCGCCAGCGGGCGGTGTTTTCAATAACGCAGCGCAAATCTGGAACCACACTTTCTTCTGGAACAGCCTAAGTCCAAATGGTGGCGGTGAGCCAACTGGCGCACTTGCTGATGCCATCAACGCAAAATGGGGCTCTTTCGCTCAGTTCCAAGAAGCGTTCAATGACAAAGCGGTTAACAACTTCGGTTCTAGCTGGACTTGGTTGGTTAAAACTGCTGACGGTTCTCTAGACATCGTCAACACAAGCAACGCTGGCACACCAATGACAGATGGCCTAACGGCTATTATCACTGTTGATTTGTGGGAACACGCTTACTACATTGACTACCGCAATGTACGTCCTGACTACCTTAAAGGTTTCTGGGCATTGGCTAACTGGGAATTTGCAGCAGCAAACTTCGCAGCTTAAGCTACTCGACACTGCAGTCAAAAAAACGCGGCTTAGTCCGCGTTTTTTATTGCCTATTAAATGCACATTAAGACTAGTCGCCTTCCAATTCAGCCTTAACCGCCAATTTAGCTTGAATAAACTCAGAGTGCGCAACAAACAGCAACTCACTAATACGACGAATCCGATGATCTTCATAAGCGTCAATCACGCCATCAGCAAACGCCACTCGCCATAAACCCTTAATCAACTCAATTTTTTGCTCGATACTCGCAGACTCATTAATGACTTTGGTAAATTGATAAAAGTCATTGGCATCAGCAATGCCAGCTTTGGCCTCTTCATAAAGCTCTTCGACACTGCTACCAAGGTCGGTTACTTCCCGTAAAAAACGCTTTACTTGCTGTACTTCGCTGTCATCAATCGTGTCGTCTGCCATCACAACTTCCATCATTAACGACGCGACCGCTCTTTGATAACTTATTTGCTCTTCAGGTTCTGCCGACACTTGAAACAAACTCTTTAGGACATGAAACATGCACTCTCCATATTCTGATTATGCATCGACAAACGAAGCTCATCGATCAATACATTAGGAAATTGACGGTAATCCAAATAGGGACACCAAATACGACGACCTGCCATAAACGCTCTATGGCGCTCACCTAAGACATTCGCCTCTGCAGGCACTGGCACTTGCTCACGAAACCCATTGCCAACAAAAAATACTCGAGCACTAAGCGATGCTATTGCGTCGCTCGAAAACACCACCGCCACCTTGGTGTTGAGCATTTCATCACGCCATTGACGCCAATGTGTTAACTCTACTGCGGTGAGCTTTGCCATAATGGTCATGATTTTTCGCCAATGATTGCCATTGGCTTCAATCAAGGCCGCTACGTAACCCTGCCTTTGCACAGCGCCTTCCTCTGGTGCAATCGGCTGGTTTGGTAACACAAACACATACTCAGCCCGCTCTAGCATCTTGCTCATGGATATACCGGACGCGTCAAGATGCGTCATTCTAGTCACCACTTTCTGTTCACCCATACTCGTTTATCAGTGTAATAGAAGCATTCTACCAGACTTAGGATATACAGGTGACTTTGGTCAAGAGTATGTAATAACAAGGCAGATGTTAGCCAATCAAGCCTCTAACAGGATATAATATTAGAATATTCTAATGTATATTAGATTGACACTTTTATAGACCCCCATGGAGCCCATGATGAACCACTTATATAACCCCTTACTGGGCGGACTGCTGATCGGCCTTGCCGCGGCCATTTACCTTATTACATCAGGCCGAGTTGTTGGCATTAGCGGCATGCTCGCCCAAAGCCTGTTCAACAAAAACAAACGACTACCATTGATCTTTTTACTTGGGCTCATCATTGGTGGCAGCGCATATGGAATATTAACCCAGCAGACAACCCCCTTCCCCGAGATAAGAAGCCCATGGCTAATGATTCTTTCAGGCTTACTCGTTGGCTACGGCACGCGCTTAGGTAACGGCTGCACCAGCGGTCACGGGGTATGTGGATTAGCCCGCCTGTCACCACGCTCGATAGTGGCAACCGCGACTTTTATTAGTTGCGCCATCATCACGGTCTTATTAACCCACTGAGGAAATCGTCATGCTTATGTTAATTACTTTAGTTTGTGGCCTCCTGTTTGGCTTTGGTCTCGCCCTGTCAGAAATGACCAACCCTGCGGTGGTGATTGGCTTTTTGGATATTTTTGGCCATTGGAACCCTTCTCTGATCATCGTCATGGCCGCTGCGGTTTCGGTGAGCATGTTGGGCTACAAAATCAGCAAAAAACAAAGCGTACCTTTACTTGCTGACTCCTGGTCGCTGCCTACTACTCGGCTGATCGACCGCAAGCTGCTGACTGGCAGCGCCCTCTTTGGTATCGGCTGGGGACTCAGTGGCTATTGCCCAGGACCTGGATTAACCGCCGTGATAAACAACCCGCAAGAAGGCATTTATTTTGTGCTTGCCTTAGTGGCTGGCAGCGCACTTTACCAATTTCAGAACAAGAAATAATCACCACCTAAGGGCAACCTATTGCGTTGCCCTAAATTTCTGTTTTTTCAGCGTAAAAAACAGAAAAAATACTTGACGCTAACGCCCTAGGGTTTTAAATTGCGCCCGCGTCATTTGCTGAACATAATCCGCACCGCTTCAACTGCTGCGCTAGTCGCTTAAGGCTCTCAAGCCGGATAAGTAACAGCCATAAGTAGGATGGGGGGAGGTAAAGACGTTCCATTACTTAAATCCGGTTTATGTTTAGCCAATAAGGAGCTTTATTCCATGTCTATTGACGTCCATTCTTTCTATACTCCAGAGCGTTTTGCTCGCTTCAAAGCCTTCGCAGAAACAAAAGAAACCCCTTTTGTTGTGATTGATACTGAGATCGTTGATGAAGCCTATACGGAACTGACCACAGGTTTTCCTGCAGCCGATATCTTTTACGCCATCAAAGCCAATCCAGCACCAGAAATTTTGACCTTATTACGCGATCGAGGCTCAAATTTTGACGTTGCCTCACGCTACGAGCTGGACAAATTATTGGCTATTGGTGATGTCGCTCCTGAACGTGTGAGCTATGGCAACACGATCAAAAAAGCACAAGACGTACGCTACTTTTATGAGAAAGGTGTGCGCATGTTCGCCACTGACTCCGAAGCGGATTTGCGCAACATTGCTAAGGCGGCACCAGGCTCTCGAGTTTACGTGCGCATCTTAACCGAAGGCACACAAACGGCTGACTGGCCGTTGTCGCGTAAATTTGGCTGTCGCCCTGATATGGCAATGGATTTATTGGTGCTAGCAAAAGAGCTTGGCTTGATTCCTTACGGTATCTCTTTTCATGTAGGCTCTCAGCAACGTGATATTGGTGCTTGGGATGCCGCCATTGCTAGCGTTAAAGTGATCTTCGAGCGACTAAAAGAAGAAGACAATATTGAGCTTCAGATGATCAACATGGGCGGTGGTTTTCCAGCCAACTACATCACCCGCACCAACGAACTGTCCACTTACGCTGAGGAAATTTCACGTTTCTTAGAGGAAGATTTTGGCACTGATTTACCACGTATCATACTTGAGCCTGGCCGCTCTTTGATTTCTAACGCCGGCGTATTAGTGAGCGAGGTTGTATTAATCGCACGCAAATCCAACACCGCGCTAAACCGTTGGATCTACACAGACGTAGGCAAATTCTCAGGCCTGATTGAAACCTTGGATGAGGCGATCAAGTACCCTATCCATGTGGATAAAAAAGGCGAGCTAGAAGAAGTGATTATTGCCGGACCAACCTGTGACAGTGCCGACATTTTGTACGAAAACTACAAATACGGCTTGCCTTTGAACTTGGCCATTGGCGATCGCATGTATTGGCTGTCCACAGGCGCCTACACGACCACTTACAGTGCGGTTGAGTTTAACGGCTTCCCTCCTCTGGCGTCTTATATTATTTAATCAAAGACTAGACTAGAAAACCTCGCCGGCAGCCACCGAGCGAGGTTTTTTTTATGCGCTATAACTAGCCATGGAAAAGCCCTTGGATACAGGCTTGCAGACACTCGTAAGTTAAGGATAATGAATAGGGTCTTTCATAAGGAGAACATCTTGTCCCACTCTGTTAGCGAGCTTCGCATATATCCAATAAAATCCATTAAAGGCATCTCTCTGCCCACCAGCCAAGTCCATTTAGATGGTTTATTAGGCGATCGACGCTACATGATCATTAAACCTAACGGCGACTTCTTAACCGGTAGAGAACACCCTACACTCACCTTGCTCGCGGCCTCGCCATTGCCTGATGCACGCTGGCAATTCAGCCACCCTAAGGCAGCCTCTCCTTTAGAACTGGATCCAAAAACCTTTTCTAAACAGTACCAAGAGGTGATCATTTGGGACAATCCTGTCAGCGGCCAACTCTGCTCCAGCGCCGCAGACCAGTGGTTAAGCAAGATACTAGAGGAAGAAGTAAAATTGGTGTATTTTGGCGATCAATCAGCACGCACCACCAGCCGTCGCCCAGATAAACCCGTCGCCTTTGCCGATGGCTATCCGTTTCTACTGACCACCAGCGCTTCCCTAGCAGAGCTGAACAAGCATTGCCCTGAAACAATACAAATGGCGCAGTTTCGCCCCAACATTGTTGTCGACGGCGGCCTTCCTTTTGCCGAAGACAGCTGGCAGCGGATCAAGATTGGTGAGGTTATCTTCGAAAATGTTAAACCTTGCGAACGCTGTATTTTTACCACAATTAACCCTGATACTGGCGAGCGCAGCAGGAAAGGCGAGCCGATGAAAACCCTAGGGAAATTTCGTCTAGTTAAGAAAGAAGGCGTGCTATTTGGCATCAATCTGATTGCCGAAAACACTGGCACAATCAGTCAAGGCGATTCGGTTGAGATTTTAAGCTACCAAGAAGCACCAATACTGGATGATAGACGAGTCTAAAACCACAAGTTTAAGTCCCACCCTCGTCTAACAACAGGAGCTGTAACCTTGCCCCATAAGCACAAAAAAAGGGAAGCCATTCGGCTTCCCTTTTTAATTTCGAACGAGAAATCGTTATTAGACTTCTTGTTTCGCCAAATACTCGTCGTAAGTACCGTGGAAATCCACAACACCTTCGCTGGTAACTTCCACAATGCGTGTCGCCAAAGAAGATACGAACTCACGGTCATGGGAAACGAAAATCAAGGTACCTGGGTAGTTTTCTAGCGCCAAGTTCAATGACTCGATAGATTCCATGTCCATGTGGTTTGTCGGCTCATCCATTACCAATACGTTGGGCTTTTGCAGCATCAACTTACCGAACAACATACGACCTTGCTCACCACCAGAAAGTACTTTAACGGACTTTTTAATGTCATTTTGTGAGAACAATAGACGTCCTAGGGTGCCGCGAATAACTTGCTCGTCATCGCCTTCTTGCCCCCATTGTCCCATCCACTCAACCAGATCAACGTCTTTTTCAAACTCGTGAGCATGGTCCTGAGCGTAATAACCGATGTTGGCATTTTCAGACCATTTTACTGTACCGCTGGTCAGCTCTGTGTCACCCACCAAACATTTCAATAGGGTCGTTTTACCAATGCCGTTTGGCCCAATAACCGCAATGCGCTCACCCACTTCAACCATCATATTCAAGCCGCTGAACAATTGCTCATCGTAAGACTTAGCCAGTTTTTCAACTTGAACCGCCATACGGTGCAATTTCTTCTCTTGTTCAAAGCGAATAAACGGGTTTTGACGACTAGACGGCTTAACGTCTTCCAACTGAATTTTATCAATTTGCTTAGCACGAGAAGTCGCTTGCTTGGATTTGGAAGCGTTGGCAGAGAAACGACTAACGAAGGATTTAAGTTCGTTAATTTGCGCTTTTTTCTTCGCGTTATCAGACAACAGACGCTCACGAGCTTGTGTCGCTGCCGTCATGTACTCATCGTAATTACCAGAGAACAGACGCAATTCACCGTAATCCAAGTCCGCCATGTTAGTACACACAGAGTTTAGGAAGTGACGGTCATGGGAAATGATGATCATGGTGCAGTTACGCTCAACCAAAACCCCTTCCAACCAACGAATAGTGTTGATATCCAAGTTGTTGGTAGGCTCGTCTAGTAGCAAGATTTCTGGATCAGAAAACAAGGCCTGCGCCAGCAATACACGCAATTTCAAACCTGGAGCCACTTCGCTCATCAAGCCGTAATGCTGCTCAGTAGGAATACCCACCCCTAGCAACAACTCTCCGGCACGAGCGTCTGCTGTGTAACCGTCCATTTCAGCAAATTCTGCTTCAAGATCACCAGCACGCAGACCATCTTCTTCGGTCATTTCTGGGTTAGCGTAAATCGCGTCTTTTTCAGATTTTACTGCCCACAATTCTGTGTGCCCCATGATCACAGTGTCGATCACAGAATATTCTTCGTAAGCAAATTGATCCTGCTTCAATTTACCTAGGCGCTCGTTCGGGTCTTTGGATACGTTACCTGAACTTGGCTCTAGATCGCCACCTAGGATTTTCATGAAAGTGGATTTACCACATCCATTTGCACCGATAAGGCCGTAGCGCTTGCCTTCAGCAAACTTAACGGAAACATTTTCAAACAAAGGTTTGGCACCAAATTGCATGGTGATATTGGCAGTTATTAACAAGGCAATCTTCCACTATTCATGAAGTAAATTTAGGCGCTTTCTCCAAGCCACCCTTGATGGCGCGTATTATCGCACAAATCCCTCTCACTCTTTAAGCCACAAAATCATTATTGCGCACAATAAAACGAACAAAGGGTTTTCGAGCAATAGGTTTAGAGACAAAATACTGGCTATTTTTGAACGCTTGGTTACAAATACACGCTGAGCGTAACCAGAGAACACAAAAAACGCCTTTTCTTTAATAGGCAAAAAGCTTCACACTATATGTAAAGATAACCGCTTAAGAATCTTTATCGGTAACCGATAATATAAGTAACTAACACCGGCGGGGGAACCAGATGCATACCGTCCAAGCAAATGAAACAGATTATGATATTTCGCCAAAGAAGCTTAAAGAAGGCTCTATTTTCGGCGCATTATCACCTGATGCCATTCAATACCTTCTAGATAACGGCATCATCCACGAAGCTCATCAAGGCGACGAAGTTTTCCATTACAACGACAAAGGAGAAAGCTTTTATGCGGTTCTCCATGGCAGCCTAGACTTCTTTAAGCAACATGACCATAAAGCACTTCATACCAGAGACATTGGCTTTGGTGAGGCTCTTGGCTTTGTCTCCATGATCGCATTACATGACAGAGTAGGCACCGCTTATGCCAAAGAAGACAGCTTGCTACTGGAGGTCTCAAGCACCCTATTTAGCGACTTTCACGACCAATACCCATTTGATTTTGGTATTTTATTGATGAATCTCGCCAGAGACATGGCGCGAAATATACGAGAACTTAGTAACGCATTAGTCTCACATGAGACTGAAAGCACGCTAGAACAAGACTCTTGATACTCTTTCAGTTAGCGAGCCTAAGCACGATCAAGAAAGACTAGATGTGTACTTACGAGGTGATGTTCGGCAGCAAAAAAAAGCAAGCGACAGCGCGCTTGCTTTTCAATATAACAAATGTCTTTACTACTTTTCAGCAGCAACAACAGAAATTTCGACCAGCAACTCAGCTCTTGCCATGCGCGCTTCAACACAAGCCCGAGCTGGTGCATGCCCTTCAGGTACCCAAGCATCCCAAACCGCATTCATTGCCGCAAAGTCTTTCATATCACGAATGTAAATCGTAGCAGACAAGATATGCTCTTTATCTGAGCCCGCTTGCTCTAGCAATTTTTCGACTTTGTCCAACATAGTCGCCGTTTGCTCTGTAATGTCTGCATTGGCATCCGCAGCCACTTGCCCACAAAGGTAAATAGTACCTTGATGTTTAACAATACGGCTCATACGTTGAGCGGTTTCCATACGTGTAATTGACATAAACACATTCCTCTAATGGTGATTTAATCTATGATTGCGCACCATATTAACAAATATAAAAAAGAGAATCTCACCAAAAAAACCAATGAAAACAAAATTTGCTATGCCTATATACTAGAATTCCAGACCTTTCTGAGCCTTTATGCCTCTTTTAAAGGCATGTTTCACTTCTTTTATTTCACTAACGGTATCGGCCAGCTCAATCAACGCCTCAGAAGCCCCTCTTCCAGTCACCACTAAATGCTGCGTATCAGGCCGCTGCATCAGCGCATCCAACACTTTCTCTTCATTAAGGTATTCGTAATGTAATAAATAGGTTAATTCGTCCAACACAACCAGATCAAAACTTGGGTCCGCTAACATGCTAGCGGCCTGTTGCCACGCCTCATTTGACGAAGCTATGTCAGCTTCACGGTTTTGGGTTTCCCAGGTAAAACCCGACGGCATTATTTCCCATTGGACATTTGGCTGAGCTTTAAAAAAGTCAATTTCTCCGGTATTCCATTCGCCTTTTAAAAACTGAACCACGCCGACTTTCATACCATGGCCTAACGCTCGGGCTACCATACCCAACGCCGAACTTGATTTCCCCTTACCATTACCGGTCAGTAATACAAAGGTGCCTTTATCCTCTTGAGCCTGCGCGATTCGCTTATCCACATGTTTTTTTATCGCTTGCATGCGCTTTTGATGCTGCTCTGGATCCTTAATCGTTTTTGCCACCCTACTCTCCTAGAATTTGTTCAAGACAATAAAAAACCTTATCTACCCCTAAGCATAGATAAGGTTTTGATACACCACACTTAGTTTATATACGATCGTCTTCTGGATCATAACCTAAGTTTGGTGCTAGCCAACGCTCGGCATCGTCTTTTGACATACCTTTACGCGCTGCGTAATCATCCACTTGATCTGGGCCTATTTTACCCACCCCAAAGTAACTGCTCTCAGGATGAGCAAAATACCAACCACTGACCGCGGCGGTCGGTAGCATTGCGAAGCTTTCCGTAATTTCCATATCAATTTTATCTTTCACATCCAATAAGGACCAGATCTTGGCTTTCTCCGTGTGATCTGGGCACGCCGGGTAACCTGGCGCAGGACGCATCCCTTGATATTTTTCTTTGATTAACTCTTGATTGGTTAACGCCTCTTCAGCCGCATATCCCCAAAACTCTTTGCGCACTCTTTCGTGTAGGTATTCAGCCGTTGCTTCTGCAAGACGATCCGCCACCGCTTTAATCATAATCGAGTTATAGTCATCATGGTCCACTTCATAAGCAGCCACCAAAGGATCAATACCAAAGCCTGCCGCACATGCAAAGGCACCGATGTAATCTGCCACGCCACTGTCTTTTGGTGCTACGAAATCCGCTAAGCTATGATTGTACTTGCCAGGCGCGGTCAGTTCATTTTGAATGCGCAAGAAAGACAGACGCTCAATAACTTCGCTGCGACTCTCGTCCGCGTAAATCTCCACATCATCATGATTGACCTGATTAGCCGGAAATAACCCCACTACGGCACGAGCTTGCAAGCTCTTAGTGGCGATGACTTTTTCCAGCATTTCCAGGGCATCGTGATAAACACGTGTGGCTTCCACACCAACTACTTCATCCGTCAAGATGCGCGGGTAAGCGCCGGCTAATTCCCAGGTTTGGAAAAACGGCGTCCAATCAATGTAGTTTTTCACCACATCCAGATCAATATCTTGCTCGGTGAGCACTGTCACGCCCAAATTGCGCGGTGTCGTTACATTGCCCTCAAACACCAGTGGTGCTTTATTCTGTCGCGCCTTATCAAGCGACACTCGACGACCCGCCTTAGCTCTGTCTTTATAACGTAAACGGGTTTTCTCGTAGTCAATTTTAATATCATCTACAAATGCCTGACGGCGGTCGATGTCTTTACTTAGTAATGCACTCGCGACACCCACACTACGTGACGCATTGGTCACATGCACCACTTGATTGCGTTTGTAGTTTTGCTCAATTTTCACTGCGGTATGCGCTTTCGATGTGGTGGCACCACCTATCATGACAGGTAAATCAAACCCTTGACGCTCCATTTCTTTCGCCACATGGACCATTTCATCCAATGATGGCGTGATCAAACCTGACAAGCCAATCATGTCCGCCCCTTCTTCTTTCGCCGTGCGAAGAATTTTTTCAGCGGGCACCATGACACCAAGATCGATGACTTCAAAGTTATTACATTGCAGTACCACACCGACAATATTTTTACCTATGTCATGCACATCGCCTTTCACCGTAGCCATGACTATTTTGCCATTACTGGAGGACGCAGTGTCCATATTACGCGCTTTCTCTTCCTCAATATAAGGCATCAAATACGCCACCGCTTTTTTCATCACTCGGGCCGATTTAACCACTTGTGGCAAAAACATCTTACCAGAGCCAAACAAGTCCCCCACAATGCCCATGCCATCCATCAATGGCCCTTCGATCACTTCCAGCGGTCGAGCGAAGGCCAACCGAGCCTCTTCAGTGTCTTCGTCAATAAATTCCGTGATGCCTTTTACCAAGGCATGACTTAAGCGGTCGGCCACAGGCAAACTACGCCATTCTTGGGTTTCTTTTTCTGCCACTTCACCGGTGCCGGCAAATTCCCCAGCAATGGCCAACAAATTGTCCGTCGCATCAGGCGTGCGGTTTAGCACGGCGTCTTCTACCGCGTCACGCAGTTTTACAGGGATATCTTCATACAGAGCTAATTGCCCTGCATTGACAATCCCCATGGTCATACCTTGCTTAATTGCATGGTACAAAAACACAGCGTGAATCGCTTCACGCACCGGGTTATTACCACGAAACGAGAAAGACACATTCGACACACCGCCCGACACTTTCGCATAAGGTAATTCACGAGTAATGTCGCCAGTGGCTTCAATAAAGTCCAATGCGTATCGGTTGTGCTCTTCTATGCCAGTGGCAATGGCGAAAATATTCGGGTCAAAGATGATGTCTTCTGGCGGGAAGCCTACTTCATCCACCAAAATTTTGTAGGATCGACGACAAATTTCAATTTTACGCTGGCGAGTGTCCGCTTGGCCGGTTTCATCAAAGGCCATCACAATCACCGCAGCACCGTATTTCATTAATTTACGCGCTTGCTCTCGAAACTTGTCTTCGCCTTCCTTCATGCTGATGGAGTTAACAACCCCCTTGCCTTGGATCCATTTTAGACCCGCTTCAAGAATTTCCCACTTAGAGGAGTCCAACATGATTGGCACTCGAGAAATATCCGGTTCAGAGGCAATCAGCTTTAGAAAGCGCTCCATAGCTGCTTGCGAGTCCAACATGCCTTCATCCATGTTGATGTCGATAATTTGCGCACCGTTTTCTACCTGCTGACGAGCAACGTCAAGCGCTGTATCAAAATCCCCTTCCTTGATAAGGCGCTTAAACATCGCCGAACCTGTGACATTGGTTCGTTCGCCCACGTTTACAAATAGGCTGTCACCATCAATATTAAAAGGCTCTAACCCAGACAAGCGGCAGGCTTTTTCAATCTCAGGAATAACTCGCGGCTGACTGTTCTGAAATGCCTCAGCAAAGGCCTTAATATGCTCTGGCGCCGTACCACAACAACCACCGATGATGTTAAGAAAGCCAGAATCAACCCAACCTTTTATTTCTTCAAGCATCTCTTCTGGGGTTTCATCGTATTCACCAAAGGCATTCGGCAAGCCTGCATTGGGGTGCGCGGACACGTGGGTATCGGCGATTCTTGATAACTCATCTATGTATTGACGCAAATCCTTAGGCCCTAAAGCACAGTTTAAACCAACTGAAATCGGCTTAGCGTGGGAAATAGAGTTCCAAAATGCCTCTGTGGTTTGACCGGATAAAGTACGTCCTGACGCATCGGTAATAGTGCCCGAGATCATAATCGGGTAACGCACACCAGTTTGCTCAAAATAATCCAGTACGGCGTATATTGCCGCTTTCGCATTTAACGTATCAAAGATGGTTTCAATCAAGATAAGGTCAACACCCCCCTTAATAAGACCGTCTACTGCGACCGAATAAGCTTCAACCAATTCATCAAAATGAATATTACGAAACCCTGGGTCATTAACGTCAGGAGAAATAGTACAAGTACGGCTGGTCGGCCCCACTGCCCCTGCAACAAAGCGTGGTTTATTCGGGTTTTGCTGCGTAAACTCATCCGCTGCTTCGCGCGCCAGTCGCGCAGACGCAAAGTTCAACTCATAGCTCAATGCCTCCATGTGGTAGTCGAGCATGGAAATAGAGTTGGCATTAAAGGTGTTGGTTTCGATGATGTCGGCGCCCGCCGAGAGATACGCAGAATAAATATCTTTAATGATTTTAGGTTGCGTTAATGACAGTAAATCATTGTTTCCTTTCACATCGCTTTGCCACTCTTTAAAGCGCTCGCCACGATAATCCGCTTCTTCCAATTGATAAGATTGGATCATGGTTCCCATCGCACCATCAAGGATCAATACATTTTCTGCTAAACGCTGTTCAATAATGGAATACGATTTGGACTTTACCACTGTCATTACCTCAATATAAATATGCCAAGTCACTATACTGAAATAGCAGACAATGGAAGTTGAAAAATAGTAATGTGAAGTTGAATGATCTAAGGATGGCGTAAACCACCAAGCTTATGGTGGCTTGCCGAGGAGAAAAAGATTAGCTGTTTTTGTCTTTACGATTAATGCGTCCGACTAAGAAGCCGCCCAACAAACCTACCAATATGGCCATACCCCAATAGCCATATTTGTCCAACAAATCGTCGTTGGTTAACGCCAGAGTGTCGCTGTCACGGTAAACTTGACGCATAATTCTCTGTCCTTGGTAGTTCATTTGCTGAGAAATAAACAAATTCAGCCTTGCTTTAGGGCGTTCATTTAAGCCATTAACACGCCAACGCCACTGCAATTGTCCATTTTGCAGCACCGCCTCGGCTTCGCTTGCACTGACCATCTGAATGGCGCTGTCAGTCACCAGCTCAGCCACATAAGTCTGCCCAGCCACGGGGTTATCAACCTTTGCCGTTACTAAAATCTCAAAGTTATTATGCAATGACATTGTTTTGGGAATTTGCCATCTCACATCAGTTAAACCGGAATCGATTTGTGACTGCAGTGCATTCACTTCCGCTTGAAAAGGAATTAAATCATTTACCTGAGACTCTAAGGTTGCACGTTGATTTTCACTGTTTTTGGCGCGCGCCTCGATATCTGCCAATTGTTTTTGCAGCACCACTTGTTGGCTTTTGACGCGCGACAAAGCATCCGCCAAGGCAGATTGCTGTTGTTGACTGGCTAACAATGCTGAGCGACTTTTTGCTAGCTGGCGCTGGGTGGACATATTCATCTTCTGCAGTTTGGCCAAACTCACTTCTAATGCTTGAATTTTATTCTCATTGTCCGCACCGGCCTGCAACGCCGCTTGCTGCTTATTAATCTCATCTTGGTAATCAGCGATTAACGTTTTTTGCGCTTCGATTACACCACTTAATTTAATAATATCAGTGTGCAATTCCCCGGTATTCAAGCCATCTAAATAGCCTTGATCCACCTGACCGAAGGTGCCTTTTTGAAGACCGTCGATGGTGTCACGCTGGGCACGTACCTTTTTCCACAAAATTTGATTTTGTGACCTCGCCGCGGCGATCTGCTCTGCCAAACGCTTATTTTCTTGCTCAAGGAAGGATAAAGATTGTTGGTTAGTTTGATTTTCTTTCGCTAATAGCGCGTATTTATCTTGCCAATCATGCTGCTTTTTCAATAACGCTTGATAGGATTGATTAAGGGCATAATGTGCCGAATCTAAACTCTGAAAGCTGTTGTTCAATGCCAGAAAGCTAGCCTCTGATGGCGCCACTGAAAGATCAGAAAGCAGCTGACTGTCTAACTCATCTAAGGAGGCTTGCCATTTGCTTATTTGATGAACGAGATGGTCATTTGCTACCTTGAGCTCTGCATACTGAGACTCTAAAGTTTCTCGCAAGCGGCGCTCTTTGGTAAGCGCCAAGAGCGCTTCTGGATCAGACTCAGAAGCGGCTAATGTTGCGATACTGGCGTCTTTTTGATCAAGCTTTGTATGCAGCTCTAATAATTGCTGATTGTTACTCACCAAGGCTTTTTTAAGGGCGCTGATTTCTTCGCGCATCTGGCTCATTTGCTGGGTAATCGCTGCACGCTGTGCAGACACATTGGTCTGCGTATCAGTCATGGCCTCCCCTCCAATTACGCCTTGATCCTGGGATTGAGAAGTCGTTGTGGTAGTGCATGCTGACGCCATTAACCCTAAAGCAACAGGAATTAAAATAGTCATGCGCTTAGTCATTATCCGCTCCTTAATAAACCCAAGGTCAACAATAAGTTAGATCACTTATGCCAGATTTCAAGGCGGAATGCAAAAAAGCCGTAAAGTTAGTGTTTTTATTTTGTAGGCAAAGACCTTATTACGCCCAGTCACAACGCATGCCTGAGACAACAAAACAGTTAGCATAAAAAAACCCAAGCCATGGCTTGGGTTTTGAGAAAAACGAGGCTATCGCCTAAATGCTAAACAAGGCTTTTAGAGATCACCTCATAAACATCTTTCGATAACTCTTGCGCCATAATGCGCTCAAGCTCCGCTTTCATTTTCTCGCTTAATGCAGGCTTAAGCTTTTTCCATCTTGTCAGTGGCGTACACAAGCGCGATGCCAATTGTGGGTTGCGCTTATCTAACACTATGATCTGGTCTGCAAGGAAGCGATAACCGGAGCCGTCTGCGTTATGGAAACCTGCCACATTTTGGCCAAAGCCGCCCAGCACTGCGCGTACTTTATTTGGGTTTTTCAGGTCAAATGAAGGATGAGCCATTAACCCCTCAACCACAGCCAGAGCATCGTCAGCATCCTGAGAAGCACTCAACATTAACCATTTATTAACCACTAAGGGCTCATTTTTCCACTGCTGATAAAAAGCGTCTAACATGGTTGCGGCATCTGGGTGACCAGAATGCACCGCAATCGATAGCGCTGCAAACTGATCCGTCATGTTATCGGCACTGGCAAATTGCTGAGCCACTGCCGCCTCACCCTTCTTATCCGCGGTTTCAGACCAGTAAGACAATGCCATGTTTTTCAACGAGCGACGGGCAATATGCTGGGCACTGGCCTGATACTCAGAACGAATAATATTGTTCTGGTAGGTTTGCACAAATTGCTCGGTCAACGCATTGGCTATCTTTTCTTTTAAGAATTGACGCGCTTGCTTAATAGCCAGAGGGTCAATGGTGGTGGCAAGCTCAGACAAATACGCTTGACTTGGTAAAGCCAGAATTAATGCCACCATCGCAGGGTCCAAAGACTCATCCGCCAGTAAAGCAGTAAGGCCGGTGAGCAACTGAGAATCCATTACCAAAGGCTGACCCGCACTAGCCTGTTCGATCAGCTGAGTCAGCTCGTTAACCGCTAATTGCTGAGCCGCACTCCAACGATTAAAACCATCTGTGTCGGCTGACATTAATAGCAATAACTGGTCTGCTGTGTAGTTATAATGAAGTTTTACCGGTGCAGAAAAAGAGCGCAACAAGGATGGCACTGGCTGGCTAGGCACTTCTGTAAATTCAAAAGTTTGCTCTGCTTGCGTCAGCAACAAGGTCACATCATTCGCCACCTCACCTTGATACTGTGCCGCAATCTCTTGCCCTTGTGCTGTTAACAAACCAACTCGAATAGGAATATGAAGCGGCAGTTTTGTTGGTTGCCCAGGCGTTGCCGGTGTTTCTTGCTTGATGGTTAACTGATAGCGTTTTTCTTCCGGAAAATACTGGTCTTCCACGGTAACAATCGGTGTACCTGCCTGTGAATACCAACGCTTAAACAAGGTTAAGTCAATGCCAGAAGCGTCTTGCATGGCAGCAACAAAATCATCACAGGTAACCGCTTGGCCATCATGACGCTCAAAATACAGATCCGACCCTTTGCGGAACAACTCCTCACCTAATAAAGTGTGGATCATACGCACAATTTCAGAGCCTTTTTCATACACAGTAAGGGTATAAAAATTTGAAATCTCAATAAACGAAGAAGGACGCACTGGGTGCGCCATCGGGCCAGCATCCTCAGCAAACTGAGCTGTTTTCAAAAAGGACACGTCTTCTACACGCTTTACTGTGGCAGAATGCATGTCAGCGGAAAAAGACTGATCACGGAACACAGTAAAACCTTCTTTCAGACTGAGCTGAAACCAATCACGGCAAGTAACGCGGTTGCCTGACCAATTATGGAAATACTCGTGCGCCACAACCGCTTCAACACGCAAAAAAGCATCGTCTGTGGTGGTTTTAGGGCTGGCCAACAAACATGAAGAATTAAAGATATTTAACCCTTTGTTTTCCATGGCCCCCATATTGAAATCATCGACGGCGACAATCATAAAAATATCGAGATCGTATTCACGGCCGTATTTTTCTTCATCCCAACGCATTGAGCGCTTTAGCGCTTCCATTGCGTAATCCACTTTGTCGATATTATGGGACTCAGTAAAAATTTGCAGCTTCACATCACGACCACTTTGGGTGGTAAAAAGATCATTTTTTACCGCTAGGTTCCCTGCCACTAGGGCAAACAAGTAGGCAGGTTTAGGGAAAGGGTCATGCCAGACAACCAGGGTTTTGCCTTCCTCAGTTTTGCCGCGTTCAATTTCATTGCCGTTGGACAACATCACAGGATAACGCGCTTCATCAGCAATGATGGTCGTGGTAAACACAGACATCACATCTGGGCGATCTAGGTAATAGGTGATGTGGCGAAAACCTTCTGCCTCACACTGTGTGCAAAACATAGATGAAGAGCGGTATAAACCTTCTAGACGGGTGTTATTTTGCGGTTCAATCAAGGTTTCACAGGTTAATACAAAGCTGTCTGCTGTGGCCGTAATAATCAGCTTATCATCCACCAGCTGATATTCTTCTTCTGGCAACGCGTAACCGTCCATCGCCACACCAATCAACTTAACGTCTTCTCCGCCATCTAGAATAAGCGGCGCATTGGATTTTCCATCTAACGGGTTGCGACGCATATGCAACCTTGAGGTAACTATGGTGGTTGCTTCGTCTAGATCAAACGTCAATTCTGTCTTATCAATCAGAAAAGGAGGAACCTTATAATCTTTTAAATAAATTGCTGAGGGTTGGCTCTCTTTCATTTGTTCTCTCCTAAAATGTCAGTGATGCTTGGTAACCTGTGTATTTACGGATATTAATCACGCCGGTATCGAGTATCCAGTACTGGCCTTTTATTCCCATCAACACCCCTTCTATTTCAGGTGTTTTTTCGGCATTTAGACTGGTGACCTTCGTTGGGTATTCTAAAACGGGATAGATAAATTCGTGGGTTTCGTTTTCATCAGAAAGATCAACAATAGACAGTAGGCCAAACTCGTTTTGTAGGGCATCTAAGCCGTCATAAAGCAAGCCAATCAGCCTTTCTTGTTCATTTTCTAAATTGAGCTCCACGGCCGTGCCCTTTAGCATATTGCGCCAATTGGTTTTGTCCGCCACTTCATTTTTAAACAAGGTTTCGACTAACCCAGACATACGTCGGTTGACGACTCGAAACAAAGCTCGACCTTGCGTCGCGCCTTGATCTAGCCAGCGAGTTGGCAATTGATCACCACGGGTAATGCCCACTTTAAGGCCGGAGGAGTTAGCCAGATACACGTAGTGATCCTGTAGACAGTATTTTTCTGCCCATTCTGGCTCACGACAGGTACCCAGATGGTAATGGCATTTTTCTGGACTCATAATGCAGGAATCACACGCGGCCAACTTCTTAAAACAAGGAAAACAGAAACCTTGGCTGAATGATTTTTTTGTGACTCGACCGCAATGCGTGCAGTTAATGGCACCTTTAAAATGCAGGGCAACTTTTTTGCCGATCAATTCATTCATATTAATGCTGTCATCACCCAAGGTTAAGCTGTATTGAACCTGCCCTTGAGGCGCTGTAGCGGCCATTTTCTTAAGATTGCCTGACAACATTATTGATTTCCCTCAGGGCCATCATCCACCCATTTAATGCTGTCTACTTTGTCTTGATTGTCTTCTTCAAATTTTGCCTGTTTACTGCCTCGATCAATATAACCGACACGGCTTTCTTCTGGCTTGTTATTGAAGTCATAGGTGATGATCGCCTGTAGACATAATTCACTTTGCTCTTGCGTTAAACGCACACCATTGGGCCATTTCCCCAGTTCAACCGCTTGTTTCAGGCTGACATAAACTTCAGGAGACATGTTGTCGATCATTTCTTTAAAATTCATTGGATACTCTCATTAACCGCCGCTTTGCGAAGCTCAGTAACGGTTTACATTTTCTTAAAGGAAGTTACTCGGATGATGAACCAATACACGATACCTAGTACCAAGCCTGCGCCTAGGCCAATCGTATGGGCCGTGTTTGCGATCTGTCCTAAGCCGATCATTTCAGGCAACTGGGTATAGCCTATCGCCAACCAAACCATAAAAAATATCATCAGCGGTTTACTAACAATTGTCGGCCAACGCGGGATAATCACAGGCATTAACCATGCAAAACCAATGATGCCGTATACCACGCCAGACAGACCGCCAAATAACGGGTTGCCAGTAAATTGGAATTGCACAACATTACTGACAATGGCAATAATAGCGACCCCAAACGACCACACCAAAGAGCCCAGCATTTTCTCCAGTCTGCGACCCACATCCCACACCCATAAAGTGTTGAAAACAATATGCATAACACTGAAATGCAAAAACGCAGGCGATAATAAACGCCAATATTCACCACGACTAAGCACTTCTGACAAAGGGTAAAAACGGATCTGATTGCCCACAATATCAAAGGGGCTAATGGTAAAATAACGGAGAGTGGAGAGCTCTGAACCCAATTGAGTTATAAACGCCACCAATAATGCGGCCAGAATCACAATCGCTGTGGCGGGCGCCTCTCGTAACTGACGCCCCCACCCCATTGAACGAGACACCGGCTTAGCCGCTTGATTGCGCTCTACTTTGGTTAACGCTTCTGGGTTATCTTGCCAGATTTGTATAAGTTGTAATGTCGGTGCTTGGTGGGAAGGATCTGCCAGCCACAATTCTTTGTGTGTTTTGCCCATCACGATCTGATGGGATATTTTTAACCGCCATAATGTCTGGCTCAACAAGGCCGGATCATCATTTTCATCAAACTGGTAAACTAACAACATAATACTTTACACCGCGCCTGTTCACTGCATCACAACCCAATAACGGTGGGTTATGCTCGGTAGCCACTTTGCCATCCTAACTTGTCACGACATACATTATAGAAATCATGATTTTTAGGGTGTATTAAGCGAATATTACCGGCCTTTTTCGTAATATGGATCTCATCACCTGGGGCCGCTGTAATGTTAAGCTGACCATCACAGCTGACACTTGGGTAGGTTAGATTTGATTCACAAACGACAATACGAATTCGCGCATTGGCATCAATCACAATCGGACGGTTACTCAATGTATGCGGGTGCATTGGCACTAATACAAGTGCATCCAACTTAGGCAACATAATAGGGCCTCCTGCCGACAAGGCATAGGCAGTGGAGCCGGTTGGTGTCGCCACGATTAAACCATCGGATTTTTGGTTCATGACAAATTGATCATCAATAAATAGATCAAATCGAATCATTCGCGCCGACTTTCCTGGGTGCAACACCAGATCATTCAAGGCAATGCCTTCACCACTCGGACGGTTCTGACGCTTGATCTTAGCTTCGATCATAAAACGCTGCTCTTCATGATATTCACCACGAAAAATAGGCTCTAGCTCTTCTTGAAAAGAGTGAGGAGAGATGTCCGTTAAAAACCCCAAGGTACCACGGTTTATCCCAATCACAGGCACATCATAATGACTGATCGCTCTTGCTGCACCGAGAAAACTGCCATCACCACCAACAACCATGACCAAGTCACAATGATTACCGAGTTCTTTTAATGGCGACGAATCGACCTTGATACCGGGCAACATAGTGGCCAAGTCATTTTCTAATACGGGCTCCGAGCCTTTTTCCTGCAGGTATTCCATCAGTTTCTTTACGGTATCAAGAATCTGAGGTTTATCTAATCGAGCTATTATTCCAACACGCCTAAAAAGACTCATGTGTCATTCTCTTTCTGTCTGTCTATGTAATGGTAAGCAGCTTGAGAGACGATTTAAGATCGCTTTTATTATAAAAAACATTCAAGCAAGCGCCGCGCAACTTTAACATGAAGGCCTTACTTTTCGCTATCCGGTGGGCTCGCTATATATGGATTCAACGTATCACGATACCCTCTCCAACCTTGCAGACCACCAGTATGAATGAATAAGGTACGTCGATGGGGCCATTCCCCCGCATGGATTTTTTTCACCACATGGAACACTGTTTTGCAGCCATATACTGGGTCAAGCGGCAGCTCTGGATTGGCGCTGGCAAAAAACCTCATAAACGCCTCTAAAGCTTGACTCTGCTTGGCGTAGCCGCCCTCATGGGCGTCACTATGAAAGGTCATTTTGTGCCTTAACGAGGCAGAATCTAAGACTGGATCAGACACAAGTGATGCCAAAGACAAGATGTCTTCTGCTTGTGCCTCAGCCCCTTTTAAAGCACTCACCACATGAAGATGCGGTGTTTTATCCGCTGCCAGCAAACCCGCCGCCGTGGTTCCTGTACCTGAAGAGACCAGCCAAGCATCACATTCATGATCTAAATAGTCTATATCGGCCGCCCAGTCGCGGCAGCCCTTAGCCCCTAAAATACCACCGCCCCCCTCGGGCAACCAATAAACGCCTTGATAAAGCGCATTAATATACGCAACCAGCTCAGAACGCTGCGCTAATCGGTAGTCTTTTCGAGTGCAAGGCCAAAGCTCTATTCCTGCATCCGCCACATCTCTTAACGTGGCGGTTAATCTTGGCTGCAGCTCACCTCGAACCACAGCGATGCCTGGCAGTGAAGTATTTGCCAAAGTATTAGCAAAAGCATGAAGGTGATTAGAATAAGGTCCTCCAAACGTTGCCAAGTAGTGTGCTTTAGCCTGTTTAGCCGCATGCAAATGATATTTTAATTTATGCCACTTATTACCAGGGGCATGGGGATGCTCAAGATCACCACGATACACAAAGAGCGCACAGTCATGGTCTGCATTCTGCCACGCTGTGGGAATATTAACTGCTTGAATAATTGACAAAAATAGACCTCACATAAAGACTAAAGGGCATAATATCATAAGCAACACAAAGTAGAATAAAGTCCCTAGGCTCAGCCATAAAAGGCGTCCACAAGGATCAATTATCTTGCTAAGAAAAGATCAATAACGCCTCACTTTCCGGTACACTCTCTGCTGCGGGCCATTGCTGTTGCAAGTAACGGTAATTCGCCCTAAATAATGCAACCTATTACTGTCAACTCAACGCAAACAAGGATAGCTTGCAGGTCGCTGGCACAGCCTAATAACAGCAAGTTAGACGATTTTTAGACCGGTAAGGCTGCGGACGACTCAACAAAGGAACAAGATGAACCATTTAAACCTACTGCACGACAGCGCAGATGAATACGGCCCAATAAGAGTATTCGATGACGGCAAATTTCGTATTCTTTCATTTGCCGATGGTGACGAACAAAGCCGCATACAGCTGTCCACACCTCATGTATTGCAGCATGAATATACGCAAGCAATGACTCTGTCCTTGTTGTTCAGCCAACCTAAGCGTATTGGCATTTTAGGCTTAGGTGGTGGCACCCTACTCAACGCCCTTTATCATGCTATCCCGAGCGTGCAAATCACCGCCGTGGAGCTGCGCCAGGAAGTAATTGATGCCGCGCAGATGTATTTTAAATTACCTAATGGCAAGCGCATTCAAATAGAAAATGACGACGCGCAAAACTACCTAGTTTCTGGCTTCGCCAAGAAAGTCGATATTCTAATGACTGACCTGTACAACACAGAAGGCATGGAGCGTGGCGTTTTGCAAACCAGCTTTCTTGAAAATTGCGCTAAAAACATCAAAGAAAATGGTTTGCTGGTTCTTAACTGCTGGATGGACCATAAAAATGACTTGGAATTGGTGGCAAACTTAAAGCGTATTTTTGTCGACGTGAGAGCAATCGATACTGGCAGTGGCAACTGGGTTGTTTTGGCCGGTAAACAGAAAAACGAATTAAACGGTAAAGAGCTGAAAGCCAGCGCACAAAAAATCAGTGCTCAGTTGGGTTTTCCACTTTCACGCTGGTTATCTAAAATGTATTCCCTTTAATACGCCAACCATTAATGTGAAAAAGCTTACCTTAACGGTAAGCTTTTTCGGTATGGCTTTAGCCACTCATTCGCACTAAAACCTAAAGTGTTAAGCCGACAAAACACTGTCTACTAAAGCTTTGGCTTCTTCTTCTAGCTTGTCCAGATGGGCCTCAGAAACAAAGCTCTCAAGGTAAATCTTGTAAACATTTTCTGTGCCAGATGGTCGTGCAGCAAACCAGCCATTTTGTGTCGCCACTTTTAAACCGCCAATGGCAGCATTATTACCTGGTGCATGAGTTAGCACATCGGTAATCTTCTCGCCAGCCAATTCCGTCTGGGTGACATTATTCACATCCAGCGCGGCTAAAATGGCTTTTTGTTCTAAGGTTGCAGGCACATCAATACGCTTATATAAAGGAGTGCCGTATTTTTCCGTCATGGCTTCATAATGCTTTTGTGGGTCTTTGCCAGTAACCGCTAGAATTTCTGCCGCCAACAAGGCCATGATAAAACCGTCTTTATCAGTACTCCACACCGAGCCATCTTTACGTAAGAAAGAAGCCCCTGCGCTTTCTTCACCGCCAAATGCCATAGTGCCGTTATAAAGACCTTCCACATACCATTTAAAGCCAACTGGCACTTCACATAAAGTACGACCTAAACCTGCAACCACACGGTCGATCATGCCACTGGACACCAGTGTTTTCCCCCACTGCGCCGTTTGCGGCCAATTAGGACGATGGGACGCTAAATACTCTATTGCAACCGCCAAAAAGGCATTCGGGTTCATTAAACCATAGCCTGCACAGACAATCCCATGACGATCGTAGTCTGGGTCATTACCCACTGCAATATCAAAATCATCCTTCAATTTCAGGAGGTTTTGCATTGAATAAGGAGAAGAACAGTCCATGCGAATACGCCCATCTTTATCTAGTGGCATAAAACGAAAAGTAGGGTCCACATCTTGATTAACTAGGGTGATATTCAGGCCGTATTTTTCTGCCATAGGTTGCCAAAAGTGAATGCCAGAGCCTCCCATTGGATCAACCCCAATATTGATGCCCGCTTTGGCAATTGCCTGCATATCCACCACACTGTCTAAATCATCAATGTAATGGCTAAGATAATCAAAAGATTCCACAAGACCACTGGCTGCCACAGCTTGCTGATCAAAATACACGACTTCAGATAAGCCTTGGGACAATAGTTCGTTGGCTCGTTGCGCCACCCAATCCGTAATCTCTTTATCCGCAGGACCACCTTGCAAAGAATTGTATTTAATACCACCGTCTTCAGGTGGGTTATGAGAAGGCGTAATGACAATACCATCACTTAGATCCGTCTTATCGGCGCTGGCATTGTGTGTCAATATCGCATGGGAAATCACTGGGGTTGGTGTAAAGCCACCAGACTCTTGCACTCGCACTCGCACGCCATTCGCAGTTAGCACACCAAGCGCCGTTTGATACGCAGCTTCAGACAAGGCGTGAGTGTCTTTCCCTAGGTATAAAGGACCATTAATGTGTTGCGCTTTACGGTACTCGGCAAGCGCTTGGCAAATAGCCAAAATATGCTGCTCATTAAAGCTGGTTTTTAACGCACTGCCACGATGCCCAGAGGTACCAAAGCTCACTTTCTGAGTCGCTTCTGTTACGTCGGGTTTGTTGAGGAAATACGCAGTCATTAATTCAGGAATGTTTACTAAAGACTGGTGAGACGCAAGCTGTCCAGCTTGGGGATGAATTGCCATATGAAAAGCCTCATTGAGCAGTAAAAAAAGGATGGTTTAAGTCTCCCTTATATTCACAAGCGTTTCAACGAGTTATCAGGACTTGTTGAAGAATTGATAAGATTTAATAGAGATAGAATCTACCAATAAAGCCTCTCGATAAAACTACACCTCAATGTCAATTAATAACACATTATGATTGTTAAGCTGCACCGACAATGTTTTACAGGGCAGGTTTGTCTCGATATCCAAATATTCTTGTGACAAAACCATCTTCTCACCAGCCAAAAGCTGATAAAAATACGAACGCCACGACCAATTATAACCTTGGTAAGTGTCGTCTTTATGCCACTCCTCACCGGCTTTTGGTCGGGCATAATTAGCAGTGAATTGCTCTCCAGAAGAATACGCAGCGTAGAAACGCACAACGCCATCTACAGTCAATAACTGGCGAGCAATAAATTCTACATCCAAGCTCTTGTCGAGACCATGGTGGGAATCGATCAAAGCCACCGCCTGTTGCAGACCTTGAGAGCGGCTGCGCGCCTGTTGTGCTTTCGCCTTTTGCATTTCAAAAAAGCGCTGCCTTAGATCCGCCACTTGCGTACGAAAGGCGTTACAGTCGACGAAGTTTTCAGTAGCTTGAGAAAACAAATAACCTTGCATATGTCGAGCACCACAACGCAACCCAAAGAAGAACTCTTCTTCTGTTTCAACCCCTTCACAAACGATGACGGCTCCGGTGTTTGCACATAAGCGAACCAGTGATTCGACTACGGATTCAGCCACACCACCTTGAGCCCCTTGCTGAAACAGCCGCATGTCTAATTTGATAATGTCAGGTTCTAGGGCAATCACCCGGTCAAACTGAGAAAAACCCGCACCAAAATCATCGATAGCGACACGCGCCCCCGCTTCTCTATACTGTTCTACAGCGCTGCATAAGTTTTCTAATTCGCCATTCAATTCTGTCAGCTCAATCACAATGCGACTCGGGTCAACACCATGCTGACGCAACATATCCAGAGTCGGTAATGGCTCGGACGCCCTTGCGTTTATCCACTGAGGAGAAATATTCAATGTTAATCGGGTTTGCTCAGGCAAGCTATGAGCCTGTTTGATCGCTTTATCTCGAACAACACGGTCGATACGCCTTTTTTCTGTGACGCCAAGACGCTCATCACTGAATAAATAGCCAGCTGAGATAGCTTCTCCGGTTGTTTTTATGTAGCGAGCCAGTGCTTCATAGCCAGTCACCTTACCACTTGATACCTCAATAATTGGCTGAAAATAAGGTACTAAATTTACCTCTTCCTTCTGCAGCCATTTAGCGTGACTGAGCATTGCATCTAACACACTTCTCTCCTACCTAAATGCCCGCTCCCTGGGTAGTCGTTATTGTTAAATTACCGGATCACTTGTTAAGCACGCCTAAAGAAAGCATTATCAGCCCCAAATTCACCAGTGAAAATCTCCACTAAACCATAGGGCTGTTAATCGAAAAAATAAAATAGACACGGCCACCTCCACCCTGTACAAACTCACTAGGAGGGGCTATAAAGATCCACAAAGCACTACACAAATAAACACAAAAGTGATTATATTGAGCTAATCTACAATATAAAACAACCACTTAGAAGAGTGCTTCATATATGAGCAATCACAGTGCGTTAATTTTATCAGGCGGCGGCGCTCGTGCAGCCTACCAAGTCGGGGTGCTTTCAGCGCTAGGCAAGATGGTCGCCAAAGGCAGTCCTCTCCCCTTCCCTATTCTTTGCGGCACTTCTGCTGGCGCACTCAATGCAACCATGCTTGCAACCCATGCCGACAACTTCACCAAGGCGGTTTCAACACTGGCTTTTGTCTGGCGCCATCTCACACCGGATCAAGTATACAAAATGGGGCGCTGGCCAATTGCCAGCTCAGTAACAAAAACCTTGATGGCTCTTTTTCATCTGCATAATCGCCACAACCCCATTGCCCTTATGGACAATACCCCACTAAAACAACTTCTGGAAAGCTTTATTGAGTTTTCAAGCATAAATAAAGCGCTTAACGCAGGCCATTTAAGCGCCCTTGCCGTAACTGCAATGAGCTATAGCACAGGGGAATCGACGACCTTTTTTGAAGCACAAGAGCACCTAAAGGGTTGGCAAGGGAATAGGCGCAAAGGCATAGTCGATAAGATTAGCGTTGATCATTTATTGGCTTCTAGTGCCATTCCAACTATTTTCCCCGCCCACAAAGTAGCGACACATTATTACGGTGATGGCGCTATTCGCCAGAAGTCCGCCATTTACCCTGCTCTGCAACTGGGAGCAAAAAAGCTCTTTATCATAGGTGTGAGTGGTAACCGAAGCCCTAAAAAATGGCCTAGTAAAGACACTGAGGCAGCATCTAGCGCACCAAGCATGGCACAAATTCTGGGACAACTGCTTAATAGTGCCTTCATCGATAATCTAGAAGATGATATTCGCCAGCTAGAAATTATGAATAACCTCATTCGCGATCTGCCAGAAGAAAAAAGACAACATCATGCTCTGCCTACAGAAACCCTGATCATCTCCCCCTCCGAAGAGCTGAACGCCATTTCTGAGCACTACATACATACCCTACCAAAAAACATTCGCATCCTGCTGAAGGCCACTGGTGGCTCCATTTCACAAAATGCCAGCTCCGCGGCCAGTTATTTATTGTTTACTCCAGAATATTGCCGAGCGCTGATTGAGCTTGGCTACAAAGATGCCATGTGGGAAAAAGATCGAATCCAGGCATTTTTACAAGATGACTGCGAATAAACAAAACAACAGACTAAAAAAGCGAATCCGGTTAGTAAACGCAAAAATTGCAGGGAAGGCCAGAAACAAAAAAACCGCTATAAAGCGGTTTTTGTTCAATTCTTAATATGGGTCATTTAACTGAATGAATGACCCACTCTCTTGATTAAAGAGTAAGACGACGCAGATCACTCAACGCAGAATTTAAGAAGGTCATAAAGCGACCAGCATCACCACCATTAACCGCTCTGTGGTCATAAGACAGACATAGAGGCAACATAGTACGAGGCTCGAATTCTTTACCGTTCCAACGCGGTTCAACATCCGCTTTAGAAACACCAAGAATACCCACTTCAGGACAGTTCACGATAGGCGTGAATCCTGTACCACCAATGGCACCAAGACTAGAGATAGTGAAACAACCACCTTGCATATCTGCAGGTTTAAGCTGTTTATCCAAGGCTTTCTTGATTAGAACACTGGCCTCTTTAGCGATTTCGACAATCGATTTCTTGTCTGCATCACGTAACACAGGAACAACAAGTCCTGCTGGAGAATCCACTGCAATACCAATGTGAACGTATTTCTTCTGCACATAACTTTCGCCATCTGCCATCAAAGAAACGTTAAACGTTGGATTAGCAACCATAGCTTGAGCAACCGCTTTGATCAGGAATGGAAGTGGTGTCAATTTCACACCTTGTTTTTCCATTTCGCCTTTCAAGCCTTTACGGAAAGATTCTAGATCCGTAATGTCTGCTTTATCAAACTGTGTTACTTGAGGAACAACCAAAGCATTACGCACCATATTTTGGGCGGTTAGCTTTTGGATTTTACTCATTTTAACAAGCTCGACCTCACCAAACTTACTAAAGTCTTGATCAGGAACGGTCGGTAGACCAGCACCTGGTGCAACATTAGAAGCCGCTGGGGCAGATACCGCTTTTTGAACCGCCGCTTTAACATAAGCGTGTAAGTCTTCTTTCGTAATACGACCACGAGGGCCAGTAGCACGAACAAGAGACAATTCAACACCCAATTCGCGAGCTAGCATACGTACTGCAGGACCTGCATGTACATTTTTAGATGGCGTCGCTAATACTGCAGCTTGATCAACACTCGCTGGTGCTGGAGCCGCCGCTTTTGGTGCCGCTGCTGGTTGAGCAGTTTCTTGCTTAGGCGCCGCTGCTGGAGCTGGTGCAGAAGTGGCTTCAAATTCTAATTCAAGAATCGCATCCCCTTCAGAAACCTTATCCCCTTCTTTAACCGCTATGGATTTCACCACACCTGTTTTAGGAGAAGGAATTTCCATAGAGGCTTTATCCGTTTCCAAGACGATAATAGAATCGCCTTCGTTAACCGAATCGCCTACGGCAACCGCTACTTCAATGATGTCTACGCCTTCTGCACCACCAATATCTGGAACAGTGACTGCTTCAACGCCACCAGCAATGGTTTCTTGAGCTGCTTCAACAACAGGCTGCGCCGCACTTGATTCTGCAGCAGGTGCCGCTGCAACTGGCTCTGCCGCCGCTGCTGTCTCAGTCGCCATAACCAAGATATCTGAACCTTCTGATACCGTGTCACCGACACTTAGAAGGATTTTGCTGACTTTACCTGCAAATGGCGCAGGAATGTCCATCGACGCTTTATCCGTTTCTAGCACGATTAAAGAATCGCCCTCTGCAACGGTATCGCCTTCTGCAACACAGATTTCAATCACTTCGACGTCTGTTGCACCACCAATATCTGGCACAGTGACATTTTCTTCACTGCTAGATGTTGCTGCTGGCGCTTGTGGCGCAGCCTGTGGCGCTGGCTCAGATTTCGCTTCTGGAGCCGCTACATCTTCTTTCGCTGGCGCGGCTTCAGCACCTTCCACTTCAAGAACCAAAACCTCAGAACCTTCTGAAACTTGATCACCTTCTTGAACAGAAATGCTGACAACTTTACCCGCAATTGGAGAAGGAACGTCCATCGACGCTTTGTCCGTCTCCAATACAATAATAGATTGGTCAACTTCGATGATGTCACCAACTTTTACGCTGATTTCAATAACATCAACATCAGCTGCACCACCAATATCCGGTACTCGAATGATTTCAGTACTCACGGAAATCTCCTTTGTCATATAGACGCATCAAACTGATTAACTAACCAGACTTGAGTCACACTCAAGCCTGGTACCGAGCTTGTTTATAATTAGCAAATAACTGGGTTTGGTTTTTCTGGATCAAGACCAAATTTAGCAATTGCTTCGCTAACTACAGATGCATCAATTACACCGTCTTTCGCCAATGCGCTCAAAGCAGATACAACGACCCAATAGCGGTTGATTTCGAAGAAATGACGCAATTTAGCGCGCGTATCACTTCGACCAAATCCATCAGTACCTAGTACGTTATAGGTGCCTTTCATAAACGGACGAATTTGATCAGCAAACAATTTAACATGGTCTGTAGAGGCAATTACAGGACCTTTATCTGCTAAGCAAGTTTCTACGTATGACTGACGTGGCTCGCTTTCTGGGTGAAGCATATTCCAACGACTTGCATCCAAACCTTCACGGCGCAATTCGTTAAAAGAAGTCACACTCCAGATATCAGAGTTAACACCATAATCATTAAAGAGAATTTCTGCAGCCGCTTCAACTTCACGAAGAATCACACCAGAACCAAGCAGTTGCACTTGCTTCTTATTGGTTTTTTTCTCATGAGTTTTTAGCTTGTACATACCTTTCAGAATGCCTTCTTCAACACCTTCTGGCATATCTTCATGGGCATAGTTTTCATTCATTACGGTTAGGTAATAGAAAACACTCTCTTTCTCTTTGTACATACGACGCAAGCCATCTTGAACAATAACAGCAACTTCGTACGAGTACGTTGGATCATAAGAGATACAGTTAGGAATCAAACCAGCTTGAATATGAGAATGACCATCTTCATGCTGCAAGCCTTCACCGTTTAGCGTAGTACGACCCGCTGTAGCACCAATCAAGAAACCACGTGCTTGTGAATCACCTGCTGCCCACGCCAAGTCACCAACACGTTGGAAACCAAACATCGAGTAGTAAATGTACACAGGAATCATAGGTAGATTGCTGTTACTGTAAGACGTCGCTAACGCCAACCATGCAGAGAATGCGCCTGGCTCGTTAATCCCTTCTTGAAGGATTTGACCTTGTGCAGACTCTTTGTAGTACATAACCTGAGTATGGTCATGTGGTGTGTAACGCTGACCTTCAGAAGAGTAAATACCCAACTGACGGAACATGCCTTCCATACCAAAAGTACGCGCTTCATCGGCAACGATCGGTACCACACGCTCACCAATGGCTTTGTCTTTCACCATCACATTCAAAGCACGAACAAACGCCATAGTCGTAGAAATTTCACGACCTTTAGTACCAGCAATTTGAGACTTGAAAGCTTCTAAAGAAGGAACTTCAAGCGCTTCGCACTCACGACGGCGAACAGGGAAATCCCCATGCAGCTCTTTACGACGAGCACGCAAGTATTTCATTTCAGGGCTGTCTTCCGCTGGGCGGTAGTAAGGCAGATCCTTCAATTCTTCGTCGCTGATCGGAATACCAAACTTATCACGGAACTGAGCCAAAGACTCTTCGTCCAGTTTCTTAGTTTGGTGCGCTGTGTTTTGTGCTTCGGCTGCTTTAAACATGCCGTAGCCTTTTACTGTTTGCGCCAAGACAACTGTTGGTTGACCTTTATGAGAAGTCGCTTCAGCGTAGGCTGCGTAAACTTTATAAGGGTCATGTCCACCACGGTTAAGGTTCATAATGTCATCGTCTGACATGTCCTTAACCATTTCTAGCAATTCTGGGTACTTGCCGAAGAAATGTTCACGTGTGTATGCACCACCATTGGCTTTGTAGTTCTGAAGTTCACCATCGCAAACCTCGTCCATACGTTTCGCCAATAAGCCTTTGTCGTCTTTTTCAAACAGAGCATCCCAATGGCGGCCCCATAGACATTTAACAACATTCCAGCCAGCGCCACGGAACACGCCTTCCAATTCTTGAACAACTTTGCCATTACCACGAACAGGACCATCAAGGCGCTGTAAGTTACAGTTAATAACGAAAATCAAGTTGTCTAGTTTTTCACGACCGGCCAATGCAATAGCACCCAAAGATTCTGGCTCATCACACTCACCATCACCTAAGAACGCCCATACTTTACGGTCGCCTTGATCAATCAAGCCACGGCTATGTTGGTATTTCATAACGTGCGCTTGGTAAATCGCTTGCAGTGGTCCTAACCCCATAGATACGGTCGGGAACTGCCAATAATCCGGCATTAGCCAAGGATGTGGGTAAGAAGAAAGTCCTTTCCCATCTACTTCTCGGCGGAAGTTATCAAGTTGCTCCTCAGTCAAACGCCCTTCGATGTAAGATCGAGCGTAGATACCAGGAGAAATATGACCTTGGAAGAAAACCATGTCAGCTTCTTGTTTACCGTCTGAACCACGGAAAAAGTGGTTGAAACCGATATCATAAAGCGTTGCGGCAGAAGAGAAACTGGTAATGTGACCACCAAGAGTGGAATCTACACGGTTTGCTTTCATTACCATTGCCAGTGCATTCCAACGGATTATGGAACGAATGCGACGCTCCATAAACAAATCTCCCGGTAACGGCTTCTCATTTTGAGGAGCGATAGTGTTACGGTAAGACGTTGTAATGGAGGCTGGCATTGCTGTGCCTGCTTTCGCAGCCTCTTTTGTCAAACGATCCAAAATGTATCGTGCGCGATCAGGACCTTCTTCTCGAAGGACAGACTCGATTGCATCAACCCACTCTTTTGTTTCGATCGGATCGATATCTTCGAGGATATGCTGCTCCGTCATAGTGTTAATAACCCCCGCTATTAGGACAGATCTCAAACCTACCAAGGACTTTAATGGTTTACCTTGGAGGCGACTTAAACGAACCAGCGGCATTTATATTAATAACACTATAAAAACCAGCCGAAATAAGAAAAAGCGATACCAGATCTTTCGTTTACCGGTATCGTTTTTTCTCTTTAGTTAGACAGCGTTGTTATTATTTTGGAATTTGCTATCTACTCGACTACCAAAAAGAATTGGTAGGTTCGTTTCCATATGGGCCTATATCTACTAAGCCCGTCATTCACTTACTACGATAAAAAACACCCCGTTTTGCAGGGTGCTCATAGAAAGCTCAATAAACTGTTCACCACATTGTTTGCTCTTGCCAAAACGGTTATTTGCAAACGCATTCCCTATTTCGATTTACCAGATAGAGGGTAAATCGGTGGTTCACTCTTCCTTTATAGGTATTCAAAACAGGCGTAAGGTTAACACCTAATCGTGAAATCGCCTAGACACCTACCTCAAGATTGAATGACTTCCTCCTAATAAAAAGGTACAGAAGACAACAACTCTGGTCTTTTTTTGACATAGGGCTCTGCTCTACCCCTTTAAAATACTGGGCAGCCTGCACCTCATTCACCAAACGCATCCCAGTCATAAACAAAATCTATTTTGCCTTGAGTCGCTCATTTATTGAGCAATCCCGTCTTTTTTATAACAAACTCCCAGCACTGAATTATGTTTTTCATCGCTTGAGTGGCTATTTTATAAACAAGGTTCAGCCACCCAAAAGACAAATAAAGACACCACCTACCTTATTAAACTCACTTGTTATTTGAATATCTGTGAAATTTTTAGCACAGAGGCTTGCACACACTGACGAAGCCACATATTCCCGCTACAATGGCGTTTTCTCTACATAACAATAGGAAACACCATGACACTGTTGAATGCAGATTCAATCGAGCATATGAGATCAAACGTCACATTCGCGTTACAAGAAGATGTTGGCACAGGCGACATAACGGCTCAGCTCATCCCTGATGACCATGAAATTACCGCGTCTGTTATCTCTAGAGAATCTGCTGTTTTATGTGGCCAAGATTGGGCTAACGAAGTGTTCAAACAACTGGGCAATAATGTCACTTTGGAATGGCATGCAAAAGATGGCGATTTGCTCACAGCTAATCAACCGTTTTTAACCCTAAAAGGTCATGCCCGCACTATTTTGACTGGCGAACGCACCGCACTCAATTTTATTCAAGCTTTATCCTATACTGCAACTATTGCCCGTCAATACGCTGAAGACGTTGCAGCCACAAATTTGACCATACTCGACACGCGCAAAACCCTACCAGGCTTACGCAGCGCACAAAAGTACGCGGTCTCAGTAGGAGGCGCGCAGAATCATAGAATTGGTTTGTTTGATGCCTTCTTAATCAAGGAAAATCACATTATGGCTGCCGGTTCCATTAGCAAAGCGGTTGCTATGGCCAAACAAATCGCCCCGGGTAAAACCATAGAAGTGGAAACAGAAAGCTTAGCAGAAGTCGCCATGGCGGTAGAGGCTGGCGCGGACATTATCATGCTTGATAACTTTTCCTATGAAGACATGGAAACCGCCGTTAACCGCTTTAAAGGTCGCGTAAAATTTGAAGCTTCTGGCAACATGGATCAAGAAAAACTTAAACGTGTTGCCCAAACAGGGGTTGATTATGTTTCCATTGGAGCCCTAACAAAACATGTTCAAGCCATCGACCTCTCGTTACGAGTTCATAACTAAGGAAACATAATGAGCGACAGCATACTAGTCATTAATTGTGGTAGTTCTTCTCTAAAATTTGCCGTTCTTACTGATGAAGGACAAACCGTTCTTCTAGAAGGTATTGCCGAAAGGCTTGGTGAATCGAATAGCACACTAACATTTAAGAAAGAAGGGCTTAAAGAGTCTATCTCGCTTCCTGAAGGCACTCATAAAAGTGCCGTTGCCGAAATCAAGAAGTGGCTTGATAACAGACCAACGATCTTAAACAGTTTGACTGGTATTGGACATCGAGTAGTACATGGGGGGGAAACATTTAGCCAGTCCGTTTTGATCGACCAAAATGTCATCGACGGCATTGCTGAATGTGCTAATTTCGCCCCTCTGCATAGCCCTGCCCACATTATTGGTATGTATGCTGCCATTGAACTGTTTCCCGGCGTGCCACAAGTGGCGGTCTTTGATACTGCCTTTCACCAAACATTGGCCGCCGAACAATACTTATACCCGATTCCAATGGCACTTTATCGCCAGCACCACTTCCGCAAATACGGCTTTCATGGCACCAGTTATCGCTATATTAGTCGCCGTTTGGCTGAGATCGAGCCAAACAGCTTACAACAAGGGGTATTGGTCGCCCACTTAGGCAATGGCGCCAGCACATGCGCCATCAATAAAGGCAAATCGACCGATACCAGCATGGGGATTACTCCCCTAGAAGGCCTGATGATGGGCACTCGCTGTGGCAGTTTAGACCCCAGCTTATTATCTTTTATTGCCGATGCGGAAGGAATCTCTTCCGCTCAAGCCCTCGATGTATTAAACAAAAAAAGTGGTTTATTAGGCATTTCAGAGCTTTCTAATGATTGTCGAACCTTAGAAGATGCAATGGCTTCTGGTAATGAAAGCGCTAAATTGGCGCTGGATATGTTTGCTATTCGAACCGCAAAGTATCTAGTCAGCACGGCCACCACTCTCGACCGAATTGATCATTTGGTCTTTACTGGAGGTATTGGCGAAAATTCTTCTTACATTCGTGCTGCCATATGCCAACAATTAAAAGCCTTTAATATCCATATTGATAGCGATAAGAACGCCTTGCGTGGAGCCACAATGAACATTGAGTCAGCCCAAAGTCAAACAAAGGTATGGATCATTCCAACCAATGAAGAGCTGATGATTGCATTAGATACGATCAACTTAATTCGCCAATGATTTTTAACCGATACTCGCTCAAGTAGGAACTCTTAATTATGTCGACAAATGTGTTAATGACAGTACCGACCGGACCCGGTGTTGGTTTAACATCTGTCTCTGTGGGTCTTGTTCGCGCCTTAGAACAGCAAGGATTAAAGGCCAGTTTCTTTAAACCCATCGCCCAACCTCACCCTGGCGATACTGGCCCAGATAAATCTACTGCGATGGTCGCTCAAGGCTCAACGCTTTCTCCCGCTGAGCCCATCCCCTTACATGAAGCAGAACGCTACCTGTACAATGACAACATTGAAGAGCTAATGGAAGAAATCGTTGGTCGTTTCCAAGCCAGCGTAGAACCAGACTCCACCGTAATAGTGGAAGGCCTTGCGCTTATCCCAGGCCACCCCTATGCCACACGCCTTAACAAAGCCATTGCCCGCACTCTTGATGCCGGCTTGGTGCTCGTCACTGCCCCAAACAACATGCGTGTCAACGAACTAGAACACCATGTTGAAATTGCCGCTGGATCCTACGGTGGCATTAAAGCCAGCGATGTGATTGGCTGTATTCTTAATAAAACCACCCCAGGCTCCCTAGGGGTGAAATCTTACGGCGATCTATTTGCGCAACGTGGTATTTTCAAACGCAACTTCAGCCTATTAGGGCAAATCCCAGTTTCAGAGGAGTTGACCTACCCTCGGGTGAAAGATGTGGCTGACTTCTTGCAAGCCAAAGTGGTGAATGCCGGAGAGATGGAAACCCGTCGCGTACAGTCCTATACATTATGCGCCCGTGGTGTCGAAAACATGCTAGAAGCGCTGCGCCCAGGCGTGCTTGTTTTCACCCCAGGAGACCGTACTGACATCATCATGGCAACCGCCATTGCTGCGCTTAATGATACTAAAATTGCAGCATTGGTGCTCACTGGAGGCTACCAACCTAGCGCCGCTTTAATGGAGCTTTGTGGCAAAGCCATGGCCAAAGGGTTACCGGTACTTTCCGTAAGCTCAAATAGCTGGGAAACCGCCATCACCATGCAATCTTTTAACCAGGAAATCCCTTTAGATGACAAAGAGCGGATTTTAACAGTAAAAGAGCACATTGCACGTTGCATCGATCATGACTGGGTTAACTCCTTCGCTATGAACCAAGAAGAAAGGAAACTTTCCCCACCTGCATTCCGCTATCGTTTAATCGAACAAGCGCGCTCACTGAACAAACGTATTATTCTGCCTGAAGGCGAAGAAATCCGTACTATCCAGGCGGCATCAATTTGTGCCGAGCGCGGAATTGCTCGCTGTACTTTATTAGGCAAAGAAGCTGAAATACTGCGCATTGCACAAAACAACGGCATTGAGCTTAGCCACGGTGTAGAAATACTCGACCCTGAAAGCATTCGTGAACGTTATGTCGCCCCTATGGTTGACCTGCGCAAACACCGAGGCTTGACCGATATTATTGCCAGAGAGCAACTTGAAGATAATGTCGTACTGGGCACCATGATGCTGCAAACTAACGATGTTGATGGTTTGGTTTCCGGAGCCATTCATACCACGGCCAACACCATCCGCCCGGCACTTCAATTGATAAAGACATCTGAAAATGCGTCCTTGGTTTCCTCCGTCTTCTTTATGTGCTTACCTGATCAGGTATTAGTCTATGGGGATTGTGCCATCAACCCAGATCCGACAGCTGAGCAACTCGCTGAAATTGCTATTCAAAGCGCGGATTCTGCAACCGCGTTTGGCATTGCTCCTAAAGTGGCCATGATCAGTTACAGCACTGGTGGATCAGGCAGCGGTAACGACGTCGATAAGGTGCGAGAAGCCACTGCTATTGCCCAACAACGCCGCCCTGATCTGCTGATTGACGGCCCACTGCAATACGATGCCGCCATCATGGAGAAGGTCGCCAAGCAAAAGGCGCCTACCAGCAAGGTCGCGGGTAAAGCAACGGTGTTTATTTTCCCTGACCTTAACACGGGTAACACCACTTATAAGGCAGTACAACGTAGTGCCGATGTGGTGAGCATTGGGCCTATGCTGCAAGGCATCCGCAAACCAGTCAACGACTTGTCACGCGGAGCGCTAGTGGATGATATTGTCTATACAATCGCCATTACAGCTATTCAAGCTGGCCAAGCAGCACAAAAAAACCATTAATCCTGCCTTAAGGCCTAATGTCACAAGACATTAGGCCTGGTAACAAGCCCCCCGTTATTTCTGAGTTCATCAGCATGACGGGGATTGCTTTGCGTTATTCAATGCCCCCTTCTTAGCCCCAACCTGAGTTATTCGTTTCTCATTTTTCGCTGCCCTGCAGTAAACAAAAATCACCAAAGTGAGGTGGTTTTATTTCACAAATAGACTAGTGTTTTAATAACGATTAGCAGGACGCTAACGCCCCCACCTCTTCAAGGAGTGAAGAAATGAATCACAGTCGTGTCCACCAAGGTGGTTTTACGCTATTAGAACTAATGGTCGTGATTGCTATTATTTCTATTTTAGCAGCCATTACTGCCCCCACCTTTACTCGCCAAATAACCAAAGCAAAGCTGGTTGAAGCACAAAACATCGCCACTCAAAGCCAGTCTTTTATTGAAGAATACATACTGCTCAATGGAGGTTTTCCAAGCAGCACAGAATTTGCCGAAATATCCCCCATTGTTGCCAGTGACTCGATCGTCAAAAGCATCGCGGTAAGTGACCAAGAAGCCAGCTCCGGCAGTGTTACCGTATCGCTCAATAGCGACACAGGTATTAGCGAAGGCAATTATTTGAAATACCATCGCGATGCAAACAACAACTGGCAGTGTGAATCTGATCTGGCCAGCAAGCTCCTACCACAGCAATGCACAACAGTGGAGGAAGCCCAATGACATTAGAAGAAATTCTTGCTCATGCGATTAAACTAGGGGCGAGTGATATCCATATCGAACAAGCTCGCCACCGACTCATCATTAGCACGCGACAATATGGGGCGCTGATTTTGTTAGCGCAACTAGAAGAAGACAACCCTCTTATTAACCGGATTAAAATGCGCGCTAATTTAGATCTATCAGAAACCAGGCGCACTCAAGAAGGCCAGTTTTCTTTTGCCTATCAAGGTCAAACCACCTTCGTTCGGGTCAGCTTAATAGCCACAGTAAAAGGCGAAAAAGCGGCCCTGAGGTTACTGCCAGAGAAACACCGATTTACTCTGGAGAGTATTGGCTTACCCACACCATTACTGTCACAGCTAATCCGCCAACTCGAGAAGCCCAGCGGGCTGATTTTAGTTTGTGGTGCGACGGGGGCTGGAAAAAGCACCACTCTTTACTCTTGCTTGGATTACCTTAACAATGGGAAACGCACCATTTTCACCATTGAAGATCCTGTAGAGCATGAGATCGCAGGTTTATTTCAGTGTGAACCTAAACCTGACATCGGCTTAACCTCATTTAACTTACTGAAAGCCTTTTTAAGGCAAGACCCTGATATTATTATGGTCGGTGAGATTCGGGACGCAGATACCGCGAATCTTGCGATCAACGCGTCTCTAACGGGACATTTGGTGCTGGCCACGCTCCATACAAACTCAACCTTAGATGCCATTCACCGCTGCCGAAGTTGGCAAGTGGATTTTTTCTCCTTGGTCAGCTCGCTCAAATTAATTATCCATCAGGCTATGACTTACCGATCCAGTAGTCAGCAAGCTATTTTCAGTGGCTTGTTACCATTGTGGCAAGCGACTTTACCCATAGACTACGAACAACTCATTGCCACGCCCTCTCTGTGGCAAGCTTACAGCCAACGAAATAGCGAGCCTCCCCATGCCTTGGTTTAGCATTCAACAAGACCACTGCCAATATTATCGATACGCTGAATCAGAGCAAAGCCTGTTACTGCATTATGTGTCCTTAGGCATCTGGGATATCGACTGTCGTCCTTATCACCCCCATTACTTTAATTATAAAACACTCTTGTTGTTTTTTACCGAAATCAAAAATGCATTGCACAATGGTTTGCAATTAAATGAAGCGATAGCAAGCCTTTCAGAGTCATCAAGCAATGCTATTTTAAGTCGAAATTGTTCGGCCATTCATCACGAACTAACCGCCGGCAAATCATTTAACGTGACCTTATCTAGGTTATCCCAAGCTCGCTGTTCGCCGTATTGCCAACTTATTATCAACAATGGCTCCAGAGAAGACTGCGCACAAAGTATTGATACATCCATAGAACAATTAACCTCACTACTAAGTTGGTCTTCGAAATTACTCAAAGGAATGACTTACCCTTTCTTTATTATGCAAGTCGCACTTATCATAAACCTACTTTATGGTGTATTTAGTAACGATGGCGCCACTTCGAGTCTCCTTATTAATGGCGCCAGCTATTTATTGACCAGCGTACTGCAAGTCATTGTGATGATTAATTTCATTAATGGAAATGCCAGTAATTGGTTTGAAAAGGTGAACGCCAGTTTTCGGTTAAGCAAGCTATTAAGGCTTTTAAGTGCTAGCCGAAAAACAGGAAAAACACTGCAACAGGCTTTATACGGCCTGCCATTGCACTTTAAACATGCCCAATTAAAGGAAGACATTCTTTTCAGCTACTACTCACTGCAGCTTGGTAAGAGTTATCAAGCCAGCTTTCCTCAATACTGGTTTCCTAAAGAATCCGCTTTGGCGCTTGAAGCCGCCAGTCACAATGGCAATATTGATAGGGCATTGACACTGGCAGCCCAAGAACATGAGCGGCACTGCCAACAGGTGATCTATTGGTTTGAAAAAATCATACCTGCTGTCTGCCTTTTTATTGCCGGTGCATTTGTCGTCTCTTCCTTACTGTCTATATATCAACCTTTGCTTGAGCTTCCTTAGTGATGACCACTTTGCTGTGCTGGCTAGCTTACGCCGCTGTGTTGCTCTGTTTGGGTAGTTTTGCTGCACTATATTCCATCCGCTGGCCCGCTTTGAATTTATATTTAGCAAGACAAGAAGCCCACGAACTCTTGTCTTTATCGTTTAAAGAACACAGCCCTAAAAGCTATATCTATGGACGCTCCAATTGCCCACATTGTGGCCATATTTTAAGCTGGAAAGAGACAATTCCATTGTTCAGTTATGCCTATTTAAAAGGCAAGTGCCGTTTTTGCCAAACCAACATTTCACCCTATTATTGGCAAATCGAAGTATTATTTTTGCTGGCCGGCTTGCCATTACTTTGCTTACCCTTGTCGCTTTATGAACTGGCACTTAACACCATAATATTAACTTCCCTGCTTTGCGCTGCGATCATAGATTACCAACATAAAATCATCCCAAATGAATGCAGCGCCCTGGTGATTGCGGCAAGTTTGGCCCTGAATATGGGCAGTCCCTTGTTAGACGCTTCGGTTTTAGGGTTGTTATCTGGCTATGCAATTGTCGCTACGCTAAGAGGGTGCTATCTTTATTATTATAAAAAAGAAGGCATTGGGCTTGGTGATGCGAAGTTGCTTGCAGCACTCGGTGCTTGGCTGTACTTAGAGTCACTGTTTAGCATCTTACTCTACGCCAGTTTACTGGGCATTTTCTGCTCTCTTCTTTTCTCCTCGAAAGGCCAGCAAACGATACCGTTCGGTCCTTTTTTAGTCTTTTCAAGCATTGTTTATTTTTATTGTAGTTACTTATGAATCAAAAATATGCTCCTCCGATTATCGGCCTCGCCGGTGGCATCGGTTCTGGTAAAAGCACCATTACCAAGTATTTTAATAACCTTGGTATTCAAAGCGTGGATGCTGACGACGTAGCACGGGAAGTGGTACAACCCGGCTCTTCCTGTCTGACCAAAATCGTTGAACGTTTTGGCGCCAATATTTTATTGACTGACGGCACTCTAGACCGCAAGGCGCTGCGTGACATTGTCTTCAAACACCCAGATGAAAGACGTTGGCTCGAGTCCATTACTCACCCAGAAATCCGGGCTTCCATCGCCACTCAACTGGCCAATGCCCACTCTCCTTACGTGTTGTTAGTACACCCGCTGTTATTCGAAACTGAGCAAAACAAATTGTGTAAATTTGTCGTTGTCATTGATACGCCTAAAGAAATTCAAATAGAGCGTATTATTCGTCGCGACCAAAGTACTGAAGAGCAAGCATTACGTATTATTAACACCCAATTAAATAATGAAGAACGGCTCAAACAGGCAGACTTTATCCTTAAAAACAATAGCAATTTGATTGACTTAGATGATAAAGTCGTGACATTAAACCAGTGTATTTTAGCAAGACTAGATGTAAGAGAGTTAAACCAATGACCTTGATTGCCTGCCCAACCTGCCAAAAGAAAACCCCTTGGTCTACAGAAAACAAAGACCGACCTTTTTGCAGCGCAAAGTGCAAGTTAATCGATCTCGGCGAATGGGCAAATGAAAGCTACGCCATCCCTCAACAAAGCTCTGAAGAAGATGATGTTTTTTCAGAACAACTAACCATGGACCCTAACAAGTCATTTCTCTAACTTAACGATATGGATCATCTACATGGGACAGACTGATTTCTCTAGCCATAAGGCCCTGCTCATAGAAGACATGGCAGAAGCCAGAATAATGCAAAAAAAAATGCTAACCGATTTCGGCTTCCAGTCCGTTGACATCGCTATGAAAGCAGAGACAGCAATAGATCTACTTAAGACTCAATCTTTTGATCTTATTCTGTCAGACTATAATCTAGGTAATGGCAAAGACGGCCAACAGCTACTTGAAGAAGTCCGCCACTCTGAACTCATTCCAAACACAGCAACCTATTTGATGGTCACAGCAGAAACATCTATTGAAATGGTGATGGGGGCCATCGAATTCCAACCGGATGGCTATATCACCAAACCTTTCTCACAAGCATTGTTACAACGTAGATTATCCAAGTTGTTAGAAATGAAAGCGAAGTTGAAACAAGTTAACTTAGCACTTGATGAAAAAGACTTTGCCAAAGCCATAGAAGAAGCATATTTGGTAATGGAAGCCCACCCTTCGTTAGAAGGTAAGTGCCTACGAACCATTGGCGAATGCTACCTAGAAATGCAGGAATATGCACAAGCCAAAGCGATATTCTCTAATGTTTTGAAAAATAGAAAAATGCCATGGGCGGTATTTGGTGAAGCGCGAGCCTGTTTTTATCTTAATCAATTAGAACAATCAGAAAGTAAGTTCCGACAATTAATGATAGATAATCGCTTTTTTGTTAGCGCTTATGATTGGCTCGCCAAAATTAAAATAGCACAACAAGATCATGTAGCTGCTCAAGCTATTTTGGTCGAGGCAATTGAACGCTCACCAAAAAATCTATTACGCCAAATGGAGCTAGGGAAACTGAGCTCAACTATCGAAGACTATGAAACTTCTGAGCTGGCTTTTCGTCGCGCGGTGTCACTTGCCAAACACTCATGCTACAACAATGCGGAGATTTACCTTAAGCACCTCTCTACATTCGTTAAATTATCAGAGCAGAACCCTCTTTCGTCTCGCCAAAAAGAAACCTTCCAGTCCACCCTGAAAAAAATCCATCAATTATTCTTTGACGATCCAGCGGTAAGAGCACAAACCTATTCTTACGAAACAGACATTTACCTGAACATAGAAGATACAAATAATGCTAAAAACACACTTGCATTATGGGTTCGTGACGTTGAGTCTGGCATTGCATTAGCGCCAACCAATCAACAAAACAAACAATATAAACTCGCGCTTGAGAACTAATCATGAAAAAAATGGACATCAGTACGATTCTTGCCAGCGCCATCCATGAAAGCAAGAATCAAGTCGGCACCCTTTTGTATCAGTTACAAGGCGTAAAGGAAACCCTGCCTAAAAACAATCTTAACGAAGCAAAAATAACCGTCATTGAAGAATCCCTCAAAAAACTCAACGACGAATGGGTAGAATACCTTTATTTATATCGCTTGGCGTCAAATGGTTATGAGCTTCATGTTGATACGTTTTTACTCGATGAATTTTTAGACGACCAAGTATTTGCACTGCTAACCTCTGCTAATGCGAAAAAACTAGAGCTAAGCTACCATTGCGATAGCCAATTAACTGGCACATTTGATGAGCGCCTTATGACCGCCGTGGTGGGCACCGCAGTCTATAATGCGTTACGCTTTGCAAGATCTAAAATTCAAATTCATGCAACCAAAGAAGAGAACTTTTTGGTCATCAGCATTGAAGATGATGGCCAAGGCTTTAACACCGCACAAGAAGAAGACAGCCCAGAGTCCAATACAGGATTAGGTTTGTACTTTGCTCAACTGTCCGCAAATGCTCATGTGTGCCATGATGAGGAAGGTTATATAGAAAAACAAGAATCCACTGTCTTAGGTGGTGCTAAGCTTGCTATTTACCTACCGCAATAACAGTCAGAAAAACACAAGTGAAGCCCTCTCGTTAGCGCTTCACTTGTGATTCAAGGGCAAGCACTTAATCAGGGTAAGAAGATTTCAAACCGACTGCCACCTAAGGCAGATTCATTACTCAAACGAACCCAACCTTGTTGTTCACGGCTTTTATGCATACTGGCCACTAAATAACAGTAATACCAAGCCAACATCTGATTGGTTAAGCCAGAAAAACCTTGGCCCTTGATGATCTCAGAGAAATGTTCTAACCGTTCTTCTGGATACCCCCTGCCATTGTCATCAATAATAATTGAGGTGCCCTGTTGCGTTTTCTGTAGGTCAATTTGCACCGTATCTTTGCTATAGCGAATGGCATTCACAATCGCAATGTCTAACACATGGCTGAGCAAGTTCACATCCAAATAACTGCTTATATCATGCTTCGCAACCAAGTTAATGGTGACACCCACTCGACGGCATAAAACGTCATGAGCGATTACCTGCTCTTCTATTAACTCCAGTAAATATGCATCAGTCAGCTGAAAAGATAATTGGTTTTTTTCCAATAGATACAAATTATGAAGTTGCCCAATGCTGTTCTGCATGCGACTTACTTCATAATGAATCGAAGTTAAATCACTCTCTTCCTCACTTTTCTCGGTGTCGCCGAGCGGAATTTTCTCTAAAGTATGCTGTAATAAATTCACCGATTGTTTCATATCATTCATAGAGGCGATCATTACATGATGAAAGTCGTTTTTCATAAAACTGCTCATACTGAATCCTGATGGTATTTAGCGACATAGTTTTTAAGGGCCTGCAGTCGTGAAAATTGTTTATGATTTTCTTTAACATGACTGATTCTTGCAAAAGCCTCTTGGCATTTCGCTAACATGGCGCGTTTATTGGGTGAAGTTGCCATCTTTTTAATGGCAGTTTGGGCAAGATTCAAATTCAATCCTGGTTGATTAGGCGAGATCTCTAATGCAGCTTCAAACACTCTAATTGCTTCGTCGTAATCTTTTTTCGCATAAAAATTGAGCCCTTGAGAATTAAGTGACTTCGCTCTCGCCCGAGCCCCCATTGGAATTGGCTCATCAATAAAGTCAAAAATGGCCTGCTCTTGTTCAGCGCTCATATCTGAGAGAAGATTGTCGGACTGCCACAGCTGAATAGCTTCCCCTTTTTGACCCGCTAAAAACAACGTTTTACCTAACTCAATGACGATATCTGGGGTCTTAAGCTCTGGCGACTCTTTTAATAAAGCCTGCGCGGTTGAGAGACTCGCTTGAGCATGCTTGTTATGCCCTTGTGCACTGTATAAGCGGCTCTCAGAAAGTGCTTTTTTCACTCGTACTTCATGCAGATCAGAATATTTTTTAGACACTTTACTTAAGGCAAGCAAGGCATCATCCGTCATTTTTTTGCGATCTCGCCCCTCCAAATCAACCGCAGCGTCAGCCAATAAATCGACCACTTGAAAGTATTCCTCAGGGGATTCATTGATCGTATTCATCGTCAACTTTAACGCTTGCTGACCGGCTTTAACCGCACTTTGAATGTCGCCGTTTTCACGACTTAGGTTAACCATATTTTGCTGTCTAGAAGCCACCAAAGGAGACAGTTTTATCCCCTCCTCAAGCACTTGCTGCGCCTTATGGTAGCGCCCTTTTTTTTGCAAACAAGACGCTAGCAAATCATAACTTTCAACGCTTTGCGGGAAACTTTTCAATATTGACTCTAAACTTTGAATAGCCAGGTCCCACTCTTCCTGTAAGAGATGCATTTTTGCCATGCCTAACATGGCCCATTCAATGTCTCGCTCTTGTAGCTCTTGTTCACATAAGCGAGTCAATTCCGACCAAGACTGAGTGGCTAGAAAAGTGTCAACCAACGCTTTTTTACACCAAACCGAATAGCGCCCTTGACTAGCTATGTGGTGCTCACATAACCCCTGCAAACGGCTAAAATCTTGCTTGGCTTGTGCCTCTTTCATGTCCACCAAGGCATTATTTTGTGCAAATAGGCGTTCTAGCCTTTTACTCAATACGCCCTGTGTAAAAGGCTTACTTAGGTAATCGTCGGGATGGGATTCCATAATACCAAATACCACATCACGACTTGTCTCGGCTGAAACCACAATAAAAATCGCATCACTTTTTAAAAGCTTTAACTGACGTAATTCTTCCAATACTTGCTGGCCATTTTTTCCATGTCCAAGTCTAAAATCACACAGTACTAAATCGTATTTTCTGGCATAACAGGCTTCAACTACCCCTTTCCCGGTGGAGGTTTGATCGACTAATGAAAAGCCCAGTGCAACGAGCATTTGCCGAATCGACTGGCGAGAATTTTCAAATTCATCGGCAACCAGCGCCGAATACTCTGCGTAAGAATGAGAACTTTTCGTTGGACCTGATCGTATTCGCGTATTGATGTCTACCATATACTCACATTCAATTTGTTGATTTAAGGTGAGCCACTAACAACTGACCCGCGTCTTTAATATGTTGACTAAGCAATAATAATGCCGTCGATTTTTCTCCCGACTCTATCAGATTCAGCAACTCAAAATGCTCCTGTTGGCTGTGATCTTGATAGTTCATCGGACCATACTGAAAACCCAAATAGCGGCTTGCTTGCTGATTCAGCGAACGCACCACTTTATATAAAGTTGGCCTATTAGCTGGAAAATACAACACTTTATGGAAGGCCCAATTTAACTCCCCCTTCTCCAGCAAGCTTAGACCCGACTTATCTAACAACGCTAGCGCTGCTCGCGCCTGCTTCACGTCTTCTGCCGTTATCGAGTCAAAGGCATAAGATAACAGCCGCGGCTCCAAATCTGCTCGCATTAGACAAAGGTCCTCTGCCTCTTGCCAATTCAAATCAGGAATAATATGCCCTGCTTTGCCATGAGATACCAGCCAGCCTTCTGCTTTTAACTTCTGCAGGGCGTCGCGAACAGGGATACGGCTTACCTGATATCGTTCAGATAATTCTACTTGCCTCAAAGGACGGCCAACAGGCAAACGGTTATTCAATATGTCATCTTTTATCTTTTGATAGAGCTGCATCCGTTTCGCCTCACGTCACTTTTTTGCCACTTTAGCTGCCAGTAAAAAAGCACTGCCTATGACAATTCCCCAAAAAGCAGATGCAATACCGGCAAAAGAAACGCCTGAAACAGTAACTAAAAAAGTCACCAAAGCGGCTTCTCGGTATTGATCATCGGACACCGCACTCTTTAGATTTACCCCGATGGTCGCCAATAAGGCGATGCCGGCTAAAGCCGCTATCATGGTGTGCGGAAAAACAGAGAACAATGCTACCACCGAGGTGCCTGCCAAGCCTGCTAATAAGTAAAAAACGCCTGCTGATAATCCTGCTATATAGCGGCGTTTAGGATCCCGATGACATTCATTCCCCGAACAAATAGCCGCTGTAATGGCAGCCAGATTAAATGCAAAACCACCTAATGGCGCTAAAATGACCGATGCTATTCCAGTCCAGCTGATCAAAGGTGATACGGGGACCTGGTATTGACTACTGCGCATTACGGCAACGCCAGGAATATTTTGCGCTGTCATGGTGACAATAAACAACGGAATACCTATGCCAATCAAGGCGCTAATATTCCATTCAGGCGAAACCCAAACAAAATGCCCAATAGACAAGGGAATTTGACTTAACATAGCATCATCTGAACGCATCACTGATAGCAGGATTCCCACCAACAAAACAATTAAGATCACGTAACGCGGTAAGAAATACTTCACCACCAGATAAGTAACGAGCATAGCCGCCACTAAAAACGTATCCGTTTTTAACGACTCAAAAATACCCAAGCCGAATTTAAACAGCACTCCAGCTAACATGGCACAAGCGATAGGTAACGGCACTAAGCGCATTAATTTATCAAACAGGCCAGTCACTCCGGTTAATAGCGCCAAAGCCCCTGCAAAAATAAACACACCAATTGATTCTGCATAAGAAATTTGCCCTAGGCTGGTAGCCAAAAGTGCAGCGCCTGGCGTTGACCAAGCCGTAATGACTGGGGCTTTATACCATAAGGAAAGAAAGAAACAGCTTGCCCCCATGCCAAGCCCTAACGCCATAATCCAAGAGACAATCACATTAGAATCCGCCCCTGAGGCTTGAGCTGCTTGAAACACAATGGCCACAGAACTGGCAAAGCCAATCAGCACCGCCACAAAGCCTGCGACCACGGCACTAAGACTAAAATCTTTTAATATAGACAACACCTTTCTCTCCATAATAGGCTTAAAGAAAGCTAACTATAATTGTAAATTATATTTTTTGTATACATTTTTCATTATTACTTCGATATAAACAAAAAAAAACCGCTTCCATGCCCCCATGAAAGCGGTTTTTTTTGTGTAATGCCGTTCTTTTAGATCGGTTATTGCCCTAGATAAGCATTCAAGAACGCTTGCGTTCGTTCTTCTCGCGGGGCACTAAAGATATCTTCAGGGACACCTTCTTCAACAATTTTACCCTTATCAAAGAAACATACTCGGTCACTAATCTCACGAGCAAAATACATCTCATGGGTCACCAGCAACATAGTAAAACTCTGCTCTTTTGCTAGATTTCTAATGACGTCCAGCACTTCATCCACCAACTCAGGATCCAACGCCGACGTAATTTCGTCTAATAATAAAATAGCAGGACGCATGGCTAAGGCTCTTGCAATCCCAACACGCTGCTTTTGACCGCCAGATAAGTCATTAGGATAACTCTCAGCCTTATCTGCCAAGCCAACCAATTCTAATAACGCTTCTGCTGACTCTTCTGCATCCTGTCGAGATAACCCCTTAACACGCATCGGCGCTTCCGTGATATTTCGCTTCACTGTCATATGGGGAAACAGATTAAAATGCTGGAATACCATTCCTAGCTGCTCGCGCATTTTATGCAAATGTTTATTAGACGCAGGCACATACCTATCATTCCACAGCATATGCCAGAGGGATTCACCTGCCACATTAATATAGCCGCCATCGATGCCCTCTAAGGTCATCAATATTCTTAACAAGGTACTCTTCCCTGAACCACTCGGCCCAATAATAGAAACGATCTCGTTTTCTTCTACTTTAAAACTAAAGTCATCAAAAATAGTAGTATCACCAAATCGCTTCTGTACATTCTTAAACTCAATAATTGGCTGACTCATTTCAAACTAAATCCTTCTTTTGGAAAACGTTTTTCTATCTGATGAATACCGTAAGCTGCCAATACACTGAAAACGAGATACAGAATTCCAACTAACGTAAAAGGCTCTAAGTAACGGAAATTTTCTGAACCGATGATTTTTGCCACTTGTAACATTTCTAGCAAAGTAATCGCGGATAACTGAGGGGTTTCTTTGAACATGGCAATAATGTAATTGCCCGTCGCAGGTATCATTGGACGTATTGCTTGCGGCAAAATGATGTCTTTGTAAGTATCAAATGAGGTTAAATTCAGAGCTCTAGAAGCTTCCCATTGCCCCTTATCAACCCCTTCTATACCACTGCGAAACACTTCAGATAAATACGCACCATAATGAACACCAAGGGCAATAACACCTGTCATAAGAGGTGACATGCTTAAACCAAACTCTGGCATGACGTAATATAAGAAAAAGATCTGCACTAACAGTGGTGTACTGCGAATAAACTCCATCAACCAATACACAGTCACTCGTACTGTCTTACTCGAACCACGCCTTAATAACGCAAAAATCAAGCCCACACAAATTGCCAACAAACTGCCTAAGAAGGTTGCTAAAAGTGTGACCTTGGCCGCTGATAGAATCATTGGCAAGACTTGCCAAACAAAAGTCCAATCCCAGTTAAGTTCAATCATCAGTTCATCCCTCCGCGACCTAAACCTCGGCTTAGACGCTTTTCAAGGTAACGAAAAAATAAGGATAGACACTGGGCCATAGCGAAATATAGCACCAACACAACAACAAAAATCTCACCCACTTGCAATGTCATGTCAGCTAATGATTTGGCCTTAAAAGTTAAATCTGCGATTGTAATCAGAGAGACGAGCGAAGTGGCCTTAACCAACTCAATGGCCAGATTGCCAAAGGGAGGGATCATATTAACCAAAGCTTGCGGCAGAATAATGCGCAATAAACGCTGGCTAGACGTAAAGTTCAGTGCCACCGATGCTTCATACTGCCCTTTGGGAACCGCTTGAATAGCGCCACGCACTACTTCCGTTCCATAGGCTCCTATATTAAGACCTAAAGCGATAACACCGGCTGTCATGGCATCGATTGATAAACCAAAAAAAGGCAGCACAAAGTAGATCCAATAAAGCTGGATTAACGCAGAAGTACCGCGAAAAAACTCAATATATAGAATAGACAGCTGCTTAAAAGGGGCCGGAGCGTATAGGCGAACCAGCCCAAAGGTAAAGGCCATAAAAGCGGCAAGCGGTAAAGCCATTGCTACGATCTTAATCGTAACAATAGCACCTTGGAGTAATACGGAGACAATTTCTCCAAATTCCATTATCTGACTCCCTACTGGCAAAGCGCAGCAGTGGTAACTTCACCTGGCAAGGTGTGCTTACCAAATCCGTAGGGTTTTACTAAGGCTAAGTGCTCCTCGCTGCCAATAAAAGATGACAGCTCATTATTGAAGGCATCACGCAATGGCTCATCACCAGGACGGAAACCAAAAGCGCCATAGCCCTTAACAGAATTTCCCTTTATCACTAGGTCATCAAAAGGCTGAGCTAATTCAACTTTTTGGTCTTTATTGGCCAAAGTCGCCATGGTTAAACTCGTACCTGCTAGCGCATCAATACGGCCAGCTTTTAATGCTGCCACACCGGATGGGTAATCTGGCAAGGTGACAATTTTACCCATCTCAATACCAAAGTCTCTTGCATAGCCATACTCAACTGCGCCAGACATAACGCCTAACTTCACTGACTTAGTTTTTATATCCTCGTAACCATGAAGCTTTTTTGGATTGCCATTTTTGACAATGAACCCTTCGCCGATACTATAAGTAGGATTAGAAAACAGGACTTGCTTGCAACGCTTCGGCGTCACATACATGCCTGCTGCAATCACATCAAATCGGCCTGCACGCAGCCCAGGAATCAAAGAACCAAATTCAGTAACAACAACCTTTATATTTTTGACATCCAACTGATGAAGCACATGAACCGCAATACTTGGTGCCTCGCCTGCTGGCTTTCCATCGGACGTGGTATAGCCATAAGGCACCTCATTCGCTACACCTATCGTCACACTATTATTACTTTTGATCTCATCTAAAGTGCTCGCTGACACAGAAAAAGACAGTAAAACACCAACAAAACTAATTAGAGATATAACATATCTCCTCGCTAAAAAATGCATAAAAAGACCTCATCCATTGTGGTTATTAATATTTATAAGTAGATCAACCCTTACTACACTAAATAAATTTCAAGAAGTATTCAAGAATTGTTTAGTCTTGTAATGTTTTTAGCTGTTAACTTTTCCGTTAAAGGATTTCTTCTCCGCTTATGTCCAATCTTAATTGCCACGGTATAATGAAGGCCTAACAGCACTATAAGATAAGATTGTGTAAACTCATGGTTAGATTTGCATATCGAGATATTTCGATATACTTTAACATCATCTGCTTAGGTTAAAGAAATGACTCAGAACGATTTAGATAGCATCATTAAAGCGCTTTCCAACCCAGCGCGTCGTGATATTTTAGCGTGGCTTAAATCTCCGGAAATAGAATTTCCAGAGCAATGCAGCAATTATCAATATGGCGTTTGTGTTGGGCAAATTTTCGAAAAAGCAGGACTATCTCAATCGACGGTTTCTTCTCATTTAGCCAATCTTCAACGTGCTGGGCTGGTGACTTCTAAACGCCAAGGACAATGGGTTTACTATCAACGCAATGAACAGTGCATTGAAGCGTTTGCAGACTATTTGAAACAAACTTTATAATTTTGGAGTAAACATGTCTCAGCTATTCGAAACCATGACGGTAGGTGAAATAGAGCTCAAAAATCGCATCATAATGTCCCCTCTGACACGCTGTCGGGCGAGCGAGGGCCGAGTTCCCAATGATTTAATGGTTGAGTACTATACTCAACGTGCTTCTGCTGGCTTAATCATAACCGAAGCCACTTCAATTGAACCTATGGGAGTAGGCTATCCAAATACACCAGGTATTTGGTCTGATGAGCAAGTTGAAGGCTGGAAGAAAATCACTCATGCGGTCCACAGTAAAGGCGGAAAAATCGTTTTACAACTATGGCATGTAGGCCGAATTTCCGACCCAACCTATTTGAATGGGGCGAAACCTGTTGCTCCCAGCGCTATCGCCGCCGAAGGACACGTTAGCTTAATTCGCCCTATAAAAGCATTTGAACAGCCTAGAGCGCTCGCAAACGAAGAGATCAAAGAAATCATTAAAGCCTATCGAGTTGCTGCTGAAAACGCTAAAAAAGCAGGCTTTGATGGCGTGGAAATCCATGGCGCAAATGGCTATTTACCTGACCAATTTCTGCAATCATCCACCAATCAACGTGATGATGAGTATGGCGGAAACATTGAAAATAGAGCTAGATTTCTACTTGAAGCCACTGATGCGGCCATAGATATATGGGGCGCGGGTCGTGTTGGGGTTCACTTATCACCTCGTTGTGATGCTCATGATATGGGCGATAACAACCCAAGAGAAACATTTGGCTATGTTGCCAAAGCTCTAGCCCAAAGAAATATCGCTTTCATTTTCACCAGAGAGCATTTTAATGAGCCTGGTTTGACAGCCCAAATCAAAGAACAATTTGGCGGCGTTGTCATAGGTAATGAAGCGTTAACAAAAGCACAAGCAGAAGGACTAATCAAAAGTAACACCATTGATGCGGTTGCCTTTGGTAAAGCCTACATAGCTAATCCTGACCTTGTCACACGACTTGAACAAGATACTGAACTCAATGAGCTAGACACCAACACCATGTATGGTTCGGGCCCAGTTGGCTACACTGATTATCCGTTTTTAGAAACAGAAACGGCTTAATACAGATACATAGCAAGTTGAATAGAAATACCAGAGCATTAAGGCACCTAGCCACATAAGGTGTCTTATTGATCTGGTGTTATTGCCTTTCTCTTGTACTAACATACCCCATAGAACACAGGCTAACGCCCCCATTATCATTGTCATACAAAGCATCAAACTAGCTCTACTTTAAAAGATAACTGGGTTAAGCTGTTGCATAAAATTAAAAGGAAGAGGTTTACTTTAGTAGAGCTAATCTAGGTTGGCTTCTTTGCATGAAAGAAGTTAACACGCTCATCTTTAGTCACTCATGATGGTTAGATAACAACCTATTAACAAGAACACCGAGATGTTCTTTTTAAAGATAATTTTACAGTTTAAACATTCCTTTTAAGAGAATAATTGTTTACAGAAAATAGCCAGTGAAGCGAATAGCGTTGCTGAGTGATAGTAGGTGTTATGACGCTCTAAATGACAACGGGTGATTGGGCTTTAATTGAAGTAAATCCCATAAGTTACCGTAGAGGTCTTCAAACACAGCTACTGTGCCGTAATCCTGTTCTTTAGGCTCTCTAATAAACTTTATACCCTCAGATACCATACGTTTATAATCACGCCAAAAATCATCAGTATTTAAAAATAAGAATACTCGACCGCCAGTTTGATTTCCCACAAAGTCATTCTGCTCAGGCTTAGATGCACGAGCCAATAAAAGTGTTACGCCATTAGAGCCAGGTGGCGAAACGACAACCCAACGTTTATCTTGTTCTGATTGGTATGTATCCTCAACAAGCTCAAATTTAAGTTTGTTTACATAAAAATCAATTGCCTCATCATAATCTTTAACGACTATGGCAATATGTACTATCGATTGTTTCAACTCATCTACCCTCGAAATAAATGCTAGTGTAAGTCGGCGCTATAACGCCCAATTTAACCATGAAGCACACAACCACAAAACCCAATTTGAATCAGTCAACACCGCCCCCCACCTAATAGCACCTAAAGCACCTAATAGGACAGGCACCTCTTTTTAAATGGACAGGCACATATCTCCTCTATAACCACACTCTTTAAATAGACAGGCATATATCCCCTCTTTAACTAGACAGGCACTAGCTGATAGCTCTATAGAAACTCAGCTTTTTTTGTTCATACAGCAGGAAGTTAAAACACAATATGGGCGTTTTAAGGCGTAATGAGAGGCGTCTGTGGTTCTGGCTTCTTCAAAAGGAATTTTTACACGTAAGAAATTCTCAGCTTAATGCTGATAGATGACATTCAGATTGCTATTGGATTCAGCCGAGCCGCTGATTACGATTGCTGTGCCGCTTTCGTTGGTGAGCGTCATAATACTGATCAAGGGAGGCTATTTGCCCAATTACCCTGCCCGTTCTGGCTTCAAATTCCGTGGCCATGCACA
>NZ_QUNG01000001.1:208509-633630 GCF_003387375.1 Marinomonas pollencensis | reverse complement strand
AGTATATATCCATGACGAGTTGGAGGAATGCGGCGAGTCCGTTAGCCAGTCACGCGATGCCAAACAAATGGTTCGATGAACAAGGTTTAGTAAATCTTGAAGAAGTGAAAACGGGGTATGTGTTCAGCGTACATGCTGAATGGACGTTTACATGAGCCGTATACGAGGTCCGTACGTACGGTTCTGTGAGAGGGATGAGGCGGTAACGCCTCACCCTACTCGATTTGTTTAACAAAGGTCTTCAAACTCGGTGTTCGTTTCGAAGGCTACTGGCATTTCGTAACCAGGCAGGCGAATTTCTTTGTCGCTGATAGCAAGGTCTTCACCGCCAAGAACATTAAAGCCGAATTTGTAGACAGGGAGAACTTGTCCGTGAATGGCGGCTTGGTTGTATGCTTCTGCAGCTTCTTTTACCTTTGCATTCTTATTGGCATACTCTTCAAGTTCCTCAGCAGAGTAACGCTTGCTGAGCATCGTCATTACTTTATGAGGCGCCAGAAGAATCGCGGTACCATTGTTTCCGCCAAATCCTTTGGAGTTTAGCAAGGCGGCATCAAAATACTCTTTGCCATAGTTTTGGTGCTTCAATTGGAAGTGCAGTCCCTCTTGATAAACATCATCAGCAAGTTCTGTTGTTGTCGTGATACCGGGCAGAATGCCATCTTTCCATACTCCTAAAGACAGATGCAGTTGATCACCACCGGCGGTCCCTTGAGAGTGCCCCAAATAGGCTTTTAGGGCGGTAACTGGCATGCCTGTAGCACCGAAACTGGTTGCTGCTTTGCTGAGTACATGAGATTCAGTGACACGGTTTTGTGGTGTGCTGGTACCATGGGCCTGAATAAATGTGCGCTTGGTTAGACCCTCTTTGCCAATCATGTCTTGTAGGTAAGCCATGGCTTTGCTCATTGTCAGATAGTTGCCAATGCCTGGTGCTGAAATGGATTTTTTATGGCCATCGGCGTGAGCAAACACAGCAGGAATGGCTCCGTAAATTTCTGCGCCTAATTCAATGGCTAAAGCATCATCCATAAGCAGTGTCCATTGGCTTGATTCGCCGATGGTAAAGCCACAGTTTTGCGCAAAAGGACGGCAACTACGGGTGTGGTCAGGTTCTTCTTGGTTGGTAATTTGGTCAAGTGCTAATAAGGCGGTGTCTTCGGCCAAAGCACCCATGGTTCGAAAACCTTCGATGATCTCAGGCGTAATAGGGGCATCGCTACCACCTACCATAGCAACACGAAACTTCCCGCTTTTAATGCCTTCAACGGCTTTTTCAAGGTTGAAAAAGTAGGTGGCACAGGCACCAATAGAAGTACCCACATTACCAACGCTGCCTAGGATATAAGCGTTGACGAAATCCGCAGGCATTTGCGCATAACCAAGTGGTAAGTGCTTAGATGTAGTGCGTTTGCCAATTAAAGCGGATTTAAGCATGCCGCCAAAACCAAGATCATCCATTTGACCAATGGAGTTTGCCGCATACACCGCCATTTGATCAGGGGCGACTTTACTGCGAATCAATTCCCAATCAATGCCGCTGCTTTGAATCGCGTCAGAAGCACCATATATGGTCATTTGTAAGCCGCGAGGATGGTTGCGACTTTGGTAAAGTTTAGAGGCATCAAAGCCTGTGGGTAATTGGCCTGCCGATTTTACAGAAAGGGCTTTCGAATCCTTGATAAAGGCTTCAAGGTTGCCATCGATAGTGACTTTCGATAAATGGTCTGATATTTGCGTTACCTGCCAATTAGTAGGGCGGTCGGCTGGTAACGAGCGAGTTTTAATAGTGAAGCTAAGCTTTTCTTCTTGACTATTTGGTGTCAGCACAGAGGATTTGTGCAATGTGACGTGATCAACATCAAATAGGCTAGGGTGTATTCTACGGATTAAAGTGCGGGCTAATAAGGATTCGCCAATGCTATCGATAAGAGTAGCTGCATCCAGTTCCTCACCACCTGCAGTATGCCATACGCCATTTTTGAACTCGGCAGCATTCGTTAGTGTGGCAAGATCAAGCAATACATCCTGCTGAACAGCGCTTGGGAGGAGATCCAATACAATTCGGCGGTAGGCTTGATGAGAAGATGAACGACCAGCCGAATTAATTCCGCCAAAGCCAACAATAACAGGTAAACGGGCCAATTGAATTTCCTCGTTTTTATGAGTGGGTAAATAATCAGACTATTGTAATGAAGGCGGGATTGCTTAGCCACCCTGTGACAAGCAATTCGTTTCAAATACATAGCTCTCTATCAAAATTTCATGCACAGAATCACTGTGGTGAATTATTTTTTTGCATTTTGCTTGTTGCGGTTGTCTGCGTTGAACCGCCAAAGCTTGTTGTATTGGATTAATCCTTCTATCTCATCAACGTAATCTTGTCCTCGTTGCGAGTAATGGTCTAAACCATGCACAAGTTCAAGTCCGGTAATTGGAGCGCCATTTTGACGCAAATCCCGACGGATACCACGCAGTTCTTGGTAAGCATTATTGCTGTTCAAGTTGTCAATGTAAGCAAAGACAGATTCTCTTGCATCTGCGAACCTTCTGACTTCGTGGTCTGCATCATCATCCCGTGATTCAGGTACTAAGCCACACCCTTTGCGAAAGCACCATTGACCAAAGAAATTATTACCCTCAGTAGCGAAACGAGAGGTGCCCCAAGCGGACTCATTAGCGGCCTGGGCTAGTACTAAAGAGGTTGGCACAATATCAATATGAGTGAGCAGTTCATCAATGTTTGCAGTGCTAATGTTTTCTACTTTATCAAGCTTATAGTTAGACATTAACCCGTTTATCCAGTTTTTATCCTTTCTTGACAAACTATTGGTTTTTTCTCTTAATTTTATAAGGCGTTGTCGTTCAGCCAGCAGCAGGGTGTTCTTCTGATCTACGTAAGGCGTTAAGAAATTAAAAAAGGCCATTTTTCTTTGCTTGATGTCTTTTATAGCAAGGAAGTTTGGTGTCTTTTTATTGACTGGGTGGGCTTTAAAATACTTTTTTTCGTCCGTGGTAGCTTCTCCGGAGCGCTCAGAAGCTTTGTCATTTGTCGATTCTAAGACCTGACTTTTAGATTGATCGCTAACAACATCATCAGCTGGCTCTATTTTTAGCCATAAAATGAAGAGCAAAGCAAAGGAAATAAGCCAGAGAATTTTTCTTTCCATAAATGACCACGAGTCTCAAGTTTCGTACGTTCTATCAAGCGATTGTGATACCAAAGGCTGTGTCATCGTACGTTTATAAAATAGTAAAAAGTAAGCGTATTATCTCGAAAAAACGTTTGCTTTAATAGGGTTATCCCTGAGCTCCTCTAATTTGCCTTATTCGTCTTTTTTGTGGAAGTCACTCATTAAATAAAACAGTAGGCCCTACAGGAATTATTCTAGTTGGGTTAATTGTCTGGTGACTATAGTAATAATGGTGCTTAATGTGGCGGAAATTAACGGTCTCAGCAACGCCTTCGGTTTCATATAGACGTTTTAAATAGGCATTCAGTATCGGGTAGTCTAAGAGCCTTTTTAGGTTGCATTTAAAATGGCTGAAATACACGCTATCGAAACGGATTAAGGTAGTAAATAAACGCCAATCGGCTTCAGTTGGCTGTGCGCCTAATAAATAGTCTTGTTCGCTAAGCTTCTCTTCTAAGAAGTCTAGTGTAGAAAACAGAGGAATCAAGGCTTCTTCATAAGCTGCTTGTGTGGTGGCAAAGCCACATTTATAAACGCCATTATTGATTGTGTTGTAAATCCTTTCATTCAAACTGTCTATCTCAGAGCGCAATGCCGCTGGATAGAAGTCTAATTTGTTATGGGTAATGTCATTAAAAGCACTGTTGAATATTCTAATGATATCGGCGGACTCATTGGAAACTATAGTGTGTGTTTTTTTATCCCATAAAATAGGAACCGTCACGCGGCCAGTGTAGGTTGGTTTTGCTCTGGTATAGAGTTGATGTGCAAAATGAGACTGATACAGAGGGTCTCCCATGGGAATGTGATCGTCAAAGAATGCTTGATCATTGTTAAATTCCCAGCCATTTTCTGCCATGGTTGGATGTACGCAGCTCACACTTATAATGTTGTCGAGCTGTTTTAATTTGCGGAATATCAGTGTCCTGTGGGCCCAAGGACAAGCCAATGAAACATACAAGTGGTAACGATTGTCTTGCGCAGGAAAGAGCGCTTGGTCAGCGTGTTCGTCAGTGCAGGGTACAATTTGCCGGCGAAATTCAGATTCTGAACGAACGAACTTCCCTTTTGTTGCTTTTGTGTCATACCATTGATCAACCCATTTACCTTCAATAAGTAATCCCATTGTTCTCTCCTATTTAATTAGGTACGTATTATTAATGAAATGTATGTATTTTCGGGGCAAAATATTGATTGTATTTAATCGAATGATTTGATGTTTTAAGGCCTTGTATGGTTGAGCGATTACAGTCTCTTTTGGTTCCATGCTTAATTTTGTTAGCCAGTGTATATGCTAGCTTATATGTAGGTACTCTTCCTCCTTTGTGGTTCGGGCTGCTGCCTTTTTTCCCTTTTATACTCTCTGTGGTCGCTCTTTTATTGTCTTGGCACTTCAACAAAGGGCGGGTGCTCATACTGGTTTGTCTGTTGTTGATCCCCAAAGTGCATACGGGAGGGGATGAGGCATCAGTCACGGCCTACTTGGTTGTGTCTTGCTTTTGCATTGCTCTTTTGTCTTTTGTAAAAGAAAGGGGCTTTTTCAACCGCTTTGTCGTTAATCGGTTTTTGTTTGTTTGTATGCTGCTAGGTTGGTGCTTTGCTGTTGAATCTGGCTGGGTGTCTTTTGGCTTTCTAGATCAGCCGATTTTTCATTCCCAAATAACCTGGTCGAGTTTCTTGCTCTGGTTGGTATTGTGCTTTAGTACTCTGCTTGTGCTTATTGGTTGGTGGGCAAGCGGTGATAACTTTCAAGCAAGTGGTCTGATTAGTATTGTCAGTCTTATTGTTTTAACAAACCTTTCTGTTTCACAAAGTCAGTTTGATGCTCTACTGTCGGCACAATTTTTGTTGTGGATTTGGTTTTTATTAATGGAAAGCCACCGGATGGCGTATCTAGATGAGCTAACTAGATTGCCTGGTCGTCGAGCGTTAAATGAAAAACTGGTTGGATTGCCTAAAAAGTATGCCTTGGCGATGGTTGATGTGGATCACTTCAAGAAATTTAATGACACATATGGGCATGATATGGGCGATATTGTGCTTAAGAATGTGGCTTCACAGTTGAAGTGTTACGCACATCCTGGGCGGGCATACCGTTATGGCGGAGAAGAGTTTGCGGTTGTTTTTCGGCATAACGGACTAGCTGGGGTCGTAGATGCGTTGGAAGAAATTCGCGCCCAGGTAGAGTTGGCCGAAGTGTTGGTTTTTGACCCTAAAAAGAAAAAAGAGGTGATGGTTAATGTGACGGTCAGTGTTGGTGTTGCCTTTGCTTCCCAGGGGGAGTTTCCTGATGATGTATTGAAACGAGCAGATGAGGCGCTTTATCAAGCAAAACGTAAAGGTCGTAATCAGGTTACTCAAGCTCCAGCCTTAAAAAAATAGATGAATTGTAAAAACTTGTACGATTGGTCAACTTTTTTCTCTCGATCTATTGCGCTTATTGAACAGCTGTTTATAATTCCCTCCATTGAATTCACAGTGCCTTATTCAGAGGTGCTGGCTAGAGCGAATTATTCACAGTGAATGATTGCTCGCACAAAGAACATTGTGACAAGCGGATGCCGCTTTACACAATCACTGAGCCAACGTGGTGCAGCAGTTAGCGTAACGATGAATGCCTATAGTCGTTTTAACGTCTCTGCTGTGAGGGGAAATGGGGAGCTTCGGCTCCCTTTTTTTATGCTAAATATTCTGATTCTTCACTCCTGCTTCTGCCGCTCTTAAAAGAGTGTTATCTTTGCCGACCTATATTGCTGCTGGAAGTGGCAATGCCCCCTTTTTTATTTCTACCCGTCAGTAAATGAGGCATTATTTTGTCTGAAGTAAAGAGAGCCAAAGGTCAGCTAAAGACGCACATACGTGCTCAAAACCAAGCGCTTATCCTAGAAACAGCGGAGCGTGTTTTTGCTCGTCAAGGCTTGGCTAAAACCACCACACAGATGATAGCGAATGAAGCTAATTTGCCGAAAGCGAATATTCATTACTACTATCGCTCCAAAAAAGACTTATTAGAGGCGGTGTTGGAGCGTATTTTGGCCCTGTGGTTAGCGTCTGTCAGTCAGTTTACGCTGGAAGATGGTCCGAAAAAAAACCTCACTCGCTACATTAGTGAAAAAATAGATCAATCACGTCTTAATGTGAGTGCTTCTAAGGTCTTTGCCATGGCGTTAATTGGCGAGGATGAGTTTATCCTGAATTATCTTCGCGAGAACTTTGTTACTGAGTTAAGCCGAGAAAAGAAGACGATTGAAACTTGGGTCGAACAAGGGCTAATGGCGCCTATCTCGTCAGAGCATTTGTTTATTAGCCTATGGGCAATGACACAAACTTACGCAGACTTTGACGCTCAAATTAAAGTACTATTTAATAAAGAAGCCTTAGAAGAAAGTGACTACGAAGAGGCAAAACAATTTATTACTAGAATGGTTTTAGCAGGCTGTGGAGTTAAGGAGGAATAACGATGACAGTGCAAGGAGCAATTACATTTTTTATTGCGATTTTTGTTTTTAGCGTGACACCAGGGCCTGGTGTGTTTGCGATCATTGCTCGTAGTATGGTGCAAGGTGCCAAGCGTTCCATTGGCTTATGTGTAGGCATGGCATTAAGTGACATCGTTTACTTGGTAATGGCTTGCTATGGGTTAGCTGCTATTGCTGCGCAGTGGGAAACGGCCTTTTTAGTCGTGCGTTATCTTGGCGCAGCTTATTTAATTTACCTAGGGTGGAAAATGTGGACAGCGTCGGTGGGAAGTGCGGGCAACACCTCTCAACAAAAGTCTGAAAAGAAATTAGACGGCTTTTTTCAAGGTTTTATGATATCGGCATCTAACCCAAAAGTGATTGTCTTTTATATTGCTTTTTTACCTAACTTTATAGATGTTACTGCTCTGCATGGCGCTGATATTGTATTGGCTTCTGTGATTGCGTTTTCAGCTTTATTGTTAGGTTTGTCGGTCATTGCCATTGGTGCATCGCAAGCACGTCGCTACATGAAGTCAGAAAAAGCCATGAAAGGGTTAAACCGTTCTGCTGGCAGTATTATGGCGTTAGCTGGAGGCTATCTAGGGCTCAAAGGGTAGGAGTGAAAAAGGTTTAAATAGTCCACTCACTCTATTGTGAAGCATTATATTAAGGCCATCTAGCTCATCGCTAGATGGCCTTTTTTATTATCGTGTGCCGTAAATACGGTCGCCAGCGTCGCCAACACCTGGGCGAATGTAGGCGTGCTCGTCTAACTCTCTATCAATGGCGCCCACATACATTGGTACATCTGGGTGGGACTTTTTGAACGCTTCTATGCCTTCAGGCGCGGCAAACAAACAGATGAAGCGAATATCTTTCGCTCCCATTTCTTTCATTTTATCGATGGCAGCAATCGCTGAATTGCCTGTTGCCAGCATAGGGTCAACAACAATAATGGTTCTTTCATCCACCGAATGAGGCATTTTTAAATAGTACTCAACAGGCTGTTTTGTTTCTGGGTCGCGATACATGCCCACGTGCCCTACACGTGCTGAAGGAGACAATTTAAGGACACCTTCAGCGAGGCCATTACCGGCTCGCATGATAGTAACGATGCACAATTTTTTGCCTTTTAGCATAGGGCTTAAAGTGGTTTCTAAAGGGGTTTCTACTGTGGCGTCTTCTGTTTCTAAATCACGGGTCGCTTCGTAGCCGATTAGTGTGCCTAGCTCTTCTACCAACATGCGAAACTCTCGAGTGTTGGTGTTTTTATCGCGCAAGCTGGTGAGTTTGTGTTTAACAAAAGGGTGGTCGATCACGAAAATATCTGGGTAAGCGTTGAGGAGTTCATCGCGAGTCATGGTGGTTTCCTTCTATTTTGATGGCAGCAGGGCTTGAAGAGTAAATACTGTGCAGGAATGATACCACAATGGTTTTCTTGATTAATTACTAATCCTGTCTTTTTGGTTAGCGCTCTCTGGAATGGGCAAAGAATAGGAAAAGTGCAGCGAGGGATTGTTTTCAGTCGGATTGGCATTACATAACTAAATAACCCTGTTAGGAAAGTGTGCGAATCCGTCTTGTCAGTCCTGATGGACGTGATTAAAAGAACGAGATTTTACCGAGGCGCTCATAGATAAGACTGCCATTCAGCTTTGCGATGCGTCTTAAATTATCGTTTTTTATTCACCCGCCGAGACAGTTAGACCTGTTTGCACCTTCTCCTAGATTCAAGTGCGATATGTTGAATCGTAATATAGAGAGTGAAACCTGGATTCATTGAGAAGTAGATTATGAATAATGACGATCAGTACCCTGATATAGAAGAGCAAGTAACGGACATTGATGAAGACAGTGTCTCAGTAAATGACCCAAGAGCATTGGCCTTGCCTGATGATGTGCTGCCCGATACTTTGTATATTTTGCCAATCTCCAGTCGTCCTTTTTTTCCTGCTCAAGTGCAGCCAGTGATGGTGGATGCAGACCCATGGGAAGATACATTAGAGCGCATTGCTGAGAACCCTCAAACAGCGGTAGGTCTAGTCTATGTCGATAAAGTAAAAGGCGCTCCACCGGTTGAATCATTTCGTTCTATTGGTTGTGTCGCGCGAGTGCACAAGGCGGATAAGCAAAACGACAAAATTACTTTCTTAGCGCAAGGTGTTAAGCGTTTTGAAGTGGTGGAATGGTTAAGTGAAAGTACACCGTATTTAGCGCGTGTTCGCTATATTAATGATTCAACGCAAAGTGATGATGAAGCAAAAGCTTACTCCATTGCGATTCTCGATTCGATTAAAGAACTGATCCGCTTGAACCCTCTTTTCAGTGAGGACCTACGTCAATACATCGGCCGTTTTTCTTTTAATGAGCCAGGATTACTTGCGGATTTTGCCGCTTCTATTACATCTGCGGATGGTCAGGATCTTTATCAGGTATTAGAAACCACTGAGGTGCAGAAAAGAATGCACCTGGCGCTTACTCTGATTAAGAAAGAGTTGGAAATTGCTCGTCTTCAGAACGAAATTAGTGCCGAAGTAAACGATAAGATTAGCCAACATCAACGTGAATTTTTTCTAAAAGAGCAGCTTAAAGTGATTCAAAAAGAGCTGGGAATCTCAAAAGATGACCGCACCTCTGATATTGAAACATTTGAAAGTCGTTTGTTGGGGAAAACCGTTCCTGATGCGGTGCATGAGAAGATCCAAGAGGAGTTGCATAAGCTCAGTATTTTAGAAACGGGTTCACCAGAATATGGCGTTACTCGTAATTACTTAGATTGGGCAACATCCTTGCCCTGGGGGATTCATTCTAAAGATAACCTCGACATCAGTGCTGCTCGCAGCGTGCTAGAGTCTCATCATGCAGGTCTAAGTGATATTAAAGATCGTATTGTTGAGTTCTTAGCGCTGGGTGCCCATCGTGGTGAAATGGGGGGATCTATTTTGCTGTTAGTAGGGCCGCCTGGTGTCGGTAAAACGTCCATCGGTAAATCCATTGCTGAGTCGTTGAATCGTAAGTTTTATCGCTTTAGCTTAGGGGGAATGAGAGACGAGGCTGAGATTAAAGGCCATAGACGTACTTATATTGGCGCTTTGCCAGGCAAGTTTGTTCAAGCATTAAAAGATGTTGAAGTCGAAAATCCAGTGATCATGTTGGATGAAGTCGATAAAATTGGCTCTTCTTTTCAAGGCGACCCAGCGTCTTCATTGTTAGAGGCACTGGACCCTGAGCAAAATAGTGAGTTCCTAGATCACTATTTAGACATGCGAGTGGATTTGTCTAAGGCGTTGTTTATTTGCACCGCTAATCAGCTTGATACTATCCCAGGGCCTTTGCTGGACCGCATGGATGTGATTCGTCTGTCTGGCTATATAGGCGATGAAAAACTGGCCATCGCTAAGCAGCATTTATGGCCGAAACTGCTTAAGAAAAATAAGTTGTTAAAGAAACAACTGAACATTACCGATGCTGCGCTGCGTCATATTATTGAGCATTATGCTCGTGAAGCTGGGGTACGAGGGTTAGATAAGTTACTGCAGAAGATTTTGCGAAAGTCTGTGGTAAGTTTAATGACCGGAGAAAAAGAAACGATCAATGTCGGGGTAAAAGATGTAGAAGCACTGCTTGGTATGCCTTATTTCCGACCTGAAAAAACGTTGCAAGGCGTAGGAGTGGTTACTGGCTTGGCTTGGACATCAATGGGCGGCGCAACCTTACCCATTGAAGCGAATAAAGTGCATGAGCTGACCCGTGGTTTAAAACTAACTGGCAAGCTTGGCGATGTAATGAAAGAGTCGGCAGAAATAGCTTACTCTTATGTCTTTTCTCACACTAAGAGTTACCAGCGAACGCCGGAGTTCTTTGATAAATGCCTAGTGCATTTGCATGTACCTGAAGGCGCAACACCAAAAGATGGTCCTAGTGCAGGCGTAACCATGGCGACAGCATTGATGTCGTTAGCCCGCGGTGAACCAATTCGTAAAGGGCTAGCCATGACAGGTGAGCTAACGTTGACGGGGCAGGTGCTTGCAGTAGGGGGGATTCGCGAGAAAATTATTGCCGCCAAGCGCAGCAAGATAACAGAAGTTATTCTGCCTGAAGCAAACCGCCGAGATTATGAAGAGTTACCTGATTCGGTTAAAGAAGGGGTGACGGTGAATTTTGCTGAGCGTTTTACCGATGTTGAAAAAATCGTATTCAGTAACACTAACAACGTCCATTAGTCATATTCTCAAAGAATGCATTCTCACTGATAAAGATACGTGAGAAAATAACAAAGCCGGACAAGCGTTTGCTCGTCCGGCTTTTTCATATGGGCGTATTGAGACTAGGGGACGTGAATGCCGCATCAGGCAAAACTAACACAAGGTTCGACTTTGAAGCATGTAGTGACTATGTCATTTACCAGTGCGCTTGGCTTGATGTGTATGTTTTTGGTTGATCTGGTCGATATGCTGTTCCTCTCCATGCTGGGTGAAAAAGAAGCGGTCGCAGCAGTGGGGTTTGCTGGTACCGTTATGTTTTTTACCATTTCTTTGAGTATCGCAGTGTCTGTTGCTGCGACCGCTTTGGTCGCAAAGGCGATCGGTGAGGGAAATGTTGCGTTAGCGAAGCGGCGGGCGATTAATGTGCTCGCATTTGGGGTGCTCTTCTCGACGGCGATCGTGCTGATCTTATGGCCTCATATTGACGAACTGTTATCTTTTATTGGTGCAACTGGACGATCATTGGAGTTGGCCAGTGGCTATTTGCGCATTCTGATATTAGGAATGCCGGCCGTCATGATTGGCATGATAGGGTCTGGCATTATGCGAGCGCTAGGGGATGCGCGACGTGCCATGTATGCCACTTTGGTTGGTGGCATTGTAAATGCTATTTTAGATCCGATTTTTATTTTTGCATTTGGTATGGGGGTGCAAGGAGCGGCATTGGCTTCTTTAATCGCCCGTCTATCCATGGTGGTGGTGTCTTATTATGGGGTTGTTCATATACATAAAATGCTAGGTAAGTTTGTCTTTTTTGACTTCATTAAAGACATCAAACCGATTTGCAAGATCGCACTACCTGCCATGCTAACAAGCCTTTCTTCACCCCTAGCGAACGCGATCATGATGAGTCATACGGCAACTTTTGGAGATGATGCCGTGGCGGCTGTTGCGATAATTGGCCGTATTATCCCTGTGGTGTTTGGAGGATTATTTGCCTTATCTGGTGCAGTGGGACCGATTCTTGGCCAAAACTACGGCGCCCGCCGTTTTGATCGAATGCATGGGGCTATTTACAGTGCAGTAATTTATGCTTTTGTTTATTGCTTGATTTTATGTTTCGCATTGTATTTGATGCAGGATTGGCTTGTTTGCGTGTTTAATGCTACTCCTAGGGCTGCGGATCTGATTCGTTTTTTTGCTACCTATGTATCGTTTAGTTTCTTTTTCCAGAGTTTGTTGTTTATTGCCATTGCCGTGTTTAACAACCTAGGGAAGCCTTTTAATAGTACTCTGCTTAACTTTGGTAGAGCTACCTTAGGTACCTGGCCGCTCATTTTTATCTTTGGCTTTTTTATGGGGGCGGAAGGGGTGCTATTTGGTCAAGCGGTCGGCTCGGTGATATTTGGCTGTTTAGGTTTTTATTTGGCCCGTCATTATATCGCCGATTTAGAAGCTAAGGATGCGAAGAGCTTCTCTTCGGATCAAAGTCTAGGATACGAAGAGATTCTTTAGTTGTGGTGTTAGGCTTCTTTAGTGGCCCAAAGTAAAAATTCACGGTTACCATCACCACCAGTGATTGGGCTTTCAATGTAGCAGTTCACTCTCATGCCTAACTGCTTAATAAAGCCTTGAATGTCTTCTTCAAGTTGCTTTATACGTGATTTGTCTTTCACCACACCACCTTTGCCAATAAATTCCTTACCGACTTCAAATTGTGGTTTTACGAGCGTGATTAAATGCCCTGAGTCTTTTAACAAAGAAGGAAGTTGGGGCAATATTTTGGTTTGCGAGATAAAGGATACATCCATTACCGCCAGATCAAACCCTGTTTCTGGACAATGCCCTTGTAAGTCTTCTTTCGTTAGGTTCCTTGCATTGATCCCTTCTAAGCAAACTACATTTTCAGCCTTACGTAAGCGTTTATCTAATTGATCATGGCCCACTTCAATGCCAACGACTTTTTTTGCATTATGCTGAAGTGCGCAATCGGTGAAGCCACCAGTGGATTGACCTACATCTAGAACATGAAACCCAGAAATATCTAACTGAGTGTGCTTCAGTGCACCTTCTAACTTGAGCGCCCCTCTGGAAACATAACGGTCAGCATCGTCAGCGACTAAGTTAAGTTCGCATTGAGGGTCGAGTTTAATACTGGGTTTGGTTGCAATGATCCACTTATTTCCTTGCAGAAAAGACACTCGGCCTTCACTGATAAAGGTTTGCGCTTGAGAGCGGGATTTAGCCAAGCCTTGCTCTGTAAGTAATAGGTCGATACGGATCATTTTTAGCTCAATTGAGGTGTTAAAGTTAAGGCGGGATATTAGCAAAAACTGTTTAATCAAAGTAGATTTATAAAGATAGACAGACGAATTTTGCCTGATAAATGAATGATAAGGGAGAAATATGCCGTTAAATACGTTAATTGATGCCACTGGACTTAAGTTGGCTCTTGAGCAACAAGAGACGATTGTTCTTGATTGTCGCTTTTATTTAACAAATCTGGATAAAGGTAGGGAAGAATACGCCCAAGGCCATATACCGCAAGCCATCTTTGTAGACGTTCATCTGCAACTTGCTGGAAGCGAATCACAATGGACAGGTCGACATCCTTTACCAGATGTTGAGGTGTTTGCTGACCAATTACAGGAATGGGGAATAGAGCCTAATTCTACGGTAATTGTTTATGATGATATGGGAGGTTCAATAGCCGCTCGCGCTTGGTGGATGCTGGCTCAACAGGGGGTTGATGTTAGGGTGTTGGATGGCGGAATACAAGCCTGGCGAGAGCAAGGTTTTGCAGTCAAAAGGGGTAATCAGCAATCCAAGCCATCGCCTTATCGCTTTAAAGTGTCTTTCCCTTGGCAAATTACAGAGCAGCAAATTGTTGAGAACTTTGCGTTAAGTTCCTTTTTGCTGGTGGACGCTCGTGGCCAAGATCGCTACCAAGGAGAAAATGAAACAATAGATCCTATAGCGGGGCATATTCCAGGGGCCTTGAATCGTCCGTTTTCTGAAAATCTCACCGAAACGGGTGTCTTTAAAGCAAAAGAAGCGTTAGTGAGCGAGTGGAATAGCGTGTTAGTAGAAGGTGAAAATTTGGTGCATTACTGTGGTTCTGGTATCACCGCTTGTCACAACGTACTTGCTATGAACTACGCGGGATTGGACGTGAAGCAGGTATATGTTGGTTCCTGGAGTCAATGGGCGAAGCGAATGCTGCGTGCTGCTAAGATGGATACGTAAAGTCAGTAAAAGCCGTCGTGTTTGCCAGCGACGGCTTTTTGTGTGGGTGGCTCTATTTAGGTGTCACACCGGCTAAGAAAGTTTGCACTTGTTGATGGGCATCACCCCAGATATGAGACTTCACTGCAAGAATAAACGTCTCCGCCTCTTTGAGTGACACTATGCCATCGAGTAACCGCACACCAATGCCTTCTTGGGTGAAAAAAAACTGCCAAAGATGGTTATCGATAGACACCTCACCTTCGCCACTGTGATAGGAGACTTGTTTAAAGGTGTAGTCTGAAGGGACAAAACACGCTAACTCCTGTCCAGCTTCACCATAGTTTAGGTCGGGGATATAACCTTGACGATCAACCAGTTCAAACTTCATAGAGAACTCCTCGTGTTGTTTCCTTTTAGAGTAGTTTTAAATACAGCGTTTGACTATGTATTTTTTACACGGGAATTTTTATGGGGAGGTAGGGAAATAAAGAGGGCTCTGTCTTCATTGATATCTATACACCAAGATGACTAGTGTAGGCCACTAATCTAAAAGGAAGGCCCATTCCATTTTTCTAGAGAAGGGCGTAAAAAAGAACCTTACGCCCTATATAATAAGGCATTATATGCCTAAAGCATGCTCTAGGGTTTTCCAGCGTTTGACTAGTTTAAATCGAGCAAATGACTTGAAATTGCTAACCAGAAAAAGTTTAAGGCCATAGCGGCGAGTGCCTAAGCCATCGATAATTTTAGGAATATAGCCGTTTTCTGTTTTTTGCAAAAGAATCTGATCTTTTGTGACATCACCCAATAAAATCGCGTTTTTGTATAGGTCTTTAAAAACGGTGCGTAGAATTTCTCTGGCTTCTGCTTCACTGATGATTTTACTTTTTAGCAGCGCATAAATGGATTGACTGGAGCTGCCATCGAGATCGGTTACTTTTTCAAATACTAGGCCTTCACCCATGTTGGTGCTTACTTCACCATAATACTTGGAAATAAAAGGGGATAGGTTTTTTCGTTTTTTTAACTTTGTGTAATAGTACTTTTCTATTTTATTTTGGCTTCTATGGGATCTTTTCTGCACTTTCACGCAGAGCTTTTCATTAAGGGGGTTCGTATAGCAAGCCCGCTCGTTTCCCTTGCCTATAAAGTCAGATTCTTTAAGGAGAAGAGGTTGATCTAAGGCCAAGCTGAATGAAGACATAAAAATTCCACCTTAAAGCATGTTTTCGTTACAGCTATGTTAAATTTTTTTTATTTATTTTTCATTTTTTTTAGGTTGATAGATTAAGGTTTCTAATTACCTTCACATTTCATTCGCTTTTTTTCTGCCATCGATAGTGTTAGCACTATATGGAAAGTAGTTTTAATACAAGTTTTTGTGTTCGCTCAAAGGGGATGTTTGTGTTGAGGTAGATGAACTTTTTAGGTTTGATAAGAACAGAGCTTTCTAAATAGAAATCACTTAAAAAGTTAATCGTGTCTTCAGAAAGTTCAGCTCTTCTTGATAAAATGGTTTCGGCTGGAGCATCTAATTGAATAATTGTTTTAGGTGCAGGTATAAACCTACTTTTACGAAGCATTCTTGAACTGGCTTTAGCGGGTTCTTTCGCTCTTAGCTGGGAGGCAAGGTTATCATTGCTATAGCGATCGCAGAGTATGGTTTTCCTCGACAAAAAAGAGGAGAGCGAATGAACATAAAGGCGCAATAAAGAGGTGATTAAGACCTTGTTGGGGTAAAGATCATCGTAATCATTTTTTTGTAATTGTTTTCTTCTGCGCAAAAGATAAAGAGCTTTATAGATAAAAGAGCGGCGATAAGTTCTTTTATAGCGAAATGTTTTAGCGGGAATGGCTTGTTGAATGGCAGAAGATATTGTGGTTTTTCCCACGCCATCGGGTCCAATTAAACTAATGAAATTGTTAGTGAGCAACTTATGGCGACGTAGCTGGGTAACAGGAAAACGTGTTTTCCTGTTACCTGTAAGAGCTTCGTTACTTTCGATTAGCGGGTTAGATAGCCCTTTATTCGAAAGCATAATGTGAAATATTGCAATCTCTTCTGAGCTTGGCGTGATCAGGGTCAGAAGTTTGTTGTGGGGGCTTTTGTTATCGAAAACAAAGCTGAGAGCATTTTCACGGCAGCCGTTTTTGATAATGTTTAAAAACACCGGTAGCTGCTCTGTCTTTAATAGAATCTTTTGGGTTAGTGTCTGTGTCTCTTCGCGATGAGAGGCAGGGGGGACTACCAATCCCATTTGTAAGTTTAAGCTATTGTTGATTTTTTCGATGACGTTGTTCATTTTATTCTCAGGATTAGGCAAATCGACACTATTGTATCGCTAATAATAGTCATTTTTTTCTATAAATCAGTAAAGTTCGCAGTAAAAAAATGGAATTAGACAATCCTAATTTTATTTGTTTATTTTTTTCTTTTAAGATAAACAAAAAGCAAACAAATAAAGGTAGGGTAAATATAAAATGCATAACTTTTATATTTACCCTCTTGGGGTATTACTGTGCTTTTTTATATAGGGCTAAATAGCGCTCGGCCATTTTTTTGGGTGTATAATTACTGAGGCGACGAGTCGCTCCAGAGACCAATGATTGTTGTAATGCTTGGTCATTATGCAGTGACAGAATGGCATTTTTGAGTGCATCACTGTCATTAGGCGGCACCAATAAACCTGTTTCCTGATCAAGAATGATGTCGGGGATCCCTCCAACATTAGAAGCAATGATAGGGACGCCTGCATCCATGACATCTAATAAGGTAGAGCCTAAACCTTCGTTCCTTGATGGAAACGCAAAGAGATCAAAAAAGGGTAAATAATCACCAATATTTGGCTTGAACCCCATCCAAGTTACGTTTTGGAGATTACCAGAATACGCTTTGAGTTCGTCTTCATCAGCTCCGCTACCAAAGAGAACAAACTGAAATTCAGGGTGGCTTGTTGCTAGTTTAGCGGCGGCATCGATTAGCACCTTCTGACCTTTATGGCGATCCACAAGAGCGCCTACGTGACCGATGATGGTTTTGCCTGGAAAGAGGGATCTGAATGCCTCTCCTTCTTCTTTGTTGCGTTTTAGATGGGCCAAAGTGCTTGGTATTTGCTCAACGACTCCCCAGCCCTTATCTCGAATATGGTCGCTGATTAATGTTGAAATACCCACCCGAGCAAAAGCATGTTGGTAAGACTGAGTATTTGACCACTTGTCTTTGATGGGAGTATCAACGCGCCGAGTTAGAATATAGGGTGTTTTACGTATTAGCTTATGAAGATAAGCCCAGTGGACCGCTTTTGCCTCATGGGCGTGTACAACATCCACTCTCGGTGCTGAAAGGTGGCCATCAAGCTGATGGTTGGCGGTCAAAAAACTGACATTTTTGACCTCCTTTAATCTATTTCGTAAAGGGGAATCGCCTCGACACGCGACAATTTGCTTCACATCAAAATGCTTGGCTAGAGCTGTTATTAACAGCTCAGTCTGCCTTTCGCCACCACGAAACCCTTTGGCAAGGTTAACGTGCATTACGGTAAGTTGTTTTGTCAAAATAAGCAGCCTAGTTGATTACCAGATATTGTTAAAGTCGTCTTGCTTGGTGACACTTGGGTCGCGCTGATATTCAAGTAATTTTGCATACTTCAAATAGCTATTGATAGCGGAGCTGAGTGCTACTGTCATGCCATCAACCCCACCGAGAAAGCCGCGCTGAAAAATATATTTGCGAATAAATGCGTTTAAACCGTGTAGAAAAGGGGAGAAAGCGTTCGCTTTTTTGCCTTTGGCGTACATAATTTTTGCGGCGCGGCCACTGAAGTTGCGGCCTGGTTTCGCGAACAACTCACCGATATTTTTAAAAGAAAAATGCACTATGTCAGCATTGATGTCTTGAACCGATTTGGCTTGTACACTGGCGTGTTGCTTAACATCCGCAAAGCGTGTTTTGTCGGTGTTGTAAAGGCGAATGCAGCGATCAGGGTACCAGCCGCATTGCTTGATCCAGCGGCTACCTATCATATTTTGACGGCGAAATGAAAAGCCTTCTACAGTGGCTGAAGACAAATCTAATTGAGCGATGGCTTGAGACATTTCGGGTGTTAGGCGTTCATCTGCGTCTAGGCTAAGAACCCAGTTGTGCTTAGTGTGAGAGAGGGCAACATTTTTTTGGATGCCATCACCTAAATAGGCTTGGTGAACAACATTTGCTCCTAAGCTTTTCGCGATTTCAACCGTGTTGTCTGTACTGCCTGAGTCAACCACAACAATATCATCACAAACTTCCTGCATAGACTGTATACAGGCGGCGATGTTTTGCTCTTCGTTAAGGGTAATGATGTTGCCTGAGATTTTCATATGGGGCTCTTTAATCGGAATGCTTTAATAAATGAGTAGCGTGTTTTGTTATCAGTTCAACGCTGATAGTTTTAACGTCTTGATTGTTATTAGGTGTTACTTTAATGGATTTTGAATGCGCTAAAAACCATTCAGGGTTGGGTTCCCTAAAAAGTCCTATATAGGGTTTTTGCATGCATTGGGCAATATGAGATGGACCGCAATCATTGGCAATGGTTAGATCACAAAGAGAGACCAGTTTAGTGATCTCCTTGAGGGGCAAGGCGGTGTGTACAAACAGTCTTTCGTCAGTGTTGACTAAGCGATTCATATGCTCGATTTCTTGTTTCTCATCTGGACCAAGCAGCACGTGAAGATTGCATGGCTTAGCGAATGATTGAGCAATGTTTTTGCCTGTTTGCAGAAAGTTTAATAACCCCCATTTTTTGTGCTCGCCCCCACCACTGCCGGGCATGACTAAAATATTGATTGAATCAATATCAATGCTTAAGTCTGAGGTTTTAGCGAGTTCGAAAAATGGCGCCGCTAGAGCTTTAGAGAGTTCTTTTTCGTCTTTAGTAAAGATCTTAAGATAGTTTAGAGCGCGGTACTCTTCATCATCTAATATGCCATATTGATGGGACGATAGTCCGGCGAAATCACTGTTTACGAAATCAAAGATTTGTCCATTCTTAATGGTTTTATAAAGCAACACGGGAAACCGGTTGCTGGGTCTTAGGTTCAGCAGATTGTTACTTGTATTTAACGCTTTGAGCTCAGCTAGATAGCTTTCAGAGTGGTGGCAGTCTTTTACCCAAGGCAGCTGCTTAAAAATCCAGCCAACATTGTGTCTCGAAAGGAGCGTTAGCGGTTCTTCGTTACAGCAGTGTTGGCTAAAAAAGCGCAGCGCAGGAATAGCGGTAATTTGCGCGCCAAAATGTGGTCTGTTTCTGAGCAATACTATATTCGTCATGACAGCACAGATTTCGCAACTAAGTCAGGCGTTAATTGGTTTTGGCAGTTGGTGTGGCCAAGAGGGCAATTGCGTTTGAAGCATGGAGAACATTCTAGGTGTAAGTTATGAATGGTCTTGTTTTCTGTCAGCGGAGGTGTGAAGAGCTCACTGGTAGATCCATAAATACCATGAACTTCGGTGCCAACAGAAGCGGCAACATGCATTAACCCAGAATCGTTGCTGACCGCTTTTTCTGCTGCGGCAAGCAAGTCGATCGCATCCACTAACTTGGTCTTGCCGCATAGGTTAAAGGCAAACTCCCCTAATCCGCGGGTAATCTGATCGCCATCTTCTGCGTCTTTAGGACCGCCTAAGACCCAAATTTGATAGCCTGCTTGGATTGCTTGTTTGGCAAGGTCATGAAAGTAGGCGATAGGCCATTGTTTGGAGGGGCCAAATTCGGCTCCAGCCATCAAAGCAATAGCCGGTCGCTTGGCTAGCTGGTAGGTGGCAAACAAGGCTTTTTGATTGTCGGGGTCAACACGTAATGCTGGATTGGGAAGCTGCTTAGGCGGATAAGCTTCATCACTAGGCAGCCCTAGAGAGGTAAAGCGCTTTACCGTCTGGTTTAAGACTTCTTTGTCCAGCTTGCGACGTTCATTGAGCAAAATATAGCGCTGCTCACCAGTGAAGCCAACACGATGTTTGGCTTTAGCAAAAAACGGCACCAGTGCTGATTTCCATGAGCGAGGCATGACGATGGCATGATCGTAGTGCTCGGAACGTAACGATTTACCCAGTTTTCTGCGGGTGCTGATGCCCCATTCGCCATGGCCAGTCGGTAACGTGATGGCATTACGAACTTGGGGCATTCTAGCGAGAATAGGCGATGACCAGTTAGGCCCAATAACATCAATAATGGCCTCTTTATCACGCTCTTTCAGCGTAATAAAGAGGCTTTGAGCCATCACCATGTCGCCGACCCACGAAGGACCGACAATTAAGTATTTAGCCATTTGTATCAAGCCATGTCAGGTAGTCTTGTACACCTTGGGCGAGTCCACGGAAACTACCAGGGTAACCCGCGTCACGTAGTTTGGTGATATCGGCTTGAGTAAAGCTCTGATACGCACCTTTTAGGTGTTCTGGGAAAGGAATGTATTCGATCTCGCCTTTTCCATAATGCCCAATAACAGTTTCAGCAATAGTGCGGAAGGGCTCAGCGTTGCCGGTACCTAGGTTGAAAATACCGGATTTATCAGCGTTATCCATAAACCACAATTTGGTATTAACCAAATCTTCTACGTAAATGAAATCACGGCTTTGTCCGCCGGCTTCATAACCGTCGTAAGCGCCAAACAATTTTGGGTTTTCACCTTCGAGAACTTGGTTGCGTAAGTGGAAAGCAACGCTGGCCATGCTGCCTTTATGCTGCTCACGAGGACCGTAAACATTAAAATAGCGAAAGCCAACAATTTGGCTTTTCGCTGTAGGCAATACGGCACGAATATACTGATCGAACTGAAATTTAGAGTAGGCGTACATGTTTAATGGCTTTTCGTTCTCGCGGGACTCTTCAAATACAGGGCCAGAGCCATAAACAGAAGCAGAAGAGGCATAAGAGAAAGGCGCGCCATGTTTTAAACAAAAATCCAATACGGCTTTCGAGTATTGGTAATTAACGTCCATAACGTATTTACCATTCCACTCAGTAGTAGCAGAGCACGCACCTTCATGAAAAACAGCGGTTGGTTTGATGCCTAGAGTGTCATTTTTTATGGCCTCTAAGAAATCGTACATGTCGATATAATCGGCGATATCTAAGTCGGATAAGTTAAGGCATTTTTTACCGTCAGTTAGATCGTCTACCAAAAGGATGTTAGTGATACCCTTGTTATTTAAGGCTTTAATTATGTTGCTGCCGATAAAACCAGCGCCGCCAGTTACGATATACATAAATTGTGCTTCCTTAGAGAGTCAAGTCGGAATGAGATTGTTGCCATCTTATCACTTCGGCGAGGCCGAGAAAAATGTGATAGCTGCTGGTGCCAGGCAGTGGGAAGTCTTTCGGCTGATTGTTAGCTTTAAGGTACTCATTCCAACGGCCATTCTCTATAAAATAATGATTTTGAAGGAAATTGAGCGCTTCAGTAAAGCGTAGCACTTTTTCTTCCTTACCAATTGGCATGACGGTAATGGCTTTTAAGTATTCAGTAATTGGCCAAATGCGCTTTTCCTCGTCTAAGGGCTGGTAACTATTGCCGTCGATTTGGTTGTAAAGGCCACCATTACTGGCAAAGCCATAGCGTGTAGCGGTGCGCCAGAGCTGTTGAGCTAATTCGGTATACTCGGAATTCGGGAGAATTCTGTTGGCCTGAAAGAGTAGCCATACCCATTCGAAGTGGTGTCCAGGCTCAACTTGGTTGCCTGTTGTAGGGTGAGGGTGCCAATCGAGAGTGAAAAACTCTCGTAAGGTTTTTGTTTTTTTGTCGTAAAAATGCTTCAGCGCTAACTTAAGTAATGCGCTTATTTGTGCTTTGTAAGTGTCATCTTGGGTTGCATCGTAAGCTGCAATATAACCTTCCAACAAATGCATATGGGGGTTTTGGCGGCGTAATTGCTCTGGGTCCACCGGGAAGGCTTCGTAAAATCCGCCTGAAGCTGCTTGCATATTTTCCATTAAGAAAATATGGGTTTTATGCATAAGAGAGAGTGCGCGCGGGTCTTTAGTGAGCGTGTAATAATGGCTAAAAGACAATAAAACAAACGCCAAAGCATACGCATCGGATTGGGTGTCTTTTATGCTGAGATCGTCATTGAGCGAGAAGATCCAGCGTTCATCTTGGAAGTAGTGCTCAATAATAAAATCGAACAAAGGCAATAGTTTGGCTCGCCATTGCTCATTATCGCCCATGCTTACCGCATGGCTAAAGGTATACAGTTGGCGGCACTGGGTTAATAAGCGCACGCGACCTACTTGGTTTCTACTCCAATCGTGATTCATGCTCTCGTAGCTAAAGCCCAATTCTTGGTCTATGCCATGCTTTGCCCAATTGGCGAGCAGCTGATCAAAAAGAAAGCTTTTACAGGAAGTTAAGGGAGAATTAAGCATGAGTAAATTTGCCTTATTACTTGTGATGTCGTTATGTCCAACTTATTGAGTGAGTATGATAGGATGAGCGCTCTCAAAAATCGATTATTATGTGACTATGAACTCTTCATATTTAAATTTTAAGGATAAACACATCCTCGTAGTGGGCGATGTTATGTTAGATCGCTACTGGCATGGTGGTACTTCACGAATATCTCCAGAAGCGCCAGTACAGGTGGTTAAGGTCTCTAATATCGAAGATCGACCCGGTGGCGCAGCCAATGTTGCCCTTGGACTTGCTAAGTTAGGCGTTGCCGTGACCTTAATTGGGGTTGTCGGTAAAGATGAAAATGCCGAGGTGTTGAGTCGTTGTTTGGAAGCAGAAGGCGTGCGTTGCCGTTTTGTTTATTCTGATCGCTTACCAACCATCACCAAATTGCGAGTAATGAGCCGTCATCAGCAATTGATTCGTTTGGATTTTGAAGAGCGCGAAGACAGTTTGTCGCAAAATGATGCCGTGGCCGCCATGGTCAAAGAGTGCTTACCGAACACGGACGCTGTCATTTATTCTGATTACGCCAAAGGCTGCCTAGCCGATGTTCAAACATTGATACAGTTGTCAAATGACGCCAAGGTGCCCAGTTTTATCGACCCAAAAGGCGATGATTTTTCTATCTACAAAGGGGCGACATTAGTAAAGCCTAATTTACTAGAGTTTGAGAACATCGTTGGTAAATGTCATTCAGTGAAAGAGCTAGAAGAAAAAGCCAAAGCGTTACGGGAACAGTTTGGCTGGAAGGCTTTATTAGTCACTCGTGGCGAAGATGGGCTAATACTGCTTAGCGATAATAAAGCACCGTTTTCCTTAGCGACAGCCGCCAAGGAAGTGTTTGATGTCACCGGGGCGGGCGATACCGTCGTGGCAGTGCTAACCGCCGTGTATGTTACCAGCCAGCGTTTTATTGATGCGGTAGAGTATGCTAATCAAGCGGCAGGCTATGTGGTGGGCAAATTAGGGACCGCGTCCATTAATGCCGAACAACTAGACGCCATAATGTACCAGCGAAATCGCACTACTAATTTTGGCGTGTTATCCCCTGAAAAGGTTTTAGAGCAAATTAAATTGGCACAAATTAGTGGCGAAAAAGTCGTTTTTACCAACGGCTGTTTTGACATTCTACACCCAGGGCATGTGGCTTATATGAAACAGGCCAAGGCGCTGGGAGATCGCTTGATCGTTGCCGTCAATACGGACGCTTCAGTAAAGCGTTTAAAAGGCGAGAAGCGACCTATTAATAACTTAGAACACCGCATGGCTGTGTTAGAAGGCATTGGTGCGATCGATTGGGTAACTTGGTTTGATGAAGATACTCCAAAAGAAATAATCGAAGCACTTAGCCCAGATGTTTTAGTCAAGGGTGGGGATTACACCATAGAAAGCATCGTTGGCGCAGAACATGTGTTGTCCCATGGTGGTGAGGTCAAAGTATTGACCTTTGTTGATGGCTATTCAACAACCTCCATTATTGAAAAGGCAAATCTTTAAATGCAAGACAAAGAGATATTGAGTGTGAATAAACAACAACAAGTCGCATCAGGAATGTCACTCTATTTCAGATTGTTAGGCTATGTTAGGCCATCGATAGCGTTTTTTCTGTTAAGTGTCTTTGGCTATATTTTATATTCTTCTATGCAGCCTGCTTTAGCTGCATTGCTTAAGTATATTGTAGATGTGGTGTCGAATGGCACTGTGGTTGAAGGTAGAGCATTAATTCCACTGGCCATTTTAGGCGTCTTTTTAGTGCGTGGTGTAGGTACCTTTTTAGGTAGCTACTGCATGGCAAAAGTGGCGAATAATGTGGTGTTTGACCTGCGTACCAGCATGTTTAATAAAATGGTGACTTTGCCATCCAGCTATTTTAATAGCATGCCCAGTGGCCGTTTGTTAGCAAAACTGACTTACGATACAGAGCGTGTGATAGATTCTGTAACCCAAGCAATTCAAGTGATTTTACGCGAAGGGTTAACGGTCATTGGCTTGCTAGGGTATATGTTATACATCAACTGGCGTTTGTCTTTGTTGTTCTTGATTGTGATCCCTTTTATTGCTTTGGTGGTTCGTTATGCCTCAAAGCGCTTTCGTAAGCTAAGCCTAAAAATACAAAACGCGATGGGTGGTGTGACGGATGTGGCATCAGAAGCTATTAAAGGTCATGAGGTCATTAAGATTTTTGGTGGCAATGAATATGAGACCGAACGCTTTCGTAAGGCGGCTCAAGAAAACCGTCGTTCCCAACTGAAAATGGAATTAACCAAGGCCTTAAACGTCCCTATTATTCAATTCATAGTGGCGATTTCCCTGTCTTCATTAATTTGGATGGCATTAGAGCCGACTATTTCTGCCAGCATGTCGGCAGGGGACTTTGTCGCTTTTATTGGTGCTGCGGGCATGCTGAGTAAACCAATGCGTCAGTTAACGTCGGTGAACAGCATTTTGCAAAAAGGGATTGCGGCAGCGCAGAGTATTTTTGCCTTTTTGGATCTGGACAGTGAAAAAGACACAGGTAACAAAGCGGTTGATCGACTAAAAGGTGACATTAGCTGGCATGGATTGAGTTTTGGTTATGCTGGTGTTGATAAAATGGCACTCAATAATATAAACCTTACTCTACCAGCGGGTAAGAAGCTCGCACTGGTTGGGCGCTCTGGTAGTGGTAAATCCACCTTGGCGAACTTGATACCACGTTTTTACGATGTAAACGATGGGCAACTGCTCATTGATGGTGAAAACATCAATGATTACCTATTGGATGATCTGCGTAAAAACATTGCTTTGGTAAATCAGCAAGTGGTGCTTTTTAATGGCACGATTCAGGATAATATTGCCTACGGATGCCTTAAAACAGTGACCGAAGAAGAGGTTATTAAGGCTGCAAAAGCGGCAAATGCTTGGGGCTTTATTCAAGAGTTGGAGTTGGGCTTGAAAACCCTAGTGGGTGAGAATGGTGTTTTGCTTTCTGGTGGTCAGCGTCAGCGTATTGCAATTGCACGAGCGATTCTTAAAAATGCCCCTATTTTAATCCTTGATGAAGCGACATCGGCGTTGGATACAGAATCTGAACGAGCGATTCAGCAAGCTTTAGATACCCTAATGGAGAATCGTACAACCATTGCGATTGCACACAGATTATCCACCATCGAAAACGCCGATATTATTGCGGTTGTTGACCATGGTCAGATTGTGGAGCAGGGTTCCCATAGTGATTTGCTGGCAATGAATGGGGCGTATGCCAAGCTTCATAACCAGCAGTTTAGTGATGTTGCTGAATAATTATGTGGCTTTATCGTCTATTATTGCTGTTGTTAACGCCGCTTATCTTGGTGAAGGTACGGCGTTTTAGGAAAAACTATCCAGCCTACCGAGCCCGAGAAGCGTTTGGTTTTTGGCAGCCGGTGAAAGCGGGTCTATGGCTGCATTGTTCATCGGTAGGAGAGGTTTTAGCAGTACGGCCATTGGTGGCTCAATGGCTTGAGAAGTACCCAGATAAGCCCATTTTGATTACCACCATGACACCGACAGGAGCGGAACAGGTAGCAGCAACCTTTCCGTTCGCAATTCATCGATACTTGCCAATGGATTGGCGCGGCGCGGTTAAGCGGGCGTTAAAGCAACTAGAGTGCGAGCATTTGTTGATCGTCGAGACTGAGCTCTGGCCTAACCTGTTGCAGCAAGCAAAACGTAAAGGTTTGCGTATTAACATTGTTAATGCGCGCTTAAGCGAGCGCTCCTTTAAACAGTACCAACGATTTCCTCGTTTATCTAAGCGTCTCATGAGTTTGCCTGACCGTTTTCTAGCGCATGCTCAAGCAGACGCAGAGCGCTTTGAAGCATTAGGGGCGAGTGGGGTGTTGGTCACAGGCAGTATCAAATTTGATCTTAGCGTACCTGATGCTGTTGCAGAGCAAAATTGGCATCGTCAAATGTCGAGTTCCTTTGTGTGGACTGCAGGCAGCACTCATAACGGTGAAGATGAGTCATTATTAAAAGCTCATCAAGCGCTGCTGGAAAAATATCCAGATGCCTTGCTGATTCTTGTGCCGCGTCACCCCGAGCGCTTTCAAAGTGTTTATCAGTTAGCGGCAGAATACTTTTCTAAAGTGGCACTGCGCAGTGAAGTCGAACCTAAAGATTGGTACGCCTACAATGTGGTTATTGGCGACTCTATGGGTGAGCTGATGCACTATTATCAGGCCGCTGATTTAGCCTTTGTTGGGGGGAGCCTAGTAAAGCGTGGCGGACATAACCCCATTGAGCCTGCCTTGTTAGCCCGCGCAACCTTAGTGGGGCCTTATACCTTTAACTTTGCCGATATTACTGAGCTCTTGATTAAGCATCATGGTGCGATTCGTTGTAAAAATGGGGAGCATTTACAGGAGGTCGTTATTTCGTTGGCAGGAAAGCACAGCCAATGTCATCGGTTGGGGCAAGCCGCGCTGCGTTTTGCTCAGCAAAATCAGGGGGCTGTGACGCGGGTTCTGGCAGAAATAGACTTCCGCTAAACGACTCTTTACAATATCTACATCATTATCTCATGGGGTGTTCTGGTTGTATTTTGACTGGAACTGAGAAGCGCTTTGCTAACCCATTGAACCTGATCCAGATTATGCTGGCGTAGGAATTGAGGTAGCAAGCTCTTCTCTTGCCATTTCCCTGTACGCCGCTCATTTTATAGGAGCGACACCATGAATAAGTTTTCCTTGACCGCTGGCGTAATGGTCGGCGCTTTATTGTCTTTTTCGAATAGCGCATTTGCAGAGACTGTGAATGTTTATACCTATGATTCCTTTGCTTCTGATTGGGGACCTGGGCCAAAAATCAAAGCCAACTTCGAGAAGCAATGTGATTGTGAACTGAACTTTGTCACGGTTGATTCTTCCGTGGGTATTTTATCAAGAGTGCAGTTGGAAGGCCGTGCCTCCCAAGCCGATGTTGTCTTAGGGCTTGATCTGAATTTAATGCAAAAAGCGAAACAAACAGGCTTATTGGTAGATTCTGGGGTCGATACAAGCCATGTTAATACGCCTCAGCCTTGGCAGGATTCTGTGTTTGTTCCTTTTGATCAGGGCTATTTTGCTTTTATTTATAATTCAACAAACCTAGAAACACCGCCAGCCAGTTTGAAAGAGATTGTTGAAAACCAAAATCTGCGAGTGATCTATCAAGACCCAAGAACCAGCACGCCGGGGTTGGGGTTATTGCTCTGGATGAAGTCCGTATATGGTGACAAAGCGGCTGATGCCTGGGCGACTCTTGCTAAGCATACTGTAACCGTGACCAAGGGCTGGTATGAGGGCTACAGTTTATTCTTGAAAGGCGAATCCGATGTGGTGCTAAGTTACACCACATCACCTGCTTATCATGTGGTAGCAGAAGGTAAAACTCAATATAAGGCCGCGCCAGCCAGTGAAGGGTTTTACCCTCAGGTCGAGGTGGCAGCTATGTTAAAAAATGCCCCTCATCCAGAGCTTGCTAAGCAGTTTATGGCGTTTATTTTAACCCCTGGTTTCCAATCGACTATTGCTACTGGCAACTGGATGTTCCCGGTTGTGCCACTGGCAGAGCCATTGCCTGCCGTGTTTAGTGCCTTGCCTAAGCCAACCAAGGTGCTTACTTTGTCTGCCGGCGATGTGGCACAACATCGTAAAGCTTGGATAAACGAGTGGCTTGAGGCAACGACGCGCTAATGCCGATACGCTTTTCCACTTTACGCCAAGGGGTGCGGCTGTTTCCCGCCTTGTTTGGTGTGTTGGTTTTTACTCTTGTTGGAGCCGCCAGTTTGGCGGCTCTTTTACATCATATGGACCTGACACAATGGTGGGGGTATTTACAAGACTCTTATCTGTGGCGAATTATTCGCTTTTCGTTGTGGCAGGCTTTGTTAAGTAGCGTGCTTAGCTTGCTGATTGCCGTGCCCGTTGCTTCTTGCCTAAGTCATCGAGAATTTAGAGGCAAGCATCTGCTGTTGCAGTTATTTGCTGTGTCTATGGTGGTGCCGACTATTGTTGCTATCTTAGGTATTGTCGTCGTCTATGGTCGTTCCGGTTGGCTAACCAGTAGTTTCGGAATTTCGGTTCCTCTTTATGGCTTGCTTGGTATTTTATTGGCCCATGTTTTTTTCAATATGCCATTGGCGGTGCGGTTATTGATCCAGGGCTATGGTTTGATTCCTTCTGCTCAATGGCGGCTGGCGTCGCAATTAGGTTTTTCAAGGGGAACTTCCTTTCGTCTTATTGAATGGCCTTATTTGAAAAAAGTGTTGCCCGGCGCTTTTGTGTTGATTTTTATGCTTTGTTTTTCCAGCTTTTCCGTGGTGTTAAGCTTGGGGGGCGGGCCGAAATCGAGCTCCCTGGAAGTAGCGATTTATCAAGCCCTGCGTTTTGAGTTTGACCTGGATAAAGCCAGTTTTCTATCCTTGTTACAAGTGGCAATTTGTACTCTGGTCGCCATTTTGATTTATAAAGTCGCGCCGAAAAATCAACAGGACGTTAGCTTATTGAAAGCGCAATGTTATTTTGTGAAAGACTCTGTGGTGGCGCGTTGTTTTGATATAACGGCTATGTTGTTGGCTTTGTTGTTGGTGTTGCCACCTTTTTTGGCGATTTTTGATCCTATTTTTTCTTCGCAGTTTTTGCCCACATTACTCGCCTCGGCGACCCAGAAAGCAATGTGGGTATCCTTATCTATAGCGCTTCCCGCCGCCGCGTTAAGTGTGTTGCTAGGGGGCTGTTTTGGAGTGTTGGCTCGTACTGCTATGGGGCGCGGCTGGTGGGGGCTTTTGCCCTCTAAGATTGAGCACTTAGGGAATATCATATTGATGGTGCCAGGCTTGGTGTTCGCAACAGGGTTGTTTCTTTGGTTGCGCAGTTTAGGCTTTGGCTTTCAGTCTAGTTATTGGGTTGTGGTTTGGGTGAATGCCGTGATGGCGTTGCCTTTTGTGCTAAGAGTACTAATGCCCGTGTTATATCAGCAGGAGAAGCGTTATCGTAACCTGTATTCGAGTTTGGGCATTTATGGTTGGTCTCGTTTGCTCATTGAATGGCCTTTGATCCGCAAAAGTGTTGCCCAAGCAATTGGCTACGCGTTGCTATTGTCGTTAGGGGATATGGGGGTCATTGCATTATTTGGCAGCCAAGGCTTGGTTTCTTTACCTCTTTATTTATTTCAGCTGGTGGGATCTTATCGGTTAGAAGAGGGCGCGTGTGTTGCGGTAATACTGATTTCTCTTTGCCTCATTTTATTTTATCTTGCAACACGAATTATCGGGGGGAAGCCAGATGTTAGAGATTGATCTCCAATACGACTGGGAGCAGTTTCATGCGGCTTATGAAGTTTCTATTAGCCCAGGAATGACGACATTGTTGGGGGCCAGTGGAGAAGGTAAAAGTACCTTGCTGCATCTCCTTGGTGGCTATTTAAAAGGCCGTGGTAGTGTATCTTATCTCGGGGAAGATTTTTCTAAATCAGCCCCTTTTGAGCGGCCAATATCCACTTTATTTCAGAGTGACAATTTATTCCCCCAGTTAACTGTGTGGCAAAATGTGGCGATTGGGCTTGAGCCATCGATGAGACTAACTGATGAACAGCGGGGAAAAGTGGCTTGGGCATTGGAGCAAACCCAATTGATTGCTAAACAAGATCAATACCCTCAGGCGTTATCTGGTGGGCAAGCTCAGCGAGTCGCAATCGCTAGAGCGCTAGTGCGTAAAAAGCCTATTTTATTATTGGATGAGCCATTCAGTGCTTTGGATCCTATGTTGCGAGAAGAGATGCTCAATTTAGTCAATACGGTTACTCAGCAATTTCAATTGACGACTGTGTTGGTGTCTCATTTACCTGCTGAAGCGTTGCAAGTTGGCGGGCAAGTAATGCTGATTGCTGGTGGTCGCGTTGTTGCTCATGAGGAGGCGAGTGTTTTAGCTTCAGACCTCTTGCCTGAGACTTTTTCCCGCTATTTAGGTGTGGTCAATGATTAGCGAAGGGGGGAATAAGTCGTTGTCGCTTCGAAGGGTATGGCCTAACGGCTTGTCTTCTTTGTTAAGCATCTGGTCAATTCAATTTCGATGCTCATGGTGAACAGCATGCTTCTATCCATCTGCGAGGCAGGAGGGCTTATTCGCATCTTTCTTAGCGCTGTCGTGCAGCAGCAAAAATCATGAGCCGAGATTAAATCAACAGTTTGAGTAGGCTCGTAGTATGAAAGAGAGGTTTGAGTGTCACAGTGGTTAGATGAAAAACAACGGTTAACAAAAGGCATTTTATTAACCATTGCCTATGCGTTCGTTATGTCGCTAACCGGGGTGGTGGCGAAACAGGTTCAGCTTAGTATCGCAGTCCCTGTGCTGGTATTTTGGCAAAGCCTATTTTGTGTTCTGGTTCTGTATCCTCAGTTGCGAGGTCGCTGGCAACCTCGATCGGTGACGATCTGGAAAATCCATTTTCTGCGAAGTGTTGGTGGTTTTACAGGTTTTTTGTTTTATTACTGGGCGCTAAACCATATTCCCTTGGTTGAGGCGACTTTGTTGCGTTATTGTGCACCACTTTGTGTGCCATTTGTGGTGCTGATTATGCATAAAACGAGTGTCCCTAAATCCCGCTGGCTGCCTCTTCTTATTGGTTTTTCTGGGGTGGTATGTATTATTCAACCGACCCCAGAGCAACTTAATCCTTGGCATTTAATTGGTTTTCTTTCAGCCATTGGGTTGGCGTTTTCCATGGTGACAACACGGATGCTGTCCCACCAGGTGAGCAGTGAAGAAACCATGATGGTGTATTTTTTAATCTCAGCAGGTTTGTCTTTGGGGTTGGCTTTACTGCAAGGGGAGAGCTTATTGTTGCCTATGCCTGCTTGGCCGTTGGTGGCGGTTGTCAGTATTACTTTGTACGTTGGCATGTTCTTATACACCAAAGCTTACAGTTATGCCCCTGCGAGTGTGGTTTCCCCTGTAAGTTATGCTGGCGTCGTATTCAGCGGTTTATGGGGATGGCTCGTCTGGGGGCATCTGCCAGATGTGTATGCATATGCAGGTATGTTGTTGATATTTTTAAGTATTCTTATAAGTACTCGAATGGCCAAAAAGCAAAGTGGTTAGCTTTGCTTGATGGCTTTTTGCATGCTAAGTTTTTTGTTGAGCAAGGTGGCGACAAAAATACCTGAAAAAATTAACAGCATGCCAAGGTAATGAAAGAAGTACAGACTTTCACCTAGAAATAGAACCGAAAGGGATATACTGAACACCGGCAGTAGGTGAATGAACTGGCCAGCGGTAGCGGCGCCGAGTTTATGTACGCCCAAATTCCAACATAAAAATGCCGCCAAGGATGCAAACAGCCCCATATAAAGAAGAGTGCCCCAATTAGTGACTGATAGCTCGTTGAGAGCAGTGCTGCCAAAGAAGATAAAAAGTGGCGCTTGAATGGCTGTGCCGACCAAAGCCGTAGTCGTAAAAAAGCCAATGAGTGACATGTCTTTTGGGCGTTTTGCTATTAGTACCGAATACACCGCCCAGCTAATGGCGGCTGCAATAATCCATAGATCCCCCTGTGACATGGTTAAATGCAGCAGAGTATCGAGACTGCCTCGGCTGATAATCACAATGGCACCTATGGTCGATAACAAGATGCCGAGATTCTGAACTCCGCTGGTTTTATTGCCAAGTAATACTCTCGCTGTGATCAGAATAATAACGGGGATGATGGCGTTAAGTAGCACCGCATTAGTGACGCTGGTAGAGGTTAGTCCTAGGTACAGGAAAAGGTTGTAATTGCAGATCCCCAGCCAGCTAAACAATATGAGCAATGGCCAATGTTTGATGATGACCGAACGCTCTGCCCAGACTTTTTTATACGCAAAAGGCAGAATGATGAGGCAGGCAATGCTCCAGCGTAAAAATGAGATCGTAAAAGGGTCTATGCCTTCCGAAACAGTAAGACGTCCTAGAACGTAATTGCCAGACCAGAAGAGTACTGGCAATAATAAATAAACAAAAGCAGGCATGTAATATCCTTATTTTTATTGTGCTTTGCTAAGGTTGAACTAAGCATAAGATGCTTAGTTCAAGAGCGTTTGCTTACTTTGCTTAAAATCGATAAATAATGCCAGCCCTAGCCATGCTTTTGTGATCTTTTTCGACGATAGGGCTGTCTAAAACATTGTCGTTATATTTCACATAAGTGGCACTTAAATTGAGTGTAAGTGATTGGCTAATGGGATAAAAACTGTTTAGCGTTAGACGAGTCATGGAGGTCGAGGAAGCATCATAAGCGCGAATAGCGCCCCCAGTACTGGCGGATTCAGACGAGCTTACGCCAAATTGATAATCGCTCATTTGGCCGCTTAAATATCGATAGCTAATCGAGGGCAGAAGGCGCCAGCGCTGTAGTTGAATTGGGTAATCTGCTTTGACTTGAGCGTAATAGCCGTTGTGGGTGTTGCTTACATCCTGAGCAAGTTTTGCACTAAAAAAGCCTATTTTAGCTTGTACTATAGCCATTAAACTGCCGTCACGGTCGTCCAGTTTTTGAATGTTCTCATCGTCTGAGTCATCCGGATCAAAGGCCGCGAAATCATAGGCTAAGCCAAAGCCTATATTTTTATATGAGCGGTTTGGTAATAAGTTATAGCCAACTTCCGGTCCTTTTAAATAGAGGTGTTCACCAGTATAGGCGACAAACGGAAGAGCGCTGACATCGCTGTCTGTATCTTTGTAGATGGAGCTTGAGTAGATACCCATAGCGCCTAAGCTAAAGTCACCATCAGCGTGAGCAATGGCAGGCGAAAATGGCAGTAGTGCAAGAGTAAATATCCCTAGGTCATGGCGCGAGATCATGGCGCGGCTTCCTTAATAGCTGAAGAAATTTTTTATAATAAATAGACGCCTATATTATGTAAATGAATATCAAGTATGCCTAGCAGTGTACACCTCGGTGACGTCACTTTGATGAATTCTGAGCAGGACTCGAAACGAGTTAAAAATCCTTTAATAGATGCGCTCAAATATGTTTATTTATTGTGCGCTATGCTATACAATTCGCGTCCCTGTAAATCAATACTCCTTGTCTCACAGCTTTTTAACAGGGGAAGCGTGGAGACTAAGAACCCATAAGGAGAGCTTAAATGCGTCATTATGAAATCGTCTTTCTGGTACACCCAGATCAAAGCGAACAAGTACCAGCAATGGTTGAGCGTTACACTAACCTAATCACTGAAGATGGTGGTCAAGTTCACCGTCTAGAAGATTGGGGTCGTCGTCAACTTGCTTACCCAATCAACAAAATTCACAAAGCACACTATGTTCTTATGAACATTGAGTGTTCTGACAGTGTTTTGTCTGAATTAAACGACACATTCCGCTACAACGATGCGATCATCCGTAACTTGGTGATTCGTCGTAAAGATGCGGTAACTGACGTTTCTCCTATCAAAGCTTCTGAAGGTCGTGAAGACCGCCGTTCAGCTCCTCAACGTGAAGAGCGCAACACAGAAACTACTACTGAAGAAACTTCTTCTGAAGAATCTGAAGATTAATTTATTTGAACTAGGAGATACTCATGGCTCGTTTTTTCCGTCGTCGTAAGTTCTGCCGTTTTACTGCAGAAGGCGTTAAAGAGATCGATTACAAAGATCTAGAAACACTGAAAGGTTATGTTACTGAAACTGGTAAAATCGTACCTAGCCGTATTACTGGCACTAAGGCACGTTACCAGCGTCAATTAGCGACTGCTATCAAACGCGCTCGCTACATTGCATTGCTTCCTTACACTGATAGCCACTTCAATTAATAGGTGGAACGAAGTACCAGAATGAGCGCTTTAGCTAAATGGGTTATGACACGTCCGCGCAATGCCATTATTGGTGTTGCTGTTTTCAGTATCATTCCCTTACTGTTCTGGATATCTGCCGCCATTATTGGCTTGGTAGTACTTCGTAAAGGTGTTAAAGAAGGAATACCTGTATTAGCTTGGGGATGTTTGCCTGCAATTGTCTTGTGGACATACCAAGGTGATGCAACAGCACTGATGGTGTTGATTGATGTGACTTTGTTGGCCTGGTTACTCAGGGAAACAAGGTCATGGAGTTGGGTGTTAATGGTTGGCAGCTTTATTGCTGTTATTAGCACCTTCCTGCAGCCTTTGCTTATGTCAGATATGCTGAATTTAGTGACCACACTGATTCATCGAGTTTTGACATCAGAAGGGGTTACGGTACCCGATAAGGGTATTATATTTCATCAGGCGGTAATGGCTTTGTCCGTTATTCAAGCGATGATTGCTGTTTTTTCGCTTTTTTTAGCGCGAAAATGGCAAGCAGGGCTCTACAATCCTGGTGGATTGCGCAGTGAATTTCATCAGCTAAGACTGCCAATAGCGTTTAGTTTGGTTTTGGGTGCAATGGTGTTGCTAGGTGAAAGCCTAGGAGGATCGTACCTTGTTTTATCCCAAGCAGCTGTACCAGCCTTAGTGTTGCCTGGCATTGCATTAGTACATGGTGTTCTAGCAAAAAAAAGAATTGGGATTGTTGGACTGATTGCATTTTATCTTGTGGGATTCTTTGTTCTAAATGTTTATTTTACAAACATATTAATCGTACTCAGTGTGATTGATAGTTTTGTGAATATTCGAGAGCGAATCCAAGATAAATCATCCAGCATCAAGTGATAGCGAATGATTAATTAGAGGTGATCGAGATGGAAGTTATTCTACTCGACAAAGTAAACAAGCTAGGTGGTATTGGTGACGTTGCAGTCGTTAAACCAGGTTATGCTCGTAACTTTTTGATTCCGAACAAAAAAGCTGTAATGGCAACTAAAGCTAACTTGGCTAGCTTTGAAGAGCGTCGTGCTGAACTTGAAGCACAAGCTGCAGAGCGTAAAGCGGCTGCTGAAGCTCGTGCTCAAACACTAGAAGGCAAAACTTTCAAATTCGAAGCGAATGCTGGCGATGAAGGTAAGCTTTTTGGTTCTATCGGTACTCGCGATATCGCTGAAGTAATTTCTGCAGAAGTAGAAGTTTCTAAAGCTGAAATTCGTCTTCCTGAAGGCGCTATCCGCCACACAGGTTCTTTCGAAGTTGACGTTCAAGTACACCCAGAAGTGGTTGTTACTGTTACTTTGGAAGTGGTTGCTCAGTAATTCGTTACGACGAAAACTGACCAATAAAAAAGGGTGTCTTGCTCAATGCAAGATGCCCTTTTTTTGTGGGCATGATAAGCTAACCCCTTTGTTTTCTTACTATTCTGGTTCGGGTGTTTTTACGTGCAATTAAACGATTCTGAAGTTGCTTCTATTAAGTTACCGCCTTACTCCATTGAAGCCGAACGCTCCGTCGTTGGTGGCTTGATGCTGGACCCACAAGCTTGGGAAAAAGTATCTGAATTGGTCATTGCCGATGACTTTTATCGCCCTGAACATAAGCTAATTTTCGGCGTGATTGCGCGTCTGGCCGATGAGTCGGAACCGATTGATGTGGTAACCATTGGTGAGCGCCTTGATAAGCGCGGAGACTTAGAGTCGATTGGCGGTATGGCGTATTTGGTTGAGGTAGCAGAAGCGACCCCCAGTGCTTCAAATATTGCCTCTTATGCCGATATTGTTCGTGAGCGCTCGGTGCTTCGACGGTTAATATCGACCACCAATGAAATTTCGGCTCGAGCCTTCCACCCAGAAGGAATGACCGCCGCAGAAGTGCTGGATGAAGCTGAGCGGCGAATTTTTCAAATCGCCGAGGGCGGTGAAAAAAAAGGTGGGCCGCGGATTGCCTCCGACATCTTAAGCTCGACGGTTGATAAGATTGATGAGCTTTATCATCAAGAGGGTTCGATCACCGGCTTAAGTACCGGCTTTACTGACCTAGATGGTATGACGGCAGGAATGCAGAAGTCTGACCTAATTATTGTCGCGGGTCGTCCGTCTATGGGTAAAACTACCTTTGCCATGAATCTGGTGGAAAACGCCACCATGATCACAGACAAGCCGGTCATTGTATTCAGTCTTGAGATGCCTTCTGAGCAGCTAATGATGCGTATGTTGTCCTCACTGGGGCGGATTGACCAGACACGGATGCGTTCTGGTCAATTGGTACAAGAAGATTGGGATAAATTGATGTCAGCGGTAAAAATGCTGAAAGACCGTAAGTTATTCATTGATGACACCGCAGGCATCAGCCCAACCGAAATGCGTTCTCGAGTACGACGAATTGCACGAGAGCATGGTGATGGTGGTGTGGCGATGATCATGATCGATTACCTTCAGTTGATGCAAATACCAGGCTACACAGAAGGTCGTACCAACGAGATTTCTGAAATTTCACGATCATTAAAAGCCATCGCTAAAGAGATGGAATGCCCAGTTGTTGCGCTGTCTCAGCTTAACCGTAGTTTGGAGAATAGGCCAAACAAGCGCCCTGTTAACTCGGATTTGCGTGAATCTGGAGCGATCGAGCAGGATGCGGACGTTATTTCATTTGTTTATCGTGATGAGGTGTATCACGAAGACACTCCGCATAAAGGTATTGCTGAAATTATCATAGGTAAGCAACGTAATGGTCCAATAGGTACCTGTCGCTTGGCCTTTGTTGGTAAATACACTCGGTTTGAAGATCTTGCCCCCGATGCTTATCGTGATTTTGATGATGAGTAAGCGTCATTGGTTCGTCACTAGAGCCATGTAAACTTCCCATAAAGACAACAATAAAGTCACAAGGTTTGTGACTAATAATATGATGAAGAGATCAGGAATAATTTATGAAAAAAATGCCAGTTACCAACAAAGAGTATGATTTTCCAGCGGATTATCAGATTGTCTCAAGTACGGATACAAAAGGGCGTCTTACCTTTGTTAATGATCACTTCTGTGATGTGGCTGGTTATGAGCGTGAGTCATTAATCGGTAAGGCTCACAATGTTATTCGCCATCCAGATATGCCGCCAGCTGTGTTTGCTGATATGTGGAGCAACCTGAAAAAAGGCAATAGTTGGATGGGCTTGGTGAAAAACCGTTGTGCGAACGGCGATCACTATTGGGTGAGTGCCCACGTTAGTCCTTTGTTGGATAACGGTAAGATTATTGGCTATGAATCCGTGCGCCGAAAAGCAACACGGGATGAAATTGTTCATGCCCAAACCTTTTATGACAGATTGAATGCGGGTAAAAAAGCGATCCCGACGGCAACACAAGTAGCTGCTTTTTTCAGTAACAGTGTATGGCCTTTGTTGTTCGTTGTCTTGCTAATGGCTGTGGCGGCGTTATTGTCGGCAAATTTGCCTCTGCAAATTGTTGGAGCTATTGCGGGCGCGTTAGGAGTGTGGCTGTTATTGCTTCAAAAACAGGCGCTCGAGGTCACTTTACGCAACTTGCCAATCGAAGCTCAAAATCCAATTGGACAATATTTGTACTGTAAAACGGTAGGCAGTAAAGCGGCAATACGTTTTGCTCATACGCATCAAGACGCTGCCAGTCACACGTTTCGCTATCGCTTACATGAAAGCTCGGAGCAATTACGTAAACGCGCCTCTAATGTAAAAGCCAGTGTGGCAGTAAACCTAGACAACTTTACCAAGCAGCGCGATACCTTTAGAAGTGTGGTTGCGGCGAGCTCGCAGCTTTTGCAAAGCGTAAATGATGTGGCGGAGCATGTAGGCCGTGCGGCGCAAGCAACTGAGTTGGTGGCGGTTTCAGCTCGTGAAAGCCAAACATTGGCACTGGATACTGGCGATACGATGAGACAAGTTTATTCGGACATATCCGCTGCGAAAAGTGTGGTTGATGTGCTCGCAGAACGTAGTGATAGCATTAATAATGTGGTGAACTCTATCAGTGATATTGCTGATCAGACTAACTTATTGGCTTTGAACGCGGCCATTGAATCAGCGCGAGCTGGTGAGGCAGGTCGTGGCTTTGCGGTAGTGGCCGATGAGGTGAGAGCCTTGGCTATCCGTACGCAAACGGCAACTCAAAGTATTAATGAAATGACAGAAGAGCTAAAGAAAAACACTTCAGATGTCTCTGTAGCGATTGATAAAGGCAGTGTCGTTGCTCAAGAAGGTGTGAGCCGAGTGGAGCAAGTGGCTGAAAAAATGCAAACAATAGAAGCCTCTATTAAACACATTGTTGAGATGACGGCACAGATCAATGTTTCTTCAGAAGAGCAGGCTGGTGTTGCCCGCAATTTGAATGATCAGATGCAAGAAGTGGATGCTTTAAGCTTAGTGAGTATTGAAAGAGCGGAAAATACCGTGACCAACATCGCTCATATCGAAGAAGAAGCGTATGAGCAGGGGAATCTTGCTGAGCGAATGAAATCTTAATAAAGCGCCAGAAAATGCTTTAAATAGAAGGCCTAGGAGACGAGCTGGTGATTTTTGCTGGGCGGCTTCTGGGCTTTTTTAATGGTATTAATAGCTGAGAAAATCGTCAGTATTTGTTATGGTTTGCGCAATCTATTGTTAAGGGTGAAAAAAGATGCGAATAGCAGTTATTGGTGCGTCTGGGCGCATGGGAAAAAATTTAATTATTGCTGCACATGAAGCCGAAGGGGTTTCTCTTGGTGCCGCGATTGTAAAAGCTGGAAGCTCTTTGGTGGGCGCGGACGCTGGCGAAATAGCAGGCATTGGTAAGCTCGGTGTGGTGGCGGTAGCGTCATTGGCAGATTGTGTTGCTGACTTTGATGTGTTGATTGATTTTACTACGCCGGCACTCACGTTAGAAAATGCGGCTTTTTGCGCGCAACATAATAAAGCGATTGTCGTTGGGACCACTGGTTTAAATGATGATGAGAAAGCAGCGCTTACGTCTTTTTCAGAGCAAGCTCCTGTGGTTTTTGCGCCGAATATGAGTATTGGCGTAAACCTAACCTTAAAGCTGCTTGCAACGGCCGCAGAAATCCTTGGTGATGACTATGACGTTGAAATAGTAGAAGCGCACCATAGGCATAAAGTTGATTCTCCTTCTGGTACCGCTCTGCGTATGGGGGAGGTGGTCGCGGATGCATTAGGCCGCGATCTTAAAGAGTGTGCGGTTTATGGTCGAGAAGGTCAGACTGGTGCTCGTACACAAAAAGAAATTGGTTTTGAAACCATTCGTGCAGGCGATGTTGTTGGTGAGCACAGCGTTTGGTTTGCCACAGAAGGTGAGCGAATTGAGATCGTACACAAAGCCAGCAGTCGTATGACTTTTGCCAAGGGCGCAGTACGTGCCGCCAATTGGCTGTCAGGCAAGCCTGCGGCTATGTATGATATGCAGGATGTATTGAACCTGAAATAGTGGCTCGTTAAGACACTAAAAAAATGGCCGCAATTGCGGCCATTTTTATTGCTCATGTTGTTTTGTAGCTAGACACTCAGTGCTAAATATTAGTCTGGAGACAGCACATCGGCTAATTTTCTAGCCTCAAGTCGTCCGGTTAACTCACCTGCTTTATTGACCACAGGCAAGTCAAAGCGAGTGTTAAGGGACAGGGGAATAACCTTCTGCAATAGATTGGCTTTGCGTACCGAAGGCACCGGATGCAGCACTTCTTTTAATGAGTTCTCATCATTTAAAGTTGCGATTTGCTGTTTACTTAAAACGCCTTGATAGCCTTCACTATTAAAGACAAAGGCATATTCTTTGTCTTGAGGGAAGTTGGCTTTTGCTTCTGCCACAGAATTCGCTTCTAGCTTTTCTGTGTTGGCGGTCATCACTGTCTGTACTGACAGTGCTCTGGCGCGGTTTACATCACTGGCAAAGGCTTTGACGTAATCATCAGCAGGGTGCAGCATAATATCGACAGGTGTACCAATTTGAACCAATTTACCGTCTTTCAATACGGCAATTCTATCGCCTAGACGCAAGGCTTCGTCCAAGTCATGGGTGATAAAAATAATCGTCTTGTGAAGGTTTTCCTGCAATTCAATCAGCTGTTCTTGCATCTCGCTACGGATCAGTGGATCCAGAGCGGAGAAGGCTTCATCCATCAGCAGTATTTCCGCGTCTGTACATAAGGCTCTGGCTAGACCGACACGTTGTTGTTGCCCGCCTGATAACTGTGAAGGGTATTGTTCTTCATAGCCTGAAAGGCCTACTGTATCAAGCCATTGAGTGGCTTTAGGGGTCCAGTCAGTTTTCTTTTCCCCTTTAATAGATAAGCCATAACCCACATTGTCTAAGACGCTTCTGTGTGGCATCAAGCCAAAGTGTTGGAAAACCATGGCCATTTTATGACGACGAAAGGTGATTAAGTCTTTTGGCGAAAGCTCCATGATATTTTCGCCCTCAACTTTAATTTTCCCAGCTGTTGGGTCGATAAGGCGATTGAAGTGGCGAATTAGCGTGGATTTACCAGAGCCAGAAAGCCCCATAATGACAAATATCTCACCGCGTTTGACGGTTAAGTTAATGTCTCTAAGGCCTACGGTATGTCCAGTTTCTGCCAATACATCTTCTTTGCTCGCGCCTGCTTTTACTTTGGGCAGCACATCATCCGGTTGCTCGCCAAAGATTTGGTAAAGGCCTTCAATTTCGATTAGGTTTTCGCGGTTATTATCCATTATCACTCCCTTCCATATGTCGTTGAGCGCGTTTTGCATAGGTTTGAGAGACTCGGTCAAAAATGATGGCTAGGGCAACGATGGCCAAACCATTGAGCAGTCCAAGAGTGAAGTATTGGTTGGTAATGGATTTCAACACTGGTTGTCCAAGGCCTTTAACCCCTATCATGGAGGCAACAACAACCATGGCTAAGGCCATCATAATTGTTTGGTTAATACCCGCCATAATGGTTGGCATAGCCAAAGGGATTTGCACGCCGAATAAACGCTGAGTTGCCGTCGCGCCGTAGGCGGTCGCGGCTTCTAACGTTTCTTTGTTAACTAAGCGAATGCCCAAGTTGGTTAAGCGTATAACAGGAGGAATCGCATAAATAACAACCGCAATAACGCCGGGTATTTTCCCTATACCTAACAGCATGACCACAGGGATCAAATACACAAAGGCGGGCATCGTTTGCATAATGTCGAGCAAAGGGGTGATGATGGAGCGAGCTCGATCTGAGCCTGCCATCAAGATGCCAATTGGTATCCCAATGCAAATGGAGAGTATGGTGCAAACGGTAATAATGCTGAGGGTGCGCATGGTGTCTTCCCACATGCCAAAATAGCCGATGGCAAGGAAGGATATCAGCACCCCAGTGCAGAGCTTCCATGATCTAGTGGCGGCGTACACTAATCCGATAATTGCAATTAATACGATCCACCAAGGTGTCTGTATTAACAGGTTCTCAAACCAAATAAGAAAGTGTAGGAGAGGGTTAAAAAAGTCCTCGATCGATTGGCCGTAAGCGCGTGAAAAAGTTCGGTAGGCGCCGTCTAGGGTTTGTCGTATGGCCAGAAGATCTCGTCGGCTCATATCTGGAAATTCTGTTAACCAGGAGCTGTCTATCATAAATAATATCTCAAAGAGTAAAACAGGGTATTGAGCCATGCTATTGCATGGCTCTTTGTTATGAATTATAGATTATCGATCGCTTTGTCAAGCTTCGCTTTCACGTCATTACTGACCCATTTAGACCAAATCTCTTCATGATTGAGCATGAAGTTCTCAGCGGCATATTCACCATCAGCCTGATTGTCTTCCATCCAAGCAAGAAGTGTATTCATTTGAGCATTGGTAAACGAGCGATTTACCGTGTAAGCGTAAGCTTGCGGTGCTCGTTTCTCGAACTCAGTGGTGGTGATGCTGTATACTGGGGAAGGCGGGTACATGGTGACTTTAGGGTCTAAACAACTGTTATTACTGATACACTTCATGTAATGCTCTTTATCTACACCTGAGCCGAAATCGACTTTCACCATAGGGTATTTACCCAAAATAGCGGTAGGTGCCCAGTAATAACCAAACCAAGGTTGTTGGCGCTCATATGCACGACTTAAAGAGCCGGATAAGCCCGCCGCCGAACCTGGGTCAATTAATTCAAAGCCCGCTTCTTTTAAATTCAAAGCTGTAAATAAGTTGCCGCCACTGATTTGGCAGCCCCAACCAGCCGGACAGCCATAAAACGCAGATATCGCGCTATTTTCTGGGTTTGGGAATTCTTTTGCGTGTTTAATGATACCTTGAATTGTGGCGAGTGAAGGGTCCTTATCGACCATGTATTTTGGTACCCAAAAACCTTCTTCACCACCATCGGAAAGCGATTTTCCTGCAATGCTTAGACGCTTTTCTTTGACCCCACGTTCAATCAGTTCGCTGACTGCGTTGGTCCACATTTCTGGGGCAATATCAGGCTGACCTTTTTCAATCATAGAAGTACTGGTTGGCATGGTATCCCCCGGCACTAATTCTGCATCACAGTCATAGCCGTGATCCAAAATAAATTTATCTACATTGGCCATGAAAGACGCTGAGTTCCAGTTCATGTCTGCGATTTCTACTTTGCCGCAGCTACTGGCGGCAAAGGATGAGGTTGCTGCAAGCGTAAAAACACCTGCGATTAGGCTTTTGCTGTACATGATGCGGTTCCTATTTTGATCTATAATTATTAGTCATCAAACTAAATTTAGTTTACACATCTAAATAAATTTATCAAATTTTTGTCATGTTTGCGCAAAGAGGGGATTTATTTTTTTGTTGAAAAAGACTAGTAGATGATGAATTTAACCAAGATTTAGCTAATTTACACGGCTGAAATGACAAAAAAGCCCGCTAAGTTAAACCAAGCGGGCTTTGTGTTAATTTGTTAATGATTAAATGTTTGGTGAATTTATATCCAGTAATGGAGCAGCATCGATTGTTTCAGCGTCCATCATAATCGCAATTCGTTGAAGGGAAGACAGCACCTGGGTTTGTTCCCAACCTTGTAATGATTCAAATTCACTAATAAATTTTTCATGCAATAGTGGTGGAGTGGTTTGTAAAATAGAGCGTCCGATTTCAGTCAGTCGGGCATTAACGATACGCTTATCTTTTTGCCCACGAACGCGTTCCACCAGTTTTCTGTCTTCAAGACGGTTTAAAATGGTTGTTACCGTTGCCTGACTGAGTGAAACACTGTCGGAAATTTTACGCACAGTCACGTCACCGAGCTCTTCAATTGAGCGTAGCACCATAATTTGAGGGATAGTAAGACCGCAGGCTTTAACAACACGTTTTGATTGTAAGTCCGTGGCGCGAATGATGCGTCTCAGATGAACGAGCACATCATGAAGGTGTTGAGATTCTGACATCTTGCTTGGGGTATCCATAAAAATTTCCGCAAATTATATGCTTTCAAAGCTATCGATTAAACTCTTTATAATTATTAACTTTAGGTGAGTAAGCCTCTAATAAGATAAACAATTTATAGCTCTAATCATAGTCTGCATTTATAAAATGGGAAAGTGAGCGGCCAAGTCATATTTGCTGGGTGTCTGTAGTCTTAGCCTTGCATTTTTATCTCCTTTAAATCTGCAAAGGCTTGGATCGCCGCGAGCCTTGATGTCCGATAATCTAGAATAGGTAAAGGGTAGTGACATTGTGCTCGCTGTGACGCGGATGGGTTATGAATGGAGCGAGCGTCTAGTTCTGCGAGCTCGGGAACAAAGCGTCGGATAAAGTCTCCATTAGCGTCATAGGTTTCAGATTGGCGAGTAGGGTTAAACACCCTAAAATAAGGTGCGGCATCGCAACCTGTGGAGGCGCTCCATTGCCAACCACCATTATTCGCGGAGAACTCACCATCTATTAAGTGACGCATAAAGTATTCTTCCCCTTTGCGCCAATCTGCAAAAACTAACTTACTTAAAAAACTGGCACTAATCATCCGTAAGCGATTATGCATCCAGCCGGTTTGATTCAGTTGTCTCATGGCAGCATCGACAATAGGAAAACCAGTATTACCTTGAGTCCATGCATTGAACAGGGTTTCCTCTTGGTTCCATTGGATAAAATCTGTTTCAGCTTTAAAAGGTTTACCCATTGCGAGGAAAGGAAAGTGTCCCATTAATTGGCGGTAGAAATCTCGCCATGCTAACTCTTTAAGCCAGACACTCTCCTGCCACCGTCGTCCAGCTTGCTCACAAGCATACATGATAGCAAATATGCACTCTCTGGGGCCCAGCGCTCCCAGCGCTAAATAAGGGGACAGGGTGCTGGTTGCTGGGTCAATAGGGTAGTTGCGTTGCGTCTCATAGTCCGCTTCTTTTGTGTGGCAAAAGTGCCATAGTTTCTGCTTAGCAACTTCTTGGTCTGGTGTCCATAAATCTTCACGATAAGGCTGTATCCAAGGCATTTCAGGGGCTTTAAAAGATATTGCATCGGCTTGTTTTTCTGGCTCTGGAAGTGGTTGCCAATCTTGTACCGATAATAAGCTCAGCCAACGTTTGAAAAAGGGGGTGAAGACTTTAAAGGGCGTGCTTTGTTGGCTCAAAACAGGCTGTGAAACAAGTAAATCTGTGGCTTGAGGGTGGTTTTCTATTCCTTTGCTTTTTAGTTGCTGGCAGACCATTTGGTCCCGTTGCTGTTCATCGATAGGAAGCTCTTGGTTGAACCAAATGTGCTCAATACCATGCATTAAGCAATAGTCTTCCATAGCGCTTGGAAGATCCTCAAAACGCGGTGCACAAATCACTTCTGCCGGTATGCCTAAGGTTGCCAGTTGCTCAAATAAACGCTGAATTAAGCCAGCCCTAAGACCTGTTTTGGCGTTAGATTCATTATGCTCTTGCCATTGCTCAGGCGTGGCGCTTACCAGCACTCGAATCGAGCCTGAAAGAGAGGCGTAGTAAAGGGCGGGGTTATCCCGCCAGCGTAAGTCATTACGTAGCCATACAAGGTGTTTTATCGCCATTTTACGCTCCTAAATTATATTGCGAATGCCTAACGCGCTCGGATAAGGAGCGAAATAGCGTTGTTCTTTAACATACTGGCTACCGTAGTGATTTAGGTAGTGGGTTAGCAAAGTCATAGGGGTGGCTAAGTTGACCTCACCACGTCGGTACTGCTCGATGACGCTAATAATGTCTTTGCGAATCGATACGTCTACCGAATGTTTTAAATATCCGACTAAATGAAACAGAGCATTGCAATGGTTTTTACGTTTTGCTGGTTCAGATAGGGTCGTCATCAAGGTATAAAAATAGGCATCTTGCAATTCTTTTAATGGCCTTGGATCGTTACCAGAAAGCATTTTTCCTAGTGTTTTATAAGCTGGTTGTGAGTGTGCCATAACAAGATATTTGTAGCGGCTATGGAAAACGATGAGGGCTTTCATGCTCGGCTTAGCCGCGACACAATGGCGAAACTCATGGTGCGCAAAAACACGCAGTAAAAAGTTTTCCCTGAGTGCAGGGTCGTTTAAGCGTCCATCCTCTTCCATTGGAAGTAGTGGGTAACGCTCTTTTAGGGCTTTAGTAAACAACCCCGCACTGCGTTCCATATGAGGATGGCCGTTTTCTTGGTACACCTTAATGCGCTCAAGGCCACAGCTTGGTGAGTTTTTCATCAAAATATAGCCATCGAGATGGGCTAATTTATCTAAATAAGGGCGTGTGGCATCCATAAAAGTGTCACTTAGGTCAGTGCCTTTTTGATTAGAGTACGCCATCCTAGGATTTTTAGGATCGCCTTCGAGGCGCACTGTTGGTCGAGGGGTGCCAAACCCAGCGGCTACTTCTGGGCAAAATTTCTGAAACTCAAAATAATTGCTCAAATTAGTGTCGCAAAAAGCGGAGCGACTGTGGCCTCCATTAAAGCGAACGTTATCTCCTAATAAGCAGGCACTGATGCCAACAGGAATCTTGTGAATTAACTGGTCTGCTGAGAAGGATGATCCTGAAATATCGTTTATATTTGTCATGATGTTCTCCAGCGAAAGTGCGTTAGTTATTGATTTCATTTAAAATTTGTTCACACAAGGCATATGCGCTGAGCATGGCGCCTTCTGCATCATTTTGGCAAAGCCAGTCACCGGTTAGGCCAAGACCCTGCAATTTGTCCCATATATAGGGATGGTTTCCCTTTGCGGCTTGAGACCGGCTTAATAACCAGCGATGGGGCGTGCCATAAGCTTTTGGAGTGAGCTTGGTGTGCTCCTCAAAGGCTGATATTAGTCGTGCAGCAATGTCTTTCGGTTCGTTGTTTAAGTGCTGTTGTGCCCACTCAGGCGTGCTTTGCAATACCCATAAGTCGTGTGGGTTGGTGTCGCGATTGGGCTTTTGGCTGTCTTTTATTAAACGTTTTAAAAGGGAGTTAGTCGGCTCGACTATCGCTGGCAATGAAGTTTTTTCCGTTTCCACCCACAAAGCCCACTGAGCTTGATAGCTTTCACCAGCTTGTGTGGCTTGTTGCAGCAATATTTCCGAGTCCTCAATATTTGCCAGTAAGATGGCGGCTTGTGGTGCGGGCGTTGCAATAATGATGTATTTCGTAAAAAAACTTTTGGCTAGGTGGTAATCTTGAAGTAACCAGCCTGCTTGATGGTCTTTTTTTGCGCGTTCAATATGATGAATACGGGTATTTGTAATAAGGTCAACTGTGTCTAGCCAGTGTCGAGTAATAGCGCTCATTGTTGGATTACCAACATAAAAACAGCGGTTGTTTGATGTTTTCTCGAGGGCTGGGTCTTGCCACTGAGTGGCAATGCCAACCTCTTCTAGCGCACTTAGTGTTGCTTGTGTCTGAGCATGTGTTGCACAAATATAAGGTGTGCCTAGGTCACAACTAGGAGAATGGTTTCTACGTTTGCTACTTGCTCGACCGCCTGTGCCGCGGCTCTTTTCTAGAACACATACCTTAAGCCCAGCCTTATACAATATGTTGGCGCAAAGGCTGCCTGCAATGCCGGCACCTATGATGGCGACATCGTAGGTTGATGAAACCTCGTCGTGCTTTAAATGGTCATTCATACTTGTACAGCCTTATATTTTGTATCATATTTTCTTGTACAGTATAGTTCTATGTATAATAAATCAACAGTGTTGTACAAATAAAAACAATGTATAATATTTTTTTATGATCTATGATGAATTAGCTTGCAAATGAAATAGGCCACAAGAGTAATGAGATGGCCTATATATTGGCTGAATAGAAAAGGAAGTGGTTGCGTGAGCCAGGATCAAAATACATTAAGCACAAAAGATGAAACGACATCTTTTCCGATTCGTACTTTATCGGCTAAAACGGGCGTAAACTCGGTTACATTGAGGGCATGGGAGCGTCGCTATGGGTTACTGAAACCCAAACGTACCGAAAAGGGCCACAGGCTTTATAGTGATGAGGATGTTGCCCGTGTCGATGCGATTGTCCGTTGGATGCAGCAGGGTGTTGCTGTCAGTAAAGTGAGAGCCTTGCTTGATCGAGAAGAAAGCATTGAGAATGTTCCTCCCAGCACGGAGTGGTTGGAGTGGCAAATTGAACTTGTTTCTCTGTCCCGTCAATTTAATGAAGACAAAATAGAGCACTTGTACCAACAGTTGTTCTCACAATATCCACCATTGGTGGTGATTAAAAATTGGTTGTTACCAAGTTTGGAGCAATTAGGAGCTGGCGTTCATGCTCGTTTTTGTGAAGCCGTTATCAGTCGTTGTCTGGCGGGCCGTCTGGCCTCTTTGAAAAATCAGCATACGAATGCACCTAGTGTGTTGATTACTGGTTTATTCGGTGAACGGACACTGTGGTGTTATATGGCGGCAGCTTTGTTTAGTGATCATGGTTTTGCATGTAGCGTACAACCACATATGTCGTCTGAAAAAGACTGGCAAGCTTTAATAGAAGGGCTTGACCCAAATGCGGTTGTGGCATTTTGTGAAACCGAGTTGGTACCCAAAACATCTAGGTTACTGGCCAGCTTAGATACCTATGGTGAGCCTGTTGCATTAATCGGCGCCAGTTTTTGGCTCGCCGCCCACAGTAATAACATCACTGAGCTTGGTAGGGTTCGGGTGTATTCTGAAGCGCTAGAAGGGGTGTTGATGATGCTAAAAAAACTGGGTGTTGAAAGCATTTCTGAATAACTGGCGGCGCTTTGTTTTTTGTGACATTGATAAAGCTATCAGATATATAGATACAATATATTTTATCTATTTTTGCTTCTTGGCTAATCTTTACTACAGAGATTAACCAAGGAGAATCACATGACGAAGACAATTACTTTTGCTGTTATGCATTTCACGATCGCTTTTAGCGTTGCTTATTTATTGACTGGAAGCTTTATTGTTGGTGGCTTAGTTGCCATCGTCGAGCCGGCAATTAACACCGTTGCTTTTTATTTTCATGAACGCTTTTGGGCGAAGCTTGAGAGTGCGAAAAAAACCACCAAATTCAATAGTACATGGCAAGCGGCGAGTGAGAGCTATGCTTTGAGAGGTCTTTAAGTTTCGTGCATCAGCAAGCTAACTAGAGTGTTTTGTGATGCTTTTTCTCCATTTTATCATGACGATAAAAAAGCCCTGTTGACGAACTTTCATCAACAGGGCTTTTTTGTACTAGCTTTCGATTATAGGTTTAAATAGAACACAACCGCGATGGCGATTGGTGCAATAAAACGTATCGAGAAGCGCCAGAAAGCATAAAATTTCTCAGAGATATTCAGCTCTTCTTTTGAAAATTGACTCTTCACATACCATCCCGCAAAAATAGCGGTCAAAATACCACCAAGTGGCATCATGATATTCGCCGTTATATAGTCTAAGAAGTCGAAAGTGGTTTTGCCAAATAAAGTGACATCACTCATAAAGCTGAAAGAACCTAGACAAGCAATGCCCAGCGCCCAAACAGCGGCGCCTAAAACAATGGATGCTTTCCAGCGTCCCATCTTGAAGCGTTCAACTAGGTAGGCCACGGTTGGTTCCATAAGGGAGATCGCCGAAGTCCAAGCCGCCACGCCGACAAGAACAAAGAATAAGAAACCAAAGAATTGTCCGCCAGGCATCTGTCCAAATGCCACAGGTAAAGAGATAAACATCAAGCCAGGGCCCGCTGCTGGGTCCATGCCATTGGCAAAGATAACCGGGAAAATACATAGACCAGCGACTAAAGCGACGAGTGTATCAAGAGCACCAATGGCCAACACAGTGCTACCAATAGAAGCTTTCTTAGGCATATAAGAGCCGTAAGCCATGATAGTCCCCATCCCTAAAGACAGAGTGAAGAAAGAGTGACCTAGAGCGACTAATACAGAATCCCAAGTGATTTTACTGAAGTCAAAATCAAACATGAAGTGCCAGCCAGCTGCAAAACCACTCGTCGTCATGGCATAACCAAACAACACCAATAACAATACGAAAAGTGCAGGCATCATGATGCGGGTGGCAGTTTCTAACCCTTTATTAACACCACGGGCAACAACAATAATGGTCATGATGGTGAACAGAGTGTGCCAACCAAGTAGTGTCATTGGGTCGGCGAGTAAAGCATTAAATGCAGCACCGGCTTGTTCTGAGGTGGCACCTGCCAGCTCGCCAGTTGCCATCGCTTTAATATAATGAAGTACCCAACCTGCCACGACAGAGTAGAAAGAGAAGATAAGCACGCCAGACAGCATCCCCATCACACCGATCAAGCCCCAAGCACGAGTTGTTTCAGATTCTTCTGCGTTATCCTCTAATGCGTGAACCGGGTTTTTACGTGCGCGGCGGCCAATAAAAACTTCCGACATCATGATAGGAATACCCACCAATAAAATACAGGCTAAGTAAACGAGAACAAAAGCACCGCCACCATTCTCACCCGTAATGTAAGGGAATTTCCATATATTACCTAGACCAACGGCCGATCCCGTAGCCGCCAAAATAAAGATCCAACGACTCGCCCACGAGCCCTGGATGGATGTTTTTTCTTGCATAAATGATCTCTAAATAGTTGAAAACAAAATACGTAAACAGCGAACAAAGCCTCGTCTTATTAAGACCACTCAATAATTCCCACTTTATTTAAGGGATCTATTTTTAGGGATGACTTTATTTAGGGGCAAGATTTTCCGAATTTTGCTCTCATCATGCAACAAAAAATGACATTTTTTACTGAAAAATGAAGGATTCGGTGATTTCTTGGAAACCAAGACACAGCAAGGGATTGCGCGTTTTTTACTGGAAAATACTTCCACAACAAAACATTAGTGTTCTAAATAAGTTCTGGACATTGCATTTTAACCAGATAGAATGGTTAGACATCAAATCAATTTTTGGGACGCTGATCTTCCATATACACGGATTTTTTTGTTGATATAGAAGCGTTTTTTAAGCTTAGAGTAGGCCTAATATTGATTTATTGTTTTGTTGTCTAATGGGTCAAGTTATGACTGTAGAAAAAATAGAATTAAAAAAACCAAGTGCGTTAAAGGGTATGGAAGTGAATCAGTTGGTTGCAGATTGTGCGCCACTAGATCGCAATTCGGTTTATTGCAATCTGCTGCAATGTGATCACTTTAGAGAAACCAGCGTTGCGGCTGAGCGAAATCAGCTGCTGGTAGGCTTTGTATCTGGCTATTTAATACCAGCTAGCACAGACACCTTATTTATTTGGCAGGTTGCCGTCAGTGAAACGGTGCGTGGTAAAGGCTTAGCGAAGCGAATGCTTAATGAGATTTTGTCGCGTTCTGCGTGCTCGCAAGTACGCTTTATTGAAACCACCATTACCCAAGCGAATGCCGGTTCTTGGGCGTTGTTTAGAAGTTTGGCAAAGGCACTCAATGCGCCATTAGAAGAGTCTGTCAAATTCGATCAAGAAACACATTTTAAAGGCAAACATGACAGTGAGTATTTGGTTCGTATCGGTCCTTTTTAAAGGCGTCCTGATCCCTGCACCCTGTCGATCATTGTTAGATTAATTAAGAGGAAGCAATAGCATGAAAATTTTTGAAGAATTGGAATCAGAAGTACAATCTTACGCGCGAGCATTTCCACGCGTATTTCACCGAGCACAGGGCGCGCATCTGTTTGATGAAGACGGTAACAAGTACATTGATTTCCTTGCCGGTGCGGGCACTCTTAATTACGGCCATAACAACCCAGTATTTAAGAAAAAATTAGTTGAATACATCATGGAAGATGGCATTACCCACGGTCTTGATTTTCATACCAAGGCAAAAGCTGAGTTTATGGAGAGCTTTAACGAGAATATTTTAAAGCCTCGTCACCTGCAATACATGATGCAGTTCACTGGACCTACAGGTACCAACGCTGTTGAGGCGGCTTTAAAATTGGCTCGTAACGTCACCGGTCGAGAAAATATTGTCAGTTTCACCAACGGTTTTCACGGTTGCAGTCTAGGTGCTCTATCCGTAACAGGTAACTCCCATCACCGTGGTGCAGCCGGCACTAGTCTAGGTGCAGGTGTTTCTACTGTCCCTTTTGATGGCTACTTGGGTGATGGCATTGAAACAACAGAGTACCTAGATAAGGTGTTAAGTGACTCAAGCAGTGGTGTGGATCTTCCTGCTGCGGTTATTGTTGAAACGGTACAAGGTGAGGGTGGTATTAATGCTGCTAGTTTTAATTGGTTGCAAAATCTAGAAGCGGTTTGTAAAAAACATGATGTCTTACTCATTGTCGATGATATTCAAGCGGGTTGTGGTCGTACTGGTACCTTCTTTAGCTTTGAAGGCGCAGGCATCACTCCAGACATAGTGACCATGTCGAAATCATTGAGTGGTTACGGACTACCATTTGCTGTGGTACTGATGAAGCCAGAATTAGATGAATGGAAGCCGGGTGAGCATAACGGTACTTTCCGTGGTAATAACTTGGCATTTGTCACCGCAAAAGCAGCCATTGAAACTTTTTGGAAAGACGATACGTTCGAAAAAGAGATCAAGCGCAAAGGAGATTATATTCACCAGCGCACTCAAGAGATTGTAGATCAATACGGTGAAGGCAATTTCATTTTGCAAGGCCGTGGCATGATGCGCGGTATTAACTGTGTAAGCGGTGAATTGGCTGGCAAGATCACCAAAAAATGTTTCCAAAACGGCTTGATGATCGAAACGTCAGGGGCGGATGATCAAGTAGTTAAATTCTTATGTCCATTGATTATTCCTGATGAAGACTTAAAAGAAGGCATCGATATTCTTGAAAAAGCCATTCGTGATATTTGTGCCAAAGAAGACGATATGCCAGAAGCAAAAAGCTACTTTGATGAGAACTATGACATCGCTGTCTAGCTTCTTTCTCCAGCACCGTTTTTATGTTTTGAAAGCGGTGTTCCTAGCAAATACTTGAGTGTTTTACATTATAACTGCGATACCTCAAGTTTCTAGTCGGTGATGATTGAGTCACCGACACTTTTACCGATTCTATTATCTTAAGGAGTATCTAAATGTTTGCACGTGATCTAGCTGAATGCGAAAAAACGGACCGTCGTGTGGTATCCCCTGATGGCAACTGGGAAAGTACTCGTTTGCTATTAAAAGAAGACAATATGGGTTTTTCTTTTCATATCACTACCATATACGAAGGCAAAGATTTTGATATGCATTATCAAAATCACCTTGAGTCTGTGTACTGTATTTCTGGCGAAGGGGAAGTGGAAAGCCGTGAAACTGGTCAAAAGCACCAGATTAAGCCTGGTGTGGTTTATGTATTAGATAAGCACGATGCCCACACATTGCGAGCTTCTAAAGAGCTGAAGTTAGCCTGTGTCTTTAATCCGCCAATTACCGGAAAAGAAGTGCATAACTCAGAAGGTGCCTACGAGCTCCTTGATTAAATACCTCTTTAGTAGCGCTTTATAATAAAGCGCTACTAAAGACTAAGATGCCTTTGTTGGCCTAACGGCTGACGTATTTAGCCCCTACCTTATAAAATCTTCTTGTTATTGTTGGCTAGGACTCACTCTAGAGTCTGTCTCAAACCATGGTCTTAGTTGCTAAGTTAGCGAAACTAGATTCGTTGAGTTTTAAAGAAAAACTTGTCTATTTAGTCAATAATAAAAGAGCAATAAAGTAGGGCACTCAGCCATGATTTAAGCGCTAAAAAGTCGCTTTTCTACTTAATTTTTCACATACCTTATGACACTATAGTGACAGCGTTTGAACATGGCTAAAGTTTACTCTACAGCCCTTTAATTTATTAGGTTAAGCAAAATGGGACAACATACAGTTGAAAAGATCGGTGGTACGTCCATGAGTGACTACCATTCGGTGCGTGATAATATAATTTTTAAACCCGTTCAAACGAACGATCTTTATAATCGAGTTTTTGTTGTATCGGCCTACGGCGGTATGACAGACAAGTTGCTTGAGCATAAGAAAACCGGTGAGCCAGGTGTTTATGCGTTATTTGCGTTAGAACGCAAACAAGACTCTTGGTCGGCGGCATTGCAAGATGTTTGCGATTCGATGTTGGCAATTAATGCTTCTTTGTTTGAAGGTGAGTTACTGCACAAAGCCAATGACTTTATTAATCACCGCTTGCAAGACGCAAGAGAGTGCTTAGAAGACCTTCATCGTTTGTGCCAACATGGTCATTTCTCCCTAAGTGAACATTTAGCCACAGTGCGAGAAATGTTAGCCAGTATTGGTGAAGCCCATAGTGCTTGGAATACGGCGACCTTATTGCAGCGCGATGGTGTTAATGCGGTATTTGTTGACCTAACTGGTTGGAATAGTCCTCAGCACATGTCATTGGATGAGCGTATTGAAGACACCTTTAAAAGTGTTGATTTGAATACTCAGCTACCAATCGCAACTGGCTATGCCCACAGCGAAACCGGTTTGATGTCGACCTTTGATCGTGGCTACAGCGAAATGATCTTTAGTCGTATTGCGGTTTTAACACAGGCTCGTGAAGCGGTTATTCATAAAGAATTCCATCTAAGCAGTGCAGATCCGCGCTTGGTCGGTGAGAAAAATGCCGTACCAATCGGTCGTACTAACTATGATGTGGCCGATCAGCTAGCGAACCTAGGGATGGAAGCTATCCACCCTAAAGCGGCGAAAGGCCTACGTCAAAATAACATCGCATTGCGGGTGAAAAATACCTTTGAGCCGGAACACACAGGCACTCTGATCACCGGTGATTATGTCAGTGATGCACCATGTGTTGAGATTATCGCAGGTTCTCGTGGTGTGTTTGCCGTCGAGTTATTTGACCAAGACATGTCTGGTGATATCGATTTATTTGATGTTTCTATTCTTAAAGTACTGCGTCAGTTTAATATCCATATTATTGCTAAAGATATTAATGCCAATACCATTACTCACTATTTAGCGATCAATTTGAAGATCCTTAAACGCGTTATGAAGGTGTTGCATGAGCGTTTTCCTGATGCCGAAATTACTCAGCGCAAAGTGGCGATTGTATCCGCCATTGGCAGTGATATGAAAACCACAGGTATGTTGGCGAAAGCGGTAAAAGCGATTGCAGAGCAAGATGTTAACGTCATTGCAATGCACCAATCGATGCGCCAAGTAGATATGCAGTTTGTGGTTGATGAAGAAGATTATGAGCGCACTATTTGTAGTCTTCATAAAGAGTTGGTGGAAGTGCATGAACACGGTCGTGCTATTTGCCTTGCCTCTTAAATTCGTCTAGAGATAAAAAAACCGATTATTGTTGAACAATAATCGGTTTTTTTATGATGGCTAGTTTCTTAGTATAGAGGCGGGGCTTGGTTAAAGTCCTTTTCAGGTACTGCACGACTAACATAATAACCTTGTCCAAAGTCACACTGAAACCCGGTTAGCATCTCCCATTGTTCTTTGGTTTCAATGCCTTCTGCTAATACCTTGATCCCTAATTTATGGGCCATTGCGATAATCGCTTCAACGATTTTTCTATCTGCTTTATCTCGCTCTAGGTCCATCACAAAACTGCGATCGACTTTAAGCAAGTTGACTGGCAGGTTTTTGAGTTGTCCCAATGAAGAGTAGCCGGTACCAAAGTCATCGATCGCAATGCACATTCCCATGTCTTTTAGTGTTTGTAAGAGCGCTTTAGCTAAGCTGACGTCTTCTAATAAAGAGGTTTCAGTGACTTCTACTCCAAGCCATTTTGCAGGTACCTGATATTTATAGAGCAGGGCTTTGACGATAGTGGCTAAATTTGGATCAGAGAGCTGTTGAGAGGATAAATTCACATGCAACAGAATATAAGGCAGTCCTTGTTCTCGGCGTCTGGCTAGGTATGAAATGCCATTTTCTAATACCCAGTGTCCAATTTTGATAATCTGTCCGGTGTTTTCCGCCAATTGAATAAATTGATCTGGAAAGATAAGTCCTTTGGTTGGATGGTTCCAACGGATCAGCGCTTCGGCACCAAAAATCTGTTTTGTGTTTAGGTCGAACTGTGGTTGATAGTAAAGCTCAAATTCGTTGTTTTGTAAGGCTTTAGTCAAATCCTCTTCTGCTTCAACAAGATCTAGGGCAGTGGTTTTCATATCATGAGAATAGAAAACAGACTGGTTTTTACCCCGTTGCTTAGCTTGATACAGTGCCATATCGGCATTTTGCATGATGGAAACGAGAGTGTTCCCATGTTCTGGGATCATCGCAATGCCTAAAGAGGTACTTAGAAAAAACTCTCTTGTATCAAGACTAATGGGTGAGTGGATATAAGCAAGGATACGCTCAGCGTGTTCTTTTGCTGCTTGTTTATTAGCAATATTGCTGAGGAAAATACCAAATTCATCGCCACCTAAACGTACGACTTTATCGTCATCCTTACATAAGGAATCAAGTCGCTGGGCGACAATTTCTAACACCTGATCACCTACATCATGGCCGATGGTGTCATTAATGCGTTTGAAATTATCAAGATCAAAATAGATAAAGGCAGAGATCTGACGGCGTTTTTTATTTCTCTTTAATAAGGCAGGTAACTGATCATTGAGATAACGGCGGTTTGGCAGCTTCGTCAACGGGTCGTTGTAAGCAAGACGTTGTAGCTCTTCTGTTTTTTCTCTGACCAAGGTACTGAGACGCAGAGGCTGAATTAAGATAGCGTAAAAACCTATGGTAATTAGCAGCGCCACGATCAGAGTTAACATAGCGCCAGCAAAGAAATTACTTTCTAGGCGCGTGTGGATATCGCGGCTCATATTGATTTGCCATACGCCAATAGGCAGGTGGATCTGTGCTGTTGCAAGGGGAGTGCTGAGGGGCTTTTCTGACTGCGCAAAGACTAAGCTTTTCCCTGTATCTAGGTGCTTGCGAGTTAAGTTGTATTGGTAGCCATCTGCTTCCAGTTCTTTTAAGCGAGTGGGTTCTAACAGATCATTCAGGTTAATAATTGCGGATGCGAAGCCCCAAAAAACTTCTCTTTGTGTGCCGCGATAAAGGTAAACAGGGGAACGGCCAATGACGGCAGTGCCACCTTGGACTAAAGACACTGGGCCGATTGCAATCATTTTATGTTCTTCGATTGCCTGAAGTGCTGCCTCACGATATTTTGAGTTCGCAAAAATATCCAGGCCGATGGCGGCTTCATTCCCTTCTAATGGAAAAATTCTCTGGATAATACCATTCGGTGCGAGCTGCAAACTGGAGATTCCCTCAATGAAGCTCATAAGGTGCTTTGAGTATTCATCAAAGTCGTCGAAATCGTCAGCGCCATCGAAATCATCATTATGGTGCTCTATTTCAATGGCTAACAATTGTGTCGATGTGAAGGCTAGGGATAAACGTCTTTCTATTGTGGAGGCTTGAGTGCGAGATAAACCATCGAGAAGCAATTGTTGCTCTTTGATGATTGTTTGATTTGACGAATAAGTCCAATAAAGACCAAAAAGTACAACAGCGATAAAAATGATGCCGGCAATGAGAATCGCAAAGTGTTGTTTTAGCTCTGTTTTTATCAACAATACATTCCTTTTCTACTGTTTGATAGATGCGATTGAAATAGCATCAGTCCATTGAAATAGAGACATGAGAAAGATTGTTTTTTATCAATGGCGAATCAAAAAAGTGCATCAGTAAGTAGCGGTGAATATACATGGAATGAAAGGGGAAATAAATACAGTGCAATAACACATAACAAATTGATTATAAAAATAAACAAAGTGACGGCAAAGTGTTAATAAAGGTAATCAACAGCCACTGAAGCAGGCCCTTAGAAAACTTAATATGGGGGCCTGCTGATAGTGGCTGTGTTGGTCTTATGCGACTGCCATCATAACGCCAGCAGCAGCAATAGCGCCGCCAGCAATGCGTGTCACGATTGGGGCTTGAATACGAGAAACGGTTTTACCAAGGCCCATGCCGACAAGGTGTAACAAGGCTGTGGCGCCGGCAAACCCTAGTGCATATTCTGCACCGTGAGCGTTTAGCGGCATTTCCATACCGTGTGCTGCACCGTGGAAAAAGGCGAAGAGTGCTGCAATACCAGCACAAGTGCTCACTGAGAAGCGCGCTGAGCCAACCAATAAAGCACCCATCAAAATCACAGACATCACAATACCTTGTTCAACAAAGGGAACTTGTAGTCCGGCCATGCCCAAAGCGGCGCCAAGAATCATAGTGCCAACAAACGCGGCAGGAACGGCCCATAGTGCTTTGCCGCCCATACTTGCTGCCCAAAGGCCAACTGCGATCATAGCCAATAGGTGATCAAGGCCACCCATAGGGTGCATAAAACCGCTGAAAAAGCTGGTGGTGTGCTCGTGACCTGGGTGTGCAAGAGCCAAGGTTGGAAGGGCAGCGATTAGAGTGGCTAATCCCACTTTTAGCGTATTTAGACGCATAGATGTTCTCCTAAATAATAAAGTAATGAATTAAACCACCGCTCTTGCGGCTGGAATCGTTTTGGATTCTAACATACCTTCGGTAATGATAAATTGAATGATTTCATCTAAGCCTTGGGCTTTTTTCAGGTTGGAGAAAACAAAAGGGCGTTCACCGCGCATCATTTTGGCATCTCTGTCCATCACCTCTAAAGAGGCGCCAACCAATGGCGCTAAATCGGTTTTATTAATAATCAAAAGATCCGACTTGGTAATGCCTGGGCCGCCTTTACGTGGAATCTTATCGCCGGCTGAGACATCGATCACATAAATGGTCAGATCAGACAATTCAGGGCTAAAAGTAGCGCTTAGGTTATCACCGCCACTTTCGACGAACACCACGTCTAATTCACCATGGCGATCTAGTAGCTGATCAATGGCTGCCAAGTTCATGGAAGCATCTTCGCGGATAGCAGTATGTGGGCAACCACCGGTTTCAACACCGAGAATACGGTCCGCGTCTAGAGCTTGATGCTCGGTGAGGAATTTCGCGTCTTCTTGTGTGTAAATATCATTGGTGACCACGGCGATGTTGTAATGGTCTCGCAGGGCAGAGCACAAAGAGCGCAATAACGCCGTTTTGCCAGAGCCGACCGGGCCACCGACGCCGATACGTAATGTTTGTTTAGGTTTACTCATGTTATGTCCTCTTAAAATGATGGCTATTGCTAATATAAGTTAAGAGCGGAATAGCCGTGAATATTGTGTTTCGTGTTGTGCGCTGGCAATGGCGATCGCCGGTAAGCCTGCACCAATTCTATCTTCCTCTATGTTTAATGAGGTGCTTATCGCTTCACTGATTAGAGGCTGTAATTCGCCCAGCAATTCTTGTGCTTGGGTTTGCCCAAGGGGAACCAGCTTGGTTGCCGCGGCAATTTGGTTTTCTAACCAAGACCAAGTAAAGCCCAGCGCAGCGGTGTCAAAGTTGATCGCCCAATGATTCGCTGCTACGGCAAATAAGCAGACAAAACTTATGTCTTCTGAACGCTGAAACGGTGTCGATATGCTCAAACTTCTTAGTAAGCGTGATAAGGCTTCGCCCATGGCGGTATCATTCAGGCGTAGCTCTTTGGTTTCTCGGCATGCCAGTGAAAGGTCGTTGAGTTCTAATAAGCGAGTTTTGTCCTGTTGCTGGGCTGCCAGCATGGACAAACGCAAAATAGGCAAGTCTACCCGCGCCACAGACTGTTGCATTTGTAAGCTTAACCAATCGCCTACCTGGGCTTTATTTCTCACCCAACCTTGGTCAATGGCGTATTCCATACCTTGAGAAAACGCATAGCCGCCTACCGGTAAACTGACGCTACTCAATTGTAAAAGGCGTAATAAACTACTATCCGTGGTGGTGATGACCATGGCTGTAGGCTCCAGACTCAGGAATAAAGACCGCATTTTCGTGACTGACAACCAAACCTAATAGGTGCAGCATTTCTTCCAGCACGTGATCAGGCTTAATACGTAACCAGCGTTCGCCGACTTGAATCTTAGTGTGACGATTGCCCAAGTGGTAACAAGCCTTCGAAAACGCTTCCCAATCATTGCAGCTTGCATGGGCGACTTCTTCAACAGCGCCCTTTATTTGCACTATTTTGTTGCACTCGCTCCTCAAAAACTCCCCAACTTGGAGCGGTTTTCCTCGTTCAAGAAATACCCTTACTTCTTCGCTGTTGTCGCCAACCAGTTTTAGTCGGCCACGATCGCGTTGCTCATGGGTAAGAGTGACTGTGGTGTAGACGGCTTCATGGCAATGGGTGCCAAGTCGTTGATAAATATCTAGCATCTTCTTTCCTACTGCTTAAAGCATTCGCTCTAAGTGAGTTTTTGGGTCAAGCCCAGGGTTAAAATAGGGTGTAAAGTTGAGCCAAGGGTAATGTCTTTGCTGGCTCACAGGTTAATAGCTCGCCATCGGCGCGTACTTCATAGGTTTGCGGATCGACCGTTATTTCTGGCAACCAGTTGTTGTGGATCATATCGAGCTTTGAAATTGAACGAGTATTACCACAAGCGACTAAGGTTCTGTCTAAGCCAAATTTCTCTGCTAAACCATTTTTCAGTGCGGCTTTGGAGACAAAGGTCACTGACGTGGCAGCTGAGGCTTTGCCGAAACTGCCAAACATAGGTCGATAATGCACTGGCTGCGGCGTCGGAATAGAGGCATTTGGGTCACCCATGGGGGCGCTGGCAATCATGCCTCCCTTGATGATCATGGAAGGTTTTACCCCAAAAAACGCCGGTTTCCATAACACCAAATCCGCCAGTTTGCCCGCTTCAATAGAGCCCACTTCGTGACTGATACCATGGGCAATGGCAGGGTTGATGGTGTATTTGGCAATGTAACGGCGAGCTCGAAAGTTGTCGGCACCTAGCTCTTGGTCTTCTGGTAACAGGCCAAATTGCTGCTTCATTTTGTGTGCTGTTTGCCAAGTACGAGTGATAACCTCACCTACACGTCCCATGGCTTGGGAGTCAGAAGAGATCATGCTAAACGCACCACGGTCGTGGAAAATGTCTTCTGCTGCAATGGTTTCCTTGCGAATACGTGAGTCGGCAAAGGCCACGTCTTCTGGAATATTACTGTCTAAATGGTGGCATACCATCAGCATATCTAAGTGCTCATCGACAGTATTGTGAGTATAGGGGCGGGTGGGATTTGTCGATGAGGGTAGAACGTTTTTGTTACCGGCGGCGCGGATAATATCTGGTGCGTGTCCGCCCCCAGCGCCTTCGGTGTGATAGGTGTGGATGACTCGGTCTTTAAACGCGGCAAGAGTGCTGTCGACAAAGCCAGATTCATTTAAGGTGTCGGTATGAATCGCTACTTGCACATCGTACTTTTCTGCCACGCTTAAGCAGCAATCAATGGAGGCTGGTGTTGTTCCCCAGTCTTCATGCAGTTTTAGGCCACAAGCACCGGCTTCGAGCTGCTCTGCTAAGGCTTCAGGCTGGCTTGCATTACCTTTGCCAAGAAAACCAAGGTTCATCGGCATGCTGTCGGTGGCCTGCAACATTTTACCCAGATACCAAGGCCCTGGTGTACAGGTGGTGGCGTTGGTGCCAGTCGCCGGCCCGGTGCCACCGCCTATCATGGTGGTCACGCCTGAGGTTAAGGCTTCTTCAATTTGTTGTGGGCAAATGAAATGAATGTGCGCATCAATGCCCCCCGCAGTCAGGATGGAGCCTTCCCCTGCAATGACTTCTGTGCCTGGCCCAATGACGATATCCACATTGTCTTGTACATCTGGATTACCGGCTTTGCCCACTTTGTAAATGCGACCTTGTTTAATGCCGACATCGCCTTTTACTATGCCCCAATGGTCCAGCACTAAAGCATTAGTGATTACCAAATCGACAGCAATGTCATTGGTTACCTGGCTTTGACCCATGCCATCTCGGATCACCTTGCCGCCACCGAATTTTACTTCGTCGCCGTAAGTGGTGAAGTCTTTTTCAACTTGAATCCAAATATCAGTATCGCCCAAGCGAACCCGGTCCCCTGTGGTTGGGCCGAACATTTGCGCGTAACTTTGTCTGTCCATGTTCGCCATGATTACTGCGCTCCTTTATTGATTGGTCCCATGACTTCACCGCGAAAGCCGTAAATGGTTTTACTGCCCGCGTATTCGACCAATTCGACTTCTCGACCTTGTCCTGGTTCAAAGCGAACCGCAGTGCCAGAGGCGATGTTGAGGCGAAAGCCCTTGCTTTGTTCGCGATCAAAGGACAGTGCTGGATTGACTTCGTAAAAATGATAATGGGAGCCAATTTGCACAGGTCTATCGCCCGTGTTTTCAACTCGAATGGTTAAGGTTTTACGGCCAACGTTGAGCTCAATATGACCATCGGCTACCTGTATTTCACCTGGAATCATGGTGTGTCTCCCTGTTCGTTTAGAGAAGGAAAAAACGGGTTAGTTGATCGGGTTATGTACCGTCACGAGTTTGGTGCCATCAGGGAAGGTGGCTTCCACTTGCACTTCATGGATCAAATCCACCACACCGTCCATTACTTGGTCAGCACTGAGTAAGGTTTTCCCAAAGCTCATTAGCTCAGCGACGGTTTTTCCGTCGCGTGCGCCCTCGATGATTTCCATGGTGATATAAGCCATGGCTTCTGGGTAATTAAGCTTGAGGCCGCGATTTAAGCGACGTTCTGCTAATAATGCCGCAGTAAAGACGAGTAACTTGTCTTTTTCTCTTGGTAGTAATTCCATTGTTAAACCCTTTTTCGTTATTCTGAGGTGCCTGACTGAGTTTTAATGTTAGATCAGGTCGCCCAAATTCTTGGTTCACAGGCGGTTTTATTAATAAGTGCTGGGCGTATTTCTCGCCAACATTGCGTAAACAGCTGTCTCATCTTTTCCGAGTCATGATGGAGACTGCGGATAATGATGTATTCATCGACTAAGGTCACACCGCTTAATGAAAGGTGCTCAGTGCAATGGCTGCGCAGTGTGTCTATCAATTCGTCATATTTGTCCGATCGGTCAAAAGGTCCTGCAATCATCAGGCCATTTATTGGATTATTGGCTAACCCCGCTTTTGCTTTGAAGATAGCTCGACTTTGTTCGTCGATAACCAAACGCTCGCGCACTTTTAAACGGCCATCTTGGCGAATTTCAAAACCTTGCTCTGCCTGCCCGTCGGCAAAGTCTGCTTGATTCGCGGGTAAGCCAAAACAGGTGACTTCCCAGCCAATAAATTTGGCGTTCTCGGTGAGGTTGATTTGGTTTTCAAGACGGGTGTGGGCGTTAGGGTAAAGGATGGCTTCTTGTGGCAGCCATTCCATGACACTGTCTTTTGGTACATTGAGCTGAGTGACTTGGTGCTGCAAGGTTTTGTCGTCGCGCGCTCGGTAAACACGGCCAGCGCCAGGTGTGGTAATCAGTACATGGGTGTTTTCGCTAAGATTAGCGGTAATGGTTAAGCGATCACCAGAGACCAAGCCACCAGGTGGGTGCAGCAGGTAGACGTGAGCTGTGTCTGCTCCTTCTGGGTAAAACGGCTTTTGTACATAAAGAGGGCCTTTATGGTCACAGGTTTTTAGAACTGTACCGCGTGCGGTTTTTTGAAAACCTAGGGTTAAAAAAGCATGCCATTGAGAAGGCTCACTCTTTTTGAGAGGCGCCTCCTGCTGACTCGTGTCTGGCTGCGTTACCAAGGCAAGGTTATGATTATTATGCATTTTTTCCTTAACAAAAAATTGCCCTGAGGCAGTATTTAGGGCTACACCGCCAAATACTGTTTGATCAGGGTATCGTTCAGTTTGTCCATCTTGTCTGCTGCTACAATACGACCTTTTTCCATTAAACGGAATTCCTTCCCGACACGTCTTGCAAAGCCTAGTTTTTGCTCGACAAGAATGACGGTTAATCCTTCTTCGGCGTTTAACTTTAAAATTACATCGCCGATTTGCTTAACAATATTGGGTTGTATGCCTTCATTAGGTTCGTCGAGTATCAGAACTTTTGGGTCTAATACTAGTGCACGGCCAATGGCCAATTGCTGTTGTTGTCCGCCAGAAAGGTCGCCACCACGACGATGTAGCATGTCTTTTAATACCGGAAACAGATCAAAGATTTTTTCTGGTATCTCGTTGGTTTTTAATTTGCTTTTTTTATTTCGTACCGGCAAGCCTATGCGTAGGTTTTCTTCTACCGTGAGCATCGGGAAAATATCTCGCCCTTGCGGTACGTAACCGATTCCTGCATAGGCGCGTTTTTCAGGGTTTTGTTTATTAATAGCGGTATCATTCATAATGATCTCACCATTTTTTATTGGCAATAGCCCCATGATGGCCTTGAGTAGGGTGGTTTTACCGACGCCATTTCGACCCATAATGCAGGTAATTGAACCGGGTTCAATGTCTAGATCCAGCCCCCAGAGAATTTGCGTGCCACCGTATAGCTGATCGACATTTTTTATTGAAATCATGAGTTTGCTCCTTGGCTCTCGTCTTCTTGACTCTCTTCTCCTAAGTAGACTTCAATCACATCTTGGTTGTTTTGGATCTGATCCATAGTGCCTTCAGCAAGCACCGAACCCTGGTGTAATACGGTGACCGTACGAGCAATGCTGCGCACAAACTCCATGTCGTGTTCCACGACTATGACGGTTCGCTCTCCCGCCAAAGAGGTTAATAGCTCAGCGGTGCGTTCTGTTTCTTGCGCCGTCATGCCTGCGACAGGCTCATCTATCAATAACAGCCTAGGGTCAGATACAAGTAACATGCCAATTTCTAACCATTGTTTTTGGCCGTGGGATAAGGCACCTGCGAGCAAAAAACGATGCCCAGCAAGACCGATGATATTGAGCACATCATCAATACGATCTATTTGCGTTGACGTAAGTCGAGAGATGAGTGTCGGCAGCACACCTTTGTCAGTTTTAAGTGAAAGTTCTAAATTATCAAACACGGTTTGCTCTTCGAATACCGTGGGTTTTTGGAATTTTCGACCAATACCGAGCTGGGCGATTTCAGCTTCACCTTTATTGAGAAGATTGTGGTTTTGACCGAAAAAGACGCTGCCTGAATCACATTGGGTTTTGCCTGTGATGACATCCATTAAGGTGGTCTTGCCTGCGCCATTGGCGCCAATCAAACAGCGTAATTCACCATCATTAATATAAAGGTTTAAATGGTTTAGAGCTTTGAAGCCATCAAAGCTGAGGTTGACGTCTTCCACATAAAGAATGACTTCTTTATCTACATTCACCTTAGTATTAGTGGGTGCTAAAAAAGGCCACACCTGATCAGGCCGGAAGGTCTCACGTAGTGATTCTACGGTATTTTTAATCGCGCTCATGCTTCGGACTCCTTAGTGGCTGGTGGTTGGCGCTTTGACAGCAGTTGCGTGTATAACCCCACGATGCCTTTCGGCAAATACAGAGTGACTAGGACAAACAAACCACCCAAAGCAAACAGCCAAGCCTCGGGTAAAATCGCGGTGAAACGGGTTTTGGCATAATTCACCAAGAGAGCGCCAATGATCGCGCCAATCAAGGTGCCGCGACCGCCAACCGCGACCCAGATCACCATTTCGATGGAGTTAATAGGGGAGAACTCCCCAGGATTAATAATGCCAACTTGAGGCACATACAAAGCGCCTGCAATGCCGGCGATGACCGCAGAAAAAACAAACAACCAAACCTTATAGCGGTCGGTACGATAGCCGATAAAGCGCGCCCGAGATTCCGCATCACGGATCGCCAACACCACCTTGCCAAAGCGAGAGGAAAGGATCTTGTGGCTGACAACAAACACCACCGCGAGCACCAGAGCGGTTAAAGCAAATAAGCTGACTCGAGTGGTGTCAGACTGCAAACTAAAGCCTAAGATATCTTTAAAGTCAGTTAAGCCATTATTACCGCCAAAGCCCATTTCATTGCGAAAGAAAGCCAGTAACAGAGCGTAAGTGAGTGCTTGCGTCATGATGGATAAATACACCCCAGTTACCCGTGAGCGAAAGGCCAGCCAGCCAAACACAAACGCCAATAAGCCAGGAATCAGCACCGCCATGAGCATGGCAAACCAGAACTGATCCATACCGTGCCAAAACCATGGCAGCTCTTTCCAGCCTAAAAACACCATAAAATCGGGTAAATCTGGATTGCCGTAGGCGCCACGGTCACCGATTTGGCGCATTAGATACATGCCCATGGCATAACCACCTAGGGCGAAGAAAGCCCCGTGTCCTAGGCTCAAAATACCGCAATATCCCCAGATAATATCCACCGCCAACGCCAATAGGGCATAGCATAAGTATTTGCCGAGCAAAGTGATGGAGTAAGTACTCACATGCAAGGCAGAATCTGCAGGCAAATAGAGATTAGACACACACGCCAAGGCAGTGACAGTTAATAGAATAATCACGAATGGCATGGTGTGTTTACCGGACTGACGTCCAGCTGAAAAATACTGAATAATGGAACTCATTCTGCGGCCCTGCCTTTTTGTGGAAAGAGTCCTTTAGGACGTTTTTGAATAAACAAGATAATAAATACCAAGACTAAAATGGTGGACAGAACCGCTCCTGTCATAGGTTCTAAGAACTTGGTCGCAATGCCTAAACTAAACGCAGCGACTAAGGTGCCCAGCAAATTTCCTACCCCGCCAAACACCACAACCATGAAGGAATTGATGATGTAATCTTGACCTAAATTTGGCCCGACATTGGTCAGTTGGCTCAGAGCCACCCCTGCGATTCCAGCAATACCTGAACCTAGAGCAAAGGTTATGGCGTCAATCCAATCTGTTTTCACGCCCATGGCTTTAGCCATGTTGCGGTTTTGCGACACGGCGCGCACGTTCAACCCTAAAGAGGTTTTCTTCAGCACCATCACCAGCGCCATAAATACCAATAGGGAAAAGGCTAAAATATACAAACGATTTAAAGTGAGGGAGAGCACTGGGTTGATTTCCCAGGAACCACTCATCCAGCTTGGGGAAGCCACCTGACGATTCAATGGCGAGAAAATAGTACGTACCAGTTGTTGCAAAATTAGACTGATACCAAAGGTTGCCAGCAAGGTTTCCAATGGCCTGCCGTGTAAATGGCGAATCACAAGGCGCTCGATCAACACGCCGACTAAGCCTGACACAATAAAGGCCGCCGGGATCGCTACCCAAATCGAGTAGTCGATGTAATTAGGCATCATCAACTGAACCACATACGTGGTGTAAGCGCCGAGCATGATCATTTCACCGTGGGCCATATTGATTACCCCCATCACCCCAAAGGTAATGGCTAAACCGATGGAAGCCAGCAGCAGTACTGAACCTAGGCTAAGACCAAAAAATAATTGATTTAAAAAAGCAAAGCGTTCGGTGCGCTGGCTAATGCTACTTAACGCTTGTTGTGCCGCTGTCTTAATAGCAGGGTTGTCTTGGTTAGTGAGTTGAGTGAGCTTATTACGTACGGTGTTTTCCAAACTGCTAGATAAGCGGTGTATTGCAGCAATACGAGTGGAGTTCGGCAGCTCAGTGCTTAGGGCGGTGTTAATGGCTAAGGCGAGCCCCATTTCTGCTTTAACGTCTTTGTTCGTTTCGCTGGAATAGAGGGCTTCTATCATGGCGACGGTGTCATCATCTAAGTTAGATAATAGCTCTTGGACTGCGCTTAGGCGTATCTCGGCAGAAGCAGAGGTTAACTGAATACGAGCAATCGCAGTGCGCAAATAACCCCGCAAGCGATTATTCACTTTTATTTTAGTCACGCTGCGCTTGGTTACATCAGCGATCACTTTTTGGCTGAAAATTCCTTGATATAGGTCTTTCCCATTGTCTTTAAAATGTTGGACTAATTGTTTGTTGGTTTTGATGAAATACAAATCGCCCTGCATCATAATGCGAAACAAAGAGGCAGTAGTTTCATTGCTATTGGCCTCGATCTCCTTCAAAACGGGCAGTAACTTACTGTATTTTTCTTGGGTAAGTTTCAGCATCAGAGGAGCCAGCGCTGGTGGTGCCTGATTGTCAGAGAGGCTGTGTGAGGTGGTAGAGTCTGCACTGAAAGCCGGTGAAGAAAAGAGGCCGACAAGACAGCATAAAAGTACAAGGAAGTGTCTCAAGGTCATGCTCCGTGGGTGATGAATAACTTGATGTCGCTTGCAAGTCTCGTAGTGTGAACTGAGAGAATTAACCACTACGAGCAGAAAAAAGTGGGCTCCGACCCTAGCTAGGGGAGAGCCCAAACAACCTTGGGAGAGGTCTATTATGGTGTGTGCAACAGGTGAGAAATTAGTTCTCGCCTGAACACTTCTTAGTCACTGTGTTGTAATGTCCGCAATGGATCGGAGCAGTCCAATCAGCAATCACGTTTTGAGAACTTGGTAAATAATCTGACCAAGAATCCCCCGCCACGGTGCCGTCGGTTTCCCAGACTGTCTCGAATTGGCCGTCGTCTTGGATTTCACCAATTAATACCGGTTTGCTTAAGTAATGGTTTTTATTCATTACCGCAGTGCCACCTGTCAGGTTTGGAAACTCCTGACCTATCATGGCTTTTTCTACACTGTCTACGTCTGTGGTACCGGCTTTTTCCACCGCGTTAACCCACATATTGAAACCAATATAAGTGGCTTCCATCGGATCATTGGTGACGGCGTTTGGATCCTGCTTAAAGGTTTTCCAAGACTCAATAAAATGCTCGTTTTCAGGCGTGTCTACGCTTTGAAAGTAATTCCAAGCAGCCAAATGGCCGACTAAGGGCTCAGCATCTAGACCAGAAAGCTCTTGCTCGCCCACAGAGAAAGCGACCACTGGAATGTCTTCTGACGAAATGCCTTGGTTGGCAAGCTCTTTATAAAAAGGCACGTTGGCATCGCCATTAATGGTGGAGACCACGGCGGTTTTAACCCCTTGGCTACCAAAGTTCTTGATTTGAGAAACAATGGACTGCCAATCAGACTGACCAAATGGCGTGTAATTCACCATGATGTCTTTTTCTGGGACGCCTTTGGATTTCAAATAAGCTTCTAGAATCTTGTTTGTGGTACGTGGGTATACGTAATCTGTGCCTGCCAGTACAAAACGTTTCACACCTAGGTCATTCATTAGGTAATCCACTGCAGGAATAGCCTGTTGATTTGGCGCAGCGCCGGTGTAGAAAATATTTTTAGATGACTCTTCCCCTTCGAATTGCACCGGATAAAACATCAAGCCATTGAGCTCTTGAAGAACAGGAAGCACCGATTTACGAGACACGGATGTCCAACTACCGAAAATCACATCGACCTTGTCTTTACTGATTAACTCGCGGGCTTTCTCCGCAAACAAAGGCCAATTAGACGCTGGGTCAACCACCACAGGTTCAATCTGCTTACCGAGCAAACCACCTTTCTCGTTTTGCTCTTTAATCAGCATCAACACAGTGTCTTTCAAAGCGCTTTCAGAAATTGCCATGGTGCCTGATAAAGAGTGCAACACACCGACTTTAATCGTGTCTGCAGCCCAAGAAGGCACAGCAACCAGCGTGGCGCCGGTTAAAGCAAGCGCAGAAACTAACGTTTTAATCTTCATTGTTGAGTCTTCCTATTCGTTATCTTTCTAATGGGGAATCTTGATGACAGAACAGAGTAGTGGGCTAAACACCCTCGTATTCCGTGAGCCAGACCAGTATCCCTAGAAAGCCACAAGAAACGTATTCGCAGAATGACCCAGAGAGGTACGTCATTTGACGTATAGATCACAGATACCTTCCCTTCCAAACCAAGACAGGCATATCACAAAGTCAATAAATATCAGCCTTTGAGCTCTTTTTAGCTTGTTTTCCAGACCTCTTCTATACTTACGGTTTGTTTTCTCAAGGAAGAGGAGCTGAAGGATGCTAATGCCAAGTCCAACCAAGACAGGCATATTACAAAGTCAATGAATAACCGCCTTTGAGTTCTTTTCAGCTTATTTTCCAGACCTCTTCTATACTTACGGTTTGTTTTCTCAAGGAAGAGGAGCTGAAGGATGCCAATGCCAAGAAGCCAGCAAGTCTGTTTGGACGATACCCCTTATTACCATTGTGTTGCGCGATGTGTTCGCCGGGCATTTTTATGTGGTGAGGACTCGTTTACCGGTACCAGTTACGAGCATAGACGAAGCTGGGTAGAGAGTCGTTTACTGTTTCTAGCGAGTGTCTTTTCGATAGATGTTTGTGCTTATGCTGTGATGACTAACCATCTTCATGTGGTGCTCCATATTGATTCAGATAGCGCAAAAAATTGGTCTGTGTTTGAGGTGCTAGAGCGTTGGCATCGACTTCATAAAGGTACGTCGTTTACTCAACAATATGTGGGCGGCGGTACGCTTCCCGCCTATGTGATTGCTTTAGCAGAAGCCGCAGCAGAAACCTATCGGGCACGCTTAATAGATTTAAGCTGGTTTATGAAAGAGCTGAATGAGCCGATTGCTCGAAAGGCCAATGCGGAAGATAAGTGTACGGGTCATTTTTGGGAAGGTCGCTTTAAATCTCAGGCTCTGCTTGATGAAGCGGCGGTTATGGCTTGTATGGCGTATGTCGATTTAAATCCAATAAGGTCAGGTATCAGCGAGACACCAGAAGATTCAGACTTCACCAGTATTAAGAAGCGAGTGGTGGCAGTGAAAGCAAAGCATCAACCCAAGGCGTTATACCCTTTTGTTGGAAATCCACGAACAGGCAGCCCAAACGGTTTGCCTTTTGAACTAGTGGATTACTTGGTGCTGCTCGATATGACAGGGCGAATAGTGAAAGCTGGTAAAAGAGGGTCTATCGATGTGTCGTTACTTCCTATTCTGCAAAGGTTGAACATATCATCTGAAAACTGGCTTTGTATTGCGACAGAGTTTGAAGCGAGAACAGGTTCTGTTGTTGGACAAGAACTGTCTATCGATCATTACTGTGAATCACACCAGCGACAATGCAATAGGAAAAGCATTAAGCTACTGGCCTAATAGAAAATCACATTATTGCTTATCGGCCTTGTGCTGAGGCGTTCTGGTGTTTAAAAAAAACTAATGCTTCCATTTTTAGGGAATATTGAGCGATTTCGTCTCGAATATTTCCCCATGTACTTTGTTCAAGTTAATTATTTCTTAGTCGGTTCATTCATTGCTTGTTTTTACTGCTTTTAAAAGCTGCCTGTCTTGTTCTAGGGGCTTTGTATTTAGTGGTTTTATACTGTGCCTGTCAAAGATAGATTTGTGCCTGTCATATTTGGGGGGGCTGTGTTTTCATTGTGGGTTGAAGCATAGTGTGAGGCTATGAATTTAGAGGGAAAGATGTATATACAGCAAGTCACTACAGAAGAGGTTTTGCCTATTAGGCATCAAGTTTTATGGCCTGATAAATTACCTTCATTTTGTGAGGTGGAGGGGGATGACTCTGCGACGCATTATGGTGCGTTTATTGGGGATACATTGGTTTGCGTCGCATCTGTATATCGAAACGGGCATGAGGCTAGGCTTAGAAAGTTTGCTACCTTGCCTGAATATCAAGGTCGAGGAATTGGTTCTCAGGTAATTGAGTATCTCGTCGATGATTTGAAATTTGCTAAAGTGAATTATTTCTGGTGTGACGCTCGAGCCACAGCTCGTTCTTTTTATCAAAAATATGGCTTGTGCGTTGAAGGCGAGGAGTTTCAAAAGTCAGGTATTTCGTACTTCAAAATGTCCGTTTCTTGGGGCTAGTTAATCCATTTATGACAGGCATGGTTAATCCTGAATCAAAACAAAAATGGAGCAAGCTCTCTGAGTCTTTATAAGGGCAATAGTTGGGAATCTGGTAACTTTTATTTCTATCAACTGGTTATTAAAGGTGATCATGAACAAAAGGGATGAAACGCAATTTGGAGGCTGCCATTGTGGCGCTATTAGATATCAGCTGGACGGTAAGCCTGTGTATGTGTCTTTTTGCCACTGTGAGGATTGCCGAAGGTCTACTGGTGCGCTAGCGGTTGTTTATGCTGTGTATTTGCCTGATCAGGTTCAGTTTATTAAAGGCCAGCGAAAAAGCTATCAATCGTCACCCGGAGTGATTAGGACGTTTTGTTCTGGTTGTGGCACGTCACTGTCTTATGAGGCTGAGTGGCAAGGCCAGCTTGTTATGGGGTTCTTTGTTGCTAGTTTAGACAATCCGGAAGCCTTTCCGCCTGAAAGGCATGTATTTGATAGTGAAAGAATAAGTTGGTTCAATGTGACAGATGAACTGCCTCACTACGATGCCTTACCAGATAATAAATGAGCTTTTATGAGGCTGTTTTCTGCTAAGAGCAATTCTCTATTTATTTCATATTTGGCCAATGAGTTTTTATGACAAAGCATACGCTAAAATCTTTTTCCCCTTCTTGTGAGCGAAATAAACAACCGATTCTTGAGCAACTCAAAATTTATTTTAAAGACTCTAAGCAAGTGTTGGAAATAGGTTCTGGCACAGGGCAACACGCTGTTTTCTTTGCCAAAAATCTTCCGCATTTGATTTGGAACACCAGTGATATGCCAGACTACCATGGCAGTATTCAGGCATGGATCGATGATGAAAAACTGAGTAACTTGGTTGCTCCTATTGCTTTTCATTTTGGTAAAAATGACTGGCCAATGCTAGACGTGGATGCTGTTTTTACGGCCAATACGACCCATATTATGCAGCGTGATGACGCGAAATTAATGATGGAAACTATAGCTGCTAACTTAAAGTCGGGCGGTGTATTTTGTCAGTATGGGCCGATGAATGTAAATGGTGAATACACCAGTGAGGGTAACCGAGAATTTGATCAACAGTTGCAACAAAATGCTTATGGCGGCATTCGTGATATAGAAGAATTGATTGAGTGGGCGCCGGATATGGAGCTAACAAAAAAGATATTGATGCCAGCCAATAACTTTCTACTGGTATGGGCGCGCAAGTAATAGAGGGAGTTAACTAATGCTTGTCTTTTTTGGAAAAAGCTGTTCGCCCCTTTATTTTTTATGAATAAAAGTGACGTTAGTTTTAAGAAGTGCTTTTTAAAGAAAGGAAGCTTGTACCGGGTGTTATGTTAAATATTTAATGTAGATGTGTTAATTGAGGGGGATAGTAGTTTTAGCCAATTAAAAAGCCAGCATAGTTACCCATGCTGGCTAATAAGGTGTTTTTTAGTCTATTTAGACAGAAAAAATTATCTAAGCTTAGTTTACTTGGTTTTGCAAGAACTCAGCACGATGTGCGTTATCAGCAGAAGCTTTGATAGTTGGTGCGTAAGCCGCATTAGTATCAAGGCCTACATTGGCGTTTTGTGCTTGAGCCTCAATAGAGCTAACGTGAGAGCGTACAGATTTACCGTATGTAGCATCGCCTGGTGAAGCGAAAGCCATAGTAGCAATAGAAGATACAGCTAGAAAAGTTAGTGCGCTTTTAAGAATAGTTTTCATAATTTATCACCTTAAATATAATTCGTTTAATAGACATATTGACTACGTTGTTTCTATTTTTTAAATAATATCAGCTAAACGAAAAATAAAAATGTTATCCAGCACAGTGTCACTTTAGATTCTATTATTCAAATTAATCATCGTATTCATTAGAAATAAGCACATTGTGTATATATCTGTTAAGTCACTTTTCTTGACGATTTTACTGGGCTTAGAATGTGGTTTAAATAAAATAATAACCTGCTGATTAAATCCATAGAAGAATGACTAACAGATCACTGGTAGCTTGTTTATGATAAAACGCTTTAGAGGTCGTGATAAATAATAGGCTTAATGCGTGCCGTTAAAAGCCTTGTCGCTCAGAGTGACAAGGCTTGGTATGGCTTTCTACGGTTACATCGCAGCTTTAAAGATGGCGACTACATCTTCATGAGTTGGCTGAATGGGATTGGTTAATCCACAGGCGTCTTTCATTGCGTTGTCAGCAAGGGTCGCGAAGTCTTCTTCTTTTGCGCCAAGCTCGGTTAAGCCTGCTGGGATGTTAACGCTTTGCGACAGTTTAACTATGGCTGCAATGGCGGCATCCGCACCGGCTTTGTCAGTTAATCCGTTGACTTCTGCACCTAGGGCGCTGGCGATATCTTTTAAGCGTGGCGCGGCGACTTGCGCGTTGAAGCTTTGCACATGAGGCAGTAATACCGCATTGCAGACACCGTGAGGTAAGTCGTAGAAACCTCCTAATTGATGCGCCATGGCGTGAACATAACCTAATGATGCATTATTAAACGCCATGCCTGCTAAGAATTGCGCATAGGCCATTTTGTCTCGGGCTTCCATGTTGCTGCCGTTATGAACCGCTTCGTGCAAGTTGTCACGGATAAGTTCAATTGCCTTAATTGCGCAAGCGTCTGTAATGGGATCTGCTGCGGTAGAAACATAAGCTTCAATGGCGTGTGTCAGTGCATCCATACCCGTTGCAGCGGTTAGGGAAGCTGGCATGCCTGCCATTAGTCTAGGATCATTTACCGACAGAATCGGGGTGACATTTTGGTCGACAATGGCCATTTTGATATGGCGATCTTGGTCTGTGATGATACAAAAACGCGTCATTTCTGAAGCCGTTCCCGCCGTGGTATTAATGCCAATCAAGGGAAGCTGCCGCTTCTTGGAAACATCTACCCCTTCATAATCGCTAATGTGTCCACCATTGGTTGCCACCAAAGCAATGCCTTTGGCACAGTCGTGAGCTGAACCGCCACCTAGGGAAATAACGCAATCACATTGATGCGTGTGTAATACGTCTAATCCTGCGTTAACGTTGTTGACTGTTGGGTTAGGTTGAACGCCATCGAAGACTAAGCTTTGTATGCCGCGCTCTATTAACAAGCCGGTTAGCTCATCCGCCACACCAAGTTTTGTCATTCCTGGGTCCGTTACAATCAAGGCTTGCTTAAAACCAAGGTTTTCGATTTGCGTAATGGCATCATTAAGTGCCCCTTCGCCCATAATATTAACCGCTGGAATATAAAATGTGCTGCTCATGACCTTATCCTCACCTCAAGTAGTGGTAGTGGTTATATAACCTAGTGGTGAGTGTGGCATTCTATGCTGAGCAGAGAGTTGATTTATGGCAGGCTTTTGGCGAATAAAAAGTGACGTTATGACGTTAATATTTCACTTCTGAGGCGGTTAAAATGGCGATGCATTTTAAAGCGGCGTCAAGGTCTTGGCTAACATAAGCACTGCTAATCGCGCCTTCTTTTAATAAGCAGACCCAATCAAGAAACGCTTCATCCTGACGCTTGAGAGCTTGTTTAATAAGCTGGCGAACCTGTTGTTTATGCTGGCGACAATATTGAGCAATCGCGCTTTTTTCATCACTGAACTCGGCCGATGTGTTAGTAAAAAAGCAGCCACGAAAATCACCAAGTTCTGGGACTCGGCTATGAAACCAGTCCGTTAAACCATAAAACAGTTGGTGTATCACTTCCGTGTCATTTTTTGCCCCTGATAGCTGAGTTGTTAGCCATTGTTGGAAACCTTGATCTCTTTTTTCTAGGGTGGCTAGCACCAGAGCCTCTTTCCCTGAAAAGTGGTGGTAGAGCGTTTTTTTGGCAATGCCAGAGACACTGAGTATTTCATTAATGCCAACAGAATAGATGCTGTTTTGATAGAAAAGTGTAAGGGCTGTGTCGATAAGGATTTTGCGTTTGGTGTTCATAATGGCTCCTAATGATCCATTATAGTGGCAAAAGTAGACTGTAGTGTCTACTTCTGTGGTGCCACCCTGTGTTACTCATAGGCTCAATTTTTCCTGTTCAGCCTTAACCGAGTGGATCCTTATTGCTTGTGGATTTCTCACTGCTCAAAGTGCTTCTGTGTGGTAAGGTTCCGCTATTCATAGTGCGAAGGCAGTTTTGTCACAAGCGCACAGACATTATTGACGTATTTAGAGGAAAAAGGTTGTGTCCGACGCTCAATCGATAGAAATCAGTAAATTAGAAAAATTGCGTAGCGCTTGGTTGCCAGCGGTGGAATTTTTGTTTGGTGAAGCTGCACCAGAAGCCGAATTTGTAGGTTTTGAAATGAACCCAGAATCAGCAAAACCTGTGGCTTTATTTGAAAATGAGACGGCTCCTTATCAGTATAAGATCCAGATGCCAGCACGCAGTTTTAGTAATGATGTGATGTTGTTGGCGGATGTTATCCAAGAAATGGTACGAGGTTTATTTCCCGCCCCTGAACAAGATCATAACAGCACTACATTGTGTGAGGGGACCGTGATCTATGGTGCGATTATGGCGATTAAGCAGGTATTTGGTGAAGAGTCGGTGGATTCCTATCTCAATGCATTGCGGGAAAAAGTTCCAGCATACTATGATGCTTTTTCTTATGTGGCTGTGTTACTGACAGAAGACCCTCAAGCGATTAAAAAGTTACGTGCTGTTCAGCCGCTTTTATACAAGGCAACAAAAGAAGATTTTGATACCGCAGACATCGAGATTAACCGCAAAGTAAAAGATATTTTACTGCTGACATTTCGAGCTTAACGAATATTCTAGCCAATCAAGTGACAAATAAAAAAGCCGTGTTGAAAACACGGCTTTTTTATGATTTGTTGCAGTACAAAGAGCTGATAAAGCTAATGAATTACTCAGGTTTAAGCTCAGACAGCTCTTCGCTAAACCAAATTTTACGCTTGAAACGCGGGTTTTTAGAAGACATGTCGATTTTATAAGGGTTGGCTTCTTGGGCTTGAGGGAAGCCTAGGATGTTGCAAAGTTCTTGAGCCAGCCACTTCTCGACTTTTAGTACCACCATTTTCTTACGTAGACGACCTTGCTCGTCACGGTTCAAAATAGTAGGTAGCGTGTTTAGCGTTAGAATCTCACCCAAAGCAGGATGAGCCATACGCTCACGACCTTCGTCGCTGGCATAAAAGTGCGATACTGCAAAGACCATGCGTTGAGGATTAATTTGCTGTAAGAACTGACAAGATTTAACCACAGTAGAGCCGGTACGAACCATGTCGTCAAACAGCACAATGCTGGCACCGTCTAGGCCGTCGAAAGTGTGCTCACTTTCTTTGTGTAGTGTGATCTCAACTTTGCGCTCATTGGTTCTTTCTTTGTCGAGCATGATGAATTTCGCTTTGCTCAGACCAAGGGTATTAAACATTTCTTTAACGAAATCACGAGCCCCTTTATCTGGTGCACACAGTACCAAACCTTCACCATCTTTTCCGTAGTGCAAGATATCTGAGTTTAGTAAATAGTGGGCGTAAATTTCATAAGGGATAAGGTTATGGAAATCACCTTCAAAAACTTCATTGAAGATCTTTTGCACTGAATCTGAGTGGTTGTGGATTGTCATTATGGTATCGACACCAGACAATTTCAACATTTGTGCGTATAGCTTGGCAGTAAACGGCTGACCATCAAATTTTTTGATGTCTTTTACATCACGTTCAAAGCTGGTTTCACCTAAGCTCTTGTGAGGCCCGCGATCTTGAGCACTGTAAAACAGGTCTGGTTCTACAAGAATAACACGAGCGGCGCCGTTTTCTTTCGCTGCCCTAGCGATAATGAAGTTCGACATTGCCAGCTCTTGGCGGGTTTTTACGTGGCTGCCAGTACTGACAATGATGACCGATTTGCCTTTTAGCTTGCGGCCAATGTTTTCAAAGTCTGCTTCGTCGGAAATAAACCGCGGGCAGAATTCAGAGTTCATGAATTGTTTCATGCTGATCAAGTCAGCAATGTCATCGTATTGGCCCATAGCATAGGCGATATCAATAGCAAATGGGTTATCGGAAGAGTTACTAACAACTACGATGTTAGCTGGCTGACCGGTCGACAAAGTCATGAAAGATCCTTAACTAGAGGGGGTATGGGGATAGTGTCAATTTTAATACTTGTCGACGTATTGCGATAGGGTCGATGGGAAGAAATCGTCGATTAGTTTTAAGATAGTTTGTAACTGATTCTTATTCGTATGAAAAACATATCTAACCTTGGTTCTAGGTTCTTTTTGTGCCGCAAAGACGTTAGGGCAAATATCAGATAAGATTTTTCTTATTTAAGCCTGACTGTTTTTGATGCCCTAGCCCTAGCTTTCGCACTGCTGATAACAGCTTGGGGTTCTTGGGCAAACCGAACCTCGCGGGCAAATTAGCCTAGCGTCATTGTCTATGCCGCGTTCTACCCAGTTAATATTGAGTATTTTGGCCACGCTCATTAAGTCTTTTTTCATCGCGTTTGGAATCGCCGATGTGCCGCCGCCACTAAAACAGGCTTGTTTTAATTGTTGTGCAATGGCAATTGCGTCTTTGCCTTGAGCGGCAATCGCGGGGTTTAAATCGATGCCAGAGCAGAGTACATGGCTGCTTCCGGTTAAGTCTTCTACCCTGATGGATTCACAGGCATAAATGCGCGGTTCGTCGCCGTTATTTAAGATGGAGATTTGGGCTGATGTGCCCGAAGTGGGCGCACTGATCATGCGAAAAACGGCCCAATTTTGACAAGGGTCTTCTACCTCACTCATGTTGCCCCAAGGCAAAGGAATGCCGTTTCCACGGTACACGGCTTTGAGTTTACCCGGTGCGAAAGCATCAAAATAATGCCAATGTGGGTAGGGGGACACTGCGGTCATACGGCGCATCGCCACTGAGGCGGATACTCCTGCCAGCTTAGCTGTATTAATTTCATAACCATTTCGGTCAAGTAGCTGCCGAAAAGGAACCTTAGGACAAAGTAAGGCACCGGCAAAAAAACTGCATTCAAAATCCCGCCATGCGTAGAGAATATCTTGAGCGTCCATTCCCGAGGCCTGAGTACGAGAATGGGGGGCTTGTAAAGGAGAGATTTCATTGCGTCCTGTCACCAGCACATTTCTCATGCCATCTTTATCGTGTAGCACCGCATGACCAATGTGTACCGCTAGGTTGTATTTCAGCCGCTGGGGCTGTGACTTCATGATTTGATTAATATAAATCTGATTGGGTGGCTCAAAAAATGAGGTGACTAGGTGATGGTCACTGACCCCCATGCTCTCTAATACAGACAGAGGTGTTTTACGGAACCATTTAATTTGTAAGCCCATTTGTTTTGTAATAGCGATGATCTCATCCAAACTTAAGGGCAAACGTTTGAGGCCAACTTCTTCCGCAGCGCGCTCCAAATCGGGGAAATGGTTTTGATGGTGTTCTTGGTGAGCACGGATTAACAGATGAGCAAACTGACGTCCACTGGTGCCGGTTTGCGAGAGCATTTCAGGAATGGCAATTTGCAGAATTTCTTTTGAGAACAGGAAGTTTGGTTCAAGCGCCATGCCATTAATGCCGCCTGCAGAGCCTTTTTGCGGAACAATAGCGTCTTCTTCTGGGATGTCATCCAAAAACCAATCGATATTTTTCTGAAAAACACTGGCAATAATCTCCAGCACTTCTTCACTGGGAACCCGCTTTCCGCGCTCTATCATGGATAAATAGGACACAGACGGTGCGTATTCTGCGTTCACTTTTACACATCTTGCGGACAAGTCTTCCATCGTCAAACGATTACGTTTTCTGAGGTTGCGGATTTTGGTACCCAAAAAATGGGCTTTACGGATAAGGCTATTTTTATTTTTCATTTTTGTAAAATTTACACTGTGTAATTCTTATTGTGAAATTTTAATTTAGTTTGTCATAGACTAAAAATCAAGCAATCGGAACCACATACTAAGATCCGTTAGGGTCGGAAAATAAGAAAAGGAAAGTAAGATGAAGCAATCACAAAATAAAAATAATGACATGCAACATGGCTTTAACCTGTTGGTAAATGATGATTTTCGTCGCTTTCTTGATAACGATGTCCTGCCACTACATGGCCTGGACTCTGAGACATTTTGGCGTGAATTGACTCTACTAATTGGTGATCTGGCGCCGGTTAATCGCCAGTTGCTCGCGACACGAAATGGTCTGCAACAGAAAATAGATCAATGGCACAAAGATCAGCAGGGTCAGCCAATAGACACGGCCGAGTATGAATCTTTCCTAAGTGAGATCGGTTACCTAGTAAAAGCAGGTGAGGATTTCACGGTAACGACTGACAATGTTGATGAGGAAATCGCGCATTTAGCAGGCCCTCAATTAGTGGTGCCATTGAAAAATGCTCGCTTTGCATTAAACGCGGTGAACGCGCGTTGGGGCAGTTTGTATGATGCTTTTTACGGTACTGATGTGATAGCAGGGAGCGAGCAACCTCTTGCTGGTGGCTTTGATGCCCAGCGTGGTGAGCAGGTTATCGCGAAAGCAAAAGATTTTCTGGATGAGACTTTTCCGCTTGATGAAGGGTCCCATCATGATGTCACCAGTTACATGGTGTATTACCACCATTTGTTGGCCTTCTTCGCTGATGGTCGTCAAACCGGGTTAAAACAACCTTGCCAGTTCGTCGCTCTTAATGGCCAAAAAGCCGATCCAGAGTCTCTGTTGCTGAAAAATAACGGCCTACACGTGGAAATTAAGTTTGATCGCAATGGCAAAAATGGCATCACAGACAAGGCGAATATTGATGACATTCTGGTTGAGTCGGCTCTAACAAGCATTATGGACTGCGAAGATTCTGTGGCCGCCGTGGACGCTGAAGACAAATTAGAGGTCTACCAAAATTGGTTGGGTCTGATGCAAGGCACATTACAAGCGCGTTTTGAGAAAGACAGTGAAATGCAGATTCGTCGGATGAATCCTGATCGTATTTTTACCGATCTAGAGGGTGGCACTTACCGCGTTTCTGGACGTTCTTTGATGCTCATTCGAAACGTTGGTCATTTAATGGAATCGGACCTGATCCAAGATTCACGGGGCGACTTTGTACCAGAAGGCATTATTGATGCCGTGGTTACCTCCTTGATCGGTGCGTTAGACCTGCAACAGGATAAAGAACTACGCAACAGCAAAACAGGCAGTATTTATATTGTTAAGCCTAAGATGCATGGACCAGAAGAGGTGGCCTTTAGTTGCGAGCTTTTATCCCGTGTTGAGCAGCTTTTAGGGTTGGCAAATAACACCTTAAAAATCGGCATTATGGATGAAGAGCGACGTACCACGCTGAACTTAAAAGAATGCATCCGTAGAGCGAAAGAGCGTGTGGTGTTTATTAATACCGGTTTTTTGGATCGCACCGGTGATGAGATTCACACCAGCATGCAAGCGGGGGCGTTTTTGCCTAAAGAGCAGATCAAACAGCAAGCTTGGATTCAAGCGTATGAAGACCGTAATGTGGAAATTGGCCTGCAGTGTGGCTTACAAGGCCGAGCGCAAATAGGTAAGGGAATGTGGGCCATGCCAGATGAGATGGCGGCCATGATGAAAGCAAAAATCGCTCATCCGCAAGCGGGTGCCAATACCGCTTGGGTACCTTCGCCAACAGCGGCCACGTTACACGCTTTGCATTATCACCAAGTGGATGTGTTTGCTGAACAAGAGACCATTAAACAGCGAGCGCCCGCGACTTTCAGTGACTTATTGCGGATTCCGGTTATCGCACCAGGACAAGCCTTATCCTCCGACACCATTGAGAGTGAAATTGAGAACAATGTCCAAGGGCTATTGGGGTATGTGGTGCGCTGGGTAGAAGCTGGGGTGGGGTGTTCAAAAGTTGCGGATATTCACAATACCGCACTGATGGAAGACCGTGCCACCTTGCGTATCTCCAGCCAGCATTTGGCCAATTGGTTGCTACATGGAATATGTAACAAAACTCAGGTGATGGCGGTGATGGAGCGCATGGCCAAGGTGGTGGACGAGCAAAACCAAGCTACCCCTGGTTATCAACCTATGGCGCCAGCAGGCATGACGGCGAACGAGCATTCAAGTTTTGCCTTTAACGCAGCGAAAGACTTGATCTTCAAAGGAACGGAGCAGCCTAACGGTTATACCGAACCTTTATTACACAGTTATCGGGTACGTGCGAAAGCCGCTGCTAAGCAGTAGTCACCGACAAGTATTGATTGTGATTATTTAAAACCTATTGGCAGATGCCAAACGATTCAAAACCTAACCTTAAATAAGAGGGCTAAACCATGCAAAACTACAAAAATAAAACTCAGCAGGCAGCACAAACGATTCAGCAACAAGGCACATGGGGGGCAATTAACCCTGAAAACGTGGCCAGAATGCAATTACAAAATCGTTTTGCCACAGGTTTAGATATTGCAAAATACACTGCCAAGATCATGCGTGAAGACATGGCGAGTTATGATCAAGATGCGGGAAATTACACCCAATCTTTGGGCTGCTGGCATGGCTTTGTTGGCCAACAAAAAATGATCTCAATTAAGAAACACTTTGGTACCACTCGCAGTCGTTACCTGTACCTATCGGGTTGGATGGTGGCGGCAATGCGCTCCGAGTTTGGTCCTTTGCCTGATCAGTCCATGCATGAGAAAACCTCGGTGCCAGCTTTGATCGAAGAGCTTTATACTTTCTTAAAACAAGCCGACGCTCGTGAGCTACAGCATTTATTCAAAGACTTAGACGAAGCCCGTGAGGTGGGAGACCAGGTACGTGAGCAAGCAGTACAAACACAAATTGATAACTTTGAAACTCACGTTGTGCCTATTATTGCCGACATTGATGCAGGCTTTGGTAATGAAGAAGCGACTTATTTACTCGCGAAAAAAATGATCGAAGCGGGGGCTTGCTGTATTCAGATCGAGAACCAAGTGTCTGATGCCAAACAGTGTGGTCACCAAGACGGTAAGGTAACTGTGCCTCACGAAGATTTCTTAGCGAAAATTAACGCGGTACGTTACGCCTTTATGGAGCTAGGGGTAGACGATGGCGTCATTGTGGCTCGTACAGATTCTCTTGGTGCTGGTTTGACGCAAAAAATTCCAGTGTCTCGTGAGCCAGGTGACTTGGCGGATCAATATAATGCTTACCTTGATGGTGAAGAGGTGACTTCACTGGCGGATATGTACTCTGGTGACATGGCGATCAAACAGGGAGAGCGTTTGATCAAACCTACGCGTCTAGCCAATGGTTTGGTGCGTTTTAAGGCCAATACAGGGGCGGATCGTGTGGTCTTGGATTGTATTACTTCACTGCAAAATGGCGCTGATTTGCTGTGGATTGAAACAGAAAAACCACACATAGGCCAGATTGCGGAATTGGTGAATCGTATTCGTGCCGTGGTGCCAAATGCCAAGCTGGTTTACAACAACAGCCCATCATTTAACTGGACGTTAAACTTTCGTCAGCAAGTGTTTGATGCTTGGTTGGAAGAAGGTAAGAGCACTCAAGATTACCAGCGTGATCAGTTGATGTCCTCTCAATACGATGGCACGGAATTGGCAAACGAAGCCGATGAGCGTATTCGTTGTTTCCAAAAAGACGCAGCGCAGCAGGCGGGCATTTTCCATCATTTGATTACCTTGCCGACTTACCATACGGCGGCCTTGTCCACTGACAATTTAGCGAAAGACTACTTTGGCGAGCAAGGAATGCTCGGCTATGTGAAAGAAGTGCAGCGTAAAGAGATCCGCCAAGGACTCGCTTGTGTTAAACATCAAGACATGTCGGGTTCGAATATAGGTGATGACCATAAAGAGTACTTCTCTGGGGCTCAGGCACTGAAGGCGTCAGGCAAAGACAATACGATGAATCAGTTCGCTGTTTCTTCTTAGGGTTAGTTTATTCCCTTAACTATTTTCCTTAAGTGTGTCTTTGTAAGGCCAGCAATATTGTGATTGCTGGCCTTTTTTCTGTATTTTTCTGAATAAACTTTCAATGGGTTTGCCTTTGTTCGTTGGGCTACTTAGCATTAGCTTAATACATTAAAAAAAGGAGGCTACCGAGTGAGCCTAATGCAAAGTGGGTTAAAAATGGTGACATTCACCTCTGCCATAATAATGGGGGTAACAGGGTGTGCGTTGTTCTCAAATGAGGGCTATGAAGGCGGCGACCATCGTGGCGGTGGGCCGACTGGGCCTTTAACAGGAACCGAAATGGCGCAGAAAATTGCCCCTGAAGACATAAAAGCCGAGCAAGACGAAAATGCCCCCTATGTTGGTGGCGACCATCGTGGTGGCGGCCCTACCGGTCCTTTGTCTAATCAGGAGATAGAGAGTGTTGCGCCTGAGGTTATTGATGCTGAGGTGCCAGCGGCTGAGGAGGCAAGCCAAGAGAGTGAGCTTCCAGCAAAGAGCTCTACTGAAGAGGTGTATCTAGGTGGTGATCACAGAGGCGGCGGTCCAAGTAGCTTGCTTGAGTAACGCCTACTCTGCGTTGGCTGTGACCTGACGCTATTAAGAGTCTAAAGCCTGAGTCCTCAGGTTTTTTTTTGTTCTGTGCTTGGGCAAGTAAGCTTGTCATATCTTATTCATATCAATGTCATTTTGTTGATCTAGTTTATCTCAAGGGAAAATAGTCTACGAATTAGGTTCAGGAAGGTGCGAATAACTTGTCTCAGTCCCGAAGGGCGTGCTCTAAAGCTTATATTCTTGGTTAAGCATCTTGTCGATAGCCACTATTCAGATTCGATGCCCGTCTCGAACAACAGGTTTTAGTGACATGCAGGGGGTAGAGGGGGTGTTTGTGTCTTCCCTAAAGCAAAGGGATGGAAAGATGTCGTATAAAATCTGCTTAGTGAGTGTGGTGTCTGTGGGCGTATTAGTAGGGTGTGCTGCCAATAGTAGTAGCACAGAGCCGCGCAGTTTTGTTGATGCGGTACCGAAAACCGGTAGCCCATTACCTTATCAGGTGTTGCGAAATGACTTGCAGGATGTCAGAACAGGTAAAGCGTTTGAAATTCGTAACGGCGGTTACGGCTCTGCTATGACAGGGCATCCTGATCATCCGAATCAGTTTTATGCATTAACGGACCGTGGCCCTAATGCCACATACACTGGGGCTTTAGGAAAAGGCAAGATGTTCCCCGTAGCCGACTATACGCCGCGTATTGGCCTGTTCGAAGTACAAGCTGATGGTTCGATAAAACAATTAGAAACCATTCTGTTAAGACGCCCCGATGCGTCTTTGATTACTGGCCTGCCAAATTCGTCAGCCCTAGGGGGCACTGGAGAAACGCCCTATGATGCACAAGGTAATGCCATCTTAGAAGACCCTAGTCAGCCTTATAATAAACAGACGAATCCCATCAAACTGGACGATTATGGTTTAGACGGTGAAGGCTTAGTGGCAATGAAAGACGGCACTTTCTGGGTCAGTGATGAGTATGGGCCACATCTGGTTCATTATGATTCCAATGGCGTGGAAATAGGTCGCATTAATGCCTTTAAAAATGATCCAAGAGTCACCTACCACTTGCCTGCCGTGTTACAAAATCGCCGAGCAAATCGAGGAATGGAAGGCTTAGCTGTGACGCCGGACAACAGCACCTTAGTGGGGATTATGCAGTCAACCTTGGCGAATCCAAATAAAGCGGCGCAAAAAAGCGATGTTACTCGTATCGTAAGTGTGCGCTTAGACAATGGTCAAACGGAACAATACTTGTATCGTCAAGAAAAAGCCCAGAATTCAAACTCTGAGTTAGCCGCGTTAAGCGGTCATGAATTCCTAGTGGATGAGCGAGACGGTGGATTTATGTTTGGTGGTTTGAGTGGGCAAGCCAATCCGAATGTCCAAAAACAAGTCTATCGAATTGATTTAAACAGCGGTACCCCGTTATCAAGTGTTGCCCTGTCTGCCAGTGTGACGCGGGACGCTAAGCTTGGCTTGATGATAGATGGTTTGACATTAGAGCAATATGTTGGACAAGAAGGTTGGTCAGCATTAGCTAAGAAAGGCATTAAACCTGTGAGCAAAACCTTAGTGGTTGATGTGGCAAAAAGGCTGGATTATCCCCATGATAAAATGGAAGGTTTATGGGTGATTGACCAACATCATTTAGGTGTTTTAAACGATGATGATTTTGCTACTTGGTCTACGCAAGGCAAATTAGAGCAAAAATATTTAGACCAGAAGCGTGTCGACGACAACCGTTTGTATGTGCTTAACGTAGATTTATCGACGGCGAGTCAATAGCGCATGTCCATCACCGGCCACCGCTTTTGTCAGCAAACAAATGATTTTTGTGATTATTAAGGATAGCTGAAGGTTATTCGCACGCTCTCATTTACTCTTAAACCATGATGGTTTTAGACTCTTGCTAAAGAGCAAGATGGAGAAAGTGTGAAATGAAAGCGTTTAAGCATACGGTAAAAGTGGTTGTGTTAGCCTCGGTATTGATGAGCTTAACGGCGTGTGTGTTTATGCCTCATGGGCATCATGGCGGGCGGCACGCAGGTCATGTTTCACATCACAGATAATAAAAAAGGCGCTACGGCGTCTTTTTTATTATTGGCTAGGATTTATTTTACCTGATGGCTTGTGATTTAATGAGTTGCTTTATATCTGGAAAAGTCACAGCCACAATTTGCCAAAGAATAGAAAGATAAATCGCCACTGTTTTTAGCTTTATGGTAGATTGAGTCACAGAACAGAAGTCGGACTTTATTCGGAATAATAACATCACTTAAGATAGATTTGTGAAGCACACAAATCGCGCTTTTAGGGAGCAAAATATGCGTTTTAAGCACACCACACTTTTAGCTGGCTCTATTTTACTTGGAGCTATGACAAGCCATGCAATGGCCGCAGAATTTAAAGTCCCAGTATCATACGAAATTATGTACGTTGACCTGAAAAACACCAATAAATTTGGCTCAGATTTTGATATTCAGCTTGATAAAGGTCATCACCAAGTCGTTGTTCGCTATAACCAAAGTATCCGTAACAGCGATGATTTAAACCTCTACCGTTCAGAGCCTATCATCATCGATTTCGATGTGGAGCAGGACACCAAACTTGAGCTTAAAGCGCCGTATATTCGTTCAGATCAGAAAGCATCTAAATACGCTGATAAGCCGACATTTACTATTGTAGATGCTGACACAGGCAACAAATATGATTACCAAGATCAAATGTTGCCAATGAAGTCAGGGTTTCAACCAACACGGGATTACTTAGAAGAGATCAAACTCTTTACTGGTGTGAAAGTGGCGAGCAGTGCGAGTTCTGCATCTACCTTTGCGCCTACACCACCACCAAAAGAAGTGGCGGAAACCAATGAGTTCCAAATGATGCAGTTCTGGTTTAATAAATCGGATGCTGCGACACGTAAGGATTTCCGTGTCTGGATGGTCGATAACACGCATCAACCCGCAGTCAAAAACACGCATTTCGAAATGCTGACATTCTGGTTTAACAAGTCTACACCGGAAGAGCGTAAAGCATTCCAAGTTTGGTTACTTCAATAAACCAGCACAGATTGCATTTAGCGTCAAAATAGTAAGAACCTGCTTCATATGAAGCAGGTTTTTTTTTGCTTTCGCAATTAGGCCTTATTCGCTTCTGAGCGTTTAATAAATCTTTGGTTGAACTGATCGTTTATCCATAGGGCAAACAAAATAATGCCGCCGCCAATAGCCAGACGAAGTATGTCGGCATCACGATTCCAGAACAGCACGTTGACCAAAATGCCGAGTGGGATTAATAAGTTGTTGGCGACCGCTAGGGTCCCAATGTTGACTAAAGTCGCCCCTTTGTTCCAGGTAAAATAGCCCAAGCCAGAGGCTACGACGCCAAGATAGGTCAAAATGCCCCATTGCAGCGACGTAGTGGGCAGTTTGTCGATATTGCCAAGGAATAAGAAGCATGGCGTAACGACCAGTAAAGCGCCGATAAAGAACCAACCAAAAATAGTGCGCTGTGGTAGCTCGCCATGGTCTTTTTCTATTAAACGTTTATAGCCTACTTGTCCTGCTGCAAAACTTAAATTGGCGCCTTGCACAATGAATAAGCCTTTAATAAAGCCTTCATTAACCCCCTGATAGCGAATTGCGACAGCGCCTAATACCGCCAGCACGGCACTAATCACAAAACCAATATTAAAGCGCTTATCCAATAAGCTATTAATCAGAGTTACGTAGATGGGAGTCATGACAGTGAAGAGAAGGACTTCAGGCACTGACAGAAATAAGAAGGACTGGTAATAAAAACCATACATGATGCCGAGCTGCAAAGCGCCGCAGATCATGAGCTTTATGGCGACTTTTGCTTCTATTTGACGCCATTTTAAGAAGGGTAAAAAGACGAGAGTAGCAAGGGCGACACGCATTAACACTGAGAACCAAGCATCCACTTGTCCTGCAAGATAAACGCCGATCAGGCTAAATGAGAATGCCCATAAGAAGGTGACGGCAATAAGTATTGGCATGGGGGTAAATTCCAGAAAAGTTCATTAAAGTGGCGCTAAGTTTAACGACTTCGCTGGTTTTGGTAAATCTGTTTACCTAAATAAAAGGTTAGGTTTACTGGTGGTGTGTTTTTGTCATTGGCGCGATTCAACAGGTTAAAAAAAGTTTTTTTAGGAACAGATCAAATACGAAAACTTTGCTTTTATTGATCTAGGTCCAGTATTTGCTCAGCTTGGAAGCTTGTTTCTGTAAAACCTTGATCTAGATTAAGATTTATTTTTATCAGACTTGTTACCTTGCTGGTCATTGATATTTTGTTTGACCAAAAAGGAATCTGATGATGAAAGCATTTATCCCTGTCGCTCTTGTTTCTGCTCTTTGTTCTTCTGTTGTGCTTGCTCATAACGAAGGTGATTTTTTCGTTCGTGGTGGCGCCGCGATTGTAATGCCCAATGAGAGCAGTGATGAATATAATGGCAATGAGCTAAAAATTGATGATGACACTCAGCTAGCCGCAACCTTTACTTACATGGCAACAGACAATATTGGTGTTGAGTTACTATTAGCAACCCCTTTTACCCATGATGTTAAGCTTGATGGGGATAAAGTGGCTGAAGTTTCTCAGTTGCCTCCTTCCTTGATGGCGCAATACTACTTTGGTCAAGCAAACAGTGATATTCGCCCTTATGTGGGGGCTGGTGTGAACTACACTTTTTTCTTTGATGAAGAGGGCAAAGGGGTTTTATCCGGAACGGATGTGAGTGTAGATGATTCTATGGGTTGGACGGTGCAGGCTGGGGTGGATGCCAAATTTGCTGAAAACTGGTTTGCCAATGCGTCTGTTTGGTACATGGATATTGATACCGATGTTCGCACTGCAGTTGGTACTATCCATACAGAAATTGACCCTGTTAGCGTTATGCTTGGTGTGGGTTATACCTTCTAAAAGGTGATTGCCCCTAGCTAAGTTAAGATTACGAAAACGCCCCTGTATGAGAGAACCAATATAGGGGCGTTTTACATTGTCTGGAAAAAAGTGTCTGGCAAAATACATGTTTATAAAGGAGCGGCTTAGAAAATGATTAAGTGCAATACGCCGCGGAATAGCATGCCAATTAAGCCGCCGATTAGTGAGTAGGTAATAGAGTTGACTGTACCTGTTTGGCAATTAATCGAGAGCATAAAGCTAGTCTTGTTTTCTTTTTAGTAAAACTTTGCATTTAAGATATTCCTCATCTTATAGTTTTATTTTGAAATCTAGATTTTGCTTTCATTTAATATCCATTGTCTAAATTTCTCTGCGTTTGGCGTCAAGTATTGGTGGTTTGGATAGGTTAGATAGAAAGCTTCTGAGGTCTTTATGCTTTCTTCAAAAGGAGCGACTAGGCTTCCATTCTCTAACATACTTTTCACTAACGATGTCCTACCTAGAGCAAAACCTTGACCTAATTTCGCCATTTCTAAAGCCGAGATAAGTGTGTCAAACTGGATTCCTGAATGCTTGCTCTTTTTATCAGAATTTACTGTGTTTAACCAATACCCCCAGCCTTCCTCGTAGCCTAATACGTGTAACAATGTATGTTCTTTCAATATATCAATTGATAAAGGAGAAGACAGCCCCATTAATAAATTAGGGCTACAAACTGGAAATAATTCGTCCCAAGTTAGTTGCTCTGCTTTAATGTCAGGCCAGTTACCTTGCCCATAACGAATGTCTAGGTCGTATTCGTTCTTTTTATCTTTATCCTCTCGCCAAATATTGCTAGTAAATCGAATGTTAATATCAGGAAACTCTTGATAAAAACGATTGACCCTTGGTGCTAACCAGGTGGTGAAGAATACTAGACTAGCTCTTATAATAAGAGGTCGATTTTGGCTGTTGCCAAACAGTTCATCTGTGATGGAAGATAATCGATTAATGGATTCATGAACCGCAGGCATATAAGCTAGCCCAGCATCTGTTAGTTCTATGCCACGGGGTAACCGTTTGAATAATACAGCGCCTAATTGAGACTCTAAGTTTTTAACCTGCTGACTGATTGCTGCTTGAGTTAAATTTAATTCATTCGCGGCGGATGTGAAATTTTGATGACGTGCTGAAGCTTCGAAAGAGCGTAGCCAATTTAAAGGAGGTAGTCTTTTTTTCATAAAATAAACTCAAAGCTGTAGCTCAATGTAAAATTGATGCGCAATGAAAAATGATATTCTTCATTGCGCATCAATTTTTAGTTAAAAAGCCATAACTATAAACCGTAATGGCTAGATGTTATTGTTTTTATTTAGTTTAAGGAAAGTACCAATAAACCCTTCCTTAACTTATTTCATCGTTGGCATGGAGAACTCAGCACCTTCTCTGACTCCTGCAGAAGGCCAACGTTGAGTCACTGTTTTACGCTTAGTGTAAAAGCGTACGGCGTCTGGTCCATAGGCATGCAAATCGCCAAATAATGAACGCTTCCAGCCACCAAAGCTATGATAAGCAACTGGTACAGGTAAAGGCACGTTAATACCAACCATGCCCACTTGAATGTTGTCAGAAAAATAGCGGGCGGCTTCTCCATCACGAGTAAAGATACAGGTTCCGTTTCCATATTCGTGATCATCGATGAGCGCCATTGCTTGTTGCATACTATCCACTCTAATAACTTGTAACACAGGGCCAAAAATTTCAGCTTTATAACTAAGCATCTCTGGGGTTACCTTATCTATTAAGGTTCCACCAATAAAAAAGCCTGCTTCATGATCTGTTACTTTTAGCTCTCGTCCATCAACAACAATCTCTGCACCTTGTTGTTCTGCACTGTTGATATAGCCAATAACCTTTTGTTGGTGTTCTTTCGTTATCACAGGACCAAAGTCATTGCTTGCGTCGGAAAAAGCGCCGACTTTCAATGTCTTCATGGCCTCTTTCATTTTAGATATAAGGGCGTCAGCAGCAAGATCGCCAACAGCAACAGCGACAGATAACGCCATACAACGTTCACCAGATGAGCCAAATGCGGCACCAACTAATTGATTGACGGCATTATCTATATCGGCATCAGGCATCACAATTGCGTGATTTTTAGCTCCACCTAATGCTTGGCAACGTTTACCATTGGCTGCGGCTGTATTGTAAATATATTCAGCAATAGGGGTAGAGCCAACAAAGCTAACGGCCTTCACTCGATCATCATGCAGAATAGTATCAACCGCCTCTTTGTTGCCATTTATAACTGTCATGACACCATTTGGCAATCCAGCTTCTTGTAATAATTGAGCAATATAAAGGGTTGAGCTCGGAGTGCGCTCCGAAGGCTTAAGAATGAAGCAATTACCACACACCAAAGCCATAGGGAACATCCATAAAGGCACCATAGCAGGGAAGTTAAATGGTGTAATTCCAGCAACGACTCCAAGAGGTTGAAACTCGCTCCAAGCATCTATATTTGGTCCAACATTTTTACTGTGTTCACCTTTTAATAGATCTGGTGCGCTACAGGCATATTCCACATTTTCAATACCCCGTTGCAGTTCACCTGCTGCGTCATGAATAATTTTACCATGCTCTTCGCCAATCATTTTACAAATAGTATCGGCATGCTCCTCTAATAATGTTTTAAATTTGAACATTATACGGGCACGTTTTATTGGCGGCGTATTGCGCCACTCTGGATAGGCTGCTTGAGCAATAGCAATAGCTTCTTCAACTGTTTTTTTGGAGGCTATATCCACCTTTTTGCTCACAGTACCATTTGATGGGTTATATACATCTTGTTGGCAATTGCCTTCGATAAAAACTTCACCGTTAATAAAATGTCCAATTGTTTTCATTTTCCGTTCCTCTGAATAAGCTGTCGAAGTAAAGTGCCATGCACTTTCTCTATAGTTTGAATAAGGCCGATTTACACCCAAAGTTTTTTATAAAGTTCTACAATATCCGTTGCACTTGGTACCCTTGGGTTATTTCCTGGAGAACCGGATTCAAGGGCTTGATCTGCCATTGTAGAAAGCTGTGCCATGAAGTGTTCTTTTGAAACACCAAATTGTTCCAGTGTCGGAACTTGTAATTCATCGTTGAGTGCTTTGAGTTCATTTAATAGCTTCTCATTTGCGCTAGAGTCATCATCTTGCTGTTTAGCTACTCCCATAGCACGGGCACAATCTGCATAGCGTTTAGTCGCCGCGGGAATAGAATATTCAGTAACCGTTGGTAACAGCATTGCATTAGATAATCCATGGGGCACATGGAAGGCGGCGCCAATGGGACGGCTCATACCATGAACAAGAGCGACTGAGGCATTGGAAAATGCAATGCCTGCGAGTGTGGCACCGAGCATGATTTCTTTACGAGCCTCTTTGTCTGCGCCATTGTGGTAAACACGGCGCAAGTTAGGTGCAATAAGGCGCATAGCTTCTAATGCTTGGCTATCACTATAGAGACTGGCCTTTTTACTGACGTAAGCTTCCATTGCATGAGTTAAAGCATCTATGCCGGTATCTGCAGTGGTTCTGCTGGGTAAAGAAAGCGTTAAACTATAATCAACGAGCGCCGCTATCGGCATAAAGCCCATTCCCATACAGAGCATTTTTTCATCGTTTTTTTCATCGGTGATAATTGTCACTTTTGTCACTTCTGAACCGGTACCAGCCGTGGTTGGAATGGCAATAATTGGCAATCCCATTTCGCTGACAATGCGAGGAAATTTAAAATCTCGCATTTCGCCACCAAATTTTCCTAAAATGCTTATTGCCTTAGCGCTATCAATTGGGCTTCCTCCACCTAAAGCAATAATACTGTCATAGTTACCGCTTTGAACTTTTTCAACACCAGCTTGAATAGAGGCAATGGTTGGTTCAGGCACGGTATCATCAAAGATATCCGCCTGCACATCTTGTTCTGAGAGCATGGATTGAATGACATCAGCATAACCTAATTGAACCATCATTTTATCTGTGATTATCAATGGGCGATGACACCCTAGGCTGGTTAGTATATTTGGTGCAGCATGACTTGCATTTTCACCAACTTGCAAAATCCGTGGGAGAATTATTTGAGTAGACATATAAAGCCTCTAAAATTTATTTAAGAACTCTGGTTTATATTGTTTTTATATTTTTGACATTTAAGAGATAAAATAAATCGTTTTTCACTCACTCTGTTATGCCAATGGGTATTTGTTTTTTTAATGGAACCTCTTCTCTTAATGATTTTATTAATCCATAGGTCGCTAAAATTATGATAAAAGAAAAAGGAAGTGCAGCAATGATTGATGCTGTTTGTAGTGCTTGTAAACCACCTGCATAAAGTAATACAGCGGCTACGGCTCCGACTGCAACACCCCAAAAAACACGAAACTTAGCGGGTGGGTGCTCACTCCCCATTGAAATTAACATACAAATAACGAGTGTGGCTGAATCAGCTGAAGTTACAAAGTATGTCACCAACATTAAAGTACAAATTGATGAAATGATAGTAGTAATTAGCCCATTGGTATTCATGCTTTGAATGGTTGTAAATAGAGCCATAGTTGAATCTGTGTTGACTGCTTCAGTAATTCCGCCAGATCCAAAAAGTTGAATAAACATGCCCGTGTTACCAAAAATAGTAATCCATAAAGCAGCGAGTAAAGTCGGAGTAATCAACACGCCTAAGATAAATTCACGAATAGTTCGACCTTTTGAAATACGTGCAATAAATACACCGCAGAATGGTGCCCATGCAATCCACCACCCCCAATAAAATATCGTCCAAGATGCCTGCCAATGATCATTTTTATTAGGGTCTACCCAAAAGCCTAGTTGGACAGCATGTGTGAAATAGTCCCCTAAGTTAGTCACAATAGCACCGAGTAAATAAACGGTTGGACCAAAAACAAGGAATAGCCCTAGAACTAGAATCGTTAAGTGCATATTCCACTCGCTAAGAATGCGGATTCCTTTATTGACCCCGGTTAAGACGGATGCTGTTGCAATGATAGACAGTACTGTTATCAAAATAATTTGATTAGAAATCGATACATCAATTCCCATCAAGTAAGAAAGACCGGCGTTCATTTGTTGGGCGCCTAAGCCAAGCGAAGTGGCAATGCCAAACACTGTGCCGAAAACGGCTAATAAGTCAGCAATATGGCCAATAGGACCATAAATTCGATCACCAAACAGTGGATGTAAGCTGGAGCGAATAGATAGAGGTAAGCCTTTTCTATATGAAAAGTAAGCCAAAATTAGTCCAATAACGGAGAATAAAGCCCAACCATGTAACCCCCAATGGAAAATCGCGATGCGCATAGCTACTTGTGCGGCTTCTACCGTTTGTTGTTGTCCTAAGGTGATAAAAGGGTTGCTTTGAAAGTGGTAGATAGGCTCAGCAATGCTCCAGAATAAAATTCCTATACCAATTCCCGCACCAAATAGCATAGAAAACCAAGCGTAGTTACTGAATTCGGGTCGATCTGTGTCTTTTCCTAATCGAATAGACCCATAGCGGCTAAATATTAACCACACAGAGAAGAACAAGAAGAAGCTCATTAATCCTATGTAATACCAACTAAGTTCTGAGGCGATAAGACTTTTTGCTGAACTATAAACGTTATTTGCGTAAGAAGGGTTGATGATTGTAAAAAGAACAAAGGCAGTAACAATTATTGCGGATCCAATTGCCATGACGGGATTAGTACCGCTCAAAAATCCAGCCTTAGGAAGCGTTTTAAACGTAGTTTTAATCATATTTACCTACCTCCATAACATGTTTCTGATAGTAGGAATGTTTTTCTGAGGAGGTGGTGTTATCTGTTGTTTTTATTTTCATGATAAAAGCTCACTTCTTTATTTTTATTGTGTTTTATAAATCTATCATGTTGATCATTTGTTTATGCAGTGGGATAGATCTTCTTTTATGTTTCCGAAGTATTGTTATGCAGTGTTGCTAAGCTGAGAAGCAAAATAAAATAGGTCTATGTATCTGTTTTATTTATGGCTTAGTGCTGGTGAGGTGTTTTTAGCTGCTATAAAAAAAACGATGCCTTTGCCTGTTTTTATTTTGTTGGATCAGTATGTGAAACGCTAATAGTATGCTTTACCGATGCGCTGGAGAGAAAGGTTGTTAAAACCTATTTTAAAGTTTTTTCAGTGCTGTATTTAAACTAAATGGATTCGGCTGATATATAGAAAATGTATTAGTTGGGGTTAGGTTAATTATGGTGGAAGCGAATATGAACAAAAATAATAAGTTGCCATTATCAGGTATTCGAGTCGCAGACTTTGGTCAGCAGATTGCAGGTCCAGCGGTTGCAATGGTTCTGGCGGATCTAGGTGCTACGGTGATACATATTGATCCACCTTTAGGGCCTAGCTGGAAGCATCCAGCTAACGCTATTTTGAACCGAAACAAATCCACCTTGCGTCTTGATCTGAAAACGGCAGAAGGGCTAGAACAAGCGCAGGAAATTATTGCTAATGTAGATATTGTCATCGAAAGCTTTCGCCCAGGTGTTATGAAAAAACTAGGTGTTGATTTTGTTGAACTGCGTCAAAATCGCCCTGAATTAATTACTTTATCTATGCCGGGTTTTGCAACTAATGATGAGCTACGGCGTGACTGGAAAGCGACAGAAGCTGTTGTCGCAGCCGCTTCAGGCGTATTTACCGATATGGGTTTTAATAGAGTATTAATGGGAGTAAATCCTAGTTTTTCTCCACTTCCTCTCGGGTCATCCTATTCAATTACTTTAGCGGCAAGTTCAATTGCTTTGGCGCTTTATGAAAGAGAAAAAACAGGCAGAGGCGATACTATTGAAGTGCCTATTGCTGCAGCTTTAATGGAAGGTTTGTCTTACAACTCATATTTAATAGATGCTCTTCCAGAGCGTTACAAAACGATGCGAGAGCTAGAGATAGAGCATCGTCAGAAAAATAATATTGATATGGATCTTAGCTATCATGAGCTTCAGGAGTACCTTGATCCTTTTTATCGTACTTATCAGTGTGCAGATGGGCGTATGTTCTATTGTGTCTGTCCTTCGCATAGAAACCATGCAGAACGAGCTTTAAAAGTGTTGGGTATATATGATGAATTAATTTCAGAGGGGTTACCAGAAGTTAAAGACCTTCATGCACCTATTAGTCAGTGGGACGGAGAAACCTCTATTGGTGTTTACCCTTTACCGAAAAAATGGGCAGACATTATATCTTTGAAAATGAAAAAAGCTTTTTTACAAAAGACTTCAGAAGAGTGGGAGGTTATTTTTGGTGAGGAGAAAATTCCTGGTGCGCCACATAGAACCACTCAAGAGTGGGTGAATAGTAATTACAATAAAGAATCTGGTTTGTTTGTCGATGTGAATGATCCTGAATTTGGCATAATGCGTCAGCCAGGGCCAATTGTTTGGTTTGAAGAGCAGGAAGATGAGGTTTTAACTCCCACGCCTCGTGAAGACGTAACCTATAGTGCTGCATTGGAGAAATTGAAAAGAATATCAGATGCAGAGGTTATTACACGACCAACAGGTGAAAAAATTCTACCTGCAAGTGGAGATGGTTGGCTTAAAGATCTGCGTATACTAGATTTAACTAATGTCATTGCTGGCCCTCATTCGACCGCATTTCTGTCTCGCTTTGGTGCGCAAGTTATTAAATTAGACCCGGTTACTCCATTGTATGATCCACTAATTGGGATTTTGTTTGCTTTCCAAACAGGAGTCGGTAAAAAGAGTACTCTGATTGATATAACAAATTCTGAAGGACGTGAAGTCTTTGAGCGTTTAATTAAAAGTGTCGATGTCGTAGTAATTAATGCCGTTGAACGCCAGATGAAGCCATTAGGACTTGATAATGAAAGTTTATTGGAAATAAACCCCGATATTCTTTTTTGTCGTTTAGATTGTTTTGGCGGACCACGTAATGGCAGTAAAGCGAACTATATTGGATATGATGATGTTACCCAGGCAAACAGTGGAATTATGAGTCGTTTTGGTAAGCCAGAAACTCCGGAAGAACACGCACATTTAGGTACTCTTGATGTCAATTGTGGTTTTTCGGCTGCTTTTGGGTTAGCTGTTGCTCTTTATCAAAAGCGTAAAACGGGCAAAGTGAGTCGTGTAAGAACATCGCTTTCTGCGGTAGCGAATATTGCGCAAATACCTTTTGCTTTTGATTATGAAGGGCGTGCCCCCTTCGACGAGCCTTCTGGACGTGAAGCGCTTGGCAATCATCCATTTTCGCATTTTTATCAGACGAGTGACGGTTGGCTATTTTTAGACTCTGATCAAAGTGAGATAGAAAAAATGAATAGTATAAGAGGGTTGGAAGGTATTTGGTTTAGTCATGATCCGATGTTTTTTTTAGCGAATAAGTTTAAAAAACATTCAACTTCTTATTGGTTAGAGGTATTTTCTCAGGCAGATATCGCCGCTGCAGAGCCCTTATCGATTCAAACATTACGAGAAGAAAATAGTCGACTATCAGATAATACGAGTGGTATTGAGCGAGGCAGTTATGCTTTTTCAATTTACCCAGATCACCCAAGTGGTCATAGGGTCACACAAGTGGATCCATACTCCATTCGCCCGACTGAATCAAAAGTATCAGCGGTTACTCCAGCAGAGAAATTTGGCAGCTCTACAAAGTTGGTTCTTACTAACTTAGGGTATAGTAAACGTAAGATTAATTTAATGTTGGAGAAAGGGATTGTAGCTACGGGGTGGGGGAAAGAGTTTTTACCCAGTTAATAGCATTTTTCTTGTTCCTTCTAGGGCAGGTGCGAACACCGCCTCTGGCCTTATTATGTGGATAAAAGCTTGTTATTCGAGGCGAGCATTGAATGTGAATAGTGGGCCTATTGACGAGATGCTTAACAAAGAAAACAAGCTTTTAGGTCATGTCCTCCGGGGGTTTCAGAGAAAATGTCACTCTGTATTGCGATGCTTTGAAAGGGGCCAACATTCCTTAGTATTGCGTCTTCAGTGGCGATACTTGTTAAAGCCTGAGCCTGATCACCTGACTATAGAGTGAGATAGCATTATTGAGCACTTTCTAAGGCAAAGCCATATCAAGTCCCACTTTACCGGAGACGAGTACAAGAGAAATAAACGGCTCCATCAAGTGTTCCTGTTGATAGTAAAAAAAACAGCAATAGAGCGGCAATGTATAGAAAAAGCACTCGAATGAGAAGGCTTGGTTTTTCTCTCGTTATTAAAGTTCGTTTTAAATCCGAGTATGATGCCTAGCAATCAAGGTAATTAGAGAGTTTTTTATGCCGGATACAAGGCTAAGTGCATGTGAACAAGCATGCCGACAATTTGTTGAGCAAGCCGCGATAACCGATGTTGCTCATGATATTCATCATATTGAACGAGTGGTTACAGTCGCGAAAAAAATCGCTCAAGTTGAAGGTGCTGAACTGGCTGTTATTGTTCCAGCGGCTTGGTTGCACGATTGTGTTTCTTTACCTAAGAATCACCCAGACAGGGCTAAGGCGTCAACCATGGCAGCAGATAAAGCCATAGGTTTTTTGTCCGAGATAGGTTATTCATCAAGCTATTTTGACGCAATTCATCATGCGATACGAGCTCATAGTTTTAGTGCCAATGTGGCTCCAGACACTTTAGAGGCAAAAATAGTCCAAGATGCAGACCGGCTGGATGCTTTAGGGGCGATTGGTATCGCTCGTTGTTTGCAGGTCAGCGGCGCCTTAGGGCGCACCTTGTACTCATTAGATGATCCTTTTTGCGAGCACCGTGAGCCAGACGACAGCGCTTTTAGTGTGGATCATTTTTATCGTAAGCTGTTTCACATTGCCAATACCTTACATACTGATGCGGCTCGTAAAGAAGGCAAGCTAAGAGAGCAATCAATGCATGCATTTCTGGATCAACTTGCTGAGGAAATAGAGTGATTATTTGCTGCTGCAAACGGTTTTTGTTTTGGCTTAACGTAATACCGCAGCAGATTTTATTTGCGCGATGACTTGCTGGCCTTGGTGCAACTTAAGTTTTTGAGCAGATAAGGCTGTGATACTCGCCAAAATAGGCGTGTTGCCGGCTAACATTCGAACCATTATGGTACTTGGATCTTGTGGGTCTTTGATTAGGGCATCAACGACCACAGGCAAGCGGTTCAAGATGCTTGAATTGTCTTCTTCCGACAGTGAAATACTCACGTCTCTTGATTGGACTCTTAAACGTACCGCGTCGCCTATATTTTCATCACCTTGCCTGATCATCATCCGATGTTGGTCAAAGTGTAAGGTAGACAGTCCCCATTCGTTGTTTTGTTCAATGATGGTGCCAGTAATTAAGATGCTGGTATCTTGGTGTTGCGTAAAGGTAGTGGGCAATTTACCAAGCACGGCCTGAGTTGCACCTTGCTCGACGGCTTTTCCATTTTCCAAAATGACCAAATAATCCGCCAGACGAATGACTTCATCAATTGAGTGGCTGATGTATAGAATAGGGATTTGCACCCGCTGACATAGGTTTTCTAAGTAGGGCAAAATGTCATGTTTTAGCTCATCATCAAGGGCCGATAGCGGTTCGTCCATCAACAATATTTCTGGTTGAATCAATAACGCGCGCGCGATGGCAATACGCTGGCGTTCTCCACCTGAAAGTTGATGAGGGTATTTTTCTAATAAGGGGGCTATGCCCATCAAGTCGATAACATCTGCGTAATCAATAACCTTTCGCTTGCTGTCGGCTCTTTTTATCGCAAAGTCTAAGTTGCCCTTAGCGGTAAGGTGCGGAAATAAACTCGCTTCTTGAAAAACATAGCCAATTGGCCTTTTGTGTGCAGGCAGCCAATAGTTAGCGCTTTGCCAACTTTTACCGTTCAGTTTAATCTCGCCATCTTCGCTTTTCTCTAAACCAGCAACGCATCTTAGAAGCGTTGTTTTTCCTGAGCCTGAGCGACCAAACAGTGCACTTACACCTCGATTGGGGAGTAACAAGTCTACCGTCAGAGAAAACGCTTCACTGTGTTTTTTATTAATGCGTATGGTTAGCTCATTCATGCTTAATAAGGTCCGATACTTGTGGTGCTGTTGCTGCGTTTTTGCACCGCGTAAAGTAGGGCTAATACACAAAAGGCAAATGCGACCATCAGTAAGGAAAGTAGATGGGCTTGGCCGTATTCTAAGGCTTCAACGTGATCGTAAATCTGTACCGAAAGCACACGAGTTTCCCCTTCAATATTACCGCCAATCATGAGCACAACACCGAACTCGCCCACCGTGTGAGCAAAGCCAAGAACCGCTGCGCTTAGGTAGCCGGGTTTGGCCAAGGGTAAGGCGACATGAATAAAGCGGTCCCATGGAGAAGAGCGCAAGGTTGCCGCGACTTCGAGTGGTCGCTGTCCCATGGCGGAAAAAGCCTGTTGAATCGGTTGCACAACAAAAGGCAAAGAATACACCATGGATGCGACTACCAGCCCGCGAAAACTAAACGGCAGTGGCGACAGGCCAAGCTGATTTAACCTAGCTCCCAAGGCGCCATCCGGGCCTAAAAAAATCAGTAAATAAAACCCCAATACTGTTGGTGGCAACACGAGAGGCATAGCAACAATGGCATTGATTGGCGCTTTTAACCAAGAACCTGTGCGTGCCAGCCACCAAGCGATTGGTGTGCTAACAATCAGCAGTAATAAGGTGACCAGTACAGCCAGTTTGATGGTTAGCCAAATTGCTTCTATGTCACCGGCGCTTAATAGCATCTAGAAGGCCTTATTGAGTTGCGCTTTGGTAACCAAACTGAGCAATTTTATGTTGTATATCTGAGCGCATAAGAAAGTCGAGGAAGTCACTCGCGGTAGTTTTCTGTTGGGAGCTGTTGAGTACAACAGCGGCTTGCTTGATGTCTTTGTGGTACTGCGCGGGTACTTTCCAGTAATGGCCTTTGTTGTCACCCGCAAGAACTTGTGACAGAGCAACAAAGCCAAGATCGGCATTTCTACTGTAAGTAAACTGGTAGGTTTGACCGATGTTTTCACCCTGAACTAAATGACCTTGCAGTTTTGACCAGAGCCCAAGTTTGTTTAATGTTTCTTTTGCAGCTTGGCCATAAGGGGCCAGTTTAGGGTTGGCGATGGCGATTTTATGCGCCTCTAACAGGGTTGCTTCTATGGGAGTAACAGAGCTGAGGTTGGCAGACCAGAGCGCGAGAGCGCCTTTAGCGTAAATGATTTTACTGTCTTTAATGGCTAGGTTGTTTTTGATCAGCTTATCTGGTTTTGCTTGATCGGCAGATAAAAAAACATCAAATGGAGCGCCATGCTGTATTTGCGCGAAAAACTTGCCAGACGAGCCAAAGGAAAGCTGCACTTTATGCCCGGTTTCTTGTTCAAATATAGGGGCTAATTTTTGTATGGGCGCGGTGAAGTTTGAGGCTACGGCAATACGTAATGGTTGGGCGAGCAGGGTAGCGGAAAAAATGCCAAAGGCGCCAAAGGTGAGAAATTTTAAAACAATTGAAAAAAGAGCGGTAGAGCGGCGTTGTAAAGGGTGAAACATATAAACTAAATCTCAAAGTTAAAGTAAGTGTGGACGTCGGTTAAAGCTGAGACTTCTTCTAAATATCTGATGACTTGATCTGGAAAAACGAGACCCGAAACCATGGTGAGGTTTCTTAATCTAGGAAACAGCAGAACATCGTCCCAGCTAATGGTGTTGTTGTGTTGTGAAGGAAGTGGCAATGTCGGCAACCGAGCTAGGGCCATTGAAACATTTTTGATGTGTTTAGGCGACTCTTCTAGCGCTTTATTAAAGGTGCTATTTAGGGCTTTTTCTTTGTGCAGTTGAAAATAATCGCGGGCGCTTTGGGTGACAAATTCTGGCAGGCCCAACAGGATGTTTCTTGGGTAGAGTAGGCGCTTGATCGAGTCCTGAACGCCATCTAATACTGGGTTGAAAGCATCATTATCGTGCGCTTTTCGTATGGTTTTTGTGTGATCGCCAACCTTGTCTAAATAAGCGGCTATTTTAAGACTTTCTGTATACACTGTGCCGTCTTCGAGGGCTAGTATGGGGACTATCTTCTGGTTAACGAGCTGCAGGCAGGTTTGTTCATCGTCATTGAGTAAATATACTTTCTCGTGACGTATGTTTTTATAGTTCGCCACCATGTCAGCACGAACGCAATATGGGCAGTGATGATATTGATAAAGTTTCATCGAGTTCTCCGAATCTGTTGGTGATATCTTTTATTCAGAAGCCCTGACGACACCCCCTGTTACAGACTCTATTGAAGCCTGGCTATGTTAGGCTACTGCCGCGTTATTCTCGCCAATAAGCAGATAAAAATTCCCTTTTTCTACTCCTAGTATAGCTCGTTTTAGCGCTTTCCCTTGGCATGGCCCTGCAATGCATTGGCCATCATTAGGCGTAAAAAGCGCCCCATGATGATGACACTTTAAATAATCACCTTCTTCGTCCAAAAAAGGTTCTGTAGAACAGTTTAATGAGCGCTTTTGGTGAGGGCAGCGATTTTCATAAGCAAACAGCTCTCCTTTTTGCTTTACGATCACAAAATCGGTTTGCTCGGTTTGAAAGTGTAAGGCGCTGCCTTCTGATAAATGTTGTGCGTTGGGGATAAGGTGTTTATCAAACATGCTGAGACCACACAGTAATAGGTAAAGAAATAGCCATTTTTTTGTTTTGGCGGAATGCTGCTAATTTTTCAATAGGGCTGAATAAATCTTCTAAAGAAACCATACTCATGTTAATCGAACTCTTAGTTTTTTTAGGTTTAACCGCAGGTGTGGCTTTTAGATGCCATCTTTTTATTGTCATGGCTAAATGTTCCTTTATCCATTGCAATAGAGTACTCATGAAAGTGTCAGATTGTGATGGGTGTTGTCAATATAAAGTGGCCTAAATGATGGAATTTTGTCGATCAATTCAAGAAAAAGTAATAGTTTTTGAATGCTTATTGCGGGCCAGAGATAAGCTCCTTATACTCCTTTGATGGCTAATAGAACCCCCTCAAAATCTCCGCGTAAGTCGACGACTTCAAAAATGAAAAAGAATCGAAAAGGCAAAGCGAAAACTTCCTTTTTGGGCAAATTATGGCGCTTTATTTTTAAATGGGGCCTCATTATTGGTCTGATCGGTAGTATGCCGTTTGCTGGATGGGTCTGGTGGTTGGACCAGAAAGTTGTCGCTCGCTTCGAGGGGCAAAAGTGGCAAGTTCCTTCTGAAGTATATAGTGCCCCGATTCACCTGAAAAATGGTGCCCCTTGGAAAAAAGCCGATCTTGAAGCCTTGCTTAAAGAGACTGGTTACCGTTTTGGTCGTAATAGTCAAAAAGTGGGGTGGGCGGCAAGAAGTCGAACCAAGGTCAGTGCACACCTACGCTCTTATGTTGATTACTCGGGTTACCACCCTAGTGAGCGACGCATCTTCTCGTTTGATGGCGGCAAGCTATCGATTCAAGCTCTCAATGGCGACCCTGTTGCTGAGGCGAGTATTGAACCGCAGCGCATCGGTTTTTTATATGGTGGTAATACTGAGCGTCGTGAAATTCTTTCTTATGAAGACATTCCACAGCCACTGATTGACATTCTAACCACAGTAGAAGATCGCGACTTTTATCACCATTGGGGCATTTCTTTAACAGGGATCGCTCGAGCGGCATGGGTCAATGCAACCCATGGCTCCCGTCGACAAGGGGGTTCCACACTAACCCAACAGTTAGTGAAAAATATGTTTCTCACTTCAGAGCGCACTTACACACGCAAATTAACTGAAGTTGTTATGAGTTTGCTGCTTGAATATCACTATTCGAAGCAGGCGATTATTACCGCTTATATGAACGAAGTGTACTTGGCACAAGTCGGTAGGGAAGGTTTGCATGGCTTTGCCGCCGCCAGCCAACACTTTTTTGGCCGACCTTTAAAAGAGTTGAATATTGACGAGTTTGCCTTACTAGTTGGTATGGTGAAAGGCCCTTCTATTTATAACCCTGAGCGTCACCCTAAACGCGCTTTGGCACGGCGTAATACGGTGCTAGCGGTACTAAAAGATCAAGGACGTTTAACGGAATCTGATTATCGAGTGTTGTTAAAGCAGCCTATTCGTTTGGCTGATAAGCATAAAGAACGCTCCGTATATGGCGACTATTTGGATCTGGTGTCGATGCAGTTATCTCGAGATTTTGATCAAAAAACATTGGCAACGGAGAATCTACGAATCTACACCGGCGTAGACATTAGAGCACAACAAGCTGCCAGCCAAGCAATGCGCCGCCAAGTGGAGGCGATTAGCCGCACTCGTAAATTACCAGGGCTACAAGGTGCGATGGTGGTGACCGATCGGTTAAATGGTCAGGTGCGGGCTATTGTTGGGTCAAGTGATAAATACTATTCCGGCTTTAACCGTGCCTTAGGGGCGGTGCGGCCAATTGGCTCTCTAGTTAAACCCCCTTTGTATATGTCAGCTTTAGCGACGAAGCAATTTACCTGGTGGTCGCCGATAGAAGACAAACGTATTAGGTTTGATATTGCTGGCAAAATTTGGGCGCCAGAAAACTACGACCGTGAAACTCATGGGGTAGTCCACCTCTATGAGGCGATGGCTAAATCCTATAATTTGGCAACCATCAATTTGGCCCAGCAAGTGGGGTTTGATCGTGTTGGCGATACCTTGCGTAAGCTAGGTGTGAAGCGTTCTTTTACTATGCATCCGGCCATGGCATTGGGGGCGTTGGAATTGTCGCCTTTTGAAGTTGCTAGGCTGTATCAGCCGATTGCTTCGCGGGGTCAAAGTAGTGAGTTGGGCGTCGTGTTGGCTGTTATGGATCAAAAAGACCACCTTATTAAGCGTTTTGATCGATCGACTCGAGTGCCGTTTAGTGATGCTTTGTTGGCCATTACCTTAGATGGGATGACAAAAGTACCTAAAATAGGGACCGCAAGGGCAGCTCAGGGGCACTTTCCAAATCTGACCTTTGCCGCGAAAACTGGCACTAGTAATAATTTACGAGACAGTTGGTTTGAGGGGATTACAGGGGATTATGCGAGTACAGTATGGTTGGGGATGGATGACAACGAGCCAATGAATATAACCGGTGCAACGGGGGCGCAAAAAGTATGGATCGATTTTACTCAGCATACTAATCCGCGATCTTTACCACAGGCGTTGCCACAGGGCGCTGCGCGTTATAATGTATTAAATAAATCATTTAGCATTGCTGCGGACCGATGTGATGATACCGTGTCATTGGCATTTTTATCTGCCACTCAGCCGAAAAGCTCTTCGTCTTGTATATGGCCATTTTGATCTGAAATAGCTTACGTATTGTAAGGCATGTTTTACTGGTTTTTTGTTGAAAGGGGTCTTCACGCCATGGGATTACAAAAAGCACTCGCCCTGTGTTTTATTACTAGTGCTTTTGTGAGTAGCTTTTCTCAGGCTGCGAACAGTGAATCGCACAATCAAGCTGTATGCACTTCTCTGACGGCGACAGGAAATTTGGAATACCCACCTTTTCTGTGGCGTGTAGGTGATGCAAAGCGACAATTGCTGGGCGCCAATCGTTTAATTATTGATGAATTGAGCCGCCGTATTCAAATCCCTATTGTGCTCGAGGATGTAGGTCCTTGGTCCAATGCGTTGTCATACGTTAAGGGAGGCAAGGTGGATATTATGGCGGGCGCTTTTTATACCAATAAACGAGCCAGTTACATGGACTATTTTTATCCTGTGATGCTACATACCACGAGTGTGATCTGGCAGCGTAAAGATAAAAGGTTCCCTTTTTACGCTAAGGAAGATTTGCAAGGTAAGTGGGGGGCAACCCTAATGAGTAACAGTTTTGGTCAAGCATTTGACCGTTTTGCTCAAGAAAAGTTAAACATCTTGTCTGTGGCAAGTGTCGCGACGGCATTTCAAATGTTAATGGCAGATGATGTGGATTATGTTTTGTACGAGAAAAACCCAGGTATTGCTTATGTCTCTATGCTTGGCTTGGATAACAAGGTAGAAATGGTGCAGCCTTTTGTGAGTAGTGAAGGCTTATATCTCACCTTATCGAAAGCGTCGCCCTGCAATACGCCAGAGATAAAACGCAAAATTGCGTTGGCTTTATACGATATTCATAAGCAAGGCTTTGCTGAGCAGGCCTTGCTTGAAGGGGTAAAAGAGTGGCAGCAGTCGCGCCTGAAGAGCATGGCCTTACTTAATTTAGGCGCGAGCCAGCATGATCACTAAATAGTGAGCGGCGAGTTAATTTAATAAGCTGCTATAGAGTTGCTCCCATTTAACAGTAGTGCCCTCCCAGCTAAAGTCATAAGCCATGGCATTACTTTGCTTTTCACGCCATGCGTTAATGTCTTCAAAGCAAGCCAGGGTTCGTAGCATAGCTTCTTTAAGGGCTTGTGCATTGGCTTGCTCAAAGACAAAGCCATTTGCTTGTTCGCCCGTTTCAAACACACTGTCAGCTAATCCCCCCGTTTTTCTTACTAATGGCAAGGTGCCATATTTGAGAGCATATAACTGTGTTAGCCCACAAGGTTCAAAGCGTGAAGGAATTAATAGGGCATCGACACCCGCTTGTAAACGATGAGAATAGGCTTCATCGTAGCCTATTTTGATGGACACCTGATTTGGGTATTGTTGCTGAAGTGCCAGATAAGCTGATTCTAATGCTTTGTCACCAGAGCCTAATACAATCAGTCGGCAACCTTTTTGTAATAACGCCGGAATCGCTTCTAATACTAAATCCAGCCCTTTTTGCTCGGTAAGGCGGCTGACAATACCGAATAGCAATGTACTGGGGTCTTCTGGGAGCTTGTTTTCATTGAGTAGCGCGAGCTTATTCGCACACTTTTTCTCGATAGAATCAATGCTATAGGCTTGTGAAATTAGCTGGTCTTTTTCAGGTGACCATTGTTCGTAATCGACGCCGTTTAAGATGCCGTGCAGCTTATAGCGCATTGCTCTTAGGGTGCCGTCCAGGCCGTCACCATACTCACTGGTTACTATTTCTTTCGCGTAAGTTGGGCTGACCGTGGTGATGGCGTCGGCATAAACCAGGCCTGCTTTTAATCCTGAAAAACGTCCATAAAATTCCATGCCATGCATGTCGAGCAGTTCACTGGACAGCCTCATGTCAGGAAATCTATTCATTTCAAAGCTGCCGTTGTAGCGTAAGTTATGCACTGTGCTGATGATTGGAATATGGTTGAGTTTCCAGCTTTTTAAATAAGCCGCAGCGAAACCGGTTTGCCAATCATTGAGGTGCAGAATATCCGCCTGCCAACCAATTAAGTGTCCGTGTTGGGCGAGCATAGCAATGGCCCAAGAAAAGGCACCAAAGCGCAAGTGGTTATCAACATAGTCTGTGCCATCTTGATCTAGATAAGGTCCAGCATCACGTTCAAACAAGGCTTGGCATTGCAGAAGATATATAGGTGTGTCATTTTCTATAATGCGTGTTTCGAGGAGGATCAGGTCGCCAACCCCAAATGGGTTTCCTAAATTAGTTTTTTTATGGATGGCTTCGACTTTTTCTAATATGCCTTTGTAGGCAGGCATGATAAGTTTTACATCATGTCCTTTCGCTCTGAGGGCCACAGGAAGTGCCCCGGCGACATCGGCAAGACCGCCTGTTTTTATCAAAGGGTAAATTTCGGATGCGGCAAATAGTATTCTCATCATATCGTATCTTATTGATTTGGCATGTTGAGAATAGTATACCTAAATATAATTCGGAGTAGAGTTAGTAGATAACTTTTAAGGGTAAATTATGGATTTAAATACCGCATGTATGAAAACTTTGTCTATCATTCTCGCTGGTGGTAGAGGTTCTAGGCTGAAGCAGTTAACGGACAACCGCTCTAAACCTGCTGTCCCGATCGCTGGAAAGTATAAAATTATCGACTTTCCTCTTTCCAATTGTATTAACTCTGGCATGCGGCGCATTGCCGTCCTCACCCAATATCGCTCTCATACCCTTAACCAACATGTTCAGCGGGGCTGGAACTTTCTACGCTCTGACTTTAATGAATTTATTGAACTCTGGCCTGCGCAGCAGCTTACCGATGGCAGTTGGTATCAAGGCACAGCGGACGCGGTTTATCAGAATCTAACCATGATAGACGGTTTGGATAGTGAGTACGTGCTTATCCTAGCTGGGGATCATGTGTATAAACAAGACTATAGCATTATGCTAAAAGAGCACATGGAAAGTGGGGCGGATGTGTCTGTTGCTTGTATTGAAGTGCCGGTGCAAGAGGCTGACCAATTTGGCATTATGCACGTTGATGAGGGTGATAATATTATCGCCTTTGAAGAGAAGCCGAGTGCGCCGCCAACCATGCCAGGTAACCCTAATGTGTCGTTGGCAAGTATGGGTATTTACATCTTTAATACTAAGTTTTTGTGTGAACATTTAAAATCCGATGCCAGCGATACCGCTTCTAGCCATGATTTTGGCAAAGACCTGATTCCATTGTTTGTGGGTCGTAGCAAAATTAAGGCACACCATTTTTCCAAGAGTTGTATCGCCAATGAGAGTTTCCCGAATAAACCCTATTGGCGGGATGTTGGTACCTTGACAGCGTATTGGGAATCCAACATGGACTTGACAAAGTTGGTCCCCGAGTTGGACTTATACGATGAAGAATGGCCCATTCGGACAGCGCATTATCAGCGCCCAGCAGCGAAGTTCAATTACAATTATGAAGAACGTATCGGCACCGCATTAAACTCGGTTGTATCCGCTGGTTGTATTGTTTCTGGGTCGACGGTTGAGCAATCTATTTTGTTCAATAATGTGCGGGTTAACTCATACTCTCATGTGAATAAATCCGTGGTACTGCCGCGTTGTGATATTGCTCGCAATTGTCGCTTAACTCGGGTGGTTGTTGACTCCGATTGTCGAATACCAGAAGGCACTGTAATAGGGGAAGACCCAATAGCGGATGCTTCACGTTTTTATCGTAATTCTGACGGAATCACTTTAGTGACTCAGGCTATGATTGAAGCACTGCTGGAAAAATAGCATTTAATGATATTGCAGGCGTTATGGTAGCGCCTGCAATGTACCGCTAAGCATGGACCATTGAAGTCAAATATCCTGGATCTAATTCACGGTTTGCCTTGAAATATGGAATTTCGATCGCATTTCTTAGAGCAGTTTGGGTTATCCCCGCATGCTGTGGATAACCCTATTAGTGACTGTGTGATAACTTGCGTCATGCTAGATGTAGCGGTGCTTTGAGATAAGCTGTTCATTTCTTCTTCATTTGCTCGTAAGTTATCAAATCAGTGCTGTTTTAACGTTAAATACTTCTGAATTCTATAAAGGATCTTTCATGTTTACTGGCATTGTTCAAGGTGTGGCATCGGTGAAATCTTCAACAGAGGTTGGCCGCAATAAGCGCCTAGAAATCCTCTTCCCCGCTGGCGCTATGATAGATCAACAGTTAGGTGCGAGTGTTGCCATTAATGGGGTCTGCTTGACGGTTTCCGCTCTAGCCCATGATGTTTTGAGTTTTGATGTAATCGATACGACGTTGGCTTTAACTAATATTGGTTTGCTAAATGCTGGCGATAGCGTGAATTTTGAGCGTGCCGCCAAAATGGGCGATGAAGTTGGAGGGCATGTTATGTCCGGCCATATTATGACCTCGGTGACGGTTTCTCGCATTGAACAAGTTGGAGAGAGTGTCCATATTCGCTTTACGACGGACCGGCAGCAAGAAGTGGATGCGCGACGTTATTTATTTGATAAGGGTTATGTAGGCTTAAATGGCTCTAGTCTCACCATCAGTGATATTGGTGAAGACTGGCTTGAAGTTTCATTGATTCCGGAAACCTTACGATTAACCACGTTTGGGCAATTGACGCTGGGTGATAAAGTGAATTTAGAAATCGATGCTCATACTCAAGCAACAGTGGACACGGTTGAGCGTATGTTAAAAGAACGCGGTATTCTTTTACCTTGATATAGCGCTATATAACAATTTGAGGTTGGCGAACAAAAACACCCAGTGATGCAGCTTTTGTGAGAAAGTCACCATACTTTTAAATAAATGGAGTAGTTGGTTGATTTTCGGTAGAATGCTCGCCAATTTCTATCCTGAGAATCTGTTAATGCGTTATAGCAGTGGCAAAATGGCTGTGTAAATCATGCATAAGGCCTGCACTATTGAGCAATCATCGATAGCGCATATGATGTATTAACCGTTATTCAAACAAATATCGCTTTTAAAGTGTGAGTAAATAGTGTCTTCAAATAATCTTAAGCACATACGAAATTTTTCGATCATCGCCCATATCGACCACGGTAAATCGACGTTAGCAGACCGCTTCATTCAGAATTGTGAAGGCTTGAGTGCGCGTGAAATGTCGGCTCAAGTTCTTGATTCAATGGATATTGAACGAGAGCGTGGCATCACTATCAAGGCCCAGAGTGTGACCTTGGATTACCATGCCAAAGATGGACAGACTTATCAGCTTAACTTTATCGATACTCCAGGGCACGTTGATTTCTCTTATGAAGTATCCCGCTCGCTTGCTGCTTGTGAAGGTGCATTGCTGGTGGTGGATGCCGCTCAAGGCGTGGAAGCTCAATCGGTAGCTAACTGTTATACCGCAATCGAGCAAGGCCTTGAGGTAATGCCAGTCTTAAATAAGATTGACCTGCCACAGGCTGAACCTGAACGCGTTTGTGCTGAAATCGAAGAGATTATCGGTATCGATGCAATGGATTCGGTAACGTGTTCTGCAAAAACTGGCATGGGTGTGGAAGATGTTTTAGAGCGCCTTGTTGCCACGGTTCCGCCTCCAGAAGGGGATGTGGATGCGCCATTACAGGCTCTGATTATCGATTCATGGTTTGATAACTACCTAGGCGTTGTATCCTTGGTGCGTATCAAGCAAGGAACCTTGCGTAAAAAAGATAAGATTTTCATTAAATCCACAAAACAGGTTCATCCTGTGGATATGGCAGGTATTTTTACCCCTAAACGCAAAGAAACCGGCATCTTAAAAGCTGGTGAAGTAGGCTATGTTGTCGCGGGTATTAAAGACATACATGGTGCACCTGTGGGTGACACCATTACGCATTCTAGTACGCCTGATGTGCCTCAACTTGAAGGCTTTCAAAAGGTAAAGCCTCAGGTTTATGCCGGTTTGTTCCCTGTAAGTTCTGATGACTATGAGGACTTCCGTGTGGCGTTGGACAAATTGACACTAAACGATGCGTCTTTGTTCTTTGAGCCAGAAAGTTCTGATGCACTGGGCTTTGGTTTCCGTTGTGGTTTCCTTGGCATGTTGCATATGGAAATCATTCAAGAGCGTTTAGAGCGTGAATATGACTTAGATCTCATTACTACCGCGCCAACGGTGGTGTTTGAGGTGGAACTTAATAACGGCGATGTTATTAATGTTGATAGCCCATCTAAAATGCCAGACCCAGGCAACATTAAAGAAATGAGAGAGCCTATTGTTGAAGCCAATATTTTGGTTCCTCAAGAGTATTTAGGCAACGTGATTACCCTTTGTGTGGAAAAACGCGGTATTCAAAAAGACATGCTTTATGTTGGTAAGCAAGTGCAATTACGCTACGAACTACCAATGAATGAAGTGGTCTTAGATTTCTTTGATAAATTGAAGTCTTGCAGTCGTGGATTTGCTTCCTTGGATTACAGCTTTTCTCACTTCAGTCCAGCCCCATTGGTGCGTTTAGATGTTCTTATTAATGGCGAGCGAGTGGATGCTTTGGCGTTGATTATGCACAAGGATAACGTTCAGTATAAAGGGCGTGCTTTGTGTGAAAAGATGAAAGAATTGATTCCTCGTCAAATGTTTGATGTTGCTATTCAGGGTGCGGTGGGTGCAAAAGTTATTTCTCGTACTACGGTAAAAGCGTTACGTAAAAACGTAATTGCCAAATGTTACGGCGGTGACGTGAGTCGTAAGAAAAAGCTATTACAGAAACAAAAGGAAGGTAAAAAGCGAATGAAACAGGTAGGTAATGTTGAAGTGCCACAATCTGCTTTCCTTGCTGCGTTAAAAATCGATAGCTAATTGTCGTGACACTAGAGCAGGCATGATGATTCATGCCCTTATGGAGACAGATGTATGGGTCTTGATTTCGAATTAATACTAACCATCGCTTTTTTTGTGACAGGTGGTTTTTGGTTGTATGACCGAATTGTTTTTGCGCCTAAGCGTAAAGCTATTTTGGCAGACATGCCTGAAGAAGCACGTTCAGCGTTGAAAAAGAGCGATTTGCCACTATTGGCGAGCACACCAAAATATGTGGCGGAGGTGAAGTCCTATTTTGTCATCATCACTGTCATCTTCTTTTTGCGCTCTTTTGTGGTTGAACCGTTCCAAATTCCATCAGGGTCTATGTTGCCAACGTTAAAAATTGGCGATTTTATTTTGGTTAATAAATTTGATTATGGCATTCGATTGCCGGTTTTAAATACTAAAATTATTGAAACAACGGAACCTAAGCGTGGCGATGTGGTGGTATTTAAATACCCACGAGATCCTAGTCTAAACTATATTAAGCGTTTAGTTGGTCTGCCAGGTGATGTTATTAGTTACCACAATAAAACCTTGATGGTGAATGGTGAGGTGGTGAGCAAATCGTTTTTGGCTGAACTGCCTATATCCCTGAACCCAAATCAAGAGCCGGTGCGGGTGTATCAGGAAGATCTAGGTGGAGTGGAGCACGAAACTTATAATTCTTACCATCGTGGTGCGCCAGATGGTGACTGGATTGTCCCTAAGGGTCATTACTTTGTGATGGGTGATAACCGTGATAACAGTGCGGACAGTCGAGAGTGGGGCTTTGTGCCGGAAGCGAACCTAAAAGGTCGAGCGTTTTACGTTTGGCTGCATTGGAATTCGTTTTTGAGTATCCCAAGTTTTAAAAATAATGGTTTGATTGAATAAGTATTTTTGGAGAAATTTTGAGTTCACTGTATCAGAAGTTGTGTCAGCGTATAGGGTATTTTTTTGCTGACCTTGGACTGCTTGAGCTGGCGCTAACGCACCGTAGTTTTGCGGGTAAAAATAACGAGCGCCTAGAGTTTCTAGGCGACTCGATTTTAAACTATGTCATTGCTGAAGATTTATTTCATCGTTTCCCAAAGGCGAAAGAGGGCGAGTTAAGTCGTCTTAGAGCGTCTTTGGTAAAAGGTGACACTTTGGCAGAGTTGGCTCGTGAGTTTCAATTGGGTGACTTTCTTAAGTTGGGCGCAGGTGAATTGAAGAGTGGTGGTTTTCGTCGCGATTCGATACTTGCGGATGCCGTAGAAGGGATCATTGGTGGTATGTATTTAGATGCGGGTATGGACGTTTGTCGTGAACACATACTGGCTTGGTATAAAGATCGCCTTGATGCGACTTCACTGAAAATTGTCACTAAGGATGCGAAAACGCGCTTGCAGGAATTCTTGCAGGCAAGAAAGCATGGCTTGCCACAGTACGAGGTGGTAAAAATCGTCGGTGAACCCCATGATCAAACCTTTTTTGTTCATTGTCAGATAGAACTAAGTGATGAGCCCATTGAAGGCAGAGGCAATAGCCGTAGAATTGCTGAGCAAAACGCGGCCGCTAAAGCCCTCAAACAACTGGAAAAGAAATAATGTCTGAGCTAGAAATTACTCATTGCGGCTATGTGGCGATTGTTGGTCGTCCGAATGTTGGTAAGTCGACTTTACTGAATCATATTTTGGGTCAGAAACTGTCGATTACCTCGCGTAAGCCGCAGACAACTCGAGATCAGATTCTAGGGGTTAAAACTGAAGGTCATATCCAAGCTATCTATGTGGATACACCTGGGCTCCATTTGGGCGAAACAAAAGCGATTAACCGCTTTATGAACAAAACAGCCTCAGCGGCATTAAAAGATGTTGATGTGATCCTTTTTGTGGTCGACGCCAATCGCTGGACGGAAGAAGATGAGTCGGTTTTAGAAAAAGTAAAATACGCTCGTTGTCCTGTGGTTCTAGTGGCGAATAAAGTCGATCAGATTGAAAATAAAGACGATATCTTACCGCGTCTTGCGAACTTGTCTGAGCGCATGAACTTCTCTCAGATAGTACCCATTTCAGCGTTGCGTAATAAAAATCTAGATCGTCTTGAACACTTGGTGGAAGGCTATATTCCTGAGGGGACAGCCTTTTACCCAGAAGATCAAATTACCAACCGTAGCTCGCGTTTTTTGGCAGCTGAGATTGTTCGTGAGAAGATCACTCGACAATTAGGTCAAGAAGTGCCGTACGAAGTCGCGGTACAGATTGAAGAGTTTGTGTTTGAGGAATCGGCGATTCATATTAGCGCCTTGATCTTGGTTGAGCGTAATGGTCAAAAACGCATCATCATTGGTGAGCGTGGCGAAAAAATCAAACTGATTGGTAAAGAAGCACGTATTGATATGGAAAACTTATTCCAGCACAAAGTTATGCTGAATTTGTGGATTAAAGTGCGTTCTGGTTGGTCTGATGACGAGCGTGCCCTTGCCAGCTTGGGCTACCAAGAAGAATAATTTGCTTATCAAAGGGTAAACAGAATGCGCGTGACTGCGTATGTTATTCATACTCGTCCTTTTCAAGATGGCAAAATCCTAGTGGATTTGCTTAGCTTCGAACAAGGTTTAATACGAGGAGTATGGCGCTTACCTAAAAAAGAGGCTCGGGTTATACCTGGGCCTTTTTTATGCTTTGAAGTTGAGTGCAGTGGTCGTGGCGAATTAAAAACCATTAAAAGTATGGAGTCCGTACAGGCTGGTTTTTACTTAGAAGGTATGCCGCTTTATGCCGGTCTATACATTCATGAAATAATAGAAAGGCTGCTGCCACTTAATTTGCCTTTGCCCGTGGTTTATGAGCTTTATCAATGGCTGATCAGTAGTTTGCATGCTGGTGTTCCTGTCGCGCCAATTTTAAGACGCTTTGAAGTCGGGTTGTTTGCTGAGTTAGGGGTTACCATAAATATGGCAACGACGAGTCGTGGTGAGTCCTTGCAGCATAAGCAGCTTTATCAATTTCATCACAAATTTGGTTTAAGGCCATATCATGGAGAAAAGCCGAAACAGTTGCCCTTGCTGTATGTGGAAGGGCAGCTTGCATTGGATTATCATGCTGGCGCTTGGACCAATAAGCAGGTTTTAAGTTTGGCTAAAGAGCTGCATCGTTCTTGGTTGGACGGATTGCTTAATGGCAGGTCAATCAGCGCTAGGCGCTTGTTGCCTAAGCAGACTTATCAAGGCGAACGCTTGCATGGTGTGCCTATTTTTCGAGCCCTGGTGTGATCTTGGGGGAGATGAGCGTAGATTGCTATCTGGTGCGCCCATCATGGTTTTAAATTGACAGTAGGTAAGTGATTTTGATTATTGGAATTGGAACGGATTTAGTCGACATTGCTCGTGTTTCTGACTCCGTTGCTAAATTGGGTGAGCGTTTTATTGATCGTATTTTAACCCAAGATGAAAAGCAGCAATGGGCGCTGATATCGAACCCACTAAAACGGGATGCGTTTGTGGCAAAACGTTTTGCAGCCAAAGAAGCCGCAGTAAAAGCCTTGGGTACAGGGATTGGGCGTGGGGTCAGTTTTCAGCATTTCCAAGTGGAAAATTTACCTACCGGCCAACCGATTTTAGTGGTGAGTGCTGAAATAGCATCGCGTTTTACCTCGCCAGTAACATGGCATTTAAGCTTAACGGATGAAAAAGCGTACGCGCAGGCGTTTGTTATTCTTGAGGCCAAGGAATAAAGCTCCTAACCTCCAGAAGCATATCGATGCTTTCTAGAAAGTCGTTTAAAACCCCTTCAACATCTTCCATGCCAAACTCTTTCAGGTGAGTTTCCAAAAAGCCTGCGTGGCGAGTCAATTCGATTGTTCCCGTGTACTTGGAGGCCCCATGTATGCGGTGTACAACATGAATCAGTTTTTCTGTGTCTTGGAGCTCAAAGTGGTGTTTTAAAAGCTTTTTCTCATCGCTTAGAGAGTCCGCCAGCATGTCAAACATCTCTTTGGCGATATCGCTTTTTTGGTTAACGATAGACAGCGCTTTACTGAGGTCAAAGGCGTTTGTTACTTGGGTGTTGATGTGCTGTTGCGCACTTTCTTTTCTTAAGCACCATTTTTCTATGGTGTTGATTAAAATCTGTTCGTCGACCGGTTTTGATAGATAGGCGTTCATGCCGGAGGCTAATATTCTGTCTTGCTCTGAGCCAAGAGCGTGTGCTGTTAGCGCGACAATGGGAGTGTCTTTGTAGGTTGCTAAACTGCGCAGATGTTGGGTGGTCTCTAAACCATCCATTTCAGGCATCTGTATATCCATAAGAATTAAGTCAAACTGCTGCTCTTTTGCCATGTCTATTGCTTTTTGGCCGCTACGGGCTAGAAAAATCTCCAGTCCATGGGGGGTAAGCCAATGGCTTAAAAGTTGTAAGTTTATTTGGGTGTCATCGACCGCCAGAATTTTTAACCCAGTAAGCTTACTGGAAATGGCTGGCGCAGGGGGCTCATTATGGGAAGTCTGCTCGATGGCTGGCAAGGTGTTAGGGGGTTGAATATGTTGCAGTGTATTAAACAAATGCTTGTGGCTGATAGGCTTAAGCAGGATGTTGCTGCAGATCGATTTCAGTTCAGGGTAGTGATTTATTTGGCCTGGTGGTTGAATCATTAAAATGCAAGGGATGTTGAATTGTGTGCTCGCATAGGTGGCCAGTTCCATAGCATCCATGGCATTTTGTTTGTTCGGAATTAGGTTAACTAGAATGGCATCAATTTTGGCGTGCTGTTGGTTAAGTTTTGAGATGACCTGTTCAACGCCAGAGCAGGCGATTCCTGTGGCGCCAATTTCACTAAAGTAATTTTTAAGGTAATGACGATAAGTATTGCTAGGCTCTAAAAACACGACGACTTTGTCCAGTTTTTCTGGTTTTGGCTGAGGTTTGTTAGAGGGTTTAAGTTGTAGACTGAAGTGGAAAGTGGAGCCTATTTTTGGCGTGCTGCTGATCTTAATTGTTCCGCCCATTTGCTCCACGAGCTTTTTAGTAATCACCAAACCTAAGCCAGTGCCGCCAAATTTTCGAGTGGTGCTGGTATCCACTTGTGAAAAGGGCTTAAACAATTGGTTGATTTTATCTTCAGCAATACCAATTCCCGTGTCGATGACACGAAAAGCAAGTGTGAGCTGGTCTGCGCTCTTATCTGAGAGCATCACTTTTGTGGTGATTGCTCCTTTATTGGTGAACTTAAGGGCATTACTGATTAAGTTTGTCAGTACTTGGCGAATGCGAATGCTATCACCAATCATGATGCTCGGTACGTCGGGAGAAAAATCTGTTACTAGGTCGATTTGCTTGTCGTCTGTTAGTAGGTTGGCACTTAGGGTTTGGTATACCTCATCAACCAGTTCTCTTATGTTGATTGGGCTATAGTCTAGGCTGAGTTTTCCTGCCTCTATTTTTGAGAAATCTAAAATGTCGCCGATAATTGCCAATAGGCTATTAGTCGCTTGCTCTATGGTGTCGACATAGAGTTTGTTTTGGTTGTCCTTGACGTTTTTTTGAAGGATTTTTGTGTAGCCTAAAATAGCGTTGAGTGGGGTTCTTACCTCGTGACTAATGTTAGCAAGAAACTGAGATTTAAGGCGGTTTGATTCCATTGCTTCTTTGTTTGCGATGAAGAGTTGTGCACTTTTTTCTTCCATGCTGTCCATGTTTCTACGCATGTCTTCTGTAGATTGCTCAATGCCTGCCATCAGTTCTTTTTTGTGGTTTTCAAGCCGCTCAGCGAGTTCGAATAGGTCTTTTTGGGTTTCTGAGTATTGTGCGGGTAGTTTGATGGACTTAGCCGCTGAATATTGCCCTTTGGTTAGTTTTCGAAGTGCTATAGATAGCTTTTCACTTGGTTGAATAAGTGCCGTCGTGACTCGTGAAACAAGGTAGGCGCACAGAGCGTTAAAAACAGTGAATAAAAATAGCAGTAAAAAGAAAAGTTGGTATTGCGCGATGTTAAGTTGAGATATGTTGGTTTCTACTTTTACCCAGCCAATAATACGGGGCTGGAGTTTGTTGTTAAAGGTGCCAGGTTGGTTGCCTAAGTCGTTAATCGGTGGTGAGTTAAGGTAAATAGCTTGTGTAGTGACTAGGTAGCTATTGGATTTTTGGCTATAAGTCTGCTCGGTTAATGGGGGCGTGGGTAAGTGGGCCGCTGGTCCGATCTCAGAAGACACTTCCTTGTTTTGATTGAAAACCGTGATGTTATTGATATTGCCATAACTCAGTGCATGTTCTAAAAGTTGTGAAATCAATTGCTCGTTCGAGGTTGATATAGCATATTCGCTAGTGATCGCTAACTGATGAGTGATGTTTTTGGCTTTGTTTTCCAGCTGGGCGGTTAAATCGTGTATGCGATAAATGAAAATAAAGATGCAGAAAAACAGAGACAGCGTAAAAATTGGCGCGAACAAGGTCCAAAAAAGCTTGAGACTTGGCGATAAGCTGAATGAAAGAGGGAGCCGCTTTATGTTAACTCGCATGGCAGGTTTTCTTTAGTAACACACTAGGTTGCCTTTGTTTTTACGACGGTCACATTCGCGCTCATAGTTTTCACAGGCTAACACTTTAGTGCGAGAAGGGTTTTTAATTTGTTTGCATTCGCGCCATTTGCTTCTGAGTTCACGATCAGGGATGTCGGCAGAAGGCCCGGCAAACATATCGCAGCCAGCGACTAACAATAGCGAAATTAATGTGGTTGCATACAGACAACTGCGCATATTTTTGCTCCAAATGTGAATTCTTGGCTAAGTTTATAACGCTTTCTTATTTTACTCTTCAGTAAGAGTGTTTTTAAATATATTGAAATGTTAAGTTTCATTCCCCACGTTATTAATGTCAATGAAGTTTTTATGAGCCAATACCCAACAATAGAGTCCATTATAGGTCAAACGCCTTTAGTACGCTTGCAGCGTATTAATCCAAACGCAAGTAACACTGTGCTATTGAAGCTAGAAGGGCAGAATCCTGCTGGCTCAGTAAAAGATCGACCTGCTTTGAATATGATAGTGCAAGCGGAACGTCGTGGTGATATCCAGCCAGGTGACAGCTTGATTGAAGCGACCAGTGGCAATACTGGCATTGCTTTGGCGATGGCTGCGGCGATCAAAGGTTATAAAATGCACCTTATTATGCCAGACAATATGAGCCAAGAGCGTAAGTCAGCAATGACGGCTTATGGCGCCATCTTGCATCTAGTCACCAAAGAAGAAGGCATTGAGCGTGCTCGTGATTTAGCAATGGAAATGCAGGATCAAGGTCTTGGTAAGGTGTTAAATCAGTTTGGTAACCAAGATAATCCGAATGCTCATTATGTGAGTACAGGGCCTGAAATTTGGCAACAAACACAAGGTAGCGTGACGCATTTTGTCAGCTCGATGGGGACCACTGGAACTATTATGGGTGTGTCTCATTATTTGAAAGAGCAAAATCCAGCGATTGAAATTGTTGGCTTACAGCCAACAGAGGGTGCCAGTATTCCAGGAATACGACGTTGGCCAAAGGCTTACTTGCCCGCAATTTTTGATGAAACACGAGTGGATAAAGTCATGGATGTCAGTCAGGAAGACGCGGAAGTGACCATGCGTCGCTTAGCCACAGAGGAAGGCGTGTTTTGTGGTGTTTCTTCTGGTGGCTCTGTCTATGCGGCTTTGGAATTGTCAAAAGTCGTTAATAATGCCGTTATTGTTGCCATCGTGTGTGACCGTGGTGACCGTTACCTTTCGACAGGCGTGTTTAACCCAGCATAATTTGCTGTTGGTGGTGAGGTGATAAATAGTAGGGATCAATAAGCAGATGCGTTAGAATAGCGCAATTTATCGATCCCTGCTTAATTAGAGAGTCACCATTGAGAACAAGAAAGGCGCCACGCCGTTCCCCAAAAGCACAACCACTTGGCCCAGTTCAACGCTATCAAATTGATGGCTTGACCCACGAAGCAAAAGGGGTCGCGCGTCTATCAGGGAAAGTCACTTTTATTGATGGTGCATTACCTGGGGAGGTTGTTGAAGCTCAAGTCTTCAAAACAGGACGACGTTTCGATGAAGCTCGGTTAATTCACGTGAGTGAAGCCAGCCCTCATCGAGTTGTGCCTGAGTGTGTTCATTTTGCTCAGTGCGGCGGCTGTAGTTTTCAACACCTAGCGGCACCACAGCAATTGGAAGCAAAACAGCAATGGCTTCAAGGCCAGCTGCGCAATGTTGCTGCCGATCTTGATCTGGAAATGCTAACGGATCAACCTCTTTATTATCGACGCCGAGCGCGTATCTCAGTTCACTCTCAAAAGGGCAAGTTGTTGATTGGGTTTAGAGGAAAAGCCTCTAAAGACATCATTCAGATAGACCAATGCCTGGTTCTTACTAAGCCTCTTCAGGCGATTTACTCAGCCCTGTCAGATAAGTTAGCACAGAGCTCCTTAGCCAGTAAAATAGGTCATTTGGAGTTACTGGAAGATAGCCAAGGTTGCTCGGTATTATTTCGCTTAACGGCATCTATCACAGACCCGCTTAGAAATGAGTGGCAGTCTTGGGCAAATGATCTCGGTGTCATGCTGTATTGGCAGCAATCGAATGAAGCGAAGGCACCTGTAGCTGATGAGTCTCTAAGACGCTATGAGTTAGATGGGCTGACTTTTCATTATCATCCGCAAGACTTTATACAAGTCAATGAAGCCTTAAATAGAAAGATGGTTAGCCAAGCGATGGAGTGGCTGGCACCGCATGAAAATGATGTTGTTCTGGATCTGTTTTGTGGCGTTGGAAATTTCTCATTACCGTTGGCGAAACGGGCGAAGCAGGTGTTAGGTATCGAAGTTCAAGAAACGATGGTTGAAGCTGGCAAGAAAAATGCTCAACGAAATCAACTGGACAAGGTGACCTTCTTGGCGGCAGACTTAACGCGACCGGTTTCGACTGACTTGGTCAAAATGGGTGTGACAAAAGTGTTGCTTGACCCACCTCGGGCTGGCGCTTTAGAGTTCCTTGATAGCATTATAAAGATTAAACCAGAACAAATATTGTATGTTTCTTGCAACGCTTCTACTTTGGCACGGGATGCCGAGTATTTAGTCGCAAAAGGATATCAGGTCTTACGGGTGAGTTTGATGGATATGTTTCCACAAACTTCCCATGTTGAGACCATGATGTTGCTGCAAAAAAGAAGTAAATTGAAGGGCAAGTAAATGGTAACAGTCAGAAAAGACCACCCGATTTTAGGGGATGGTACGGTTGATATAGACCGTTGGATGGAGCAATTTGCTGATAAAGTAGATGAAGGCGCTAGAGTGCCGTTACGCATGGCTTGTGAACTGGCACGTCAGGCAGAGCTTCAATCACCACGACATTCCTATTGGGGACCGCAAGCGAGTACCTTCCGTGCCGGCCTTGAAATGGTTGAGATTTTATCTGGTTTTCGTGCGGATCAAGATTCGTTGTTAGCCGCGGCTTTATACCGAGCTGTGCGCGAAGATCAGTTGCCACTGTCTCGTGTTGTCGACATGTTTGGGCGTAAAGTTGCCTCCTTGATTGAAGGGGTTATTCGTATGGGTGAGGTTTCTAAAAATCTCACCGCGGATACCGCAGCAGAAGTATTAGGCAGCAGTGAGAACCAATTAGAATCTTTGCGTAAGATGCTGGTTTCCATCATTGATGATGTGCGTGTGGTGCTGATTAAACTGGCGGAACGCGCCTGCGCGATAAAAGAAGCTAAGCACCAAGATGAGGCAAGGCGCGTCGCGGTTGCCCTAGAAGTGCAAAGTGTATACGCACCGCTTGCTCACCGACTTGGTATTGGCCACATAAAATGGGAGTTAGAAGACCTTTCTTTCCGTTACCTTTATCCCTCAGATTACAAGCGAATTGCAACTTGGCTAGATGAAAAACGATTAGATCGTCAGCAGTATATTGATGATGTTATCAATGTTCTTAGAGAGCGTTTGGAAAATATTAATATTCATGCGGATCTAATGGGGCGTGCTAAACACATTTACAGTATTTGGCGCAAAATGAAGCGTAAAAATATTGGCTTTGACGAAGTCTATGATGTGCGTGCAGTGCGTATCTTAGTCGATGAAACAATGGAGTGTTATGGCGTTTTAGGGGTGGTGCATAACCTTTGGCGCCCCATTCCACAAGAATTTGATGATTATATTAGCAATCCTAAAACCAATGGTTATCAGTCGCTGCATACGGCGGTGATTGGGCCACAAGGGCGCGCACTCGAAATACAAATCCGGACTCATAAAATGCATGAAGATGCCGAGCTTGGGGTGTGTGCACACTGGAAATACAAAGGCACAGACCTTAGTTCGAACAGTACCAGCTACGAAGAAAAGTTACAGTGGCTGCGTACTATTTTGGACTTCCATGAAGTGCAAGGTAATTTGGAATCTCTTTCTGAGCAAGTGCGCAGTGACATTGAGCAAGACCGTATCTATGTCTTTACGCCAGACGGTCATGTGGTTGATCTACCGGTGAATTCGACCCCGATTGACTTTGCTTATCGGGTTCATACCGAGATCGGCCATCGCTGTCGTGGTGCGAAAGTGAACGGTAAGATTATTTCCCTTGTGACGCATTTGAAAACGGGTGACAAGGTTGAGATCTTAACCTCCAAAGAGGGAGTGCCTAGCCGCGACTGGCTGCACCCTACATTTGGCTATGTGCGAACCAATCGGGCCCGTGCAAAAATCCAAAATTGGTTTAGAAAAGAAGACCGCGAGAAAAATTTAGAAGCGGGTAAAAGCTTACTGGATAAACAGCTGAAGCGCTTAGGGGTGGAAGACAGTAAGGTCGATTTACTAAAAGTATCTGCGAAATTTAATTTCTCGAATGCTGAAGATATTTATGTCGCGTTGGGAGCGGGTGATATTCAGTTATCGCGTGTGCTGCATGCGATTGATGATTTATATGGCTTGGATGGTAACACGCCTACCGTACGACCAATTCGTCTTAAAAAGAGTCGTCATAAATCCTCAGACAATGATGTACACATATTGGGTGTCGGTAAGTTATTAACGCAGATGGCAAAATGCTGCTCTCCGATTCCCGGCGATAGCATTGTTGGTTACATCACCCAGGGCCGAGGTGTTTCTATTCATAAAGAGGACTGCATTAATGTAGTGCAAATGAGTTTGGATGAGCCAGAGCGTATGGTGGAAGTGAACTGGGGTGAAGAGGTGGATAACCTGTACCCGGTCAATATACAGGTTGAAGCTTATGATCGCACAGGGTTGCTGAATGACATCACTAGCTTGTTGGCAAATGAGAAGGTGAATTTATTGTCGATGAATACCTTGTCTGCCCAAGATAGTCACACCGCGACCATACGATTTACCATTGAAGTGGGAGAGTTAGGCGTATTGAGCAAATTGCTGCATCGTATTGATCAGTTGCCTAATGTATTGAATGTATTCAGAGAAAAAGACTTTTGAGTGACGTAATTAATCAGCTACTAACTTTGATGGCCTGTCTTAGGGATAAGCAGCATGGTTGCCCTTGGGATCAGCAGCAGACCAACAAAACCATTGCGGCTTTTACATTAGAAGAAACCTATGAAGTACTCGATGCTATTGAGCGAGAAGATCATCAGCATTTAAAAGAAGAGCTTGGTGATTTGCTGTTCCAAATCGTGTTCTATGCACAGATCGGTAAAGAAGACGGTCATTTTGATTTTAATGATGTGGTGTCGGGGATTGTTGAGAAAATGCTCCGTCGGCACCCTCATGTCTTTCCTGATGGCCGGTTAACGAGCTTTGGGCAGGGTGCAAGTAATACGACAGCAGACTTATCAGCCCAGTGGCAAGCAATTAAGGCCGAAGAAAAAGCAGGGCAACAGGTCGGCAGTTTGTTGGACGAGGTGCCGGTTTCTATGCCGGCCCTAATGCAAGCGGCCAAATTGCAAAAAAAAGCCTCAAAAGTGGGCTTTGATTGGCAAGACAGTGGACCAGTATTTGCCAAAATTCGAGAAGAGCTAGACGAATTAGAGGCGGCTATTCAGGATTTAGAAAAAGATCATATTGAAGCAGAAATGGGCGATGTATTGTTTGCGATGAGCAACTTAGCACGCCATCTTAAGGTTTCCCCAGATGTGGCTTTGAATCGAACCAATGTAAAATTTCGTCGACGCTTTGCTCGAATTGAAAGCTTGCTATTGTCTCAAAATAAAGAAATAACAGATTGTTCCCTTGAAGAATTGGATCAATATTGGGAGCAAGCAAAAGCAGAAGGTTTGTAAATAAAAACGGTTAATACATCATAATAATTAGAAACGTTTTTTTAGCGGAAGGAGGGTGAAGTGAGTGATAATCAAGCATCGTTACGGGAAAATGTCCGACTTTTAGGAGATTGCCTTGGGGAAACCATGAGTAATCATCTAGGGGATGCATTTTTAGAAAAAGTTGAAAACATTCGATTGCTATCAAAAGAGGGGCGTCAAACTGGGGACTCTGCTGCGTTAATCGAAGCCCTTGAAGCGCTGGATGATAAAGATATTGTTCCCGTTGCTCGTGCGTTTAACCAATTTCTCAACTTATCTAACATTGCTGAGCAATACCATAGAGTTCACCGTCGCCGTACCAATGAGAGTTTAGGGGTGTATCACAACCCAGTGGGGGATTTGCTTTCGCGTTTATCTGACAAAGGAGTGTCGGGTGAGCAAATGTTGGCGTCTTTGCAAGAACAATCTATTGAGTTGGTGCTTACAGCGCACCCAACCGAAGTCGTGCGTCGTTCTTTGATTCGTAAATACGACAATATCTCCACTGAATTAGAAGCGCTAGACAAAGACAATATATTGCCGCTGGAAAAAACTAAGCATATACGCCGTCTCAAAGAAATTATCACGCAAGCATGGCATACGGATGAAATCCGTGAAGACAGACCGACGCCAGTTGATGAGGCTAAGTGGGGGTTCGCGGTTATAGAGCAGTCTTTATGGCAAGCCGTACCGCGTTTCTTCAGGCAGCTGGATGCGCAGATAAATGAGCACGCTGAAGGCTTGCAGTTACCTCTTGATTTAGCTCCGATTCGCTTTGCCACTTGGATGGGTGGGGATCGTGATGGCAACCCGAATGTGACACATAAAGTGACTGAAGAGGTGACTTTGCTGGCTCGCTGGATGGCGGCAGACTTATATATTAAAGATTTGAGTGTATTGCGTTCTGAATTTTCTATGACGCAATGTAATGCGGCGTTGCGCGCTCGTGTTGGTGACAGTGCGCAACCATATCGGGATGTATTACGCCGTTTGGAAAGCAAAATAGTAGCCACCAAAAATTGGGCCAAAGCCCGCCTCGATGGGAAAGCCGTGGCGGATGATAACATTATGTTAAACAGTCGAGAGCTCTACGACGATTTGGTGTTGTGTTATCAGTCTTTGATTGATTGCGGAATGAAGGTGATTGCCAATGGCTCTTTGCTTGATTTGATTCGCTGTGCCGCGACGTTTGGCATGACGCTGGTGCGTTTGGATGTACGACAAGATGCTTCGCGCCATATTGAAGCCCTATCTGCTATTACGCGTTTTTACGGGGTGGGGGATTACGCAGAGTGGGATGAAGCATCTCGACAGGCTTTTCTATTGACCGAGCTGAATTCTAAACGCCCCTTGTTGCCTTCAAGCTGGTCTCCCACCGCGGATGTTAAAGAGGTACTAGACACTTTTTCGATGATTGCTAAAGGCGAGGCGAATTCATTTGGCTCCTATGTGATTTCTATGGCAAGCGCGCCATCGGATGTGCTGGCCGTTGCGTTGCTTTTGAAAGAGTCTGGGGTGTCGTTTGCAATGCGCATTGTGCCGCTTTTTGAAACCCTAGCAGACCTTGATAACGCCGAGCCAATTATCGAGCAATTGTTTTCTTTGCCTTGGTATAAAGCTTATATCGATGGTCGCCAAGAAGTCATGATAGGTTATTCGGACTCAGCAAAAGATGCTGGCCAAATAGCCGCCACTTGGGGGCAATATCGCGCGCAAGAAGCGCTGACTCGCTTATGCAAAAAACATGGCGTGCATCTGACCTTATTTCATGGCCGTGGCGGCACTGTTGGTCGTGGCGGCGGTCCTGCTCATGTGGCTATTTTGTCTCAGCCTCCAGGGTCGGTAAACGGTGCGATTCGGGTAACGGAACAAGGGGAAATGATCCGTTTCAAATTTGGTATCCCTGATATAGCAGTACGCTCTCTTGAGCTTTATTGCTCAGCGGTGCTGGAAGCGACATTAATGCCAACGACTGAGCCTAAAGAAGAGTGGCGCGCCATTATGGATGAAATGGCTGAAGTGGGGATGAATCAATACCGCTCAATTGTGTTGGGTCATGAGGATTTTGTGCCTTACTTTAGGGCCACTACGCCAGAGCAAGAGCTGGCTAAGTTGCCGCTTGGCTCAAGACCTGCCCGCAGACGCTCTGACGGCGGCGTAGAGAGCTTGAGGGCCATTCCTTGGATCTTTGCCTGGATGCAAATTCGTTTGATGCTGCCTGCGTGGTTAGGGGCTGAAAGCGCACTGGAGCAGGCGATAGAGTCGGGTAATCTAGACAAGTTACGAGAAATGCACGGTAAGTGGCCTTTCTTCGGTGCTTATTTAGATATGCTGGACATGGTGCTGGCAAAAGCCGAGCCTGAGATTTCCGAATATTATGAAAAGCGTTTAGTAGGTGATGAGCTGCAAGGTTTAGGGCGCCTATTACGCAATAAGTTAGCTCAGGTAAGTCGTTTGGTGAAAGAGCTTAAGCAGCAACAGCGTTTAATTGAAGACAATAAAACGATTCGCCTGTCTATTGATGTGCGTAACCCATATATTGATCCTCTGCACTATTTACAGGCTGAATTGCTCTACCGTAGTCGTAAGAGTGCTGAAAACCCTGAGGTGAATAAAGCTCTGATGATTACCATGGCTGGCATCGCGAGCGGCATGCAAAACACGGGCTAAATCAAAAACGGTTAGTTTTTAACCAAAAAAGGCGCGAAAATAGCGAAAATAGGACAGTAAATTTGCATCTTGAAGGCTTGCTTGGGTATGCTTGGCAGCCATTCAATTTTTACTTTGCAGGTTGTCTGCCTTTACGCTGTCTTTTCGCGCCTTTTTTGCGTGCGTTTAAAGTACGGCAGATAGACTTGTGTTTCAGTTTATAGACTGACTTTTGGAGACTTTTTTATGCGAGTAATATTATTAGGTGCGCCAGGCGCTGGTAAAGGTACTCAGGCACAATTCATTACGGAAGAGTTCGGCATTCCACAAATCTCTACCGGAGACATGCTGCGTGCCGCGGTAAAAGCAGGTAGTGAGTTAGGGCTGAAAGCGAAAGCGGTAATGGATGCCGGACAATTAGTTTCCGACGATATTATTATTGGGTTGGTTAAAGAGCGTCTAACGCAAGATGATTGTGCTAAAGGTGCTTTGTTTGATGGTTTCCCACGTACTCTTCCACAAGCGGATGCATTGAAAGACGCGGGTGTAGAAATCGATTATGTTGTTGAGATCGATGTGGCAGACGAAGAAATCGTTAAACGTATGAGCGGTCGTCGTGTGCATGAAGCATCAGGCCGCACTTACCACGTTGTTTATAATCCACCTAAAGTGGAAGGCAAAGATGATGTGACAGGTGAAGACCTTGTTCAGCGTATTGATGACGTAGAAGAAACAGTACGCAAACGTCTTGGTGTTTATCATGAGCAAACGGCTCCGCTAATCGGTTACTACCAAGATTGGTTGAAAGCGGACAGCGTTAACGCCCCTAAGTTTGTGAAAGTGAATGGCGTGGGTGATTTAAATGAAATCAAACAAAGCTTGTTGGCTTCATTAAAGGCTTAATTTTTAATGACTGCAATTTTAGCTTTGGACACATCAACGCCAGCTTGCTCAGTGGCGTTGAACATTGATGGGGTGGTGTTAGAAGATTTTCGCATGGCACCGCGTCAACATAATGACCTGATTTTGCCTATGGTAGAACAGATTCTTGCGCAAGCGGGCTTAGCTTTGGCTGATCTGGACGCGATTGCGTTCGGTCGTGGTCCAGGCTCCTTTACTGGGCTTAGGATCAGTGCTGGCGTGGTTCAAGGCTTGGCATATGGTGCTGACCTGCCTGTGATCCCCGTTTCTACCTTGGCAGCCCAAGCATTAGAGGGTTTTCAAAAGACTGGGCAGCCATATTGGTTGTCGGCTTTGGATGCTCGTATGGGAGAAGTTTATGTGGCTGGCTACCATGTGAATAAGGTCGAGGGGCATTACCTGATTGACTGTCTCTTTGATGAGCAGGTCGCCAAACCTGAAAACCTGCCTAAATTTGATGTTAGTTACCAAGGTGTTGGTTCTGGTTGGCTTTATGACGAAGTGCTAAGCCAGTTATTGCCAAGCAAGCCTGACCAAGTCCTCTTGGAGGTTGCGCCACGAGCAGCGTGTATTGCGCAGCTAGCCCAAGAGTTATTCTCTCAAGGAAAAACCGTATCCGCCTATGACGCGATGCCGATTTATTTACGAGATGAAATTACTTGGGAAAAGCAGGCGCCAAAAATAGGTAAAAGATAACGAAAACAGGAAAAAGGAGAGTGGCTTTAATCATCAAAGCGCTCTTTTGCTCTCTTTATTCCTCGCCTTTCTATGTTTCCTTTAGTATTGTTTTTCTCGTTTCCTCTTGCGCTTAGTGCGCCGTGCTTTCTTGCTTTTTTTTAGTCATTTTCTTATTGGAACAAGCGCTTTGTTAAATTCTCTTGCTGTTGCTACTGATACGCCTTGTTGTGAAGCCGATGCGCAAGCATTAGCGAGCGCACTTTTGTTGCCATACTTTTCTTTAGAGGTGGCGCTGAAATACGTTGATGAATTCGATTATCTACTGATCAGGGGTGAGCATAGCTTAGCCTTGGCGAAAACCGGCAAAGGTGCGCCAAAGCCAGTGGTGATTGATTTTACTTCTGGGGCGGTGGACCATCGGCGACGGTTTGGTGGTGGTAAAAGGCAGGATATTGCTAAAGCAGTGGGGCTGAATAAGCAGTCTAATTTATCCGTATTAGATGCCACCGCAGGACTTGGTCGAGACGCATTTGTGTTAGCAAGCCTTGGTTGTCACGTTTCTTTATGTGAGCGAGTAGGGTTTGTTAGGGCGTTATTAGAAGATGGTCTGCGTCGTGCCTTAAATCATTCTGAAGTGTCTACTATCGTTGCTCGTATGCCGTTACTGGAGGGAACTATTAAGAGTGTCACAGAGGCGCGTTTTGATGTGGTTTTTCTTGACCCCATGTATCCGCATACAGATAAATCTTCTGCTGCTGCGAAAAAAGAAATGGCGTTTTTTAGGGATCTAGTAGGGAAAGACGAAGATGCAGATTTATTGCTGCCAAAAGCGTTGGAAGTTGCAAATTACCGTGTGGTGGTAAAACGCCCAAAAGGGGCTCCTTATTTAAATAATACAGAGCCTACTTATCAATTAGAGGGTAAGGCAGGGCGTTTTGATGTTTATGTTCTAAAATCGCTGGATGATAAATGCAGTAACAGTTAATTAATAGTGAGGCGGTGTTTCGCCTTCCACGATATTTTGCTGTTGGCGGTTGGCTTCTAATTGTTTCTCCAGCATGATGAGTTTTTCTTTCATCAACAGTAGGTCTTTTTGTTGCACAATTAGGGACTGATTTAGACTGTCGATCGTGTCTTCTTGAAATTGAAGTTTGTATTCGAGTTCGTCAATACGCTGCTCTGTGTCTAAGGTATTCATTGGTGGCATCAGTATGTTAACCTTAATATGCTAAGCTCTTAATTTCGGAGCCTTTCTATATGTTGCATGCATCTTCTTTGCACATTAGAATAGAAAATGGCGCGGAGTTTGCTTTTGAAAGAAGCAAGCTATTTTACTATGATCTTATGTCGCTTCACACGCTAATTTAGTAAGAGAGTGGTAAAAACTTTTAACTTTTCACATTTGTACGAGTTTAACGAGAGATTTTTTACTTAGGTAATTCCTCCTTTCGAATCATAAAATATATTAATTTAACAAGAGACACAGTTATGAATGATCATCAGGATAATGTTACGAGTCACAAAGGATCTTCTGTTGGTTCTGCTTTATTTTCAATGCGTGCGTTTGTTACCAGTCTAATTATTGCTCTTGTTGTTCCTTTATTAATTGCCGCAGTATTAGGTGATGAAATAGGTAGCAACTATTTGGTTTATTTTGCGTTTCTTTTCGTGTCTGTTTACGTTGGTGCTATGGTGAGTCAAGAGCGTGGCTCAAGTGCGGCGTCTCAATCTGAAGAAGATGAGGATGACGATCGTGAGCAAGGCACGGTAAAATGGTTTAACTCTTCAAAAGGCTTCGGCTTTTTAACCATGGAAAATGGAGACGACGTTTTTGTTCACTACCGCGCTATTCGTGGCCGTGGTCGCCGTTTTTTAGTTGAAGGCCAGCTGGTTCGCTTCTATGTAACAGAAGGCGAAAAGGGTAAACAGGCTGAGAACGTATCTATTGTTCGCGGCTAGTACATTCTTATAAATAGGTAAGGAAAAGATCATGTCATCAGTAACACTGAAAGGTAATCCAATCGAGACAGTAGGTGAGCTTCCTGCTGTTGGTACGCAGGCGCCAGCATTCGAATTAGTAAAGACGGATTTGTCTTTGGCGACATTGAGTGATTACCAAGGCGCTAAGCTAGTTCTAAATGTTTTTCCTTCTATTGACACGCCAACTTGTGCCACTTCCGTGCGAAAGTTCAATGAGTCAGCTGCCGCTTTAAAAGGGGTTAATGTGCTTTGTGTTTCTGCGGATCTGCCATTCGCTGCAGCGCGTTTTTGTGGTGCAGAAGGCATTGATCATGTTGATACTGGTTCAAGCTTCCGTTCTTCTTTTGGCGATGACTACGGTCTAACTTTCAGCACAGGTCCGCTGGTGGGTTTGTTGTCTCGTGCGGTAATTGTATTAGATGAAAACGGCAGCGTTCTGTACACAGAGCAAGTCGCTGAAATTGCAGATGAACCTGATTATGATGCCGCTTTGGCTGTATTAGGTTAATCCTGCTTTAGATCAAGTATTGCGTTAAAAATCAAAAAGCCAGCTAAATAGCTGGCTTTTTTGTTGGCGCTGGCAGCGGATTAGTCTTTCTGCACTGGGATGGTGTTAGTCGTGCGCTCGACGGTATTGTCTTTGTTTAAGTAGACTAGTTTAGGTTCGAAGTTATCTGCTTCTTTCTCGTCGAACTGGCCGTAAGTGGCAATGATCACTCGGTCGCCAACTTGAACTTTTCGCGCCGCCGCGCCATTCATCGAAATGGTGCCTGAGCCTGCTTCTGCTAGGATGACGTAAGTGTGAAAACGCTCGCCGTTATCAACATTATAGATGTCTATTTTTTCAAACTCTCGAAACCCCGCTAATTCTACAAGGTCTTTATCAATAGCGCATGAACCGTCATACCAAAGCTCTGCTTGGGAGACGCTTGCCATATGAAGTTTGCCTTTTAGAAGTGTAATTTGCATGAATCGACTCGCTTAATCGTTTTATAGAATAGTTAGTAGGAGTGTGACGGTTATTCAGTTCCAGACAAAAGGACCTTCACCGTGACTGTTAATTTTCCACCATTGATCTGGGTCTTGGTCGCCTTCTTCTTCCCAGCCTTGATAATTGCAGCGCACTTCGCAGTTTAAGCTGCTGTAAGCGTCTTTGGCGCAGAGAATATCTGTTTCCCAAGGCGTATGGCTAGAGTCAAACCAAATGGAGGTGAAACGCTTTCCTGAAGCTTGCTCTAAAATGGTTACCGGGATGGTGTGGCCATTAAATTCCAGCGTCACTTTAGTGCATAGTGGAGTAGGCTGGCTTTGTTCGAGCAGAGTAAATGTCTGACTCAGCCAGCTGACAATAGTATCAGTTGGGCAGGATAATACATATATTTCGATGTCAGGTTGCATCCTTTAATCCTTTTTATTGATCATGTTATACAGCCTTAATACGCTCATTGATAGGTAGCCAACAGCGCTCCAGAGTATGCCCGCTCCAGCCACTATTAGTCCAATAAGGGCGATAAATTCTTGGCTAATGGAGTCGCTAAGAACTTGGTTGGATACCATTATCATGAGAACGCCAAAAGCAAATAAAAGTCCGCCTTGGATCATTTTGATTAGCGCAATCCTGGGGTTGTTGCCCAGTCTCATGGCTAACTTATGTAAGCGGCTTTGGATTTTCATGCTTGGCTAGTGTTGGCGAATAAATTGGTTAATATGCCTTGGTAAATATCGCTAAGCTGATTCAGGCTTTGTGCATCAACACATTCGTTCAGTTGGTGAATGGTGGCGTTAATAGGACCAAGTTCAACAACTTGGGTGCCCATTTTAGCAATAAATCGGCCATCTGATGTGCCGCCTGATGTTGACAGTTCTGGGGTAATGCCGACGGTATCTTGCACAGCGGTCGTAATGGCGTCAACGAGTTCACCTGGGCGAGTTAAGAAGGGTAAGCCATTGTAGGTCCATTCTACGTCGTAGCGTAGTTGATGTTTATCAAGTATCTCGATGACGCGTTCTTTTAGGGTGTCAAAGTCTAACTCTGATGAGAAACGGAAGTTGAATTGAGTGTTCAGTTTTCCTGGGACGACGTTAGTGGCACCCGTGCCAGCTTGAATGTTAGACACTTGAAAGCTGGTAGGTGGAAAAAACTCATTACCGTCATCCCAGTGTGTATTCGACAGTTCTGCAAGTGCTGGTGCAGCCAAATGAATTGGGTTTTCTGCGAGGTGTGGGTAAGCAACATGGCCTTGCTTACCGTGAATGGTTAGGTTGCCACTGAATGAGCCACGACGGCCGTTTTTAATGATATCGCCCAATGTATTTGTGCTTGAAGGCTCGCCTACGATGCACCAATCTACGGTTTCATTGCGCGCCATGAGTGCGTCCACAACACGAGTGGTGCCGTCAACAAAAGGGCCTTCTTCGTCGCTGGTAATGAGGAAGGAAATTTGCCCTTTATGGTCCGGGTGTTCGGTGACAAAGTTTTCAACCGCGGTGACCATGGCTGCAAGGCTGCCTTTCATGTCTGCTGCGCCGCGCCCATAAAGCATGCCGTCGACTATTTCTGGGGCAAAAGGTGGAACTTTCCACTCTTCTTCAGGGCCTGTTGGTACGACGTCTGTATGGCCGGCAAAGCATAGATTAGGGCCAGATGAGCCGCGTTTCGCGTAGAAATTTTTAACCTCACCAAATGGCATGGACTCAACGTGAAAACCAAGACGTTCTAGGCGTTGAATCATTACTTCTTGGCAGCCAGCGTCTTCTGGTGTCACAGAAGGGCGAGAAATTAGGTCGATGGCCAGTTTTAGGGTTGGGGACAAGTTAGTCATTCTTTACCTTTGTATTGGTTTTCACTGCTTTATAAATTATCCTGTCTAGATTCAGGATGTTTGATAAAGGTGGGTTATGAAATTAAGTGTCATTGCTGTTTTAGGGTTCATGTTGAGTGCTTGTAGCTTGTTAGAGCCTCCGGTTGCCCAGGAAAGTTATTTTGTCCCTGTTATACAGTCTGATGTTACCAATGCAGGTTATCGACCTAGCGTCACACCCGTGGTAAAAAAACAAACTAAAGAGTTGCCACGAGTGTACCCATCAGCGGTCAATTGAGAAATTGACGCTGATACTCTTCTGCATTGAAGCCTAAAATTATCTCGCTGTCTTTGATAATAAGAGGTCGTTTAATGATAGAAGGTTGAGCTTGCATGATTTCTAGGGCGTTGGCGTTGTCCATGGCGTCTTTTGTTTCGTCATCTAGTTTGCGCCAAGTAGTGCCGCGTTTATTAATGATCTGTTGCCAATCTTGCTGAGCAAGCCATTGCTTTGCCAGTTTGCTATCAACACCGACTTTTTTGTAGTCGAAAAATTGATACTCAATATTGTGCTCATCGAGCCAGCGAAATGCCTTCTTCATGGTGTCGCAATTCTTTATGCCATAAATGCTAATCATTTTACTCTCCAAGAAAGCCATGTCGTCAGCTTAGTCGACATGGCTTATTTGTTTGATTAGTTGTGTGCGTGAAGTGCTTCGTTTAATGCAATCGCCGTTTTATTGGTTTTGCATTCGATTGCGCCAGTTTCAGAGTTACGACGGAATAGTAGATCTGATTGTCCTGACAGCTCACGGGCTTTTACAGTCGATACAACTTGGTTGTTTTCGTCTAGTACGGCCACTTTTGAACCAGCTGTGATGTAAAGACCGGACTCTACTGTACAGCGGTCGCCAAGACCGATGCCGATACCAGCGTTGGCGCCGATTAGGCATTTCTCGCCAACGCCAATTACTATGTTACCACCGCCTGACAATGTGCCCATGGTTGAACAGCCGCCACCTAGGTCAGAGCCATTGCCAACCACTACGCCTGCAGAAATACGGCCTTCTACCATGCTTGAGCCTAATGTACCGGCATTGAAGTTTACAAAACCTTCGTGCATAACGGTTGTGCCTTCGCCCAGATGTGCGCCTAAACGAATGCGTGCGCCATCGCCAACACGAATGCCGGTAGGTACAACAAAGTTGAGCATTTTAGGGAATTTATCGACACTGAATACTTCAATAGTGCGACCTTGCATGCGTGCGCTGAGTTGGCGGTCTGCCAATTCGCGAACATCAATTGGGCCTTCGCTCGTCCATGCGGTGTTGATCAGTAGACCAAACATGCCGTCTAAAACAACACTGTGTGGTTGTGCAAGACGGTGAGAGATTAGTTGCAGTTTAAGATAAGCTTCTGCTGGGTTAGTTGGGGCTTCATTGGTCGCAAGAACACACAATACAACAGGTTGTGTAGAGGCTTTAAGGCGAGACGCTAGCTCAGCTTGCTCAATGTTGCCGGCTTTTAGAAGGCTCATGTGTAGGCGGTTCAGGTCGCCTTCTTCTAGTACTAGGGTGCTGTTTCCGCCTTCGTAGTTAGTGCTTTCTAGTAGGGCGTCAAGGGTGCTTTGTTCTGCATTGGTGCTTGGTGTAGGGTAGAAAACTTCTAGCCAGTCGCCTTCTTTATTTTGGGTGCCGATGCCAAGACCGAATGCAAAAATTTGATCACTCATTATGTTCTCCAGTGAGTTTTTAAGGGATTATTTGTTAGCTAATTTGTTTGTGGTTATAAAGTCGCGAATACGTTTGGCGGCTTCAACACATTGTGCTTCTTCTGCAACAAGAGCCATTCGGACGTGTTTACTGCCAGGGTTTTTGCCGTTAACGTCACGGCCAAGGTAGCTGCCAGGTAAAACCAGTACTGAGGCTTGTTCGTACAGTGCAATACAGAAGGCTTCATCGTCCATATCCAGTTCCGGCCATAGATAGAAGCCCGCTTCTGGTTTGCTGACCTTCATTACCGGGCTGAGTATCTCGAGAACGCTGTTGAATTTACGTGTGTAGATTTCGCGATTCTGTGCGACATGTTCTTCATCGTTCCAGGCAGTAATAGACGCTTCTTGATGATGAATAGGCATGGCACAACCTTGATAGGTTCTATACAGCAAGAACGGCTTAAGTAAGCTTGCATCGCCGGCTACAAAGCCAGAGCGTAAGCCAGGCAAATTGGAGCGTTTGGATAGGGATTGGAAAATCAGGCAATGCTCATATGAAGTATTGCCCAGTTTTTGGCACGCTTCTAACAATCCTAAAGGGGCGTTGTCGCCAAAATAGATTTCTGAGTAGCACTCGTCAGCGACAATGGTGAAGTTGAATTGCTTGGCTTTGGCGATCAGGAACTCGTAATCCTCTAAGCTGGTGATGCTGCCGCTTGGATTGTTCGGCGAGCAGACAAAAAGCAATTCACAGCGAGCCCAAACGTCATCGCTAACGCCTTGGTAGTTGATTTTATAGGCGGTATCCGGCCCACAAGGCAAGAAGTGAAGTTCAGCGCCAGCCAATATACCCGCCCCTTCATAGATCTGATAAAACGGATTAGGGCTGACGACAAGTGGATTGGCTTTTTCACCGACTAGCGTCTGGGTGATAGCAAAGAGGGCTTCACGGGTGCCAGTGACGGGCAGAACTTGGCTTTCGGGGTCAAGCTCATCCAGTTGGAAGCGTGATTTGGTCCAGTTCGCAATGGCGCTGCGTAAGGCCAATTCCCCTTTGGTACTGGGGTATTTATTGACGCCATTGAGGGTGTTGGCCAAGGTGTCTAAGACAATTTTTGGCGAGTCGTGTTGCGGCTCCCCAATAGTAAGACGGATAAGTGGCTTATCTGGGTTGGGTGTATGTCCTGCTAAAAGCTCAGAGAGCTTTTGAAAAGGATAAGGGTGCAAAGAATCAATAAAAGGGTTCATTGGCTAATTAGTCCATGGCTTGTGAAAAGCGGTCAATTTTTTCTTTTAAAAGATCGCAAATAGAGCGCATTCGATCATTGTCGGTAATGAGCTCACCATCTTCTTCGGTGATATAAAAAGTGTCTTCTACGCGTTCGCCCAGGGTCGCGACCTTGGCTTTGTGTAACATGATTTTGTTGTTCACAAAGAACTGACCGATCAAGGCTAATAAACCAGGGCGATCTGGTGCTGTTACTTCAAGGGCTGACCAGACTTCTTCTGGTTGGCTAACAAAATGAGCGGTCGCGGGGGAGTTGAATATCTTTAAAATACGAGGTGTGTAGCGCTGTACTAGACTTTCGTACATAGATGGATTGTTGAGCTGTTCCGTCAGTGTTTCTCGAATCACAGTGATTCTTTGTTGGTCTAGATGCAGGCTGGTTTCATTTTCATTAACGTCCATTACCACGAAAGTGTCTAGAGTGTAGTTGTCTGTGGTGTTGCTGATTTTGGCGTCGAGAATGGTTAAGCCGAGTTGTTCGAAGATGGCGGCAGTCACGGCAAATAAATGACGGCTGTTTGGGGTATAAATGAAGACCTTGCTAGCACCAGAGAAATTTCGTCCTCCTAGTGGGCTGATCGCCACAAGAGGTTTGACGCTCGGACGGTGACGTAGAATGGCCTCAGTGTTCCAAGCAATTTCATCACCATTTGAGCGAATGAAATACTCCTCTTCAATTTGTGACCAGACTTCTTCTGCATCGGTAAAATCTACGTTGCGTTCGATTAGGACTTCTAAAGCGCGTTGTTTGTGTTCGTCGCTCTGCATGTCTGCGTCTATTGGATAATCTAGGCCACGACGTAGGGCGCGTTTTGTTTCTAGATACAGTTGTCTCATTAAAGAGGCACGCCAGCTGTTCCACATAGTAGGGTTGGTGGCATTAATATCAGCGACGGTTAAGATGAACAGGTAATCAAGGTGTTCTTGGTCTTTTACGTAGCTGGCAAATTCCCAAATTACTTCAGGGTCAGAGATGTCTTTGCGTTGTGCGGTAACCGACATGAAAAGGTGGTTTCGAACTAGCCAAACGACCAGTTCAGTGTCTCTTTTGGAGAGGCCGTGACGTTCACAAAATGCTTGAGCGTCGATGCAGCCAAGTTCGGAATGGTCGCCGCCACGGCCTTTGGCTATGTCGTGGTATAGGCCAGCAATATAGAGCAGTTCTACTTTGGGTAGGTGGCGGATCGCTTGCGATGAAATAGGGAACTTTTGCTTGAATTCTGGGAGCCAGAGACGACGTAAGTTTTCCACCAGATGAAGAGTGTGTGCGTCGACGGTGTAAATGTGAAAAAGATCGTGTTGCATCTGGCCGATAATGGCGCCGAATTCAGGTAAATAACGCCCTAATAAGCCGATGTGTTTCATTGAGCGCAGTATGCTGGTCAGTCGGTATCGACTGGCAATGATGTCTAAAAATAGAGCGGTATTTTTGTTGTCGTTGCGAAATGTGTCATCGACTAAATCTAGGCTGTCGCGCAATTGACGCATGGTGTTGGCGCGGATCCCTTTAATGTTTTCGTGACTGCCTCGCAGTACGTACATTTCCAGCATGGCAGACGGGTTGTCTTGGAATAAAGTGGGGGATCTGGCTTCCAGCTGACCATTGCAGGTTTGAAAGCGTTCATTAAGTACTTCGATGGCGTCTTGGGCGTCAGCCAATAAAAATGACTCTTCAAAATGTTGTAATAGAAGATCGTTTAATTGCTGAATAGCGGCCACGCTTTGATAATAGCCTTGCATAAAACGCTCGACGTTACGCTTTAGGTCATCGTCGTCAAAGCCGAATACCTTGGTTAAAGTACGCTGGTGATCGAACAGTAAGCGGTCTTCCTTGCGTCCTGAATTCATATGCAGGGCCCAGCGAATGCGCCAAAGGTGCCCAACGGCGCCTTTTAGTTGTATGTATTCATCTTCAGATAAAAAAGATTTATCAATTAAGGCGCTTAAGCGGTGAGTGTGTAAATGGCGCTTGGCAACCCAATCAATGACTTGCATATCTCGTAAGCCGCCGGGGCATTCTTTGAGATTGGGCTCTAAGTTGTAGGCGGTATTTTGGTACTTTGCGTGACGGCGTTTTTGTTCTTCTAGCTTGGCTTTGTAGAAGGTGTGACCGTCCCACATGTGGGCAGTGTCAGTGTGTAGCTTTAAATTGGCCAGCAGCTCTTCTGGGCCGTATAGGGTTCTGGATTCGATGAGGTTGGTAATGACGGTAATGTCTTGTGCAGCCATTTCGACGCATTCGCTAATGGTGCGCACGCTATGTCCGACATCTAGGTTAATGTCCCACAATAGGGTAATAAACGCTTCGATTTTATCTTTTTCTGGGGTCGCGCCGTCTTTCACCAAAATAAGCAAGTCGATGTCGGATTTTGGGTGTAATTCGCTGCGTCCAAAACCACCCACGGCAACCAAGCTGACAGATTCTTCTGTGTCTAAACCGTTAGCAATCCAAGCCGATTGAAGGGCTTCGTCGTAAACTGCAGACAAGCCTTTTACAAGTTTCTCTATTGGGTATAGAGAATGAAAAAGGTTGTCGTAGGCGGCGGTCTTCTCTTCCAAAATGGCTTTGTAGCGCTGTATTGGACAGGATGGCTTTGCCAGCTCGTCTTTTTCATCTTGTGTTAATAACGGCGGAGCATCTGGAAAAGCAGGAAAATCCATACAAAAGCCTCGGAGCGTAGGTGGTCAAGAAATTAGCTTAAATGTGTTTGTTACGGCTGACTGAACGCTTCTATATTAATAGAAGCGTGTTTCTTCTGGGCGTTTTGTTAATACTTCGACGCCAGTCGCTGTCACTAATAGTGTGTGCTCATATTGAGCTGAAGGGCGGCCATCTTTAGTTTTTGCTATCCAGTTGTCAGGACCTGTGTGTTTGACCTGCTTTTTGCCCGCATTAATCATTGGCTCGATGGTTAGGGTCATGCCTTCTTCTAAAATGGCTCCCGTTCCAGGTGTGCCGTAATGGGCTACTTGAGGTTCGCCATGGAAAGTGGTGCCAACACCGTGACCACAATACTCTTCCACAACTGAGTAGTGGTGTTTGTGGGCGTAAGCTGAAATAGCGGCACCGATGTCACCAAGGCGAACGCCCGGTTTAACCATGTCGATAGCAAGATAAAGACTTTCTTGGGTGACTTTGCAAAGGCGCTGGATGTGAGGGGCTGCGTCACCGGCAAAAAACATGCGGCTGGTGTCGCCGTAGTAGCCGTCCTTAATGATGGTGATGTCGATGTTCACGGCGTCGCCTTTTTTTAGCGCTTTGTCGTTGGGGATGCCGTGGCAGATAACATCGTTGACTGAGGTGCAGCAAGACTTTGGAAAGCCGTGGTAATTTAGTGGAGCAGGGATGGCGCCTTGCACATCAATAATGTAATTGTGAGCGATGATGTCTAGCTGTTCGGTGGTGACGCCAGGGACGACAAATTCTTCAAGCATAACTAAAACGTCGGCCGCGAGTTTTCCTGCCGTGCGCATGCCTTCAATGTCGCTGATATCAGTAAAACGAGTGGCCGCGGCTCTAGGTGTCCATGAAGGAACGTCGCTGCGACCATTTTTTGTTAGTGCTTCTACTTTTTTTAAAATGTCGTTGCTCATAATAAAATGTCTTCAATATTTGATGTATTAAATTTGTGGCTATTCTACATGACTTGTTGTGCAGAATCGCCCCTTTGTCGGTGAAAAAAGCGAGGATGTGCCGTTGGCAAAACGCCCTTTAGGTCTTTTGGTTTGTTCTAGAATATGGTATAAATCGCCCGCTTGTTGGGCTAATGCTCAAATGCAAGCAAAACTAAATATTAAACTAACGATCTTATCACGTGAAGTGAGTGTGTCTGGGGTGCCAATGGTTGCTTTAAACCTTGTCTGGCTGATGCGCTTAGTTGATAAGCTTAAATAACCCAAATTAAAGGATAGTAAAATGCCTACAGTTTCTATGCGCGACCTATTGCAGGTTGGTTCACACTTTGGTCACCAAACTCGTTACTGGAACCCAAAAATGAAACCTTTCATTTTTGGTGCTCGTAACAAGATCCATATCATCAACCTTGAGCACACTGTTCCTGCTCTTAACGAAGCACTAGAGCTTGTTAAGAAAATGGCTGAGAACAAAAACAAGGTGTTGTTTGTTGGTACTAAGCGTGCTGCATCTAAAACAATCAAAGAGCAAGCTGCTCGTTCAAACATGCCATACGTTAACCACCGTTGGTTAGGTGGTATGTTGACTAACTACAAAACAATCCGTACATCTATCAAGCGTCTTCGTGAGCTTGAAGCTCAGATGTCTGATGGTACTTTCGAAAAACTAACTAAGAAAGAAGCCTTGATGCGTACTCGTGAGCTTGAAAAACTTGAGCTTTCTATGGGTGGTATCAAAGACATGGGCGGTCTTCCAGACGTTATGTTTGTTGTTGATGTTGATCACGAACGTATCGCCATCAAAGAAGCGAACAAGCTTGGTATTCCAGTTATCGGTATTGTTGATACAAACAGCGATCCTGATGGCATCGATTACGTAATTCCTGCAAACGATGATGCGATCCGTGCTGTTCAATTGTACGTTTCTGCATTCGCTGATGCGGTTCTAGAAGGTCGTTCTGCGACAGCTGGTTCTGCAGATGAGTTTGTTGAAGTAAACGAAGCTACAGAAGCGTAAGCAAACTATTTAGTTTGTTCTGGTTTCTAAAGGGGGGCATCTCGCCCCCTTTTTTAAATTTGAATTGTATTAAGAGGATTTGGATATGGCCGCAGTATCTGCAGCATTGGTAAAAGAGCTACGCGATCGCACTGGCTTGGGTATGATGGAGTGCAAAAAAGCACTAGCAGCAGCAAACGCTGACATCGAAGTAGCAATTGAAGAGCTACGTAAATCTAGTGGTATGAAAGCTGCTAAAAAAGCAGGTCGTACGGCTGCTGAAGGCACTATCGTTATGCGTGTTGCTGACGATGCGTCTTACGGCGTATTGGTTGAAATCAACTCTGAAACTGACTTCGCATCACGCGATGAAGGTTTTGTTGCTTTCGCAAACAAAGTTGCTGATGTTGTTTTTGCAACAAAAGAAACTGACATGGCAGTATTGCTTGCTGGCGAAATTGGCCAAGCACGTGAAGCGCTAGTTCAAAAAATCGGTGAAAACATCACACCTCGTCGTGCGGTTATCGTTGAGGGTGGTCTAGTTGGTGGTTACCTTCACGGTAACGGTCAAATCGCTGTATTGACTCAGCTTGAAGGCGGTGACGCTGAATTGGCTAAAGATGTTTCTATGCACGTTGCTGCTGTTTCTCCTCGCGTTGTGCAAGGTGATGATATGCCTGCTGATGTGTTGGCGAAAGAAGAAGAAATTATTCGTGCGCAACCAGATATGGCGGGCAAACCTGCTGAAATCGTTGATAAAATGATTGTTGGTCGTATGAAGAAGTTCTTGGCTGAAAACAGCCTAGTTGAGCAGCCTTTTGTTAAGAACCCAGAAGTTAAAGTGGGTCAACTTGTAAAAGACGCTGGCGCTAAAGTTGCTTCATTCATTCGCCTAGAAGTGGGTGAAGGTATTGAAGTTGCTGAAGTAGATTTCGCTGCAGAAGTAGCGGCACAGCTTAAAGGTTAATCCTTGCTGTAACGTCTTTCAAAAAAGGGGCAGTTTTACTGCCCCTTTTTATGAAGAGAAGAGTGTGAAAAAAGGTCGTTCCAATAGACCCATCTGTTGCCTTAGACATAACCTTAGTCGGAGATTGAGATGCCAAAAGAAAAGAGCCCAAACTACAAAAGAATTTTGCTTAAGCTGAGTGGTGAGGCCCTGATGGGTGATGAATCATTTGGTATTGATCCAAAAGTATTGAACAGAATTGCGCTTGAGATCGGTCAGTTGCGTGGCATCGGTGTTGAAGTGGGTATTGTTATCGGTGGTGGCAACCTATTTCGCGGCCAAGCGTTAAGTAATGCGGGCATGGACCGTGTGACTGGTGATCATATGGGGATGCTGGCAACAGTAATGAATGCCTTGGCAATGCGTGATGCACTAGAGCGAGCCAATATCCGTACTCGAGTCATGTCTGCGATTACCATGACTGGGATTGTTGAGCCTTATGATCGTCGCCGAGCAATGCGTTTGCTTAAAGAAGGCGATGTGATGATTTTTTCTGCTGGTACTGGTAACCCTTTCTTTACTACTGACTCTGCTGCTTGTTTACGCGGTATTGAGATTGATGCAGACGTGGTGTTGAAGGCGACAAAAGTGGATGGCGTATACTCTGCCGATCCAATGAAAGATCCATCTGCTGTCAAGTATGATACATTAGGCTATGACGAAGTGTTGGAAAAACAATTAGGGGTCATGGACTTAACTGCGATTTGTTTAACCCGTGACCACGCTATGCCAATTCGTGTATTCAATATGAATAAGCCAGGCGCCTTGACTAATATCATGGTGGGTGGTGACGAAGGCACACTGATTAAGTGAGGATATTATGATCAACGAAATTCTTAAAGATGCTGAAGAGCGCATGGGTAAAGCGGTTTCTTCTGTTGAATCTGCATTTAAAAAAATCCGTACTGGGCGTGCACACCCAAGTATTTTGGATTCTGTTAAAGTGAACTATTACGGCTCTGAGACACCATTAAGCCAAGTGGCGAACATTACCGTTGAGGATGCACGTACCCTAGGCGTTTCGCCTTGGGAGAGCAACTTAGTTCCGGAAATTGAAAAAGCCATCATGAAGTCTGACTTAGGCCTGAATCCTGCTACTAATGGCAGCTTGATTCGCATTCCTATGCCAGCTTTGACGGAAGAAACGCGCCGTAACTACTTCAAACAAGCAAAATCTGAAGCAGAAAGCGGTCGTATTGCGATCCGTAATATTCGCCGTGATGCGAATGGCAGTTTGAAAGACCTAGTCAAAGAAAAAGAGATCTCCGAAGACGACGAGCGTCGTGGTCAAGATCAAGTGCAAAAAATCACAGATAAATACGTTGCTTTAGTTGAAGAGCGTCTTGCTGCGAAAGAAAAAGACTTGATGGAAATCTAAATGAAAGGGGTGGGCTAGACTCACCCTTTTTATTGGCTAAGGTAGATATATGTCGAAATTGACAGGATCAGGGACGTGTTCTGATGCTATCCCACGTCACATTGCCATTATTATGGATGGTAATAATAGGTGGGCGAAAAAAAGATTGCTGCCTAGTATTGCAGGACACACCGCAGGAGCTTCAGCGGTTCGTCGCACGGTAGAAATGGCAGCGAAAGCGGGCATTAAGGTGCTTACTTTGTTTGCTTTTTCGAGTGAAAACTGGAAACGCCCACAGGCTGAAGTAGACGCCTTAATGGGGTTGTTTATGCGTTCACTGAAAAAAGAGGTGAAGCGCTTAAATGAGCACCAGATCTGCCTGCGTATTGTTGGAGACCTGTCTGGCTTTAGCGAAAAGCTCCAGCAACAGATTCAAGAAGCTGAGGCGTTAACCTCTGGTAATACGGGGATGGTTTTGGTGGTGGCGGCTAACTACGGTGGTCGTTGGGATATTACACAAGCCGCTAAAAAAGTTGCCGCTCAAGTCGCGTTAGGAAATATTTCAGCGGATGAAATTAATGAGGAGATGCTGGCGCAGCATATGCAGCTTGCGGACCTTCCTGCGCCTGATTTGCTGATTCGCACTTCTGGAGAAGAGCGCATAAGTAATTTTTTATTATGGCAAACCGCGTATTCTGAGTTTGTCTTCCTTTCGGTGTTATGGCCGGATTTTGATCAATTGCATTTTGATGAAGCGATTCAGCTCTATCAAAAACGCCAACGTCGCTATGGTGGTCGATAATTCATGTTACTCCCTCGTATTCTCAGTGCCATCGTGATGGTTTTCTTGTTTGTTTGTGCTGTCTTTGTTTTAGAAGAAACTAACTTTATGCTGGCTATGGGTGGTGTTGTGCTGCTGGCTGGCTGGGAGTGGGCAAGGTTATCGGGTGTTCAAAAGGCATTTTCTCGAATAGCGTTTTCTGTTTTGGTTGGCGTCTTGTGCCTGCTGACTTATCAGCAGGATTTGCAGAAGTCTATCCTATATGTTGCCCCAATACTTTGGCTGATCGCGTTATATTGGGTAATGAGCTACCCAGCATTAAAGGGATGGCAGCATACGATAGGCCGTCTATTGTTTGGTTTGCTGATTCTTGTTACCACCTGGGCTTCTTTAGTCGTGCTCAAACAGTCTAGTAACTTTGTGGTTTGGGTGTTGTTGCTAATGGGCTTGATTTGGGGGGCAGACTCGGGTGCTTATTTCTCAGGTAAGGCGTTTGGTAAAAATAAACTGGCGGTGCATGTTAGTCCAGGGAAGTCTTGGGAAGGTGTGATTGGCGGTTTGTTGTTTACGCAAATTGGTTTGCTGGTGTTTTCGGTTATCTCTCATTTTTCCTGGTTGCAATGGGCCCTGTTAGCCGCGATCGGCTTGCTGACTGTGGCTGTGTCTGTGTTGGGAGATTTGACTGAAAGTTTGTTTAAGCGCCACGAGTCATTAAAAGATTCAAGCCGTTTGATTCCAGGGCATGGCGGTGTGATGGATCGCGTGGATAGTTTAACGGCGGCTGCGCCTGTATTTGTGCTACTGCTAAGTATTTGTGGGTGGTTGTGATGCAAGGTATTTGTCTGCTTGGTGCGACTGGCTCTATTGGGCAAAGTACGCTGGAAATTATTGCGCAGCACCCAGATAAATTCAATTTGGTCTGCGCCTCTGCCCATTCTAGTGTCGATAAGATGGCTGATATCTGTCAGCGTTTTAAGCCAAATCGAGTGGTGATGGGGACGCTTGAGGCGCGTGATGAGCTGGCGCGAAAGTGTCAAGGTCTGGATATCTCTTTTGAGTGGGGTGAAGACGCGTTAGCCGACATTGCCGCGGATGATGATGTCGACCAAGTGATGGCTGCCATCATGGGGTTTGCTGGATTGAAGCCGACCTTGTCTGGCATTCGGGCAAAGAAGCGAATCCTGCTTGCTAATAAAGAGTCTTTGGTAACCGCAGGTCAGTTATTCATGGATGAGGTGGCGCATCATGATGTATTGCTGCTGCCGATCGACAGTGAGCACAATGCCATTTTTCAAAGTCTTCCGCAGCATGCCCAAGGGGCGCACAAAAAGCACGTCGAAAAATTGCTACTCACCGCCTCCGGTGGTCCTTTTCGCTCTTGGTCGCTTGAAGAAATGCGTCATGTAACGCCTGAACAGGCCTGTAAGCACCCTAATTGGTCTATGGGGCAAAAGATATCTATAGATTCCGCCTCCTTAATGAACAAAGGCTTAGAGCTGATTGAGGCTTGTTGGCTGTTTGGGGTAACGCCTGCAGAGGTTGATGTGGTGGTGCATCCAGAAAGCATTGTTCATTCAATGGCGTCTTATGTTGACGGTACTGTCATTGCGCAAATGGGTAATCCTGATATGAAAATCCCCATTGCTTATGGCATGACCTGGCCAGAAAGAATCACAACTGCGGTGCCTGCGCTTGATTTGGTGTCGGTTGCTCAGTTGAACTTTGAAGCGCCAGATTTAGAGCGTTTCCCTAATTTACAGTTGGCGTCAGACGCTTGGTATGCCGGCGGTACTGCGATGGCGACCCTTAACGCGGCCAATGAAGTAAGTGTCGCCGCATTTCTTGAGAAGAAAATCGGCTTTCTTGATATTGCCACAATCAATCGAGCGGTATTGAATCAGCTTGATCGTCATGCTGTTACCTCCCTGGAGGTGGTGTTTGAGGCGGATCATCTAGCGCGTCAGGCGACAGCAAATATTATTAATAAGAAGGGTTGGCTATGATTCAGGACATTCTTTCCATTGTTGTCGCGCTGGGTGTGCTGATTACCTTTCATGAATTTGGTCACTTTTTTGTTGCGCGTAAGTGCGGTGTTAAGGTGTTGCGTTTCTCGGTTGGTTTTGGCAAACCCATTTACCGCTTTATTGGTAAAACTGGGACTGAATTTACTCTTGCGATGATTCCTTTGGGTGGCTATGTTCGGATGCTCGATGAGCGTGAAGGTAATGTCCCTGACGCCTTGAAGTCTCAGGCATTCAATAATAAAACGGTATGGCAGCGGATTGCTATTGTGGCAGCAGGCCCGCTCGCGAATTTTATTTTAGCCGTGGTTATTTATGCATTGGTTGCGCTTATGGGGTTGCAGTCACTTGCACCTAAAGTGGGTCATATTTCCCCCAATAGTCCGATTTCTGAAACCAATATTAAGCCTGGTGATGAGCTTTTAGCTATTAATGGTAGCAAGGTAAGCTCGTGGGAAGATGTAAATTTAGTGTTAGCAGACTTGATTGGAACCAGCGGAACCATTACCGTTCGCTATCAGGAAGAAATAAGTAAAGAAAATGAAAGCGATTCGCTGACATTAAACCGTTGGCTGAAAGGGCAAGATCCAAGTAATTTGATTCAAGAGTTTGGAGTGATGCCATGGCAGCCCAAGGTGGCTCCTGTTATTGCTCAGGTGGTTGAGAAAGGCGCGGCTGAAGCGGCTGGGTTCAAAGCGGGCGACCGCGTCGTGGCGGCAAATGGACAGCCTATCGATAGTTGGACGCAGTTTGTTATCTTGATTCAAAACCACCCAGGCAGTCGTGTTGCTGTTGAAGTGATGCGTTCAGGGAAAAGTACTGTGTTGAATATGGTTCCTAGCTCAATAGAGCGAGGTAACGATATTGTTGGTTATGCTGGGTTGGCAGTAGTGCCACCTAAGTTAGATGAGAGTGTACTGCGAGAACGCCATTTTAATTTGTTCGAGTCTCTGAATTACGGCGCTCAGCAAACCTGGAAAATGACTGCTTTAACGGTTTCTTCTATTGGAAAAATGATACAAGGCCTTATTTCCATTGATAACTTGTCAGGTCCAATTACGATTGCCAAAGTTGCTAGTGCATCAGCAGATTCCGGCTTGCAATCATTTCTTAAATTTATGGCCTACCTTAGTGTGAGTTTGGGTGTGTTAAATTTGCTGCCTATTCCTATGTTAGATGGTGGTCACTTGATGTTTTTTGGCATCGAAGCGGTTCGTCGAAAGCCTGTCTCTGAAAGAATCCAGAGTATGGCTTATCGTATAGGCGCTTCTTTATTGTTTACTTTGATGGCGATTGCCATTTTTAACGATATTGCCCGTTTGTAGTGAGGTATATATGAAAGTCGTTTCAGCAGTACTGCTGGCTTTGATAAGCGTGCAAAGTATCGCTAAAAATATAGAAGACGTACGGATTGACGGCTTAGTGCAAATGCCATCAGCTAGAGCCTTTGATGTGATTGGTTTTGAACAAGGTCAGCCTTATGGCTCTGATAAAGTGTATCAGGCTATCAGTGCTTTGTTTGGTACCGGTTACTTTAGCAATATCGATGTTTATGAAGACAAAGATGTCTTAACCTTCAAGGTTGATGAAAGGCCGTCTATTGGTGATTTGACCATAGAAGGTAATGACCTAATTAAAACGGAAGACCTTAAACGAGGTCTTAAGTTGTCTGGCTTGGAAGTAGGTGAAATCTACAAGCCAGAGACACTGAATAAAATCCAGCAAGAGCTGCAGCGTCAATACTATGCCTTAGGTCGCTATGGTGCCACTGTGGACGTGTCGATCAAGGACATGCCGCGAAACCGTGTGCGGGTAGCGATTAACATAGACGAAGGTAAAACAGCCAAAATCGTCCATATTAATATCGTCGGCAATCAAGCATTTAGTGATGAAGAGCTAACGAAAGATTTTCAATCTGGTGAAGAAGGTGCTTCTTGGAACCCGTTCAGCTCAGCCGATGAATACAGCAAAGCGAAACTGCAAGGGGATTTAGATACCCTGAAGAGTTTTTACCTCGACCATGGTTATTTGGATTTCAATATTGAATCTAGCCAGGTGAGTTTGTCGGCAGATAAACGTGATGTATATATTGTTGTCAATGTGGAAGAGGGTAAGCCTTATACCATCAACAATATCTCGTTAAGTGGTAGCTTGCCTATTTCTGAAGATTTGGTGTGGAAACAAGTTGATCAGAAAAAAGGCGATGTATTTTCCCGTAGTCATGTCACGACAATTATTGACAACATATCTGCAGAACTGGGTGATCATGGTTACTTGTTCACTAATGTAAATTTGATTCCAGAAAAGCTTGATAATCATACGGTAAATTTGACCTATCAAATTTCGCCAGGGCCTAAAGTGTATGTGCGCCGAATTATCTTTAGTGGCAACAGCGAGACTCAAGATGAAGTAATGCGCCGCGAAATGACTCAGTTTGAAGGGGCATTGGCAACGCATTCTAAAATTCAGGCGTCAAAGCGTCGATTAGAGCGTTTAGGTTTCTTTAGTAAGGTAGATCTGCAGACGCGTCGCGTACCTGGTACTACGGATCAAGTGGATTTGGATGTCACTGTGGAAGAGCAGGCTTCTGGCAGCATTCAAGCGAGCATAGGTTTTTCTGATTCAGATGGTTTGATCTTAGGGTTTGGTATTTCTAAATCTAACTTTATGGGGAGCGGTAATAAGCTGGCTTTTAATGCGACCCGTGGTAGTAGTTATACGAATTACACTATTAGTTACACCGACCCTTACTTTACGGTAGATGGGGTCAGTCGTGGGGCGAAAATTTACTATCAAAGTAGTGACTATGATGACGACGATATCGAGGATTACCAACTGGATAAAGTCGGAGCTGGGCTTACTTATGGTTACCCAATTTCCGACACCCAGCGTATTACCTTCGGTGCGACGGTGCAGCAAACATCGATTAATTTAAGTGATGACCCATCACTTGAAACAAGCGACTTTGTGGATACTAATGGGGATAGTTTTACCGATTTGATCGCCTCTATTTCGTGGAGTGACAGTGATTTGATCGGTGGTGTATTGCCAACCAATGGTTATTCAACCAGTGCAAGTTTGCAGGTGGCAACACCTGGTAGTGACCAACAATATTTCAAGTTAGGTTTAACATCGCAGAGATATTGGAATATTCAGAACTCGAACCTGTGGCTGTTCCATGTAAAAGGCCGTGCAGGCTATGGTAATGGCTATGGCGATACTGAATATTTGCCGTTTTATGAAAACTATTATGCCGGTGGTACTGGGTCTGTTCGTGGTTTTAGTTCGTCTTCTTTAGGGCCGCAGAACTCTTATAGCTCAGATAGTGATAATGATAGTGATGCGATGGGTGGTAATATCCTGATGACAGGTACAGCGGAAATTATTTTCCCACTGCCAATGGTAGAAGATCATAAATCGGTACGAACCTCTATTTTCTTAGACGCAGGTAATGTATTCACAGACTCTTGTTATTCTGTGAGTACCAACTGTACGGAAGGCGTTGATTTAGGCGATTTGCGTTACAGTGTTGGTTTTAGCTGGACTTGGATTACTCCGATTGCGCCATTGTCATTTAATTTGGCGAAAGCACTTAATGCGCAAAGTGGAGACGACACCGATGTATTCCAATTTCAGTTAGGTACTACTTTCTAAGGTAACAATAGCAACGTATAAAAAAGGAATAGAATATGAAAAACCTATTGGGCGCACTTGTCGGGCTTTTATTGATCGGCAGTGTGCACGCTAATGAGGTCGCTGTTGTCGATTTTCGCGCGGCTTTGTTGCAAAGTGATGTAGGCAAACAAGAAGCGGTAGAGCCTAAAAAGCAAGTGGCTGAAATGGATGCGCGTCTGAAATCTGAGCAAGAAAAGCTGAAAACAATGGCGAATAATTTGAAGCGTGATGAATTGACGTTAGCGCCAGATGAGTTAAAGAAGCGCAGGATTGAGCTCGCCCAAGGGCAAAATAAAGTTCGTAGTATGGCGGCAGGTATGCAGCGTCAAGCGAAACAGTTAGAACAACAGTTGATTCAGAAGCTGACCCCTAAAGGTGAAGCGGCATTAAAAGAAATCATCAAAGAGCGTAAGTTAGATTTAGTATTGAATCGAGAGCTTATTATTTACGCTAAGGCGAATGCCGATATTACCAAAGAATTAATAGAACGCATGAATAAGGGTAAATAAAGCATGGAATATACTCTAGCCCAGTTAGCAGAAACGGTTCAGGGTAGAGTGAAAGGAGACCCAGAGTTAAGGATTGATGGATTAGGCACTCTTGAAAATGCCAAATCAAATCACATTGGCTTTCTAGCAAACCCAAAATACAAAAGTCAGTTAGCAACGACGTCTGCTGGTGCGGTATTGGTTAAAAGTGATGAGCTAGCGGCGGTGTTGGACAACGCGATTGTAGTGAAAAATCCTTATCTTGCCTTTGCCGCCTTAAGTCATTTGTTTGTTCCAGCTACCCATAAATGGGCTGGCATGGATGCAAGCTGTACTGTGTCAGATAAGGCCGTTATTGCTGAGGATGTGGTGCTCGCACCGAATGTGGTGATAGACGATGACGTAGTTATTGAAGAAGGTTGCGTGATTGGTGCGGGTACGGTTATTGGTCGTGGTGCTCGAATTTCTAAAAAATGCTTTATTTATCCTAATGTCACCCTTTATCACGATGTTATAATAGGCTCAGATTGCATAATCCATAGTGGCGCAGTGATTGGGGCCGATGGATTTGGTTTTGCACCAACTAAAGATGGCTGGAAAAAAATTCATCAGCTTGGTTCGGTGGAAATAGGCAGTCGAGTTGAGATTGGTGCGAATACGACGATTGATCGTGGCGCCATAGAGAATACAAAAATCGGTGATGGTGTTAAAATCGATAACCAGGTTCAAATTGCTCATAATGTTGTTATTGGGGATAATACCGCGATAGCAGGCTGTGCAGCGATTGCTGGAAGCACTAAAATAGGCGCTTTCTGTACGATTGCAGGAGGCGTTGGAATAGTTGGTCATTTAACAATAACCGACTGTGTACATATAACGGCGATGAGTTTGGTAAGTAAATCAATTCTGCAAGAAGGATCATATTCTTCTGGGACAGGTTTAGAACCGACGGATAAATGGCGACGTTCGGCGGCAAGACTAAGAAGAATCGATGACATGGCAAAGCAAATCTCAAAACTGGAACAACAAGTTAATAAGCTTTTAACAAAAGGTTGATGCTAAATGATTATGGACGTAAACGAAATCCGTAAATACTTACCCCATAGGTACCCATTTCTACTGGTAGATCGAGTTGTTGAGATTAATCTAAATGATTCAATTGTCGCTTATAAAAATGTAACAGTGAACGAGCCTTTCTTTACCGGGCATTTCCCTGATCACCCAGTTATGCCTGGTGTGTTGATTATTGAAGCTATGGCCCAAGCGGCGGGTGTATTGGGCTTCAAAACAATGGGTAAAACCCCAGAAGATGGTTCTATTTATTACTTTGTTGGTTCTGATAAGGCGCGCTTTAAGCGTCCTGTTGTGCCTGGTGATAGACTACAATTAGAAGCTAAGATTCTTACTGAAAAACGTGGTATCTGGAAATTCGAATGTAAAGCAACCGTCGATGGCGAGCTTGCTTGTTCCGCAACTATTATGTGTGCAGACAGGAAATTATAGTGACGATACACCCAACAGCTTTAGTTGACCCAAAAGCAGAATTAGACTCCAGTGTTGAAGTGGGTCCTTTTTCTGTCATTGGACCTCATGTAAAGATTGGCGCGGGTAGCGTTATTAAATCTCATGTGGTGATTAATGGTCATACGACGATTGGTTGCCATAATGAAATTTATCAATTTGCTTCGATTGGTGAAGCGAACCAAGACAAGAAGTACAAAGGCGAGCCAACAAAACTGATTATTGGTGACCATAATAGTATCCGTGAAAATGCGACGATTCACCGTGGCACTGTTCAAGATAATGGTTTGACCCAAATTGGTGATCATAATTTGTTTATGGCGAGCACCCATACCGGGCATGATTGTATCGTCGGCAATAACAATATCTTTGCTAATTACGCCGCTTTGGCGGGGCACGTAAAGGTCGGGGATTTTGTTATTTTAGGTGGCTATACAGGCATTCACCAATTTTGCCAAGTAAACTCGTACAGCATGTGTGGTATGGGGTCTATGGTGGCAAAGGATGTGCCTCAGTTTATGATGGTTTCTGGCAACCCAGCCAAAGCCCATGGTATGAACTTCGAGGGAATGCGCCGCAGGGGGCTATCACCAGAGGTGATTAAAGCGCTTCGTAAAGCGTATAAAACGGTTTATCTAAAGGGGCTGACGTTAACGCAAGCGTTGACTGAGCTTGAAGAGGATGCTGTTTATCAAATACCGGAAGTAGCCAACTTTGTTTTGTCTATCCGTCGCTCAGAACGCGGCATTGTTCGTTAAACAATGTTTGCTTGGCATTGTTAGAGAAAACCCCGGACTATTTCGGGGTTTTTTTATTACCCAGAATGGAAGAAATTGAATGGCGGTGACGCGTTATGTTCTTGTAGCAGGAGAGGCTTCTGGCGATATTCTCGGCGCCAACCTCATTGCTCATCTCAAACTGTTACAGCCCGATGCGATCTTTGAAGGCATCGGTGGCCCATTAATGCAAGCCCAAGGTATGACCAGTGTTGTGCCAATGGAGCGTCTGTCCGTAATGGGGCTAGTCGAAGTGCTCGGTCGATTGCGTGAGTTATTAGGGATACGCAAACAGTTATATAAAGCTTGTCTTGCCGATCCACCGACAGCGTTTATTGGTATAGATTCCCCAGACTTTACGATTCCTCTTGAAAGAAAATTAAAAGAAGCGGGTATCAAGACGGTGCATTATGTCAGCCCTTCTGTGTGGGCTTGGCGCCAAAAACGGATTTTTAAAATCAAAAAGTCCGTCGATTTAATGCTCGCACTATTCCCATTTGAGTTGCCTATTTATCACCAGCATAACATTCCTGTGGTCTGCGTGGGGCACACATTAGCGGATGAAATTCCTTTAGAGAGCCATGCTGAAACGGCTAGAAATGCTTTGTCCTTGCCAGCAATGACGGGGCCAGTTTTTGGTATTTTGCCAGGCTCTAGAGGAGGAGAGGTTGCGAAGCTGGCGCCTTTATTTATTGACACTATGAAGCTGATTAAACAACAGCAGCCAGAGGCATGTTTTTTAATCCCCGCAGCCAATCAAGAGCGTAAACAGCAAATTGCAGCTTTATTGCAGGAAGCCAACGCCGAAGCAATTTTAATTGACGGTCAGTCGAGGACAGTCATGGCAGCAAGTGATGCCTTGTTATTAGCATCAGGCACCGCGGCTTTGGAAGCCATGTTGGTAAAGCGCCCTATGGTGGTGGCATATCGCTTTAGTAAGCTAACCTATGCGATTATGTCGAGAATGCTAAAAGTACCTTATGTCTCTTTGCCGAATTTATTGGCAAATGATGAGTTGGTGCCCGAGCTGCTTCAAGATCAGGCCACCGCCAGTAACTTGAGTTGTCGGTTATTGCAAACCTGGCAGTCTTTTATTGGGGATCAGAATATTCAAGCTCGTTATTTGGCGTTGCATCGGCTGTTACGTAAAAATGCGGGTGAAACGGCCGCTCAAGCCATTGTCGATCTAGTTGAAGGAAAGCGTGATTAATGGAACCCTTCGTAAGTAATGTATATTTTGGTGACCTTGTTGCCGGTGCCGATGAGGCAGGAAGGGGGCCTCTGGCCGGAGAAGTCGTTGCCGCAGCGGTGATTCTGGACCCAAAAAATCCAGTGGCAGGCCTTGCTGACTCGAAAAAGCTAACTGAGAAAAAGCGCGAAGCCCTGTTTGTCGAAATTCAACACAAGGCATTAGCCTATGCGGTAGCAAGTGCTAGTATAGAGGAAATTGATCAGCTCAATATTCTCCATGCCAGCATGCTTGCCATGAGCCGTGCGATCCAGCAGTTGCCTGTTGTTGCTGAGCATGCCTTGATTGATGGCAACCGTGTGCCCAAAGACTTAACGTGCTCGGCTGAAGCTGTGGTAAAAGGGGATGCTCGTCATGCAGCTATTTCTGCGGCTTCAATTTTGGCAAAGGTGACGCGCGATAGAGAGATTGTCAAAATGGCGCAACAGTATCCACAATATGGCTTCGAAAAGCACAAAGGCTATCCAACGGCGCAGCACCTTGCCGCCATCAAGCAATATGGAATAACTCCGATTCACAGGCGTACGTTTGGGCCTGTGAAGAAAATTTTAGAAGGCTAATATTTTGTCCACATCGTTTATCCATTTACGCGTACATACAGAGTTTTCTTTAGTCGACGGCTTAGTGAAAGTGAAAGGGCTGTTGAGCGCGACTGAAAGCATGACCATGCCCGCAGTGGCCATTACTGATGAGAATAATCTGTGTGGCTTTGTGCGTTTCTATAAGGGCGCGATGGACAAAGGAATTAAACCGATTTGTGGTGCGGATGTCGTACTAGAAGAAGACGCCGTGATTGGTGCTCGCTCCCGCCTCACTTTATTGGCCATGTCGAATGAAGGCTACAAGAACATCATCAAGGTGATTTCTAAAGGGTATCAGTTAGGTCAGGTGGAAGGTCGTCCGATTATTAAGCGAGCCTGGATCGAGGAGCACAGTAATGATGTGATTGCCTTATCGGGTGCCCGTGAAGGTGATGTGGGCTTGTTGTTAGAAAAAGGTCACCCAGCCGAAGCAGAACAGCAATTAGCGCATTGGATGTCGGTTTTTCCTGATCGATTTTATGTCGAGTTACAGCGTACTAGCCGACCAGGTGAAGAAAGCTTTATTCATCAAGTTGTGCCCATCGCGGCCCAGCTAGGTTGTCCGGTTGTGGCAACGAATGATGTGCGCTTTCTTAAGCGTGAAGATTATGAAGCCCATGAAGCGCGAGTGTGTATTCATGATGGCGTTACCTTGGATGACCCGCGCCGTAAGCGCCGCTACTCAGAAGAGCAGTACTTAAAAACCGCCGATGAAATGGAAGCTTTATTTGAAGATATTCCAGAGGCGTTAGAAAATACCGTAGAAATTGCCAAGCGCTGTAGTGTTGATGTGCTGCTGGGCAAATACTTCTTGCCAGACTTCCCTGTGCCAGACGGCATGACCATGGAAGACTTCTTCAAAAAAATCTCCTATGACGGGCTTCAAGAACGCTTTGATTTTCTCGTTAATAAATACGGAGAACGCATAGAAAAGCGTCGTCAAGAATATTGGGATCGTCTTGATTTCGAATTGAACATCATTAATCAAATGGGCTTTCCAGGCTACTTTTTGATCGTGATGGACTTTATCCAGTGGGCGAAGGATAACGATATTCCAGTTGGGCCTGGACGAGGTTCTGGTGCCGGCTCCTTGGTAGCTTATGCACTTAAAATTACCGATTTGGATCCACTTGAATACGATTTGCTTTTCGAACGTTTCTTGAACCCAGAGCGGGTTTCTATGCCTGACTTTGATATCGACTTTTGCATGGATAATCGTGACCGAGTGATTGATTATGTATCAAGAACCTACGGCCGAGATGCGGTATCACAGATTATTACCTTTGGTGCCATGGCGGCGAAAGCCGTTGTTCGTGATGTGGCGCGGGTGCAAGGTAAGCCATATAGCCTGGGTGATAAACTGTCTAAACTGATCCCTTTTGAGATCGGCATGACGCTGAAAAAAGCGTTAGAAGAAGAGCCTGCTTTACCTGAATTTTTGGCCGGAGATGAAGACGCCGCAGAGGTCATGGAAATGGCCTTTTCACTTGAGGGTGTGGTGCGTAACTTTGGTAAGCATGCGGGGGGGGTGGTGATTGCCCCGACTAAACTGACCGACTTTTCACCCTTGTATTGTGAAGAAGATGGCTCAGGTTTGGTGACCCAATACGATAAAAATGACGTGGAAGAGGCCGGCCTGGTCAAGTTCGATTTCTTGGGCCTGAAGACACTGACGGTTGTGGATTGGGCGGTTAAAAATATTAACCAAATTCATGAGGTTGCGGGTAAGCCGCCACTTGATATTGCGTTAATCGACCTTGAAGACAAATCGGTTTATGATTTGTTGCAGCGGGCGGAAACCACCGCGGTGTTCCAGCTGGAATCCCGTGGTATGAAAGAATTGATTAAGAAGCTATTGCCATCGCGTTTTGAGGATATTATCGCTTTGGTGGCCTTGTTCCGACCTGGACCGCTTGGGTCAGGCATGGTAGACGACTTTATTAACCGTAAGCACGGTCGTGCCGAGCTGGCTTTTCCTCATCCAGACTATCAACATGAAGATCTGATACCTGTATTGGAGCCAACGTACGGTATTATTTTGTACCAAGAGCAAGTTATGCAGATTGCTCAGGTATTGGCTAAATTCTCTTTAGGCGGCGCTGACTTATTGCGTCGTGCGATGGGTAAAAAGAAAGCCGAAGTTATGGCTGAGCAGCGTTTAATCTTCATGGAAGGGGCGCTGAAAAACAATGTAGACAAAGAGTTATCCGGTAATATCTTTGACTTGATGGAAAAGTTTGCGGGCTACGGATTTAACAAATCTCACTCGGCAGCCTATGCTTTGGTGTCTTATCAAACCGCCTGGTTGAAAAAGCATTACCCTGCGCCGTTTATGGCGGCAGTATTATCAGCCGATATGCAGAATACCGACAAAATCGTTATTTTTATCGAAGAATGTCGCTCCATGAAGCTGCCGCTAGAGTTACCGAATGTGAACATGTCTGTTTACAAGTTTACCGTGACGCCAGCGGGTGAAATTGTCTACGGATTAGGGGCAATTAAAGGCGTTGGTGAAGGTCCGATTGAAGCCATTGTTGAAGCTCGGAAGGATGGGCCATTTGAACATATTTTTGATTTCTGTCAACGTGTGGGCCGCAAGGTCAATAAGCGTGTAATGGAAGCATTAGTGCGTTCTGGGGCATTCGATACGATTGGACCAAACCGAGCGACTTTGTTTGCCTCGATAGATGGGGCCCTGAAACGAGCAGATCAAGCTGCCAAAAGCCACGACGCTGGTATGATGGATTTGTTTGGTATTGCGGTGGAAGAGCCCACGGAAAATGCCTATGACGAAGTTGGCATTCGTCACGAATGGCCAGGTCGACAGCGGCTAGATGGTGAAAAAGATACGTTAGGCTTGTATGTCACAGGTCATCCAATTGATGAATACGAAAAAGAGATACGTCGCTTTGCGCGTTCTCGTATCGTCGATTTGCAGCCAAAGCGTGGTGATACTCAGGTGATGGCTGGTTTGATTGTTGATTTGCGGATTACCAAAAGTAAAAAAGGTGGCAATATCGCCTTTGTGACTTTGGATGATCGTTCGGCTCGTATTGAGGTGACCGTTTTTCCAGATAACTACGAAACCTTAAAAGGTGTCATCGTAAAAGATGAAGTGGTTGTGGTAGAAGGGGAGATCAATGTTGATGAGTTTCGCGGCGGTCAAAAAGTGATTGCGCGTAATATCTTTGATATTCCTCAAGCTCGTGTGCGTTATGTTGAGGCTTTACGCATCACCTGGGATGAAGCGTCGGTAACAAGTGAAGCGATTAAACAGCTGGCTAAATACATGGAACCATTTCGAGGGAACGGCTGTGATGTAGTGATAGGCTTTGATACGGATCAAGCTCATGGTGATATTCGACTCGGGTCTAATTGGAAAATTTTACCTGATGACGAATTAATTCATGAACTTCAGAAACAATACGGTAAACAAAATGTTCAGCTAGTGTATACTTAGCCTCATTTTATAATTTGTACAAAAGCGCGTTGCGAGAAGCGGCGCCGACAGAGCAGATGGCAAAAAGTCTTTTGTCTTGTATTTGATGGCAACCAAACAGCAGTGTAATTAACAATGAATTTAGATTATCTACCATTTGAGCAGCCGATTGCTGAACTCGAACAAAAAATTGAAGAGTTACGTTTAGTTGGCAACGACAACGAACTCAATATTAGTGATGAAATCAGCCGTCTTGAAGACAAGAAGGTTGCGCTAATTAAAAGCTTGTTTAGTAATCTAGGAGCTTGGGAAGTGTCGCAATTAGCGCGCCATCCAAAGCGCCCTTACACACTAGATTACATCAAACATGTTTTCACCGATTTTGAAGAAATGCACGGCGACCGTCATTACGCTGATGATCGTGCTATTGTCGGTGGTATTGCTCGCCTAGACGGCCGTCCTGTGATGATCATTGGTCATCAAAAAGGCCGCGAAGTAAAAGAAAAAGTACTTCGCAACTTTGGTATGCCACGCCCAGAAGGTTACCGCAAGGCGTTGCGCCTAATGGAAACTGCAGAACGCTTTAAGATGCCCATTATTACTCTTATTGACACACCTGGGGCTTATCCAGGTATCGGTGCGGAAGAGCGTGGACAAAGTGAAGCGATTGCTTTTAACCTTGCTGCCATGTCACGTCTTAAAACGCCAATCATCTCGACCGTTATTGGCGAAGGTGGCTCTGGTGGTGCTTTAGCGATTGGCGTTTGCGATGAGCTAATGATGCTGCAATACGGTACCTATTCGGTTATTTCCCCAGAAGGTTGTGCATCTATCCTTTGGAAGAGTGCTGAGCGTGCTTCCGATGCGGCGAAGGCCATGGGCATCACAGCAGACCGACTAAAAGAGCTTGGCTTTGTGGATACCATTATTAAGGAGCCAATGGGTGGCGCACATATTGCCCATGAGCAAATCGCCCATAGCTTAAAAGAAAATATCCTTACTGCTTTAAGCCGTATGGATGAACTGACTACTGAAGAGTTATTGGCTCGACGCTATAATCGTTTGATGTCTTACGGACTATAAGACTTATTTCGGATATTAAAAGCCTCCTATATTAGGGGGCTTTTTTGTTTATAGAAACTGCCCGTTCGGTATAGTATCCCTTGATTCCTTAATAAAAGAGCCCTTCAATTTCGATTATGCATGCTTATTTTTCTCAGCCCCCAATGGCTTCGACTGATACCGTGAGTTTTAACCCTGAGTGGGTTGCAGCTCTATTTTCAGGTGATGCTCAAATCTGGCTTGGTTTTAGCGGTGGTGTCGACTCTCATGTGTTGCTGCATGCTTTGGTGTCGGTATTGAATGTTGAGCAGAAAGCCAAATTAACCGCAATACATATACACCATGGGCTAAGTGAAAATGCGGACCGTTGGCAGCAACATTGCCAATCAGTTTGTCAGCAATTAGGGGTGAAGTTTGTTTCTCGGCAAGTTTGCTTAGCATCTCAGGCGTCACTGGAGGACGCCGCTCGCAAAGCGCGTTATCAAGTGTTTGAAGAGGTCTTGAGCCAAGATGATGTACTGCTTATGGCGCATCATGGAGGAGATCAAGCTGAGACAGTCTTGTTTCGTTTGTTGCGTGGCACTGGGGGAAAAGGGCTATCTGGTATTCCCGCTATACGTGCGTTAGGCAAGGGGGCGTTGCTGCGACCTATGCTGACCATGTCCAAATCCAGTATTAATGCCTATGCCAAGCATCATGGGCTTTGTTGGGTGGAGGATGAATCAAATCAGGATGAGCGGTTTACGCGTAATTTTATTCGCCACCGAATAGTGCCTACCTTAGAGGTGCGTTTTCCTAAGATGGAACAAAATATTGCCTCTGCAGCACAGCGCATAGCAACAGATTACGCCATGTTGGCGGAATTTGCACAGGTGCAACTAAAGGACTGGTGCAATCTATCAGGTGGATTAATTTTACGTCATTTGGAGGCCTTACCAGAGGATAAGCAACGCTTTTGGTTGCGCTCTTTTTTACAGGGTAAAAGTATTTCATTGTCTTATGCACAATTAGAAAATGTGCTGTCTATGGTATTTGGTGAGGAGCATAAGCAGCCCGAGTTTTGTTTTCCAACTGGACGGATTATGCGCCACCAAGGCGTGTTATATGTATTGCCGGTGGAGCAACCAGCAGAGCTTGGAGAGCTTCATTCTGGAGTCCCTTTGCGGCGCGCTTTCGATCAAGTACTGGTGTTAGGGGAAGGGCGTTTTTGTTTAGGTGAGCGGCCTCAAGGCGCTGTGCTGCTGCTTGCCAATGGGCATAGGCGAAAAATAAAGAAATGGTTTAATGATCTTAAAATACCCAGTTGGTGGCGTGATCATTTGCCTTATTTGTATTTAGAGGGGGAGTTGATTGCAATTGGCTCATTATGGCGGCACCCTAGTTACTTGGATATTACCTTCGAGTGGCAGTTAAACGACTTACTGCCATTCCCTGTTGAACAAGCGCTTTTAGAACGAGGTTAGAATGAAAATTGCGATATTAGACGATTATCAAAATGTCATTAAAGATTTGGATTGCATGTCCTTATTGGAAGCCCATGACGTTACCATTGTTAGCGATATTCTAACCCCTGAAAAAAAAATACAGGCTTTAAAAGAGATCGAGGCGGTTGTGTTAATTCGTGAGAGAACCACGATTGATGAGGCTTTTCTTGCCGCGTTGCCGAATCTTAAAGTTATTAGCCAGACAGGTAAAATCAGTAACCATTTGGACCCAGAAGCGTGTCGTAAATATGGTGTGACTGTGCTTGAGGGAGTGGGTTCTCCAGTGGCGCCAGCTGAACTGTGTTGGGCTCTTGTGATGGCTGCCTCACGCCACCTTGTACCTTATGCTAGCCGCCTAGAGGAAGGTCAGTGGCAATCTTCTGGCCCGTTAGGATTGGGGCGAACGTTAGCTGGGTTAACCTTCGGTATTTGGGGTTTTGGTAAAATTGGCCAGCGTATTGCCCGTTATGCCAGCGCTTTTGGAATGAAGGTGCTGGTGTGGGGCAGTGAAGAGTCTCGACAAAAAGCAATCGATGCAGGGTATGACGCGGCCTCTTCTAAGAAGATGTTTTTTGCCCAGAGTGATGTATTGTCGCTGCATCTAAGGTTGCATGACACGACCAAAGGAATAGTAACAAAGGACGATCTTACACAAATGAAGCGTGATGCCTTACTGGTTAATATCAGTCGCGCAGAATTGCTAGAAAAAGGCGCTTTGGTGGACGCGTTACGCGCAGGTACGCCAGGTTTTGCCGCTGTAGATGTGTTTGAACAGGAGCCTTTAGCGCCATCAGACCCTCTGTTGTCTATGCCAAATGTATTGGCAACGCCGCACATTGGGTATGTTGAGAAAAACAGTTATGAACTTTATTGTCGAGTCGCGTTTGAGAATCTGCTGGCTTATGCGAGTTAATTATTATTCGCTATAAGACCAATTTCGGCACTGTGTCAGGTCTGTTTCCATTGTTGGTTTTTTGAGGGCTGTCTGCGGCTGCTTTATAAGCTCGTATGGTGAGGTAAAATGTTACAAACCGTCTCTTTTGCAGGATTAGAGTTTAGTCCATTGGTTGTTTTACTGCCGGTTGCATTTTTATTGGTGGCTGCAACGCGTTTTATTTTACATTGGCTTCATCTTCGTGAGCGAATTTGGAAGGTCGCGTGGTTTGAAGTTGCTTTGTTTTTCTGTTACTTGGCCGCAACGGTCTACTTATTAGGTGGAAGATAAAGTTTATGATGAAAACGATGCGAGTGTTAGTGACTGTATTGCTGGTGCTGATTGCTGGGGGTGCGGGCTCATGGGTTTGGAATGATTATATGTATTCACCATGGACTCGGGATGGTCGTGTTAGAGCGGATATTATTACGGTCGCGCCAGATGTATCTGGCTGGGTCACTAAACTTGATGTACGTCATGATGCCGTGGTGAAAAAAGGCCAATTGTTGTTTCAGGTAGATGCCCAGCGCTATCATGCCGCGTTAGCAAAAAGTGAAGCGACAGCCGAGAATGAAAAATATGCATTGGCACTGGCGCAACATAAATACGAGCGCCGTAAGCAGCTTGTTAAAAGCCAATCAATTAGTGCAGAAGACCTAGAGGTCGCACGGATCAATACCCAAATAGCAGAAGCTAACTATAAGCTAGCATTAGCAGAGTTAGAAACCGCCAAGTTAAATGTTAACAGAACCAAAATCTACGCCCCTGAGTCGGGTAACATCATCAATTTAAACTTGCGACAAGGAAACTATGTTAGCCAAGGTGTGCCCGTCTTAGCCATTGTTAAAGCAGACTCTTTTTATGTAACTGGCTATTTCGAAGAAACGAAACTTCCATTAATTCATCTGGGGCAGCACGCCACTGTGACCCTATTAGGTGGGGGCGAGCTCACAGGTGAGGTGGCGAGTATAGGGCGGGCCATCGCGAATACAAATACACAGAGCGATAATCAGTTGTTGCCACAAATCCAGCAAACATTTAATTGGGTTCGCTTAGCGCAACGCATTCCTGTTGATATTAAGTTAGCTTCTGTTCCCCAAGACATTCGGCTTAGTGCTGGTATGACGGTATCCATTCACCTCTCAGAGCAGTAGGGGATAACATGTCAGCTGTGTTTCAAGCACTGTTTTTACCTGAGCGCTACGCGATTCTGTTCGCATTAAAAGGTGTCATCGCAATGGCGATGGCTCTGACTATCGCCATGTATCTGAATTTAGACCGGCCTTATTGGGCATTAATTTCAGCGGTCTTTTTACAGATGAGACCAGAAGGCGGCATGGTAATTGAAAAAGCCATCTGCCAAATTGCCGGTACACTTATTGGTGGTGTGGTCGGGATTCTCATTTTAAATTATTTTATGCCTTACCCCTACCTAGCCATTGCTATTGTGACCTTGTGGCTTGGTCTCAATGCGGCGTTTTCCGCCATGGTCAGGCAAGCCAATTTTATTTATGGTTTCGCCATGGCTGGAGTAACGGCTGAAATCATAGTCTTATTGGTGATGGTATCTCCTGCAACTGCCGACAGTCAGGCGGTGTTTGATGTGGCCCAAGCCAGAGTAAGCGAGATAGTGTTAGGGTCGATATGTGCCGCGCTAGTAAGCCACTTGTTTTGGCCGGTGAAGGTGAAACACGGGCTGCAAGCCCAGTCACGATCTGTAATTAACCAAACGTTAAACTATTTGGTGGCTGAGTTGGCGCTGTCTGGCACCCATGAGCAACGCCATCAGCACATTGACAGTATTATTCAAACGCTCAGTTTGGTCAGTGATGATTCCAGCGCAGTGGCCTACGAAGGCCCAGAGGGACCAGGGAGGGCTCGTGCTGCTAAGCAAATAAGTCATAAGGTATTGTCTTTGTTAGCAGTGATACAGATTTTTGGTCGTTTGCAGCGTCAGCATGCAGAAATGATGACGCCAGCGTTAAATGAATTGTTGGAACACTTTAGGGAAGTCTTTAGTAAAATTGCGGCCTCGGACGATTTTGATGATTGTTATGAACGCGTTCGAGCGCTGCGAAAAACGCTTATTGAATTACGCCAACAAACCACGAGTGATCAGCCATTTGAAGTAAGAATGCTTACCGTAGGGTTAGACTTAACCGCAGATCTAGCGGTTTTATTGCGCGCTTTCGGGGCTTTAGAAAACAGGGATAATAGCCTGCTTAAAGCACCAAGTGCACAAACACACCGGGATCCTTTGCTGGGGTTGGTCACTGGGGGACGCACGGCAGCAATTTTTTTGCTTGGCGCTTTAATCTGGATTAGCACGGGAGCCAGTGCTGCTTTAATGATTATGATACTGCCGACTATTTTTTCCATTATGTTGGCGCGTTTGCCGCGTATGGTTTTAAAGTTGGTGTTGCGACGGATTCTCGTTGGTGTTTTGGTCGCGATACCCGTTGCGATTTTTTATGCGCTTAATTTGTTAGCGAAAAGCGCAGGCCAATTAGAAATCTTATTATTGGTATTAGCAGGGCCATTTTTTCTGGGCTTGTTGGTTTTAGGTAGGCGTGACACCTTGCCTTATGGCCTAGGTTTTTGTATTCCATTTAGCATTTTAGTCCGTCCGGGGATGGATATGTCGCTGCCCTTTTCTGTGGATTACACGCTAAGCTCAGCGATGGCAATTTTTGTTGGGGTATGCCTTTTATATTGGGTCTTTGAACTAGTAGAAGGTCCCAGTAACCAATTGTTAGTGCGTCGCTTGTTTAAGGCAACGACTGCTGATCTGGCGCAATTAAAGCGCAAGAGCCATTCAGCAGATTGGTTTAATGGGCGCATGGAAGATCGTTTATTGCGGCTGATTAATTATGATCAAAGATCGACAACGCGTGTGGTGACGGACTTGGGACTGACAGGTTTAAATCTTGGGCACGTCTCCATCAGGCTGCATTCTTTATGTGAAGCTATCGCCGGAGGGGATGTAAAGGCGCTAGAGAAATGGCAAGCGGCATTAGCCAAGACTTTTATATTTGCCACCAAAGGACAGCATACCGAGGAGTTTGAGAGCGCTTGTCGGCAGTTGCACAATGAATTGGTGGCGCGGGTGGGAAACTCGCCACAAACGGACATGATTGAAGGTATGTTTCAGCGGATAAACTTGTCTTTAAAACGCAGTGCTAGCATGGTTGCCGAAGGAAAGCCTTAACACTGATTGGAAGTGTTAAGGCACTGCCCATACGCTTAAGCTCAGTCATATTAAACGGTGAGAGACCAGTCCGCGGCCGATTTGCTCGCCAGTACGAGGTTCGCATTCGGCGCGTCGCTTTGCTGAATTTTTAGCATAGCTTGATCATAGTCACAGCCCCAATCTTGCATGTGCCTTTTGGCGAGTTGCTCGAGCGCAAGCTCCAATGGCGTATTTAAAAACCAACATTGATCGAGTAAATGGCAGCATTCTTGCCAGCCATCTGCATTATGCAAAAGGTAGAGTCCTTCAATAATAACGATTTTAGCGGATTGTGGGATCAGGATATCTTCTTCAATAGGGTCGCCTACGCTGTGATCAAAGCTAGGCCATTTGACGTCTTGTTGCTGGTATTGGAAGAGAAGTTGGTGAACTCGATTAATCAATGCAGCGCTGTCGAATGTCCAAGGAGCGCCTCGCTTAGCAAGCGCCTCTGAAGCGTTAGGCCACTGTTTAAGAGTGTCTTTGGGGAAGTGAAAACCATCCATGGAGAGGCTGATAACTTGACCTGGGTGCAATTCTTCCATTCTTGATTCTAGGTAGTTAGCAAGTGTGCTTTTTCCTGCTCCTGGATATCCAATTAAGCCGACAATTGACCGTGTTGGCTTTTGTAGCAGGGTTTCAAGTTTTATAAGCGCTTGCTCAACGTCGCTTGAATAGGCGTATAAATTATGTATTTGCTCTGGATTCATGACCGTCTCCTATTAAGTGATCGTTGTTGATTGGTTCCCTTCGTTTACCGTGGCATGATGGGATTTATTGTTGCCGTCAGAGTGATAGATGTAAACCAGATGACGGTCTTTTTTAAGTACGAATGACGCAGTTAATGTTTAGCAATAAAGTAAAACCTGAGCATTGACACAGGGCAAGGAAGCGCAGAATTGATGCGCATATAACCGTTTGCTAAGGGGACATATGATTTCTGTTATTGTTGCTGAGCGACATATTGAAGCTGAAGGTATTGTGCGGCTTGTGTTTCAGGCCGAGGAGGTAAGCCGGTTGCCTGAGTATGAGGCGGGGGCGCACATTGATGTGCATTTACCAAGTGGTCGAATACGACCCTATTCACTTTGTTGGTTGCAGGAGGCGGCAGCAAGTTATCAGGTGGCTGTGCTGAAAACACCGTCGTCTGAGGGTGGTTCAGAAGAAATGCATCGCCTCTCAGTAGGAGAAAAACTCACCATCAGCGAGCCTAAGAACCATTTTAGCTTGAGCGATGCGGGAAGTAAGTTTGTGCTGGTGGCTGGGGGGATTGGGATTGTGCCTTTGCTGGCAATGGCTCAGCAGCTAGACAAAACAGCACGCCCTTTCGAGCTGCATTATTGTGCTCGATCTTCGCAGAATGCGGCCTTTGTTGATTGGCTCACCGATTCACCCTTTGCCGATAAAGTGCAGTTTCATTTTAGTCAAGAGTCAGGCTCTGGACGTTTGGACTGTGTACATCTACTGTCTCAACAGGCGCTAAATACAAGGCTTTATGTTTGCGGTCCTGCAGGCCTTATTCAGCAGTTAGAATCACAAGCATTGAGCTTTGGCTGGTCTCAAGATTATGTGCATAAAGAGTATTTCTCTGCTCCAGAGGACGCTCATGAAGCACTTGAGAACACGGTTTTTAGCATTAAAATCCACAGCACGGGTGAGGTGTTAGAGGTGGCGCCGGAGCAAACCATCACTGAAGTGTTAGAGGCGCATGGTGTGTTTATTCCAGTGTCTTGTGAGGAAGGTGTGTGTGGTACTTGCCAAACGGCAGTGGTGCATGGTGTGCCTGAACATAGGGATACATTTCTTAGCGAGCGTGAACGAGCTTCAGGTAAACTGATCATGCCGTGTTGCTCACGAGCAAAAACCTCAATGCTGGAACTTGACATCTAAGTCTCTATTTACAAGGTGTTGGCAAAATTTAGAGGCTATTTTCGTTTTCTTCCCTATAAAACAGGTGCGTTTTACATTGAGTGAAAAGGCTGGCGATGTTATCATTTTCTCCCGTCCTGAAGGTGTATTATTATGCGCCATCAAATCTCATTTTCTCATTCTTTAAGGCGGGTTAAACACTCATGGCGACACGATATATTTTCGTCACAGGCGGCGTGGTTTCATCACTTGGTAAAGGCTTAGCGGCAGCATCTCTAGCGGCAATCCTTGAATCGCGTGGACTGAAAGTCACCATGCTAAAATTGGATCCATACATTAACGTGGATCCTGGCACCATGAGTCCTTTCCAGCACGGTGAAGTTTTCGTTACCGAAGACGGCGCCGAAACCGATCTAGACCTTGGCCATTATGAACGCTTCATTTCAACAAAAATGGGCAAGCGTAATAACTTTACGACAGGTCGTATTTATCAGCATGTTCTGAAGAAAGAACGTCGTGGTGAATATCTAGGTGGTACTGTTCAGGTTATTCCTCATATCACGGATGAAATCAAACGTCGTGTCATAGCCGGCGCTCAAGGAGCGGATGTTGCGCTTGTTGAAATTGGTGGAACTGTAGGTGATATTGAATCACAACCTTTCTTAGAAGCGGTTCGTCAAATGAAGGTAGAAGTCGGTTCTCACCGCGCTTTATTCATGCATTTGACCTTAGTGCCTTACATTCGTACGGCAGGTGAAACGAAAACAAAACCGACTCAACACTCTGTTAAAGAGTTGCGTTCAATTGGTATTCAGCCTGATATTCTAGTATGTCGTTCTGAAGTGACGATTGAAGCGCCAGAGCGTAAAAAGATTTCTTTGTTTACTAACGTAGAAGAGCGCGCTGTGGTTTCTCTACCGGACGCGGACACGATTTACCGCATTCCGCAAATGCTGAATGACCAAGGCTTGGATAGCTTGATTGTTGAGCGTTTTAATCTTGACTGTGATATGCCAGACCTGAGTATCTGGAATAAAGTAACGCAGGCAAAATTAAATCCAGAGAAGCAAATCAATATCGCCATGGTTGGTAAATACATGGAGTTATTGGACGCTTATAAATCCTTAATTGAAGCCATGGATCACGCTGGCATTCATGCCCGTACAAAAGTGAAGTTGCATTACATCGATTCGGAAAGCATCGAAGAGAATGGCACCGAAATCCTTAAGGATATGGATGCGATTCTTGTCCCTGGTGGTTTTGGTGAGCGTGGCGTGGAAGGCAAAATTACCACCGCAAAATACGCCCGCGAAAACAAAGTGCCTTATTTAGGTATTTGTTTGGGGATGCAGGTTGCGGTTATCGAATTTGCTCGTAACGTGGCCAACTTGTCAGGCGCGCACAGTACAGAATTTAATTTAAAAGCAGAGAACCCAGTTGTTGGTCTGATTACCGAATGGACCAATGCAGAGGGTTCCAAAGAAATCCGGTCAGAGGAATCTGATCTAGGTGGTACGATGCGCCTAGGTGCTCAGAACTGTAACCTAACCGCAGGCACGAAGGCATTCGAAGCATACGGCGAAGCAGTTATTACTGAGCGTCATCGTCATCGCTATGAAGTAAATAACTTTTATTTGGATGCGTTAGAAAAAGCAGGCTTGACGATCTCTGGTCGTTCAGAAGACAATTCTTTGGTTGAAGTGGTAGAAATCGCCGATCATCCTTGGTTTGTTGCTTGTCAATTCCACCCAGAATTTACTTCTACACCTAGATATGGACATGGCCTGTTCAGTGCATTTGTTCACGCAGCATTGAAGCACGCAGGTAAAGAAAAATAATTAGCACAAACAGAAAGTTTGTGGTTTTTCATTTATTTTAAGAGGTTTGTTATGAGTCAGATCGTTGATATTAAAGCCAGAGAAGTATTAGATTCTCGTGGTAATCCTACTGTTGAAGCCGATGTTATATTGGCGGATGGTTCAGTAGGCTCAGCGTGTGCACCGTCTGGTGCCTCTACCGGTTCTCGTGAAGCTTTAGAATTACGTGATGGCGATAAGAGCCGTTACTTGGGCAAGGGCGTGTTAAAAGCCGTTGCTGCTGTTAATGGTCCTATTCGTGATGCTTTGATCGGCAAAGATGCGCTAGCACAAGCCGAGCTTGACCAAATCATGATTGATCTTGATGGCACGGAAAACAAATCTACTTTTGGTGCGAACGCTATCCTAGCGGTTTCTTTGGCCGCGGCAAAAGCCGCCGCTGCTGCTAAAAAAGTGCCTCTTTATGCACATATCGCAGACATCAATGGCACACCTGGTGTGTACTCCATGCCGGTGCCAATGATGAACATCATCAATGGTGGTGAGCACGCAGACAATAACGTTGATATTCAAGAGTTTATGATTCAGCCAGTTGGCGCGCCAAATTTCCGTGAGGCGTTGCGTTACGGTGCGGAAATTTTCCATGCTCTGAAAAAAGTTTTGAATGGTCGTGGCTTGAATACAGCGGTTGGTGATGAAGGTGGTTTTGCACCGGATTTGGCCTCTAACGCGGAAGCTTTGGCTGTGATCAAAGAAGCCGTTGCGGCGGCAGGCTATGAGCTGGGTAAAGACATTACTCTAGCAATGGACTGTGCAGCGTCTGAGTTCTACGATAAAGAAGCGAATATCTACGATCTTAAGGGTGAAGGTAAAAAATTCACTTCAGAGGAATTTAACTTCTTCTTAGAAGATCTTACTAAGCAATACCCGATCGTTTCTATTGAAGATGGCCTTGACGAGTCTGACTGGGAAGGTTTTGCGCATCAAACTAAATTGTTGGGCGATAAAGTTCAGTTAGTGGGTGATGACTTGTTCGTGACTAACACTAAGATTCTTAAGCGCGGTATCGACAATGGCATCGCTAACTCTATTTTGATCAAGTTCAACCAAATTGGCTCTTTGAGTGAAACCTTGGCTGCTATCAAAATGGCGAAAGACGCTGGCTTCACTGTTGTTATCTCTCACCGTTCAGGTGAAACAGAAGACGCAACCATTGCTGACCTAGCAGTAGGAACCGCGGCTGGACAGATTAAAACTGGCTCGCTGTGCCGCTCTGACCGTGTTGCTAAGTACAACCAATTGCTTCGTATTGAAGAGCAATTAGGCGGAAAAGCCCCATACAAGGGTCTTTCTGAGATCAAAGGTCAGTAATGTAAACTGATCTGAAAAAGGGAGAACATGGTTCTCCCTTTTTTTTATTTTTTTTTATTCTATTTCCTTTGATAATAAGGGATTGAGAGTAGATAGGCTGAGGGCATTATGCCGCGATTGATCTTTTTTTTGTTTAGTTGTGCGATCTGTTATCAGGGTTATCACCTGTATTACGGCGAGCAAGGAATAAAGCGACAGGAAGAGTTGGCCAAGCAAATTGAATATCAAGAACGCGTTAATCAGCGCCTTAAACATCGCAACCAAGCGCTAAGAGCGCAGGTGGATGATCTCCGTCAAGGGGAAGAGGCGGTGGAAGAGCATGTTCGCACCGAGCTTCAATACATTAAAGACGGCGAAGTTTTTTATCGGATAGTAGAAAAATGACACAAGCTCTCTGGGTTATTATTCCTGCTGCTGGCGTTGGTCAGCGAATGAATGCAGGCTTTCCTAAGCAATACCTTTCGTTAGCTGGCGACACTATTTTAGACCGAACCATTTCGATTTTTATTGATCACCCTATGATTGCGGGTATTGCTGTGGGATTGGGGGCCGAAGATGGCTATTGGCCAGACTCCAAGTGGCGGAACCATAAGCAGGTTGCGGTTTTTGTTGGCGGCTCCACACGCAGCGATACGGTACGTAATGGCCTGCAGTTTCTACATGAGCAGCAGCAAATAGGGTGTCAGTCTGTGTTAGTGCATGATGCTGCCCGCCCGTTATTGACCGCCACTGGTTTGGCGCGGATAGTGGAGAATAATCATCCGCAAGGCGCCATTTTAGCGATTCCGGCCCGTGATACGGTTAAGTGCCAGACGGACACTGGAAAGGTAAAAGGTACCTTGGATCGCAACCATATTTGGCTTGCACAAACACCACAGAAGTTCCCCGCAGACGTTTTATATGAGGCGTTAAAAAAAGCCGATCAACAAGCGTTAGCGGTTACCGATGAGTGCTCTGCAATGGAGCTTATTGGTTGGCATCCAGACCTTGTAGTCGGTGAAAGTAGTAATATTAAAGTGACTTTGCCAGAAGATTTATTGATTGCCGAAGCGCTTATTTCTCAACGACACTAATTAGCAAATGGGAGACTTTATCATGGTACCGTTTCGTATCGGTCATGGTTTTGATGTACATAAATTTGGCGATGGGGATCATATTATTTTGGGTGGGGAGCGTATTCCTTATTCTCAAGGTTTGGTTGCTCATTCCGATGGGGATGTGGTGCTGCATGCATTAACCGATGCTTTGCTAGGCGGGGCTGCGTTAGGGGATATTGGTACCCACTTTCCTGATACGGACCCTGCTTTTGCTGGGGCGGACAGCCGAATCTTATTAAAGCGCGCCTACCAAGAAATTCAAAAATTGGGTTTTATAGTGGGCAATGTGGATGTCACTATTATTGCCCAAGCGCCGAAAATGCGTCCCTATATTGATTTAATGCGAGCGAACATTGCTGCTGATTTAGAAGTCACCATAGAGCAGGTAAATGTGAAAGCGACCACCACTGAAAAATTGGGCTTTACCGGCCGTAAAGAAGGGATTGCCGTTGAGGCAGTCGCGCTGATAGTGAAGCAGGGTGAATGATGAATACCGAATGGCGATATGCTTGGTCAAAGCCAACGATTAGCGGTGATTTAAAAACTTATGTGCAGGACTTTTATGTCGAGGAAGTGCTGGGTTTTGAGCCGGATGAACAAGGTGAGTTCTGTTTTGTTTTTGTTGAAAAACAAGGTGTAAACACCGATTTCTTAGCGAAACGCTTGGCTCAAATTGCGGGTATTGCCCCTAATAAAGTGACCTATAGTGGCGTCAAAGATCGTCATGCCTGTACACGGCAGTGGTTTTGTCTTCATGTGTTGAATCAAACGCCAGATCTTTCTGGGATTCAAGATGCATTTCGTGAACCCGAAAGTGTGCGTGTTATTCGCCAAACTCGCCATTCTAAAAAGTTGCGAACAGGCAGTCATATTGCGAATCGTTTTGTCCTCAGATTACGTGAGCTTGAAGGGGATTTAGATGAATTACAAAGCCGTCTTGAGCTCATTAAATTAGGCGGTGTGCCAAACTATTATGGTCCTCAGCGCTTTGGTATAAACGGCAATAATTTGCATAACGGCAAAGGCTTTGTGCTTAAAGGTAGGCAAGGCCGCAACAAGCTGGCGAAGACCGAATCCTTCTGGTTATCTGCAATTCGTTCTTGGTGTTTCAATGAAGCGCTGAGTCAACAGGTCGAATCGGGGATGTGGGCTCGCCTGTGTGATGGAGATATTGCTCAATATCAGGCAAAAGATGAGCAGTTCCGTGTGAAGGATATGACTGCAGGACTGCATTTGACGGCAATGCAAGGAGGTGTTCATCCAGTGTTGCCGCTGATTTGTGAAGGCTGGGAAGCCGGCACTGGGCCACAGCGTGAGTTGGCGATAAAAGAAAGTTTGTCAGGTAATCAAGAACTGGTTGAGGCGTTAATTAATTTTGGCCTTTCTCGAGAGAGTCGGCTGGCTAGGTTAATGCCAATGAATATGGCCTGGGAATTGCTACAAGGGGCTAATGAGAAGCCACAGCTTATTGTTGAGTTCTCTTTGTCTAAAGGGTGTTTTGCGACCAGTATATTGCGCGAAATGATGGATTTTAGAGACATGTCAGTAGAGAAACATCATGAGAATATTGATCGCCAATGACGATGGTATCGATGCGCTAGGGATACAAACGCTAGCGCTTAATTTAGCAACGGACTATGAAGTGTTAGTGGTTGCCCCAGATCGTAATCGCAGTGGGGCAAGTAACTCTCTTACCTTAACCAGGCCATTGCAGCCAACTAAGGTATCTGAAAACAGTTATCGAGTGGATGGCACACCAACAGATTGTGTCAATCTGGCTCTATCGGGAGTCATTGCTGGACAAGTCGACCTTGTGGTTTCTGGTATTAACCATGGTGCAAATCTAGGGGATGATGTTATTTACTCTGGAACGGTGGCGGCGGCAATGGAAGCGCGTCATCTTGGGCGTCCTGCATTGGCTGTTTCTTTAGTGGGAGACACCTATTTTGAAACGGCTGCTAAAGTGGTTCAGCAATTGATAGAAGACTCCTCAAGGCTCACTTTGGCGCCTGGTATATTATTAAACATCAATGTGCCGGATGTACCTTATGAGCAGCTGAAAGGGGTTCAAGTTACCCGCTTAGGTTATCGCCATCGAGCACAAGAGGCGATCAGCGCGCAACACCCTAAAGGCTTGCCGAGCTTTTGGATTGGCGCGCTTTCTGAGCCCCATGATGCATCACCTGGAACAGACTTTCATGCGGTTGAAGAAGGGTATGTCTCGATCACTCCAATTCACACGGATATGACCTGCCATGAAGCCAGAAAACCGTTAGAAGATTGGGTTGTTTCATTGACGTTATGAGTCCATACGATCTGAACTGGTTGGTAAAGCATACAGAGCCGAGAACGGCTCAAATGGTGGCTCAGTTAAAAGAGCAGGGCATTCATCATTTAGAGTTGTTAGCTGTGATGGGAGGGCTTGCTCGCCATGAGTTTGTTGAGCCTGCTTTTTCTCATCTTGCCTATTCAGCAACACCATTACCCATTGGTCGTAACCAAACCATCAGTCAGCCACTCACTGTTGCACGCATGAGCCAATGGCTATTAGAGCATGCGCGTCGTGGTCGTGTGTTGGAAATTGGCACTGGGTCTGGCTATCAGACAGCCATATTGGCGCATTTCTTTAATAAAGTTCATACCATAGAGCGCCAAGAGTCTTTGTATTTATTAGCGAAAGAACGTTTGGCTAAAATGTCGGTGAATAATGTGGAGTGTCACTTTGGTGATGGGCAGGCAGGATGGCCACAAAAAATCGACATGGATGCGGTTATTATTACCGCTATGGCAAGTAAGGTGCCTTTGGCACTCACCGACTGCCTGAAAGAGAATGGCATTCTGATTATGCCAATTGATAGCCCAGCGTCCTGTATCGGTTGCTGGCAAAAGAAAGGTCAACAGTGGAAATGTTTAGGAACGGCGCCAGCGCATTTTGTTCCCTTATTAGAAGGTAAAGAATATGCCTAATTGGCTAAAAATATATCTGGGTGGTGTAATGATGGGAGCAGCCGATGTTGTTCCTGGTGTATCAGGTGGTACTATCGCGTTTATATTAGGTCTCTATGATCGTTTAATTCAGGCATTAAGTGGTGTTAATAAAGACAGTATTAAGTTGCTTAGTAAAGGGGACTTTAAAGGCTTATGGGCGCATTTTGATGGGCGTTTTTTATTGCCTCTTGGGCTTGGCATTTTAACCAGTATTTTTGCTATTGCAGGCCTAATCGCTCATTTACTAGGGACATACCCTGAATATTTATGGAGTTTCTTTTTTGGTTTGATTTTGGCGTCGGCGTTTTTTTTAACGTCTCAGATAGAAGGGTTTTCAGGGCGTCATCTGTTGCTTTTATTGATCGGTGTGGGGATTGGTGCCGCGGTTTCGCTGATCGTGCCGATACAAATAGACATTTCAAATACAATGATCTTTATATCAGGCATGATTGCTATTTGCGCCATGCTATTGCCAGGCATTTCAGGTAGTTTTTTGCTGCTGATGATGGGAATGTATGGGTTTATTATTGGTGCGATTAAAAGCCTAGATTTAATGGTTATGGCGATTTTTGCCAGTGGTGCTTTGCTGGGCCTGCTGAGTTTTTCTAAACTGCTTAATGCTTTGCTGCAGCATGCAAAGCAAACGACCTTAGCCCTTTTGACGGGTATTATGTTAGGTGCTTTGGTGAAGGTTTGGCCATGGAAAGTGACAGATGCTTGGGTCACTGTTGGTGATAAAAAACTGCCATTAGAAGGACATTTAATACTGCCTTGGCAATCGGCTAGCTATCAAACTTGGGAGAATTTATTGCTTCCTTTGATCTTTGTTTTTGCGGGTTTCTTGAGTGTTCTGCTTATTTCTTACATTTCTTTACGAAAAACATACAAGTAATATTTTCGTTTTTTAGGTGACTTTTGAGGTGGTAGGTTATCAATAATTTTGTGTCTAAAAAAACGACGGCATGGCTCTCTTCCTGGGGAATTAAGGTTGGGGTGTTGCTGTGTTTTTTTATTTCTGGCTGTTCTTATCAGGTCATTAACTTTCCTAACAAAAACAGCCAATCCTACCGCTCAAATAATGCTAGTGTGAGTTCCGTTCCTTCTTCTGGTTATCATCGAGTTAAACGCGGTGAAACTTTGTTTTCTATTGCTTTTAGCTATGGGCTTGACTATAGAGAAGTGGCGAGTTTAAACAAAATCCGTTCGCCTTATACTATTTATCCAAAGCAAAAAATTTGGCTAAGAAGTAAAGGTCGATCCATGGCGAAAAGCGTCAAAGCTACTCCAGCCAGAGCTCCGTCTAGGGCCCCAGTTGTTAAAAAAAGCGCCTCAGATATCCAACTGCAAAAAACCAAACCGCGTCCAAAAGTCGCTTCGAAATCTTCTAGTTCAAGTTCAAATGTCGTCTCATCTTGGCACTGGCCAATTAATGGTACCGTGGTCAAGGGGTTTTCAAGCGGCGGAGTTAGTAGTAAAGGTATAGACATTAAGGGGCAAAAAGGCAATTTAGTAAAAGCCGCTGCAAATGGAACTGTGGTTTATGCGGGAAGTGGTTTGATTGGCTATGGCAATTTAGTCATAGTGAAACATAACGATGTTTATCTTAGCGCTTATGCATACAACGAAAGGATTCTGGTAAAAGAGCAACAAGCTGTTCGCGCTGGTGATGCACTGGCTGTGATCGGTGGTAAAGGCAGTGAAAAATCATTACTGCATTTTGAAGTTCGTCGTGATGGGCAACCTATAGATCCGCTAAAAGTACTCCCCCGAAAATAAAAGAAAGCTGGGGACAAGGAGGAAATATGAAAGCAATTGAAACGAATAATAGTGCAGCAAAACGAATTCCAGACACGTCTAATTATGACCCTGATGTAGATAACAATGAATTAGTTGATACAACAGATGAAGAGTTTGAGTCTGCTGTTAGCGCTCGTTATAGCGATGATGACAGTGGAAAAGTGCTAGATGTTACGCAGTTATATTTGAGCGAAATTGGTTTCTCTCCCCTACTTTCTGCTGAGGAAGAGGTGTATTTCGCTAGGTTGTCATTGAAAGGCGATGAAAAAGCCCGCAAGCGTATGATTGAAAGTAATTTGCGTTTAGTAGTGAAAATTTCACGTCGCTATTTAAACCGGGGCTTATCATTATTAGATCTGATAGAAGAAGGTAATTTAGGCCTGATTCGAGCCGTAGAAAAATTCGATCCAGAACGGGGATTTCGTTTCTCGACTTATGCCACTTGGTGGATACGTCAGACCATTGAGCGAGCCATAATGAACCAAACGCGAACTATTCGTTTGCCGATTCATGTGGTCAAAGAGTTGAACGTGTATCTGCGAGCAGCCCGTGAGCTAACACAGAAGCTGGATCATGAGCCGAGCGCAGAGGAAATCGCCTTTATGCTAGATCGTCCGGTTGAGGATGTGCAGAAAATGCTCGGCCTTAATGAGCGGGTGAGTTCAATAGATTCTCCTGTGGGTGGCGAGGATAATGACAAAAGCTTAGTTGAAGTACTTGCAGACACTCAGCATCAGGGACCTGAAGAGGATCGTCAGGAAGGGGATGTATTACAGAATATAGAGGGCTGGTTGAGCGAGCTGAATGAAAAACAATGTGAAGTGATAGCGCGACGTTTTGGGTTGCGTGGTTATGAGCCTAGTACGCTTGAAGATGTGGGCGCTGAGATTGGTTTGACCCGTGAACGAGTAAGACAGATTCAAGTCGAAGCACTGCGTAAGCTAAGACTAATGATGGACAAAGAAGGTCTTTCATTGGACGATGTTATTCGCTTTGACAGCTAGGCGAGAGGGCTTGTGCCTACTTCTACTCGCTAAGTTGCGCTAAGTTGCGCTAAGCAAAGCCAGCAAGATAGAGTGCTCATGATTGAGCGGCTTTATCAAGCTGGCTTTGTTGTTTCTGTAAAACGTATTTTATTCGAGTTGGTGTTGCTGTATTTCAAAACGTTTTTGCTTTACTTTTTCTTGAAGCTTTTCGGCCATGCCTTTTACTTCGTAAGCCAATACCTCATCGCCATCGATATCGATAACTTCAGGCAGGCCTGTAAAAACACGATGTTGGATATCATTCAGCATAAAAATAGAGTCACTGAGTACTAGTTTATTGACGCTCTGTGAGTGACTGAGTTGTTCGACCTGGTTGAGCAAGGGTTGAATTGCTTGGCGATCAAACGTGTTGGTCGCCATCATTTCAGTGATTTCTGGACCTCCTTTGTGCAAGCCAAGGTGGAAGTTCAGTGTTGGAGTGTCTTGATATAGTTCATTGTTCAGCAGCTCTTCCATAAGACCTAAAAAGAGTTGCCCAGTGCTAATGGCGTTAAGGTATAGGTTGTCTTTACTGGTGGACGCGCTGAAAAAGATAACCACAGAATCATTGTTATATTGATGTACCTGCCCCATAAAGGTTTCACTGGCTTGAAACATAGCACGGTATATCGGGGTTAATAAATTGGCTACTTGCAGTTGCGTCATTTCCTCGTGCCAGTCATTTATATTGAGGATGTCAAAGTAAAGCAGGCAGCTACGCTTGTTGGATTCTTCAAAGATTTTATCAAAGTCCATTTCCAGTTGTGTTTTGCTAGCAGGCTCAAGGCTCTCAGGTTTGATCGTCACGGGCTCTTCTTTGATGGGCCAATCCAGTGTTTGTACGCTTTGAATGGCTTGGCACAGTTTACGACCTTCTTTAAATGACGGGCTTGGTAAAGGGGTATCTTTATGTCCTTTTGCTAATGCCTTTAAGGCATCGGTGGCGTCGTTGATGGGTGAAAAGAGCCAGCGAGCTAGCAGAATCACCAATAACAATGCGATTGCACAGATAAAAATGGAGACCCCAATAAGCAAATTGCTAAGGTGTTTAAGGGTTGATTGGGTTGGCGTCCTATCCAGGGTGATTAAAACATGGCCAACGACTTCATCGCGAAACCGAATGCTGGAGCTGTAAAGGCGGTGTTTATCAGAAGGTCTTAAGTCGATATTTTTAGAAACATCAGAGTTACCACTGTCTGCTTCGGCAAGCAGCTCGTCTTTTTTATTGTAGACTCTAGCGCTGAGAATATTGTCATCCACCACGAGTCGGTTCAGCAATACATTCAAGCTTAATAAATCATTGGTTAGGATGGATTGAGTTGCATTGAACGCCGCTTGAGTGGCTAGGCTACTGCCTAACACTTCGGTTTGCTGGTTCAAATAGCTCCCTAGAGCTTGAGTCATAGTAAACCAAATAAGACAGACTGTGAGTACCATCAAGCCAGTGAATGTCGTGATAATGGCCGCGGATGCCGTTAATCTTTTCTTGAGGAAAAGTGTTAATTTTTTGGTTTTGATGTGCGTCTCCATTTACGTCCTTCAAACTCACCAATAAAACAATCGCTAAAGTATACACAGGGTGTCATTGTTTTTCTTGGTTCTTTAAAGTGCAAGCAGTGCTTAGTTTCTATGGGGCTATTTGGTATAGTAGCGCGATTATTGTATTAGGAGCTTTTATGTCTGCCAGCATCACTTTAATTGGGTCTTTTCAACACGCTTATTTAAATCAATTTGAGTCTTGGTTAAATGAACATCATCTCATTGGGACGTTCAACACATTGAGCGATGATCAAGACGCTTACACCGTGGTTAAAGTGGCGCTTGAGCAAGCCTTGCCTGATGAGCAGCTTGCCAATATTAAGCAAACATTGTTGGCGCTATCAGACACAACAAAAATTGATCATATTTATCAATCAAAAACACCTGACTTATATCAGCAAGGGGTGGCTGTATTTGATATGGATTCAACCTTGATTAAAGCCGAGGTAATGGATGAATTGGCGGTAGAGGCAGGAATTGGTGAGCAGATTGCCGCTGTGACGGCCAGTGCAATGCGTGGTGAAATTGATTTTGTGGAAAGCTTCGTACAGCGCCTTTCACTATTAAAAGGTCTAGGCAGCGATGTGATGGACGGCGTCTATCAGCGTATTGTACATATGGATGGCATTGAAACCTTGATGAAGGTGTTACATCACTTTGGCTGGCACACTGCTATACTTTCCGGTGGCTTTACTTATTTTGCAGATCGAGTGCAGCATCAATATGCAATGGCGGAAGTTCATGCCAATGTACTGGAAATAGAAGCGGGCAAGCTAACAGGCAAGCATTTAGGACCAATAGTCGATGCTGAGCGTAAACAGCTGTTGTTGTCTGAGATCGTGGCAAATACAGGGGTTAATTGGGCCCAGACCTTGGCGTGTGGCGATGGTGCGAATGACCTATTAATGCTTAACAAAGCGGCTTTAGGTGTTGCATTGCATGCTAAGCCTCTGGTTAGAGAGCAGGCCCCATGCCCTATGAATAATTTAGGTTTAGATGGCATTTTATACCTGCTAGGCATGTCTTCTAAGCAAATCCGCGACATAGCCAATTAATTATTAAAGTGGTGGCTTGTTGGGCTTATTGGGTGGAGTAATCGCTTGTCAGAAATAAGATTGTCAGATATCGATCTAAACTTACTGTATATTTTTCGAGTCCTGATCGAAGAGTTAAATGTGACCAAGGCCGCTGCCCGACTGGATGTTTCTCAGCCAGCGGTTAGCCGATCGCTTTCTAGGTTGAGGGATATCTTTGATGACCCGCTGTTTGTTCGCACCTCCCATGGCTTATCGCCCACCACGAAAACTCAAACACTCACTCCAGTGCTGATTGATATGTTAAAAGGCTTAGAAAGCTTGATTCAGCCAAGTGAGTTTACGCCTTTAACCAGTCAGCGTCGGTTTGTATTGTCTACCACAGATTTTGGTACCTTAACTGTTTTGCCAAAAATGTTAGATCGTTTTCAGCAGGCTGCACCCAATGCTATTTTGGATGTGAAAGCTTGGGATGAAGAAACCGCCAATGAGCTGGATCATATGGAGGTAGATTTAGCGGTAGCGGTGCTTTCCAAAGAGCCTCCTGGTGGTATTAGGGCAATGCGTTTGAAAAGTGATTATATGGTGTGTCTGGCGCGTAAAGGGCACCCTAAAATTCATGGGGAGTTGACTCTAGAAGCGTATTTACAGTCGAATCATGTGCAGGTTGTACTGGGACGTAGAGCCTATTTTGCTGTTGATAAAGAGCTGGATCGGCTGGGGCATAAGCGTCATGTGACAGTTCAGTTACCCACTTTTGTGCCAGCGGCTAGGGTGGTGATGGACAGTGATTTATTATTGACGGTGCCGCGTCTGTTTGCGGAAGACATGGTGGCGACCGCATCAGGGTTAGCATTATATGAGTTGCCTTTTGCGAGTCGCCCATTTGATTACTCCATGATTTGGCATGAGCGTTTTCAACACGATCCAGCCCATCAATGGTTTCGTGGTTTATTAAGACACGCCTTTATCGAAGAAGAAGGCCAGCCGACTAAGTAGCGTGTCTTATTGCTAGCTAGTGATGGGGCTAGAACCCTGAAAACGGGTAAAAAGCGTAAGAACAGCCATACTCGATTGGCGTGTGCGCTTTGATGTGTAAATACCCTTGGCTTTCGCAGGCCGCGATTAAGGCGCCAGAGCTTTGTTGTGGGTGTGCATAGGCTAAACCATCAGAGCTGATTGAAACGCGTAAGAACTCGTCTCGTTTAATGGTTTTACTCCGATTAAAGCCGGCGTCTACTGGGTAGGAAATATCGAATAGATTTTCTTGTCCTGCACAGCGTGCGAGTAAGCGTCGAGCAAACCAATGATAGGTCACCAAAGTGGAGCTAGGGTTGCCAGGTAAGCCGAGAAAAGGGGTGTTGCCCAAGGTCGCATGGACTAACGGTTTACCCGGTTTAATGGCTATTTTCCATAAGTGAACCTTACCGAGCTTCTCCAGCACAGTTTTAACATGGTCTTCTTCTCCTACCGACACGCCACCTGATGACAGAATCACATCACTGCATTCAAGCAGAGTTTGAATGGCAGATTCGGTTGCTTGTGGGGAGTCCTTTGCATGTAGGCACTGAGAAACCTGATAGCCAGCTTGCGTGATGAGCGCGCTTAGCATGGGGCCATTCGAATTAAAAATCTGGCCTTCTGCAAGTGTGTTTCCCGCAGGAATTAACTCATCACCTGTGGTTAAAATGCCGACTTTGAGGGGGCAAAAAACGGAGACTTTTGTTTGTCCCAAACTCGACAGTAAGCCAATATGCATTGGTGTGATTTTCGTGCCTTTATGAATAATCACTTGGCCTTTTTTAATGTCCTGCCCTTGTGGGCGAATGTTGCTGTTGGCCTTGGCGTGAGGAAAGAGGATTCCAGCCTCTTGTGGTTGTGCTTCCTCTTGCATAATTACGGTATCTGCGCCTTTGGGAATGTTTGCACCAGTAAAAATACGTGCACAGGTGCCTTCTTCAAGAGGGGCTGGGGCCTGTCCAGCGGGCACTCGCTGGCTGATCGGGAAAACTTTTTCAGGACTCCAATCACAGAAGCGAAAGGCATAGCCATCCATGGCGCTATTGTCATCAGGTGGCACAAAACTCGTGGCAATAATGTCGTTACAAGTGATACGACCTAGGGCTTTATTTAGCTCAATTTGTTCTTCATTAGGTGGTGTGCTCTGGATATTTTCCATCGCGGCAAGAGCTTCTTCAAAGGGCAATAGCTCAGACATCATTTTATACCTTGTGCAGTTTTGGTTGATAAGCACCAAGGAGCAATTCAACAAAGTTACAAGGGCGGTGAGTGGCGTCCAATTGCTCTTTAAGAATGCCATTCCAGGCGGTGTGGCAAGCGCCTGTCGAACCTGGTAAACAGAATATAAGCGTTTTATTTGCCAGGCCTGCGACCGCGCGAGATTGAATAGTAGAAGTGCCTATTTCCTCGTAAGAAATCTGTCGAAAGAGTTCGCCAAAACCTTCTATTTGCTTATCAAATAAAGGAATCATCGCTTCCGGGGTGCTGTCGCGGGAATAAAAACCCGTGCCGCCAGTGATTAATACAACATGATTGTTAGAATCTGCTATCCATTGGGAGACAACCGCGCGCATGGCATACACATCGTCTTTCACTAGTTGGCGTTGATAAAGTGAATGTCCTGCTGCGCTAAGATGAGCAATCAGTGCGTCTCCTGAGGTGTCTTCGGCAAGTGAGCGTGTATCTGAAACCGTTAACACACTGATTTGCAATGGTCGAAATGGGGTTGGAATTTTACTCATTAGGGGTCCTTATTTAGCCTCCAGTTGCGCTCATAAAACGAAGTATTTGTGGGGCTTCTTCAAGATTAAAGTGGTGTTTAAGCGGTTTTAACGCCAACGCATCGATAATGCCTTGTTCCAATGACATGGCTTGTTGTGGCGCTCTTAAAAAAGGTTTGAGATCTTTGGAGTGTTCATTACCTAGGCAAAGTAGCAAGCGCCCTTCGGCGGTTAATCTAATACGATTGCAGGTGTCGCAAAAATTGTGGCTATGTGGAGATATGACGCCAATTCTCCCTCGATAGCCGGCAACGTCGTAATAGCGAGTAGGGCCACTGGAAATGTGTTGGCTTTCAGTGAGCGAAAAGTTTGTTTCAAGTCGCTCTATTACTTCATCGCTGGACAAATAGGCTGCGGCTCGGTCATGGTCGGTAATGACGCCTAATGGCATCTCTTCTATGAAACTAATGTCCATCTGTCGGTCTAGCGCAAATTGCGCAAGGTTCTGCAATTCATCGTCATTATGGTGTTTAAGCATGACGCTATTGATTTTCAACTTCTTAAAATCTAAGGAAGCGGCTTTTTCAATACCATCGATGACTTGCTGAAATTTATCGCGTCGTGTCAGGGCGTAAAAACGATCTGCTTTTAGGGTGTCTAGGCTGATGTTTATCCGAGAAACCCCTACATTGAGAAGAGACTCTGCCATTTTGTATAATTGAGAGCCATTGGTGGTAATAGTGAGCTCTTCTAGCCCCGGCTGTTTGCTTATTTGTTCTAGCGCCCAGAGAAGGTTTTTACGCACTAAGGGTTCGCCACCCGTGATACGAATGCGCTTGGTGCCCATGGCAATAAAAGTTTTAGCGACCTTGACGATCTCCTCCAGCGTGAGGATTTGGTTTCTTGGCAAAAAGGTAACATCTTCATCCATACAATAAGTACAGCGAAAATCACATTTGTCGGTTACCGAAATGCGAAGATAATCAATTTTACGGCCGTATGGATCAATTAAAGATGACATTACTAAGTGAAATACCTTGTTAAGTGAGTGTCCATCAAAGCAAAAAAACGTACATTTGGCAAAACGTAAACGGGCAAATTCAAAGGGATAGGCGACTAAGGAGCAAGCTTCCTAGGTAACTGCATATTTATCACAGGTTTGCCGTTTTAATTACTTACATAATAGCTCAAATTATATTCAGTAGAGTTCAAATATGAAGCAAGTAGTAAATAACTTAATTGATCTGTTAAGACTCGAGCGCTTATCCACGACAAAGTTTATTGGTCGTAGCCAAGACTTAGGGTTTCCTAAGGTCTTTGGCGGGCAAGTTGTCGGGCAAAGCTTAAGCGCCGCCACGCAAACAGTGGAGCATAGACAGCCCCATTCCTTGCATTGTTATTTCCTTCGCCCAGGGGATTCTAATCAGCCGATTGAATACGATGTTGAAATCGTCCGTGATGGGGGCAGTTTTAGTGTGCGTCGGGTTACCGCGTCTCAGTTTGGCAAAAGCATTTTAGTGATGACGATTTCGTTTCAAAGAGCGGAGCAAGGGTTTGACCATCAAGAAGTCATGCCAAATGTGCCTGGTCCTGAGTTATTTAAGTCTGAGCTGTCCTTATACCAGGAGCATGCGGACGAAATTCCTCAAAAGGTAAGAGAGTTGTTTACCGCCGATCGGCCTATTGAATATCGCATTGTTGAAAACCAAAACCCCTTTCGACCGCGCCCTGGAATTGCTAAGCGACATATGTGGATACGTAGTGTGGATAAACTGCCGGATGACCCTTTAGTGCATCAGTCCATGCTGGCTTACACAACAGATTATGGTTTTTTAGAAACAGCATTGATGCCCCACGGCATATCAATAGGTAACCCTTATTTAAACATTGCCAGCTTAGATCACGCCATGTGGTTTCATCGTGAATTCCGTTTGGATGAGTGGTTGTTGTATGTTGCCGATTCTCCGTCAGCGAGTCAGTCAAGGGGCTTTGTTAGAGGGCAGATATTTAATCAGTCAGGGCAGTTGGTTGCATCGACGGCGCAAGAAGGTTTGATACGTTATAACAAAAAGGCCTAAGGGTAGAGATTAAATAGGGTTGGAAAACGGCGAGAGTATGCTAACTTACCTCCCGCTTAATACTCTTTTAGTGGTTGCATTAATAAAGCGAATGGTATTTCAAGGTAGGGTTTTCGCGCTGGGGTGACACGGGTCAAGATGACACGGCTAAGCGCAGGTTAAGATGCTTTGAGGTACAGCTCTTTTCATGGATGATATTGAGGTTTTTGTGGCTAAGCAGCAGTCTTTCACATCGTATGTTTTATATAAGATTTTAGCTGGTTATTTTATTGTTGCCTTGTGTGTTTACACCCTAGTGCTGATGGTAACCTACTATGAGTCAACGGATGCCCAACAACAAAGTGCAGCAAAGCTGGCGCGCGATTTTGAGCACTCTTTACGGGAGGCTCCTTTAGATTTATCAGACAAGGCGCAATTGCAAAAGCAATTAGCCCCTTTGCTTGATAATCAAGAAAGCCTAAGTAATATCGTGAGTGCTGCCATCATTACTCAAGACTTGGTGGTGCCGGTGCGGGTGGAACGTACTGAAACCGATGAAATTGAGAGTGGGAGCACTTACTCTTACCCACTTCCTCAAGCTGGCAGCGCGGCACAACTTGTTTTGACAGTGTCAGGCTTGGGAATCAAGCATGCGGTTGTTCAACAGGCCTTGCATTGCCTTTTTTTTCTCGGCGTGCAAATGTTACTGTTACTGCTTTTACTGCGCTACCTGCTTAATAAAGTCATCGCTCGCTCTACGAATATTATGATGCGTGAATTAGCGTCTTTGGATTTAAATCAGCCTCAGCCCTTTCAGGGGGACCCTAGGTTATCTCGTTTTGTCGAATATCAGAAGCTGATGGCGAGCATCAATCGCATGCTGCACAGCCTGGCTTTATCTCGCAAAGAGCTGGCTGTATTGAACGCGAGCCTAGAATCACGAATCCATGAAAAAACGGCCTCTCTTGAAGAAAAAAACGCCACCTTGATAGAGCTCAATCAAAAGTTGTCTATTTTGGCGAACACGGATGCTTTAACTCAGGTATACAATCGCTCTCGATTCGATTTGCTCTTTAGGGAGCATGTTGAGTTAGCTGTCAGGCACCAAACGGCTTTGTCTTTGTTGCTGGTGGATTTAGATGATTTTAAGTTGGTTAATGATAGGTATGGGCATCAGGTTGGAGATCATGTGCTGCAAAAAGCGGCCCAACTGCTTTCCGATAAGGTAGCTAATCAAGGAATCGTCGCACGCTGGGGAGGGGAAGAGTTTGTTATCCTGCTGCCTTATTATGCTCAAGATCAAGCGGCAACGGTGGCTGAAGAATTACGGATCGCATTAGAAAATGCCTCATTTGAAGAGCATGATATACATATTACCATGAGCGTAGGGCTTGCTGAATTAGCGAGAGGTGAGTCGGCAGCTAGGTTATTAAAACGCGCCGATGCGGCGCTTTATGGGGCGAAAGATAAAGGCCGCAATCGTGTTATTCAAGCTCAGCAGAAAATAGGTGAGTCGCGTTGACCGCTATTTCGTTGAAGATTCGGAGCGGTTATAGGCTAAGTCTTGGTTTTTCTATGCGCCTTTAAGGCGGATGTCATGTTGTTCTAAGGCCCAGCGAACATGCTCGTTTACCAGCTCTGAGTTTGAGTCTGCTGCGCTTTCAAGGGCCGCAATAATTGCGGCTTCTGTGGGGGCATTACCCAGTGCAACAGCAATATTTCGTCGCCAATTCTCATACCCTGTACGGCGTATTGGCGAGCCCTCTGTGTTTTTTAAAAATGTCGTTTCATCCCACAAGAATAAACTGACGAGATCTTCAGCATCCAAATTGTGTCTTGGCTGAAAGTCCTGCTCTGTGGTGTGTTTGGCAAATTTCGTCCAAGGGCAGACGAGTTGGCAGTCATCACAGCCAAAAATACGATTGCCCATTTTTGCTCTCAGGTCGACAGGAATAGCACCTTTGTGCTCTATGGTTAAGTAAGAAATACACTTGCCAGCATCCAACACCCAAGGTTCGACAAAAGCATCGGTTGGGCATTGAGTCAGGCAAGCATCACAGCTGCCGCAGTGGCGTGTTTTAGTGGGTGGGTCAACCGGAAGCGGCAGGTTAGTAAAGATTTCCCCTAACAGAAACCAACTGCCAGCTTTGGGGGTGAGCAGTAGGGTGTTTTTTCCAATCCATCCCATGCCTGCTTGTTCTGCAACTTGGCGCTCTAGTATCGGAGCGCTGTCAACAAAGGCACGGTAGCCATGCTCTCCCACTCTCTCTTCTATTTTTTTGGCCAGCTGAGTTAAGCGTTTACGAATTAATTTGTGGTAGTCACGACCGAGGGCGTAGCGTGCGATATAGGCTTGTTTTTTGGTTTTGAGGCGCTCTACAGTGGCGACCGATTGCGGCAAGTAGTGCATGCGCAAAGAAATGACGCGGCGGGTACCTGGATGAAGCTTGTTAGGCTGAAAGCGAATGTCACCATGGTTAGCTAAATAGTCCATGCCAGCGTGGTAGTCTTGTGCAAGCCAGTTGTTAAAGCCGTCACGATATTGCTCTAAATCAGGCTCGACAATGCGGGCTTCAGCAAAGCCAAATTCAATTGCCCATGACTTAATATCATCAACTAGTGAGACGAGGTCTTGAGGGTCAGAAAAAGAAGGAGGAAGCAAAACAATTTCCAGAAAAGGGGTCTAGCTAGGTGCTGAGAAAGAGACACCTAGCCGGTTTAATTATCAATACAGCTGAGAGTCACCTTTGACGACGTCCATAAGCAATTTGATAAACATACGATCAGCTTCAGTGTGTTCTTCTTGAATTTTAAGTGTGGTCTGATTAGACACTTCTTCGGCAATGCGCTGGTAAGCATTGGGATCACTGATGTTTTCTTTTGCAATACGAACTAGGTCTCCAGCAAGCTCTGGGTCCATCAACATTTTACGAAAGCAGCGCAGAAATTCATCAATAATACGCTGTTGGTTGAGCTCATTCGCCATGGGTAAAACTCCTAATCAAATTATCTGGCTATAACACCACGAAGTGCGTGTCAGAGCAAGTTTTATCCTGCAAAATTGCGGCTTTGGGTTGACAGTTTTTTGTCTGGTTGCGAGAATACTTAGTCTATATTTATCGGCGCTACCCATGCCGATTACTTCCTAATATGTGGGCCATCAGCCCCTCCAATCAGACGCATGTCTGATAAGCACAAATAGAATATGGCGAAATGATTGCCCTATTGTATTCTTCCTCGCGAAACACGCGGACAGTGTAAACACTGCGATTTATTGCGTTTGAGTTTTCCTTTGTTTTAGGTTGTCTCATTAGTTTTGCAAACTTCGTGCTATCAACTTTTATCTGCTTGGCGTATGCGGTTACAATAGCGGCATAACACTAGCAGACAGATAAATACAATAGAGGGTAACAAGGTGGAGTTATTATCCGGTGGTGAAATGATCGCCCGCTTTCTCAAAGATGAGGGAGTAGAGTATATCTATGGTTATCCAGGTGGTGCCGCCCTTCATATTTACGATGCTTTGCATCGTCAATCTGACGTAAAGCATATCTTGGTTAGACACGAACAAGCCGCGACGCACATGGCCGATGGCTATGCTCGTGCAACCGGTAAAGCAGGAACCGTACTGGTCACATCCGGACCAGGTGCGACGAATACTGTGACAGGTATTGCCACAGCGTATATGGATTCGATACCAATGGTGGTGATTTGTGGTCAGGTAATGAGTTACCTGATCGGTGAAGATGCCTTTCAAGAAACCGATATGATTGGTGTGTCACGCCCTATCGTGAAACACAGCTTTACGGTTAAGCATCCTTCTGAGATTCCAATGATTCTCAAAAAAGCGTACTACATTGCCAGTTCAGGTCGTCCAGGCCCTGTGGTTGTCGATATCCCTAAAGATATGACCATGCCAGGCGAAAAGTTTGAATATAAGTACCCTGAATCTGTTTCTTTGCGCTCTTATACGCCGCCAGCAAAAGGCCACAGCGGTCAAATTAAAAAAGCCGTTGACCTATTACTGGCAGCCAAACGTCCGATTATTTATGCCGGAGGCGGGGTGATTTTAGGTGGTGCGTCTGATTTGCTGACGACACTGGCTAAAACACTTGATTTTCCAGTAACGAATACCTTAATGGGCTTGGGTGCTTACCCAGGAACGGACCGCCAATTTGTGGGTATGCTAGGTATGCATGGTGCCTATGAAGCCAACATGACAATGCACCACAGTGATTTGATTTTGGCAGTAGGGGCTCGATTCGATGATCGTGTTACCAATGACCCTGATAAATTCTGTCCTGGCGCAAAAATCATTCATATTGATATTGATCCAGCTGCGATTTCGAAAACTATCCGTGCTGATGTGCCGATTGTCGGTCCAGTCGACCAAGTGTTGGAAGAAATGCTGTCACTTATTGAAGGTGAAAGCACGAACGCAGATGCGGTCGCTAACTGGTGGAAGCAGATTAATGAATGGCGTCTTGTTCATGGTGGTCGTTATGACACATCAAGCGACAAGATTAAGCCTCAAGCGGCTGTAGAAGCTTGCTGGAGAGCAACGAAAGGGGACGCATATGTGGCTTCCGACGTTGGTCAGCATCAAATGTTCAGCGCGCAATACTACAAGTTTGATAAGCCTAATCGTTGGGTCAACTCCGGTGGTCTTGGTACCATGGGCTTTGGTTTGCCTGCGGCGATGGGCGTAAAAATGAGCTTCCCTGAAGAAACCGTAGTCTGTGTTACAGGCGAAGGTAGTATTCAGATGAATATTCAAGAGCTTTCAACCTGCTTGCAGTACGGCTTGCCGGTTAAGATTCTATGTTTGAATAATGGCTATCTTGGCATGGTTCGACAGTGGCAAGATATGAACTATGAAGGTCGTTATTCTAACTCCTACATGGATTCTTTACCTGACTTCAAAGTATTGATGGATGCGTACCGTCACCAATACGTAGAAATCCGCAGCAAAGATGAGTTGGACGCTAAGATGGAAGAAGCATTTGCAATGAAAGATCAGCTGGTCTTCATTAATTGCTATGTGGACCCAGAAGAGCACGTTTATCCGATGCAAGTGCCTCGTGGCTCTATGCGCGATATGTTCTTGAGCAAGACGGAGCGTACCTAACATGAGACATATTATTTCTGTATTGATGGAAAACGAACCAGGTGCTTTGTCACGTGTTGTTGGTTTGTTTTCACAGCGCAATTTCAACATCGAATCGTTGAACGTTGCTGCTACTGATGACGCGACCTTGTCTCGTTTGACGCTAACCACGTTTGGTTCAGACCAAGTGGTTGAGCAAATTACCAAGCAATTAAACAAGTTAATTGATGTCATTAAGTTAGTAGATCTAACGGAAGGGCAGCACATTGAGCGTGAATTAATGCTGGTTAAAGTACGTGCAACTGGCGCTCAACGAGCAGAAGTTAAGCGCACGGTAGACATTTTCCGTGGCAATATTGTTGATATGACACCGTCTATTTACACTGTCCAAATTGTTGGTGAATCTGACAAGCTGGATGGCTTCCTTCAAGCGTTAGGTGGTGCACATCTTCTTGAAGTGGTTCGTACTGGTGTTTCTGGCGTGGCTCGCGGCGAAAAAACATTGTCACTGTAATGGCGAATTAGCCCTTATGGACAAGGATACGGAAGAGGTAAATTAAGCGCCTCTTCTTTAAAACCAACCATTGGATAAGGCCAATGGTTGGTTTTTTTTGTTCTACAATAAGGCTTTGATTTGTTCTGTGGCGGCTCGAGGGTCTTTGGCTTGGCAAATGGCCGACACCAGAGCAATGCCATGAACACCGGTAGTAGCGACTTCTTTGAGGTTGTTGTGATTGATTCCGCCGATGGCCACTATCGGCAATGAGCTGCTTTGCAATGCGGCTTTTAAACCATGAATTCCCCAATGGTGGAGCGTATCGGTTTTTGTCGGAGTAGCAAAAATGGCACTCAGTCCTATGTAATCAACCGGCAGTTGGTGAACATGGTCTAACTGTTGATGGTTTTCAATGGACAAGCCCAACAGCTTATCCGGGCCGATCAGCTGTCGTGCTAGCGTTGCTGGCATATCTGATTGACCTAAATGCACGCCATCGGCATCCACAGCTAAAGCCACATCCACTCTGTCATTAATAATCAACGGCACACCTGTACCTTTTAGTAGGGTTTTGATGGCGCTTGCCCGTTCAATAAAGGCGCGCACATCATGGTGCTTTTCGCGAATCTGCACCATGGTTACACCGCCTTGTACGGCTTCACGAACGACGTATTTCAGCCGCTCTAGAGTGAGGTTCTCATCCGTGACTAAATAAAGCTGATAAGGGTTCATCGGGTATTAACCTATGATTTTGTCAGAGGTATCGATTGCTGTGAATGCCAAACGCTCAGCGAGTGTCGCCTCATCGAGATGATAGAGCGCATCTAGAATCGCCAGTTGCAAACTGCCGGGGCCGTTTGCTTGCTCGGCGGCGATCTCTCCAACGACGCCAAACACCGCAGCAGCAGCCAAGCCACTGGTTTCACCAATGGCAGCAAATGCCCCAGCCAGTGCAGAAAGAGAGCAGCCCATCCCTGTTACCAGCGGCATCATAGAATGACCATTGTCTAAAGCAAGAATATTCTTCTCTTGCTCGATAAAGGCTTGATGGATGATGTAGTCGGTTTCTCCAGAAATGACAACGCTTGCACCATAGGTTTTCATTAGCATCATAGCGGCCTTGATTGCCCTATTGCTGCTGTCTTGTGAATCGACTCCTTTACCCTGAGAAGCTTCGCCAGCTAATGCGATGATTTCCGAGGCATTGCCGCGAATGATCAAGCGTTCGGCCAGTTCTGCAAAACGTCGGGATGTCACGGTGCGAAGAGCGCTAGCACCACAGCCAACAGGATCAAGTACAACCACTTTTTGATGCTGGTTCGCCTGCTCAATGGCAAACGTCATACGTTCAATCCAGACGCTGTCTAGGGTGCCAATATTAATGACTAGGGCGCCAGCAAAGCTCATCATGTCAGCCATTTCTTGACGAGAATGCGCCATAATAGGCGATGCCCCTACGGCCAATAGTGCGTTGGCCGTGTTGTTCATTACCACGTAGTTAGTAATATTAACCACTAATGGCTTTTGTTCTCTCAAGGAGCGGAGTGCATTGAGAATTAACTGTGTATGCATAACAATCCTCCTAGTTGGTTGCGTTTAAGCCCTGTTGCCAAAAGGCAATTTCCATTCTTGTGGCGGTACTAAATACCTCAACCAGCTGTTGGCCACGCTCGCTCTTGATATCAATCTCGGCCAGTAGGCTGTTGAAGTATAGAGCGCCTTGATTTGCGTGGTTTTGGTATTCCTCTCCTGCGTATAGCTCGATCCAACTCTGGTATGGGTTGTTGTGCCAAAGAGTATCAGGGTCGAGACTGATTTGTTGACCGATGACGGCGTAACCTATCGCACAAGGCGCAAGGGCGGCATATAGGTCTACTAGGTTGCCACTCATGCCCGCATCAAGCACATATCGAGTATAAGCGAGCGTGCCAAAGTCTTCTTTTTCTTGTTCCATTTGCGCTTCGCTTAAGCCCCAGTCTTGGCAAAAGCTAACATGATGGCTGATCTCGCTGCTCAATAACGCATTCAATGTCGGCAAGGCTTGGCGCATATCCGCTAGAGAATTGGCTTTGTAGACCGCCAGAGCATAGGCTCTGGCATACTGTTTTAAAAACAAAAAATCCTGTTTTAAATAATGTAAAAAGCTTTCCTGAGGTAAGCTGCCAGCAGCTAGCTGGGTAACAAAATCATGCTTGGTGTAGGCTTGCCATTCTGTTTGGCAGGCGTCGATTAAATCTTGATATTGCATAAATCACCCGTTTAAAAAGTAGGAAGGTAGTCTTTGGCTTCTGGCAAGTTGGTAATGATTTTATGTTCCAATAAAAAGCGAGCGTAATGATCATAGCGTGCGACTTCGACCGCCGCAGGGCGCAAAGCAAAGCGCGACAGTGTGTCTTGCCAAGCCATTTTATTGAGCTTGTTATCCAGAGTGTCTGGTGCATAAGCAATAAACTCTTGCCATGCTTGATCAGGGTGATTCAGGATATAGGTAGTAGCTTCTTCAATGGCAGTATTAAAAGCGCGAATGGCTTCTTTATTATGCTTGTTAGCATTGGCGACAAAGATCAGTTCATCGTAATTTGGTACGCCATTTTCTTCAGGGTAAAACATAACAGGCTGGTAGCCTTCAGTGATCAGTTGGTTTTTTTCAAAATTACGCAGCCCACCCCAAATCGCATCGACTTTACCCGAAGCAAGGGATGAAGAAAGCGCCCAACCGACATTGACGATTTTTACATCATCGATGCTTAATCCAGCACTGTGTAGCATGGTGCCTACAGTGGCTTCTTCATTGCCCGCTATCGAAATACCAATGGTTTTTCCCTTTAGTTTAGCTAGGCTATCGATACCGCTTTTTTGCAAAGTGATCAGCGAATTAAGAGGCGTAGCAATCAAGGTGCCAGAGCGCACTAAAGGTAGGCCTTGGGCGATATCCATAATCAAGCTGGGTTGATAGGAAACGGCTAGGTCGACTTTTCCTGCGGCCACTAATTTAGCGGGCGTGCTTGGGTCAGCTGGTTCTTGAATGGTGACGTCTAACCCTTGCTCCTTAAAGTAGCCATGCTGCTGAGCGATTACAATGGGGCCATGGTTAGGGTTCACAAACCAGTCTAGCATGAGGGTTAATTTCTGTGTTTGCGCCAGGGCGTGGCCAGCGGCAAGGGCAGTGGCTAAGGTTAATAGTGTGTTTACGATCAGTTTTTTCACGAGTTTTCCTTTTGTTATTAGTAAAGTGGGCACGCTACCAGCTGGTTACTGGTCGCGAGATTACATTTTCGGATCTGGTCAGTGTTCCCAAGGTATGGCCCTTTTGAGAGTGAAATCTGTAACGAAATACAGCACCACAGAGAGCAAGGACAAAATCAATAAAGCCGCAAACATGTCATCTATCATCATACGGGCATTGGCTTGTAGCATGAGGTAGCCTAGGCCTGCGCTGGAGCCAACCCATTCACCGGCGACGGCGCCAATGGGGGCAATAACAACGGCGACACGAATACCTGAGGCTAAGGCGGGCAATGCTGCTGGCAGCTGAATATGAATAAGTTGCTGCCAACGGCTGGCTTGTAATGTGTGGGCTAGGTCAAGAAAACCTCTAGGAGTATTGCGCAGCCCGTCATAGCAACAGGTCGTCACGGGGAAAAAGATAATAATGGCGGCCATGACGACTTTTGACGCTATACCGTAGTCGAGCCACAGCATTAAAACCGGAGCTATGGCAAAAACAGGAATCGCTTGGCTGGCAATGAGTACCGGTAATAGCCAGCGCTTTATTGGCTTAAACAACAGCATTTGAAGGGCAAAAAAAAGTCCCATACTCAGACCAAGTAATAAGCCTAGAATAATTTCTTGTGCGGTTACCCAGGTGTGGTCTAACAGGATTGGATACCGCGCAACTAGGCGATCAAGCACCGATAAGGGAGTCGGTAGGATAAATGAGGGTAAGGCAAAGGCGTAGATCAACCCTTGCCACAAAGCGAGCATAACGCAGAGGATAATAACGCCGCGAACTAATGACGCAGACCGTGTACGGTGTTGAGTGGACTTTTGCCCCGTGTGTTGGTGGCGTGACGGGGTGCTAGCAAGTGGGCTTAGATCAGGCATAGTCTTGCTCCAAAAGATGAAAAATACGTTGCTGAACCAGCGCAGAATCAGCATCTATGTCTCTTGGTGGTCTGGAGATCGGCAGAGCGATGTGCTCAGCCTGTGCAGGGCGCCCCGTTAGAATGTACAGACGTCCAGCAAGACGCACAGCCTCTTGTGGATCATGGGTAATTAAAATGACGGTTTTGTCTTTTAATAGTGTGTAGGACAGTTGTTGTAATTTATGGCGAGTGACGGCATCGAGAGCGGAAAAAGGTTCATCCATTAAGATAAAAGGCTTGTCTTGCATCAAGGTGCGGGCCAGTGCAACGCGCTGCCGCATTCCTCCAGAAAGTGTCTGTGGCAAGGCGTGGCGAACAGCTAATAAACCAACCTGATCGAGCAAGGCGAGTGCTTTTTCTGTCACCTCAGGGGTGATTTTTTGCTTGTTAAAGCGATAGCTTAAACAGACATTATCTACAACAGACAGCCAAGGTAAAAGTAGGTCTTGCTGGGCCATATAAGCAATTCGCTGTTGCAGGGCTAGCCCATCGCTGCAGATGACGTTACCTTGCCATTCAACATTTGAGTCTAATAATCCCGCTAGGTAACGCAGTAATGAGGTTTTACCACTGCCGCTGCGGCCCAATAAACAAGTCCATTGTCCTGCGGGAATTTGCATTGATAGCTTATCTAAGATGGCTTGATTTACATTTGGATAGCGTAAACCTGCATTGTCAATGGTGAGACCAAGCGGCGTTTGTTTCATGCTTTACTCTCACCCTTGGGCAAGGCAAAAAAATGATTAACTGGGCCGTGGCCTTGTCCAATGGCGAGTTCATCTGCTTGGGTAATGGCTTGGCTAATGTAGTTTTTAGCTAGGCTGACGGCATCCTCTAGGCTTTTTCCTTGAGCCAAATAGGAGGCAATAGCTGAAGACAAGGTGCAGCCTGTGCCGTGGGTGTTTTTTGTATTGATGCGTGGTGCACAAAGTCGTATCACAGTGTTTGCGCTAATAAGCAAATCTAGGCTTTCTGCTTGGTTTTCTAAATGCCCGCCTTTTAATAGGACACTGCTAGCCCCAAGAGCCCTTAGGGCAGACGTCATCGCCAGCATATCTGACTCGCTTTGCGGAATAGGTAAACCGGTTAAAGCGGCGGCTTCAGGTAGATTAGGGGTGATAATATCGACTAACGGAAATAGGGTACTTTTGAGGGTGTTGATGGCGCTTTCTTGCAGCAATAAATCACCACTGGTGGCGATCATGACAGGGTCTAAAACGATAAACTTAGGTTGATATTGGCGCAACTTTTTTGCCACAACTTGAATAATATCTGTGTCTGCGAGCATGCCAATTTTAACAGCAGTGACCTTAATGTCGCTAAACACAGCATCCAATTGGCTTTCAACATGATCAAGAGGAATGGGAAAAATCGCCGTGACGCCAAGGGTGTTTTGCGAGGTAATTGCGGTAATGGCCGAGCAAGCAAAACTACCCGTAGCGGAAATGGCTTTGATGTCTGCTTGGATGCCAGCGCCGCCGCCACTGTCTGAGCCAGCAATGGTTAGTACGATCGGTGTGGTAGGACTATTAGCCTTATAAGCGCTAATAGAATCAGATAATGATTGACTAGACATACATGCTCCTCGCAGTGGCGCAAGGAACTAGATACATCAATTTGATCAGAAGTGGTTTTCTGAGTGCTTTATCGAGAAGCCCAAATTGCTATATGGGATACAGGGCAGGGCCCTCTATCACAATAGTTCCCTACGCCAGTGTTAACTGAATCAGGTTCAACGGGTCTCGTGTTATACGATCTCAGCAAAAATGCCCCCCGACTATGATGGCAAGCATGGTAGCAAGATTTGATCAAAGACTCATCATTTTTTCAGTCTGACGAGGCTTTCCTCAAAATGCGCTTATTTATCTGTCTGGGGATAATAGGGTTTGGGGGTTAAATGGGCTTGAACTGTCATGGTCATGGCCTCCAACCCAGCATACGAATTCGAAATGGCAGCGTCTCTTGATACCAGTACATAGTTGCCCTTTTTACAGGCGCTTAGGAACTGACAAAAGCCAGGTAAAATCGCGTTCATCTTGGCTATTTCTAGTTGTGGCTTATTATTTGAAAAATAAGGATCAAAAATAATATCCGCATCAAGTTCTGGTAAGCGCTCAGCGCTAAAATCGACCCGCTCGCCCGCAGGGATTTGATTGATAATAGGCGGAAACTTAAATCCAGCATCCCTCAGTACGCGACCAAGTGAGCGATAACTGTGATAAACACTGATCTTGCCTCTTAACGGTTGCATTACTGACACCGTGATGTTTTTTGTCTCCACTGCTGCTTTAAGACTGTTGATTTGCTCTTGATAGCGGCGCTCAAGAATGGCCAATTTTTGTTCTGTATGGGTTACTTTGGCCAGCTGTTGGTAAATATGAGGCGCGCCCAAAGCACTGTCCAAAGAGATCGTAGGGGCGATTTTAGCGAGCAAACCAACTGGGGTAGGGCGAGAGTTTGCGGTAATGATTAAATCCGGTTTTAGCTTTACTATGGTTTCTAAATCCACATTGGTGGCACCAATAAAAGTGATTTGGCTGTTGTCAAAATCCACTCCTGTTAACAGCGCACTCGAGCGAATATAGGGAGTGCCTTTTTTAGATAGGCGTCCGTGACTGCCAACTGGCATCACACCTAACTCAATAAGCGGAATCGTAATGTCGATATCATAAACAGAAACAATCCGTTGGGGATGGTTAGGAATAGTAACCTGCCGCCCTAAGTCATCGATAAAAGGGACGCTTGTAGGGGCTTCTCCACTTGCTAAGGCAAGGGGGCAGATTAGATTCATTAACAAAATGAGCAACAATCGATTCACAGCTGGTTCCTACGAGTCCAAAGAAGAATAATCAGTGTCGGAGCGCCAATCACAGCAATCACGATTCCGGTAGGCAACTCGACAGGCGCAAAAGCAGAGCGGCCAAGTGTGTCGGCACCCAACACTAAAATAGCGCCGATTAAGCTGGTGGAGATTAATTGATAACGGCTGGAGTAGTTGGGTAAAAAACGTGCCAGATGAGGGGCGATCAAGCCGACGAAACCAATGCTACCGGCGACAGATACACTGCCTGCTACGAGGAAAATCGCCACACTAAAGCGGATGATATTAACCCACTTTCGGCGTACTCCAAGGCTGATAGCCAGAGCGTCTCCTAAGGCTTCTATATCAGCAGAAGGAGCGCTAATCAGCAGTGCAATGATGGCGATAGTAAACAAAATCGCCACGAGCTGAACGCTTTGCCAAGTGGCGCCTTGTAAATTACCTGCGAGCCAAATTAACACGGTTTGTAAGTCTTTAGTGTCGGTGGCGGCCAGTAGTACCATCATCAAGGCCGACAAAAACCAAGATAAACTAATGCCAATCATCACAAAGCGAATGCTTGAGCTGCCACGGGCCAACAAGAGCACAAAGACACCGCTGGCCAACCCACCTAACATTCCAACCACTGGACGCCAAGCTAAAGCAACTCCTGGAGCGGCTAATATAAGGGCAACGACACACAGTGCAGCCCCCTCACGTACGCCTAAAAGGGACGGGTCCGCCAAGCCATTACGGGTTAAGGATTGCATCACAGCCCCAGAGCACGCCAACATAGCGCCACACAGCACAGCCAGTGTAATCCTAGGGGCACGAAATGCGTCTAGGATTAACGTGTGATACTGATAAGCCAGCGACGGTTGCGCGGGTTCAATATGTAAATAAGCCAGAATAGAAGAGGTTGCGATAGTTTCGCTACCGGTTATCAGTGCGAAGTAGATTAGCCCCAATAAGAACAGTAGTAAGACCCCAATAGTAAGCACCGAGGTAAGGTGGATGCGAATAGAATATTGTCCCGACCTTAAGGCAACTAGCGCGCTGCTGCTCATCGCATCCTCCTGACGAAAATCCAAAGAAATACAGGTGCTCCAACAAGTCCAGTTAATGCTCCGGTCGGCAATTCTTTTGGCGCAAAGAGGCTGATCGCCGCCATGTCCGCTGCCATTAGAATAGCGGCGCCAGTGATTGCCACCAAAGCTAAAGAATAAGCACTGGGTCGCGAGTGAATGCCACGCCACAAAGCAGCAGAAATTAAGCCGATAAAACCGATAGGGCCCACTGCAGACACCGCGCTGCCAGTGAGTAATGCCGCCGCCAGAAGTGACATAAAACGTATTTTTTGCACTGATGCCCCTAAACCTTTGGCCATCGCATCCCCTAATGACATGGCGCTTAACTGCGGCATGATAAGAAGACTCAGCACAAGGCCTGCGCCAGCAAAAGGCAAACTGATGAGTACGGTGTGCAAGTTTGCACCTGCGCCATCGCCAATGAGCCAGAAACGAAGCTGGTCTAATGTGTCTTCATCTAGGATCAAAATGGTTGAAGTAATAGCGCCTGCAAGCGCCGAAAACGCAATGCCACAAAATATTAGTTTAAGAGGCTGTAAGCCTTTTTTACCCGCTGAAGCAATGACCAAAACAAGGCTAAATAACAGTGCAGCACCGACGCTGGCGACCAGCGGTCGAACCATTGAGAATAATGGAGCAATAGGAAAAGCTGTAACTAATACCACCGCTAGACTGGCGCCAGCATTGAGGCCAAGTAAGTGGGGATCGCTGAGGCGATTACGTAGGGTGATTTGTAGCAAATAGCCGGCAATGGCTAAGCAGCTACCAGCCAATAGCATGGCTAATACTCTAGGTAAGCGCAGAGATATTAATACTCTATGATCAAAGTCATGGGGATTATAGTGAAACAATGCTTGCGCTAATGTACCAATGGGAATAGAGCGAGCACCGTACAGAAGGTGAAGCGCAGTTAAGCCAATCACAAGGGCTGTGATAAACCCTAAGCGCCTTGTGTGGGAACATTGCTGAGTGGTCTTAGTGTTTGCCGACAAACTCATGCGACAGCCGATGCTTTTGTGGTTTGTTGTGACTTAGGCAGAAAAATTGGCAGGCCTGTTTCTGGGTGAGTAACCGCTAACACTTGAGTTTCGAATACCTCTTCAACCATATCGCTATGACAATGAGATGGGTGGGCTAGCGTGTGACGGATTTGACCGTCTTTTAAAAAGATTAGGTGGTCAGCGTATTGCAGAGAAAGATTTAAATCATGCAGCACGCAGACAATAGTACGACCATGATGTTGGACAAGGTCGACCAGCATTTCTAACAGCTCCACCTGATGGCGCATGTCTAAAAACGTCGTTGGTTCATCGAGTAAAATAAGCTCAGTTTCTTGGGCAAGCACCATAGCAATCCAGACTCGCTGACGTTGGCCGCCAGAAAGACTGTCAACTAAACGATCTGCTAATTCTTTTGTGCCAGTGACTTCTAAAGCATGATTGACGGCCTTCTCATCTTGCTTACTCCATTGTTTTAAAAAGCCTTGGTGAGGAAAACGCCCTCGTGAAACAAGGTCTTTAACGGTTAAATCTTCCGGCACAATAGGGTGTTGTGGTAGTAAGCCTAACTGCTTAGCAACGTCACGAGTTGGCAGTTGTGCAATATTGTTGCCTTGCAATAAAACCTGCCCCTTCATAGGGGAGATTAAGCGTGACAAGGTGGACAGTAAGGTCGATTTTCCAGACCCATTTGGTCCTAGCAAAACCGTCATTTTTCCATTGGGAATGGCTAGATGAATGTCTTGTAGAATTTGTTTTGAACCATGACCAGCGTCCAAATGAAGAGTGCTGAGTAGAGGGGGTTGGCCATGCGAAGCGACTGTCATTAACAAGTGTCCTAGTAAAGCAAGAAGATAATATCTTATAAGGATAATAGAAATCATTACTATTAACTTTAAGAGTGCGTATTCTAGGGCTTCTAGGGTTGAAAATCACGGACAAATTTGCGGTTCAGATCAAAGAGGTGACGCCAAGCGAAGCGTCGCTTGGCGTGCATTGGCTAATTTTACATGGTGACGGATGGCTAAAAAGCACTTTAATTATGGCGTTTCATCTAGGGTATCTAAAGCGCTTTTGCTGGTGGATTTGAGGCGTGCGAACAAACGGTGGATATCTTCTTTTATCATCAGTAAAACGGGAATAAGGACAAGCGTGATGACAGTGGCAAATATAATGCCATAACCCAATGAAACCGCCGCCGGAATCAGCATTTGAGCTTGTCTTGAGGTTTCTCCAAGGATCGGCATAAGCCCCGCAAAAGTCGTAAAAGAGGTCAGTAGTACTGCTCGCAGTCGGCTGCGACACGCCAGGTTAATGGCTTTTTGCACATGACTGGTTTCCTCTTTGCGTAGGGCATTAAAGCGCGAGACGAGCAGCAAGCTGTCGTTAACCACAACACCACTGAGCGCCAAAATACCATTTAATGAAAAAATCCCCAAAGGTAGGTCATTAAACCAATGGCCTAATAACGCACCAATAATACCAAAGGGAATCGCCATCATAATAATCAGCGGCTGTGAGTAAGATTTTAGCGGAATGGCTAACAAGGCGTAGATAATGAGTAAAGCAACCAGAAACATGCTCGACATAGAAGACTGTGTTTCCGCACGCTGTTCGGCTTCACCAGAAAAGTACACATCGACACCTGGGTACTTGCGTTTTATCTGTGGCACAACGGCTTGCTGTAAGTACTCGACCACTTCACTGGCGGACATGGTGTCTTTATCGACTTCAGCGGTAACAAACAAGGAGCGTTTAGCATTAATACGAATGATCCGTGTTTGCGCGTCTTGTTGGATTAATGCTGCCACGGATGATAAGGGAACCCGGGTGCCGTCCGGTAGGATGATTTTTGTATTGAGTACCGCCGCGGGGGACTCTTGTTGGTCTTTTGGATAGCCCAGATGCACTTCGATTTCAGTATTGTCGCGTTGGTATTTTTGCACCGTGACACTGTCAAAGTTGTTGTTTATTTGTGAGGCAAGCTCAGCGGTGGTTAAACCTAGTAAACGGCCTTGTTCATTGAGCTGTAAAGCCAGTCGAGATTCTGTCGGCTCGTCATTTTGCTCGATGCCGGACACTGCTGGCAGAGTATCTAGCTGACTTAACATGGTTTGCATAGCCGCACCTAAGACACTGCTGTCGTTACCGCGCAATTCGACTTTTAAGTCATCCAATAAAGCCCTAGAGCTGCTTAAGCGCAGGCTTTTTACCCCTTCAGGTGTACCAGTAAGCTTTTCCCATTGGCGCACAAATTGATCGGCTGTGTAGGGGCGTGCTGTGTCAAGTTCGATTCGCAAACGACCGCTTTGGTCGTCACTGGCAGTGACTTGGATATTTTGAATGGCTGAACCTTGACTGAAGGCTGCTGCGTCTTCTTGTGATTCAGAGCTATTCGTCTGACGGCGGCGAAGCTGAGTATCCGCTTGGTATGCGGTTTGCTCTAAGAAATCGAGTACCTTGTTCGTTTGTCCGTAACTCACATCATTGAACATGGATAGCTCACCACGCACGGTATCCCCCGGGATTTTTGGGAAAAAGCTAATCCGTAATGCCCCGGTAAATGGCATCGACATAACCAGAAAAAAGACCGCAATAAACAGCACGAGCACGGCGTATCTATGGTGCAGTGCAAGGTCTATTGTTGGTCGGTAGATCTTGTCGCTAAACCATTGTAAACCAGTGTCTGCGCCGTATTGAATCATTCCCCATGAGCGCGCAAGAAGATTACGATTGACCGATTTACGGGTATTTATGTGGGCTAGGTGAGCCGGCAAAATGATTTTTGATTCGACCACAGACAGCACCAAACAAATGGCAACCACAATGGCAAATTGAGAGTAAAGCTGACCAAGTCGGCCATCGATATTGGCCAATGCCCAAAATGCCGCCACCGTGGTAAAGACGCCAAATAGAGTGGGTACAGCAACTTGTAAAGTGCCAGTTATTGTATTGTTTAGGGTGTCCCCCTCTTTTGATCTGAGGGTGTAGATGCTTTCTCCGACGACAACCGCATCGTCGACCACTATCCCCAAAGCCATAATAAAACCAAAGGTAGTGAACATATTGAGCGTCAAACCTATGGCCGGTGTGCCCATAAAATATAGGGTGCCGAAAAAGATAAAAGGTAATCCCATGGCAACCCAAAAAGCGACAGTAACATTGAGAAACACCGCTAATAAAATAAACACCAACAAGATGCCTGTGATTGCATTTTCGATCATTAAATCGAGCCGTTGGTTGATGGATTGGCTACGATCATACCAGCTTGATAAATGTACACTTGGGGGTAAGCGCCCGTCGGTTCGCCATTCATCAATCACATCTTTGGCGGCAGTAACAGAGTTAGAAATATCATCTTGGCCGGTGGTGATGACTTGTATCGCAATGCTATTTTCACGATTAAAACGTGACAAAACAAAGTCATCTTCGTCAAAAGCATCGCGAATAGTGGCAATGTCTTTTAGGCGAATCTTGCCGCCATTTTGCGTCGTTTTTATCTGAATATTAGAAAATTGGTTTTTAAAGTAGGCTTGCTCAGAGGCGCTGATATGCAAGTAAATATCTTTGTTGCGTAAGGTCGCGACTTTTGCTGGAGAAGACTCTTGGTTAATAGCAGTCGACACATCGGATAAGGTGAGGCCATAGTGCTGTAAGGTGTTTTTATCTACCTCGACTATCATGGTGGGGTCGATCCAGCCAGAAATCTCCGCAGAACTGATGTTGTCCTTGGCCAGCAGGTCAGTTTTTAGATCGTCAGCCAGCTTTTGTAATGTGCGTCGGTCCGTCGCACCATGCAGTTGTAGCCACAGAGCGTGTTCCTCACGGGTGGCTTTTGTGACCACTGGCGGGTCTGCCTCATCAGGAAAAGAGGTGATTTGGTCGAGCGCGTCTTTGACATCATCTTTAAGGGTGTCGATGTTGTAATCATCTAGCATCTCAATGCTAACGCTGGTGCTGTTTGCCGTTGAGGTGGTGGTGATATCTTGGATGCCAAGAACGTCTTGAAGCTTTTCTTCGATGGGGATGGCAATGCCTTCTTCATTTTCTTTTGCAGAGCCACTTTCATTGGTGACAGAAATAGCGATGCTATTTGGTGGTAAGCTGGGAAAGGCTTCTTTGTTGAGTGCTCCCACGTTCATGATGCCAAGGGTAATAATTAGCAACATCAATAAATTGGCGGCCACTGGGTTGCAAGCAAACCAAGCAATAATGCCTTTCGGCTGTTCCAACGGGGTCATGGTGTGGTGCCCTCAGACGCGTTGTTTTGATTCTCTTGAGGGTTAACCAAGCTGCCTGGTAAATAGCTATTATAAGGGTGGGTTAACACTTGGTAGGCTTTGTCCCGCATCTGTTCTGGTACATCAATATAGACGTACTTTTCATCAACAAACCTTGGCGTAGCGGCAAAGGTTGCTAATCGCTGATCGTCGCTAATGTACCAAATTTCGCTTTTTTGGCTGAGTGCAGAGTTGGGTAGTTGCCATAAATTATCGATAGGCTTGCCTTGTAACTTAATATTCACAAAAGCGCCTGGCAGCAAGGGAGGGGATTGCTCTAAAGGGCGCTCTAGGCTCACCACAAGGCGACGCATTCGGGTTGTATCATCGATGTGCATATCGACGGCCAGTACGCTACCACGCCACTGCTGACGTCCATCCATTGAGGTTATTTGCGCTGGCCAGCGCTGTTTGATGAGCTCATTGGCATCGGGCAACTTTTGCCAGTCGCTGTGGGCTAGATCTAAATTAACTTCAACTCTGTCTGTGCTGTAGAGCGTGGCTACCTCGCTACCAGCGCTTAAATAGGAGCCGGGGGCAATAAGGCGAGTCACGATGAGGGCATCAAAAGGCGCACGAATTTGGGTATTTCTGACATCGTCTTCAGCGTCGGCTAGGGCTGCTTTGGCGGCGGCAAGCTGGGCTTTAGCGGCGGCTAACTGCGGTTTGCGTAACACTAAGTCAGAATCGGGTTGCCCACTAAAGCCTGCGGCCTTCCATTCGGCGATGGACTGCTGTTCTTGGCGTTCTTCTTCTTTTAAGCTAAGCACCGCGTTGGCTAAGGTGTTTTTTGCTGTGGCTAATGTACTGGTTAAATCCGTGTTGTGAAGGGTTGCAAGAAGCTGGCCTTGGTTAACCCTCTGACCTTTTTCAAAGGTCTCTGCTAGTTCTACTACCTTGCCACTTACTTGACTGGTTAGTGTGAGGGCATAGTGTGGCTCGGCAACGCCAGACACTTGAATCATAGCCGCGTGCTGGGCGGGTAAAACACGGATCACAGTTACGTCCATTGCTTGCTCTGGAGCGGCTGGTCTAGGTTGTCGAACCTTATTTTTTTGGGCCTCTAACGCTTTGCTAATGTAGAGGTAAACACTGGCAATAACGAGCAACGCAAGGGCCAAGGTAATCCATTGATAAAGACGTTTCATGACTCTTTAACTCCTAGCCCAAGGGCGAGCCCTAAATCGACTCGATTGATTAAATGTTGGTAGTGTAAGTTGTCTAGCTCAGCGGCCAAATTAAAGGTGGTTTCTTGAACGCGAATCAAGTCGCTCAGTTCAACTAACCCTGTGCGGTATTTCTGCTCGTAGCGACTTAGGTTATTACGTGAGCTTTGCAGGGCCTGTTGGATATTGCTAATTTGCTGAGTGAGTACTTGCTCTTGGCCGATGGTGCTTTCTACTTCATTGACGGCGGTTAATAAGGTGCTACGGTAATCTTGGTAGGCTTGTGCGGTGTTAAGTTTGGCGATTTCGACCGCCGCTTTGAGCTTTCCGCCTTGATATAACGGCTGTGTCAGTTGTGCTAATAAAGACCATACGGGTGAAGTGAAAAGTGCACTGCTAGGAGAATTAGCCGTATCGCTTAAAGTTGCGCTTAGACTGATCGAGGGCAGCATATCCTTGTAAGCCACTGTCACTGACAAGTCTGCGGCTTGTATGGCGAAGTACGCTGCTTTTAAATCTGGCCGGCGTTGTAAACTCTGCTTCGGAAGGTGTTCTAGTGTCAAACCAACGGCTGGGTAATCAAGGTTAGCGGCAACGGTGAGAGCTTCTTCACTACCTAAATAACGCTGTAAAGTTCGCCGTTCAATGGCTAACTCTTCTTTGAATTGAGCCAAGTCTGCTCGAGATTGAGAGCTGGCTGTTTGGGCTTCATCAAGTTCTTCAAGGTCATTTAAACCATTTTTAAAACGCTGCAAAAGTCGATTTTCATTGGTTTCTAATACCGCTAAACGTTGGCTTTCAATGTCGATAAGGTGCTGTTTGGAGGTCATTGCCAGCCAAGACTTTATAATGTTGGCCACTAATGCGTCTTGGCTTTCCTGAAACAGTGCTTGGTCGGCCGCTAGACTCTTGGCTGCGGCTTCTTCGGTATTGGCTAATTTCCCCCAGAAGTCTGCTTCCCAACTGATGCTGATATCGGCGTTATAGCTGGCGTCAATGCTCTCTGTTTTATTGCGTGAAAATCCCGCATCGATACTAGGAAGACGATCTCCATGGGTGCTTTTTAGTTGCCAAGCACTGGCTTTTAGAGTGAGTAAGGTTTTTTGTAAGTCAGGGTTAGCGGCTAAACCTTGTTGGATAAAAAGCTCAAGCTGAGGGTCTTGAATCAAATCGGTTAGATAACTCAGTGGTGCGACCTCATTGAGTTGTCGCCACTGGGCGTCTTTTTTCTCAATCAAGTCGTTGCTTTCTTGTTGGGCTTTCTCGGCAAAATCCGTGCGATTCATATCACTGCTGCAGGCGCCTAGGGAGAGACTTAGGCATAACCATCCCCAATGCCAAAGTGTCTTGCGTGTCATTTTGCTACTCTCCGTGAATTAACCCAATCCGAACTGATTTTTCATAGACAACAAAAACGTTAAAAAAGTCGATTTATTTGTGAAAAATATCACGCTAACTCAATGATTTAAATTGAAGCAGCACGCTGGCTAAGATTTTTATGGCAGATTCTCTTTGCTCCATGCCTTGTTCACTAAAGTTAATACGAAAACAGTGGCGATATTTTCCTGTTGCGGAGAATAATGGGCCAGGGGCAAAGCCAACGCCTTCTTTGCGGCATTGCTCAACGAGCTTCATGCTGTCGATGTCTTTATCCAGTTCTACCCATAAGATAAAACCGCCATCTGGAAAGCTTACCCGTGTATTACTGGGTAAATAGCGTTTAATGGCGGACAACATATGATCTCTTTGCTTCTCGTAGCGCTGGCGCATGGTGCGGATGTGCTTGTCATACCCGCCAAGGCGAATAAATTGGGCGATGGCTAATTGCGGCAATGTTGGGCACATAGAGCTACTAACATACTTGATGTGAGTAACCTTGTCTCGATAGCGGCCGGGGGCGATCCAACCTACTCGGATGCCCGGCGCGACGGTTTTAGAAAAAGACGAGCAAAGCAAGACGCGGCCATCTTCGTCAAAGGATTTAATGCTTCTTGGGCGTGGAAACTGATAAGCAATATCGCCATAGATATCGTCTTCTATGATGGCAATATCGTAGCTTTGGGCGAGCCGATAGAGGCGCTCTTTTTTATCATCCGACATGGTGTAACCCAGAGGGTTATTACAGGTGGGTGTGACTAAGATGGCTTTGATAGGCCATTGATCGAGAGCCAGCTCTAAGGCTTCTAAGCTGATGCCGGTATCGGCATGGGTAGGGATCTCCATGGCTTTTAAATTTGCTGCTTTAATGGCTTGCATAGAGCCATAGAAGCTGGGGGATTCAATAGCAATAATATCCCCAGGGTCGGTTACCGCCCGCAGGCAAACAGAAAGCGCTTCTTGGCAACCTGAGGTGACTACCAAATCATCAGGGTGCAGTTGGCAACCAGAGGCAACGCCTAAGCGGCAGAGTTGGGTGCGTAATTCTTCAGATCCTCTAAGGTCGCCATAACCTAAGCCCAATTCTGGTTTTTGTTTGCTGAGGTCGGCCAATGTTTTCAGCAGAGGCTTTAAAGTAGGAGTCGTCATGTCTGGCATGGCGTGCTGTAATTGAACGCCTTTTTTATTGTCGCCAATCATCAATAAATTAAACACTTCCTCCCATTGGGAGACTTCTAGCGGCCTCTGTGGCGGGCGTGATACGTTGGGAAGATTGTCGACGCGCTGTTTTGGCATCACGAAGTAGCCTGATTTAGGGCGCGCCTCGACTAATATTTCTTGCTCTAGTTGGCGATAGGCTTCTTGTACCGTAGAAATACTCACTCCATGTTCGTGAGATAACTGGCGCACAGAAGGCAGCTTATCCCCAGGCTTGTAGAATCCCAACTCAATGTGCTCTTTTAATCGTTCAGATAAATCTTGGTAGAGTGTCATTGAGTTATCTCCTGCTAGGGGGTGTATTGAGGGGATTATTGTAGCCGTATAACGCTGACAAAATTACCATACAGTTTTAGCATATTGTCTCCATACAGATAATAAAAGCCATTTCTGTATGGCTGAAAAAGTAGTTTTCTGGATCTGTATTGTTTTTGTGCTCATCTTTATAGTAGCTATTCATACACAGAGGCTCTTCTGTTGGAGGCATTTTTGGTGAAAGAAGAAAAACACCTAGCTAATGACAGTACAATAAGAGCGTGGCTAACAAAGGGAGCTAGATTATGCTGATTATTTCGTTATTAACTCATGTCCAATATTGCATTGTGCGATATCAAACACGAAAAGCTCTGGCGACTGTGAGTGCCGCTCAAATGCAAGATATGGGGTTGAGCCATGAGGCTTGTCAGGCTGAACTATCCAAAGCCAGCATAATGGGGTTTGTGAGTAACCTGACGCACACCAAGCGCAAGGGAGAAGCATCATGATTACCGACTTGTCTTTCTTTTTGGCGTTGGCGCTATTTGCTTTTATTATGTCGGTGACGCCCGGTCCAAATAATATGATGCTGTTGGCTTCTGGCGCACAGTTTGGCTTTCGACGTACCTTGCCCCATATGATTGGTATTGTGTTAGGCATGGCGTCTTTATTGCTCTCTGTGTTGCTGGGTATGGGGGCGCTGTTTGTACTTTATCCGCCGATATATTCTGTTTTGAAATGGGTCGGTGGGGCGTATTTATTATGGCTTGCTTGGAAAGTCGCGAGTGCACCGGTTGGCCAGCTAGCGAGCGCCAAACAGTCGTCTTCGCCCATGCGCTGGTGGCAAGCGGCACTGTTTCAGTACGTCAATCCGAAGGCTTGGATGATGTCTGTGGGTTGTGTTAGCTCGTTTTCTTTGGCTGGCGATTTGTATGTGCAATCCGGATTTTGGATCATTGTCTTATTTGCCTGCATGGGCTTTCCTGCCATTACGCTTTGGGCCTGGGCTGGGGTTGCGATTCGTCGCTGGCTAACAGATGACAAACGTCAACGAGCGTTTAATTATGGTATGGGGCTAGCAACGGCATCGACCTTGCTGTTAATGATAGGAGGTTAGATAATCTTATTTTTCTATAACAGAGTAACAGTTATCTCATGAGTGAATGGAGCCTCTATATTATTAAAACCCGCCTTGATACCCTTTATACTGGGGTTACGACAGATGTAGCGCGCCGTTTCAAAGAGCACTCAGGAATCAAAAAAGGGGGCGCACGATATTTAAACGGAAAAGGCCCCTTAGAGCTTGTATGGCATCAAACTGTTGGCAGTAGAAGTAATGCTTTGGTGTTGGAGTATCGGGTTAAACAACTTACGAAACGCCAGAAACTGCAAATAGTCAGTGGCCAGCTAAGCGTGTTTTCTTTAATAGAAGAGGCATCTGTTTGAATTCAAACCAAGCGAAGGTAGCATTTTTTATGTCATTTCACGTCTCGTTAGTTGTTAACTAAGGAGCCAGCTCGTTCTCTGCTGTGGTTAAAAGCTTGCAGCCCGCGGCAAGCATCGAATCTAAATAGAGTAGACCTATTAATTAGGTGTTTAATAAAGAATACCCGTTTTTAGGCCCTGCCCTTCAGGGCTTTATTCAAACCTGCCCTAATCATCTTACCCCTTAGCTGCACCTCGTTATTCGCTACTTTCCTTTGACTCTCAGCTTTTTATCGACAGATATGGCGTAAAGCATTATCTTTTGTTTCTTAGCTAAAAAACATTATGATAATATAATCATACAAATAAAATAATGCTAAACCTATCGTGGCATTTGAATCATTAGGAGAATAAAAATGGCGAAACCTATTATTGGCTTTATCGGGCTAGGCTTAATGGGCGGCAACATGGTGGAAAACCTGCAAAACAGAGGGTTTGAGCTTAATGTCATGGATTTAAATAAAGAAGCGGTTGCCGCTTGTGTCGCTCGCGGAGCGACAGCCTCAGTCTCTGCAAAAGAATTGGCTGCAACGAGTGATATCGTGATGTTGTGTTTAACAACTTCAAATGTCGTAGAAGCCTTGGTTTATGCGGATGACGGTATCTTAGCGGGCATAAAAGAGGGGGCGGTGCTGATTGATTTTGGTACTTCTATTCCAGCTTCAACACGTAAAATTGGCGCCGATTTGGCCGCTAAAGGTGCGGGCATGATTGATGCTCCTTTAGGTCGTACACCGGCTCATGCGAAAGACGGTTTGCTGAATATTATGGCGGCCGGAGATGTGGAAACTTTTGAGAAAGTAAAACCTATTCTTGAGCAGCAAGGTGAAAATGTTTTCCATTTAGGGGCGTTAGGTGCGGGACACACGACTAAACTGATCAACAATTTTATGGGTATGACCACAGTAACGGCAATGTCTCAAGCGTTTGCCGTAGCGGACCGAGCTGGGGTTGATCGTCAGCAATTATTTGACATCATGTCGACAGGCCCTTCAAACTCACCCTTTATGCATTTTTGTAAAAACTACGCAATTGATAACAATAGTGATCTGGGCTTCTCTATTGCGAACGCTAATAAAGATTTAGGCTATTTTTTGAAGATGGTAGAAGATCTTGGCACGCGTTCTCAAATTGCGGAAGGAACGTCAGCGAACCTTCAAGCAGGCGTGGATTTGGATATGGGCAATGGCAATGTTCCTGAAATATTCGACTATTTCATGAAATTGAATGCGTAACTGTTAGCCATTAATATCTAATGCCGTTATGGTCAAAGCGCCTCTTTTTAGAGGCGTTTTTTGTTTGCCAGCATAAGGCCACTTTTCAAGCGTTATCTTGGGAGTACTGGAGAACAGGGAAGCGCTCTAGCGAGGTTCGAGCTAGAGATTGCGACAAGGGAAAGATAAATAAGGGCTTTTAGACTTCATCAGATGTGCATTCTGAGAAGCCTAAAGCAAGAGTTGAAGTTAGTTTGCTAAGTGGAACTAGCGGTGTTTTCTGTGCCTTCTGATGGTTGACCAAAGTGAGAACACAGCCAGTAATATGAATGCTAGGGCAATAGGTCTTTCATATAAGAATGACCAACTGCCTTCAAACATTAACAATGACTTTCTTAAGTTGCTCTCTGCCATAGGCCCTAAAATAATGGCCAGCAAGATGGGAGAGGTTGGAACTTCCAACTTATTCAATATAAAGCCAAGTACGCCAAAAGTAATGGCGATGCCCACATCAAACATTGAGTTGTTGATTGCATAAGCCCCAACAATGGATAAGAAAATAATGATGGGGATCATCAATGACTTAGGGACTTTAGAAATCTGACAGAAAAAGCGAATACCTAATAAGCCGATCAATAACATGGCAATATTAGCCACTAACATAGAGCTAAAGATACCGTAGACGATTTCTGGGTTCTGAGTAAACAGAAGAGGGCCAGGAGTTAAACCTTGCACAATCAATGCGCCTAGTAACACGGCGGCTACCGCATCGCCAGGTACCCCCAATGTTAATAAAGGAACGAGTGATCCTCCTGTTACGCCATTATTACCTGCTTCGGCCGCCGCGAGTCCCTTGATATCACCCTTGCCAAATTCATCGGGATTTTTGGAGACTCGTTTCGCTTCGTTATAACAAACAAATGCTGAAATATCTGCACCCGCACCTGGCACAGCGCCAATTGAGGTGCCAAATAATGCGCTTTTTATTGACGTTGGTAGAATGTTTTTAAGGTCTTTTAAACTCATCAGTTTATTACTGAATTTCGCCGCTACTTTTTCTTTCGAATGTAATTTCTCTAATTGATTTAGTGCTTCTGAAATGGCAAATAAACCAATTAAAACTGGGATAACATTGATGCCATTGTAGAGATCCATTACGCCAAAGGTAAATCTTGGGACGCTACTGATAGGGTCTAAGCCGACAGTTGAAATCAATAAGCCAATGGTGCCAGCCAATAAGCCTTTTAAAATGCTCTTCGAAGACACACTAGCAATAATGGTTAAGCCAAACAGTGCCAGAGCAAAGTATTCTGGTGCATTAAATCGTAATGCAAATTCCGCTAACATGGGAGCAATGGCGATTAACACCAGTGTGCTTATCAAGCCACCGACAAAAGAGGCCACCGCAGCAATGCTCAATGCGCGAGCAGCTTCGCCTTTTTCGGTAAGAGAGTAACCATCCAACACAGTTGCTGCAGACGCGGGTGTTCCTGGTGTTTTTAATAAAATAGCAGAAATAGAACCGCCAAAAATACCACCAATATAGACGCCGATTAGCATGACCATGGCGGCGGTAGCTTCCATTCCAAAGGTAAAGGGCAATAATATGGCGACCCCCATGGTCGCGGTCAGGCCTGGTAGAGCACCTAGAATAATCCCTCCTAAGACACCAAAGATAAGAACAGGGAATATCGCTAAACTAAATGCAGCGCCAAGGCCGACTAATAAATGATCGATCATAGAAGCCTCTAAAAAATAATGCCTTCAGGAAGGGAAATGATAAATACATGGCTAAATAGGTAATAAATAGCGACAACAAAAGAATAGGCGAAAAGGTAGTAAGAAAGCGTTTTAGTTTTTAAATAGACTAGATACAAAGTAAATGATATTAGGCTGGCAATCAGGTAGCCAAGAAGACCAATAAGCACCGCATAAAGCACTAAAAAGCATAATCCAAAAAGAGACGTTTTTGAAAAAATGGCACTGGTTTTTTTTATTTTCTGTTTATTCTTCTGATGTTGAATCAGTAAGGCTATACAGATAATGATTTGTGCAATGACCAAAACGGTTGGAAAAAACTTAGCGCCAACACTAGCGTCTTGCTGGTAATAAATAGGTACAGTGAACTGAGGGATAAACGCCAATATTACTGCACTGATAATGATGATTAATATAGGAAAAACGATGTTTCTATTAAACATAGAAAAAATCCTTTGAAATAAACAAAATCTAGTAATTACAAAAGGGTCAACGTGGGTTAGTTGTCGACCCTTTATGTTTTTATAATTACTTAATCAATTCCCCTAAAGACTTGGTATCGTCTTTAACAAACTGGGTAAACTCAGCGGCATCCATATTGTGGATAGTCATTGCCCCTTTCGCCATGAAGCCTTTAAATTCATCAGATGCCATGGCTTGATCAAAGGCGGTACCGAGAGTGGTAATGATGTCGTCTGGAGTGTTTTTTGGCGCACCGATACCGCGCCAAGTACCACTGGTCACATTAACCCCTTGCTCCATTAAGGTAGGTACATTTGGAATATAAGAAATACGCTCTTTTGACATGACCCCTAAGGCTTTTAACTGTCCTGATCTCAGCTGAGAAATAGCTTCACCAGGAGTCACCATAGTCACTGCGGTGTGCCCACCTAAGACAGATGGAATGGCCTCTGAGGAACCATTGTAAGGGATTGCATTAAGCTGGATGCCTTGGTCTTTTTGCAGGGCGATTAAGTAGAAGTTTGGCGCTGCGGTTGAGGCGAACTTTACTTTTCCAGGATTGGCTTTCGCTTCTTTAATTAAATCATTGATGTTATTGAATTTGCTGTCTTTATTAACTAAGACAACCGCAGGGTCTAGGTTGACCATGCGAATTAGTTTGAAATCATCGGCAGTATGTTGCATCAACCCCATTTGTGGCAGAGAGGCTATTTCACGAGTGACGACCGTTAAGGTGTAACCATCGCCTCTTTGTTGAGCGCCATAGCTCATGCCGACCGCACCGGAACCACCGGTTCGGTTCATAATAGAAATGTTGGTGCCAAGTATGTCTTTTGCACTGTTAGCCAGGGTGCGACCAACTGCATCAGTACCGCCGCCAGCGCCAAATGGCACAACTAAGCGGATATTTTTGCTTGGGTAATCGGCAGAGAAGGCGGTCGCAGAGGCTAAAATGCCAGCGAGAACCATGGTATTTCTAATTATCTTTTTCATGACTTAGTCCTTTCTTATATTTATTTTTGATTTCTAACTGTTTTTCTACTGCTGAGTTGTTCAGCTGTTGTTAGCTTGCTGATAATCAGCCATGGCTAACTGTTCAAAGGCCAGAGCAATCCAGCCACTTACTAACATGTCAAACCATTGTTGAACGCCACTGCAAGCAACGACGATATCCCCATAGACAAAAGAGCCATAGAAGGGAACATCATCGTCACGTAATGAAGAGGGATGGATAGTTTGGTGCATGAGATTAGCACTTCTATCACGCCAAGCCTGGGCGGCTTTGTTTCTAGCGAGAACATCAAAGGGGGTGCTCCACGGTGAGTTCTGGATAGATTCTTGATAAAGAATGGCGTCTTCAAATGTAGACTCCCAAGGCTTTACTCTGGGGTCCATGATGACAATATGCAGTTCTTTTCGGTTGGTTTGCTCAAACAATTTATCTATCGCTGGTCTAACCAACTCAATCGCATCTTTAGCAAGCTGCTGATGATCTCTCGCCATGTCAAACTCCTACTCATTCGTTCGAGCTTTGTGTCTTTGCTCTCGTTTTTATTGTTAGTACCCCATAATGTGCAGGCATGCACACCATGGCGATTTGAGTATTTCTATGTCGAATTACTGCTCTTTAGGGGGCTTAGGTAGCCCGTTCTAATGAGTAGCAAGTCATTCAACATAACTTACCATAATATAATACTACAAATAAAGAGTGGTTATCAGATTTGGGGTAGCTTTGATGCTAACCTGAAGGGGTGGGTGCTTCACCACAAGTAGCGTGTTGTTCTAAATTGAGCTGCTGTGCTTCTAGGTTGACGCGCCATAGGTGCTTTTTTAGGGGCGTTGATTTGATAAATTCGCGAAGAAAAAGCGTTATGGCTTCCCTGCATTCCATTTAAGCGCTACACCTTGCAGTGCTTTTATTGCTACTATTTCCCTTTTGCCGTTTAACAGGCTAAGAGGATTTTCTTTAAGACTATGAAAACCATTTTGATATCGAAACAGAACCTTGAGAAGACGTATTCAGGTGCTTGTCGCAGCGTGCATGAAGAGATTAAGTATTTTCGTTCAATGGGCTGTGAAGTGCATACTGTTTCTGAAAATGCGAATGTAGTAGATATAGAAAAAAGTGGTGGGATTTCCCATAAATCAAAGCGCTTTTTTTGGCAGAAGAAGTTTAAACGTAGAATTCAGTTTAGCAATGAAACGTTGAAGTTAGCTAAAAAATTGAAAGCAGACGTCTTGATAGGGCATGGAGACCTGCAATATCCTGATGTTCATTTTATTCATAATTGTGTGCATCTGGCTTGTGAGAAGATACATGGTAAGCCCCTTCCTAAAGACGATGAAATGTATTTGACACACACACCAATATTCCAGAATCATCAGTTCAAACACATTGTTGCGAACTCATATTTAGCTAAAAACGAGTTAATAGAGCGCTTTAATGTGCCTGAAGAAGACATTTCCGTCATTTACCCCGCGATTGATGAAAATCAATTTAAACGCTTACCCTCAGCTACTCGCGTAAAAATCCGGCATGAACTAGGGATAAAAGAAGATGAGTTTTTAGTCGGCTTAGTCACCTCTGGCAACTTCAAAAAACGTGGTGTAGACCGTTTTTTTGAAGCGATAAACTTGCTGCCAAAAGAGATCGCCGAAAAGACGCATTTTGTGTTCGTGGGCAAAGACAAGTTAACGCCAGAGTTCCAGGCTATTCTTGATAATTCTCCTTATAAACATAGAATCCGCACACTTCCTATCATTAATAATGTAGAAGAGTATTTTAATGCACTGGATATTTTTGTACTGCCAGCTCGTATTGAAGAGTTTGGGCGTGTGGTTGCTGAAGCGATGGCATGTGGTGCACCAGTCATTACAACTAAATGGGTTGGAGCCAGTGAAATTATTCGCAATGATGCGGCTGAGTTTGTATATGAAGGTTCGAACAATCAAGAGTTGGCAGACTTGATGAGCAAGTTGCTAACGGACTCAGAGTTACGAGAGCGTGTGTCTTTAGCCAATCAAGAATCGGCAAAAGAAGTTTATGAGTCCGCTTTACGCGAGCAATTTGGTGCTGTGTTTGAGCGTTTTATGCGCTAAAAATCGCTATGGCTCTGTGCCTTTACGGCATCTAGCACATCCCGATAAGCTAGATGCTCAAATTTGGCAAAGCCCGACAGCTGGCGGGCTTTTACTTTAGTGAAAATAGGTTGCGTTAGCCCAGTTAAGAAACGAGTGATAAGCACTTCAGTGACTTTCGTAGTTGGGCTTTTGTTTTGCATATGTAGGGTAAACTCTTGGGCATAATGGCTAAGGTCTTGCTGCCAGTTTTGTTGCTCAGAAGCGAGTGCCTCAAAGGCCAATACCTTACCTTTGCATACTGAGCAGTGGCCGCATTGCTCGGGCGCGTTTTGATCACCAAAGTACTTCGCTAAGTTGTGATTCAAACAACGGTCAAGTTGGAAAAAACGAATCATGGTGGCGATGCGTTCTATTTCAGAACTTTCTTTTTCGTCAACATACTGACTGAGTTGGTTAACTAGCGTTGCTTGCTGAAAAAACTGAGTATTCACTTGATAAACCTCAGTAAGCCCTTTGCTTTCCAATGTGATTGCATGTTGATCTGCGAGGTATTCTAACGCTTGTAATACCTCTCCTCGAGATAAACCTGCTTGTTGATAAATGGCATCGAAATTGGGAGCTCCCCAAATTTTCTTGTACTGAATGCCGTTTAAGATAGCCTCATAAGAGGGCTGCAGTTCAGCTGGTACAAGTGCTTTAAAGGCATAGCGATCCGTTTCCCATTTTAATCGAACATCGGCGTAATAGCTGTATTTTGGCTCTATTGCGTCAAGCATTTCGAGCTGTACCAACAATGTTTTTAAGGGTAACGAGCGAATGTTGGTTTGGTTGGAAAGGCCATAAAGTTGGGTTTCCCATTGATCTGTATGCCACTGTTCATCGTGGACTGTTTGCTGTTTAATTTGGTCCAGCAAAGTTTCTATCTCATGGCGTTGAGGGGTGTCACCATAGACAAAATTCTCTAATGTGTGGAGACCATCTAGACTGGCGAGCATCACACAACGGCTGGCTAAATTATCACGCCCAGCTCGGCCGATCTCTTGGCTGTAGTTCTCGATCGATTTAGGTAAATCATAATGCACCACGAGGCGAATATCCGCTTTGTCGATTCCCATACCAAATGCAATAGTAGCGATAATAATTGGTGTTTGACCGGACATGAAGTTAGCTTGAATCTGGCGCCGGACATCGTCTTTTAACCCTGCATGATAGGCCTGTGCAGGAAAGCCCTCTGCCATCAGTGTATTGGCAATCTCTTCTGCTGTTTTCTGTTGCGTGACATAGACAATGCTAGGGCCTTTTACCTCGTTAAGTACTTTTTTAAGCTCAAACATCTTGCTTTCGCTGGAGGCTGGAATCAGTTCGATGTCTAAATTGGCGCGATAAAACCCAGTTTGGGTTATGTGCTCAGGGTAGATGTTAAATTTCTGCGCCATGTCTTTTTGTACACGCCGTGTTGCTGTTGCCGTCAGCAGTAATACTAGAGGAATGCGAAGCTCTTGCTGATAATGAGGCAACTTCAAATAATCGGGGCGAAAATTATGCCCCCATTCAGAGATACAGTGCGCTTCATCAACGACTAACATCGAGATGGGCACTTGTTTAATAAATCGGCGAAAGCGTTCGTTTTTAAAGCGCTCAACGGAAATCATCAGAATTTTGATATGACCGCTTTGTACGCCTTCCATGACCGCTTGGCTGTCTTCTTTGCTCTGGCTTGAATCTAAGCTGGCGGCGGCGATGCCCTTGCTGCGTAAAAAATCTAATTGATCGTGCATCAAGGCAATGAGTGGTGAAATCACCAAGGTGAGGTTAGGCAGCTGGGTGGCGGTGAATTGATAGCATAATGACTTACCAGAACCAGTGGGGAACACGGCTAATGAGGAGTGGCCTGCCAGTAATTGCTGAATGGTTTGTTGTTGGCCTTGGCGGAATTGATTAAAGCCAAATAGAGCGTCGAGTTTTGATTCTAATGGATTCATCGAGACATGTTTCCCCATTCACGTTCACAACTCTTAAGTTCATTTAAGTGATTGATCCAATACTCCTCGCTGGCAAACCAAGGGAAAGCTTTGACAAAAGCAGGATCATGCCAGCGTTGTTGTAACCAAGCCGCGTAGTTGACTATTCGCGCGCTTTTAAACACATCAATTAAGCCTAGTTCGCGAATATCGAAAGGCAAGTAGCTTTCATAGCCCTCGATTATTTCACTGAGTTGCTGCCTTGGATTTTCCGTCTGTGTTAAGTGTAGCCAAAGGTCTTGAACGGCCACGCCGTTTTGGCAATCATCAAAGTCGAGAAGATGAAATTGATCATTGTGAAGCATTAAGTTACTGCGATGGCTGTCCCCATGAACAGGACGAAGTTGTGTGGGCCAGTAATTGTGCAGTTGTGCTACACACATTTCATGGAGGCGGGCTATTTGTTTTTGATAGTCAGGCTTGAGGCGTTGAGGCAAATATTCAGCGTTTAAAATGCTCGCCGCGGCTTGCTCTATTTGCAGCAAAGGCGACACGCTAACACGATGGGTAAAGGGCGTTGACATGGCTTGATGAAGCTGTCCGATTAACTCGCCAAGTTGATAGAGTTGGTCGAGGTTATCGGCTTCAGGATGTTGTCCTGTCAGTTTTGGCGAAAGCGCAAAGTAGATGCCGTTATGTAGGAACAGTGTCTTGCCTTCGAATGCCAAGGGAGCGACGACAGGGGTGCCTTGTTCTTGCAATGTGAGCAAGGTTTCATGCTCTTCACGGATTTGAGCCTCACTCCAGCGGCCTGGGCGGTAAAACTTAGCGATGACCGGCGAACTCTCTTCAATCCCTACTTGATAGACTCTATTCTCATAACTATTGAGCGGGTAGATACGTGAATCGCTCCATAGTCCAGTGGATTCGACTGCATCGAGGATGGCATCAGGAATAAGGTTTGAAAAGGTGTGAGTGGCGGACATAGTGTTGGCTCTAAAGAAGTAAAAAAGACACGAGAGAAAGTAATAAATGTGCGTCTGAAAAATGAATAATGGTTAAAAATGACGATAGTTGTGCCAGGAGATTATAGCAAGATCTGAGCCCAAGGTGGTTTTTTAAGGGAGGATAGAAAACAGTCTGTCATAGTGACCGACTGTTTTCTTAGCGATGGTTAACTTAAGGAGATGGGGGAGGGGGATTTAACCTCAGCCATTGTCTGTATTAGTCGCATCCTCGTTGCGCTCTGTTGCTGTACTCGTGTCGTTTGTGGTTTCTTCAAGCGCGTTGCTGTCAGCGCTTGGTGCAGATGATGTTTCAATGGCATCAGCGGCAGCGGCAGTGGGTTGCTCAGCGGTAGTTTTTAGTTGAGCTGACTTTTTTACTATTTCAAGTTGTGTCATTAAATTCGCAACCTGATTCTGCAGAGAATTTACATACGCTGTTTTATCCGCAAGTTTGCTGTTGAGCGTGTCAATTTGCTGATTGAGCAGGTCGAGGCTGTTATTTTGCTTAGCGATGGTGTCTTTGAGCGCTTGCTGAGCGGTCTGAACCGCTTGCTCGTTTTTCATGCTGTCTTTGATGAATTGGACAATCAGTTGCCCCTGTTTACTCAATCTTTGGTCACGGGAATCGACGGCACCGAGTTCATTAGAGATCGCCAGTAGCAGCTTTTCTATGTTCAAAATATAACTTTCATTGGCGCTTTGAGGCATAGCGCGCAGCTTTTTCACCGCAATAGATACTTGCTCTGCATGGTTAATAGCAAACATCACTCCAGCTGCTTTTGCTTGGATTTTGGCCGTTGCTCTTGGTTCTGCTGCAATAAAAGCTTCCGCCTCTCTTAATGCCGCAGAAGCTTGTGCTAATGTCTGTGGTGCATAGTTTTTTACCAGCGCCAGCTCAAGTCTTTTAAGCTTGTCTTTGGCATCTGACAAATAGACCTTGATGGCGGTTTTGATTTCTAGTTCACGTTGTTTGCCTAATAACGAAGGTTGCGCCTTGATGGCCGCATCCGTTTTGCTAGCAGCAACTTGATCTACAAGGCTTTTTAGTTCGCTGTCCAGCTGCTTATAAGTGGTCGGGTAAAGCTTATCTGAGCCAATGGCTTGCAGTTGTTTTCGGTTAGCAAAGGCATCTTCTAAGATGCTAAGCGATTGTTCTCGAATGGCTTCTGCTTGGCTGATTGTTGCGTTAAAGACACTTAGGTTTTCGAGTGCTGCTTCCATATTGGTTTGAGAGTTAAAAAAGCCTATGCTGTCATTAGCTTCGCTTGGGTCATTAGCAAATTCCGCATAGAATTGTTTGGCTTTATCGAGCGCTTGCTGAGCTTTGTCAACGTGATCGGTGGCAAACCAATCGAGTTGCCCATCTTTTGCCGAAGCCAGTGTGACCGAGGCTTTGTTGATAGCCGTGCTCACGGCTTCTATCTCTGAGGATAACTGTGACTGAGCTTCAGTATCGGCTTTGCTTGGTACGGCGGCGCCGTTCGGCGATGAGGCGCAGCCCACTAATGCTAGGGAAATCGCGGCCGTTATGGCTAGCATTTTAACGTTGTACTTCATGAAGTTATCCTTAATTGCAGAATGCTAGAAAGCGTTATTGCGCGTTATTAATTAATCAGTTGAACGCTTCTTTTCGTCGGCTTTACAATGAAGCGCTGGCTTTTTTGTGGAATAGACAATAGTAGCGAGCGGCCGCGAGCAAGTATAGGTGGCGAGGCTTATTTTTACCCAAGAAAACAATGATAAGAGCCGCTTAGCGCGATAGGTAAAAAATAGCCCCGCAGTGCGAGGCTATTAAGTTACCTGTGTTCTGGTATTGGCTTATTGATTAAAAGTGAAAGGGCGGTCGCCATCTTCATCTTTAATGCGAGTTGGTAAGCCCATTTCATTTAGCAAACCTAAGAAAGGTTTTGGATCCAGTTGTTCCACATTGCGCATTTCTTTTGCGTCCCAGGTGCCATTCGCCACAAGGATAGCGGCCGCTACAGGTGGTACACCCGCCGTATAAGAGATACCTTGGCTGCCTACTTCGTTGTAAGCGTCCTTGTGGTCTGCCACATTGTAGATAAAGACTTCTTTCTCTTTACCGTCTTTGATGCCTTTTACCACATCGCCGATACAGGTTTTGCCTGTGTATTCTGGTGCCAAAGAAGATGGGTCAGGAAGCACGGCTTTAACCACTTTAAGCGGAACGACTTCTAAGCCTTCGGCTGTTTTCACTGGTTGCTCAGACAATAGACCTAGGCTTTTAAGAACAGTGAAGACATTGATGTAATGCTCGCCAAAGCCCATCCAGAAGCGTACATTTGGCACGTCTAGATTTTGTGAAATCGAGTGAACTTCGTCGTGGCCTGTCATGTAAGCGGTTTGCTTGCCGACGACTGGAAGGTCATCTGTGCGGCTGATTTCAAACATTTTGTTTTCTTGCCATGCACTATCTTGCCAAGAGTAAACACGACCGGTGAATTCACGGAAGTTGATCTCTGGGTCAAAGTTGGTAGCAAAGTATTTACCATGGCTACCTGCGTTGATGTCGATAATATCGATATCACTAACACTGTCAAAGTAATCATTGTAAGCCAATGCCGCGTAAGCATTTACCACACCTGGATCAAAACCTACGCCAAGAATAGCGGTTACGCCTTTGTCTTTACATAGTTCGCGGCGTTTCCATTCGTAGTTTGCATACCATGGTGGTGTTTCACAGATTTTCGCAGGATCTTCATGAATGGCTGTGTCTAGGTAAGCCACACCAGTTTCGATACAAGCTTCAAGTACAGACATATTAATGAAAGCAGAACCGACGTTAATAACGATTTCAGATTCTGTGTCGTTAATCAGTTTCACTGTGGCGGGAACATCAAGAGCATCAAGAGCGTATGCCTGAATGCGACCCTCAACTTTCATGCTGCCCTTCTCTAGGACACTGGCTACAATATCGTCGCATTTTGCAACGCTACGGGAGGCAATTGCGATATTGCCCAGTGTGTCATTGTGTTGGGCGCATTTATGAGCCACAACACGGGCCACGCCTCCACCACCGATAATTAGGACATTTTTTTTCATAGTAACGCTCTCTCCAAAATAAAAAGTGTGAACCGTCTCAACTTGTGATCAAGAAAGATTCTGCACAAAGTCGTTATAGTCGAATTCCCTCACAACCTCGATGCTGCCATCCAATTGGCGTATGGCAATAGACGGCATCTTAACACCGTTAAACCAGTTCTTTTTCACCATGGTGTAACCGGCCGCATCTTGAAAAGACAAACGGTCACCCACCTGTAATGCTTTATTAAATTTGAACTCGCCAAAAATATCGCCCGCTAAGCAAGATTTGCCACACACCATGTATTCGTGGTCGCCGTCACAAGGGGCCATTTTAGCGTTTTCACGATAGATTAATAAGTCCAGCATATGCGCTTCAATGGAGCTATCTACCACGGCTAAATTTTTACCGTTAAATAAGGTATCCAATACAGACACTTCTAAGGTGGTACTGTTGGTGATCGCCGCTTCGCCAGGCTCAAGATAAACTTGCACTTGGTAACTATCGGCAAAGTCCTTAAGGCGTTGGCAGAAGCGATCCAGCGGGTAGTTTTCACCGGTAAAGTGAATGCCGCCGCCTAGGCTGACCCATTTCATTTGTTTAATCAAATGACCGAAGCGAGTTTCAATGTGAGTCAGCATCTCGTCAAAGCGTTCGAAGCTGTCGTTTTCACAGTTATTATGGAACATAAAGCCAGAAATTTGATCGATCACGGTGGCGATTTTTTCTGGGTCCCATTCCCCTAGACGACTAAAAGGACGAGCTGGGTCGGCAATAATAAAATCAGACGTGCTGACTTGAGGGTTAACGCGTAGGCCACGCGTGTGGTTTTCACTGGCGTCTTTAAAGCGTGTTAATTGGCCAATCGAGTTAAAGATAATCTTGTCGCTATTGTCGAGCACCTCGGCAATTTCATCGTCGGTGTAAGCGACGCTGTAGGCATGAGTTTCGCCTTGGAACTTCTCTTTGCCCAATTTAACTTCGTACAAGGAAGAAGAGGTTGTTCCATCCATGTACTCTTGCATTAAATCAAATACAGACCAAGTCGCGAAACATTTCAGCGCCAAAAGCGATTTGGCGCCAGATTGTTGGCGCACGTAAGCAATCTTCTCTAAGTTGTGCAGAAGACTGGCTTTATCAATGAGATAATACGGTGTCTTGATCATGGCAAGGGCTCATTCTTAAAAAAGGCGTATTCTAGAGCAAAAATGGGGGCACTTTCTAGCTCGTTTTTACTATTTTAGCCGTTCATTTATGCAGAAAAAACCTTGCAAAATAAAACTTGATTGGTGCGTCATTCACCTAACTTCTGTCTATTAGCGAGCGCACATAACGCGAGTAAATAAGACAAAATGTCATTATCTGCCAATTTCTTCTTGAGAAATCATCTTGCTCCCCTACAATGCCGCCTTCGCTTGTCACTTAATGTGGCTTTTTTATGGGCTTGTCGCCATTTGGACCATGCCCAGTGCTTATTTGTCGGTGAGCACAGTATGCTGTTAGGAAGATGTTGAGATGAATGCGGTTGTTGTTGGTGTTGCCTTAATGTTGATATTAAGTGTAGCACGTTTAAATGTGGTGATTTCATTATGCGTTAGTGCAATCACGGCAGGGTTAGTGGGTGGGATGAGCCTGTTAAAAATCACCCAAGTATTTGAGCAGGGGCTGGGAGAGGGGGCTGTTATTGCACTAAGTTATGTGATGTTGGGCGCCTTTGCCGTGGCGATTTCTCGCTCTGGTTTGACCGATTGGATGGCCCATAAAATCATCACTAAGATTAGCGACTCTCCATCGCATCAGCATATCGCTCTTATGCGAACCCTGCTTTGTAGTATTTTATTGATCATGGCGATAATGAGCCAAAACCTAATCCCGGTGCATATTGCCTTTATTCCTATTCTGGTTCCGCCCTTGTTGCATGTTATGACCTACTTAAAGTTGGATCGTCGACTCATTGCATGTGTTTTGACCTTCGGCTTGGTGACACCCTATATGGTATTGCCAGTCGGTTTTGGTGGCGTATTCTTGCATCAATTACTCGCCAGCAATTTGGCGGTTAATGGATTAAAGGTAGATCCTAGTGCGATCGCCCCTGCCATGTGGTTACCGGCAACGGGTATGGTGATTGGTTTGTTAATCGCCGTGTTTGTTAGTTATCGTAAACCGCGTGAATACACAGCATCGGATAATGAGTTTGATGCCAACTCTATTGTGTTACCGAGTCCGAAAGCGATTGTGATTTCAGCGGTCGCTATCGTCATGGCATTGGTCGTACAACTGTACACTGGATCAATGATTTTTGGCGCGCTAAGTGGATTAGCCGTGTATTTTGTGACCGGGCAAATTAGCTGGAAACAATCACAGACAGTGCTTTCTGGTGGGGTTGAGTTGATGGCTATGATCGGTTTTATTATGATCAGTGCCGCAGGTTTTGCCGCCGTTATTCGAGCAACCGGTGAGGTGAACTCCTTGGTCAACCTATTAGGTAGTTGGTTAGGATCAAATCAAGCCATTGCCTCTGCGAGTATGTTGTTGGTGGGGTTGATCGTCACCATGGGCATTGGATCATCCTTTAGTACTATTCCTATTATCGCTACCATCTACACGCCATTGGCAATGCAGTTAGGCTTTAGCCCAATTGCGGTAGTGGCTTTGGTTGGCACCGCAGCGGCGCTCGGTGATGCGGGTTCGCCTGCTTCTGACTCGACATTAGGGCCAACTTCAGGTCTCAATGCAGATGGCCAGCATGATCATATTCGAGACAGTGTTATTCCGACTTTTTTGCACTATAACTTGCCACTTTTGGTCATGGGGTGGGTGGCGTCTTTGGTGCTTTAAAAGCACTTTGAAAGAAGCGACCGAGTAGAAAGTGGTGTTTACGCGATTGAAGTGGCTTGGTAAAAACACTTCATTTTAACGTGGCTGTCTTTTTCAGGATGATGGAAGGCAGCTTTGGTTTACCTAGATGGTTAAGGAACTTGGTTCTATGTGGAATTTAGTAATCGGTCTGGTCATTTTCTTTGGCCTGCATTCTTTGCATATTTTTGCTTCAGAGTGGCGCGCTCGTAGTATGGCAAAAAATGGTGCGCTACGTTGGCGAATGCGTTTTGGTTTACTGACGCTATTGGCCATTGCTTCTATTATCATGGGCTATGAGCACACTCGTCAGGCGCCAATCTGGTTGTGGAATCCCCCAGTGTGGACGCATCAAATTGCTTCCTTGTTGGTCTTGGTGTCTTTTTATTTTGCTGCAGCCGCGTTAATTCCTGGCACTAAATTGAAGTCCATGGTCGGTCACCCCTTTTTACTTGCGGTTAAATTATGGGCATTTGCACACTTAATAAGTAACGGCACTTTAGCGGACGTCGTGCTGTTTGCAAGTTTCTTAGTATGGTCAATTGTTAGCTTTGCTGTAGCGCGACGCCGTGATCGAGCCGCAGGTGTGGCTAAGCCAGAATACATAGGCGTGCATATGGATCTGGCTGCTTTCGTGGTATCTATTGTGCCTTGGTTTGCTATGGTGTTCTTCTTACACAAAATGTTGATTGGTGTTTCTCCTTTGCTTTAATTTATCCTGAGCACCAAAAAAATCCCCAAGCGGCTAAGCCGCTTGGGGATTTTTTGTTTTGTACTCTTCGCTGTTAGGTTCTAAACATGTTGATGTTGTCAGTTAAGTCCTGTGCTAAGGCTTTTAGCTCTTCTGCACGCTTGGCGCTGAGCGTAGAAAGCTCAACAAGCTCGACAGAACCTTGCTGAATGTCATTGGTGTTTTGGTTGATTTCCGAGGTAACGCTGGTTTGCTCTTCGGTAGCGGTGGCAATTTGTGCGGCACGGTCATTAATTAAACTGATAGATTGCTGAATATTATCTAGACTCACTTTCGCTTCATTGACGTCCAGTACACTGCCTTCTGCTTGCTCATGACTTTTTTGAATTTTAGAAACGGCGTTTTTCGTCGTGGTTTGCAGAGTTTCGATCATTTTTTGAATTTCTTCAATCGAGCTGTAAGTGCGCTGCGAAAGTTCACGGACTTCGTCTGCGACCACCGCAAAACCACGGCCATGTTCACCTGCACGAGCGGCTTCAATAGCAGCATTAAGAGCTAGTAGGTTAGTTTGTTCTGCAATGCCTGAAATGGTCGTCAAAATGGCACTGATGCCATTGGCGTTGCTGCTGACATTGTTAATCACATGAGCCACTTCTTGTACTTCTGAGGCTAATGCTGAAATGCTTTGCTGGCTCTTAACGACTTGATCTTGGCCTAGTCGACTTGCTGCCACAGTTTCATCTGCATTACTGGCCGTATTCGTGGCGTTGTTGGCTATTTCCTGAGTGGCCAGTGCCATTTGATGCACCGCGGTTGCCACCATGGAAATGTTTTGCTGCTGCTCAGCCAATTTCACTGCGCTGTCATTAGAGGTGTCGTGAGCGTAGGAAGCTTGCTGCGAAAGTTGTTGGCCTATTTTCTTAAGGTGAGAAACAGTGCCATGGAGTAACTCTACGAAATTATTGAAGTTGGCAACCAACACAGCAATTTCATCTTTGGCGTTGGTGGTTAGGCGTTGTGTTAAATCACCATTGCCATTACCAATTTGTGCCATGCTATCAGAGACACGACGCAAGTCTTTTAACAGCAAACGAGTGACTTGAGTGACCACTAAGCTCGCCAGCAGAATGATAATAAGTGAGGTAATAAGCGTCTTTATCCCTAGGTTTTGCACCGGTGCCTCTAACACCGACTGCTTCATCATCATGCCTAAAATCCATGGGCTGCCCTCGATCTTGCTGGTATACATCAAGGTCTTCTCACCTTTTAAGGTGAACTCGGTGAATTGCGGAGCATGACTTACTTGATTAAAGAACTGGCGGTTTAGATTAGGCGCTAACTCGCTAGCTTGTTTCAGGATTAGCTTGACGTTTTGTGTCGCAATGATTTTTCCGCTGGCGTCAAATAAAGTGCTGTAACCATCGCCTTGCACCTTGAGCGCTAATACACGGTTCATCACAGAGTCTAAGAAGACTAATCCGCCTAATGCCCCTTTAAATTGCCCGTTGATAATAATAGGTTCAACAAACGTCATAGAAAGCTTTTTGGTGGATGCGGAAATATACGGTGCGGTGACATACGCTTGGCGCTTAGATTTTGCCTCCTTATACCAGCCGCGTACTCTTGGGTCGTAAGAGGCGCTGTTTAGCGAGGGATCATGACGATACATTTTTCCGTTTTCCAGCCCCAAAAATGTCATGCCAAACTGCAGGCTGGTTTGGGCTTGCTGCAAAATGTCTAGAACCGCTTGTTCGCTTAAATTTGGGTTGGTTTGTAACTGCGCTTCTACTTTATTACGCATCGCAACTAAGGCGCTGCGGCGGTCATCAGACCAGCTGTTTATATAAGTAGAAATTGCATCGGCCTGAGATGCTGCTTCTGCTTGGATACGGGCTGAGTTGGAGGATTCGAATTCATAATACGAAAGGAAGCCAACGCTCAGGGTGATGATGATCGCGACGATCGCTGACTGTAAGGTAATCTTGGCTTGTAGCGAAAGATTCATAATAACTCCATTTATAATTCTGTGGTGGCCTGTATGAGCATTTTTCTTGTTGATAAAACGCTAAGCCAATATCAATAATGCGGTAAGACGCTACGCCTATCCTTTGTTGTATTTTTTGTCGTTATAAATGTAGCGACGTCATTATAGGGATTTTTAGTTGGCTGACTAATAAAAAGTGACCGGCGTGATAAATAGTACGACTCAGTGCGGCAGAGGCTGACAGATTTACGGGGAATGTGTTATCTTCCGCGGCCTTTTTGATTGTTAAGATAGGCAGAGATTAAAGATGATTTGTGGATTTGATTACGGTACATCGAACTGTGCAATCGGTATAGAAGAAGATAGCAAAGTACGGTTAGTGCCTCTTGAAGGCACAAATACTTTTTTACCGTCCACTTTGTATGCATTAGACCGTGATTTGATTGCCGAGTCAGTGGCAAGAAACCTAGTGGATGAACAACAGCGTGATGTTTTTGTCGAGCAGCGCCGTCTGATTTTATCCCGCGCGCAACGTGTCCGCCGTGAAGAAGACATTGCTGCTGGAGAACAAACCTTATTTTTTGGTCGAGCTGCATTTTCTGAATATTATCAATGGCCTGAAGACGGCTACTTTGTTAAATCGCCGAAATCATTTTTAGGTGGCAGCGGACTACGTGAGCAGCACATTCATTTTTTTGAAGATGTGGTCACGGCGATGATGCAAAACATTAAGCAACAAGCTGAGAAAAACCTAGGCAAAGAAATGACTCACACTGTCATTGGACGGCCGGTGAATTTTCAAGGCATTGATGCCGAGGCCAGCAACCGCCAAGCATTGGATATTCTGACCACAGCGGGTAAGCGAGCGGGCTTTAAAGAGATCGAGTTTTTATACGAGCCGATTGCGGCAGGCTTGGATTTTGAAGCGAAAATGACACAAAACCAAACCGTGTTGGTGGTCGATATAGGCGGGGGGACTACAGATTGTGCCATGGTGAAAATGGGCCCTGACTTTGCTTCTAAAGAAGACAGAAGTGCGGACTTTTTAGGCCATACCGGTGAGCGGATTGGTGGTAATGACTTAGATATCCGTGTTGCTGGTAAACATTTGATGCCACTGTTCGGTATGGATTCTAATTTGAAGACGGGTCTGCCAATGCCAACTCAGCTGTATTGGAATGCCATTACAACCAATGATGTCACTGCTTTGGCGACCTTTAATAGCCTCGAAACGAAACTGCAGATAGAGCAATTGCGTTTGGATGCCAGCGAGCCTAAATTATTAGAACGTTTCTTACATTTACGCGAAGAAAAGCATAACTACCATTTGGTGCGCAATGCAGAGGAAGCCAAGATTGCCTTGTCTGATCAGCAGGATCATAAGGTTTTTCTGGATTATATTGAGCAAGGGCTAAGCCGAGATATATCGCGAGACCTGTTCTCTGAGTCAATCCAACCCCCATTAGAGAAAATGTTGTCATTAATGAGTGACGCCATTAAGCAAGCCGGCGTACAGCCCGATGTGATTTACATGACCGGGGGCTCTGCGAAATCCCCTGTGATCAGAGCGGCAATCCAACAGCGAATTGGCGATGTTCCAGTACTTGATGGCGACCACTTTGGCAGCGTTGCCGCCGGTTTGACGGTTTGGGCGAAGCGCATTTTCCGTTAATTTGCATAACGTTTTTGTAATAAAACAGAATGAAGGTAGCGTTAACCCGCGGTCTTTTCATTCGCCGCCTAGGACGCTTACTTTTGAGTTGCTTATTTAACAGTAACTTCTTAGGCTTGATGAATCTGCTCTTTAATTGAGCAGTATGAATAAAGGTGTCAGTGCAACTGATTAAACGGGAAACCAGTGCGCTTCAGGATGAAGCTAGCCTGGTACTGCCCCCGCAACGGTAAATAAGTCAGGAAGTCATGCTTGCGTCCACTGTGAAAATGGGAAGGGCCAAGTTGCTGCTTATGAGTCCGGAGACCGGCCTTTATTTTCTAAGATTTTTTGTATTTCAAAAAATCGCTTAATTGAAATCATACGGGTGAGTATGAAACATTTATTGGAGGCACACAGTGCATATTGAACCAGGCGTAGTGACTGGCGCTAAAATTGTTTTGAGTTACGCAACGGCATTCGCCGCGTTGGGCTTATCGGCTAAATCGTCTATTGATGCAATTCGCGACAAGGGGCTAATGACCTTGTTAGGAAGAAGTGCTATCACCAGTGCATTGGTGTTGTTCTTTTTTCAGGTATTGCCACATCAGCCGGTGGGTGTGTCAGAAGTCCATCTTATTCTTGGCTCCACTTTATTTTTGATTTTTGGTCCTGCGGCGGCGTCGATAGGCCTGTTTATGGGGCTGTTAATACAAGGTGTTGTTTTTGCGCCTTTTGACCTACCTCAATACGGCATGAACGTGACGACCTTATTGTTGCCATTGTTCGCGATGGCTGCGGTATCACGACGGGTGATTTCTGAACGTACTGCTTATGTGGATATTGGTTATGCACAGGCATTAAAATTATCCTTAACTTACCAAGGTGGCATTGTCATATGGGTGGCGTTCTGGGCTTTTTACGGTCAAGGTTTTGGTGTTTCTAATGTGTCAGCCGTAGCGAGCTTTGGGGTGGCGTACTTAAGCGTAGTACTGATAGAACCGATACTTGATCTAGCTATATTAGCAGGCGTAAAAGGGCTAAAAAAATGGCCACACACACGGCTACTAGAGTCGCGCCTTTTTAACTAATAACGCCAGCGAATAGATTGCTGCTCAATAGCCAAGCTAGCGGGTAAAAACGCCTCATTTTATTGGTTAAAATGAGGCGTTTTTGTTGGAGGAATAAAGAAAAGTGATGGCTTAAGGGGCTCATTAAAGATCATTGTTGGGCTGGCCTTGTTCGCAGACAAAGTCTAAAAAGGCTTGGTTCGCTTGGGAAAGATAAGCTCCTTTACGCCAGGCGATGCTAAGGTCAAGCCAAATAGGCGGGTTAAACGGCCTAGAGATTAATTTATCGTCATTTTCAACAACCATGCTGAGTAGAGTAGAAACGCCAAAACCTTGTTGTGTAATGGACTTAATCAGAGGAATTAAGTTGGTTTCAAAACCAATGTTAGGCTGCTTTCCTGTCGTTTTAGCAAGATTATCAACCACGCGCCGATGAAAGTATCCTTCTTTAAACATCACTAACTCTTCATCAAAAAAGGCTTCAGGCGTGATGCTTTCTTGTTGGCTAAAGGGGTGATCTTTGGCCACAGTCACACGCATTTCTTCTTTTAGTAAACGGTGAGTTTCTAAGCCTTCAGGTAAGGTTTCTGCAACGATGACACTCAAATCTAATTCGCCTTGTTCCAGCATCCTTTGTAGTTGCCAAGTACCGCCTTCAATAACCTTTAAATTAATGCTTGGGTAACGATGACGGAATGCCATCAATATAGGAGGGAAGTAATAAGATCCCAGCATGCTAGGAATGCCAACACGCACTTCGCCTTGGTTTAATCCTTTTAGTTCACGCATTTCTAATAATGCATCATCAACCGCTTGAGTGATTTTTTCAGCATGTAATAGTAAACGCTTACCTTCATCGGTTAAGCTGATTTTACGGTCAGAGCGATGAATCAAGGTTAACCCCAAGTCTGTTTCTAGCTTTTTTATCGCCATACTGACGGCCGGCTGAGCCACTTGCAATTGCTCTGCTGCTCGAGTGAAGCTAGCACTTTTGGCGATCGCTAGAAAATAGCGTAGGGGTCTAATATCCATCAATATATTTGATCCTATAGATAACAAAGATATATTTTATTGATAAATTGGTGGGGCGTATAGTGGTGAATAGTGTAAGCGTCGACCGATTGTTTTTTGCCGGTTCTTTTTGCTAGTAGTGACGAATAATTTGGAGTAAACAGTGATTGAGGTAGGCAGTGGGGTTTTCTGGCGAGGAACGCTGGCGTTGGTATTAGGCTCTTTTATGGTTTTTGCCAATGTGTATGTGACGCAACCATTGCTGCCGATGATTGCCAATGAATTTAGCATCAGTCCTTTGCAAGCCAGTGCCAGTTTTACTATAACCACGCTTACGCTTGGTGTCTCATTGCTTTTTTATGGGCCCATTTCAGACGCTTTTGGGCGTAAAGGCATTATGGTAATGACCATGGTCGGTATTACGCTCACGACTTTATGTTTGTCTCTGGTACAAAGTTACGAGTCCTTATTGATGCTCAGGGGCATGCAAGGTTTTTTCTTAGCGGGGCTGCCCGCCATTGCGGTGGCTTACTTGGGGGACGAATATACGCCAGAAGCCTTGATGGTGGCGGTGGGTTTATACATCAGTGGTAATACACTGGGTGGTATTGGTGGGCGTTTGATTGGTGGCTTTGTCGGCGAGTGGTTAGGTCGATCCGAGACCTTTGCGGTAATGAGTGCAATCAGCCTTATTTGTATGACGGCGTTTATCTTCTTGTTACCTAAATCGAAATGTTTTAATCCCAAGCCCCTGCGTGTTTCTCATATTGTTTCTAATATGTGCAACCATTTAAAAAATCGTCGTCTGGTTAGCTGTTACTTTATTGGTGGCTTTAGTTTTTTTATTTTTATTAACCAATACAGCTATGTCACTTTTGTATTGGAACAAGCGCCTTATCACTTAACCGCAAAATTTATCGGCTTGTTATTCTTAACCTATTTATCTGGCACATTTGGATCGGCTATATCTGGACGTTTGGCTAAGCGTTGGGCACAACCTAATATCATGGTGTTAGGGACGGTTATTTTAATGCTGGGCTCCCTAGTCACGCTAGGCGGGTCACTCTGGGCGATAATCTTAGGTTTGTTAATTAACAGTTTTGGTTTTTTCTTATGTCATTCCACGGCGAGCAGCTTTGTTAGTCGTCATGCTAAGTTTGCAAAAGCAAGCGCTTCCTCCTTGTATCTTGTGTTTTACTATCTAGGCGCTAGTGTGGGCGGGTATTACCTTGATCCGTTTTGGCGGGCAGAAGGTTGGTTTGGCGTGGTAGTTGGCTCGTGGATTATCTTACTGCTGGTTGCTTGTGCAGGCGTGAGTTTAATACGTTTGACCAAACCCACAGCAAGTTCCGTCACAGACTGCCATTCTTAATTAGACTCGATTTTTATAGGATAAACACTGAGGTTATTTTAACGGGTTATAGCGGTATTTATTTTTCCCTGATTGTTGCGGAAAGTGTCCATGCTTCGGTCGTGATTTAGAGGGTGAGATGGCGTAATCTAAGCGACATTATTTTTAAAGTATTTTATTGCTTTATTCTCATTTAATAATGTATCCATCCTAGGAGCTCAGAAATGGATTTGTTGTCTACATTAGCAACCTTTACTATCCAGTGGGGCGCACTAATTTGCCTTTTCTTATTGTTGGCTGCGGTTATTTCTATCGTGGTGATGTATTGGGTTGATGTGCATCAAACCTCCCATACTATCCGTCGAAATTATCCTGTTGTGGGACGTTTTCGTTATATTTTCGAGCACTTAGGGGAGTTTTTTCGCCAATACTTTTTTGCTCTGGACCGAGAAGAGCGCCCATTCGATCGAGCTGAACGTTCTTGGGCTTATCGTGCCGCGAAAAAAGTGGACACCACAATTGCCTTTGGCTCGACCCGTTCATTGGAAACCCCAGGAGATATTTTCTTTTTAAACTGTGCCTTCCCAACCTTGGAAGAAGATGCCGCTCAGCCGAAAGAAGTGTGTGTGGGTGAGTTCACCGCAAAAATCCCATACCGTACCAATTCTGTGGTTAATATTTCAGCCATGAGTTTTGGTGCATTGTCTAAGCCAGCGGTACAAGCCTTATCTAAAGGAGCACGCCAAGCGGGAATTTGGATGAATACAGGGGAGGGTGGTTTGTCACCTTATCATTTGGAAGGCGGTTGTGATCTTGTTTTCCAAATTGGTACAGCAAAATACGGTGTGCGAGATAAAGACGGTCAGCTAGACGATGCCAAATTGGCAAAAATTGCTGAACATCAGACGGTTAGAATGTTTGAAATTAAAATGAGCCAAGGCGCAAAACCAGGTAAGGGTGGTATGTTGCCAGGGGCGAAAGTCACAGAAGAGATTGCCCATACTAGGGGCATTCCAGTAGGAGAAGATTCCATTAGCCCTAATGGGCATACAGATATCAAATCGATTGATGATCTGCTGAATATGATCCACCGTGTTCGAACGGTAACGGCTAAGCCTGTCGGTTTCAAAATGGTGGTAGGGGATCTTGGCTTTTTTGAAAAAATGTGTGAGTTGATCCACAAAAAAGGCATCGACTACTGTCCAGATTTTATCACTATCGACAGCGCTGACGGTGGCACCGGAGCGGCGCCACAACCCTTGATGGACTATGTGGGCATGCAACTAAGAGAAAGCTTGCCGCTGGTGGTTAACATCATTACCTCTTATGGCCTGCGCCGTTATATTAAGATCATATCATCTGGCAAATTGATTGTGCCTGGTAAAGCCGCTTGGGCATTGAGTGCTGGTGCTGATTTTGTGGTGAGCGCTCGCGGTTTTCTGTTCTCGCTAGGCTGTATTCAGGCACTACAATGTAACAAAAATACTTGCCCTACCGGCATTACAACCCATAACGCAGATTTGCAAAAAGGCCTGGTTGCCCAAGAGAAATCAGTGCGAGTGGCTAACTACGCAGATGGGCTATTGCATGGTATTGGCTTGATTGCTCATTCTTGTGGCGTGAAAGAGCCCAGAGAGCTAAATCGATCGCATGTTCGAATTATTGAAAACCAGAGTCGATCTGCGCTATTCTCAGAAGTTAATCCGGTCCCTAATATTAGACCTGAGTTTATTAATGTGGTCGGTTTTCAAGATCAAACAGCGGCTGTCGAAGAACGCCTGCAATAAAGGAATGAAATGAGTCAACACACTGTTTTTGTAGAAAATTTAGCGGATGCAACTAGCTATTATCAGTCTGTTTTCGGGCTGCAGCCAAAGGTTGGAAGCGAAAGCAGTGAGCCGACTCCATCGCTTAGCTTGTCTGCTTCAGGTGCCAACAAACAAGGCGTGTCTTTACTGCTTGTAGAAGATGCGCTTGCCGCCATGGAAGCGACAAAAGTCAGCCATTCAATGTCTGCTATTGAATGGCACAGCGCTCAATTCTGGGAAGATTATCATGCCTTCTCAGGGTTTGGCGTCGTGTTTGAAAGCTTGCCAAACGAACAAGCGCAGCACAAGCAAGTTACTTTTATGGATGCCTACGGCGTGCATTGGCAGCTGATTGCAACTGAATAAAAAGATGGGAGGCAAGGTGGTTTCTGCCTCCCATACTTTATCACATGCGATAAGTGGCACTAATACCCAGAGTGCGAGATGCGCCAACCGAAGCACCAGTACTACTAATTTGATAAATGATATCTTCGTTGGTGATATTATTAATATACCCATCGATGGTTAAATCTTTATAGGTGTACTTAATAAAGGTGTTGCTAGTAATGTAATTGCCCGCTTTGTCACTTTCGGTGTTGTCCATATCTGAATAGTAAGAACTTACATAGGTGGCATCGGCACCCACAGACCAGCTTTCTCCTATGTATTTGGTGAACCCCAAACCGACATTTAGATCAGGAGAATAAGATAACTCATTGCCTTGCCAGCTGGCATTTTCAGAACTGGTTGAGTCGACTTTTGTCTTTAATGTTCCGGCAGACGCTCTGAGTTCTAGGGTGTTTGTAGCAAGCGCGACTATCTCGATTTCTGCGCCGTAAGTGTGCGACGCATCCACATTATCTAATTCATAGTCGGTATAGGCTTGGTAGTCGGAATAGTCATTGTAGAAGAGGCTTGCGTTGATGGTGAGGTTGTTTTTGAAGCGCGTTTTACTGCTTAGTTCATAAGTTATCACGGTTTCAGGGTCAAATGTATAATAGCTTGAGTCGTCCCAATTAAGTCCCGCACCGCCAGAGTTATAGCCTTTAGTAATAGAGGCTCCTAAGGTGGTTGCTTGAGAAATATCATAGGTAGCCGCTAACTTTGGTAAGAATACCGTGTCGGTCGTATCTTCATCGAGTGTGGTGCTGGTCTTTTCTACAAGCGTTCTATCCTGGTTCTCATTTTGTAGACGACCACCGGTTGTGAGTGCGAGCTTATCGCTAAGCGCATAAGTGGTTTCACCATACATAGCCAAAGTGGTTTTGGTTCCATCTGATACGATGTAATTGGAGAAAGTACTTTTATCAACATCCAGAGTGGTGTCAGCTTGAGAAGCATAAAGTCCCAAAAAGCCAGTAAGTTTAGCGTTAGTAGGATGGAAAACAATCTTATCTTCTAGGGTGGTTTTCTTTTCTGTTAGCGCGAGTGTCATGCCATCAGTGTATTCCTCAAAAGAGGCCAAATAGTCGCTGTAGCTGATTTGTAGCTGGTTCTCTAGGCTTGGTGTAATGACGTAGTCAATATTGGTACTAATACTATTTACTTGGGAGTCTTGGCGACGAGTGTTGCTGTCATCGTCATCTACCGTCAGTATTTTATTGGCAATGCCATCGCCCGTATTGTCTACCCAATTTAAATATTCACCATCATTCTCGCGGTGAACACCGGTGACTTTCACGGTAAGGCCGGTTATATTTTTAGGTGTCCAGAGTAGCTTCGCTCGCGTGTTTAACGATTCAGATTGACTGTAATCTGTATCATCATCAGCGGCTTTAACATAGTCGATGTAGCCGTCCCCCTCGGTTTGCTCAATGGTTACTCGGGCAGACAGTTCATTGTCAATTAACGGACCAGATACCATGGCCGCAACATTGTGTTTTATGTTGCCATTGTCATAGCTTTCTAGCCCTGCGCGCACTGAACTTTCTAAGTAGTTTGTGGGATCATTTGTTTCCAGCACAATGGCGCCACCAATGGCATTGCTGCCTTGTGAGGTAGATTGAGGGCCACGTAATACTTCCACTTGTTTAGAATCCCATACATCTGTTGGGTTAAAATTATAACCCCCCCAAGATTCAGTAACGCCATCCACCACTGTGGAGATTCTTGGGCTATTGCCGGTCATAAAAGCATTGCGTCCAACTGCCGCTCCAGCACTGTTTACGCCTCGAATATTAACCGTACCAAAAGCGCCAGTGGTGACATTTGGCGCCGTGGTGACAATGTCATTTATGTCTTTTTGTTGGCCGCTATCGTATTGATCTTCCGAGGTCACAGTCACAGCCGTAGTTGTGTCTTTAATGTCTTTACTAACCTTCTCTCCAGTGACTTCGATAGTGTCTAAGTGCATACCATCATCCGCCCATACACCGCTTGAAAGAGTGGCAGTATTGATGCCAATGAAAGCCATGGTCATTATTGAAAGGCGGCTAGAGGTGTTGAGGGGAGAAAATTTACTCTTGTTGGTCATGTTCAGAACAATCCTTATTAAACGGAGGGCACCCTAGAAGGGGTAAGCCTTATTGGTAAACACAAAGAAAATACAAACTGGTAATCATTCTCATTTGGTGTTTTGTATTTTTTCAGACAATTAAGTGCTTATTAAGGAGGGAATGACTTACAATGAGCAAAATAAAAGGCATTAAAGCCACTATCTAGCGATTTTTTGATCTTTTCTGACAAAGCACCACAATATCTTTTTAGTGATCTTGGTTAAAAATCTCCATCTACCAAGTGCTGAGAGTCTCTGAGGCTGAAGAAAATCGGAAAAACAGTCGCTGTTGCTGTTTTGATAGCAAGAGAGCTAAGCGGAGTCGATTTAAGGCCGATGGTGCGTATTTTGTCATGCAGACAAGGCTATCACCAACGTCATTCATGACCTCTTTCTGTGTTAGTTTTCTGACTTAACCATCAAGGGTAAAGTTACCATTACTGCATTGCACTGGAGCATCCAAAGTGAACCAGTCTCTCGCTTTTTATCTCTCTCATTCTCAAGGCAAAAATAGTCGCTATTCACATAGGTTGTCGCTAGCCCAATTGACCATGATTCGCCAAGTAATTGGGAGAGTCCTGCACTGATATTGGAATTAGCTAGAATAGGCAACCCATTAGCATAAGAACCGCTATTGTCACCATTTACTTTTCAGTTCAGTGCTGTATTTTCTAGTAGTGTAGATTTTATAAGTGGCTGCGTTTTAACGTGGCCATTTCTTTAAAGGAGCTGCTATGACCGCGTTATTTCACTATGCTTATCATGTGACATCCCTTGAAAGCACACGCCTTTTTTACTCTCAAGTGCTCGGTTGTACCGAAGGGCGCAGCACCGATACCTGGGTGGATTTTGATTTTTACGGGCATCAACTGTCGTTGCATTTAGGTACACCTGCAACCACAACGAATACAGGGCGAGTAGGCGATCACCTTGTTCCTATGCCGCATTTCGGTTTGATTTTACCTATGGATGAGTGGCAAAAGGTTGCCAAACGATTAACCGAAGCCAATGTGCCGTTTGACCTTGCCCCAAGTGTTCGTTTTGCCGGGCAGCCTGGTGAGCAATGGACGATGTTTTTTAAAGACCCAAGTGGTAATGCATTGGAATTAAAAGGCTTCAAAGACATGGCTCAGGTGTACGCAAAATGATCGCGTTTGTGAGTCGTGCCCCCCAAGCTGAGCAAGAACACTGGATGTCAACCTTGGCTTGCGCCATGCCAGAAGAAACCATAGTGTCGTTTGATGATCTTAGTGATGCGCAAAAAAACACCTGTGAATTGGCTATAGTGGCCAACCCTGATCCGCTTGCATTGCAGGCACTGCCTCAATTGAAATGGGTTCATAGTGTATGGGCAGGCGTTGAAAGAATGGTTATGGAACTTGGTAAGCCAAGTTTTTCAATCGTGCGTTTGGTCGACCCTGAACTCGCGAAAACCATGTCTGAGGCGGTATTGGCATGGAGCTTATTTTTACACCGTGAGATGTTTGCTTATCAGCAGCAACAAGCGAATAGCGAGTGGCTGCCACGTCCTATGGTTCGAGCAAAAGACAGACGAATTGGTATTTTAGGTTTAGGAGAGCTAGGTAAGGCGAGTGCAATGCGCCTCAAAGAAAATGGTTTTGATGTGCGTGGTTGGAGTCGAAACCCAAAAGAGCTGCAGGGTATCTCCTGTTTTGATGGTGAAAAGGGGCTTTATGAATTGTTACAACAAAGTGATATTCTTGTCTGCTTGTTGCCGTTAACAAAGCAGACAACAGGGCTTTTGAACCAAGCAACGCTTGCTTGTTTGCCCGAGCGTGCGACTATTATTAATTTTGCTCGGGGGGCAATTATCGATGATGTGAGCTTGTTAACAGCTCTAGATCAACAAGTCGCTCATGCTGTGTTGGATGTTTTTTCGCAAGAGCCACTGCCTAAAGATCATCCCTATTGGCAGCATCCTCGGGTTAGTGTTCTGCCTCATATATCAGCGCCCACGCACCCTGAAAGTGCCAGTCAGATAGTGGCTGCTAATATACGAGGTTACCGAGAGAAAGGTGAAATACCTCCAGCAGTGGATATTGAAATAGGTTATTAATAAGAACATAAGCGTTCTGATTGGCCCTAAAAATTGCATTGTTTTTAATCTGATAAGTCTAGGAAGAGGGTAAATATGCCGCATTGTATTGTAGAGTACAGCCAAAATTTGGATCAAGAAGTTCCTCCCGCAGACTGGTTGGAAACCGTTAAGAAAGCCTGCTTAGCGTCAGGGATTTTTGCTGAATCGGATGTAAAATTGCGCGGATTTCCTTATAAGAACTTTATGACAGCAGGCAAAGAAGATGCGTTTGTGCATGTGACCATTCGGATGCTTTCGGGCCGCCCTGTAGAGCAGAAAAGAGCGCTTGCTCAGCAAGTATTAGAGGCCTTAACACAATTTTCTCTGGTGGATGTGAGCTATACCGTTGAGGTGTGTGAGATGGAGCGTGATACTTATGCTCGGAAAGTGATTTTATCTTAATCACCAAGAGTATCCTATTCGTTGTTGTTCTAGGGTAAGGGAATATTTCATGAAAGTTATGCTGTTATGGATTTTATGTTTTCCTGTTCTACTATATGGGCAAACTGAGAACAATGAAAAGAGAGCATCGCAAGGTGTGCAAGGTCAGCTAAATGAAGTCGAAGCTCAACTCAACAAAGAGGAGCAGGAAGACGATTATTTACCTGAAGAGCCACCAGTCCCTAAAACAATTGCGCAGCGTGCGAAAGATGCCAATGGCCTGTTAGAGCAGCGTGCTGAACGGGAAGTTACCTCTTCAGATAACCCGTTTGTGTTGACGCCACACCGGCCGAACTACTTCCTTCCTTTTACTTTTAACCCTCGCCCTAATGAATCGGCGTTTTTAGGTGATAAAGCCGACGATGAAGATTTAGACAAAGTAGAGTTTAAATTTCAGCTGAGTTTTAAATTTCCCGTTGCTTATAACATAGTCGGTAAAAATACCAGTTTGTGGTTTGCTTATACTCAGCAGTCTTATTGGCAAGCATATAATGGGGCCATTTCAGCGCCGTTTCGCGATACCAACTATGAGCCAGAAGTGTTTATTGTCACGCAACCTAATGTGTCTTTGTTTGATGTTAAGCCAAGCTATATTAGTTATGGTTTTGATCATCAATCAAATGGGCAGTCTGATACGCTTTCACGTTCATGGAATCGTTTGTATGTCGATATTATGTTTGAGCACGGCGACACAGTGTATTCCATCAAGCCTTGGTATCGAATTCCAGAAAGTGAAGAGGAAGATGAGAACCCGAATATTGAAAAATATTTAGGCTATGGTGAATTTCGTGTGTTTCATGTCATTGATGATTACAGCATTGATATGATGCTGCGTAACAACCTACGTTCTTCAGAGAACAAAGGCGCTATTGAGCTTGGCTTTACCTTTCCTTTATGGGGGAAGTCGAGAGGTTATATTCAATACTTTAATGGCTACGGGCAGTCGCTTTTAGGCTATGATAAGTCCTCTCAAACATTAGGCGTAGGCATTATGTTAACTAATTGGTTTTAGCCATATTGCTTAGGAATCTCCCACTTCGCTCTTGTCAAATAAGCGCCTAGCCCAGTTATACAGTAGGCTAGCCTCGCACTGTCACAAAGTTGTCATCGAAATGCAGCCTAACTGACACCTCAGTATCTTATGTTTAAAGAATGATCAATAAGGTGAGGTGAGATGATGAATATTCTCCAAAATATCCACGCGATTGACGTTCATGCTTTTTCTTGGTGTATGGCTCGTAAACATCGCATTGGGCTGGCTCGTATTAGTCGAGCAGTTTCATTTAGCGCCGATGGCCCACTTTACGGGGTAATCGCCGTCCTGTTGTGGATTTTCGAGTATCAAGCGCTCGCCTCAGTGATGCTCTTAGGGTTTCTACTTGAGCGTGCCTTATACCTTATTCTTAAGCGCGGTTTTAAGCGTAATCGACCGGAAGATGCATTGGATAATTTCAAAAGCTTTATTGTACCTTCGGATCAATTTTCTTTTCCGTCTGGCCACACTTCAGGGGCTTTCTTTGTGGCTTATTGTTTAACTGAAGTGTTCCCTGATGTTGGACTTTATTTATACGTTTGGGCGACGCAAGTCGGTTTGTCGCGCATTTTTCTTGGTGTGCACTTTCCTACCGATACTGTGATGGGGGCCTTGCTTGGCTCAGGATGCGCAGCCTTAATGATTGGAGTATTAATGTGAAGATTCTATATGGTGTTCAAGGAACAGGGAATGGTCATATTACGCGAGCACGATCCATGGCAGCGGAGTTTGCATTGGCGGGAATAGAAGTGGATTTTGTGTTCTCAGGACGACCCGCTGCAGATTATTTTGATATGGGGGTGTTTGGTGACTACAAAACCTATGAGGGACTAAGTTTTGTGGCGAAAAACGGCCGCTTAGACCTTTTGGCCACCTGCCAGAAAGCACGTTTTCTGACCTTATTCAAAGACATACGCCAACTTGATACTCGCGGCTATGATTTGGTCATTACTGATTTTGAGCCTGTGGTGGCCTGGGCGGCAAAACGTCAAGGCACCCCATGTTTAGGGTTTGGCCATCAATATGCGTTCAGCCATGACATTCCACGTTACACAGGTAAGCGTTTGTCACAATGGATTCTCTCTAATTTTGCGCCATCGACCACCCAGTTAGGAGCTCACTGGCACCACTTCGGGTATCCAATTTTGCCACCGTTAGTGCACCTTAATGAGATGAAAAATACGCCTCATGAGAAGGCTGTATTGGTGTATTTACCGTTTGAAAACAGCGAAGAGGTAATGGAATGGCTTGAGGAAATTCCAGATTACCAATTTCGCTTGCACTGTAAGGACATCGACCCTGGGGTGTATCGAAATGTCGAGGTGTTTCCATTTAGCTTGAGTGAATTCCAAAAGAACCTTGGTGAATGTGAATCGGTACTGTGTAATGCCGGGTTTGAGCTGAATTCTGAGGCGCTGCAGTTAGGGCGTCGTATCTTGGCTAAACCTATGCAGGGACAAATAGAGCAACTTTCCAATATGATTGCTTTAGACACCTTAGGCTTGGCACAGACCAGTGAGTCTTTAAACTCACACGTTATTCAGCAATGGCTTGATAGCAGCCGAGTGGTGCAAGTATCTTACCCAAATGTGCCCCGTGCAGTGGTGCAATGGTTGCAAGCGGGCAATAATACTTCTATTGAGACCTTGTGTGCAGAGTTATGGGCACAAACCCCTAATACTGCAGGTATCGACTTTAGCTTTCCTAAAAACTCTCAACAAACTGCGCCTCACTCCCCTTCGAAAAACGCTTGGTTTACAGGGCTATCGGCTTAGTCTATTTAAGGTGCCCCTCTCCACCCAGATGTTCCAATCATCGAGGAGAGGGGCAAGGTTTTATTTTACTAAGCAGGATTAACTGGCGAGGTTATTATTAAAGAACTCTAGGGTTCTTGACCAAGCAAGTTCAGCATTTTTTTCTTGATAGCGAGCCGTTGAGTCATTATGAAATCCATGATTAGCATTGCTATATACATAAGCAGTATAAGTCACGTTATGAGCTTTTAATGCTTCTTCATAAGCTGGCCAAGTGGCATTGACGCGTTTATCTAATTCGGCAAAATGAAGCTGTAATGGCCCCTTAATTTGCTCCAAATGCGATTTCGCCGGAGTGCCATAATAAGGCGCCGCGGCGGCAATCGTCTCAGGCATGGTGGCCGCGAGGGTGTTGGTTAGGTAGCCACCAAAACAGAAACCAACCATACCGACTTTCCCTGTGCTGTAGGGGTGCTGTTTAAGCAATCGCGCCGCATCCATGAAATCGCCTTCAATCTTATTGCCGTCTAGGGTTTTCTGCATGGCGCGACCTTCATCGTCATTGCCAGGGTAGCCTCCTAAGGGGAACAAAGCGTCTGGCGCAAAAGCAATAAAACCAGCTTTAGCAAGGCGTCGAGCAACGTCTTCAATATAAGGGTTTAAGCCTCTGTTTTCATGGGCTACCAACACGGCGGGGGCTTTATTTTCCGCGCTGACACCTTTGGGCACCACCAAGTAGCCGCGACCGCGACCATGCCCATTAGGAGAGTCGAATTCTAAATAGCTGGCATGAATGTCTGCATCGTTGAAAGAAACCTGCTCGGCTAATGCGTAATTCGGCAGCAGAGCACCAGCCACAACCGGCAGGGTGAGGCCAGCTATGCTAAGCGACCCAAGACGCGATAAAAAGGTGCGGCGGTCGATATCACCATGGGCGTATTCGTCGTACCAATCAAACGCTTCTTGAGGTATGTCTTGCGCAGATAGTGCTGGTGTCGAGTGTTCTGTTATTACGGTCATTGTTAATCCCTCTCAATAATAGGTGATAACACAACAAAAGCATTGTTGTTGTGCTTTATTAAAGGTAAGCAAACGCCAATGTTTCCCTGCTAATAATAGGCATAATTGAGGGAGTATCGCGAATGGATATTTGCCTTAGTTTGTTATTTTTACCAATTAACTGCATTTAAAGGCTTGTTGGCGGTGGTTTGATGCAAGCACTGGCTAATCTGAGGCGCTAGTATTATAAAAGTGAGTGGCTGAGCAGAATTATCTTACTTTATATGGCTGATAAAAATAACAGAATAGGAATGCTGCTATATGACATGCACAATGCCCATTATCATCACTGGAGGAGCACAGCGGCTAGGGTTGGCTTGTGCTAAAGCGTTACTGGCTGATGGTTTCGATGTGCTGGTTACGTATCGAGCTACTAAGCCTAGCCTTGCTTTGTTAGAAGAGCTCGGTGCGCGCTGTATGTACGCGGACTTTTCATCGTTTGAAGGGGTTGAGTCTTTTATTAGGCACATCAAACAGGATTATTCGGCGCTGCGTGGGATTATTCATAATGCCTCAGAATGGGACTCAGAGGCGATCAGCCCAGACCCTAGACAGTTGATGGAAAAAATGTGGCAAGTCCATGTATTTGCGCCATATCGTATGAATCTTGCGTTTGAAGCTTTATTATATGCAGGCTTTGAATGTCTGGGAAAAGCTGACATTATTCATATGACGGATTATGTCGCCGAAAAAGGCAGTGATAAGCACATAGCTTATGCCTCTAGCAAAGCCGGGTTGGCAAATTTAACCTATTCTTTTGCGAAACGATTTGCACCAAAAGTGAAGGTGAATTCGATCGCACCGTCACTGTTAATGTTTCACCCCGAAGACGACGCAGATTATCGTGAAAAAGCGTTGAATAAGTCGCTTCTGCATCAGGCGCCAGGTGAAAAAGAAGGTGTACTAGCGGTACAATATGTATTAACCAACAGCTATATGACAGGGCGGACCCTCTCTCTTGATGGAGGGCGGCATTTGGTTTAGCCAAGTTATAAAGCAAATAAAAGATCACTTCTTTTTAGATAGAAGCCTTTATGTCGTTAGACAAGGTATAGCAACTTAGGACATAGATATGAGTATTGCCGTAGCAGAAAAAACAAATGTAGGTAGCCTAGTGCTTTCTGAAGAGGCGATTAGAGTGCGTGAAGCCTTGATAAATCACGGTCTCGAAACACCGATGATTGACAATGGGTTAACGACGGAAGAAAAATACCAGCGCATCAAACAATCTTTTGAAGATGTGGTCAGTACATTAGGGTTAGACCTAACAGATGATAGCTTAGCCGAAACGCCACACCGTATTGCCAAAATGTACGTGAAGGAAATTTTTTCGGGTTTGGATTATAGTCAGTTTCCAAAAATCACCGTCATTGATAATAAAATGAAAGTTGATGAGATGGTAAAAGTCAGCAATATTAGCTTTACCAGTACTTGTGAGCATCACTTTGTCACGATAGACGGTTTTGCCAAGGTCGCTTACTTACCGAAAAATAAGATTATTGGACTATCAAAGATTAATCGAATTGTGAGGTTTTTTGCTCAGCGACCACAGGTACAAGAGCGCCTAACCCAGCAAATATTAGTGACCTTACAGGTGCTATTAGAAACCGATAATGTCGCCGTCAGTATTGATGCAACCCATTATTGTGTGAAAGCCCGTGGGGTTATGGATGCCAGTTCTTCCACCCAAACGACCGCTTTAGGTGGCTTGTTTAAGCGCAGCGATAAAACCCGTGGCGAGTTTTTAGCAAGCTAATTGAATACTGACTGAACCTGGCTTGACTGATGATGCATAACGCCCCCAATGAAGGAGACAAGATGAAGACAGACAAAGCGTCTACTTGGTTTCCAGCTAAAAAAAATGGCTGGGGTTGGGGGAAGCCGAACACATGGCAAGGTTGGTTTGTGTTGGGGGCATATTTTATAGGTGTCGCGACAGTAAGTGTAATACATGACCCAAAATTAAGCTTGATGCGCTGGGCGGCTTGGGTGGCCGGTTTATCGGTTCTGCTGATTATTGTTTATATCGTAAAAGGCGCTCCTCCTAGTTGGAAATGGCAGCGCATTAAGAAGAAGCGGTTATTTAAATAACCGTTTCTTGTTAGGTTATCCACTTGTTAATCGTTGGCTTCTTCTAGCTTGTTGCGCTGCACCAAGTGTGGGAATAAATACATCCAAATACCGACAATGGCAATGGTTCCCACCCCGCCTATGACAATAGCAGGCACCACACCAAACCATGCGGCGGTCACGCCAGACTCAAATTCCCCTAATTGATTCGAACTGCCAATAAAAATAGAGTTGGCGGCACTCACACGACCGCGCATTTCATCTGGCGTTTCTAGTTGTACGAGTGTTGAGCGTATCACCACACTGATCATGTCTGATGCGCCTAATAAAACAAGTGAAAACATGGACAACAATAGGCTTTCTGATAACCCAAATAAGATGGTGGCAACGCCAAATACCGCCACGGCTGCAAACATGATTTTTCCCACACTGTGCTCTAAAGGTCGACGAGCAAGGTAAATAGACATGAGCAAAGCGCCCAATGCTGGAGCGCATCGTAATAACCCCAATCCCCATGGTCCAGTATGCAAGATATCTTTAGCGACAATCGGTAACAGCGCAGTCGCCCCGCCTAGTAAAACGGCAAACATGTCCAGCGAAATGGAGCCTAAGATCACTTTATTACCACGAATAAAGGAGAAACCACCCAATAAGTGTTCCAGATTAATCGGCGTTTTGCCTTTTACTGAGAAGTTGTAGTGCAAGAAAAACATAATACCGCAAGCGATGAGAAAGCAGCTCATACTGGCCAAATAGAGTGTGGTAGGGCCCAGCAGATAAATTAAACCACCTAATGCAGGTCCGGCAATGACGCAAATTTCTCGGGCAGAGGCAATGGCACTCATAACACGAGAAAGCATATCGCTGGGCACTAAGTTGGGCAAAATCGCCTGGTTGGCAGGCATTTCAAAAGCGCGTGCGACACCCAGCATAGCGGCACAAAAGTAAATCATCTGAGCCGAGATGGTGTCAGAAATATTGCCAAACGCAAGGATGCCAACCGTAAGAGCCATTGAAAGCCGAGTACAAACGCAGATTAATCGACGGTTATATCGGTCTGCCACATGACCCACCACCAAGGTGAGTAACAGCTGTGGAAGAAATTGTGCAAGGCCTACCAAACCCAGGGCAAGAGGGCTGTTGGTTAGCTCATACATCTGCCAGCCAACACCGACACTGAGCATTTGAAAGGCAAAAGATGACGCTATTTGCCCCACCCAATAATGAACAAAGTTATGGTTTTTAAACAGCGGAGACATAACAGCCTTATCGTCCTTGTTGTTTGCTGCAACAGCGTAAAAATAATGTTTTGTATTAGAAGTGAGCTGGTTGTTGCCTGCTAGGGGCAACAACAGGTTGGCGTACTATACGCGAGGAAGGTTTCATTTGACCAGAGAGGAGATTGAAGAACCTTCTCTCTTAATGTCTATTATTGCTATTTGTTACGCCTTACTATTCCACTTTTTCAACTTCGACAATTGCAATGCTTTGACTGCTGAAAGTGGCGCAATGGGGATTCATTCTAATCTATAAGTTAGGTGCAAATGTCAGTACATTTTATCTTTTTTGCGCATTAATCAATAAATCAACACAACTCAACATATTGATTTCGTTAATATAATTTATTTCTATCTTAAAGGTTTTGTTGCTTTTTGTGATTTTTATTAAAAAATGTATGGACAAATTATTGTCTCGATGCGAGTATAAAATCACCAATTTCGGCACTATCTCGATACTTTTTTGCTTGTAGTCGTGTGTCGAAAATATCTGATAGCACACAATTAACGTTACCTTAGAGGGTTTTCGTAATGACATCGTCGATCATAGATTCAAAAATATTCGCGCCTCTTTTTCATTCAACTCGCATGCAGTCTTTGTTTAATGATGAGGCCAGAGTGCAGGCTTACTTAGACAGTGAGGCCGCGTTAGCGAGGGCTCAAGCGAATTTAGGCATGATTCCTCAACAAGCCGCGAAAAAAATTAATGATGCCGCGAACAGCGTTGACATTGATATGGACCGGTTAGCCAAAGACACAGGCATTGTTGGTTACCCTATTTTAGGCCTAGTGCGCCAACTGGTGGCCGCAACAGAAGGCGACGCGGCAGGCTATGTTCATTGGGGCGCAACAACCCAAGACATTATGGATACGGCGTCCGTTCTACAAATTCGCAATGGTTTTGAGCTGATTAGCGAAGACTTGGACAAGGTTGAAAACGCCTTAAAAGTCTTGGCAAAAACACATCAAAATACGGTAATGGCGGGTCGTACTCATTTGCAACATGCTCTGCCGATCACCTTTGGCTATAAAGCCGCGGTGTGGTTAGACAGTATTCATCGTACTCGCGAGCGTATTACTGAAATGAAGCCGAGAGTGCTACGAGCTCAGTTATGGGGTGCAGCAGGCACCTTGGCTTCAATTGGTGATAAAGCAGAGTTGCTGACCGCCGAATTTGCCAAAGAATTAGGCTTATATGCGCCGATTGCTCCATGGCATGCAACCCGTGATGGGATTGCCGAAGCCGCGACATGTCTCGCCTTGATGACTGGCTCATTAAGTAAAATTGCATTCGATATCATGATCATGTGTATGGATGAAATCTCAGAATTAGCAGAGCCATTCGTTAAAGACCGTGGTGCTTCTTCGACTATGCCACAAAAACGCAATCCAATTTCTTGTGAAGTGATTCGTGGTTGTCATAGCAGCGTAAGTAAAGCGGCTGGCATGTTGATTGAAGCGCAAGAATCAGATTTTGAGCGTGCGACAGGACCATGGCATGCAGAATGGATTGCTCTCCCTCAAGCGTTTGTATTAAGTCATTGTGCGGTTTCTCAGGCGGTCTTTTTGCTGGAGGGGCTAGAGGTATTCCCAGATAAAATGGCGCAAAACTTAAACATCAGTAATGGGTTAATTGTGGCAGAGTCCGCAATGATGGCGTTAGCCCCACATCTTGGTCGACAAGAATCTCATGACATTGTCTACGAGGCGTGCCGTGAGGCACAAAGTGCCAAAATCTCCTTGTTTGATGCTTTGAAAAAGCACCAAGAAGTTATGGACTTGATTTCCGAAAAAGAGCTGGCAGACATCTTGTCACCGGCGTCTTATCTGGGTTTGTCACAACATATTGTGGATCAAGTGCTTAACGCTTCCTAGCAAGAGGTTGAGTTCATGTGGCGTGCATTGTGAATGCATGCCACAGGTTGGCAAGACGTGAAGCCGAACAGGAAGGGCATGATTACAGTGAGTGAACGCGTTACTTTTTTGCTGCATAGAGGTGTAAATATTTTAACTTAAGATTATCTACTGATATCTATTACTAATTTGAATTTTGTTCGGTAGAAATCTTGTTCAGTATGAGTATAGAGAAATACCGTGAGCCTATTTGTGTTCTATTAAATGGTGTTTTGAGTACTAATATTATAAAAATAAAAAGGCAATAAAGATGAATAATACCCCCCAAGCTAAAGCTGAAGGTTTTATTACAGAACCTAATACGCCAGTTAAAAACAGCGACAGAAAAATGCAGTTCTTGAGTATTTTGATTGTCGTAGCAGTGGTTATCCCGCTGGTTGCCTTCCCAGTCGAAGGTAAAAATGTCATTAACGCACTGTTTAAATGGATGACTCATACTTTCGATTCTGTTTTTCTTTTGGTACCGATCTCAGCGATGCTGTTTCTAGTGTATCTGGCTTTCTCTCGATATGGTGATATTAAGTTAAGTGCCAATCAAGAAGATACGGCCGAGTTTTCTAAGAGTTCTTGGTTAATGATGGTGTTCTTAGCAGGCATTGCAACAGGTTTATTGTTGTGGGCGGGTACCGAGTGGGGCTACCACTATGCATGGACACCATTTGGTATCACTCCAAAGACTCCGGAAATGTACACAGTGGCGCAGGCCTATGGCATTTTCCACTGGGGGCCATCAGCGTGGGCTATCTACTGTGTGCCAACCATCGCCATGTCTTATATCTACTATGTTCGCCAAAAACACATTTATAACCTCAGTGAGTCGTGCCGTGGCGCCTTGGGTAAATGGGTTGATGGTCCTCTCGGTACATTTATTAATTACTTGTTCTTATTTGGTATTTTGGGCGCTGCAGCGACATCGCTTGGATTAGGGACGCCGATGATAGGGACGGCTATCTCCCATGTATTAGGCATTGAATCTAGCCTCACGATGAACGTGAGTATTATTTTGGTATGTACCGCTGTTTTTACCATCAGTAGTGGTTTGGGGTTGGATAAAGGGATTAAGCGTTTAAGTATTTTTTCAACCGTCCTGACATTGGCGATTGTGGTTTACATCTTGGTGATCGGCCCAACGAATTTCATTATCGGCCTTGGCTTTGATTCGGTAGGTTACGTTGCTGAGCACTTCATCAAAATGAGCACTTGGACAGACAGTGTTAATAAGAGTGGCTTCCCTCAGGCTTGGACAGTGTTTTATTGGGCTTGGTGGATTGCTTACGCTCCTTTCATGGGAATGTTCGTTACTCGTATTTCTCAAGGTCGTACGATCCGTGAAGTTGTCACTGGTATGTTGGTGTTTGGTACTGCGGGTTGCACTCTGTTTTATGTGGTTGTGGGCGGATACGGTGTTGACCTGCAAATGACAGGCAAGCTGGATGTGTCAAGCGTGGTGAATACTAAGGGCAGTGCAGCGGCCATAGTTGCCATCTTTGAGCAATTGCCAGGCGCTACTATCTTGTTAATCGCATTGGCTTTATCTGGCATTGTATTGTTGGCGACAACGTTTGACTCTGCAGCTTATGTGTTGGCTTGTGCTACATCTTATAAGCTAGGTGAAGGCGAAGAGCCGGAGCGCTCTAACCGTCTGTTCTGGTGTTTTATTATTACCATTTTGCCCCTGACTCTGTTGTTCGTCGGTGGCTTGAAAAGTATGCAAACAGCGTCGGTAATCGTCGCACTTCCTCTAATTGGCGTATTATTCTGTATGATGATCACAACATTTAAATATCTGAAAGAAGATAGTAAACCAAATTAGAGAAGAAAAATAATGAAAAGACCTCCTCCAAATAACTGGCTATTTGTATTTAAAGTAATCGTGGAGTCTGGATCGATTACAGAAGCCGCAGAGAGATTGTATGTGTCTCAATCGGCTGTAAGTCAACAGATAAAGTCACTGGAAGATTATTTGGGGAGGCGACTTATTATCAGAGGGAAAAAGGGAATTATATTGACTGATGAAGGGAAGCATTATTACAACATAGTTAAAGTGGCGATGGATAAAATAGCGCTGGCGACAGATCAGTTGTTTGGCACAACCCATAAAGAAACGGTCACTGTTAAATCGAATTATTCTTTTGCGGATGTTTGGATCAGCAGGGCATTAAGTGAATTTCATAATAAATATCCTGATATTTGTGTGGAAATTTACACCGGGTTTTGGTTAACGGATTTGGGGGATTTAGATGGCAGTATTGAAATTCGATATGGCGATGGCATATGGCCTGATTCTAATTCTCACCAACTTTCAAATGACTATATTTTTCCAGTATGTTCGCCGCGCACTAAAGAGAAGATTCAATCATTGGAAGATGTTATCCAGCACCCTTTTGTTTCTGTGATGGGGAATAAAAATGGCTGGGGAGAATGGCTTTCTGAATATTTTCCTAAAGCTGAAGAAAAACAAAGTGTGCTCAGCGTAGAAAGTAATGTATTGGCTTATAACGCCTGTATATCCGGTGATTATGTTGCCTTAGGAATAAGCTCTCTAGTAAATCATTTTATTAACAGTGGAGAACTGGAGAAGCTCGATTACGGTGAAATCAAATGTAGAGAAAATTACTACATTATTGAGCCTAACGATCATGTTTTGTCCAAAAATGAGACTATTTTTCTCAATTGGATAAAAGATAGATTTGAAATTTAAATAACAATAATTGAACTATGTGGATCTAATAAAATGATGATTCATGCTATTAGATGCGCCTCTAAAATTGAAGGAGTGGTTATGAATAAGTATCAACTATTTATTGATGGTAAATGGGTAGATGGCTCAGAAGGCGTTACTGAAGCTGTTATTAATCCTGCAACAGAAGACGTTATAGGTCACTTTTGTCATGCTACTTCTGACGATATAGAGAGAGCCGTTGCGGCGGCTAAGCAAGGCCTAAAAGATTGGAGCGCTGTGCCGGCTTGGGAGCGTGGTGACATTTTGAAACGCGCGGCAGATCTACTGCGTGAGCGCAAAGAAAAAATTGCTCGTATCCTAACCTTAGAGCAAGGTAAACCGCTGGCTGAATCGGTTGGTGAAATTGATCGTGCCGCTGATTTTATTGAATGGGGTGGCGAAGAAGGTCGTCGCGTCGCAGGGCGACTAATCAGTGGCCGTGACACTGGTTGCAGCATTCAAGTTAGAAAAGTGCCTGTGGGCGTGGTTGCGGCATTCGCACCTTGGAATTTCCCTATCGTTTTAACGGCTAAAAAATTAGCTGGTTTATTGGGGGCTGGCTGTTCATGTGTGGTCAAACCTGCTGAAGAAACGCCAGGCTCGGTTGTTGAGCTGATCAAGGTTTTAGTCGATGCCGGTGTTCCTGGTAATGCACTAAACATGGTGTTGGGTAAACCAGCAGATATTTCTAATCAGCTGATTGCTGATCCAGCTATCCGTAAAATCACTTTTACGGGTTCCTCTCCAGTGGGCAAATTACTGGCCTCACAAGCGGGCCAGTACATGAAGCCTGTGACCATGGAGCTGGGCGGACACTCACCGGTTATTGTATTTGATGACGTAGAAGTCGCTGCATTAGCGAAATCTTTAGTGGCTAAAAAGTTCTTCAACGCAGGCCAAGTATGTGTTTCTCCAACGCGCTTCTTTGTTCATAAAAGTATTTATGATGAATTTGTAAAAGTGTTTGTTCAAAGCGCGAAAGAATTAGTGGTTGGTGATGGCTGTGGCGTGAAAACTAAGATGGGGCCATTGGCGAATATTCGACGTTTGGAAGCCATGGAAGTGTTGGTAAAAGATGCTGTTGCAAAAGGCGCTAAGATTGAAACCGGAGGCAAGCGTATTGGTGATAAAGGCTTCTTCTTCGAGCCAACGGTATTGACCAACGTGAGCCTAGATGCCGAGCTAATGAGCACGGAAATCTTTGGTCCTATTGTGCCAATTTTACCCTTTGATGATGAAGATGAAGTGTTACGCATTGCGAACGATGTGGATTATGGCTTGGCGGGTTATTTCTTTACTAAAGATGCAGATCGACAAGCTAAGTTTAGTGATCAACTAACGGTGGGAACAATTGGTGTTAACGATGTTCCTGCGCACATTGCAGAAGTGCCGTTAGGCGGCTGGGGCGATAGTGGCTATGGTGTTGAAGGTGGTATTGAGGCGTTAGATGCTTACTTAAAAAGTAAGTACGTAAGCTACCGTTAAAACGGATTGTGCATTGATAGATAACATCCCTTTTAGTGGAGGCGGTATTTTCGCCTCCACTTTTTTTGATTAATTTCGGATCAACCTCATTTGATAGTTAAAGCGACTTGCTGGTAGGATCGATTCACTGACTTCGTAAACACCGTTGTTATCATCGACGAATTTTCGCAGCAAGTAGAGCGCCGCATCCCCTTCTTTTACATTCAGGGTTTGTGCTTCTTGTGAATTGATAATACAAGCCGAGACGGTTTGTTCGACACTTGCAGAACGCTTACCAAATTTGTTTTCTAGTAGGCCAGCAATGGAGCCTTTGAGCTTTGGAAGTTCCTCTAGAATGCCGGAAAACTCCGCGAGTATCCAAATCCTCAAGGTGCAGATAGGGTTTTCTTTGCCCCCTTCGTACTTATATCGAACGCCTTCGATTTGAATCAGCTCTTGGTTTATTTCAACGCCCAACTTGTGGGCTAAATCAAAATCAGCAGTCACCTTTGAGATGGCATTAACCTGAGTTCGAACGGTACTAGCATGTTCTAATAATTCATCGATAGAAGACCATGCACCTTTGAACATTGAGGTATTGAGTGAGATCACGACACTACCGCGGCCTTGGGTGCGCTGGATTAAGCCTTTTTCCTCTAATAAAGACAGGGCATTTCGAGCGGTAAAGCGGCTGATTTCGTATTGGCTGCAGAGCATAGCTTCGGTTGGCAGTCGTTGGCCAATTGGGTAGTCGCCCTGTTGTATCGAGTCTTCCAGATACTGAGCGATTTCAATATAACGTGGCGGTGTTTTTCTCATTATACAAGGTCCATAAAAGCGAAACCTGAAGTTTAACTTATGTCAGCCTGAATAAATATCACCATTACCTATCTAGGGTTCTCGTCTGCTGTGTCTAAGCATAAGGTTATCTACTGACCTTCATTATTTATTTGAATTTTGTTCTGTTGCTCTTTTAGACAATATGGAAAGGTAAGTGATGCAATAAAAAAAATAATTATGAAGCAAATAAAGGAAGGGAAAAATGTCTAATATAATAAAACAAATTCCTAAAGTGTATGTACTTGATAATGGTCGCATGAAAGCCGATAAAAACTTTTTTGTGAGCATGCATAACCCTGCCACGATAGATGAACCAAACAAGCCAAATGAATTGTTAGAGTTCCCCATCTATACCGTTCTGATTGACCACCCCGATGGTAAAATTTTATTCGATACCGCGTGTAGCCCTAAAGGTATGGGAGAAAATGGAACCTGGCCTCAAGCAGTACAAAAAATGTTTAATTACACTGCTGAAGTCAATGGACAGGATTGTCATCTCCATAGTCGCTTGGAAGAAATCGGCTTTGACCCGAAAGACATAGACTACGTCGTTGTTTCCCACCTACATCTTGATCATGCTGGCTGTTTGGAGTTGTTTACCAAAGCCAAGATTATTGTTCATCAAAATGAATTTAATGCTGCTATGTCTAATTACGCTCAAAACAAAACCGCCGATGGTTTTATTTGGGATGAAATAGATTCTTGGATTAAAAGTGATCTGACATGGCGAGTAGTGAAAGAATCCGAAGGGGATCTTGAGCTGCTAGAGGGGATTCAGCTATTGAACTTCGGTAGCGGTCATTCCTACGGCATGTTGGGTTTGCATATTGATATGCCTGGACATGGTGGCGTTATCTTATCATCCGATGCGGTTTACACAGCAGAGAACTATGGACCACCAACACGCCTGCCTTCAACCATCATTGATTCTATTGGCTACATGAATACGGTTGAGAAAATCAAAAAACTGTCTAACCGTACGAATTCTGAAGTCTGGTTTGGCCACGATAGCAAGCAATTTGATTCGCTTGTTAAATCAACTGATGGCTACTACGAGTAAGGGGTGTCACAGTGAGCGATATTATTTTCGTCGATTCTTATCGAATCAAAGTGTTTGTTATTGAGGAATTCCTCGAAAAAGTCATAGCCTCAATTAAGGAAGCAACCAACCTTAAGTATGGTAATTATGATGGAGTGTTGTGGCATTCACAACCAGGTACAGAGCGCTGTGTACCGCGTAAAGGGTCGGTTACTTACGCGGGTGAAATTGACGGGCAGTACGCTTGTGACTCTATTCAAGTTCAGTTCTCTATTCCTAGAGAGCGTGCGTTGCTTGAAAAAGTAGTAGAAAGTATTTTTTCCAGTCATCCTTGGGATGAGCCGGTAATCTCTATTACAGAAACCATCGACACGCGAAAAAATGGCGTGATTTAACCCAAAATAACAATATCTAACGTGAGCTTAAGAGGTTGTGAGCGAACTAAAAAGCCAAGGCAAACCTTGGCTTCCATCATAACCCATTAAGTGTGTGTTAATTAAAACAGTGGTGACAAAGATGAAAGGTAAAATAGTGGTAATGACAGAACCTGGTGCGTTGGAGTATCAGGAATATGATGTTCCAGCTCCAGGCCCAGGCGATGTAATTGTCAAAGTTTTATGCAGTAATGTGTGTGGCTCAGAGTTGCATATTTGGTCAGGCGAGCACCCTAAGAAAAGCGGCGGGCTGGGTCATGAAACCGTAGGGCTTGTACATCAACTGGGTGAAGGCGTTGTAACGGATAATGCCGGTCAGGAACTTAAAGTAGGCGATCGTATTGCAGCAACTTATTTCATTGCTTGTCAGCACTGTCCAACGTGCCAGTCTGGTCGCCTGAATCTGTGTGAAAATGCCTATAGTTTCTGGGCGAAGCAACCAGAAGAATACCCGCATTTCCATACTACTTTTTCAACACATTATTTTATTCATCCAGGTCAGTTCTTTTATAAAGTACCTGATAATGTGCCAGATACTTTGGCAGCTGGAGCAAATTGTGCCTTGTCACAAGTGTATTACGGTATCGACCAGGCCGCTGTTAGCCTAGGCCATAAGGTTGTAGTACAGGGCGCAGGCGGATTAGGTATTTACGCTACGGCGATTTTGAAAAGCAAAGGCGTTGACGTCATTGTGATTGATGCGGACCCATCACGGTTAGCGTTAGCCGCTGAATTTGGGGCAGATCATGTTATTAACATGAATGACTACAAAACCAAGCAAGAGCGAGTGGCTGCCGTTCGTGAGTTGACCAATGGTCAAGGTGCGGATGCTTGTATTGAAGTGGCGGGTGTTCCGGCAGCGTTTGCCGAAGGCCTAGAATTGGTTCGCAGTGGCGGTAAGTTTGTTACCATGGGAAATGTGACACCAGGCAAAACCATCGATATTGACCCAGGCTTCATTACCAGACAGCAAGTGATGATCATTCCTGTCATGCGTTATAGTCCAGAGTATTTGCATAAAGCGTTGAGCTTTTTGAGCAAAAATATTGATCGCTTACCGTTCAATAAAATGTTGGACGCAGAATACAGCCTTGAGAATGTAAAAGAGGCTCTAACTGATTCCATGGAAAGAAAAGTAACGCGGGCCACTATCTTACTTAAGTAAGTGTCAGTGCTGAGTATTATCTGAATTAGGTTTGTGCTTCTTTGGTTGTTAAGTTTCCGCTCAGCAATTGAAGAAGCATTTTTTTGTTTCAATACCCTAAGAAAACGTCTAAAAAGCGCCCTTCAAACAGACCCTAAACCGCCCATTGACTTGTTAATTGAGCTTGTTCTGTGTCACTTCCCTTGGTGTTACCCCAAAGTGTTGATGAAAGCGTCGGCTGAAATGGCTCAGGCTTTGGTACCCTAATTCATAACTTACTTCGGTTACCGAAACGTGTTCTTGTAGACGTTGGTAGGCTCGGCACATCCTCCGCTGATGCTGGTACTCGGCTGGTGTGCAGTGTAACTGGCGTTTAAAAGCATCGTAAAAGCGGCTGCGGCTCATGCAGGCTTTTTTGCTCAGCTCTGTTATGTCCAAAGGCAAGGCTAGGTTTTGTTCAATCCAATGAAGCACACAGGTAAGTCCATTGGCATCAGGGTTTTGCTGGGTGAAGTGCAGTAATGCATCGCGACCATGATGGCGAAGAATGCGCGTGACTAACTCACTGACGCCAAAGTCCACCAGTAAGTCGCGGTCAGGGTCATTTTGCACAAAATCACTGGTGAGTCGGTTTAGTAACTGTTGTGTCGCCTGAGTGTGTAAGGTGTGCAGTGGTTGATTTGGGTCAATGGGCACATTCACAGGGATAGGCGAAGACGACATGATATCGTTCATCCGGTCGCAAATTTGCGCGACGCGTTCTTTGGAAATTTCAATGGTTAGACAGGTAGTTGGTAGGTCTAGTTGCGCTTCCGGAAAGTCGATAAAGACTTCTTCATTAGGGGATAAAATAAAGGATTCATGGGGCATGAAAGGGATGTTTTCACGGCTTTTTGTGTGCATGACTTTTGCCCCAGTGACCATGCCGCAGTAGAGCAGAGAGTTTGCTTTCAGGCTGACTTTTTGGGCTTGCTCATAGGTATCATAAATACTTAACTCAGCATGGGGGCCAGCAAAACAAACACGGTTTTCAATCAATTGACTTGGTGCTCGCTTTTGCCAAGCAAGTGGTTTATCTGCCATGAAAGATTTGTTCATTAACACACCTCTGAATTGTTTTTTTTGGTGGCGCGGTGTTTATATTTTTCGCTTTTATCATCTACCTTGTGTTGATTAAGGTCAATATAAATGGATACACAGACAAGTATCTTGGACTGGTGGGCAAGTTTTTTGTGGCGCTTGTTTCTAAAGTGGGAAGAAGAGTCGCTAATGATTTTTTAGCCTCATTAAAACTCATTACAAAAACAACAAGAGTGGAGATAGATTATGATTTATGCAAAACCAGGCAGTGCAGGTAGCCTCGTATCATTTCAAGAGCAATATGGAAACTACATTGGCGGGGATTGGGTTGCGCCAGTGAAAGGCCAATACTTTGATAATGTCAGCCCTGTTACCGGTGAAGTTTTTTGCCAAATCCCACGATCCACAGAAGAAGACATTAACCTAGCACTGGATGCAGCCCATGAAGCTCGAGAAGCCTGGGGTAAAACCGCCGTTGCGGCGCGCTCTAATATTTTGCTCAAAATCGCAGACCGTATTGAACAGAACCTAGAGCTTTTAGCCGTCGCAGAAACCTGGGATAACGGTAAAGCAGTGCGTGAAACTCTCAATGCAGACATCCCTCTGGCAGCTGACCATTTCCGCTACTTTGCCGGTTGCTTAAGATCCCAAGAAGGCACGGCAGCAGAGTTGGATGAACATACGGTGGCGTACCATTTTCATGAACCATTAGGCGTTGTCGGGCAGATTATTCCTTGGAACTTTCCAATCTTAATGGCCGCATGGAAATTAGCGCCTGCGTTGGCCGCGGGTAACTGTGTGGTGTTAAAACCAGCGGAGCAGACTCCTGCCTCTATTCTTGAACTGGTGAAACTTATCGGTGATTTGCTGCCTGCTGGGGTACTCAATATCGTCAATGGTTTTGGTAAAGAAGCAGGTCAAGCTCTGGCATCAAGCAAGCGTATCGCCAAGATTGCCTTTACTGGGTCGACCCCAGTCGGTGCGCAGATTTTGCATTGTGCCGCGGAGAACATCATTCCCTCTACTGTTGAACTGGGTGGTAAGTCACCGAATATTTACTTTGCAGACATCATGCAGCAAGAAGAGTCTTATATTAGTAAATGTGTCGAAGGCTTGGTATTGGCCTTCTTTAACCAAGGTGAAGTGTGTACTTGTCCATCGCGCGCCCTGGTTCATGAATCTATTTACGACGAATTTATCAAATTAGTGATTGAGCGTACCAAAACCATTGTGCGTGGTGATCCATTAGATACCGACACGCAAGTCGGTGCTCAAGCTTCGCAACAGCAATTTGATAAGATCTTGAGTTATATGGAAATTGGTAAGCAAGAAGGTGCAGAAGTCTTGATTGGCGGTGGCGTAGCGACCGTACCAGGCTTTGAAAAAGGCTTTTATATGGAGCCAACCTTGTTTAAAGGCACCAATGATATGCGGGTTTTCCAAGAGGAAATTTTTGGCCCGGTCGTTAGTATTGTCACCTTTAAAGATGAAGCAGAAGCGCTGGCGATTGCCAATGACAGCGAATTTGGTTTAGGTGCGGGAGTATGGACGCGTGATACGAATCTAGCGTATCGCATGGGACGTAACATTCAGGCGGGACGAGTCTGGATGAACTGCTATCACCAGTACCCAGCGCACTCGGCGTTTGGCGGCTATAAAAAGTCGGGTGTAGGTCGTGAAACCCATAAAGTGGCATTAGAGCACTATCAACAAACGAAAAACTTGCTAGTGAGCTACGACGTTAATCCGCTAGGCTTTTTCTAGGAAAGCTAATATTGCTATTAGCAAGTTGATACCTTTGGCCCTACGGGGCCATTTTTAAGCTGAGCAAAAAAAAACCAAAAGAGCAGGGGCTCTTTTGGTTTTTATTGATTATATACAAAGGGTAATTAATGCATGTTATTTCTTGCTGTCTTTGTATTTCACAATCTCGCCGCTTTTTAGACGCGCTAAGTAAGAGGTTAATTCTTTTTTCACGATCGGCATCAAGAAATATAAGCCGATGATATTGGCAACGGCCATGGCGAAGATCGCAGCATCAGAGAAGTCAATCACAGGGCCTAGGCTAGACGCAGCGCCCACGATAACAAATAAGCAGAAGATGATTTTAAATGTCAGCTCCATTTTTTTGCTTTCGCCGAACAAGTATGTCCAAGCTTTTAGGCCGTAATAAGACCAACTTAACATGGTTGAGAAAGCGAACAAGATAACCGCAATGGCTAAGATGAACGGGAACCAGCTAATGGTTGAACCAAATGCGGCAGACGTTAATGCCACACCAGATGAGCCGTCAGCGGTCATGATAGAGCCACTTTCATTAAGAATATAAAGGCCTGTTTGTGGGTCAGAGACTAATTGGCCAGTGATGATGATCACAAGAGCGGTCATAGTACAGATCACAACAGTATCAATGAAAGGTTCAAGCAAAGACACAAAGCCTTCCGTAATAGGTTCGCTTGTTTGTACCGCTGAGTGAGCGATTGCAGCAGAACCAACACCGGCTTCGTTAGAGAAAGCTGCACGTTTGAACCCTTGAATCAAGGCACCGACTAGACCACCCGCAACACCAAGACCGGTAAATGCGCCAGTAAAGATTTGACCAAATGCCCAGCCAATTTTATCGGCATTGAAGATCAAGATAATCACGGCTGCGCCCACATAAAGGATACCCATGAATGGCACCACTTTGTCGGTAACACGGGCAATCGATTTGATACCACCAACGATAACGGAGAAAACCAGTGCGGCAAAGATAACCCCTGTAATCCAGCCAGGGTAGTTGCCGATAACTTGTGTTAACTGAGCGTGAGCTTGGTTGGCTTGGAACATGTTACCGCCACCAAGGGAGCCCAAGATACAAAATACGGCAAACAAACCAGCGAGCAATTTACCGCCAGGGATGCCTTTTTCAGCGAAGCCTTTGGAAATGTAATACATGGGGCCACCAGAAACACTGCCGTCTTTGTATTCATTTCGGTATTTCACACCCAAAGTACACTCGGTGAATTTTGAGGCCATGCCTAACAAGCCTGCGAGGATCATCCAGAAGGTTGCACCAGGGCCACCGATAGAGACAGCTACCGCTACGCCGGCAATGTTACCCAGACCAACGGTACCGGAAAGCGCGGTTGCTAAGGCTTGAAAGTGGCTTACTTCACCGGCGTCATTTGGGTTTGAATAATCGCCTTTGACCAAGGCAATCGAGTGCCCGATGCTGCGGAATTGAACAAAACCAAAGTACAAGGTGAAGATACTGGCCCCCGTGACCAACCAAAGGACTATCCAAGGGAAACTGGTTCCTGGAATAGGTGCGAAGATAAGTGCAACGAACCAGCCGGTGGCCGCGCCAAAGGCTTCGTTCACGGCAGCATCAATGCCTTCTGCTGCTTGAGCTGTAGTGCTCATCAGCAGCAAAGAGGCTAAGGCGGTTATTAATATCGTGAAATTTTTCATGGCAGCTCCTTAGCTTACAACGGTGACAGGCACGTTTGCACTCATAACAAGGTGTGCTGTCACACTCCCAAATACACGTGTGCTTAAGCCGTGTTCAGTGGAGCGAGCCACGACGATTTGTTCCGCGTTTGTTTCGACGGCAATGCTGTTCAACAGGTGAGCAACTTTACCGTGTAGCACGCGGCCATTGCCTTTAATTCCCGTTTCTTCGAGCGACTTAAGTGCTGGGGCAATAACCCGAGCGTTGGCGTTGTTTAATTCTTCCTGACGGTGTTTCTTACGTAGGGCGTTTTCTTCGTGGGTTTGAAAGGTATAGGGAGACCATTCGACAATGCATACAAGCTCTAATACGCAATCTTCTCCGATTAAGGTAGCGAGTCGTTTCGCGTAGGAAAGGGCACGATTTCCTGCTTCACTTCCGTCGACTCCGACAATAATAGTTGCTGACATAATTAATCCTCTTCCTTTGGGTGTGAAGGGTAAATCTCTGTGTTCGTTTTTATTGGATGCTGTTTTTGAAACCTTTTTGAGAAAAGGCCAACATGCTAAAAAGAATGGCTTTACTTCAGCCGTAAAGTAGAAATGCGTAATAAAGCCTGCAGACACTATACAAAAAACAATGACGAATTGCATACTTTGTAACAAATGTGCACAAAATAAAATTCATTCATCTCAATGAGATTGCTCATAGCGAGGTTTAATGGGGGATTTCGCTTAACAGGCCATTTTGGTTTGTTTTGATAGAAGGGAAATTTTCAACAATTTCAGTTACTTATACTTACAAAATGGATGGCTTAAGTGGTTGATTTTTTGAATGGTTTCTTTCTTGCGTCAAATTCATATTAAGCAGGGATCTTTGAAAGTATTGTGAGTTGAGCTTTCGTACCGGAGCGTGAGGGCATAAAGATGTCGTTTTCAGGTAAATAATTCAGCCTGATGGCACACACAATGTTGCCTTAACGTGGCGCGTGTTTATTTGTTAGCGGCAATTTTGCATTTAACTTCTTGTTCGCTTGGCTAATCATGATAAAAAGATGACAGTGAGGCAGGAGTGATGTTTCTCATATCTTGCCGTTATACAAATAATAAAAACAACCGAACGCTGTGTTTTTCATCATGCCAGGGTTCCAGAAAAAGAGGAAAGCGTAGTCATGGCAATCAGTTTATTTGATCTTTTTAAGGTAGGCATTGGGCCGTCGAGCTCCCATACCGTTGGTCCTATGGTCGCCGCCTGTCAATTTTCTGAGCAGCTAGAAGCACTTAATTTACTGTCTCAAGTGAGCAGCTTAAAGGTTGATTTGTATGGTTCTCTAGGTGCCACAGGTAAAGGGCATGGCACAGGTAAAGCGGTATTAATGGGGTTAGAAGGAGCGCTTCCTGATGTGGTTGACCCGAGCATTATAGAAGGGCGCGTAAGTGAAATTGAATCCAGTTCTGTGATCAAGCTACTTACCAAGCAGGCGGTGTCTATTAATGTGCAGACGGATTTAATTTATCACCGTATTGACCGGTTAGATTTTCATGCAAATGGCATGGTGCTAGAAGCCTTTGCCGCGAGTGGCGAATCCTTACATCAGTCAACTTTTTACTCGGTTGGCGGCGGTTTTATTGTCGAGGAAAATGCACAAGGTGAAGTGGAGTTAGTTGAAGATAACACGGTCCTGCCGTTTGAATTCCACAGTGCAGAAACCTTGATTAGCTTATGCAAAAAACACGACCTGAGTATTGCTCAGATCATGCTAGAAAATGAAAAAGTGTGGCGCAGTGAAGCGCAAATACGCTCTGGCATTATTGGTATTTGGAACGTCATGGAGGAGTGTGTCAAAAACGGCATGCGTAATGAAGGTATTTTGCCAGGAGGCTTAAAGGTAAAACGTCGAGCGGCCAGTTTGTACCGAGATTTAACCAGTAAAACCCGTATGGATATGATAACGCCTTCTCTTGGCGCAATGGATTGGGTGAATTTATATGCCTTAGCAGTCAATGAAGAAAACGCCGCAGGGGGACGTGTAGTAACGGCGCCAACCAATGGTGCGGCTGGCATTATTCCTGCTGTCCTACATTATTACTGGGAGTTTTGCCCACGCTCTAGTGAAGACGGCATCATCGAGTTCTTTTTAACTGCCGCCGCGATTGGCATGTTGTTCAAGGAAAATGCGTCTATTTCTGGAGCCGAGGTGGGCTGTCAGGGAGAGGTCGGCTCTGCTTGTGCTATGGCTGCCGCTGGATTGGCGGCAGCGACAGGAGGCTCCCCAGAGCAGATTGAAAATGCGGCAGAAATTGGTATGGAACATAACTTAGGGCTGACCTGTGACCCGATCGGTGGGCTGGTTCAAGTACCTTGTATCGAACGCAACGCCATGGCGGCAATGAAAGCCATTAACTCAGCTTCAATGGCAATACGAGGAGATGGTTCTCATTATGTTTCTTTGGATAAAGTCATTCGTACTATGCGCGATACCGGGCGTGATATGAATGATAAGTACAAAGAAACTTCCCGCGGTGGACTCGCTGTTAATGTCATTGAGTGCTGATATAGCAGATTAGTGATAAATCGTTTTAGAACCGTGTTATCGAGTGTATAGGATGGTGTTATGAGTCGTTATTCAGTGTTTAGTCTATTCAGGCATGCGTTAAGTCACCATGAAAACTGGCAAAAAGTATGGCGTAACCCAACTCCCAAGGATGTTTACGACGTGGTGATTGTTGGCGGTGGAGGGCACGGTTTAGCAACGGCTTATTATCTTGCTAAAGAGCATGGCATTACCAATGTTGCAGTGGTAGAAAAAGGTTATTTAGGGGGCGGCAATACCGCCCGTAATACCACAATACTGCGATCAAATTACCTTTGGGATGAAGCGGCTCATTTATTCGAGCACTCGATGAAACTATGGGAAGGTTTGAGCCAAGACTTGAACTATAACGTGATGTATTCGCCACGTGGCGTGTTGAACCTTGGGCATAATCTTCAGGACATGAGAGACATTGAACGTCGCGTCAATGCCAATCGCCTCAATGGTATTGATGGTGAGGTATTGAACGCCAAACAAGTGCAAGAGATCTGCCCGCTTTTGGATTGTTCTGAGCGGGCTCGTTACCCTGTTTTGGGCGCTTCTTGGCAAGCCCGTGGTGGTGTCGCACGTCATGATGCGGTGGCCTGGGGTTTTGCCCGTGCTGCCGATTCATTGGGCGTTGATTTATTACAACAAACGGAAGTAGTAGGCATCCGTCGCCATGAAGGTGCGGTGTGTGGCGTAGAAACCAATCGCGGCTTTATTGCCGCGAAGAAAGTGGCCTGTGTTACTGCGGGTAGCTCGTCGTTATTGGCGAAAATGGTGGGTATGGAACTGCCTATTGAGAGTCATCCATTGCAAGCCTGCGTCTCTGAGCCGATCAAACCGATTCTAGATACCGTGGTAATGTCCAATGCAGTGCATGGCTATATGAGTCAGTCGGATAAAGGCGATTTGGTCATCGGTGCCGGCATAGACAGCTACACAGGGTATGGCCAGCGCGGTTCGTTTCCGGTTATTGAGCACACTTTAGCAGCGATTTGTGAAATGTTTCCTGATGTTAGGCGAGTGCGAATGAACCGTGCGTGGGGAGGAATTGTTGACACCACACCGGATGCCAGTCCGATTATATCTAAGACACATATCCCAGGTTTGTATTTTAACTGTGGCTGGGGAACCGGTGGCTTTAAAGCGACTCCTGGTTCTGGAAATGTGTTTGCTCATACGGTTGCGAAAGACGAACCGCATCCGTTGGCCAAGCCTTTTAGTATCGATCGCTTCCATTCGGGGCATCTTATTGACGAACATGGCGCGGCAGGTGTCGCTCACTAGGAGGCTGTTTTATGTTGCATCTATTTTGTCCCTATTGTCAGGAATTGCGCGAAGAAAACGAGTTTCATTATCGTGGTCAGGCGCATATTGTTCGACCCAAAGATCCAGAGTCGTTATCGGATAAAGAGTGGGGGGATTATTTGTTCTTCCGTAATAACTCCAAAGGCATCCATCATGAAATGTGGTATCACGTGAGCGGTTGTCGACGTTTTTTTAACGTTACTCGCAACACAGTTACTTATGAGATTTATGAAACCTACAAAATAGGTGAAACGCCAGCTGTAACCGATAAGGAAGAAACGGAATGAGCCAACAAAATCGCTTAGCCCAAGGGGGCCGGATTGACCGTAATAGAGTATTAAATTTCAGTTTTGCTGGTCAGACATATAAGGGCTATGAAGGAGATACCTTAGCCTCAGCGTTATTGGCAAATGGGGTTGATGTGGTTGGCCGCAGCTTCAAGTATTCTCGTGCGCGCGGCATTACAGGACATGGTAGCGAAGAACCAAATGGTGTGGTTCAGCTTGGTACCGGCGATTCAACTGTACCCAATGTGCGAGCGACACAGCAAGAATTGTATAGCGGCTTGGTTTCTAACCCGGTAGCAGGCTGGCCGAGTTTACAGTTCGATCTGATGTCTTATCTGGGCAAGGCAGGCGCCATGATGCCGCCTGGGTTCTATTATAAGACGTTTATGTATCCGCAAAAGTTGTGGATGACCTATGAGCACTTTATTCGCAAAGCCGCAGGCCTAGGTAAAGCGCCGACAGCTCCAGACCCAGATACCTATGATAAGTTTAATCAGCACTGTGATGTGATGGTAGTAGGGGGTGGTCCTGCGGGGTTGAGTGCGGCTTATGCCGCCGCGAAAACAGGCGCTCGCGTCATCATTGCGGATGAGCAGAGCGAAATGGGAGGTCATCTGCTGACCTTCGAGCAAACCATTAATGGTCAGTCCAGCAGTCTATGGCTAGCTGAGATGGTGGCAGAGCTAAATGCCATGAGCAATGTAAAAGTATTGCCTAAGACTACAGTGATGGGCTACTTCGATCATAATTTTTTAGTGGCGATTGAACGACGTACCGATCATCTTGGCGAGCGTGCTGTCTCGGGGACGCGTCAACGCTCTCATCGTATTCGTGCTAAGCAAGTGATTTTGGCCGCAGGGGCACAAGAGCGGCCGCTAGTATTTGCTAACAATGATGTGCCAGGCGTCATGCTCGCGTCTTCGGTCACTACCTATATTAAACGTTATGCCGTTGTACCAGGTCATAACTTGATTGTGTCGACCGCCAATGACAGTGGTTATTTGGCCGCCATAGAATGGTCTAAAGCGGGGCGTAATGTGGTCGGTATAGCTGATTCTCGTCCCCATTCTGATGGTGCTTTAGTCGCTGAGGCCAAAGCGCTAGGTATTGACGTTTGGTTTGGTCATGGCGTTATGGAGGTTAAAGGCGGACGACGTGTTTATTCAGCGTCGGTGGCGGCTATCAGCGCGGAAGGCGATCGCATAATAGGAGACGTTAAAACCTACGATTGCGATACGGTAGCCACTTCAGGAGGCTGGAGCCCGGTTGTGCATTTAAGCTGCCACACAGGGTCTCGTCCTGTCTGGCGTGATGACATTATTGGTTTTGTTCCGGGTAAAGCATTACAGGCGCAACATTGTGTTGGCTCAATAATGGGCGATCATCAACTGGCTGATTGTGTTCATGGTGGCTTGGAGACGGGCAGCAAAGCGGCGGCACAAGCAGGCTTTGGTGATGGTGAGCTGCTGATGACTAAGCCAGACATTGAGCGCTTAGCAGAAGGCAAGGCTCAAGCCTTGTTTCTGGTGCCACATAAAAAAAATGTCAGTCGAGCACCCAAGCAATTTGTTGATTTACAAAATGATGTGACCGCAGCTGGTATTGAGCTGGCGACCCGTGAAGGGTTCGAGTCGATTGAGCATGTTAAGCGTTATACCGCCATGGGCTTTGGTACAGATCAAGGTAAGCTTGGCAATGTGAACGGCATGGCGATTGCTGCACGTTCATTGGGCAAGAGTATTGAAGAAACTGGCACCACGATTTTTAGGCCGTCTTATACACCTTCAACTTTTGGTGCATTAGCGGGGCGTGATGCAGACACTTTGTTTGATCCCGAGCGTTATACCGCAATCCACCAATGGCATATTGATAATGGCGCTGTGTTTGAAGATGTTGGTCAATGGAAGCGGCCTTGGTATTACCCTCAGCCAGGTGAAAGCTTATCGGAGGCATTAAACCGAGAGTGTTTAGCTACCCGTAATAGCGTAGGGATTCTAGATGCCTCTACGTTAGGCAAAATAGACATTCAAGGCAAAGATGCCCGTGAATTTCTGAATCGAGTTTATACCAACGCTTGGTCTAAGTTGGCGATAGGGAAATGTCGTTATGGCTTAATGTTAAAAGAAGATGGCATGATCATGGACGATGGTGTGACCTCGTGTTTAGCAGATGATCACTTTATTGTTACCACGACCACTGGCGGGGCTGCGGCTGTCTTAGAGTGGTTAGAATTATGGCATCAGACAGAGTGGCCTGAGCTTGAAGTCTATATGTCGTCGGTGACTGATCATTGGTCAACCATGACCATTTCTGGACCGAATGCACGCAAGGTGCTGGCTAAAGTTTGCCATGACATTGACCTTGATAAAGAGGCGTTTAAGTTTATGGAGTGGCGCAATGGGTCGGTGGCAGGCGTCACTGCACGGGTTTTTCGTATCAGTTTTACGGGCGAATTGTCCTATGAAATCAATGTCTCAGCGAATGATGGTTTATTTGTTTGGGAGGCGCTTATTGAGGCTGGCAAAGAGTTTTCTATTACGCCTTATGGCACCGAAGCGATGCATGTCTTACGGGCGGAAAAAGGCTTTATTATAGTCGGTCAGGATACCGATGGTTCCGTTACCCCTTATGATATGGACATGGGCTGGTGTGTGGGTAAGAACAAAGCCTTTAGTTTTATTGGCAAGCGCTCTTTTGATCGTCCAGATACGCAAAAAGCCGACCGTAAACAGTTTGTTGGACTCAAAACAAAGAACAGTGATGAGGTGTTGCCAGAAGGGGCACAAGCAGTATGGGATCCTAAGCAGGCCATTCCAATGACCATGGTAGGTCATGTTACTTCGAGTTACTACAGTGCTGTTTTAGGGCGATCAATCGCGTTAGCTGTGATCAAAGAAGGCCATAAGCATAAAGGTGAAACCTTATATTTTCCGTTGGCCGATGGGCGTGTTATCGAAGCCGTGATTTGTGATTATGTGTTTTATGACCCAGAAGGAGAGCGCCAAAATGTCTGATTTGACGACCTTTGAGTTCGCTGCACGCGCTCAAAATACTCAAGGTGCAACACGCAGAGAAACACCCTTGCACCATGTTTCTCATCAAAATGCGGAAGCCGCCGCCGTGGTGTTCAATGAAGTGCCATTTTGCGCACAACTTACTTTACGAGGGAGCCCAGAGAACCCAGATTTCTTAGCCGGTGTGGAAAAGGTATTAGGTTTTGCCTTACCAGTTCAACCCTTAACCAGTCATGCATCGGACAGTTATTATGTCTTTTGGATTAGCCCTGGTGAGTGGCTTATTTTGGCTGAAAACATCGAGCCCGCAGTGATTGAAGCGTCGTTGCGTGCTGAATTGACAGGGCATTTTGCTGTGGTGGATGTATCCGCAGGCCAAACCTTAATGACGTTGTCAGGCGAAGCGGTCCAACAAGTGCTACAAAAAAGTTGTGGTTACGATGTGGAGGCTTCTTTGCCGGTTGGTAAAGTCGTCACTACGACCTTTGCTAAGGCTACCCTAGTGCTTCACCACCAAGCAGAGGGGAAGTATTTTCTGATAGTGCGACGTAGTTTCGCCGACTATGTTTGGCGTTGGTTAGTGGATGCATCGGCAGAATATGGCTTAACCGTGGTTTAGTTAAGCTCTATAAGTGGCCACTACTTTAGATGGAGTGGTAGGTCGCAAACATAGACTGTTTTATCGACAAATAGTTTTTTTGTAAAAGCGCCGTATGAGGCGCTTTTTTTTAAGAAACTTTTTGACACAAAAATGTAATATTTATAGGGTTTTTATCTTAGGACCCTCGGTGTAGAATGGCGCCCGAAAGGCATTTTATGAACAAAATGTGACAGGATGACCCCAGAGCCGAATTCTACAATTGCTAAGGTAGGCATTTCTCTTTTCACTATATTGGGTTCAGTGAAAAGCGGTTTGGCATAGATTAATCAGTAAAGATGAGCCTATATGGATCTTACAAATAACCCGAAAGAAGAAACTACCCTATGGGGTGGAAGCGAATTTATTCGAATCTTGCTAGCCGCTGCGTTTATTTTTATCGCTGGCTTTTACGCATCCTGGCAAGGGATAGGTGTTTCTAACCTTTCTATTCTTGCTATTGCTGCGGCCATTGGTGCCTATATGGCGGTAAATATTGGTGCTAATGATGTTGCCAATAACGTGGGCCCTGCGGTGGGGTCGAAAGCCTTATCTATGACGGGTGCAATCCTAATTGCCGCATTATTTGAAGCAGCTGGGGCCTTGATTGCCGGTGGTAATGTTGTTGGTACAATTAAAAAAGGCATTATTAATCCAGATGCCATTGCCGATGCCGAGACTTTTATTTGGCTAATGATGGCAGCGCTGCTTGCTGGGGCGATTTGGCTTAACCTAGCTACTTACTTAGGTGCGCCAGTTTCTACTACACACTCCATTGTGGGTGGTGTGTTAGGTGCAGGTATTGCCGCTGGTGGTTGGGATATTGCAAACTGGAGTCAATTGCTTGCTATTGTCGCTAGTTGGGTAATCTCTCCTGTCTTAGGTGGTGTGATAGCCGCTCTATTCTTAATCTATATTAAGCGGTCTATTACCTATAAAAATGACATGATAGCCGCAGCACAAAAAACCGTTCCTCTATTGGTGGGGCTGATGGTTTGGGCTTTCTCGACCTATCTTATTCTTAAAGGCCTTAAGCATCTTTGGAAATTAGACATTATCACGGCGGGTCTAATCGGTTTTGCCATCGCATTAACGGCGTACTTCCTTGTGCGACCTATGGTGGACAAAGCGGCTGCTTCTTTGCAAAACAATAAAGATGCCGTGAATAGTTTGTTTACTATTCCATTAATCGTTTCTGCAGCGCTATTAAGTTTTGCTCATGGCGCCAATGATGTCGCCAACTCGATTGGGCCTTTAGCTGCCATCAACGACGCCTTGATGACTGGATCCGTTGCCAGTAAAGCCTCTATACCTCTTTGGGTAATGGCAGTGGGTGGTATTGGTATTGCTATCGGACTTGCTCTATTCGGTCCTAAACTGATTAGAACAGTGGGTAGTGAAATCACCGAGCTAGATAAAACTCGCGCATTTTGTGTGGCCATGGCCGCGTCGATTACGGTCATTATTGCTTCGCAACTAGGGCTTCCAGTGAGCTCCACGCATATTGCAGTGGGTGGTATTTTTGGTGTTGGATTTTTACGTGAATACTTGAAACAGTCTTACGATAAAAAGATCGCCGCTATTATTAAGCATTCTAAAGACGCAGGGTTTGGTGTCGATGAGACTCAGTCATTTGTGACACGTTTTACAGAAGCTGATGTAGACCAAAAGCGCCTTATTCTGAAGGAGCTGAAGCAAGCAAGCTCAAATTCTCCTATCTCTAAAGAAGAGCGTAAAGGACTTAAAAAAGCGACTAAGAAAGAATTGGTTAAGCGTTCAGCGCTAATTCGAATTGCTGCAGCATGGGTGATTACGGTACCAGCTTCCGCTGTGCTTGCTGCTATGTTGTTTTACATGCTGTTAGGCTTCTCTGTCTCTCGTTAGTATTATGCAGGAGGTTTAGGAAGCGTCAATATGACATTCTCCTATTATCCCTAGTGATTAAAAGGCCAGTTTTTACTGGCCTTTTTTGTGTCTCTTGATCGAGCTCTATGATATAAAAAAGTAATGGGAGATAGGGATTAATCGACAGGCCAGACAATATGCAGCAAATAAGTGTTCTACTAACGATTGTTTTTATTGTAAGTATTATATTTCTACTCAGTGTTGCAGCGTTTATTGTATGGCAAAAAAAGCAGCAGCTTCGGAAGAAAAAAATTATCGAAAAACTGATTAATAGAAGTTATCGTTTAGTTTCAATCCTGGAGTCCGTACCTGATCGATACTTACCGATTCAAACCAAGATGTTGTTGATCGATTATTTGCATTCTATTGTGCCAAACCTCGTGAGTAAGCGGGTTTCTGTGCCTGAGTTAATGGTGGTTTTGCCTGAGTTGTCAGAAATAAGAAGCCAGTTGAGAGATGGGATTCAAAAAAGCAAAAATGAAAAAGTAATGAGCAAAACGCATTGTACTAAAATACAAAATGCGCTTCATTTCTTGCCTGTATTATTAAGAGAGTTTTCAGAAAAACATATTATTGATAGTCGAAGCGCGAAGCGCCAGGCTGTGTTAATGCGCTTTTCCTATTCTTTAGTGCATTATGACTTATTGCTATATCAAGCAAAAGTGGATTTAGTGGCCGATAGAAAAGCCAGTGCATTAGACAAATACCGTAGCGCGTTAGCAGAAATAGAAAAAGTCGCGGTCATTGAAAATGTGGCGGAAGAAATTGAGTGGGTGAAGTGTCGTATTGCTAAGGTGGAGGAGATGCTATTTGTCACTCATACATCATCTAGCTCGCTGGACTCGATAGCTGAGGGGGCGCGGTCTGTCTGACGGTTAAGCCACTGTACGATGAGTCAAAACCTATATTTTTCATTCAAAAGAGTAAACGGTAGAGTATGACGGTTATCATTGTTTCTGTTCTCTTATTAGTCATTGGTGGCTTTATTGCGTTTGCAATATACCTTCAGTTTAAAGAGCAAGCTCGCTTAGAAAAACTCAGAAAAATAGTGGCTTTGAAAAATCAGCTGCGACAGATACGCCGTTATCTCGATGATATTCCTCCCCAATATCAGCCAAAAGACATGCGATTATGGCTGTTTTCTCGTTTACTGACTCACTATGATGAGCTCATTAAGTTGCAACCAGATGCGACACTGTCTCGCCGTCGAAAATTGACCGCGGAAGAAATGTCAGAGTTGCAAACAAGTAAGCAAAAGAGGCGAGCTAAGCCGATTAATGATGAGTTGATGGTAATGGATTTAAAACGTCTATTCGATTCTTTTCAGTTGTGTATTAAACAAGCTGAAAAAGAGAAAACACTCGACACCGAAGTAGTAGCTCGATATTCAAATTTGCTCCAGTTTTATAAATACAAAGCGAAAGCAGATTTGCATGCTTATATTGCTCGACAGTCTTTTTTATCTGGGAATTATGAAAAAGCGATCGCATCTTATAAAGAGGCATTAACTCAGCTAGCTCCTATTAAGGGCACAGCGGAAGCGAAAACAGCCAGTAAGCAACTTACTAGCTTAATAAATGAAGTTGAAGAAGCGCAATCTGGGGGGGGGAATGACAATGGAGCGTCAAGTCATGCCGAACAAGACTCAGCAGACAGTGAATTGACCCAAGAATGGGATAAGTTCATTGATGAAACAGAGTTCAAGAAAAAGAAACATTTCTAGTCGGTGCCTTTCCTGTTACTTTCGACTTCTGGGGCTCTGCTTTAGGGCGGAAATATTTAAGCTAAATGACATAAGGGGATTTTGTGAACTTAGCGCTTTTATCAGCTTTTATTCCTACTTTCTTTTTTGTTTCTATTACGCCTGGCATGTGTATGACACTTGCTATGACGTTAGGAATGACCATTGGGGTGAAGCGTGCATTATGGATGATGTTAGGCGAACTTGCTGGAGTTGCCACAGTAGCGACCTTATCCGCCATTGGCGTTGCGGCATTATTGCTTAATTACCCGACAGCCTTCACTGTACTGAAAGCACTTGGGGGTCTTTATCTTGCCTATATTGGTATCCAAATGTGGCTGTCGAAAGGGAAAATGGCGATCAAGTCACAGGAAGAAAGTGCGCCTTCGACGTATTTTGAGCTTATTTCTCAGGGATTTGTAACCGCGATTGCTAACCCTAAGGGTTGGGCATTTTTTGTGGCTTTGCTACCGCCGTTTCTGGATTCTTCACAGCCACTTGCCAGTCAACTGGCGGTGTTAGTCGTGATTATTTTATGTTTGGAGTTCAGTTGTTTGATCATTTATGCCGCGGGCGGGCGAACCTTGCGTTCCGTTTTGATGAAAAGTGGTAACGTTCGTATTATGAATCGTGTCGCTGGTACATTAATGCTCTTCGTCGGTGCTTGGTTGGCGATGGGTTAATGGCTGTGCGCCCTATGTGACGAAATGGTTTTATGATTAAGATGGATGTCCGTTAAGCCATCAAACCGTCAAAAAGACGCCCTTGGGCGTCTTTTTGTATTGCTGGAGCCAGCTTTTTTGCTGGTTGATTTTCTGCTCGATGGTTTGCGCTTAGTGAATGCTTTTTTACTTGGAGGCGGCAGGTTTTTTAGCGCTGCTGTCGGCATTTCTCTTGATTTGTCGAGCAATGACGTCAGGTTTTCTTCTAGGCTCTGCATAAAGTCTTGGTAGCTTGCTTCCCCCAAGCTGATTGCATTTAGAGAGGATTCCCATTTGGCCGTCATATCAGGTGTCACAAGTTGGTTCGGTAGGCAATCTATAAAAGCACGACCTGTGGTACTCGCATGAATCTGCTTACCTTGTCGAGTTAAGAAATTGCGTTTAAAAAGCAGCTCAATAATACTGGCTCGCGTGGCTTCAGTACCAAGGCCGTCGGTTTCTTTGAGAATAGCTCGAATGCTTTTGTCGGTCACAAAGCGACTGATGCCTGTCATGGCGGCGAGCAAGGTCGCATCGGTGAAAGCAGCCGGTGGTGTGGTGACTTTTTCATCTATCATGCCTTCGTGGCACCAAGCTTCTTCGCCTTTTACCAGTTTAGGAAGCTCACTTTGTTCTTCGTCAGAAGGGCTTTTCGCTTTATTTTTATTGCCGAGCAAGGCTTTCCAGCCTAATGCGATCGGTGTATTGCCCTTGGCTTCAAATTGTCCGCCTTCGATAACCAGCCTTATTTGTGAGGATAAATAGTCATAATCAGGATAGAACTGCATTAAGTACTGACGAGCAATAAGAGAAAAAACCAGTCCTTCAGTCTTGGATAAAGACGCCATTTTATAAGCTTGAGTAGTGGGGATAATAGCGTGATGGGCGGTCACTTGTTTGTCATTCCACGCCTTACTTTTTCGGCTTGGATCGGCTGAGCTCGCGCCCTTAGCGATTTCTCCTTCTGCGTTGCCAAGAGCTTTAATGATGGCCGTCGCATCTTTGTGCTGTTGGTTTGGTAAATAACGACAATCAGATCTTGGGTAAGTGATCATTTGATGGCGTTCGTACAGTGTCTGACAAATGTCTAACACCTGTTGGGCAGACAAAGAGAAAGCTTTTGCAGCATCAATTTGTAATGCAGACAGACTATAAGGCAGGGGTGGGGGCTGCTTTTTTTGTTGGTAATTCGCTTGGCTCACAATGGCCGGTTTATTCGTGATACGAGCCGCAACATTTTGCGCAAGGGGGAGGCTTAATACGCGATTTTCTGAGTCCATATAGGGTTGGCATGATTCGCTCGGTAGCCACTTTGCACGAAAGCGATGACCTTGTTTGTCTTCTATGTTGGCCCAAACCTGATAGAAATCCTTTGCCACAAAAGCTTCTCTTTCTTTGTCTCTTGCGACTACCAATCCCAATACCGGGGTTTGAACGCGACCAATAGAAAGAACGCCTTGGTAGCCCGCTTGGCGCCCTCGAATCGTGTAGGCGCGAGTTAGATTGAGTCCAAATAGCCAGTCTGCACGGGCGCGACCAAGAGCTGACCTTGAAAGGGCTGAAAACTCGGCATTGGAACGTAATTGGCTAAGTGCTTTTTTCACGGCTAAAGGGGTTAGATCGTTAATCAATAATCGTTGTGTGCTTTTCAGTTTTTGAGCTGGCACCTTAGTGTAGTGCAGCACCTCATCAACGAGCAGTTGTCCTTCGCGATCAGGGTCGCCAGCATGGACTAAGACGGAGGCTTTTTTAATGAGCTTTTTTAAGATAGAAAGCTGTTTTTTAGTCGCGGCTTTTTCCTGCCATTGCCATTCACTAGGGATGATAGGTAGGTGTTCTAAGTTCCAGGCTTTATACGCGGGGTTGTACTGATGAGGTTCTGCTTGCTCAAGTAGATGACCAATACACCAACTGACACAATCACCATTAGGTAACCAAATACAGCCATCCTCTTTTTTTTGTGGAGAGGGTAGGGCGGCGGCAATAGCGCGAGCGAGACTGGGTTTTTCAGCAATATAAAGAATCATAGATACACTTACTGTTTATATATACAGTAAGTGTATCCAAGATAGTGGTATCTGACTAGGGTTATTTAATAGGAACGACAAGCACAGGAATTTTACTGTGGTGAATAATTTTATTGGCGGTTGAGCCAATAATCATTTGTCCAATCCGACTGTGCGTTCGGCTATTCATGACGATCATGTCAGCGCCTTTTTCTTCCGCTGTATATTGGATCGCATCGGATGCTATGCCATTCACTATCAGTCTTTCTGGGGTGCTGGTGAGTGCTGCTAATGTATCTTTATGCTCTTCCATAAAGCGATCAAGTTGTTGATCCATTCTTTCTTTTACATTTCTGACAGCCTCTTCCTGCATCTTCTTAGATACTTCAGCCGATACATAATTATAAATCATGCTATTGGTTTGAGTGCTAAGAGGTTCCATAGAGTGCATGATGATGACCTTGGCTTGGTGGGCTAAAGCAAGATTCATCACTAACTCTAATGCAGATTGGGTTTGTCCTTCGAGGTCGCAGGCATATAGTATGGTGTTAATTGGCGCAAGCATAGTGACTCTCCTTTTTCTAGTATAAATAGAGTATAGGCGGGTTAGCTTTTTTGGTGCTGACCTATATCAATATTTAGTGAGCTGGTATTAGAGAGGGCCATTTTGAGGCTAGCGCTCTGTTTGTCTCTATGGCTATCAATTAAGAAGCTGCCCATTAAGGCGGTGAACACCAGACCAACAAACAAGATACCCCAATAATCACGAGGTCTTTTGGCTTCTTTGTGATGGATCATTTGCGGTATAAATGTTTTTGCTTTCATGGTGTCGCTCTCTTCCATTCATTGCGATATCTTGATAATAAATGATAATCACTATCATTTGCAAATTCTATTTTAACTTCTCGCTGTTTGCATGTTTTGGGGTAATGTTCTGCTGGTAGGGCTATGTTATGATACGGCCTCAAATTTTTAACAGATAAGAGAGTTAGCTATGTCAGAACTGTCGTTCGACTCAAACGAATCTAAAATCGCATACGGCATTGGTCGTCAAATCGGTGATCAACTACGTGGTAGCGATCTTGGTGAATTGTCTCTAAACCACCTTTTTGCTGCGATTGAAGATGCGTTGAATGGTGCTGAAATGCGTGTTCCTGGTGCTGAGCTTGAAGCGGCTTTCGCTGAACTTCAGCAAAAAATGGAAGAAAAGAGTCGTGCAGCTTCTGAAGGAAACATCCAAGCGGGTGAAGCTTTCCTTGCAGAAAACAAAGCAAAAGATGGCATCCAGGTAACAGAAAGTGGCCTTCAGTACGAAGTGCTTGAAGAAGGTACTGGTGCAACTCCAGCGCTAGAGTCTACTGTTCGTGTTCACTACGAAGGTCGTCTACTTGACGGTCAAGTATTCGATAGCTCTATCGCTCGCGGCGAGCCAATTGAATTTCCTCTAACTGGCGTTATCGCTGGTTGGACTGAAGGTCTTCAGTTGATGAAAGAAGGCGCGAAATACCGTCTTACTATTCCTGCTGAATTGGCTTACGGCGCACAAGGCGCTGGTGCTATGATCCAGCCTCATTCTGTTCTTCAGTTTGATGTTGAATTGATTGCTGTTGTTTAATTAGTCATTAAGCGTTAATAGCAAAAAAAGCGAGTTATCCAGAATAGGGTAACTCGCTTTTTTATATGAAGACTAATGTTCTTTTGGTTTAAAAGCCGAGAAGCTATATGTCTCTTTCCATGTGTACGTGGAGTTTTGTCGCCGATAAAAATACTTTGCCATCGGTTTTAAAGCCATGCTTCTCATAGAATAATTGAGCGTCTACCTGAGCCTCAAGAAACACTCTTCTGATACCCATTTCTCTAGCAACCTGAACTGCTTTGCGTAGCAGCATGCTGGCATAGCCTTGTCGGCGGTAAGCAGGCAATACGGCTAAGCGGCCGATTTGACCGTCCGCTAATAAGCGGCATACTCCGGTAGGAACAGCGGTCATACCGAAGGCAACAAAATGTACCGCCTCTTGATCGTGCTCATCCCATTCGTCTTCAGCTGGAATGCCTTGCTCAATAATAAAAACCTGCTTCCTAACAAAGGTGAGCTGGTCTTTGCTGCTGTTCCAATCCGAGGTTAATACGTTCAACTGGTTGTCCTTTTAATCGTCAGATGCAGTGAGTTCAATCAGGCCTTGTTGGCGAATCAGGAAGCGCAACAAGGGAATTAGATCGCTGTCTTGTTCTAAATCTAACCCTGAGAAATCAAACTCGGTTTCATTGCAAACCGCTTGTACGAAAATAGCTAGCTCACGATTCATAGTGATGCTATCGCCATTACAAAAAACCGTCATGCTTGTTCTGTTATCGTCTTTTGTATCGACACCTTCTAACGTCTGTTGGTTTTCAGACTCGTCTGTTTCAGGGTGATAATAGCTGATGCGAGCATCGCCTGGTCTAATAAAGGTGTGGCCAGCTAAGGCATTAGCGTACGCTTGCTCCAATTCTTGCTGATTCAGAGGCGCTAAGAATTCTGGGTATTTACTTTCACTCATGGTTTCGCCCAGCCATTGGGCGAGTACATCGGGCTGGTCGATTAGACGAACCAGTTGGCTTTGCAAATATTGAATGTCGCTTTTGTTGATTTGCGCACTGTGATCTCGAGTGCCGGCTTCCGGTGCGCAAAAGCGATCTTTCTGATTGATGTTTTCGCATAATTTATCGCGGATACCGGTTAAAGCGTCTTGCATGCTAGGGGCGCGAAAGCCGATGGAGTAGGTCATGCAATCGTTATCGAGGGCGCGCCCGTTATGGGCAAAGTTAGGCGGTAAATAGAGAATATCGCCTGCTTCAAGTTCCCAATCCATGGTGCTATCAACGGGGAAATTGTCCAATATATGCAGTGGAATGTCTTTGATTGCGCTGTCTTGGTACTGATCTGGCGCAAGTACTTGCCAACGACGTTTGCCCGCAACCTGCACTAAAAAAACATCGTATTGGTCATAATGAGGACCGACGCTGCCGCCTTTGGTGGCGTAACTAACCATTACGTCGTCTAGACGCCAACTTGGTAAAAATTGGAAGCGCTCTTTCAGTTCCTGAGCCTCAGGCACCCAATGGTCCACCGCTTGTACTAATAGGGTCCACTCCTGTTCAGGCAGTGTGGCAAAATCCTGTTCTGAGAACGGGCCTTGGCGTAACTCCCAAGGAGAGCTGCCGTTTTCTATGACAATCCGTGATTCGACCTCTTCTTCCATTGCCATGCCGGCCAGCTCATCAGCATCCAGTGGCACATCAAAAGCCACCAAACCTGAGCGAATAAGCAGTGGTTTTTTCTGCCAATACTCAGCAAGAAAGGTGCGCGCGGTCATGCCGCCTAAAATGGTCAGTGGTGCGTCTAGATCTATCATAAAAAGCTCACTCTAATGAAAGAGATAAAGGTACAGGGAGAGACAAAAAAGAGCCGATAAATCGGCTCTTTTTATCATTGAATGGTTAATTAGATTTCGCTAATTAAACCTAGCAATGGTTAGCGGATGGCTTTAGCTTGTGCTACCGCGTTGCCAATATAAGTAGCTGGCGTTAGCTTTTTAAGCTCAACTTTCGCTGCTTCTGGCATTTCTAGAGTATCAACAAAAGCTTCAATCGTTGCTTGGTCGATAGTACGGCCACGAGTCAGCTCTTTTAATTTCTCGTATGGTGATTCGATGCCGTAGCGACGCATCACGGTTTGAATTGGCTCGGCCAAGACTTCCCAGGCATTGTCTAGGTCAGCCGCTAAACGTGGCGCATTGATTTCTAGTTTGCTGATACCTTTAAGTGTCGCTTGATAAGCAATTAAGCTGTGGGCTAAGCCAACACCTAGATTGCGCAGAACCGTAGAGTCAGTTAGGTCACGCTGCCAGCGAGAGATTGGCAACTTAGCGCTCAAGTGGCCCATGATGGCATTGGCAATGCCCAAGTTACCTTCTGAGTTTTCGAAGTCAATTGGGTTAACTTTATGCGGCATAGTAGAAGAGCCGATTTCGCCCGCAATGGTTTTTTGCTTGAAGAAGCCCATTGAAATGTAGCCCCACACATCGCGATCAAAGTCGATCAGAATGGTGTTGAAGCGACAAATTGCATCGTACAACTCTGCAATGTAGTCGTGCGGCTCGATTTGCGTTGTGTAAGGGTTCCAAGACAAGCCTAAAGAAGTCACAAAGGCTTCAGCATGGGCTTGCCAATCTACGTCTGGGTAAGCAGAAAGGTGAGCGTTGTAGTTACCAACTGCACCGTTGATTTTGCCTAAAAATTCAACGTTTTCAATCTGTTTTAACTGACGACTAAGGCGCGCAGCTACGTTGGCCATTTCTTTACCAACGGTAGAAGGAGATGCTGTTTGGCCGTGAGTACGAGACAACATAGGTTGTTCGGCGTGCTCAATTGCTAGGTCTTGGATAGCGGTGATGACGTTTTTAAGTTCTGGAGCAATGCCTTCTTCCAGAGCTTCACGTAGCATCAAAGCGTGTGACAAGTTGTTGATGTCTTCTGAGGTACAAGCAAAGTGAACAAATTCAGAAATGGCCGCTAGTTCTGCGTTGTTCGCCATTTTATTTTTGATGAAGTATTCAACCGCTTTGACATCGTGGTTCGTGGTTTTCTCAATGTCTTTGATCGCTTGAGCGTCCGCTTCGCTGAAGTTGTCAGCCAATTGATCTAGCAAAGCGCTTGCTTCGTCACTTAGTGCAGGTACTTCAATAATTTGTGGGTGTTTGGCAAGAGCCTGTAGCCAGCGTACTTCCACAATGACACGCATACGAAGCAAGCCGTACTCGCTGACAGAGCGACGTAATACGTTGGTTTTCGATCCGTAACGACCGTCTATTGGGGAAATCGCATTTAAGCTAGTTAATTCCATTGAGATAACGCCTCGACCATGGTTTTCAGGGAGCCGCTATTATAGGCAAAAGGGGGGCGTACTTCTATGGTAGGGCACAGATTCGTAAACTTTTGTTGTAGCGGTTTTGCCCTAAAAACAAAAATCCCAAGCAGCTTAGCTACTTGGGATTTTTCAACTGGGTATTACGCGTGATTTACTTTACTAAGAAATCACTGGTATCCGAGTTTAAAGTGTTTCTAGAGCGCTGTTAAAGGTAGCGCTTGGGCGCATGATCTTAGCCACTTCGTTAAGATCCATGTGGTAGTAACCAGATAGACCAGACGGTTTGCCTTGAACCGCTGCAAGCTCTGCAACAATGGCAGCTTCGTTGTCTGCTAACTGCTTAGCAAGTGGCGCGAATTTCGCCGCAAGACCTGCATCTTCTGTTTGCGCTGCTAGCTCTTGAGCCCAGTACATTGCAAGGTAGAAGTGGCTACCACGGTTGTCCAATTCACCCGCTTTACGAGAAGGTGACTTGTTGGTGTCTAGAAGTTTGCCTGTTGCTTTGTCTAGGCAAGCCGCTAGGATTTTTGCTTTTTCATTGTTGTGCTTAATGCCCAACTCTTCAAAAGAAACCGCCACAGCTAAGAATTCACCAAGAGAATCCCAGCGTAGGTGGTTTTCTTCCATTAGCTGCTGAACGTGTTTAGGAGCAGAACCGCCGGCGCCTGTTTCATACATGCCGCCGCCTGAAAGCATTGGTACGATAGACAGCATTTTTGCAGAAGTGCCTAGTTCCAAGATTGGGAACAAATCTGTTAGGTAGTCACGTAGGATATTACCTGTTACAGAAATAGTGTCTTGGCCACGAATGATACGCTCCATAGAGAAACGGATCGCTTCGTTGTAGTTCATGATGCGAATATCTAGGCCGTTTGTATCATGCTCTGTTAGGTATGTTTCGACTTTCTTGCGAAGCTCGTTGTCGTGTGGACGCGCTTCTTCTAACCAGAAAACAGCAGGAGTGTCAGATTGACGAGCACGGGTCACGCCCAGTTTCACCCAATCGCGAATCGGAGCATCTTTAGTTTGGCAAGCGCGCCAGATGTCGCCTTTTTCTACTTCGTGTTGCATTAGGACGTTGCCTTGTGCATCAACCACGCGCATTGTACCAGCTTCGGCGATTTCGTATGTTTTGTCGTGGGAACCGTATTCTTCTGCTTTTTGAGCCATCAAGCCTACGTTTGGTACGGTGCCCATAGTTACTGGATCAAAGGCGCCATTGGTTTTACAGAAGTTGATGGTTTCTTGGTAGATGCGTGCGTAAGTGCTATCTGGGATAACCGCTTTAGCATCATGTGCTTTGCCGTCACGGCCCCACATTTTACCAGAGTTACGGATCATCGCTGGCATAGAAGCATCAACGATTACGTCGCTTGGTACGTGAAGGTTAGTGATGCCTTTGTCAGAGTCAACCATAGCGAGTTCAGGACGAGTTTTGTAAACGTCTTGAATAGCTTGTTTGATCTCTTCTTGTTTCGCTTCAGGTAGTGATTGGATTTTATCGTAAACACTGCCTAGGCCGTTGTTTGGGTTAACACCGATCTCTTTGAACAATTCGCCGTATTTTTCAAATACATCTTTATAGAAAACCGTTACCGCGTGACCAAATACGATTGGGTGAGACACTTTCATCATGGTCGCTTTAAGGTGAACAGACCACATGATGTTGTCTTCTTTTGCTTCTTGTAGAGACGCTTCAAAGAAGTCGCGCAACTTAGAGCAGCTGATTCTCATGCTGTCGATGATTTCACCGGCGAGCAATGGCAAAGATTTTTTCAGTTCAACAGTGCCGTCTTGTTTAACGAATTCAATGTTGACTGTTTGAGCGCTGTCCATAGTCAGGGACTGCTCAGAAGAGTAGAAATCGCCATCGCGCATGTAATCAACGTGAGAAACAGACGTTTTGTTCCATTTGCCCATAGAGTGAGGGTTTTTGCGAGCGAAGTTTTTAACCGCTGCTGGTGCGCGACGGTCAGAGTTACCTTGACGTAATACTGGGTTTACCGCACTACCAAGTACTTTAGAGTAGCGAGCTAGTACATCTTTGTCTTCGTCAGTTTGTGGGTTCTCTGGGTATTCAGGAAGGCCGTAACCTTCAGCATTTAGTTCTTTGATTGTTGCGTATAGCTGAGGAAGAGAAGCACTGATGTTAGGAAGTTTTACAATGTTTGCTTCTGGATCTGCTGTTAGGTCGCCAAGGAACTTTAGACCGTCTTCTGCTTGTTTGTCTGCAGGAAGCTTATCCGAAAACGCGGCAATTACACGGCTAGCCAAAGAAATGTCAGTTAATTTCAATTCGATGTCGGCTTCTTTAGCAAAAGCGCCAAAGATAGGCAGCAAAGAAGCGGTTGCCAAGGCTGGCGCTTCATCGGTGAAGGTATAGTAAATAGTTTGTTTTGTAGACATGTAATTCCCCTAACATTTAAGGCTATGTGGCAAATTAAAAGAAGATGGTGACTTCTGGTCTTCCTTCTCAAATTTCATCTGTGTACTAATGATTATTTTGGCCAATATACTACCTAAAAATATAGGGTAGAGATATTGGATAAAAATATACTCATAATAGATGTGAGTTATTCTCATTTAATCAAGGTGTTGTAACGGATAAATTTTTATTTTGCTGCGTGGCTCGCAAACAGAGTAAAAAAATAGCGCAAAAAAAAGGCCGTTGTCGGCCTTTTTGCTGTTTTAGATTCGTGCTTCTAATGCGTTTAGCAGAGATTTTCGTTTGAAAATTAAATGCCAACGTTTGCCGCCAAGTTGTCGCCAAAGCATCGCGGCGCGAACGCCGGCCAACAGTGTCGCCCGTACTTGGTTGGCAATAGCTGGTTGCTGCAAGTAACGGCTATCCCCATGAACCTGAATGCGAAAGGGCAATTTGCTCAGTGTATCTTGGTAAATGCCAGAGATGGCCGCCAGCATATTTTCATGCAGAATGTCTTCGTAATGGGACTTTTGGCGGTCAAGCTGATTGATGCCTTGGCCTAAAGCGGACAAGGTGTCAGGGGATTTTTGTAACTTGCTCTCTAAATGTATCAGGCTTAACGCATAGCGTAAGGTGTCTGGATTGACACTGCTGCGCTCCTTGCCAAGGGCTTGGCGAGTGATTCTTCGCCCAACTGCGAGATTGCTCTGGCAATCCCACTGGCCGCCATAAATACCCTCGGTTGTTTGGGCATTGACGAGCAATATGCTGTTAATCAAAGGCTTTAAACCATCGTTATCGAGCTGACCTGTTTTTGCTAGGGTAGCAACAAGTTCAGCCGCTTGGAAAATAGCGGATAAGGCAATGGTTTGCTCTTTTTCTCGTTGACTCACAATAAACAATCTCTCACATTAATTGGCAGGGTTTATTTGTTAAACGCGACATTGATGATGCCACCACCTAGGCATAAATCGTCGACATAAAAAACGACGGATTGCCCAGGTGTGATGGCGCGTTGTGGTTCGACAAAGGCAACTTCAACACGCCCGTCTGCTAGCTCGCTAATGGTGCAATCTTGGTCCGCTTGGCGATAGCGGCATTTTGCTTTACAGGTAAGCGGGAAGTTTGGCTTGCTGCGAGCGACCCAGTCAAAATTGTCCGCGATTAAATGGGTTTTAAACAGAGACTCGTGTTGCCCACCTTGAGTGACGAGCAAAACATTTCTGTCTAGGTCTTTCTCAACCACGTACCAGGGCTCGTCAGGGTAGTTGGATAAGCCACCAATGCCTAAACCTTGGCGTTGACCAATTGTGTGGTACATAAGGCCAAAGTGACGGCCAATTTTGTCACCACTTAGGGTTTCTATGTCGCCTGGTTGAGCCGGTAAATATTGTTCTAAGAAATCTTTAAAACGTCGCTCACCAATAAAGCAGATGCCAGTACTGTCTTTTTTATTGTGGGTGATTAAACCAAACTCTTCCGCCAGACGACGAACCTCTGGTTTTTCTAATTCCCCAACAGGGAATAATGTTTTGGCAATTTCGTCTTTACCTACCGCATGCAGGAAGTAACTTTGGTCCTTGTTAGCGTCTAGGCCTTTTAAGAGTGCCGGCTCGCCATCGCGTTCGCCACGACGTACATAATGTCCAGTAGCAATGTAATCTGCACCCAGTTCTAAGGCGTATTCAAGGAAAGCTTTAAACTTGATTTCTTTGTTGCATAAGATGTCTGGGTTCGGCGTTCGACCCGCTTTGTATTCCGCTAGAAAGTGTTCGAATACATTGTCCCAATATTCGGCTGCGAAGTTGGCGGTATGGAGCTTAATGCCGAGTTTGTCAGAGACGGCTTGAGCGTCAGCCAGGTCGTCCTTTGCCGTGCAATACTCGGTACCATCATCTTCATCCCAGTTTTTCATGAACAGGCCTTCAACTTGGTACCCCTGTTGCATCAGAATAAGCGCTGATACGGAGGAATCTACACCGCCAGACATACCTACGATGACTTTTTTATCGTGGTTAGCGGATGAGTCTAAGGGAGTTAGTTGTTCTGTCATGACCTATTTTTACTCTATTGTGAAGAGGCGTAGCCTCAATGAAAAGGATGGCGCTATTGTACTGTATTTTTCTTATCAGGGCACAGCGGACAAATGCTGATTTGATAGCAAAGATAAGGAGATAATGGGGTTATTTAATGAATCTTCAAGGCAGGTTTTAATTAACGGGCTGCGATGAGGCTGCGCCATGATTTCTTCAAAGGTGAGCCAATGAGAAGACACGATATCTGGGTCTAAGGCTGTGTTCGTGGGTGCCACAGGCTCACAGAGTACGCAGATTCTATGGTAGGTGTCAGCGCCTACAAAGGGGGTAAGGGCGTAGATGCCGAGCAGTCCAATAGGCGTAACTAGCCAGCCGGCTTCTTCTTTTGTTTCACGGATGACTGCCTCAAGAATACTTTCGTTATTTTCCACGTGACCGGCTGGTTGATTGAGAACGAGAGTGCCGTCTTGCCACTCCTTCACCATGAGATACTGTTGATCTTTTTTGACCAAAGCGGCGACGGTCAGGTGTGGTAGTCTTCCTCTTTCTTTGTTGTTCAAAGCGTGATACCTCAGTCAGTAATTCTTTGCTTGGTTCGACATGAACCCATTGGCCTGACGGCATGTTGTCCAGTGTGTAAGGCCCGATGGCATAACGGATTAAGCGTAAGGTTGGAAAGCCAACTGCTGCTGTCATGCGGCGCACTTGGCGATTTTTTCCTTCTCTAATTTGTAGGCTAATCCAGCTGGTGGGAATGGCTTCACGATGACGTACAGGGGGTGTTCTTGGCCAAACATCTGGCGTTGCTATGATGGCAGCTTGAGCTGGTTTGGTTAAACCGTCCTTTAAACTGACGCCTTGCTTTAATTGCTGCAGTGCGCTGTCGGTGATTTCGCCCTCGACCTGTACCCAGTAGGTTTTTGGCCACTTAAAGTCTGGTGAAGCGACAATGTGTTGAATGGCTCCCTGATTGGTCAGTAGCATCAGTCCTTCAGAGTCGTAGTCCAGTCGGCCGGCGGCATAAAAGTCAGGTAGATCAATAAAATCTGCCAGCGTGCTTTTGTCGTCATCGGTGGAGAATTGGCTTAATACTCGAAATGGTTTGTTAAATAAAATCAAATTTGAGGGCATGAATCGCTAAATCTAAATAATGAAAATCACATTGTTAAGCACTGAATCGATAGGCGAGAGAAAGCCCTTACTACTCAATAGAGGTGTAAGATAGCAAAATCAGTGGCTGATAGCGATGCTTCAGTACAAGCTAAGCGTGTTGCGCTGACACTGTAGAATCTTTGCTTTCTATGTTGCTGTCTGGTGGTGCCACAGGGGTAATATCGATGGCGTGTAGACCACGTTTACCCGGCTCAACTTGAAAGGTGACGGATTGTCCCGCTTTCAATGTTTTGTAGCCTTCTACGTTAATCGCAGAGTAATGAATGAATAAATCTTCATCGAACTCTTCACTAACGATAAAGCCATAGCCTTTTGCGTTATTGAACCACTTCACTGATCCACTATGCATGAGTCACTCCTTATCCACTCTCAAGTGTCGTTAATAATTAATAAATAGTTGCCTTGCCTCATAAGCCTTGACTGAGCTTTGAGTTTTGTTGCAACGTAGTTAAAACATCTATATGAACGAGGTTGCTAAATAGGTTCAAAGTGTTCTCAAGCATTCAGTGTTAGAATCTAATCTATCAACATTGATTGCGTATTTGATCCACTATTATTGAGCGTAGAAGTCGTTTTGTTATTTGTAAAATTTAAGTGGTGATATGTGTATTTTTTAACTTAAATGAACCAAATTTGGTGAATTTTGTGGAAAAGTGTAGCCTCAGAGGCATAGGATGATTGTAAATCAACAAATTAGACTAATATCAGAAGAAGATGAAGCGGGGAATTCTAATATCGCCCTTGCTCCTGAAGAAACAGAGTTAAAGCCGCCATCCATGTATCAGGTGGTGTTATTTAATGATGATTTTACGCCAATGGATTTTGTCGTATTTGTTCTTCAACGTTTTTTTTCAATGGATGGAGAGAAGGCCAATCAGGTAATGCTCGAAGTGCATCAAAAAGGGAAAGGCGTTTGTGGTATATACCCTTTTGATATTGCCGAAACGAAAGTAGCAATGGTACAACAGTTCGTAGAACAGAATGAGCACCCCTTAATGTGTGACTTAGAGAAAGTCGACTGATTCAGAGTGAGGGAATAGCAATGTTAGATAAAGAACTTGAACAAACCCTGAACAATGCCTTTAAAGCGGCGCGTGACAAACGCCATGAATTTATGACAGTTGAACACTTGTTGTTGGCATTGCTTGACAATGGTGCAGCATCAAGTGTCTTGACGGCTTGTGGTGTCAGCCTTGATACATTGAGTAAAGAGCTCGAAGAGTTCGTCAACAGTACGACACCACTGATCCCTGAAGATGATACTGAACGTGAGGTTCAGCCAACGTTGGGCTTTCAGCGCGTGTTGCAGCGTGCTGTCTTTCATGTGCAATCATCAGGTAAACGTGAAGTAACGGGTGCCAATGTGTTGGTTGCCATTTTTAGTGAGCAAGAAAGCCAGGCCGTTTATTTATTAAAACGTCACGGTGTTGCTCGTATTGATGTGGTCAATTATGTTGCTCATGGCATTTCAAAGCTGGGGGATGCTTCTTCCCAAGGTGCTGATCAAGAAGAAGAGGAAGCTGAAGACAGTTCAGCTGCACCACTACAAAAGTACGCAACCAACCTTAACGAAGAAGCTAAAGCGGGCAAAATTGATAAGCTGATAGGTCGTGAATACGAGGTAGAGCGTGTTATTCAAACGCTGTCTCGTCGTCGCAAAAACAACCCATTGTTAGTCGGTGAATCTGGCGTAGGTAAAACCGCCATTGCTGAAGGCTTGGCTAAACGCATTGTTGATGGTCAAGTGCCCGATGTGATTGCTGATGGGGTAGTTTACTCTCTTGATTTAGGTGCTTTATTAGCCGGTACTAAATACCGTGGTGATTTTGAAAAACGCTTAAAGCACTTGTTGGGTGAGATTAAAAAGCAACCGAATGCGATTTTGTTTATTGATGAAATTCACACCATTATTGGCGCCGGCGCGGCTTCAGGTGGGGTGATGGATGCTTCTAATTTGCTCAAGCCTGTGCTGAGTTCTGGTGGGTTGCGTTGTATCGGCTCGACTACTTTTCAAGAATTTCGTGGTGTGTTTGAAAAAGACCATGCCTTGGCCCGTCGTTTCCAAAAAATCGATGTTAACGAACCAAGTGTTGATGATACTTATCAGATCTTAAAAGGCATTATTGGTGCTTTTGAAGAGCATCATAAGATTAAATACGAAGAGCCGGCGTTATTGGCGGCCGCTGAGTTAGCGCAACGTTATGTGACCGATCGTCATATGCCTGATAAAGCCATTGATGTGGTGGATGAGGCTGGGGCATTCCAGCGTTTGCAGCCAGAAGATCAGCGTAAAGAGGTGATCACAGTTGCGGACATTGAAGACATAGTCTCTAAGATTGCTCGGGTTCCAGTGAGAGCAGTGAATTCCGATGATCGTCAGGTGCTGTCAAATCTAGAGCGCAACCTTAAAATGGTGGTGTTCGGGCAAGATAAAGCGATTGATTCTTTGTCATCTGCTATTAAATTATCAAGAGCTGGGTTAAAAGCAGAGCAGAAGCCGATAGGTTCTTTCTTGATGGCTGGGCCAACAGGGGTTGGTAAAACGGAAGTGACTAAGCAGCTTGCTAAACAGCTGGGCTTGGAATTGATTCGTTTTGATATGTCTGAGTATATGGAGCGTCATGCCGTATCGCGTCTGATTGGTGCACCACCGGGTTATGTTGGTTTCGATCAAGGTGGCTTGTTAACGGAAGCGGTAACCAAAAATCCACACAGTGTGGTGTTATTGGACGAAATTGAGAAGGCCCATCCAGAAGTCTTTAATTTGCTTCTGCAGGTAATGGATCATGGTACCTTGACGGACAATAATGGTCGCAAAGCGGATTTTCGCAATGTGATTCTGATTATGACGTCTAATGCCGGAGCAGAAGAGTTGGCTCGTCGTTCGATTGGTTTTTCTAGTCAAGACAATTCAACCGATGGTATGGAAGTGATTAATCGCACTTTCACTCCAGAATTTAGGAACCGACTGGATGCAGTGATTCAGTTCCAGCAACTTGATGAGCGCATTATCTTTAATGTGGTGGACAAGTTTTTGGTGGAGTTGCAGGCTCAGTTAGATCCAAAAGGGGTCTTGTTAGAAGTGTCTGATACAGCGAGAGGCTGGTTAGCGAATAAAGGCTATGATCGTCAAATGGGGGCTCGCCCAATGGCGCGGGTAATACAGGAGCATTTGAAGAAGCCATTAGCAGACCAAATTCTGTTTGGTGATTTAAACGAAGGTGGTCATGTAAAAGTGACGCTGGATGAAAAATTAGATGAATTGAAATTTGATGTGGTAAAAGAAGCTGTCGTCCATTAATTTGGCGGCAGTGTGTTTGCCCGTATTAAAATGAAACTTCATTTTTGACTTTTGCATAGATATAAAAAAACCGGACAAGTGTCCGGTTTTTTTATGCTGGTACTCAGCCCTCAAAGAAGGGCGAATAACTTAGCGAGAACGGTAAACGATACGGCCTTTACTTAGGTCGTAAGGTGTTAGTTCTACTTTCACTTTATCGCCAGTCAAGATGCGGATGTAGTTTTTGCGCATTTTTCCAGAGATGTGTGCGGTTACAACGTGTCCGTTTTCTAGTTCGACACGGAACATGGTGTTTGGCAACGTATCAATGATAGTGCCTTCCATTTCTAAGCTGTCTTCTTTTGCCACAATATGTGTCCTATGGTGTTAACTTTTAAATTAGTAGACGCCGACCATGCCTATTTGACGGTCTGCAGACAAGGAGAGGAGTGGTCTCTACTTCGGCCGATTGATCGCTAAAAAATGGACTTGCGTTGTTTAGCGACGTCTGAATTTTGATCGAGGCATATTTTGCCTAAAAAGACGACGTAAGGCAAACCCAGAAGGGCAATGCGTTGCGCTTATTTTAAACAATCGTCCTTTTTTTAGCCGAATGCCTCTAAATTGGTGAGAAATTGGTTTTTATTAGGGGTTGTGATGAGCCGAGCAAGAGCGGCAGAAAAGTCGTCTCTCGGCATTAATTGCGCACCTAGTGACAATAAATGATCGGATTCAACTTGGCAGTCAATCAGCTCTATCTCATACTCTTGAGCGAATTTACAAAACTGGTTCAATGCCAGTTTTGAGGCATTAGGGCACAACGAAAACATGGATTCGCCAAAAAACACCTTGCCCATGGCAACCCCATAAAAGCCGCCGACAAGTTCACCGTCAATTCTTGCTTCAATGGAGTGTGCATATCCTAGAGCGTGCAAGCTTTGGTAAGCCTGCTTGATGTCATCAGAAATCCAAGTTCCTTCTTTTTCGCGTAAGGCGGCGCAATGGCTCATAACCGATTGAAATTCTTGATTGAGGGTAAATGACCAGTTTTCTTTTTTGCTCGCTTTTCGCAGTGAGCGAGATTCGTGAAAATGTTGAGGTTGTAAAACGCATCGTTCTTTTGGGTGCCACCATAAGATAGGGTCTGGGTCGCTATACCAAGGGAAAAATCCTTTGCTATAAAGGTGAATAAGACGTTCTGGAGACAGGTCGCCGCCAACTGCAGATAGGCCTTCTGGGTCATCCAATGCTTTGCTTGGGTCAGGGGTCTCATCGATGCGTTCGGTCAATAAAATGAGCTCTTTGTCAGTGTTGTCTTGTTCTGGCATGGAAATATGAGCCTTAAGAAGGAAAAAGTGGCGATAGGGTAGGGCGCATTTTAGCGTGAATTAAAATGACAATAAAACCATCATTGCTCTGATTCTTTTACTAAACAGTCAGTGCTGGTTGTTATGCTGAGGTCGCACAGTCGGTCAGGATGTTTTTATCTGTCGCAATGGCTTAGAGGCTCTCTCTTGCGGAAGGCAAAAATGAATGACTGACCCATTGCCTGCCAGTTGTGTATGATCCGTTAATGGTTATTCGTATTATGCATTTGTGCGAAAGTTGCGCTCAGCCAGATGGTTGTCTTAGGTTTATGGGGCTGATTTGGTTGAATTTTTTCTGTTGGTGTCAGTTCTGTCTGGGCAAAGCTTATTATCTGTGTAAAAGCGTCGAGGCAATATTTAGGCTAGGGGTTTTTGTGGTAAGCTATGCGTACTTGTCGCTCAATTTTGGGTGTGTTGCTGTTAGCTTTAGTATGAATAGGATGGACGTGTTTTGGCGGAAGAAATGAGTGAGTCTGGACGATCACCAATATGGGATATGTTTGCCAAACAGGCCGCGTTTATTGCAGCTCTGCTTTTTTTGTTTTTCTTTGCTTTGGCGATCTATTCTTATAGTCCTGATGACCCAGGTTGGTTTTATTCTGGTCGTGATGGTTCGATTCATAATTCGATGGGGCCTATTGGTGCCGTTATAGCTGATTTGTTCTCTGGCTTCTTTGGTTCATTGTTTTATTCATTGCCGCCTCTCTTTTTATGGGTGGCCGTTATTCTATGGCGTAATCCACACAAACTGTTGCCTTTAAACAACACCTTATTGTGTACCGTGGGAGGGATTTTATACCTTTCATTCGGGTCTGTACTTTGCTACCTCCATACGGTGGGCTCGGCGTCCTTGCAGTATGGTGCTGGTGGTATTTTAGGGCATGGCCTTGGTAACCTTTTAAATCGATTTATCGGTTACGATGGTGCAACTCTGGTTGGTTTGGCATTTGTTATTTTAGCTTTTACGCTCTTGTCTCAAATCCATTGGTTGGCTTTGATTGACAAATTGGGTGAAAAAACCTTCGATTTTATCATGCGGATCAGAGAAAAATGGCAAGCCAAAAAAGCGCAACAGCGTGATCAAGCTGACGTCGTCACTGAGCAGCCAGCTGAAGAAGCGCCTGAAGAGCCAGCGATCGTCCGCAAACGTCGTAAAAATCGTCAAGATCCTGTGGTAGAGAAGGAAGCAGTAATTGAGCCGGAGCAGCCAGAAGAAGATGAAAAACCGGCCAAGAAGCCATTTGCTTTGTTTGGATTGTTGTCTAAAAACAGCAAGGCCGCACCCACTGAGCTAGAAGCGGTCACAGAAACACCCCATGAAGACCCTAGCTTCTCTGGTTTGGAGGATATTGCGATTGAAGACGTCGAAATGTCTTTTGGCGATACTTTATACATAGATGAGGCAGTGCCAAGTCAAGCTGAGTCTTCTGCGTCGGCAGCATCGGCCGCTCCCCAAAGTGACGCGAAGAAGTCAGTAGAAGAAGAGTATGATCCGCTGTTATCTGTCGCTCCAGAGACGCCTGCGCCAGTGGCCAAAAAAGCCGAGACTATCCCAAGTCATAAGCCTGCGTTTCGTACTTTGTCGGAGGCCAAGCAACTTGACACCTTAGGCGGCCCTGCTGGGAGCTCAGATGATGAGGTGCGTTCTGAGCCTACGTATTTATTGCCAGATCGGTCTGTGCTGACCCAGCCAAAACCAAAACAAGGTGGATATACCGAAGATGAGTTGTTGGCTTTATCTGAATTGCTAGAACGGCGATTACAAGATTTTGGAGTGAAGGCGGAAGTAGTAGAGGTTAACCCAGGTCCGGTTATTACGCGTTTTGAAATTCAACCGGCGCCTGGCGTCAAAGTGTCCAGAATTACGAATCTGGCGAAAGATTTGGCGCGTTCATTAAGTGTCATGAGCGTACGTGTGGTTGAGGTGATCGCTGGTAAATCAACGATTGGTATTGAAATTCCCAATCAGGTGCGCGATACCGTTTATTTCTCGGAAGTGATTAATTGTGACATGTACGACAATGCCACCTCGTCGCTGACATTGTCCTTAGGTCACGATATTTCTGGTGAACCCGTTGTGGTTGATCTAGCCAAAATGCCCCATGTGCTCGTCGCCGGTACCACAGGTTCTGGTAAATCGGTGGGGGTGAATGCCATGATTCTGAGTATGTTGCTAAAAGCCACCCCAGACGAAGTGCGCATGATCATGGTCGACCCTAAAATGCTTGAATTGTCTATTTATGAAGGCATTCCCCATTTGCTTACTCCGGTGATAACCGATATGAAAGACGCCGCGAATGGGTTGCGTTGGTCGGTGGATGAAATGGAGCGTCGTTATAAACTGATGTCCAAGTTAGGGGTGCGAAACATTGCGGGTTATAACAAAAAAGTGCGAGAAGCAATTGAGGCAGGTAAGCCTATCGAAGATCCGTTATGGCAGCCTGAGATGGCGATGTTTTCCGAAGATGGTGTGGCGCGCACAGTGCCGCATTTAGAACCTTTACCTTATATTGTCATCATTGTTGACGAATTTGCAGATATGATGATGATCGTTGGTAAAAAGGTGGAAGAGTTGATCGCTCGTATTGCACAAAAGGCTCGAGCTGCAGGCATTCATTTGATTCTGGCAACCCAGAGGCCTTCTGTGGATGTGATTACCGGTCTGATCAAAGCCAATATACCAACGCGAATGGCGTTCCAAGTGTCTTCGAAAATAGACTCGCGAACTATTTTGGATCAGGGTGGAGCAGACCAGTTGTTAGGCATGGGTGACATGCTGTATTTACCAGCCGGTTTGCCGACTCCGATTCGAGTGCATGGCGCGTTTGTGTCAGACGAAGAAGTTCATGCGGTGGTTGAAGAGTGGAAACAGCGAGGCGAGCCTGAGTATATCAATGACGTTGTGACGAATCCCGAAGATCTAATGTCGGGAGAAGACAGTGAAGACAAAGACGCCTTGTATGATGATGCCGTCAAAATTGTTATTGAAACGCGTAAAGCTTCCATATCATCGATCCAGCGCCGTTTAAAAATAGGTTATAACCGTGCAGCCAATTTAGTGGAAGCAATGGAGGCCGCTGGTTTAGTTGGTCCTATGGGAACAAATGGCCAGCGTGAAGTATTAATTCCTGAATAATGCCGTGGCAGACGTCGGGGTCTAGGAGAATAAGTTTGATGTATAAAATGATGTTGGTGTTGTTGGTATTGTTCACTGGTGTGGCAAATGCGGCGAGTAATGCTGCAACCCAACTAACTCAGTTACTGGATCAAAATCGTAATCTCGAAGGGGAATTTCGTCAGGTCACTTATGACGAAAAGGGCAACAAAGTACAAGTCAGCAATGGTGTTTTCTTGCTGTCTAAGCCGAATAAGTTTGTCTGGGACAGTGTGTCACCTTATGCCCAAAGAATTATCTCAGACGGTAAATCTGTATTGGTATGGGATGTCGATTTACAGCAAGCGACTAAAAAGCCTTTGTCAAAAGCCAGTAATTCTCCAGCGGCGTTATTAGGCCAGCCAGCCGCCAGTGTTTTGCCAAATTATCAAGTCTCTACACTAGGTGATCTTAAATACCGTCTAGAGCCAAAAGACACGGAGGCAATGTTTAAGACCCTTACTTTGGCATTTAAAGGCTCTAAGATCAGCGCTATGAGCATTCTGGACGGTTTAGGGCAAACCACAGTGATTGAGTTTAAAAAGGTAGAGCAACATAAGGGCGTGGCGAGTGCCAATTTTTCCATGGCAGTGCCTAGTGATGTGGATGTCATCACAGAAGGTCAATAATGGACGATTTATTCGCTGATCAGCAATCCACCGGATACCAGCCTCTTGCTGCTCGAATGCGTCCAGCTAATTTATCCGAATACATAGGTCAGTCACATTTAGTGGGTGAAGGCCGCCCGCTGCGCAGAATGGTGGAAACGGGTCATTGCCACTCGTTTATCTTATGGGGACCGCCAGGCGTCGGTAAAACCACCTTTGCACAGCTGTTATCCCATGCCCTGGATGCTCAGTTTATTGAAATCTCAGCGGTGATGTCTGGGGTGAAAGAGATTCGCTCAGCGGTCGAGCAAGCCCAGCAGCTGCGCATGATGAAAGGCGGCCAAACAGTATTGTTTGTTGATGAGGTGCACCGCTTTAATAAGTCTCAGCAAGATGCTTTCTTGCCCTATATTGAAGACGGTACCTTTTTGTTTATTGGTGCAACTACCGAGAACCCTGCATTTGAGTTGAATTCAGCCTTATTGTCGAGAGCGCGAGTTTATCGTCTGAAAACACCGACAAGCGAAGACATCAAACAAGTCCTACAGCGAGCTTTAGCAGATCATGAAAAAGGTCTTGCGAGTGCTGAGTTAGTGTTGAGCGATAACGATTTGGCTATCTTGGCACAAGCGGCGGATGGTGATATTCGTCGAGGATTGAATTTTCTCGAGATTTTATCAGACTTGGTTGAGCCCGGTACGGCGGTATCTCACGCGCATTTAGAGGATGTGTTAGGTGGCAGTGTACGTCGTTATGACCGCGGAGGTGATGTTTTTTATGACCAAATTTCCGCTTTTCATAAGTCGGTTCGTGGCTCTTCTCCTGATGGTGCCTTGTATTGGATGGCGCGGATGCTGGATGGTGGCTGTGACCCTTTATATATTGCGCGTCGATTATTGGCTATTGCCTCAGAAGACATTGGCAATGCCGATCCAAGGGCGCTGCAAATTGGTTTAAATGCATGGGATGTGTTTGAGCGTGTAGGGCCTGGAGAGGGCAATCGTGCTATTGCCCAAGCCGCTGTATACATGGCGTGTGCTCCAAAAAGCAATGCGGTTTATACGGCCTTTAATCAAGCGATGACAGATGTGGCCTCCCAGCCGAGTTATGAAGTGCCTGATCATTTGCGAAACGCGCCCACTGCACTGGCTAAAAGTATGGGGCATGGGGAGGAATATCGTTACGCCCACAATGAAGAAAACGCCTACGCAGCGGGAGAAAATTACCTTCCTGAATCAATCGCGCATGTTCGTTATTACCACCCAACCGAACGCGGCTTAGAAAAAAAGATAGCAGATAAACTGGCTTGGTTGTCTGAATTGGACAGCCACAGTTTGATTCGACGTTATTCAAAGACACAATAAAGAGAGTTAATAATGTTTTACTTTATGATTGCTTTGGGGGGCGCAACAGGTGCCTTGGGGCGCTACGGGGCGACGCGTTTGATAAACAGTTACTGGCACCATCACTTCCCATTGGCCACTATGTTAATCAATGTGTTGGGTTGCTTTTTAATGGGCGTGGCTTTTGTCGTGATTAGTGAGAGAATACCGAGTCTAGAACCTTATCGTCCGTTGATAATGGTCGGCTTGCTAGGGGCTTTTACTACTTTTTCTACCTTTTCTTTGGAAATTATCTCACTTATCAATATGCAGGCTTGGCTAAGTGCGGCAAGCTATTTATTATTGAGTTGTGGATTAGGTATTGCCGGTGTGGCGGCTGGAATAGCCTTAGCGCGTTTCGTTTAGGCTGTTATAAAGATATTTTATCTAGATTGCTATTAGCACGTTTTTTTGTGCTTTCTTATATTGATTATTTTGTTAGAGGACTTTGTTGCACCGATGTTAGATATTAAAGCGCTTCGCGCTGATCCAGAAGCCATTGCGGCACAGCTTAAGAAAAAAGGCTACGAATTAGATGTTGCTCGTTTTTCTTCCTTAGAAGAGCGTCGTAAAGCGATTCAGGTGGAAACAGAGCAACTACAACAATCCCGCAACGCAGTTTCTAAACAAATCGGTCAAGCGATGAAGTCAGGAGACAAGGAAAAAGCGGCAGAGTTAAAAGCGCAAACGGCGACCTTAGGTGATGACCTTGAAGCGGCAAAATCACAGCTGACTCAAGTTCAAGAAGAGTTTGACGGTTTATTGGAAGGCATTCCGAATATTCCCCACCCTTCTGTACCAGAAGGAAAAACCGAAGATGATAATATCGAAGTACGTCGCTGGGGGCAGCCAAAAGAGTTTGCTTTTGAAGCGAAAGATCACGTCGACCTTGGTGAAGCATTGGAAATGCTTGATTTTGAAGCGGCAGTGAAAATTACTGGTTCACGCTTTGCCGTTATGCGCAGTGATTTGGCGCGTCTGCACCGTGCTTTGACACAGTTTATGATTAATACCCATGCGGATGAGCATGGCTATTCTGAAGTTTATGTGCCTTATTTGGTCAACTCAACGTCTTTGAAAGGCACAGGTCAATTGCCTAAATTTGAAGAAGATTTGTTTAAGGTGCCGGTGGATAAAGAAAGCGGTAATAATGACTTATACCTTATTCCAACGGCCGAAGTTCCGGTAACCAATTTAGTGCGCAATGACATTTTAAACGACGCCGAGTTGCACAGAAAATTCGTTGCTCATACACCTTGTTTCCGTAGTGAAGCAGGAAGCTATGGTCGTGACACTCGCGGCATGATTCGCCAACATCAGTTTGAAAAAGTAGAGCTGGTGCATGTGTGCCGTCCAGATCGCTCTGAAGCGGTATTGGAAGAGCTAGTAGGCCACGCGGAGACTATCTTGCAGAAGTTAGAATTACCGTACCGTACCGTGATTCTATGTGGTGGCGATTTAGGTTTCTCTGCACACAAAACCTATGATATTGAGGTGTGGTTGCCAGGCCAAGGCAAATACCGTGAGATCTCTTCTTGTTCTAATATGTGGGATTTCCAAGCGCGTCGTATGCAAGCGCGCTGGCGCAACCCAGAAACAGGCCGTCCTGAGTTGGCACATACCTTGAATGGTTCTGGTTTGGCGGTAGGTCGTACTCTGGTAGCTGTGTTAGAGAACTACCAAAATGAAGACGGGACGGTAAGCATTCCTGCCGTACTTCAGCCTTACATGGGCGGTAAAACGGTATTGGCAAAAGCATAAGCTTTCCTTTATTTAAAAAAGCCTCTTAGGAGGCTTTTTTTGTAAAACGAGATATTCTATGACTGGTAAAGTGTATTTAGTAGGTGCTGGGCCAGGTGATCCAGAGCTATTGACCATGAAAGCACATCGCTTGATTACCTCAGCCGATGTGGTGCTTTATGATCGTTTGGTGGGCGCAGAAATTATTGCCTTGATCCCTGAAACGGCCGAGAAAATGTACGTCGGCAAAGCAAAGTCGATGCATAGCTTGCCTCAGGAAGAGATCAATAGTTTGCTCGCTGTTAAGGCTAAAGAAGGCAAAATGGTGGTGCGCTTAAAAGGCGGTGACCCTTTTATTTTTGGGCGCGGCGGAGAAGAGCTTGAAGAGTTGGTGCAAGAGCATGTGCCATTTGAGGTAGTGCCAGGGATTACCGCAGCGGCAGGTTGCGCCGCTTACGCAGGGATTCCTTTAACGCACCGGGATTACGCACAATCGGTACGCTTCTTAACCGGCCATCTTAAAGATGGCAGCACGGATTTGCCATGGGATGAGCTGGTGCATCCAGCACAAACCTTGGTTATTTATATGGGGTTAACGGGCCTAGAAGAAATCAGTCAATCGCTTATTCGTTTTGGGATGGTGCCCTCAATGCCTGTAGCTGTGGTGGAAAAAGGCACCACTTCTGAGCAACGGGTATTCACCTCTACGATTCGAGACATTTTAGCCGTTACTAAGCAAAATGAAGTGAAGTCACCAGCCTTATTGATTGTTGGTGACGTAGTGACGTTACAGAATAAGCTGGAGTGGCATGGAAAGTATTAGGCTTTCGAATTGCCTATTCGGCGAGTGCTGCAATGCTTAATAAAAAAGCGCCTTGTTTATTCTAAGCAAGGCGCTTTTTTTATGCGGGTTAGCGATGGCTTGCTAAATTATAGGCAATTAGCGGGTTTGGGTAGCCCTGCGATTTTCGCAGCCAGTTTTGGCGGGCTACCAGGAAACAGTTTCATTAGGTAAATGCTTTTACCTTTTTCAGGGCCAAGTGATTTGGATACGGCTTTCACCAGAGGGCGCATGGCTGGAGAGACTTCAAACTGTTGGTAGAAGTCTCTCAGTAAGTAAATGATCTCCCAGTGTTGCTCTGTTAATTCAAGGGATTCTTTTTCGGCAAGGTATAAGGCGAGATCTGCTGTCCAATCGGCTAGATTCAGTAAGTAGCCTTCCTCGTCCAAAGCTATGTTATCTATGCTGTTATTCATTGGTTTACCAGCTTATGTTTGCGTCGGCAGAGAGGGTTAATGTGACCCACTCTTGATCGTTAAGTGCTGTGCCTATGGCGGGGTCGACGCCGTAGGCAAGCGCATCACTTTGTAAATAATAAAGGCAGAGCGATTTTTCTGCTACTAATGAAGCGAGCATCGCCTGTTGCTCAGTAGTGCAGCGCAGAATGGCTTCTTCTAGTAATAGTAAAGCGTCGCCAACTTGCAGTGCGTGATGCCAAGTTTGCTCGATGTCTACGGGATACATTAGTTGATTTATTTGATGTAGTCGCATGATTAAAACCGAAAAACGTGTTGGTACTGTGAAAAGAGAGCGTGCCAGCTTGGTGTATCGAGCGCTTGATAGTTTGGCCAAATATCTGACTCTCGAATTAGCCCGTTATTGGCTTCAACGTATACATTTTCAATGTCATAAAACGTGAGACCATCCAGCAGTTTATATAAATGTTTGCCGTCAGTTTGATTAGGGTTTTGACCGCTGTAAAGCAGGGCGATGGCTGCGCCAGAGAGGCATAGGTCAACCGGCTGCTCGAAGGTTGCGAGCACTAAAGCAAGGTCTAAGCCCTCTTTACAAGAAAGGCTGGAAAAGGGTGAACTGCTTAGGTGTATTAGGGTGTTGTTCATAGTGGTTACCTAAACTGTATCAGTTTGCTGGTGGTGTTCATGAGCTCAACCAGAGTGCCTAAACCTTCAAGTTGGAAGCCTTCTGCCAAGCTGTGTTGCGATAGCTCATAGCGCTTGCTTTCTGTTTCGTTAACGATGCCGCGCCGCACTGAGGCAGCGATGCATAAGTAGAGTGGTATATGGTGCGCTTTGGCGAGCTCCGCCCACTCTTTTCTTAAGTCAAATTCATCTCTTGGTGGTTGGCTTAGTGCGTTACCAATCAGCACAGCCTCTTCGTAAAAGAAAACTCCTATCGGTGTGTGTTGTGGATTGAGAAGAGCGGCTTTTAGAAACTTTAGGGCGCTATGGCAGGCCTTTGTTTGATAAGGGGAGCCTGTGACTAAGAGTGCGTATTGCATCGAATCCTGTACCTTGTTGCAAGTAAGTGCAGAGTTTACCAATAAAAAAGGCCGCATGCAGCGGCCTTGATTTATTCTTTCTAGTTGACTGTTTTTAGTCGTCGTTCGCCATGCCTAGTAGAGACAAAACGCTCAAGAACATGTTGTACAGAGAAACATAAAGATTCACTGTTGCCATTATGTAGTTGGTTTCACCACCGTTAATGATTTGGCTTGTTTGCAGCAAAATAATAGCGGCTGAGAAGAGAGCAAAGCCCGCTGAGATAAATATTTGCAAGGCTGGCATTTGGACGAAAATACCTGCGATAACAGCAAACAATAAAACAAAGAAACCAACGGTAATAAAGCCGTTTAGAAAGCTGAAGTCTTTTTTAGAAACAAGAGCGTAAGCGGACAAGCCTAAGAAAGAAAGGCCAGTAATGGCTAATGCGCTCATGATCAAGCTAGCACCATTTGTCATGCTTAGATAGGCGTTTAAAATAGGGCCTAATGTGATCCCCATAAAGCCCGTTAGCGCGAAGACAAACAGAATGCCGAGGGCGCTGTTTTTAAATTTATGGGTTAAGAAAAGCAAACCATAAAAACCCACCAAGGTAATGATGAGTCCTGGGTGAGGTAAGTTAAAGGCCAAGCTCATGCCCGCAGTAAAGGCGCTGAACAACAATGTTAGCGATAACAACCCGTAGGTGTTGCGGAGCGTTTTGTTGGCCGATTTGGACGTGTGTGTCGAAAGGGCTTCGGTGTAACGCATGAGAGGTACTCCTTAAAGTTTATGTTTACCTTATGACTTAATATGAGGCTGTTAGTTCAAAAACTCAAGATGTGTTTTAGATAGTTACAACTTAATACAAAAACACCGAGCTGTGCTCGGTGCTTTTGGAAAGGTTTTGGTTGCCGTTTGGCAATAACGAGCGATAACGGCTAGGAAACAACTGCGGCCTTGTGGCTAACAGTATTTTGTTTGGTTTTGTGCTTTTCTACTTGCCTAGTTAACTTGTCTACCATGGCATCAATAGCATGAAATAGCCTGTCCTGCGAGGAGGCTGCCGCAAAAATTTCTTTGCCTGGAAGATGAAGAGTGGCTTCGGCTTTTTGATTTTTGCTGTCTTTTAATAAGATGATATTGATGGTAGTTATTTGATCGGTCAGTTTTGAGACTTTGCTGAATTTTTCAGTGATATGATCTTTGATTGCTGGGGTGATGTCTAAGTGGTGTCCAGTAATATTAATTGTGTGCATACAACTTTTCTCCTCAGTAAAGTTGATTTGGGTAGGGGTTTTTAGTGACCTACAGCCTGAGCATAGAAGTCCATTTTGGTGCTGTCAATGATGCTTAATGTAACGGTAATGTAATTGTCATTAGTCTTTGTTAGTGAAAAAAACCTTAGATTGCAGGCCAAGGGTTTTACGGGTTATCGTGCTTATGAGGCGAGCTTTTGTTAGACTGAGAGGCTAAACGTGTGAAGCGAGAACGATGTTGAACAACGATTATTTATTACCTATTTCTTTTTCTATGGCAGCACAGGTAGGCCTAGAAGAGACGGTGCTTTTAACCTTTTTAAAACAACAGACTTATGTGCTGAACTCCGCTGTTTTGAAAATAGAAATCGCACACTTAAGTACTCAGTTGCCGTTTTGGACTGTGCCTATGGTGATGCGCTTATTGGCAAACTTACAAATTAGCCAGTTACTGAGTTTTCAGCGCCATGACCAATTGTTAGAGATTCATCTGGTTGAGGCGTCAGGAGCAAGAAAAGAAACGCATTCAGCGCCTGCTGGTGGCGATGATTTATTGATGACCAAAGTCAATCGTTTGCAGCAAGAAGCACGTGATAACGCCAGCCTAAATAGGGCATCTGCAACACCGACAGGGGCACCACAATCACAGTTCACCCCGAAGCCGCCTCAGTCGAGTGCTCCTAAGGCCAGCTATGCGCCAAGGCACACGGCGCGACATCAAGAATATGCAACACCGCCAGTGGTTAATGATAGGCGTGGAGTGACCGACTTTGACTTGTATTTAGAGCAAAAGGAGCGCTCTCGCCAGCCCGATCAATGGCAACCAGAAGAAGCGACGTTGGAACAGGTTGCGCAAGCGGGCATTAGTAAAGAGTTTGCCTTATCGCTGCAAGCGGAGTTCTTGTTGCGTATTAAAGAGCAGCGAAAAAATGTCAGAACTTGGAACAGCGAATTTTTTAAATACGTAAAACGTCAGTGGCAGTACAAACAATCGGATCGATCTTCTTATGAAGGAACCTCAGGCAGTACAAAATTTAATAAAACCTCTCGAGAGCAAGTTAGCGACGCCCTCACCAACATCCACGACACAGACTGGTAATACCCAGCAGGATAGTCAGAGAGACGAAGCGCAGCAGCAAACGCGCGTCTTGGTGAACATGTTGTTTGCTCGTTTTAAAGCGATTTATACCCACAAATTTGCCTCGGCTTACAGTAATCCTGATGAGGTAAAGCTGGCTAAGCGTGAGTGGGCGGTTGCGTTAAAGGGGTTTCAGGAGCCGCTGCTGGCATATGCGGTAGAACGTACCAAAGAAGTGTATGCATGGCCTCCAACCATTTCAGAGTTTCTTAAGCTGATTAATACAGCTTATAAAGCTTATGGTTTGTTGGACCCGCGTTCTGCTTATTTAGAAGCCTGCGCTTGTCGTTCAGACCCTTTGCTGTTTCATTGGTCTCACCCTGCGGTGTATTTTGCAGGTACGCAAACTGGCTGGTACAAGCTTAAGTCAGAAGAGGAGCGTGTCTCGTGGCCTCTTTACGAAGAAAATTATCGTAATATTGTCGATCGGGTGATTTCTGGTGAGCGCCTTGTTGTGCCGAAAGTGACGATGATCGAAAACAAATACTCAGTCGGTGTCGATACGCTTATTAGCGACATTGCTAAGGCCTTGAATTTGCCTGAAGAAGAGGTTGCTCCTGTGCTGTATTACACGCAAAAAACCTTGGGCACAGGGATTCGCCAGCGATATCGCCTTATCGCAGCAGAGAAACTGAAAGCAATGGGCTACAGCGGCACCTTACCAGAGTGACCTAAGTGGTTAGGTTAATAGAAAAAATAAAATGTTCTCAGCGCTATGAGACCCGTGTCATTATGGTTAACATAGTAATAGAGGACTAAGTTAACTAGTGAGTAAGGTGGTTCCTTTGTTAAAAATCCTGATAGTTGATGACCACGATATGGTGAGTCAAGGAATTAGCCGTGTTTTACAGGATGTCTCAGGTGTAACCGTGGTGGGTATTGTTCACAGTGGCGAAGAAGCCATCGTACAGTCACGCTTGCTTTTACCTGATATTGTGTTGATGGATGTTCATATGCCCGGAATTGGTGGTTTGGGAGCGACGAAAGAAATAAAACGCCTCACGCCAAAAGTGAAGGTGATTGCTTTGTCTGCGCTTGAAGACAGCTTATATCCGGTCAAACTGCTAGAAGCAGGCGCTTCTGGCTATTTAACCAAAGGCACCAACACCGATGAACTGCTAGAGGCTTTGCATGCGGTTCATAAAGGTGAGCGTTATATTGCTAAGAGCGTGGCGCAGAAAATGGCGTTAGCAAAATACACGATCGATAGTAAAGGGTCGCCACTTGAGACCTTGTCGGACCGTGAATTACAAGTTGCCCAGATGATAGTGGATTGTAAACGTTCAACAGAGATTGCAGAGCATTTAAACGTGAGTCCTAAAACGGTAAGTACTTATCGGACGCGTATCTTTTCAAAACTGAACATAGAAAGTGACGTGGAGCTTATTCATTTAGCGGTGCGTTACAATGTCCTTGGTATGGGGTCGTAAACGAGGTTTGTTTGACTCACGCAGAATTTGATCCAAAACATTTTGTCAGCCATTTAACCACTCGCCCGGGCGTCTATCGCATGTATGGCAAGGGGGTGTTGTTGTATGTGGGGAAGGCAAAAAACTTAAAAAACCGCGTCTCTAGTTATTTTCGTGCGACCGGACTGACCACCAAAACCATGGCCTTGGTGAGTCGCATCGATGATATCGAAATCACTGTCACGAAAAGCGAAACAGAAGCCCTGTTGCTTGAACAAACACTGATCAAGCAACACCGTCCGCCTTACAATATCTTGCTACGAGATGACAAATCGTATCCTTATATATTGCTCTCCCAGCATCAACATCCAGCACTCTTGTTTCGGCGTGGCAATAAAACCACGGCGGGTAAACTCTATGGCCCTTTTCCTAGTGGAACGGCGGTTCGTGAAAGTTTAAACACCATGCAAAAGGTTTTTAAGGTGCGACAGTGTGAAGATGGCACTTATGCGAACCGTTCACGGCCTTGTTTACAGTATCAAATAAAGCGTTGCTCTGGTCCGTGTGTCGGCTTGATTGACGACGAGCAGTACGCCGATGATGTACGACATGCGAGAATGTTTCTTGAAGGTAAAAACCAAGAATTAACCAGTGAAATAGCCGACAAAATGAAAGCGGCGGCCATCGAAATGGAGTTTGAGCGGGCGGCTGAGCTGCGAGATCAAATGATCCAGCTAAAACACATCCAAGAGCAGCAAGATGTGTACGGTCAAACCGGCGATGCGGATGTATTAGCCGCGATTATTCAGCCAGGGGGATTGTGCGTACATGTCATGATGGTGCGCCATGGCAAGGTGGTTGGCAGTAAAAGTCATTATCCTAAAATGCCCATTGAAATCACCGAGGGTGAATTGTTATCGTCGTTTATTGCCCAGTTCTATTTAGGGGGAATTCAAGAGCTACCAAAAGTCTTGATTAGCAGTCATGAACTAGAAGACGGTGACGCGCTGGTGGAAGGGATTTTTGAAACCACACAAAAGCGCATAGAAGTGTTGCATAATGTTCGAGGGCAGCGTGCCCGCTGGATGGATTTGGCTAAACTTAACGCAGAGCAAGGTTTGCAAGCGCGCTTATCGGATAAGCGCAATCATTTTAGTCGGGTAACGGCGCTACAGAAAATATTAGGCTTTAAAGAGCCGCCAAGCCATATGGAATGTTTTGATATTAGTCATTCTAGTGGTGAGGCGACGGTGGCATCCTGTGTGGTGTTTGGTCCTGATGGCCCTGATAAAAAGCGTTATCGCTCCTTTAATATTGAAGGCGTTGAGCCTGGGGATGATTATGGTGCGATGAAGCAAGCGCTCTTGCGTCGTTATAAGCGGGTTAAAAGTGGTGAGTTAGAAGCGCCAGACGTACTGTTGATTGACGGTGGCAAAGGCCAGCTAACCCAAGCTGAAGCGGTATTGAAAGAGCTGGGGTTGGTCGACATCTTTTTATTAGGGGTGGCCAAAGGGGATACGCGAAAACCTGGCTTAGAAACCTTGTATATAGGGTCGAAGGAGGATGAAGTAGTATTACCACCTGATTCCTCCGCGCTTCATTTGATTCAACATATACGGGATGAAGCGCACCGTTTTGCCGTCAAGAGCCATCGCCGTCGTCGAGATAAAAAAAGACGTCATTCGGTATTGGAAGACATACCAGGGATTGGACCCAGTCGACGTAAAGAATTATTGTCTACTTTTGGGGGCTACCAAGAGTTATTAGCCGCAAGCCAAGCCGACATTGCAAAAGTGAAAGGCATTGGTGTTAAAAAAGCGGAAGAAATTTATCTGCATCTGCATAAAAATTGATTTGTCATACGTTTACAGACTGAAATAGGAAAAAAATGAACATACCGAATATATTAACCTCCCTGCGGATTTTTATGATCCCGATTTTGGTGGCTATTTATTATTTGCCGTGGGAAGGGCGTTATTACACTTGTGCAGCTGTGTTTGCCTTAGCCGCTTGGACGGATTGGCTTGATGGTTATTTAGCAAGAAAGCTCAACCAGACGACGCCCTTTGGTGCCTTCTTTGACCCAGTAGCAGATAAGCTGATGGTGTCGGTTGCGCTGATTATGTTGGTGGCTAGTTATTCCGATCCATTAATGACATTGGCAGGCGTGGTTATTGTTGGTCGTGAGATTGTTATTTCCGCATTGCGTGAATGGATGGCGGAAATGGGCAAGCGTGCCAGTGTCGCCGTGTCTTACATTGGCAAACTAAAAACGGCGATGCAGATGTTGGCTATTTTTATTTTGTTGGGTAGTCCGCCAGGCACTATGTGGTCATTGTTCGGTATGTCGGTGTTGGTGGTGGCGGCATTGCTGACACTTTGGTCCATGTATATTTACTTAAAAGCGGCTTGGCCAGACCTAGTACCCAAGAAAGCGGATAAAAAATAATCAAAAATAAAAAAAGTCGCTAAGTTAGCTATTTATTTAGATTTTTTCCTTGACGTGAAAGTTCAAATGCATAGAATATGCACCATCTTTTGAGACGCGGGAATAGCTCAGTGGTAGAGCACAACCTTGCCAAGGTTGGGGTCGCGAGTTCGAGCCTCGTTTCCCGCTCCACTTAAAAGATGTCTGATATATTGAAGGCCGGATGGCAGAGTGGTCATGCAGCGGACTGCAACTCCGTGAACGCCGGTTCGATTCCGACTCCGGCCTCCATATCAGAAATGCCCGGGTGGTGAAATTGGTAGACACACAAGACTTAAAATCTTGCGCTTTAACGAGCGTACCGGTTCGATTCCGGTCCCGGGCACCATTTATGGTGCCTTTTTTTTTGCCCATACCTTTCTAAAAAGTTCTTATCTTACTCAATCCCTTTAAATATCTACTCTCCAGCATTTTCTTAGTACTACTTCAAATTGTAAGCTTTTCCGCTTATATGCTATCTTTTCTGAAATTCTGCACCGAAACTGCACCGCACATTGCACCGGAGAATATTCAGTGGCGTCTATTTTTAAAACCGATGATGGAACATGGTGCGCTCAAGTTAGCGTGAAAGGTAAGCGTAAGACGAAGCGTGGCTTCTCTACAAAGCGTGAGGCGCAAGCATGGGCGTCCGATCTAGAGCGCGAAGCAAAAGAAAGTACTTCCTCTGACATTCCAGATCGTCCTTTTAGTAAAGCACTTGAACGCTACCGTGATACGGTCAGTGTGACCAAACGTGGCCAGAAATTCGAAATACGAAGAATTGAACGCTGGTTGGGTAAAAGCGCTGATGAGCCTGCAGACCCACTTTGTTTTATTTCCCTCCAAGATATTCAATCAAAACACTTTGCCGAATGGCGAGACAGGCGCCTGCAAAAAGTAGCCGTTGGTACTGTGTTACGTGAATGGACTGTACTTTCTTCTATTTGTAGCCAATGTGCGAAGGAATGGGGCTGGTTGAAAGAAAACCCAATGACAAGGGTGAAGCGTCCCAAAGAGCCGGATGCCCGGACTAGGAGGCTGTTACCAGGCGAATTTGAACAACTGATGATAGCCACACAATACGATATAGAGATACCGCCAGAATCCAAGAGCGAGCGAATAGGCGCGGCCATTGTATTTGCCATCGAAACCGCAATGCGTGCCGGTGAGATTTGCGGCATAACATGGGAAGACGTGAATTTAGAAAGACGCACCGTTCATTTAGCCAAAACAAAGAACGGCAACCCTCGTACCGTACCGTTATCGACTACCGCGGTGAAAGTATTAGAAAAGCTCAAGACACTAGATGACTGCAAGCGCAATGCCTTTAACCTAAAGTCAGATTCCCTTGATGTGAATTTCAGGAAGATTCGTAATAAGTGCCTGATAGATGATCTACACTTTCACGACCTAAGGCGAGAAGCACTGACACGGCTAGCAACTAAAGTGGATGTGCTTAACTTAGCCAAGATTTCAGGCCATACTGATCTTAGAATTTTACAAAGGGTGTACTACGCACCAGATATGGGTGACATAGCCTTGATGCTGGACTAGTTGGCACCATCGTGTATGTATCATAATTATCAAACAATTGCTTATAAGGTTTTTGTAAAGTAATATTTGCACGCTTTTCACTCAGTTCGACAATTGTGGAAGTTTGCCTCATTCAATGCTCAGCCATTGAATTTTAATAAATGGATATTAATATAAAGTAAGTTAGGTATGGCAAAAGCTTCAAAAAAATCATCACAAAAAGTTACTTGGGCTCATGCCTTTAGAGATATCGTTTTGAAAGCAATGGATAGAGGTCAATTGTTTCCTCTGTTTTTCTTCATCGGTGCTTTGGCTTTAATTTTTAAAATGCCAGAAGAGCATGTATATGATGCCTTTTTAAGTCTTCTTTCAGGATTTAAAGATTTTTCCTTGATCGGTTGGTTAGGAATGGGGCTTGTATCTATACTTTGGGCTGGTCATGCAAGAGCTATGAGACGAAGTCACAGCTCAGAATATAAAAGAATTGGAATTGAAAAATCAAGACTGCAACAGCAGCAAGTCAACAATGGACTTGGCTCTAGCGAAACTCGCTAAAAGACAGTCTATTTAGTAGGGAGAAAGTATTATGCAATATTTAGGGGTTATCGCCTTTATCTTATGTGTAGTGCATTATATATATCAGGCTGTAATTCTACCGAGCTACAGACAAGCAGCTCGAGATAGGTTGTTTGTGTTGAGAGATACTCTAAGAGCTCAATACATAAACGTACAGCATACCGAAAATAAAACAACGCTTCGGGCTTTTAAAGAAGTCGATGATGTAATTAATCGTTCATTAAATAGATTGCATCTTTTGACATTTTCAAACTTTGTTAGAGCAATGCTTGATGCCAAGCATAATAATGTCGAATATGAAGAGTCTCTTAGAAGATTTCATGCATTATTAGATAATTCGCACGATAAGACTCCAGGTCTTATTGTGAAAGACGTTAATAACGTTCTTAAAGATGTTTTTATGGTTAACACAATCATGATGTCTCTGTACCTGCTTCCTTTTATTATTGTTGTGAAGTTAGTAGGGGTTATTTATGACAAGGTTAAGAGAAGAGCAAACGAAATGTTAGAGTTTTGTATGGTTGCAAAGCCTTCTGCTATAAATGGTTCGTTGTTTAATGATAAATCTAGAATTGCTATGTGATCAAAATATTTTGATTGATTAAAAAACCGCCCAAGTGGCGGTTTTTTTTGTTTCTGTACTATTATTATTTTTCTGATTAGGACTTCAAAATTAAGGAATAATAGATGACTAACAAGCGTAAAGTAATTGGTGCAAAACGTGACAAAGATGGCAATATTACTGGTGTACTACTTGAGGGAAATGTAAACTTCATTTCTTCTGAAAAAGCGCATGAGATGGCTAAGAAAGGAATAGTGGATTTGGTTGCGGTAGAGACTAAAAATAACAAATACATCCGAACAAGACCAGATGGTGAAAAAGGAAACAATCTTGATGAAATGGCTGATGATTAAATTCACTGAATATTCTAAAGGAGTAGAGATGAAGTTTATTATTGTTTTACTAATGTCGATTATGTCTTTATCGGTTTACGCAGATCAAAGCCAAATACCGTATAAAATATTGGATAGATCAGAAATGTAATTAATTAAAATTTCAATTGATGTAGAGGTTCCTTTGATTGATGGAAGGCTTCCAAATGAAAGAGAGCTTGCTGAATTGTCTAAGTTCTTGGTTAGCAAAGAACGAAAACACGATAGGTCATTTATAACTTTCTACTTACCTGGTATGGAGGTTGGAGCAGGTGCATATGCCACGGCTCATCATAATCCTAAGTTGAAAGTTAATATTATGAAATTTATGTTAATGCAATATCCTGGTTACACTAAATTTGTTCGATAGAAGTGCCTTTTATATTCATAATTAACCGCCTAAGTGCGGTTTTTTTGGATGTGATGTTAGGCTAGGCTGGCATGAACGCGCAAAACGTTTTAATGTAAGGTGAAACTGACACTAAGCAATAGATTTGCGTGGTATTGATCTTATGAAAAAGATAATAAAAACATAGAATGGAATTAATTACTTTTGAAGTTGATTGTTGAGATAAGTTTGTGAGGGATAAAAGTGCTTTTATATAAGTTGCGTTTTGCTTGGTGGAATACGGGGTTGTCTCCAGCTTCGAACAAAGCGGAGACGAAGGCCACGCCTGAAACAAGTAAAAGGAATTATGATCATATAGTAAGGCTTTTTCTAGACTACGAATGCGATTTTTTAGCTTTGTGTGAAGTTTCAGAAGAAGATGTTACTTATATAAAAAATAACTTAGACCTTGAAAATGTTGGAGTTGCCTCTCTAGTTGACAATATTCCACGTACTAGGTTCGATGTTTGTGTAATGTACAATGCAAAGAAAATAAAGATACAGGAGCATACTAATTTAATTAAGCCTTATATGGGGTCAAGAATAAAGTCAGGCCAAGTTTTACATATTGAAAACATCGATGATAAGGAAGTTTTTAGGATTTATCTTTGTCATTGGTCCAGTAGAATGCAAGATTCAGGTAGTGAAAATAGAAAGTTTGCTGCGCAACATATATATGACAGCATTCAGAGCTACTTTATTGAAAATGGAATAAAAGAAGTCGTTGTTATGGGGGATTTTAATGATAATCCCTATGATGAAAGTCTTATGAAAACGTTAAGGGCAAGTAGATGCTTAGATTCAGTAAAGAAACATCCTATTGACCTTCTTTATAACCCGTTTTGGAAGACTGTAGTATCTTCTATTGAGTATAGTCATTCGAATTCTAGTGGGAAATTTAGCTCTGGCACCTATAATTACCAAACAAAAGAAGGTGTAAGGTGGCATTCATTTGATCAGATTATTTTATCTGGTTGTTTTTTAGGTCATAGCAAATGGCATCTTAATGAATCTAATACTACGGTTATTGATGACTGTGAATTCAAAATGGATTTTGATAAAAAAGACTGTCATATAGATCACATGCCAGTTATAGCTGAGATTTTAAGAGTTTAGAGGTTTTTATGTTTGATTTTAGCGATTCTTTAAGCGATGGGAAAGATAAAGCGGATGAACTTCTTAGTTTAAAAGAAGGATTTAATTCTGTTTTTTCTACTCTACAGGAAAACTTGTCGAGCTTTATAGAAAGAGATGTAAAACTTGAGCACTACCATGAAGTAGAAGGTGGTGATTTGAGTCCTTTTATGGCTGCTACGGTTCAAATTGGAATGCTCTATGGGAATAATAAAGATATTAAAAAAAGAACTGGGTATTTTGAGGTTCGTTTAACAGAGAAAGGCTCAGATAACCCGTACAAGGTTTTATTTAAGTACAAAGAATCAAGCAATGTTTATCCTATAAATATTGTTTTTCAACGAAATGAAATGGTATGTAGTAATCAAGTGGAGCTGATTGATGTTATGAAAGAAATTGTATCAAGCGGGCATTTTAATCTGAGAATTAGAGAGTTTGTTGATGCTTTGAATAAATAATCAGTGATAAAAAACCGCCTCATGGGCGGTTTTTTTTATGTCTGTCGTAAATCAATTCAGTGTGTCATTTTCTGAGCGAGTGCCCATGACATGACTTCGCTTGCGATCCAGCGCCAGTTGCCAGTTGGTGCGGTTTGCTGATCCGCCTACGTTTCTTGCTTGTGGGAAAGTGCGTTTGCACGCTACGTCGCCCATGAATTTCTTTTTTGACAAACCAAGGTAAGCAGCGCATTCATCGGATGTCCAAAGGGTTTTTTTATCTGCTACTTTTGGTTTGCTTAGTGTTTGGATAAGTTGTTCCAGCTTTTCAGCAAGGGCTGCTTCGTTGTGCTTTTGTGTAGTGGAAGTATTGATTAAGAATGAAGAGCAATAAGATTACACAGACAGTAATGGAATCACTTGTTATGTGGGAAAGGTTGCTGAGGTTGATAGTGATAGCGCAGTAACAGACACTCGTAAAATTTATCAAAATGTTGAAGAGCATGAAGCAGAAGATGATCCGTATCCGCAATATCATAATGCAAATCTTTTAAATTCTGGGACTGTGTCTGTTGATCGATTACCCAAGAACTGACTTCCCTAGACACCTATTAACGTTAAACCAATATCTAGCACTCCTGTCCTTTGTTATATTTTTCGAAATTCAATGCCATTTCTACCCCCATTGCATTATCTATGGAAGTTCGCTAGATGATGTATTCTAAATTAAAGTGATTTCTATATTTCTCATAATTACTTGAAAATAATATTTAACGATTAGTAAATTTTATTTATTATTAGGTAAAACCATCTAAAATAGACAACAAAGTAGGCCCTGTATGATTTTAAGGTGTATGAATAAAGCTATTCTAGCTTCCAGCCTTTTGTATATTTCCACGAACCTAGTCGCTGCACCTCAATATTATGGTGTTTTAGAGATGGGTCTTTCACATAGTGATTTCAGTAATTTAGAAGCATCTACCCCTGAAGCAAACACGACAACTGAGGTTGTTGACGACTCAGACAGCTCTTCTTATTTTAGTGTTGGGGTTGGTATCAATTGGGAAAATAGCCCCCTTAGATCCGAGATCGTATACAGTTCATTTGGAGATCAGAGTTTTATAGAAGACACAGTTTTTACTAGTTCTGGAAATGAGCGAACAACTACAAACATCAAACAAGAATCACTCATGTTTAACCTCTTGTACGATATTGATATCAAAAGTAACGTTTTTAAACCCTATATAGGTGCTGGTGTGGGTGTGCTCAGATCCAAGGTGAGTGCAACTCAGTCGGATGAGCCTGCAACCAGTAGATCGGCTTCTTTTGCAGAGGCCTCTGATACAAACTTCATGTGGAGTGTCGTAATAGGGGCTAACTATAGTATGGCTGAAACATTAATGGTTGGTTTTGGGTATCGTTACACCGATGCAGGAGAAATTAGCACCGATGATAATTGTGAGGGATCTGATGCCTTTATATGTGATGCTGGAGAAAAACATTCAGCGGATCAAAAGTCACAGTTATTGTTTGTCAGCATGAATTACTACTTTGAATAATTGTTGTTAAAAATCAGTAAAGCTTTTCTCTCGTTTTACGAATGACTTCTTAGGGTGTGTTTCTTGTGTTGTGCCAGAGACACACACCCGTCTTGCCACTACGGCTACTTGCTTACACTCTATAACTATTACGTCTTGCTGCTGGCTCGTCAGTGCTAATTTAAGCTTTTTTGTGCACATAATTTACACAGTTTGCTGGCTTCATAGTATAGTATTGTAAAGAATTGAGTTTATTCTCAATAATTGGCTAGTTTTAGGGTTTCATGGATAAGAAGAGTAACTAATAAGTGAAAACGGTTCCGTTACGTTGGTTAATTGTTATTCCGTTTGTTGTGCTTGCTGTTGTTTTGGGAGCGGCGATGTATTTGCTCTCCAGTGTTACCATAGCGGATATTGCCGATAAGATAGGCAAGCAATATATTAAAGAAGTGGAAGGTCGTATCTATGATAGGGTGCAAGATTTTGTCACGCCTTTCATTAGTATAGCGGAAGTGAACCTTGCGGCTTTTACTCACCGGCCTGAGCTGTTGAATGATTTGCCCGCAGTTGCGGGGCGCTTTTATGAGCAGGCATTACCTTATTCTCAAATGACGTTTATATCGGTTGCAACGGCAGATGGACGTTATGTGAACTCCACACAAAGCCCGATGAAAAGCGGTCAGCATAATATTGCGGCAAATTTTGTCTATGAGCCCTTTGTTATGGCTGGCTTTGAATACGATCCGAAAACTTTTATTGGCCCTAAAATTGAAGCGGATCCGACCTTTCTTTATGACCCTAGAGAGCGCCCGTTCTACCGGCGGGCAGTCAATAACAAACAAATTACCTGGGGAAATATCGAGCCTTATTATGGCTTTCCAACCCTTGGCATTGATTTGTCAGCACCGATATACGATGAAAACGGCACTTTGCTTGGGGTAACCGCGACCAGTATTGCTTTGGTCGAGTTGGATAAGTATCTAGCGTCTTTGGAGCTGGTGGAAGGGGCTTACCTTTTTTTGGCCGAGAATAACGGTGACTTAATCGCAACCTCAGGGCAAGGTGCCTTGTATCAAACGGAAAATGGTGTGATCACACGTTCGAATTTAAATGACCATTCAAATAAAGCCTTTCAATTAGCCAGCCAAAGCGCAAAAGAAGGCATGCAAGAAATAGCGGTTGAAGGGGAAAATTACCTTTATTATCAGCGCTCTATTGACCTTAAATACGGAAAACAGTGGCAGATAGGTATCCTGATTCCGCGTTCATACCAGCAAGGTTTTCTTGATAGCTACACACAAAGTGTGATTGTCATCACATTACTTCTGTTTATCTGTATTGCTGGGGTAGGTTCTTTAGTTGCTTGGTATATTGGTAAGCCGATTCACCGTCTTAGTCAGGCGGCGAAGGGGAATAATTTGAAAAGTATTCAGCAGCTGCCCACGGCAATGAGTGGCGTTCGTGAGATTAATGCCCTCAGCCAAGGCTTAAGCTCAATGGCAGATAACCTCTCAGACATCATGCAAAACCTAGAAGATAAGGTCGCAGAAAGAACCTCTTATTTACAAGGGGAGAATGAGCACCTTCTAGAAAGCGCCCTGACCGATGAGTTAACCGGATTGTACAATCGGCGTGGCTTTAATCAGGCTATCGAAGAAGCATTGGTCTACAGTCAAGAAAAAGGTCAGCAATTGACCTTTGTGTTGTGCGATATTGATCATTTTAAACGCGTTAATGATGAATTTGGCCACAGTGTTGGTGACCTTGCTTTGGTTTCTGTGGCGATGAATCTTAAGCACCATGTACGTTTTGCTTCAGATATTGTGGCTCGTTATGGCGGGGAGGAATTTGCTTTGGTGTTTTTGAATGCTGATATAGAGCAAGTGTTGCTAAGGCTGAACCGTATTCGACGAGGCTTTGCGCAAAACCCTGTGGTGAAGGGGGAGCATATCACAATGAGTTTTGGTGTGGTGCATGTCTGTGAAGGAGAAGTTATCAGCATGGAAGCGCTCATAGAACAAGCCGACAAAAAGCTTTATCAAGCTAAAAATACGGGTAGAGATCAGATTATTCTCTGACTTTAAGTAACAAGTGTAGGAAGGGCTGAATGGACCTTCCTGAACAGCGTATTGTAAATTTTCTTTTTTGCACAGATTGATCTCTCAAGTGTTGCCGCTCCTATGAGATAATTACCTTGCTCAATATAGACACTGCGTTGGCTTGTTTGTTATCCCATTTCTTTTATTTGTCATAATTTGGTGTTACTAAAGAGCAACGCTGGCTCCCTATAGTGAGTAGTTTTACTTTATTTGTTAATTAAGGATAGTGAAATAGTGAAGGTATCTCATAAGGTTGTTTTGTGCGCCTGCACAGTTGTGCTTCTCGCATTCTCGATGTATTCGTGGTTTCAGTATAATAGTGCGAAAAATGCCTTATATCAGAGCGCAACAACCAGCACTCAAGAAAGCAGTAAGGTATTGGCTTTACAAGTAAATCATTGGTTGAAAAGCAAGATGGCGTTGATTGACGTTATTCGGCAAAGGGTGGATGAAAATTTCAGTAAGCAAACCATCCAGCAGGCTTTCGATCTGCCTATTTATAAAGATGAGTTTCTGTTGCTGTTTGGTGGTTTAGACACAGATGGTAAAGGAATGAGTAACACCCCTTCTTGGAATCCGCCAGGCTGGGATGCCCGTCAGCGTCCTTGGTATCCGACAGCGAAAAAATATTCTCAAGCGGCGTTAACGGAACCTTATTTGTCTACCAAAGGGGAATTGCTGATTTCGGTTGTTTCGCGATTCTCTGACCATGGTCAGTTTAAAGGAGGATTCGGTGGGGATATAAGTTTAAAAACCGTTTCTGATGCGGTGAATACCCTGAATTTCAATGGTATGGGGTACGCGTTCTTAATGACCAAGGGGGGGAAAATCATTTCCCACCCGAACGCGGATTTTAATGGTGAAGAGGTAACTAAGTTGCTGCGCGAAGGTGAGCATGGTCTTAGTGATCAGCTTGAAGAGCAGCATTTGTTAGATGGCACACCTGTGTACGTGTCATATAGTTCGGTACCGAACCTTAACGGGGCAGATTGGTATATTGGTGTTGTGCTGGATAAAGACAAGCTGTTTGCAAGCGCGCATGATTTTGGTTGGATAGCGTTTTGGAGTACCTTAATTGCAGCACTGTTGGTGTCTGTGGTTCTTTATTTGGTGGTCACTCGATTATTACAGCCGCTGCGTGCGTTGCAAGAGTCTTTGCAGGATATTAATAGTGGGGATGGCGATCTGACTAAGCGTTTGACGGTCACTACAAACGATGAGTTTGGCCAAGTTTCTACTGAATTTAATACTTTTATTAATTATCTACAGCAGCTAATTGGTGAAGTAAAAGCGCGTTCTCAGCATGTGCGCGAAAACACCGATGAAGCGGCTATTTCTTCCCAACAAGCGGCACAGCAGCTCTATACTCAGCTAGGAGAGCTGGACCAGCTAGCAACGGCCATGCATGAAATGTCTGCCACGGCTCATGATGTAGCGGATAATGCGCAAGCTACCGCTGATCGTGCGAGTCAAGCAGATGTGTCGGCGGCACAAGGGGAAGCCATTGTTGATCGTACTACCGAGTCTATTACCCAGTTGGCTGATCAAATGGGCGGAGTGGTCACAACGATTAACGATCTGGTGACTTACAGCGACAATATTGAGTCTATCTTAACGGTTATTACCGCCATTGCGGATCAAACTAACTTGTTGGCTTTGAATGCCGCGATTGAGGCCGCTCGTGCAGGTGAGCATGGACGAGGCTTTGCTGTGGTGGCGGATGAAGTGCGTACACTGGCATCGAAAACTCAAGAGTCTACTGAGCAGATCCAAGGTATGATTCAACAGTTACAGAGCGGTGTGCGAGATGCAGAAAGTGTGATTCATGAAAGCCAAGAGAGCGCTAATCAGACTCAAGAAGTAGCGAATCAAGCGAAACAGTCGTTAGCAGAAATTCGTACCAGAATTCATGAGATTAATGATATGACGGTGCAGATAGCGGCAGCAGCGGAAGAGCAGAGTGCAACTTCTAATGAAATCAATCGCAACACCACGAATATTCGTGATATTAGCCAATCTGTTTCAGAAACCGCTCAAAATCAGTCTAAATTGTCAGAAGATATGGTTCAAATTACGATAGATCAGGCAAGATCTTTAGACAAATTTAAGATATAGCGAAACTTTGAAAAGGTAGGGTGCCTTAACTCGTACCTTCTATAGCCTTAATGCTTTTATTAAGCGAAGACCCCAATCGTTGGTAAGCCGACATTGGGGTTTTTTTTCAAAATAGCACTGCCTTCTAACGGTGTTCCTTGCTCATTGAGACTAGCTCATTAGACAAGGAAGGGGAGGTATTCAGTGGTGATAGGGGAAAACCTTTCTGCTGGCGGCCAATCAAACTCTTCATACTAGACAGCTGGATAGATCAAATCGAAAAAACGTATCAGCGCTGAGCAGCTTTCATATGGTGAAGCGTAAAGACTTCTATTTAATGGAATAGGCTCAGAAAATGAGACATAGCATTATGCCTATATCTTTTGCTCTGCTTTAACGGTTATGTAACCGCGTATGAGGCTGAGGTGGGGGATTATCTCCATAAAAAGTGCATAAGCATCATACACACCATTCTGTGTCGAGATGAACTCATTCAACAGTTTGACGTTCCGTACAGATGTCTTAATTAGTTTAATATCTTGCTTCGATTGAATAAGAAGTAACTCTCTACCTCATCGTATTATAGAAAAAAACGTTGTTTTTTTACTTTCTTGGTAATGGGGGGTATTAAGCATCGATATTTTGAATGTAACAAGGGCGATGGATAATACTCTTGCCAAGAGTGTCTTTTTCTATTCGTAATAGAAAAGCCACAAAGGCGATATCTTGGTGAGTTGTTTTTTAAGTTATTGAAAATAAAGTAATTATTCTCGTTAGCTAGGCTGTGGATGGGTAATGGATTGAGCGTTCTGAACGCAACCTGCTAGCTCTGTCGGCTAGGGCTTCTCGCATTTTTTGAGTGGCTACGCTTAACAAACTATTGGCTATTTTGATTAATTTTGATTTATAAAGTAGAAAAAATTGAATTTAAGTAAAAAATAATAATTTATGAAAGTGCCATAGTCAGAATAGGAAAAGCAGATTACAATCCGCGCCACAGTTACACTGTGTTACATAAGAATGGCGTTTCAAGCATTAAATAAGCGACTTGTAATCCCTAAAATAAAAAGGAGTAATTAGTGAAGTCAATCCAATTAAAAATTGCCACATTCTCAGGTTTATCCACATTATGTGCAATTTTCTTTCTATCTGTGTTTTCGTTTTTGTCCAATAAACAGCTGCATGAGAATGTGCAAGAAAATACAGGTCGTTTAGTAAATGACCTCTTTGAAAAGCAGTTGGAAGGTCGCTTAGATAATAGCGCGCAGCATATTAGTAATTTAATGCAGCAGTCGTTTGTCTTAAGTGAAAGCATGGCGAATACATTTCGTAGCTTAAAGGAAACAGCGGATTCTCAAGCTAATTACTCGAATTTAAGAGATGGGATAAATGCGGTTCTTAAAAATACAATCATTGAACAGCCTGACCTTTTAGGGGTTTATACTGGTTGGGAGCCAAATGCTTTGGATGGGCGAGACGCTGAGTATCGTGGCAAAACGGCAACAGGCAATGATCGCAACGGGCGTTTGGTTCCTTATTGGACCAACTCTAAAGATGGTGGGGGGGTTGTGGAGCTTATGGAAGGTTATGACGATACACAAAGTAACGTCAGTGCTGAGGCATATTACCTCTGCCCAAAGCAAACCCAGCGAGCTTGTGTTTTGGACCCATATTCTTATCCGGTAAATGGCGTCGACACTATGATGACCTCTATTATCCATCCGATTATGGTAAAGGGTCAGTTTATGGGGATTTCAGGGTTAGATATCTCCCTTAAGAGCTTCGATACTATCTCTAGTGAATTAAGCAATGAGTTATATCATGGTCAGAGTCAAGTCATGATTATTAGCCGTAATGGCACCATTGTGTCGGATAGTAATGGAGAGTATTCAGGGAAAAAACTCTCTGCCGCCTTTAACAATAGAGCGGATAGTCTCCTTGCTACCATGACGCAGAAAAAGTTTCAGTTACTTAGTTCAGCCAATGAAGGGTATTTTGAAGCGGTTAGCAGTATTAAAGTTGGCAAAGGGGTTGAAAACTGGGCGTTATGGGTTCGTGTACCAAAAGACGTTGTGATGGCGGACTTCTTGGCTCTTAATAAAGCAACCAACGAAAAGCAATTTACTCAAACTGTATGGTTTGTTGCTGCTGGTTTGCTTATTACCTTACTTTCCATCGTTATCATTTGGTGGTTATCGGGAAAAATATCGAAACCGATTAAAAAGTTGACCCAATTTATGAGCCTTGTTGCGAAGGGAGACTTTCGACAACGAATAGATCATCAATCAGCTGATGAAGTTGGGCAATTAAGTAAGGCATGCAATCAGTTCTTAGATCAAATTCAACCGTTATTAAAGCAAGTGGTTGATTCAAGTAACCAGATTACTTCGTTTGCGAGTCAATCTGCCGCTATCTCAGCAGAAACATTACAAGGTGCGAGTCAGCAACAAGAGGATGTTATTCAATTGGCATCGGCGTTAACAGAGCTGAGTGCGACGGCACAGAATGTGGCGGATAATACGATTACCGCTGCGCAATCTACTCAAGAGATGAAGAGCATTGCCGGTCAAGGGCAAGAAGTACTCAATGAATCCAATGGGGCGATGCAAGCCTTATCGCAGAACGTTAAGTACTCTAGCGATGTGATCAATCGTGTCAGCCGTGATAGTCAAGAAATTCAAACTGTTATGGATGTTATCCGAGAGATTGCAGAGCAAACCAACTTATTGGCCCTGAACGCCGCTATTGAGGCCGCTCGTGCGGGGGAACAAGGGCGTGGCTTTGCTGTGGTAGCGGACGAAGTTCGCTCACTGGCAAAACGAACACAAGAATCGACTTCTGCTATACAAGATCAAATAGAGCGTTTACAAGCGAGCGCCCTAGAGGCGGTAGAGGCTATGAAGCAGGGCAGTGAAAAAGCAGAAGAGTCCGAGTCGAAAACCCTTGATGCCAACCAGAAGCTAAAAGAAATCTTAGATAATATCGATGAGCTTAATGATCTTATTATCCAAGTATCCAGTGCAGCTGAGCAACAGCGCAGTGTGACAGACAGTATCAGTGTTAATGTCAATAATATTACTGCGGTAGCAAGTCAAACGGCTTCTGGTGCCACGCAATCAAATGAGACCAGCCAGCAACTTGAATCTTATTCAGGGCGAATGAAAGAGCTGGTGAGTAAGTTTGTACTCTAGTATTGATTGACTAATGGATCAAAAAGGCTGATCTCTCCTTCTCTGTCTGATGATATTATCGACAGGGAAGGAGTATTGCAGCAACCGATTTTCTCCATTAGCCAAGTGGAGGCAAAACAAGTATTTCTTGGCTCTTCTCGCTCTTAACGAAACAGCGTATAGCAACACTTTGCGCTGCTTACCCCATGGCCTGAAAAGCCTAGCGCAATGTACTTTACGATTTATTCCTTTTGCTATTATTGAGCAGTATAACCACCGTCAATCACGATGGCTTGCCCTGTTACACCTTTGGCGGATGGGCTGGCAAGAAATAAGCAATAGTCGGAAATCTCTTTGACACTGAGTAAGCGCTTTTGAGGCACCAACGGCCATATTACTTCTTCTAACACATCATCAAGCGGCACATTTCGAGTGCTGGCAAGTCCTTCTAACTGGTTTCTGACTAAAGGAGTGTCTACATAGCCTGGGCATAGGGCATTGACGGTAACACCAAAAGGCGCTGCTTCTAATGCCGACACCTTAGTTAAGCCAATAACACCATGTTTCGCCGAGTTGTAGCCTGCTTTACCGGCAAAGCCAATTAAACCGTTAATGGACGCCATGTTAATAATTCGGCCTTCGCCTTTCTTCTTCATCAAAGGCAGTATTTTTTTGATGGCGATGAAAGGGGCGATTAACATGATATCAATAAGCTTTCGATAGGTGTCCGAAGGGAACTCCTCGATTGGGGCTATGTACTGTACCCCAGCATTATTTATCAAGATATCAATGTGGCCGAACCTCGCTACCGCCTCGTCAATCGCGGCGAGAAACTGGTCTTCGTTGGTCACGTCACAGATAAAAAAAGCACACTCATTTGAAAAGTCAGAAACTTGGCTTTTAGCGTTATCAATGGCGTGTTGGCTAAAGTCTAAAATAGCCACTTGCATGCCTGCGTCCAGAAAGGCATGGGCGATTTCTAGCCCAATGCCGCTCGCCGCGCCGGTAATTAGAACGGTTTTTTTATTCATTTTTATTCTCCAAACCAGGGCGCCCAATGAGCGCCCTTCAAACAAGACTGTCAGGCTTAGCCATAGATGACTTTAGGCAACCAAAGCACCAGATCTGGGAAGGCAAAGACCAGAAATACGGCTAATAATTGCAATAAAATGAACGGGATAACCCCTTTGTAAATATGCATGGTCGTTACACCAGCAGGGGCGACACCTTTCAAATAGAAGAGTGAAAAACCGACGGGAGGGGTCAAAAATGATGTTTGTAACGCCAGAGCAAACAACACCACAAACCACACCAAATTAAAGTCTAGAGCGACCACAACAGGACCAACCAAAGGCAATAGAATTAGGCTGATTTCAAGCCAGTCTAAGAAGAAGCCTGCGACAAAAGCGATCAAGAGGATGACAATGATGATGCCAGACGGAGACAGGGGAATGCTCTGTAATAGACTGCTAATAAACTCATCGCCGCCTAATGTTCTTAACACCACGGCAAAGGCGGTAGCACCAAGAAAAATACCAAACACAAATGAGGTAGTGATAGTGGTTTTTCGGCACACTTCTGCCAGCATAGTGAGGTTGAAACGTTTATTAATAATCGCTAATAAAGTCGCACCAAATGCGCCCACCCCAGCGGCTTCTGTTGGCGAGACTATGCCCATAAAGATAGATCCTAAAACAGACAGAATCAGTGCTAAAGGTGGGAATACAGCTTTCACTGTTGACCAAACCAGTTCTTTACTGATCGGCGGTAAATCCAATGGGGGATGACAAACTTTTGGGTTAAAAATTGCGGTTAAAATCACATAAACAATATACAAGGAGCCGAGTAATAAACCGGGCATTAACGCGCCCATGAAAAGGTTACCAACGGACAGTGACAGTTGATCTGCCATGATGATTAGCATGATGCTGGGTGGAATCAAAATACCTAAGGTGCCAGAAGAAGCAACAATACCACTGGCAAACGAAGGCGAGTACTTTTGTTCAAGCATAACTGGCATAGACAGCATGGCCAACAGTACCACAGAGGCGCCCACGATCCCGGTAGAGGCAGCAAACAAGATACCAATCAGAATAACCGCCACGCCTAGTCCACCGCGAAAGCGGCCAAATAGGTTTACAAAATTGACCATTAAGCGTTCCGCGACACCAGAGCGTTCCAGCATCAACCCCATAAAGATAAACATGGGCAAGGCGACCAGAACCCAATTGCTCATTTGAGCATAGATCCTTTGTATTATGGTGCCGTAAATACGCCAATCATTCATATAGTAGGTGTCCCAATCCAGGTATTGAGACGATAAAACACCAATCACGCTAAAGACGATGGCCAAACCAGCCAACACCCAAGCAACAGGAAAGCCTGAGAAAATCAGTAAGATGAAGCTGCCGAGCATGGCAAGGACTAAAAACTCATATGTTTCGAACACATTCTACCCCTAAAAAACTAGTGTGTTGTTTGGCTTTGATTGCTAGGCGCCTTGAGCAGAAAAGAGACGCAGCGCAGCCAGCGGGATGTTGCCGCGATCATTAATAAGGCTAAGGCAATAAGGATGAAAGATTTGATCACCCAGCGCATAGGAAGCCCGTCAAAAGAAGGGGAAACCTCGTTCATTCGATACGCTCGCTCTACAAATGGTAGGGCGTAACTGAACATAACAATGCAAAAAGGCAGCAGTAAAAAAGTCAGTCCGAAGACCTCTATCCAAGCTCTTTTTCTAAGTGACCAGTGCTCTGCTAGGGCATCAACACGAACGTGACCGTCATGGATAAAACAGTAAGAAAGGCCGAGCATGAAGCCCACCGCATAGAGATGCCATTGAAGTTCTTCTAAGGCGACAAAAGTGGTGTTAAAGCAGTAGCGCATCAGTGCGTTGCCGACGATAAGCAACATCAGTATCAACCATAACCAAGAGGAGTATTGGCCGATTTTTTCGATGATAGATTCGATCTGTCTTGAGAGTTTTGTGTGTGGTAACTGGTTTAGGTTAGAGTTTGATAAAGAGGCTTCAATTTCCGCCAAATCCAGCTCGTTAGTATGATCAGGCATACTTTTCTCCTTTGATTCTAGGCGCAAGCACCCAGTGAAAAACGTCGGCATGGAAGGTGCTTCCATGCCGACTCACTAAACAGAGTGTCAAATAGAGTTATTTTGTATCCCAATCACGTGGCAAGTAGCCCAATTTTTTCCATGGGCGATGCTCTTTCTGGAAGGCCTTCATTGACGTATAAATTTCTGCAAATTGAGGGTCTTCTTGGGAGTGTTTCGCCATGACTTTATCGGTTGCCGCTTCGAACGCTTTGAGAATTTCAGGAGAATACTGATGTAAATTCACACCCTTCTCTTCGAACTTAGCTAATATGCCGCCTTGCAGTGCTTCGGACTTCGAAATTGCAAGGGTATTGGCCGCCATACAGCTGTTTTCGATCAATGATTGGGTTTGCTTATTCAGCTTCTGCCAGTCATTGGTGTTGATGTAAAGGAACTGATTGGTAGAAGGCTGATGCCAGCCAGGCAGATAATAATGTTTCGCCACTTGATAGAAACCAAGCTGCTCATCTACGGTAGGGATAGAGAACTCGGTGCCGTCTAATACGCCGGTTTCCAATGCTTGGTAGAGTTCGCCGCCAGGGAAGACGTTAATCGACATGCCAAATTCAGACATGATTTCACCGCCAAGGCCTGCGGCACGGAATTTAAGACCGTTTAGATCATCCACAGATTTAATTTCTTTACGGAACCAACCTGCCGCTTCTGGGCTGATGGTGCCACAAAGAATAGGGTAAACATCATAAGGCTTAAACAGCTTTTTCAGCAATTTGTCGCCGCCGTGGAAGTACATCCAAGCTGTGAACTCATTGGATTCTAGACCAAATGGAGTTGCTCCGAACAGTGCCGCTGCAGGAATTTGTCCCCATTCATACCCCATCCAAGAGTAGCCCGCCGATAAGTTGCCAGAACTGACATTATCAAAAATACTCAGTGCAGGGATTAATGTACCAGGTTCAAAGACTTGTAAATTTACTCTACCGCCACTGGTTTCTTTTACCATTTTAGAAACTTCAGGCATGGTGTCGCCAAGGGCGATTAGAGAAGAAGAGAATGCCATGGGAACTTGCCAGCGAATCTTATCGAAGTCGGCATGAGAAGCGGTGGCGAAGGTAAGTCCGGTGAGACAGGTCGCGGTAATCAGAGCTTTTTTCATGAGTGTAATCCTATTATTTTTATTGTCTTTCATTGTGGTGCATCCTTTGCAGACGTGATGGGTGTGAATGAAACCCAAGACGACGGCCGCACTGTAAAATCTTCTATCAAAAATGATGCCACAAAAATATTATTCTTATATTTCAGTTGGTTATATTTCAGTTTAATAAAGTGTTGAGTGCTTTTTGTGATCTTTCCGAAAAATCGGACGATTAGTCAAAATAAAGGGCCAAAAATCCCTAAAAGAAGTCCGATTTTCCAGACTGCGACCGATTTTCCGGACGTTTTTTTGTTGTTTTGTGGCTTTATTGTAAAGAAGGTGATTAGCTTATCCCATATTTGTCGATCTTTTCATAAAAAGTGGACTTGCTTATTCCCAATTTTTGGGCGGCTTTGGTGCGATTGTCTCCACATTCAATCAGTGCGGCTTTAATGATGTTTCTTTCTGCGGCGTTCAACTGTTCCTTTAAACTGCCTGACGTTTGGCTGGCCGTTATATCGGTTGCTGTTGGTGCTACGTTAGTGGGAGTTTGTGACAGCTGAGCAGGCAGCAGCGACAAGGGGATTTTTCTATCATGACTGGTGTAAAACGCCGCTTCCATGACATTTTCTAGTTCGCGAATGTTACCAGGCCAATCATAGGCAAGCATTGCAGTTAGCGCTTGCACAGTGAGTTTTGGGGCGCGCCTTCCGGTGCGGCGTGACAACTTTTGAAGAAAAAAGTCGGCCAGCTTGGCAATGTCCTCACGACGTTCTCGCAACGGGGGCAGAGCAATCGACACCACATTGATCCGGTAATACAGATCTGCACGAAACGCCCCCGAGGCGATCAAGTTCTCGAGAGGGCGATGAGTCGCGGTAATTAAGCGAATATTGAGCGGAGTGGCATGAGTTCCACCGACCGATTCGACTTCTCTGTCTTGTAATACACGCAGTAGCTTGGCTTGCATTGGCAGTGGCATGTCACCGATCTCGTCGAGAAATAAGGTGCCACCGTTCGCGAGTTGAAACTTTCCAGCTTTGCCGCCCCGTTTGGCACCAGTAAAGGCCCCTTCTTCGTAACCAAACAGCTCACTTTCTAATAGGTTTTCAGGAATGGCCGCGCAATTTACTTTAATAAAAGGAGATTCTGCTCGGTCTGATAGTTGATGAATAGCATGAGCGTAAAGCTCCTTTCCGGTACCAGATTCCCCACGAATTAACACAGTGACATCCCCAGATGAGACCTGCTTCACCTTAGCGCTCAAAGCCTTCATGATTTGACTGTCACCAATCACATCATTCAGGTGGAAGCTAGCACCAGAGAGTGCTTTATCGGATGTTAGTTGCTTTTGATGATTAAAGTCCTGTTCGGTTAGTAGGGCTTTAATGTGTGTGTTGATCTGCTTCCACTCGTGAGTGTCGTGGAAAATGACCGTGCCAATAGCACCGATGACTTCCCCTTGTTCGATGATCGGAAAGCGGCTGGCAATCATGTTACTGCCGAGGATTTTCTGTAAGGAAAGACGTTCTGCTTTGCCTGTTTGAACCGTGATGTGCATACGGGTATTTTCGATCACATCGGTGACTTTTTTGCCTTTGACGTCTTCGGCTTTAACGCCTAAAAAGCGCGCATAAGGTCGATTAATAAAAAAGATTTTTGACTGATGGTCGACGATCACCACCCATTCTTCCATGGCATTTAAAATTGATTTATAAGTGTTTGCGGCTTGCGTGAGCTTTTCTGTTTTCTTCAGTGGCATTGTCGACTCCATGCAATGGCCAAATTAGATGAGCTATTATTTTTGCCCCGTTATGCTTTATTAAGAGCATAGCCTTTACCTTAAACAAACGGCAAGAGGGCAAAATACAAGGATCTAAAACCTGCTATTCATACCTATGTTATGGACGAACGATGGTTTTTTTTGCGGGTATGACTTCGCCAATGGTGGCATAGGTATCAATAAGAACATCGAGCATGGCCGCTGCTGCAATGGAAAGGCTCGATCTGGGTTTGCAGACAACCCCCACTCGGCGACCGATTTCTGGTTTAACAATAGGGCGACAAATGAGGTGTTGCTCGTTGGCTTGTTGGCGACAAATAACCGGTACTACCGCCACTCCCATACCTTCACTGACCATTCTCACCACGGTGGTTAACTGATGAGCATCAAACGCAACCTTAAGCTCTATCCCTGCTTCTTGAAGAGACGTTTCGATCATGGCGCGTACACTAGATGGGCGTTGTAAGGTAATGAAATCGTACTCTAACAAAGATTGCCAAGTGACTTCTTTAGCTGTGTTGAGTGGGTGCTCCTCGGGAAAAATAGCAATAAAGCTGTCTTCGTAAAGCGGGTAAAAAGCCAATTCCAACAAGTTGCTTGGTTCAAAGCAAATCCCTAGTTCCACCTGATTGTTGCCTACCATGTCGACGACAATATCCGATAAAACATCGTCTATCGCTACTTGTATGTGAGGATAATATTGATGGTAATTATGAATGGCTCTGGGCAGCAAGGATGCGGCGAAAGAGGGCATAGAAGCAATGGATATTTTGCCTAATTGCAGAGCAAAGCGTTGTTTCATCTCGTCTTCTGCATTTTCCCATTGGGCTAAAATTCGCCGAGCAATGGGCACTAGAGCTTCCCCTTCTGGGGTGAGGGAAAGGGTTCGGGTGGTGCGCGTAAGCAGCTTGCCCCCTAAGCTTTCTTCAAGGCTCTTGATGGATAAGCTAAGTGCCGGTTGCGACAAATGCAATTGGTTTGCTGCGCTGGCAAAACTCATGGCGTCGGCGACAGCGAGGAAAGCGCGAATCTGTTTTAAATTCATTTATTTGTAATTCTTATTAATAAATATAAAAAATAAAATTAATTTATTTATCGTCCTGAGTCAAACTGATATTAACTCGAATGGTTACACACTATTTTTAGCATTAATAAAAATACGCTCACACAATAATAATTAGGAGAAAGTAATGGCGGGTTTTGACAAAGTAGTCACGTCCTATGCAGACGCCATGGCTGGGCTAGAAGACGGCATGACCGTATTGGCCGGTGGCTTTGGTTTATGTGGTATCCCTGAAAATCTGATTCAAGAAATCAAACGACGACAGACACGTGATTTAACCATAGTGTCGAACAATTGCGGCGTAGATGGCTTTGGCTTGGGAGTATTGCTTGAAGACAAGCAAGTCCGCAAAATGATTTCTTCCTATGTGGGTGAAAACGCCCTTTTCGAGAAACAACTCCTCCAAGGTGAGTTAGAAGTCGAACTCACTCCTCAAGGCACTCTTGCCGAGAAAATGCGTGCCGGTGGCGCGGGTATTCCTGCCTTCTTTACGGCAACTGGCGTTGGTACACCGGTTGGCGAAGGCAAAGAAACGCGAATCTTTAATGGCCGTGAATACCTGATGGAAGAAGCCATTACAGGTGATTTTGCCATAGTGAAAGGCTGGAAAGCAGACCGTTATGGCAATGTGATTTATCGCCATACGGCGCAAAATTTTAATCCTCTAGCGGCAACAGCGGGCAAAATTACTGTGGTTGAAGTGGAAGAAATTGTCGAAGTTGACGAGCTTGACCCTGCTCAGATTCACACGCCTGGTATTTATGTTGATCGCATCATCCAAGGTTCGTTTGAAAAACGCATCGAAAAACGCACGGTCCGATCTACTGACTAAATTGCCCTGTCATATTGACGAATAAAATAGACAAATAATAAGAGGCGCAAAATGGCACTTACTAGAGAACAAATGGCGCAGCGTGTCGCCAGAGAAATGCAAGATGGTTTTTACGTGAACCTAGGGATTGGTATTCCTACCTTGGTGGCGAACTTTATTCCTGAGGGCATGGAAGTGATGCTGCAGTCGGAAAATGGTCTGCTTGGTATGGGAGAGTTTCCCACTGAAGAGACGGTGGATGCGGATATGATCAATGCCGGCAAACAAACGGTCACCGCGGTGAAGGGGGCATCGATATTTTCGTCCGCCGAGTCGTTCGCGATGATCCGAGGCGGCCATGTGGATCTGACTGTTTTAGGTGCTTTTGAGGTTGATGTAAATGGCAATATTGCGTCTTGGATGATCCCTAATAAACTGGTTAAAGGCATGGGCGGCGCGATGGATTTGGTTGCTGGTGCGGATAATATTATTGTTACCATGACTCATGCGTCGAAATCGGGTGAATCAAAATTATTAACTGAATGTGCTTTACCATTAACTGGCAAAGGTTGTATTAAGAAGGTCTTAACAGATTTGGCTTGGTTAGAAATCGAAGAGGGGGCTTTTATTTTGAAAGAGCGCGCTCCGGGTGTTTCTATAGAGGAAATCCAAGAGAAAACACAGGGTAAGCTGATCGTTCCGGATCATGTACCTGAGATGGTGTTTGCTTAATCCGACCTATGTTAATGGAGAATAGAATCATGAAAGCAGTCATTGTTGCCGCAGGAAGAACGCCGATTGGTGCCTTTAATGGGGCTTTGTCTTCCTTGAGTGCGGTAGAAATAGGTACTCAGCTATTAACCGGTTTGTTAGCCAAAGAGCCAGCTCTTAAAGAACACATAGATGAAGTGATCTTAGGCCAAGTGTTGGCCGCAGGCTGCGGTCAAAACCCGGCTCGTCAAACTGCGATTCACGCAGGTCTTGCGAAACAAGTATCGGCGATGACCATTAATAAGGTCTGTGGTTCTGGTTTAAAAGCGGTTCAGCTGGCGGCGCAAGCCGTCTTAAATGGCGACGCTAAAATGGTGGTCGCAGGCGGTCAAGAAAGCATGAGCCAAGCGGCCCATGTATTGCCCAACAGTCGCTCAGGTAAAAAAATGGGCAATTGGGAAATGCTAGACAGCATGGTGACCGATGGTCTGTGGGATGCCTTTAATGATTACCATATGGGCCAAACCGCAGAAAACATTGCGTCGCGCTGGAATATCAGCCGTGAACAGCAAGATGCCTTTGCTGTGCAGTCTCAGCAAAAAGCCGCACGGGCGCAATCGGCCGGACATTTTGTTGAAGAAATCATCCCTGTGGTTATTCCTCAGCGAAAAGGGGATCCAGTTGTTGTCGAACACGACGAACAAATTCGCTCCAATGCCACTGAAGAAGCCCTAGCTAAATTACGTCCTGTTTTTAATCGAGAGGGTTCAGTTACCGCGGGAAATGCTTCCACATTAAATGATGGCGCGGCTATGGTGATTGTTACTTCTGATGAGGAAGCAAAGCGTCTAGGTTTGCCCGTTTTAGCGGTAATAGAAGCGGCCAGTAGTGCGGGCGTTGACCCTGAAATCATGGGCACAGGCCCTATTGCAGCCACTAAGAAAGTATTGCAAAAAGCCGATTGGTCGATGGATGATTTGGATTTAATTGAAGCCAATGAAGCTTTTGCAGTCCAGGCACTGTGTGTGAATCAAGAGCTTGCTTTGGATGCCAGCAAGGTCAATGTAAATGGTGGTGCGGTCGCCTTAGGTCATCCTATTGGTGCATCTGGTTGTCGCATACTGATTACCTTATTGCATGAAATGAAACGTCAGGAGCGTCATAAGGGATTGGCGACGCTTTGTATTGGCGGAGGCATGGGAATTGCCATGTTAGTGTCACGATAAAAGGTCGAGATGACCGAAATATAAATCATAAAAAATGAAGCCAGTGCGCACATCAAGCGCGCTGGCTTTCACCTAAAATAACTATAATATTAGGGAAAACCAATGACTAATTACGCAGTAAAACAGACTGCTTTGCAGCGCTTGAGTAAATTTTTCGTTACCCTTCTTCAACGCTATCTACCGGACCCATTTATCTTTGCGATCGTGCTCACCTTGGTGGTGTTTGTCTTAGTCATGCCAAGTACTAGCCAAGGGCCAATGCAGGTCGTAGAAGCGTGGGCTGGTGGCTTTTGGAAGTTGCTTAGCTTCTCAATGCAGATGGCTATGGTGGTGGTGACTGGTCATGCGATGGCCAGTGCGCCAGCGTTTAAGCGTAAGCTCGCTATGCTGGCCGGCATTGCTAAAACACCGGGTCAGGCGATTTTATTAGTCACGGCGATCAGTGCCATTGCTTGCTGGGTTAACTGGGGCTTTGGCTTGGTTGTGGGTGCTATTTTTGCTCGCGAATTGGCTTCCAAAGTAAAAGGTGTTGATTACCGTCTGTTGATTGCTTCTGCGTACAGCGGCTTCTTATTTTGGCATGCGGGCTTGTCTGGCTCGATTCCGTTAGCGATTGCCGGTGGTGCCAACATTAGTACTGTGACTAATGGTGCGGTGACCTCAGCGATTCCTACTTCAGCAACCATTTTTTCTCCAATGAACTTAACCATTTTGGCAGTTATGTTGGTGGCGATTCCGTTACTAAACCGACTGATGCATCCTGCGGCGCAAGACACGGTTACAATTGATGCTTCCTTGCTGGAAGAAGAGGTTGTGGAAGCGCCGAAAACAGAGAAGATGACGCCAGCGGAGCGTATGGAAAACAGTCGTACTCTATCTTTATTATTAGGGGCGATGGGTTTTGCTTATATTATTTATTACTTCATTACGAACGGTTTTGCTTTGAACCTGAACATAGTGAACTTTACTTTTTTGTTCACTGCTATTTTGCTTCATGGTACGCCAAAAAGCCTGTTAAATTCGGTCTCTCAAGGGGCGCGTAATTGTTCAGGAATCCTACTGCAATTTCCTTTTTATGCGGGCATTATGGGGATGATGACAGCAACAGGTGACAATGGTGCTTCATTGGCAGGCGTTATTTCCCAGTGGTTTGTGTCGATTTCTAATGAAACTACTTTCCCATTATTCACCTTCTTAAGTGCCGGTATCGTGAACTTCTTTGTGCCATCAGGCGGTGGTCAGTGGGCGGTTCAAGCGCCAGTGATGATGCCTGCGGGTGCTGCTCTTGGAGTTGATGCTGCGAAAACCGCCATGGCCATTGCTTGGGGTGATGCTTGGACAAATATGATTCAGCCTTTCTGGGCTCTGCCTGCCTTGGCAATTGCTGGTCTTGGTGCGAAAGACGTGATGGGGTATTGCATCATGGCCTTGTTGGGTTCAGGGGTGATTATTTCACTGGGTTTCCTAATCTTTTAAGTCGAGTTATAAAAAAGTAGCGCTTTATGGCTACTAAAAGAATCAGCAGGCGCATGCTTTTTAATGGCAGCTAAACAGCGGCCTCCCCGTATTAGAAAGGGTGCTTTTGCTGTTATTGAGCTTTAAACAAAGAGAATACTCTATTGTTAAAGCGGGTCTTTTGACCGTCTATAAAATGGTAATGTTTGAGCCACTTCCCACTGATAACAGTGGGGCGTGGCTTTTTTTTGTTTTATAAAAAACGCTACACACTTACAAAAAAAGATAATGTCCCTATCTCGCTCATTTGCTTACCTTTTAATGACTCCTTCAGGAGAGCGTTCACTTAATAAAAATAAAAGGAATGTAACATGAAGAAACTCATTTCTCTTGGGCTGTTGGCTGCAATTGTCTCCGCCAGCCCAGTCATGGCCGCCGGTGAAAAAATTGGTTTGTTGATGTCTGATTTACGTCTTGAGCGTTGGCAAAAAGACAGTGACCTTTTTACCCATGCCGCCGAAGCTTTAGGTGCAAAGGTTTATACCCAATCCGCTAATGGGGACGCAAGCACACAAATCTCTCAAATTGAAAACATGATCTCTCGAGGCGTTGATGTGCTCGTCATTGTTTCAGAAAACGGCGAAGTGTTGGGTAATGTGCTGGCTGAAGCAAAGGCAGAAGGCATTAAGGTGCTGGCCTATGACCGTTTGATTAAGTTTGCAGATATTGACCTTTATGTGTCGTTTGACAATGTCCGTGTCGGTGAAATGCAGGCGCAAGCCTTGATGAAGCGCGTACCGAAAGGTAATTACTTCTTGTTAGGCGGTGCGCCAACGGATAACAACGCCAAAATGTTTCGAGCAGGACAGATGAAGGTGCTAAAACCTGCTATTGACCGTGGTGACATTAAGGTTGTCGGTGATCAATGGGCCACCGGCTGGTCGGCCGAAGCAGCATTGAACATTATGGAAAATGGTCTGACGGCGAATCAGAATAAAATTGATGCGGTGGTGGCATCTAATGACTCTACGGCTGGAGGTGCGATTCAAGCGCTGAACGCTCAAGGATTGGCTGGCAAGGTGGCTATTTCTGGCCAAGATGCGGACTTAGCCGCGATTCGACGAATTGTGGCGGGTACCCAAACCATGACCGTCTACAAACCGATTTCAAAGCTAGCCACAACCAGTGCTGAGCTGGCGGTGAAGTTAGCTCGTGGTGAAAAAATAACCACGAATGATACGGTGAACAATGATAAAAAAGAGGTGCCTTCTGTTTTGCTGACGCCAATTGCGGTCTCTAAAGACAACATCGATAGCACTATTATTGCCGATGGCTTCCATACCCATAAAGACGTTTATAACCCTTAAATTATTGATGATAAGGCGCTCGTTAGGGCGCTTTTGCTTTTCATAGAGGTGTCGGTATGAAGCAACCCCTATTAGATATGCGCAATATCGTAAAAAGTTTTTCCGGTGTGCGTGCTTTAAATGGTGTCAGCATTACTTTAGGTGACGGTGAAGTGTTGTCGCTCTGTGGTGAAAATGGCTCAGGGAAATCTACCTTGATGAAGGTGCTGAGTGGAGTTTGGCCTTATGGCTCCTACGATGGTGAGATTTACTTTCAAGGTCAACAAGTTAAGGCGAGTGGTATTCGCGATACAGAAGCCTTAGGCATTGTGATTATTCATCAGGAGTTAGCCTTGGTGAAAGAGCTTTCTGTAATGGAAAATATCTTTCTTGGCAACGAACTTGGCTCTTGTGTGAGTTTAAACGATGAAATGATGCACAGCCGAACGCGTGAGTTATTGGCCCAAGTAAAGCTTAATATTTCCCCGGATACCTTAATTCGAGAGTTGGGGGTAGGTCAGCAGCAGCTTGTAGAAATTGCTAAAGCGCTGAATAAAAACGTCAAGTTGTTGATTTTAGATGAGCCAACCTCGTCTTTGACCAATAACGAGATTGATATTCTATTGGGTATTGTGCAGGAGCTAAAAGGGCAGGGCATTGCTTGTGTGTACATTTCCCATAAATTGGACGAAGTGCTTGCATTATCAAACTGGGTCGCGGTGATTCGAGATGGTAATCATATTGCGACAAAAGCCGCCGCCGAGCTGACCCAAAATGACATTATTAGCATGATGGTGGGGCGCCAGCTGGATGAGTTGTTTCCAAGGGAAAACCATCAAATTGGCGAGACTATTTTGCAAGTCACTCATGCCAAGGCCAGTCAGCCGGGGGCTTCGCGCTGCCAAGTAGAGGATGTGAGTTTCTCGCTTCGCAAAGGAGAAATTCTCGGTGTCGCAGGCTTGATTGGCTCTGGCCGAACGGAGCTTATGCAGTGTTTATATGGTTGTTACGATGGGGATTATCAAGCGACCATTGAACTGTCTGGTCAAACGCTGCAAATACGTTCTCAGCGAGCGGCGTTAAAAGCAGGTATTGCCATGGTGCCAGAAGACCGTAAACGTCATGGCATAGTTCCAATTATGGGAGTAGGGCGCAATATCACCTTATCTATTCTGGATCGATACACGGCTTGGTTCGGTGCGATTGATGAAGAGCAAGAATCCCATGATATCCATGACGCCATTGCGCGTCTCAAGGTCAAAACCGCCACGTCAGAGCTAGCCATTAAAAACCTCAGTGGTGGCAACCAGCAAAAAGCCATTATCGCTCGTTTTCTGTTAACCAAACCCAAAATTTTGATCTTGGACGAACCGACTCGTGGTATCGATGTGGGCGCCAAATACGAAATTTATAAGCTGATGTTTGCCCTCGTCAAAGAAGGCGTTTCCATCATTATGGTGTCATCCGAATTGCCTGAAGTGATTGGTATTAGCGACCGGGTACTGGTGATGCATGAGGGGCGTTTAAAAGGGGAATTTGACCATCAAGGTCTTACTCAAGAAAAAATTATGAACTGTGCTATTAAAGAAGCCGAATCAGCTTAAGGAAGTATCTGATATGTTAAAAACAATAAAAACCAATCAATTGCAGCTGTTGGCGATGTTAACCGCAATGCTTCTTATTGTGCTGTTCTTTTCTTTTGCGACCGATGGTGCGTTTATTTCACCTCGTAACGTGTCTAATTTATTTCGCCAAACTGCCATAGTCGGGGTGCTCGCGATCGGTATGGTATTTGTCATTATCAGTGCAGAGATCGACCTCTCAGTTGGCTCTATGATGGGCCTATTAGGTGGTATCGCGGCGGTATTAGACGTCTGGCTGCATTTTCCTATTATGCTCACCATCCTAATTACCATTGGCACAGGCTTGTTGCTGGGATTATTTAACGGCTGGTGGGTTGCGTATCAGAAGGTGCCTTCTTTTATTGTGACTTTGGCAGGCATGCTCGCGTTTCGTGGCATTTTAGTAGGGTTAACTGATGGTGCCACCGTGGCGCCTACTACCAGTGCATTGGGGGTGATTGGCCAGAGTTATGTGCCCACTGGATGGGGTGTGAGTTTGGTGTTGTTATTGTGCCTTGGGGTCATTGCAAAAGTATACCGTCGTCGTCAGGCCAAGCAGAAACATGGTGTGGTCAATGATTCTGCTAAATTCGAATACCTTAAAGCCTTAGTGTCGATTGCTGTTTTACTCAGTTTACTGGCGATATTAGAAGGGTATCGAGGCATTCCGACACCGATTCTGATCATGGGTGTGCTGATTTTGGTGGCGGCTTATATCGCTAAAAGAACCGCTTTTGGACGTCGTGTGTATGCCATTGGTGGCAACATTGAAGCGACGAGAATGTCAGGTGTTAATGTTGAGCGAAACAAGATGTTTGTGTTTGGCTTCAACGGCATGATGGTGGCGGTGGCGGCGTTGATTTTAACCTCACGTTTAGGTGCTGGCTCGCCTGCAGCTGGCAATATGGCGGAGTTGGATGCGATTGCTGCATGTGTCATCGGGGGCACCAGTCTTGCTGGCGGTGTTGGTACTGTGTTTGGTGCCATTATGGGCGCCTTGATTATGTCGAGTCTGGACAATGGCATGAGTATGCTCGATGTGCCGACGTTTTGGCAGCTGATCGTCAAAGGTGGCATCTTGCTGCTGGCGGTGTGGTTGGATGTGAAAACGAAAAAAGCCCAGTAATACGAGCATTCATCGCATAGCTTCAAAAGGACATCGTATGTATTTAGGAATTGATCTTGGTACTTCTGGGGTAAAAGTTATTCTGCTGGCAGAAGATGGGCAAGTGATCGCTAGCCAAACGGCACCGCTTAGCGTTTCTAGGCCTCACCCTTTGTGGTCAGAACAAGACCCTGAAAGCTGGTGGCAAGCCACAGATAAAGCCATGTTAGCGTTAGCGGCGCAACATGATCTGAAGGCGGTCAAAGCAATTGGTTTATCTGGGCAAATGCATGGAGCGACATTGTTAGATAAGCAACACCAGGCGCTAAGGCCTGCTATGTTGTGGAACGATGGTCGTGCTTTTCAAGCCTGCCAACAGTTGCAGCTCCAGTGTCCAGAAGTACAGGCAATAACCGGCAATTTGGTGATGCCAGGTTTTACTGCGCCCAAGCTATTGTGGGTAAAAGAAAATGAACCAGAAACTTTTCAGCGCATTGCAAAAGTATTATTGCCAAAAGATTATCTGCGCTGGCGCATGAGTGGCGATTTTGCGACGGACGTTTCAGATGCGTCAGGCACCCTATGGCTTGATATGGAAGAACGAGCCTGGAGTGAGCGAATGCTACAGGCAACAGGGCTGACAATGGCGCAGATGCCAAGGGTTTATGAAGGCAGTGAAATCACCGGTGAGCTAAGTGCCGCCGTGGCCAAGCGTTGGTCCCTGCCTTGTGTGCCAATTGCTGCTGGTGGCGGTGATAATGCAGCCGGCGCAGTTGGTATGGGCGTTATCCACAAAGAAGAAACTATGTTGTCGCTAGGCACGTCTGGAGTGATTTTTTCAGTCAGTGATGGCTTCACTGCAAACCCTGACGCGGCTCTGCATAGCTTTGGTCATGCGCTGCCTAATACTTGGCACACCATGTCGGTGATTTTAAGTGCGGCAAGTTGTGTGGATTGGGTCGTGCGGCTGACTCGATTTAGTAGCGTCGCAGAAGCTTTTCAGGCGCTAGAAAAACAGCCTAAGAAAAGCCAATTTGAGCCATATTGCAAGGTGGTTTTTTTACCTTATTTAAGCGGTGAAAGAACCCCCCATAACGACCCAAATGCAAAAGGGGTTTTTTATGGATTAAGCCATGATACTCAGCCGCTTGATCTGTTTCGTGCAGTACTTGAAGGGGTTTCATTTGCATTACTTGATGGGCTTGATGCGGTGAAGTCTGTGCAGCAGGTAAGTGACAGTATTGATGTGATAGGCGGCGGTGCGCGAAGTCATTATTGGCTGCAATTACTGGCTAACGTATTGGCAGTGCCGATGGACTATCGAGAAGGTGGAGAGGTAGGGCCATCATTAGGTGCGGCGCGACTTGCAGCGCTTGCCGTACAGGGGGCGAGTGGGTTAGAGGATATTTGCCGTAAGCCTAACCGAATCGCTCGCTTTGAGGCGGATTTGACTTATCAGGATTATTATCAGGAAAAGCGTCAGCAATATCAGTCTTTGTATCAGCGGGTAAAAGGGCTTTAGTGATGCACTGCCCCCGCTTTTCTTTTTTTATGATCTGGCATAATCTCAAGTAAGTACCTGTGTATGATAAAACACCATCATTGATAGCAATAAAAAAAGAGATGAATGTGTATGTTCGAAAAACGATATCGGCTTAATCTCGTCTTTAATGCAAATAAAGTCTATGACCGTCAAGTAGTAGAAGGCATTGGTGAGTATTTACAAGCGGCTCAATGTGACTGGGATGTTTATTTTGAGGACGATTTTCGTTCCCGATTAGAGGGTCTGATGCACTGGCAAGGTGACGGTATTATCGCCGACTTTGATAATCCAGAGGTGGAGGCAATTCTAAAAGAGTCGACCATACCAACGGTTGCGGTTGGTGGCTCATACACACACAAGAGTGATTATCCATGGTTGCCATATGTGGCGACGGATAACGCGGCTTTGGTCGAGCTTGCTTATGATCATCTGAAAAAAAAGGGGCTAACAGAGTTTGCTTTTTATGGTGTACCCAGTACGCCTTACAGTCGTTGGGCGGGTGAAAGAGAGAGCGCCTTTGTTGAGCAAGTGCGATCTGATGGCTACCAACCTTATGTGAACCTTGGTCTTCCAACGAGTGCAGAATCTTGGCAAACGGCGCAACATGATTTAGCCAGCTGGTTAAACAGTTTGCCTAAACCCATTGGTATTGTTGCGGTGACGGATTCACGGGCGAGGCATTTATTGCAGGCCTGTGATCACTTGAATATTATGGTGCCAGAAGAAATCGCGATTATCGGCATTAAATGACCCTTATGTTATTCAGGCGATGCACTTTATTCGCCACAATGCGTGTCGAGGGGTGAAGGTAGCCCAAGTGGTGGATTATGTCGGTTTGTCTCGGACTAATTTAGAAACTCGGTTTGTAGAAGAAATCGGTTGTTCGATGCATGAGCAATTGCATATGACGAAGTTCTCCCGTGCTTGTGAGTTGGTTACGGCTACGAATCTTGCCTTTGATGAGATTGCTCGTACTTGTGGTTATCCATCGGTGCAATACATGTACACAGTGATGCGAAAAAATGTCGGAATGACACCTAAAGAGTACCGAATTTCGTCGCGTCTTGGCAAAGAGCAAGGCAAAGAATTTTAACTCAATAAAGCTTCCCCAATATCGACAGCGAAACTATGTAAGAGGCACTGCTAGGTGCGTTTTTAGTAGGCCTCAATGCCAACTGTCTTCACAAGTGGGCATTGAGGCGTGTCGCTTTACCGATAAATATACCCATTTACGATGTTTTCTAGCATTTCCTGACGACCAGAAATTGGACTTGGGTTAATGTTGTTTCGTAATGCGTAGTCAGCAAGGTCTTGTAATGAGTGCTTTCCTGCTAAAATATCTTGGCCGAGGGTATGCCCCCAGCGGGCGTAACGTTGCTCTACCAGTGCCGCTAATTGGTCGTCCTCAAGCATTTTTACCGCTCGCTCTAGCGATAAGGCGAGTGTGTCCATGGCACCAATATGGGCATGGAACATGTCCTCAAGATCAATGGATTGGCGACGTAATTTAGTATCAAACATATAGCCGCCGGTTTTAAAACCGCCTGCTTTTAAGATCTCGTATGTGACTAGCGTGTATTCTTCTACGCTGCTTGGGAATTGGTCGGTATCCCAACCAAGTTGCGCGTCCCCTTGGTTGGCGTCAACAGAGCCTAATATACCTAGTGAGCAGGCGGTGGCAATTTCATGATGAAAACTATGGCCTGCTAAAGTGGCGTGGTTGGCTTCAATATTTACCCTGATTTCATTCTCTAAGCCAAATTCTTTTAAGAAACCATAGACAGTGGCAGTGTCATAGTCGTATTGATGCTTGGTGGGCTCAGCGGGTTTTGGCTCAATTAATAGGGAGCCTGTGAAACCAATTTTGTATTTATGGTCAACCACCATTTGCATAAAGCGACCTAGCTGCGCCCGTTCGCGTTTTAGGTCAGTGTTGAGCAGAGTCTCATAGCCTTCGCGGCCTCCCCAAAGTACATAGTTAGCTCCTTTTAATCTTTTGGTCGCATTCATTGCATGAAACACTTGAGTTGCGGCGTAGGTGAAAATTTCAGGGTCTGGGTTGGACGCGGCGCCCGACATATAGCGTGGGTTCGAGAAGGCGTTTGCGGTGCCCCATAATAATTGAGTGCCGGTCTCTTCTTGCTTGGCTTCTAGTACATCAATCATGGCCGAAAAGTTTGCTATGTATTCTTTTATGGAATGCCCTTCTGGGCAAACATCCACATCGTGGAAGCTGTAGTATGGAATTCCCAGTTTGCTGAAAAATTCGAATGCCGCATCCGCTTTCATTTTAGCCGCTTCCATTTCATTTGTTGGTTTGTGCCAAGCTCGATCAAAAGTATTGGCGCCAAACACATCGCTGCCTTGCCAACAGAAGTTATGCCAATAACATGCTGACATGCGTAAGTGTTCAGCCATGGTCTTTCCCATTAGCATTTTATTGGCGTCATAATGTTTGAAGGCGAATGGGTTAGAGGACGTTTTCCCTTCATACTTGATAAAAGGGACGTTTTCAAAATACTGGCTCATGCTGAACTCCTAGCTTGTTATTGTTTTAATGATGCCTTTATCTTTGATGTTTTTTAAAAAGCCAGCAATTACGAAATTTCTTCGTTCCTTTATTGATTTTCCATGCTGAGGTCGTGCGCTGAATAATGCTGCTGAGCGAGTGGTTGCTTAGAGGGGGAGAAAAATAAAAAGCGCTTTCCCTAAGGAAAGCGCTGTTCTCGTGTGAGTGAGCCTGAGGTTGTTGTTTTTCTGTGCACGGAGAGCGTTTAGCTCACCATTTTATGCGGGTCGATAACGAACTTTTTAGCCGCTCCGCCATCAAAATCAGCATAGCCTTGCGGTGCTTGATCTAAGGAGATCATTTGTACATTGACGGCTTTAGCGATTTCAATCTTGTCGAACAAAATGGCTTGCATCAGTTGGCGATGGTATTTCATCACAGGGCATTGGCCGGTTTGCAGTGAGTGAGATTTGGCCCAGCCAAGGCCGAAGCGCATACTCAAGCTGCCTTGCTGTGCAGCCACGTCGGCCGCTCCCGGATCTTCTGTTACATACAAGCCAGGTATGCCAATTTGCCCCCCTGCACGGGTAATTTGCATTGCTGAATTTAACACTACAGCGGGAGATTCTTGGTGATGGTTGCAACCGCAAGCGTGCGCTTCAAAGCCGACACAATCGACAAACGCATCCACTTCGCGTTCGCCAAGTATGGCTTCAATTTTGTCTTGCATGTCGCCTTCTTGTTTCAGGTCGATGGTTTCACAACCAAAAGAGCGAGCTTGGTTTAATCTGTCTTCTACCATATCGCCAACGATAATACAGGCGGCGCCTAGCAGTTTTGCTGAGGCCGCAGCGGCCAATCCAACAGGGCCAGCTCCAGCAATATAGACGGTTGAACCTGGACCAACACCAGCAGTGATACAGCCATGGAATCCAGTTGGGAAAATATCAGATAAGAGTGTTAAATCCTGAATTTTTTCGCGGGCTTGGTCTGCGTTAGGGAACTTTAATAAGTTGAAATCAGCATAAGGCACCATGACGTAATCGGCTTGTCCACCCACCCAGCCGCCCATGTCTACATAGCCATAAGCTGCACCGGGACGGGCAGGGTTAACGTTCAGGCAGATGCCTGTTTTGCCTTCTTTACAATGGCGGCAGCGGCCACAGGCAATGTTAAAAGGCACAGAAACTAAATCACCAACCTGTATAAACTCTACATCGCGGCCACATTCGATGACTTCGCCGGTAATCTCATGCCCAAGCACTAGACCATTTGGAGCGGTAGTGCGGCCTCGAACCATGTGTTGGTCGCTGCCGCAAATATTGGTCGTGACGACCTTAAGAATAACGCCGTGATCACAACGACGTTGGCCAATGGCAAGTTCGGGGAAAGGAATGGCTTCTACTTTGACGGTGCCGTTACCTTGATAGACAACACCACGGTTTGCATGATTATTCATATCGACATCCTGTACTTATTGTTATGAGAGACTAGATGCTATGCACCTTTCGACAGAATAGGCCTATCTGTGGTTAAAAAGTAACCATTAGCGACGTGAATACTACTCATTTGCGCAATCTTTTCTAATTTACGCCCATGGGTATTTGTGTCCAATCAATATCTAAAATGCCTTTACTGCAATCTCTCATTCGCGTTTCTTCTCGCGAAGTAAGGGCGGCTAAGCTCTCTCCTTTAAACCAGGCGGTGATGTAGCTGCACTGGTCCTTGCTGATGAAATCTGCATATTGCCAGGCTTCTGTGGTGCCATTAAATGATCGCCTTTCAGGTGTCCCCATGATCTCTGACACCTCGGTTTTGCCCATGCCGACTTGTAAGCTCAGTGCCTTTTGATTAATCAAACTGCAACTGGTTATTAACGTGGCTATGAATAGGGTAAAAATCAATCGCATACTGCCTCCAGATTGAATTGTGTATGGTGCATTATGACATAAGGTCACTATTGTGTTAGTGAATTGAATCCACTGTATTGTAAATGTTTTTTATTGTAACCATGCGCTTGATAAGGGATTTAAAAGGGTAGATTTCGTCTATAGTTAGCGCTTAACGGTATAGCCAGATGGGTAAAGCCCCGTTTTTTGAATGTTTGTTTTTGTAACCAATTAAGTCAAAGCTTGAGTATCGCTTTTTATAGTAAAGGCTAATTAAGAGGCAGAGCGTGACTTTGTCTTTGATCCAAGTAAGGTGCGAATAAGTCGTCTCAGCCCCGAAGGGCTTGTTGGTACCCTCCCTAACTGACGTTGTCTCTTTTCTTGCAAAGTAAGAGATGTGGTGATTTCACAGATAGCCCATTATTGGGGCAAATAAGGTGATGCTTAGGATGAAGAAATGGAAGTTCTTGTATTCGATCAATAGTCAGTGGGTTTTAGCGACTCTACTTGTCGGTCTGTGCCTTACTATTTTGGTGACAGAACAGATCAAGACAAACAATGAAGTTTTTATTACTAAGGCGGTTCAGCAAGCGTCAGACCAAGCAGTGAAAACGGTAAATGATCGTATCAGGCTTTATCAGTATGGCTTACGCGGTGCGAGGGGGGCTATTTTAACGGCGGGAGAATACAGTTTGTCGCGGCGAGTGTTTATGCGCTATAGCTTGAGCCGAGACACAGACCAAGAGTTTCCTGGCGCTCGTGGCTTTGGTTTTATTCGCCGTGTTCAACCTTTTGAAGTGGATCGATTTGTTGCTCGTGCTCAACAAGATGGCTGGTTGGACTTCCACATCAAAGAGTTAGCGCCGAACTCTGGTGAGCGTTATGTGATTCAATATATTGAGCCAGTGGCCCGAAATTTACAGGCTGTTGGGTTAGATATTGCCTCTGAGGTTAATCGCAGAAGCGCCGCTAAAGCCGCTATAGAGACAGGCAAAGTGCATCTCACAGGTCCCATCACTCTAGTGCAAGCAACGGGTAACCCTCAGCAGTCTTTTTTGATTCTAATGCCGATTTATAACAGCGGCTCAGTTCCTAGTACTTTACAAGATCGCCAAGACCGAGCGTTTGGCTGGAGTTATGCGCCATTATTGATGCAAGAGGTGATGGCAGACTTAGGTTTAGACACCAACCAAGTGCATTTAGAGCTCTTTGATATTACTGATCCAGGCAAACGAGAGCGCTTTTATAACAGTGATTTCAGCCAACCTCACGGTCTGTATCGGCAAACTAAAGTGCTTTCTATTTATGGTCGCTCTTGGGAAAGCCAGTTTTCTGTCTACCCTTCCTTTATTGAAAATCTTAACCTACCAAAACCGCGAGATATCTTTGCCATTGGGGTGTTGATTAGTTTTTTGAGTGCCGCCTTGTTAGGGGTTTTTGGTGTCAGTCGCCAGCATAGAAAAGAGGTGATCTCACAGCAAGCGAAGATTGCCGCCATTGTTGAAAGCTCTTCTGACGGTATTATAGGAATTACTTTAGAAGGGATAATAACCAGCTGGAACCAAGGTGCTGAGAAAATCTTTGGTTATCCGCAAAGCGAAGTTTTGGGGGAGTCGGTATATCAGCTATTAATACCTGAAGCTTTCTATAAAGAGGAACGTAAACTCTTTGAGCGAATCAAAAAAGGTGAAGAAGTATCGCACTTTGATACCTTAAGAAAGGTAAAAGGGGGAGGGAAAGTCGCGGTCTCTGTCGCAATCTCACCTATTTATGGCTCCAGTGGTTATGTGGTAGGCGCATCAAAATCGATTCGAGATATTTCCCTACAAAAAGCCGCAGAAGCGAAAATCCATGAACTAAACAGTACCCTAGAAACTCAAGTAAAAGAACGAACATCTGAGTTACAAAAGCTAAACCTTGTTCTCAATGACGTATTGAATGCCTCTTCTGAGATCGCCATTATCGCTACGGATATTAATGGCACGATCAGCTTATTTAATTCCGGCGCACAACGCATGTTGAAATACACTGCCGATGAGGTCGTAGGTCACTTAACGCCTGTTCATTTTCATTTACCTGAAGAGTTGGCGCAATTAAGAGACAGTTTGAGTGACAATATTCAAGAAACGATAGACTCTGATTCCGCTTCGCTTTTCTATCATGCGCTGCATCAGGAGTCCGACAGTCGAGAATGGACCTATATTGATAAATATGGCAAGCAGCTTGATGTCTCTGTTGTGATCACACCAATGCACGATAACAAAGGCGCGGTGATCGGCTTTTTGAACATGGCGATTGATATTACCAAGCAGAAAAAAGCCAACGCTGAAATTGTATCGGTGCGAGACCAATTATTAATGGCGGCCAATGTGGCGCAGTTAGGTATTTGGACATGGAATGTAAAAACGGATGAGTTGGAGTGGAACGACATGATGTTTCAAATTTACCAACAGCCGTTAAGCCTGAACCAAGAAGGCCTGATGTACCAGCATTGGGTTGAGCGTTTGCATATAGATGACAAAATATTCTTTGAGGAGGTGCTGCAAGAAGCCATTGTTGGTGGTGGCAAGATTGATCATATGTTTCGCATTGTTTTGCCTGAACAAAGGGTGCGCTATATCCAGGCAAGGGCTTATATGGAGCGAGATAGGCAAGGAAATGTGATAGCCGTCACCGGTATTAACCGGGATATTACGCAAGAATATGAACTTGAAACTTGGTTAAGACGAGCTAAAGAGGAAGCCGATGCAGCCAGTTTGTCGAAATCAGAATTCTTAGCCAATATGAGCCATGAAATTCGTACACCAATGAACGCTGTGTTAGGTATGTTGCAATTAGTGCAGCGCACCGCATTGGATTCTCAGCAAGAAGACTACATTACTAAAGCCCATGTGGCAGCCACATCTCTTTTAAGCTTGATTAATGATATTTTGGATTATTCCAAAGTAGATGCCGGCAAGCTGGAAATCGAACACGCACCGTTTGAAATGAAGAAGCTTATCTCTCAGTTGGATACGCTGCTTTCAGGTCTAGTCATCAATAAAAATGTCACGCTTCGCTATGAAATTGATAACAATATACCGGACTACCTAGTCGGTGATCATTTGCGGTTATTGCAGGTGTTGACCAACTTATGCAGTAACGCATTGAAATTTACTTTAGAAGGGTCTGTAGACATTGTTATCTCTCAAATTTCTGCTCGCGCTGATGCCGCGTATTTGCAATTCAGTGTGAGAGATACAGGTATAGGGATTGATATTAGTCAAAAGGAAAGCATCTTTGAGGTGTTTTCTCAGGCAGAATCATCTACCGCTCGTCGCTTCGGAGGATCGGGTCTTGGTTTGGTAATCTCCCGCCGTCTAGTGCGTTTAATGGGCGGCGAGCTGATGGTTGAAAGCGTGCTAGGAGAAGGCAGTCATTTTTATTTTTCTTTGGCATTACCCAAAGTAGACGAAAAAGAAAGCAAGGCGATTCATCAGCGCCTCAGTGCTGTAGCTTCATTGGTGGGCACACATCGATTGCAAGGGATGAGCCTTCTTGTCGTTGAAGATAACGCGTTAAATCGACAAGTTGCTAAGGAGTTGTTAGAAGCTGAGGGAGCACGTGTGACCATGGCTGAAGGCGGAGAAGAAGGGGTTGCCATGCTTGATGAAGCTGGAGCAAAGGCGTTTGATTTGGTGTTGATGGATATGCAAATGCCCAATGTAGATGGTTTAGAAGCGACGCGAAGAATACGACGTGACGTACGTTTCACCCAGCTTCCTATTGTTGCTATGACGGCCAATGTGTCGAAAGCAGATCAAGCGGCTTGTTTGCATGCCGGTATGAACGATCACCTTGGTAAGCCGCTAGATATTGAATTGATGATAGCCGTGATTAGAAAAAATGTGGGCTGTTTAGGGGCAGAAAATCCCCCTGAGCTTCATCTTCAAGAAACACCCAATGAGCCGTCTTGTCAGACGGTAGAGACACAAGATCGGGTTGAAGATAGCCGCTCTATTTTGACGCGATTTGCTGAGAATCGTGAACTTTACCAAAGCTTAAGGGATAGTTTTTTACAGGAGACAGAAGGCTTACTGAATACGTTTGAGCTGGCGTTAGCAGAAGGCGATGTGACGCAATTACAGAAAATTTCACATACATTAAAAGGCTCCACTGGCACCATGGGGCTTAAAGCTTGTTCTGATGAAATCGCACAAGTTGAAGCAGAGCTTAAAAAATCAACGAATGATAATGTACTAGAGAAAATTACAGTAACCTTGGACCTTGCGGAGTATCGTCAGCAAGTAAAAGAAGATTTAGAGAAAGTGTTATTGGAGCTATCTAGCTGTGCATAATGTTGGCTGCGCAAAAAAATAAAGCTCTTTCATTTTGTTACGAAAGAGCTTACGAGGGTATTTATGGACAGAAAAGGTTAAGCAAGGTTTTTCTTGATCGTTTGCACGAGATTGGTGACGGCCAATACAGAAAAACTGCCAAGAATAATAGCCAGTGCCGTTAGGTTTAATGCGTCATCTAATATAAAGTTTTCCATCTCAGCTCTCCTCAGTATTGTTTTTAGTGCTGGAATACACTAAACCACGTAATTTGTTGATAATCCACATTTTTTACACAAATATACAAATAGAAGACACAGTGTAACCAAGCTTATGTGAAAAAATTATTGTCAAAGGAGGGGGCGGTTAGTATCTCAGGTAGGTGCAGGATAAGGTAATCAAGAAAAGCGCGTGAAGCTGGGTTCATTCCTTTTCTTTTTGAAAACACAGCGTAGATAACCTGAGCTTTCGTAGTCCACTCAGGCAGTACATGGAGCAGCTTGCCGTTTTCTAAACTGTGCGCGGCCACTGGGTTTGGCAGCAAGCCTAAACCAATGCCTTGAACTGCGGATTCTAATTGCACCCAGCGATTAAAGCAGAACAGTCTAGGATGATGCTTGATAATACAATGACTGCCTTCAGGACCGAATAATTCCCACTTATATTCACTTTCTCGCCGCTCTATCTCGTTGCAGAGAGTTGGCATTCGTACCAATTGATTAGGGTGAGTCGGAGTGCCGTATTGCTCGATAAAACTAGGACTTGCCACCAGAATCATTTTGGTCGTTGCTAATGCTCTTGTGATTAAACCAGGCTCGTTATCAATTGATTTTGTTGAGCGTAGTGCAATATCGATCCCTTCTTCAATCACTTGAACGTGTCGATCTGTGGCATCAAGAGAGACAGAAATTTTAGGATATTGCCGCATAAAATCAGGCAGCAATAGAGATAAATGATGTTGTGCTAAAACGGTGGGGCAACTGACCTTTACTATACCCGATGGCTCGGAGCGTAAAAGCGCCACAGAGTCATACGCAGACTGGCCTTCTGACACCATGTTAATGGCACCTTCGTATAGCTGTCGACCCGCTTCAGTGAGGGAAAATTGACGGCTATTACGTTGAATTAATTGCACACCGACTTTTTCTTCAAGCTGGGCCACACGTCGACTTAGCAGTGATTTAGTAATACCTGAAGCGCGTTCTGCTGCGGTGAAACCACGGTTTTCTGCGGTAAGGTAAAAGTAGTAGATGTCATTAAAATCCATGTTTTACCTGATAAAAAAGAAGTTAATTAAGTCGTTTTTGAATGAGCATAATCACAAAACCAATGATGCCAACAAAAAACAGCAAAGTGAAATAATCAATCCCAGCTAACAATATAGATTGTTCATTGAGTAAACTTTCGATCCAGCTAAAGGCTATTTTTTGCGCCACCACTGAATCCGTGTGCTTGGCATATTGGTCAGCGACTTGTGCTAAGGTTTTTTGGTAAATGGGGTTGTGGCTGGTAACGCGATCATTGAGCAAATCATAATGAACGGTAGTGCGCCATTGTAACCCAATACTGGCCAGCGCAACCCCCATAGATTGGCCGATTTGGGAGATCATATTTTTAAATTGTTGGCCGTGTGAAAACATCACTTCATTGTTTTCTAATTCGCCAAATGTTTTCGCAGCGGCAGTTGCTTGCAGAAAAATGCCGAACACACCGTATAGCACAATACATGGCAGGATATAGGTTTGAATGTCTGTGCTAGAAGATAGCCGTGACATCAGGTAGCCGTATGCACAGATACAGGAAAAACCAATGAGGAAGTACTTTTTGCCATTGGGGCTTTTAGGAAGGCATTTTAACTGAACCCAGGCGCCAATCACCATGGATGTTAACCCCAGGCTATACCAAGTGCCAACAGTGCCCCAACCAAAGCCTAATCCTTTTTCCAATACCTGGGGCAAAAAATAGCTATTAGATCCCATGATTAAGTAGCAAAGAAAAAATACTAATATGCCAGAACGGAATCTTTTATTATCCAGTAGCGGCTTCATAGAAAGCAGTGGTGCTGCATGCTGGTGGCGTATCATGCTACGAAAAAAATAATAAATACTGGTTAACCCCAAGAGTAAAATGACGCTGACTAGGATGGTATTGCTGTAAAACTCATAGCTGCCTGAGTCTAATGCGTAGAGGGTTAAAAATGAGCCAGTGGCAAGTGCCATCAAAAAATAAGGGTGAGATTGGCTACGCAATGCTTCCTTAGGGGGAATGCCAGGAAGGCAAAATGATGCACTCGCAGCCGCTAAAATACAGAGCCCCAATAGAACAAGAAACAGATAATTCCAAGAAGCGTAAATAAACAAACAGGCTGACAGAAAAGGCGACAGCGCCATCCCAATGGTTAAGCCATAGACATAGCCTTTTAAGCCTTTAAAGCGTAAAGGGCCTGCAGGTAACAGAGTGATCATAGTGCGAGCGCCACTCATAAAGGCCGCACCCCCAACCCCCATAGTGACATGCCCAATCAAAAACTGACTAAAATTTCGGCTACTAAAGCAGACGCTACAACCCAGAAAAAAGATGAGGATTGAAGTTAATATGTAACGCTTCCATCCCATTCTCTCAACTAACCAGCGTTGTTTGGAAATAGTCACAATCGCCACTGCAGCATAAGCTGCAGACGTTAGACTGTACTCTTGAGGTGATACTCCTAACTCTCCCATCAGAGGAGACGCCGCAAAGGCGATCATTCCCACTTGCAAGAAGTTAATGATCATAAGCAGGAAAATAGTCGTAACCATTAACCACTCATGGGACAAATCGGGTACGTATCTGTGCTGAGCAATGCGTCTAATCATGGTTAAACGTTGTCTTTAATGATCTTTTGGATAATAGCGTCGACTTCCTTATCGTTATGATCAAAGACATTCGTACGCCATGGTTGGGGGTTGCCAGAAAGCGTACCTAATGCTGGCTTACCAGCATTTTCTGTATTGACGTCCACATGCATTGAAAGCCCAGGGCGAAGTGGGTGTTGTTCAAGCTCTGTTTCGTTTAATACGATTCTGACAGGAACGCGCTGTACAACCTTTATCCAATTTCCCGTTGCATTAGATGATGGCAGTAAGGAAAAGGCGCTACCCGTTCCGGGCTCAATGCCCAGCACTTTTCCATGGTAGACAACATGGGAACCATAGACATCCGACTGTAGAATGACATCTTGACCTGCGCGAATATTCCCAATTTGAGTTTCTTTGAAGTTCGCGGTAACCCAAACGCCTTTGAGCGGGATGACCGACATTAAATTGCTACCTGCGCTAACGTACTGACCAACTTGCACGCTACGTTGTGCGATATAACCCTCTACTGGTGCGAGGATTTTTGTTCTGTGTAAGGTAAGCCATGCGGTACGTAATGCAGACTCCGCCTTTAATACATCAGGGTGAGTGAGTACCGTGGTGTTGTCTACTTGTGTTTTGCCTGCATCATACGCTTTTAGCGCAGCGTGATAGGAGGCTTTAGCACTGGTAAAGGTGCTTTTATAGTGGCTTAAATCTTCGGCAGAAATAAGATTGTCTTTACGCAGTTGAATGCGGCGCTGGTAATCATGTTTAGCCTTGTTCAAGGCTTCATAAGCAACATCGACATTGGCTTTTTCTTCTTCTAATGTGGCAAATTCATTACGCACCGTACGGATGGTGCTGGCAAGATTTGCTTGCGACTGCTGCAGCGTTAATTGGGCATCCAGTGGATTGATCTGGACTAGGGTGTCGGCTTGATGTACTTGGCGGGTATTGTCCGCCATGATATCTGTGACAGTCCCGGATACCTGAGACATCACGCTAACGATATCTCCAGCAACATAAGCATCTTCTGTTGTTTCGTGAAATTGGCCTAGTAATGACCACCAAAAATATAGCCCGACACCGCTTATGATGCTCAAAAAGGATAATAGAACGAGTGTATTTTTCTTTTTAAGGGTGTGTTTTTCGATCTTGGTCATGCGCTCTTTGTGCTCGTGGAATATAGTCTAGAAGAGGGTAAGGGCGCCTAGAGTAAAAGGATTGGTTGGGGAGGGCAATCTCGAAAAATGAGATTCAAAATCTCATAAATAGGACGACGCTTTTTGTCTCTTTATTCCTTATTTTTTGCGATAAATCATTGGTTTAAAAACTATTTCAGGGTTAAAAAATAGAAATGTGGCATAAATAAGAATAAGAAAAAATATAGAATGTGTTGTATATAAAACAAACAGCTGTTTTTTAACGCAGAAAAACGGCCATCTTAGCGCTCTTGCGAGTTGCTAAGATGGTGGGCTAAAAGGCTTTCAATCATTCTTTTTAGATCATTGAGAGTGCGCTTTGCGCGGTTTTCATTTTGGTTAACAACCACGAGAAAAGTACTGTGTGTCACTTCAAGGTAGAGGCGGGCAATACGCTCTCTTTCACGAATATGTCGCTGTAGGCCAATACGCTTGAAAACTTCAGACATCTGACGAATCACTAGGTCGTCGTGTTGTGCGTCCAGTTCGCGCAGCTCCTTCACAGAAAACATAGCTTGAACCAAGGTCAAAATGGCTTTTTGCTTTTTGTAGGTTTTTAGATGAATAGCGAGAATTTTGTCGATCAGCTCGCTGAGTGCTAACTCCTCTAAGGGCCAGCGCAGCACTTCCATAAAGACGGCATCGATACTTTCTAGCCAGCGACTACCCATGGCATACAAAATAGCGTATTTATTAGGAAAATAGTGATAGAGAGAGCCAATAGATATGCCGACTTCTTTTGCTATGATAATGGTATTTAAATCATCTAAACCAACCCGCTCTAAGAGCTCACCGGTCACATCAATAATTTGTTTTGAGCGGCGAATTGAGCGACTTTGCACCGGTTCATTACGTGGTGCTAGATCTTGTTTTTGACCGTCATCTGGCATCACTGTGTTTTTGCTGCTTTTGTTCGGCATAGTCTAACCTTTATGGGTGCAGGGCGCTGCTATTGTACCTTAGTCGCAGGATTAGGATAAGCGATCTCGCAATGAGTAATAGAGCATACCGGCCACGAGTCCAGGCCAGCGTAGCAGGGTCCCGCCAGGGAAATTTGCGCTAGGTACCTTGGAAAAAACATCGAACCTTTCGGCGGTTCCACTTACCGCTTCTGCCATCAGTTTGCCGCCTAATGTGGCCAGAGCAACACCATGACCTGAATAGCCTTGTGCTAAAAAGACATTTTTTTCTTGATGGCCAAAGTACGGCATGCGGTTGAGCGTTATCGCCAGAGTGCCTCCCCAACTAAAATCAATATTGGCACTTTTTAGTTCGGGGTAAATACTCACCATGTGCTTTTGAACAAAGGCGCCTATGTCTTTAGGAAAGCGCGAGCTGTAGTTTTCACCTCCCCCCCACAACATGCGTTTGTCCGCAGAAAGGCGAAAGTAGTTAATCACAAACTTGGAGTCTGCAATGGCCACGTCTTGTGGGTTTATGCGGCTATACACTGCCTCAGGTAAAGGTTCGGTTGCTATCATGAAGTTATTGATTGGCATTATTTTCTTTGCGGCATTTTGATTCAAGTTGCCAAGGTATCCATTGCAAGCAAATAAAAGATATTTCGCCTTTACAGTGCCTTTTGATGTGCGTACCGATGGGTTGTCGCCCGCTTTATAATCAATAACTTGGGTTCTTTCATACAAGGTTGCACCTTTCTCTAGCGCTGCTTTGGCTAGCCCAAGAGCATAATTGAGTGGGTGAAGATGGCCCGCGTCACGATAATATTCACCACCATGAAAGTGCGTGGTGCCGAGCTTTTCTGCCACCGCTTGGGCATCAAGATAGTCAACTTTATCGTATCCTAGATGGTTTCTTTTGTAGTCCACCGCATTGCGGATATCGTCCACATGAGAGGCTTTTGAGGCAACGTGCAGTACGCCAGGTTTATAGTCACAGTCTATACGATATTCTTTGATCAAGGCTTTGACTAATTCTACCGACTCGAGTGATAACCGCCAGAGCAAGTCTGCCGCGTCTTGTCCTGCTTTCTTTGTTAGCTCAGCATGGCTCATATTATGCCCTTGGCAAACTTGTCCGCCATTGCGGCCAGATGCCCCTGAAGCAATGACATGACCTTCTAAAAGAGTGACTTGAAAGCCTTTTTCAGCCAAATGAAGGGCGGCAGACAGCCCAGTATAACCACCGCCGATAATACATACGTCGGTTTCAATATCGCCGCCTAATGATGGAAAACTAAGGGTTTGATTCGCGCTGCTAGCGTAATATGACGCTTCAAAACCATGGTTCTTCATAGCCTATCCCCAATTTAAGTAAGCAAATTTTGCTGAATTTTCAAATATACCGATGTTCGCTAGAACTTAATTAAAACCGAATAATAATTCAATTAAAAAAACCATATTATGTGATATACAGGCTTTTTATTAAATTTTTGTTGATTTTTTGATCATCATTAAATAGGGTTTAATTCGAGTGATGATTCGGTTTTTTGTTTGTTAGTTGATCACACAAAAGGAGAAACACTCTGACGACTTTTGGGTTGCGTTTGTTAACCCTAAAAGAAGAACGTGCAGAGTTTTTCATTGATAAATTCACGGTTAATTTCTACAAAAGGTGATGTATGGGTGTCCTAGAGGATTTCCTTAAAGCAAATGGGATTACAGAAATTGAGTCTACGCTGCCTGATATGACGGGGAATGCGAGGGGTAAGTTTTATCCTACGCGTAAGTTTTTATCCGAGGAAGAGGGGCGCTTACCTGAAACGGTTCTGGTGCAAAGTGTGACAGGGGATTGGGCTTATAACCATTATGACATTGTCGATGCTCGCGATCGAGATATGATCTTAGTCCCTGATACCAATACCTTGCGCATTGTTCCTTGGGCCGATGAGCCGACGGCGCAAGTGATAAATGATTGCTATGACACGGATGGCAAACCACACCCATTGGCCAGCAGAACCATTTTACGACATGTCTTAAGTTTGTTTGAAAAAGAGGGATTGCGGCCTGTTATTGCGCCGGAAATGGAGTTTTATCTGATCCAAAAAAACAACGACCCCGATTATGAATTAAAGCCAGCAGCGGGGCGTTCTGGTCGCAGGGAAACGGCACGCCGTTCTTACAGTATCGATGCGGCGAACGAATTTAACCCAGTGATTGATACCTTATACGCCTATTGTGAAGCGCAAAACTTGGATGTAGACACTTTGATCCACGAGTCCGGTGCCGCGCAAATGGAAATTAACTTTTTGCACGGCGATCCGCTGGATTTGGCTGATCAGGTTTTTGTGTTTAAACGAACGATGCGCGAAACAGCAATTAAGCATGATATTCACGCTACCTTTATGGCCAAGCCAATGCAAAATGAGCCTGGCAGCGCAATGCATATTCACCAAAGTTTGATTGATATTAAAACGGGCAAAAATATCTTCAATGATAATGGTAAATACAGCGAAGCCTTCTATAACTACCTAGGCGGACTGCAAAAATACACGCCTAATGCGATTAGCTTCTTTGCACCGAATGTGAATTCATACCGTCGTTTTGCGCCCGAAATGGCGGCACCGGTAAACATGAAATGGGGCATTGATGATCGCACCGCAGGGTTGCGCATACCAGCATCATCGCCAGAAGCCTTTCGTATTGAAAACCGTTTTCCTGGTTCCGATTGCAACCCTTATTTGGCGATTGCGACAAGCTTGGCGTGCGGCTATTTGGGCATTAAGGAAAAGCTTCGTCCGACAGAACCATCGGGTGAAGAAGCTGCCATTGAAATCGAGGAAATTGAGTTGGCACGAACCTTGGAAGAAGCACTGCGCTTACTAGAAGACTGCCCTGAAATCTGCAACATCATGGGTCAGCAATTCGTGGATGCCTATATTGGCGTTAAACGCAGTGAGTTTGAAACGTTCAATAAAGTGATCAGTTCTTGGGAACGTGAGCACCTTTTATTGAATGTATAGTTGTCATCGTGAATTGATATTGAGATAGCAAAGACAGACACTCTACCACCACAAAGTGAGGCATACAGGTATGAAAAGCGCTTTATCCCATTCGTTTAAACGTATTATATCGCCATTGGCTATGATGGCCGCCGTGGCCACGCCTATAACAGGTTTGGCACAAGAAGAACTGAAATTCTTTAACTGGTCAGATTACATTGGTGAGCATACGATTGAGAATTTCGAGAAGCAAACTGGCATCAAGGTGGTGGCGGATGTGTTTGATAGTAATGAAGTGCTCGAAGCCAAGTTGCTGGCTGGCAGCTCTGGCTATGATCTAGTGGTGCCAACCGCTTCTTTTATGGGGCGTCAGATTCAAGCTGGGGCGTTTCAAAAACTGGATAAATCTAAGCTGCCTAACTTGAAAAATATCGATCCAGAATTGCTCTCATATTTACAAAATGCTGATCCGGGCAACCAATACGGTGTGCCTTATTTATGGGGCACGACCGGCATTGGTTATAACAAGAAAAAAGTCGAAGAAGTGTTGGGCAAAGACGCCCCGGTAGACAGCTGGGACTTGGTATTTAAACCTGAAAACATGAAGAAATTACAGCAATGTGGTGTCATGTTCTTGGACTCGCCTGATGAGCTTTATCCACTGGCGCTAAACTATCTTGGCATGGACCCAAATACCCGTAATCCGAAAGATTACGCCCTCGATAGCCCAGCGGTAAAACTGCTTGATTCGGTTCGCCCTTATGTAAGCCAGTTCCATTCTTCGGCTTATATTAGCGCGCTGGCAAATGGTGATATCTGCGTCGCCATTGGTTGGTCTGGCGATGTAATTCAAGCGCAAGATCGTGCTGCTGAGGCAGATAATGGCGTCGAGGTTGAGTACAGCATTCCAAAAGAAGGTACGCAAATTTGGTTTGATATGTTGGGCATTCCAAAAGGGGCTAAGAACACAGATGCCGCTTTGGCCTTCATTAATTATTTAATGGAGCCGGAGGTTATTGCTGAAGTGACCAACTATGTCGCGTATGCGAACCCGAATCTAAAAGCGACGGAACTACAAGACCAAGAAATCTCAAACAACCCAAGTATTTACCCTTCCGCAGAAGTGAAAAAGCGCTTGTTCACGCAAAAGCTACGTGGTCCTAAAATTGACCGGCTAATGACGCGTTTATGGATGCAGGTCAAAACCGGGCAATAAATAGCCCATGGTGAGCCTGTTATTAATTCATGGTAATCACAAACACCCCCAGTAAGCGATTGCTGGGGGTGGAGGTAGGAAACTGGTGAATATTAGCAGTTATTTCCTGTAAGAACAGAATGTGATGGGTGTTTTTTTAGGAAATCAATAAAATGATTATTGAGGTGGTTTCTTGTAGGTCTTATCGCAGGTCGTTCTGTTTCACTTTTTTTAGAGACTTGATCCATTTAAATGCATCACTTAAGTAAGACTGCAAGACGATATCGATAGGGTGTTGTATTATTTGTAATAATATCTTATTTGAGAGTGTTTATGCCTTTAAATTCACGAGATGAAATCCATTCAGTTTTATATAGTTCGACATTAAATGTGTTTCTTGCTGTCTGCCAATATAGGAGCTTTACTAAAGCGGCTAAAGTACTTAATTTAAGTCAGTCTTCAGTGTCTCAAAATATTCAGAAGTTAGAAGAGAGCCTTGAGGTTTTATTGTTTGATAGAGATGTAAGACCAATTACACCAAAGCCTGAGGCAATCATATTACAAGAGCTTTTGGAGAAACAGTTTTTTGATATCGAACAAGCTGTGGAAGAAATACGTGAAAGGAATGAGTTAAAGCCTATTGTGAAAATTGGGGTGATTGATTCGCTGTCTTCGAATATTGCTCCAGCGTTGATTCGAATGCTCTCTGGGCAAACTCGTCAGGTCTCAGTGTTGAGTGGTATTTCTCCTAATATTGCAAATGATTTAATTAATAAAGAAGTAGATATAATTATAACCTGTGATTCTTTGGATGGTGTGAATGGTTTAAGTCGATATTTTTTATGTCAAGAGCCTCATTTATTAGTATTGCCAAAAAAATCAGAATTAGTAGGTGAAAAAATAAGCTGGCAAAAACTAATAAATTCGGATTTATCATTTGTAAAGTACTCAACGCGTTCTTCTTCAGGGCGTATTGCGGAAACACACTTTTCTAGAATGAGGATGACTGTACCAAGTCGAGCAGAAGCGGATACGACCAGTGTTGTGTTATCAATGATAGAAGATGGTTTAGGGTGGGGGCTTTGTTCTCCTCTATGCTTGATGCAGTGTTCTAATAAACTGGAAAAAATTCATATTCAAGCAGCACCGCAGCCATCTTATACTCGGGAAATTTACGTGATTACTCGAAAGAATGAATATCAGCCATTAGTTGAGTCAATACTAGCGCAATGTGCGTTTCAGCTGAAAACTGTATTGCTTCCTGAAATAATGAAAAAATTTTCTTCCATCAATAATGAGATTGTTATTGACAATAATGCAATAGAGTTGATCGATAAGATAAAGTGATGAAATAGGGGGTTACTTCCCCCTTTATTTGTAAAAGTAAAAGCTTTCTAGTTAATTTTGTCTGGATTAAAAACAAAGCTGGTTGGTTATTTTTTTTATATCTTTTACTTTGTCAAGTTGGTAAATGTCTTTTAATAGTAATTCCGCTTGCTCTCTTGTTATTAGTTCATGACAGCAACTCAGAAACTTTGCATTAAACTCATTATCAGAAAATGGCTTCTCAGGATTCCCATGGGCTAAATTGTTTTCGAGATAAATTTCCTCACCGGATACTTTTGTAATCCATATTTTGACAGGTGCGGTTCCAATAAAACCCAGCCTTGCTAAATCTTGGTCTACTCCCATGGTAATGCGAGACATAAGCTCTTGTATATGAGGTGATAGAATAATCTCATCTGTAAACTCAGAAAGAGTAATTTTTCCATAGGTTAGGGCGCAGGCCAAAGAAAACTGAATTGAAAACCTTGCCTCGGTAGGAGTTTTAGGCTGATCACAAACAAGTTCTTTAGGGCCAAGCAAGCTTACACCACAATGTATAGAGGCAATATCCTCTATAGGGGTAGGGTTTTTATTAAGCCATTCTAATATGGCGTCACAAGCAGGGTGATTGCCACTGCAATTAGGGTATTTTTTAAAGGCGTAACCTCTATGTGTTATATCCCAAGGGGATCCGAATAAAACGGGCTTTGCCATGTTTTTTACGATTTTTGCTAGTTCACTGCTTGCATAGCATTGAATAAAACCATCTTCATCTTCTAGTGCGGTAGGTGAAGAGTTTATGCCGCTTAATGTGAGGCTGACGGCTTCAAGCCCTGCTTTAGCAGACATCCCTGCGTGATAAGGCTTAGCTTGAGTGCCAAAGTTACTTCTTATACCGCTCGACTTAGAAAGTGCAAGTGCCATACATAAAGCGGATTGCTCCTTCGCTAATTGTAGTAGTTGGCAGGCTGCTGCTGCAGTGCCAAGTGTGTAAAAAATTCCGGTTGTATGCCAGCCATTTTCAGACGCTTCTGGCATCATAAGGTCGGCTATTTTATGAGCAACTTCTAAGCCTGCAATGTAGGCAAGTAGTGTTTGCTTACCCGTGCAGTTATATTCTTCCGCCAAACTTAAAATTGCTGGGAAAATAACGGTTGTGGGATGTCCTATAGTTGACCAACTTGTGTCGTCAAAGTCCAAAGCGTGTCCTGATGCCGCATTAATTAATGCGGCATTTTCTGGGGCCATTTTAATCTTACGGCCAATCACTGTAGCAGTTTTCCCCCAGTTTCTTTTTTCTGCCCAAGCAAATAGATTTTGTGCAACAGGCTGTTGACTACCGGGAATGGAAACGCCGATATAGTCTAGAATAGCGCGTTTAGCAGATTCGGTTACGTCCACTGGTAGCTTTTCGTATTCTAGGTTGGCTAGAAAATTAGCGGCCTGATTCAATATAGGGGTGTTAGTGGCCATCTTTGGTGCTCCGTTTTTTGCTAAATAATTGATTGAAGCGGTGGGGCGAGGTCATCATTAATGGGTCTAAATATGTTTCAGCTTCTGATTTAGACATGAGCTTATTTTCGATAACTACTTGTTTAATTGTCTTACTTTCAGCTTCTGCTTGTTTCGCCAGTCTTGACGCTGTTTGATAATCAAACAGCGTTGCGATAACGGTCGATAGCGCTAACGATTGTTCCGCATCTGTTAGGCACTTTTCTTTATTAGCGATAATGCCATCGACGCACTTTTCCATAAGCAGAGGAATGCAAGAAGTTAAGAGATTACAAGATTCCGTTGTACAATTAAGAATAAGAGACTCCCAAACATTAAGGTCTAACTCCCCTTCGCAAGCACGGCTAATGGCGACGTCATTGCCTAAAACACGAAAATATACCTGCATTGCCATTTCGGGAACAACTGGATTTACTTTACCTGGCATAATAGATGAACCGGGTTGTACTGCAGGTAGTGTTATTTCACCTAAACCAGCGCGAGGCCCAGAAGACATGAGGCGCAGGTCTCCAGCAAGCTTATGTAGGTTAAGTGCAACAGCTTTTAGAGTTGCTGAGATTTTTAGCCATAGATCCGCATTTTGTAATCCATCGAAAAGGTTCTTTTCTGCTCTCCACTGAATAGAAGTGGTTTCTTCTAGGGTTCGGTAAACCCATTCTTTGTAGCCAGGGAAAGTCCCAAATTCAGTCCCTACTGCGGTTGCAGATAAAGGAAGTTCTAGACAGAGTAATTGAGCCTGTTGAACATCCTTAAGCATTCTAACAAATGCATTTCGATAGCCGCTGAATTGTTGTCCGAGAGTAATTGGTAACGCATCTTGGAAGCATGTACGCCCCAGTTTGACGATCTCGTTAAATTCAGCCTCTTTTTTCTCTAATGATGTAATGCAATGTTGCAAAGCCTGGCAGAGTTGGAATAATGAATGATATACCGCCATTTTCATTGCAGCAGGGATCACATCATTTGTTGATTGTCCCATATTGACATGGGTGTTTGGGTGTACATTGTCATACCCTTTGCTACCAGTAAGTATTTCATTAGCTCGGTTTGCTAGTACTTCATTCACATTCATGTTGGCAGAGGTACCGCCTCCGCCATGGTAAATATCTATAATAAAATCTTGGCGATCCGGCTGTGTTAAAACATCATCGGCTGCCTGACAGATAGCCTTACACACAGAGTTATCTAATGCTCCTATTTGATGATTTGCAAGAGCGGCAGCCTTTTTAATCTGAACAATACTTTCTACAAAGTAAGGAATGTCGAAAATTGTTTTACCTGATACAGAGAAGTTTTCTTTAGCGCGAAGTGTTTGAATCCCATAATACAGTTCATTTTTTATTTCTCGTTTACCTAAAGCATCATTTTCAATGCGCATCGTGAATCTCCAAGCTAATCTATAAGTTACTTTTTTAATAATAGTGTTACTAAAAAATTATATGAGGAGCCGTTATTAATGGCTTTTTTATTTTATTAATTAAAGTCCGGTGACTAGGCGAGGAAGCCATAAGGCAAGCTCTGGAATGAAAGTGGTCAACAAAACAACAGGGAGATAAGCGAGAAATACAAACACAAGTGTTGGTTTAATAACTTGTGGCAGTTTTACTCCCCCTACTAATGTTCCAAAATATAGTATTGGTGCGGTAGGCGGTGTTATTAATCCCATTCCTAAGTTTGTGCCAATTATTGCTGCAAAATGCACAGGGTGAACACCAATTTCATTCATGACGGGCATCAGTAAAGGTGCTGCTAATAATATTCCTGAAACATCTTCCATAAACATACCAACCATTAGTAAAAATAAATTGACTAAGAGAAGTAGCAGAATTTTATTTTCAGTAATCGATAATAACGTGGTCAGTATTTGCTGAGGGACATCTTCAAAGGTAAGTACTCGGGCTAACATAGTGGCACAAAATATGACTAGCATAAGTACCGCAGTAACTTGCGCTGCTTTCCAAACAGCTTCATAAAAGGACCCCCATGTCATATCTTTGTACACCCAAAAAGCTACAGGTACAGCGTACATAACAGCGACGGCCGCAGCTTCAGTCGGTGTAGTGACGCCACCATAAATAAAGCCCAAGATGATGACTGGCATGGCCAGGCCAAAACCAGCTTTGCGGGTTTTTAAGAAGATATTTTCTTTTGCTTCTTTAAAGCTGACTTTTTTCTCAATCACCAGAGGCATTTTTCGAGTTAACACGAAATTCCAAAAGCAAAATAGAGAAATTAATAACAAAGCCGGTAAGACAGGGGCAAGAAACACCGCTGTGATTGATGTGCTGGTGACCCAGCCATATAAAATCATCGTGGCGCTAGGTGGAATGAGTAGCGCAAGAACAGCGGAGCAAGCGACTAGAGAAGTGGCGTAACCTCGATCGTAACCTTTCTCCACCATTCGTGGAATCATAATTGAGCCAATAGCTGCGACAGCGGAAGATGCCATCCCTGAAATCGCACCAAAAACGGCGGTAGTGACAACCGTAACAACCCCAAGGCCTCCACGATAGTGTCCAAAAAGGCTGTCCGCCACATCAAGTAAGCGTTTGGCTATCCCTCCATTCGTCATAATAGAGCCAGCAAGGATATAAAGAGGAATCGCCAGTAAAACCATAGAAGAGGTTTTAGCGAATCCTGCAGTAATCATAAATGAGGTATTCCCATAATCTCCCATAACGATTAGAAATAGTGCTGCAGCGACAAAGGTTAATGCAACAGGAACACCAATCATCATCAGTGTTATTAATAATGCAACGTCCCATAAAACAATAGAGCTCATGGTAATATCCTCAGCTAATATGGCGTTTTAATAAGTGGCAGAAAGCTTCGATCATCTCGATGAAAAAATAGAATGCCATTAGAATCATACCTGTAAGCATACCTATATAAATCCAAGCTATTGGTATGCGTAACTCGACAGAGCGAACGTCCATTTTTAAATTGAATTGCACTAGTTCCCATGTTTCTGTACATAAATAGATACATAGAAATGTAGAGATTAAGCATGTGATTACATGGCTGGCATTAACAAAGCGTCCAGGGTGGCAAAGTGAATCGACAATGCTAGCCGATATATGCCCTTTTGCGTGTGTTCCATAGGCTGCGCCAATAAAATATAAAATGATGGCTAGATAACTTGCGGCTTCTTCAATACCAAAAAAAGAATAGTCGAATATGTATCGAGAGATTACTTGTATAAATACAAGTAAGGTAAAAGCAATGCTGGTACTGAACATAACCCATTGCTGTAGACGTAATTTAAGATGCCATAGAGCGATGAAAAAGGAAATCGATGTCTTAATAGTTGTCATGATTTTGACCTCTAATATATAAAATCCTAAGCGTCAGTTTTTAAACTAACACTAAGCCATTCCAACTTTTATGGAATGACTCAGTCTGGTGAAATTTATTCGTTGTAGTGATTTACCATTAATTGGTAGAGGTCATCGCCTAGCTCGTCTTTGATGTGTGGCCAGACATCTTTACGGACCGCATCAGATATAGAGGCTAGCTCCTGCTCATTAAAGGTAATAACAGTAACGCCGCTGTCTTTTAGCTCTTGACGGTATGATTCATCTGATTTAGCGACCTGTTGGAATCGCTCGGTAGCTAGCTCTTTAGCAATGTTTTGAATGGTCTGACGGTCGTTTTCTGATATGCGACTCATGGAGTATTGGTTCATTACTAACCAATTTACTTCAAAATGATCATTGAGTTGGACCCATGTTTTTACAATCCCATTCCAATCTCGAACTGCGTTTTCAGGTGTACCGCCTATCATTCCGTCAATAACGCCAGTTTGAACGCCAGTATAGAGCTCTGCCCAAGGCATTGTTGTTGTGTTGTAACCTAAGCGTTCAAGAACCGGGCGATGAGTTGCTGCACCGGATGGCCACACACGAATTTTAAGATTTTTGTGATCCGCATTTGGATTATCGGCTTGCTCAACATTAGAACTTACTGCCATGCCGCCCATACCATTCGCATAAGGTGCAAGCAGCGTTAAATTTTGCTTTTGTAACAGACCATTCATAACGTCAAAGAGAAAGCCCCCAACATTCCAAGCTTGCTCAGCTGACTTATAATCACTAACAGAGTATGGAAACCAAGATATCCCTATACGTTTATCGTATTTAGTTGATAGTGATTGGACTGCAGCATCAATTGAGCCTTGAGATAGTTGGTCATAGGTTTCTTCCCAGTCTCCCAACTGGTTAGCAGGGTAGACCCTAAAAGTGACGCGGTCTTCTGTCTGGATTTTGACTTGCTTAGCAAACTCTTTAGCCCAGATATCTCGATCCGATCCTGGAGGCGCGGAATGTGAAAGGCGAAAGTTTGTACTAGCTAAAGTGCTGGCAGCCTGAATCGAGAGAGAACCCGCAATAAGGGTTATCAGTCCTATTTTGACAATTTTTTTTATATGAGTTGACATAAGTTAGTCTCTTTTTAAATTTATTATTGACTTTTTCTACGCATAAATTGATGGGTTGGTGCCATGATTATGCATACGCTTTATTAAGCGGAGATTTTGAAATAAGGGCTATAAGGATTACAAAATCTAATGATCGGTATCGGCTGAGATTATGATTGAATCGATAAAATTAATAATGCAATGGGAAAGAGGGGGATGAGAAAGGTCGCTACCGTACACATCTGATCAATCTTCTCTAAAGCACGCTGATGGCGTACTATACCGAGCTTTATCCTGTGGCCAGATAAGGCTGTTTTCATTTCCTTTGTCGTTAATGCCGATTTTTTTGCGTTAAGGATGGCGCTATGCCGCAACAGGGTTTCGATACGATATGCCTGCGTTTTAATAGGAGAGTTTGCCGCCCATGATTCGGCCTCTATTAGTCCTGAGATTATTGACCATGCCTTGTTTGTGGATGGGGTTAGTGCAGTTGGTGTTTGGCGAGCTGTCTTTTATGTTGTTCAAAGACCATGTAGCCAATAATTTTGTCATGCCTGCGTCCATCACATTAGGCGTTTCCTTAGTGCTACTTGTTGCTTTTAAAAAGTACCAGCTGCCGTCCGTTTCTTCCCGTGAAGCCATGTTGTTCGCGAGCTTAACTTGGTTAGCTGTCGGTGTGCTTGGCGCCATTCCTATCATTACCATCGCCCATGTGACTTTTACTGATGGCGTGTTTGAGTCCATTAGTGCATTAACCACTACGGGCGCTACTGTGCTATCTGGTTTGGATGATATGCCGCCTAGCTTTTTGATGTATCGCCAGTTTTTACAATGGATGGGTGGGTTAGGTGTGGTGATTTTTGTGGTAGCGATTCTGCCCATGCTTAACATTGGTGGTATGCGGCTATTGAAAGCAGAAACGCCAGGGCCAATTAAAGATGAAAAACTCTCGCCTCGAGTTGCCAGCACGACCCACTATTTATGGCTTGTATACCTGACAATTACTGTCCTGTGTGCGTTGTGTTATTACCTTGCAGGCATGTCTGTGTTTGATGCCATAGGGCACAGTCTTTCAACCGTTTCTACGGGTGGTTTTTCAACCCATGACGCCAGTATGGGGTATTTTCATAGCACCTTATTATTGTGGATTTGTAATGTGTTTATGCTCTTAGGGGCGACCAATTTTGCGTTGCATTATCGGGTCTATTTAGCAAAAAATATACGCTTGTATTGGCGTGATGAAGAGATGCGAGCGTTTTTGCTGATCGTCTTTGTGATTGCTTGTTTGTTGGCTTTTTATCTCTACCAAAAAGGTGCAGACGCCACGCTTGGTGGCGCGTTTACCGAGTCGTTTTTTCATGTTATTTCGTTTATCACTAGTACCGGATTTGCCGCCACTGACTTAAGTGCGTGGCCTGCGTTAACCGCGGTGGTGTTGATCTTTGTTGGTTACATTGGTGGCTGTGCAGGATCCACTGCCGGAGGCAACAAGGTGATTCGAAATATAATCTCGTTAAAGTCAGTGGGGTTGGAGCTAAAACGTTTGGTGCATCCTAATGGGGTGTTTGCGATGAAGTTTCAGGGTCGAACCATCAGTGCGGATGTGCGTCATTCGGTAATGGGGTTCATGTGTTTAGCCGCGCTCACTACCATGCTATTTACCATCTTGTTGATGACCACAGGCGTCAGTTTCGTGGCGGCATTGAGCGCTACTGCAGCTTGTTTAAATGTGCTTGGGCCAGGCTTTGCTGAGCTCGGCAGTAGCTTTGCGCCGCTCACTGACACCGGCACTTGGATGATGAGCTTTGCGATGATTTTAGGGCGTTTAGAGTACTTTACTGTGCTGGTGTTGTTTTTTCCGGTGCTTTGGCGTCATTAGTATTGTTTATTTGTTAGCTGGAAAGTTAGTGGGTGCTAAAAAATGAATTTTATAAATTGGATTGAACGCTATAAAATAACTTAGGTGTTAATAATAAGGGAGTATGAATTAGTAGGCTGTTGTTTATAATTGTATTTTTGTGACTTATTTACTTTTAATTTGGTCTTTTTTAATATGGATTTTTTAGGGATATATGAAATGTCAAAACTTAAAATCAAGCTGGCGCTACTTTCATCGATAGTATTACTTTCGGGTTGTTCTACTATGTTTAATAATGGCAGTCAGACAATGATGGTAAGAGGATCTGATAGTCAAGAAGGCGTCAAAGTTGAGGTCCAATCTAGTGATGGGCTATACCCTACAAGACTTCCAGCGACAGTCGTTGCTTCTCCTTCAAATGAAGGTGTTAAAGTGACTGTAACAGACAAATGTTATGACAGAACTGTAACGACTATAAAGAAACATGTTACCCCATCTTACTGGGCTAATATCCTGAATATATATGGATTTGGCATTGATTGGGCAACCGGTAATATGTGGAAATATGATAGTAATACAACTGTTGTATTACACAAAAAAGAAGAGTGTTTAGTTAACAATGAAACCAAGGTTTAATCGAGTTTTTATGAAAACTCTTTTAAATTAATCCTATTTACTCCGTTGATTAATTAGCCTCATACCAGACTTTTATCTGGCGTGAGGCTTTTTTTATTGCCTTGTTATATTGATTTTAGTTCGCTACCGAAGCAATTTTAGAGGCTGGCTCTTGGTAGGGTTCTAGCTCAATCGCGATGCTTTTTGAGGTTGGAGTGTAGCTGAACTCGCCATGGCTATTGAGCGGTACCAATGGGTTGGTTTCAGGGTAGTATGCTGCAATATTGCCGGCAGGAATACTGTAAGGAACCAACTTAAAACCGCTGACTTTACGCTCTACACCATCGTCCCATAATGAACGAAGGGTGACGGTGTCGCCTTCTTGATAGCCTAAGCGTTTAATATCCGCAGGGTTAATGAACAACACTTGGCGTTCGCCCTTAATGCCACGATAGCGGTCATCCATGCCATAGATGGTCGTGTTGTACTGGTCATGTGAGCGCAAGGTCTGCAGCACCAGGGTGCTGTCAGAGGCTAGGTCTTGTGCCTTTTTAGGCAAGATAGATTCTGGCAGAGAATGAGTGTGAACAATGGCTTTACCCCCTGGAGTAGCCCAGTTGCGCTCTCTTGCACTGTTGCCTAAATAAAACCCACCTTTATGTTCAATTCGTTGATTGAAGTCTTTAAAGCCAGGTATTACCGCTTCGATATGTTGTCGAATAAGGCTGTAATCGCCTGCTAATTCTTCCCAGTTAAGAGGGAAGTCACCCAGTGTTGCTTGTGCCATACCGGCAATAATAGCAGGCTCCGAGCGTTGCTCAGGGCTAAGTGGCTCCATTACGCCGCCAGAGGCATGGACCATGCTAAATGAATCCTCCACGGTGACGCGCTGCACGCCAGTGGCTTGCTGGTCAATGTCGGTACGTCCAAAGCAAGGTAAGATCAAAGCATTGTCACCAATGGTGAGGTGAGAACGGTTTAGCTTGGTGCTGATTTGCACAATCAAATCACAGCTTTTAAGTGCTTCTTGGGTCGCTTGGGTATCTGGTGTGGCCGCCGCAAAATTACCACCAAGAGCAATAAAGACTTTTACCTTCTCTGCTTGCATGGCTTGAATGGTTTGTACCACGTTTAAACCGTGATCTTGAGGCTGAGGGAAGCCAAAGTGCTTTTCCATTGAGTCTAAAAAGGCTTTCGATGGGGCTTCGTTAATGCCCATAGTGCGGTCGCCTTGTACATTACTGTGGCCACGGACAGGACAGGTGCCGGCCCCAGGTTTACCAATGTTGCCACGTAGCGCAAGTAGGTTAACTATCTCATGGATGGTTGCCACCGAATGGTGATGTTGAGTGATGCCCATTGCCCAAGTGCATATCACACTGTTGGCGTTGGCATACACTTCAGCGCAATGGTAAATCTCTTCTTTGCTGAGACCAGACTGAGGCAGGATATCATCCCAAGACGTTTGTTCCACTTTTGCCAAGTAAGCGTCCATACCTTGCGTATGTTGCTCAATAAACTCGTGATCAAAAATCGCTTTGCCTTCTTTTTGCGCCGCGTTTTCCATTTCGATCAAGACTTTGACTATGCCGCGAACCACTGCCATATCGCCGCCAATTTTAGGGCAATAGTAGTTAGTGTGGGTTGGCTTAGAGCCATTGGTGAGCATTTCAATTGGGTTTTGAGGGTTTTGGAAGCGCTCTAGACCACGCTCACGTAGAGTGTTGAAAGTCAGTAGCTGGGCGCCACGAGACACCACCTCACGCAATGTTTCAAGCATCCGAGGGTGGTTAGTCCCTGGGTTTTGACCAAATACAAAAACTGCATCGGCGCGTTCAAAGTCATCGATTTCAACGGACCCTTTGCCTATGCCTAAACTGCTGATCAAGGCATAACCACTGGCTTCATGACACATGTTGGAGCAGTCTGGGAAGTTGTTGGTGCCGTAAGCGCGGGCAAATAATTGATAGAGGAAAGCCGCTTCGTTACTGGCACGACCTGAAGTATAAAAAGCCACTTGATTTGGATCTTCTTGAGCCTTCAAAGACTCGGCGATTTGCGCAAACGCTTGCTCCCACGAGATGGGCTCATAGTGATCTGTTTGTGCGTTATAGCGCATTGGTTCAGTCAGGCGACCTTGGTACTCAAGGAAGTAGTCACTTTGCGTGTTTAGCCAACTGACGCTGTGTTGCTTAAAAAAGTCGGCGTCGACACGACGGGACGTTGCTTCCCAGTTAACGGCTTTGGCGCCGTTTTCACAAAAGCGTATCTTGGCAGGGTCGTGTTTTTCGCCCCAAGCACAGCCCGGGCAATCAAAACCATTTGGTTGGTTGGTCTTGAGCATGGTGAACACATTGCGAACCGCATTATCACTTTTAAGCCAGTGTTTTGTGGTGCTTTGTAATGCTCCCCAGCCGCCGGCAGGTCCTTTGTAAGGAGTGTAGAAGCTATTTTTAGACATGATTAGTTGCCTTTAAGTTGATAAGACGACGCAAAAATTCTTGGAGCGTCTTGCTTGGGTAAATGAATAAGAGTCAAACCATACTGCCGTGCAAGTTTAACCGCCAAGGTACTGGGCGAAGCAAGATGAATCAAGCAGGATAAACCAGAACGAACCGCTTTTTGTATTAGTTCTGTGCTGCATCGGCTCGACATGACCACACTGTGATTATGAAGATTTATATTATGTTGTAACGCATAGCCTAGTACTTTATCCAGTGCGTTGTGACGACCAATGTCTTCCATGGCAATCAATGGCTCGCCTTGTGGAGAAACCAACAGCGCCGCGTGGATAGCGCCGCTTTCTTTACCAATAATTTGATGCTCAAAAAGTTGGCTTTTTAAACCACGTAATACTGAGTCTGACAAAATATCGCTGGGTATAAGCGGCGTTAATTGAGGCAGCGCATAATCTAATGATTCAACACCACACAAGCCACATCCGGTAGCTCCTAAACGAGCGATGCGGCCTTTTTTAAAGTCAGCAAAACGTCGCTGACTAACGATTAAATTAATTGCAAAACCATCAATTTCAGGATGCTGAGTGGAAGTCTTTTCGAGGCTAATATCGCGCATCTCTTGAGCGTTTTCGATTAATCCTTCGCTAAAGGCAAATCCGATAGCAAAGGCATCAAGGGAAGTGGGTGTCACCATCATGACCGCATGAGTTATGTCGTTAATGCTGATTGCGAGAGGCGCTTCTTCAACCAATAGCACGCTTTCTTGTCGCGTATCCTCTTGGCGTAAATAGTGACAAGGTTGAACGCTGGTCGCTGAAAAACGGGTCATGGAAGTAAGCCTTTGGTGCATTGCAGATTGTAATGGTTTGTAAGTAATAGTACGTAGTCTGACTGGCGGCGTCCATGTGCCTAGGCGGTTTCCATGATAGATGTCGTTTTCTGTGGCTACAGGCAGGTAAAAGTCATTTCTATCATGTGCTTTTTGGCCTTCCTTTATTAATGGTGAAAATTTCTCAAGAATAGAAGGAAAATTGTTCAAATAAAGTGTTGTGTTTTAATAAAACCCTACTTTTTTGTGCTTAATAATGACCTTTTCTTTACATCCATAGAGGCCTTCCTATAACCTGCTAGTAGCTGTTTCACTTGAGTAACCACTCACTAGGAGAAGAAGCTCGGCCTACGGAAGTGGTTGTTATAAACAGTGTTATCTGGGAATACTGGTTAGAACTTATTAATGGAATTATAGGTAATCATTATGAAAAAACTTATCTTATCTGCAGTCATTGCTACTGCCTCTGTTTCATCTTTCGCTGCCTCTCATGGCCCTGCGGGTTGTGGTCTGGGTACGGCGGTTGTTTTCCAAGACGCCAATGAGTGGTACGAGCACGTTATGGCGGCGACGACCAATGCGACTTCTGGTAACCAAACATTTGGTATGACCTCTGGTACCTTGGGTTGTGAAGATGCGAACGGCCCACTGGCTGATGGCATTGCTATGTTCCTAAACGAGAACCTAGAGCCTCTGGCGACAGATATGGCGAAAGGTGATGGCGAAACATTGAATGCATTGGCTGATCTAATGGGCGTTGAAGGGGCGGATAAAGCCATCTTTAATGAGCAAATGCAGTCTCATTTCGACACGGTTTTTGCTGATGCTCAAGCCACTCCAACAACAGCGTATGACGGAATCATGTCCGTTATGTCTGACTCAAAAGAGTTGTCTAAATACCTAGGTTAATCCCTAATTGACCTTGACCAAATGAGGGCATCCATTGCCCTCATTTTTTGTTGGTAGCTTTTATTTATATGCGCTTTTTAATCTTTTTAGTACTTTCTTCCCTATCATCCTCTTTGTTTGCAGCCATTGCTTTGCCCTTGTCTGATAGTGAAATCGATGCTCTTGCTGGTAAAAAAGAATGGCGAGACTTATTGCACTACCATGGTGTAGGTGCGATTAAAGGAAGCGGTAGTCAGATCGATGACCCAAATTTCTTTATGTCACAACAGGGCAACCAAAGCCCAGCGGCAGAGCTTAAGGCAACGTTAGCCGGGTTTATCCAAGGGCCAACGTTGGCGGATACTAATCAAGCCGCCCAATGCCGATACCCAGCACGTTTTTTTTGGTTGAAAAAACAAAGGCCAGATTTGCCGTTGCAGCAAATTGAATGCCCAGATTTCGACCCTTGGTTTGCTCAAATTAATGGTGAAAGTGTTTATTTGATTTTTCCAGCAGCCTATTTGAATAGCCCTTCATCCATGTATGGGCACACTCTGTTTCGCGTCAAAAAGAAAGGCAACGATGCCCCTTTATTAGATTATGCAGTAAATTATGCTGCCAATGCGGATCCTGATGATAACCAGTTGGTATTTAGTTACAAAGGGCTGACAGGTGGCTATCCTGGTGTGGTGTCTGTGATGCCTTATTACCAAAAAGTAAAAGAATACAACTTTCTTGAAAGCCGTGATATTTGGGAATACAAGCTCGACCTAACCCCGTTTGAGGTGCAGCAATTTATACGTCATGTGTGGGAGATGCAAAGCACCCAAATGTCGTATTATTTTTTCTCAGAAAACTGCTCCTATCAGTTATTGACCTTACTTGATGCCAGCAGTCCACGGTTGAATTTGGCTGACGAGTTTTCCCTTTGGGCGATACCCGCCGATACTGTTCGGGTGCTTAAAAAAGCCAATATGATTGATGAGGCCAGTTATCGTCCATCTTTGCTAAATAGAATGTCGAATATGCTGACGCAAATAGACGATGAGCGGATTGAGGTAGCAAAAGCCCTAGTCGATAACGAGCAATTAGATCTCACTGAGCTAGACACATACAGCGATCGAGACCAGGCGCAAATTTTAGAAGTGGCTTATGAATACAGCCGCTATTTGGTGGCTCGTAAAAAAGTGACTTCCAGCTATTTAAATGGACGTTCGATTAAGCTGCTCTCATTACGTAGTAAGCGCCAACGAGGAGAGGTTTTTGCCCCCGTTGAACCACCGGCATTGCGCGATGACCAAGGGCATTTAACCCAGCGCCTAGGTTTGTCTTTAGGAACAAAGGACAGTAACGCTTATTCAGTCTTAGAGTATCGACCGTCTTATCATGGTTTATTGGACCCGCCAGGTGGTTACTTAAAAGGTGCTGAGCTTTCTATGTTCAGTGGTAGCCTACGATGGGATGAAGCCGAGTCAGTAGAAGTGGATACTTTTTCATTTATTAATATTCGTTCATTTGCTCCCAAAAATGCGTTGGTAACACCGAAATCTTGGCAGGTTAATGCTTCCTTGTTGCGTGATGAAAGCATAAATGACGAGTTGGTATTTCGCTTAAAAGGTGGTGCAGGTGTCACCCAAGAAATAGGCCGTAGTATGTTCTCTGTACTGCTGAATGGCAGCGCCTCGGTAGATCAAGATTACCAAGATGGCTATCGTCTAGAAGTGGGGCCTGAATTGAAGTGGCTTTGGTATGGCGAGCAGAATAATTTGCAGCTAGGTTTTGAATACCTAACGGATATTAACCTCCACAACGCAGAGCGTCGCAGCGTCAATGGCGTTTGGGCGCATCAGTTAGCGCCAAATTGGCAGCTGCGTTTGAAAGCTTCTCACTCATGGTATGAAGCCCAAAGTTGGAACGATACCTCGATCCAATTACTGCATTATTTTTAGCCCTGGTGCGTGATATAGAGGGCCTTATGGGCTTTTATTGATCAAAGGGATTTCCTTAGAGGCGAGAATGCCGTATTCTCGCCAGTTATTTTGATGCCCAGAATCATATCTTCGGTATAGAAAGTGAAAATTACCATTAAATTCGTTTGGTTTATTAGCCTATCAAACGAATTTAATGGTACTTAACCGTATGCATTCCAAACAGTTAAAGATGGTTTAATGAATATCTGACCCTGTTAATAATGTTTTGGGCGCTTAATTGGTTCAGCTAGAGCCGCTTTATCCTGTTTAACGAGTTATTTTTTTTATGTCTTCTGAAAATCGCCTTTCGCGCTGGCAGCCTTCTGGCCCAAAAGCTTGGCTAGTTTTGATCTCTGCTGTTTTTATTCTTTTGATGTTGGTGTACCGAGGGTTAGTTGCCCCTAGCCCAGATCCAGAAACCTATGTGCTACCAAATAGCACGTTAACCCAAGTGCCTATCAAGGCCAATACAGTAGAGCCCACCAGTCCAGATACAGCCACTCCACTCGTTTCCACTGACCCTCTGCAAGACATTGCGAGTACGGCCCCAGTACCGCAGATTATTGAGCATGTTATAAAGTCTGGAGAAACGCTGGAGAAAATATTCAATCGATTGGGTTTGTCTCGTCATGACATGTATTCCATCTTAGAAGCAGATGAAGAATATTTGGTGTTGGAGCCGCTTTTAGCGGGTGATACGCTCAGCTTTGAACTGGACCAAGATGGCCAATTAAAAAGCCTGTCACGGCGAATTAACCCAAGTAAAAGCATCTCGTTTGTGCGTCATAAAAATGGTGGCTTTAGCTATCAAGAAAACGCTCTGCCAATCAACTACTCGCAACATGCTTTGCACGGCAAGATTGTCGGTAGCTTTTATCAATCGGCTAAAAAGCTGGGTCTGTCAGATGCCAATATCGTTATTATCAGAGACTTGTTCAAAACCCGCATTGATTTTCGCAAAGATGCTCGTGCAGGAGACAGTTTTGATCTCGTAGTAGAGACCGGTGATGTCAATGGAGAAAGTGTCGGTAGAACGCAAATAGAGGCTATTCAGCTAACGATTAAAGGCGAAACCTACCATGCCTTTTTGCATTCCGATGGGCGCTTTTATGACCAAAATGGTAATGGTTTGACGCCAGCATTGTTACGTTGGCCCACTAAAATTCATTATCGTATTAGTTCACCCTTTAACCCTGATCGCCGTCATCCTATTACTGGGCGATTATCGCCTCATAATGGCACCGATTTGGCGGCCCCAACGGGCACTAAAGTGTTAGCAACGGGGGACGGTGTGGTCACGCGAGTGGCTTACCAGAAATACGCAGGTAAATATTTAGATGTTGATAATCTAGGTCCTTACAGCACGCGTTTTTTGCATCTTAGTAAAATTTTGGTGAAAAAAGGCCAACACGTTAAGCGTGGTCAAGTGATTGCTTTATCAGGAAATACAGGGCGTACAACAGGCGCGCATTTACACTATGAACTGCATGTAAATGGTAAGCCTGTGAATGCGATGACCACCGATATTCCTACCTTACAGGAAATTCCAAATTCGAAAATGGCCGAGTTTAAACAGCATGTTGAGCAATGGGTGGCGATGATGAATGATTCTCCGTATTAGTCTTTTTTTGCTCAGCTAAGCACAAGATTGAAGCGGTCCTTTTCGAAGGGCCGTTTTTTTTGGTTGCAATAAAGTATTAAAAAAGCTATAAAATGTTATAACATAACATTAGTGGAGAAGAAGATGAGATCAAAAATTCATCCTAACTACCGTACGGTTGTTTTTCATGACACACGTATCGATCGTTATTTCATGATTGGTTCTACGGTTAAAACGGATCAGACCGTTGAGCGCGATGGTAAAGAGTATCCTTATATGGCGATCGATGTGTCTAGCGCATCGCACCCATTTTACACTGGCGAGCAGCGTACTCATGATGGCGAAGGGCGCATTGCTCAGTTTAAACGTCGTTACCGTAGTAGAAAATGAGGGCTAGATAAATGAAAGTAGTAAGTTCACTTAAGAGTGCAAAGACGCGGAATCCAGACTGTAAAGTGGTGAAACGAAAAGGGCGTTTATTTGTGATTTGCAAATCTAACCCTAGATTTAAAGCCACCCAAGGGGTGAAAAAGAAGAGCCGCTAGCGGCATCCGCTGTTGCCGTATATCAGTAAGCTTGAATCTCGTTATCTCAGGTTTGTTGCTGCTTTCGATAGCAGTAAGCTTGAATCTCGTTATCTCAGGTTTGTTGCTGATTTCGATAGCAGTAAGCTTGAATCTCGTTATCTCAGGTTTGTTTGATGGCGCTAGTATTAGTAAACGGGGTAAGCGTCAGCCGAGTAAAAGGCCTCATCTTGATTCAAGGTGAGGTCTTCTACTATTGGCTGTCTAACGCTAATCATGGTCTGTCCACTTTCTTTAAGTGATCACGATGGATGGCTTTAATAAGAGTATTAAGCAAGGGGATTTAGTAGTCTAGAGCTAAGTTATGACGTGTCGCGTTAGTTAAGATATACCCAGAGCAGTTAGCCGTCAGGTCAAGCGCCATGGTGATGAGTACAGCATGGCGCTTAATAGTATTGTCATCCTTGAGAAGAGTTTGTGGTGTTAGTCAGCCGCACTGTGCTTACGAGCACGTATATCCGATTGGGCACTGCGATAAAATTTTTCTTGTGGTTTAGATTTCGCCTTAATGTTGTCATCTGTTTGTTCAGTACGCATTAATAGGAAGTTACTCACCCTTTGTTCATCAAGACGGCCTTGTGTGAGTGCCATGCTAATGGCACACCCAGGTTCTCCTTGATGCTGACAATCACTAAAACGGCAGCTTTCTGTGAGCGCTAGAATATCGGCAAAACTTTCTATTTTACCTGCGTTGTATTGTGCAACTTGCAGCTCTCTTAACCCTTGGGTGTCTAATAAAATAGCACCTGTAGGCGTCGGTTGTAGTGCATTGGAAGCGCCAATCTTAGGTCGTTGTTCAGGTGGGGCTTGCATCAGGGTATTGATCAGCGAAGATTTACCCGCGCCAGTGGCCCCCAGCAAGGCAATGGTTTTACCTTTTTTGAGCCAAGGAGAAAGGCAATCGAGGCTGCTTAAGTCCAGTGCATTAACGGTTTCAACGATCAGCATCGGGTCTAGGCGCTCTACTTGAGCACGTTTTTCGTGGCTGTCCTCACAAGAATCCGCTTTACTCAAAACCACAACGGCATCGGCTTGTGCTTCATGCACCAGATCAAGGTAACGTTTGATCAAAGGCAGATTGAAGTGGGTGTCCAATGCGCAAACGATAAACACTGTATCAATATTTGCCGCGCAGTTGTCGAACCAAGAAGCACGATCTAAACGCCGTAAAAATACCTGTTCAGCATCGGTAATGACCCAATCACCTATTGTCATCGCTGGCATGTCAGCTTGTTCCGATAGGGAAAACAAGCCAGACTCGTCAACCAGTTGGTAGCTGTTATTGTGATGGGAGCAAATACGTGCAATGCGGTTAGATTCTAAGTCATCCAATGACAGTTGTTGTTGAAAATAAGGCTGCCAGCCTAAATCCAATAAAGTGAAGGTGGAATCCATTGTTATAACCCTAAGCGTACAACGCTATTATTTAAATAAGGAACAAAGCACCCTAATCAGTTTTATTGAGCAATATGAAAACCTTCCTTTGTTTGCTCTTGCCTGAAAAGGGTTTAACAAAACACGCGTTATGCCTGAATAACGACAGAACGTCTTGGTGAGATTAGCACAGAGAAGAAATCGGACAAATCATTATATTGCTCTACAAAATGGTTTTTTTTGAAATCGATTTTGAGAAAAAATGACAGACCGTAGAGTGTTAATAAATCACCTGTGAACGCACTGGATACGTTAACAGGTGATGCACATAAAGCGCCTTTCAAAGGATAAGGTTAGTCTGGCGTGAAGGCGCCGTTAGTCTTGTTTGGGGACTTGTTGGGTGATGCAGTGGATATTGCCACCGCCTAAGAGAATCTCTCTAGCGGGTACCCCAATAACTTGATGGAGAGGGAACGCCGCGGCTAAAATTTGCTCTGCTTGCTTGTCTGTTTTGGTGTCCAGTAGAGGAAAAATGACACTCTGGTTGCTGATCAGGAAGTTGGCATAAGACGCCGCTAAACGATCACCATCGTGGCGCTCCATGGTGTCGGTTTGCTGAATGCCTTGGCTTTCTGTGGCCGTCATATAAAGAGGCCCAGGTAAGGGTAATTTGATGATTTCAATTGCTCGGCCTTGGGCATCAGTGCTGCTTTGTAATACCTGATATGCCGCACGACTAATGGCGTATTGAGGGTCGTTTTGATCATCACACCAAGTGAGGGCGACAACACCTGGGCGAACCAGGTGCATGATATTATCAATGTGGCCGTTGGTTTCATCGTTAAACAAGCCGTTGGTTAGCCATATGACTTTTTGAATGTTGAGGTAATCTGCCAAATAGGCTTCGATATCGGCTTTGCTCAAATCAGGGTTACGGCTTGGGTGCAGCAAGCATTCTTCTGTGGTGTATAAGGTGCCTTCACCATCACTATGAATGGAGCCACCTTCTAAGATGAAGGGGGCTTGGTAATAATCGTCGCCTGTGACAGAGGCCATTTTGACCGCCATAGCGTCGTCCAAGTCCCAAGGCGAATACAAGCCATCTAGCTTGCCACCCCAAGCGTTGAACTGCCAGCTTATGGCGCGACGCTGTCCCTTGTCATTTACCACATAGGTGGCTCCGATATCTCGCATCCAACTGTCATTATAAGGTTGCACAAGCACACGAATGCCTTCGTTAAGAGCGGCGCGCGCAATGTCATAGTGGCTTGCCAATACAACAACAGTAACGGCGGTGGATTGCGCGATGGTGTTAGCGACTCGCGCAAAGGCCTGTTGAGCAGGTTTGCCAGACTCACGCCAATTATCTTCTCGAATTGGCCAAGCGAGCCACACTTGATCTTGTGGTTCATGTTCACCTGGCATGCGAAAGCCATCTTGTTTTGGCGTGGTGTCCAGCAGAGCGCTCATAGTCAGTCCTATTGTGTTTACTTATAAATTTACGTCGCCATTGGGATTATGATTTGGCCGGCGTTTTCCCATCCAATGTTTGAATGGTGGCGTAATGAGTAGGACGACGGTCTCGGTATAAGCCCCATGCTTGACGCTGGAACTCCAAGTGGTCTAGGTCGAACTCGTGCAGCAAAACACTTTCACTGGTGCGATCGGCTTCTGCCACTTTGGCGCCGCTATCATCGGTAATAAAAGAAGAGCCGTAGAAGGTCAAAGACAAATCACGGTGTTGTGCGGTCTCAGTACCAATGCGGTTAGAGGCCACTACCGGTGTTTGGTTTGCGGCTGCATGGCCTTGCATTACGCGTTGCCAGTGTGGCTGGCTATCCAGTTGTGGTTGGCTTGGTTCACTGCCAATGGCGGTTGGGAAGAAGAGAATTTCGGCTCCTTGCAGTGCCATGCTGCGCGCCGTTTCAGGGAACCATTGATCCCAGCAAATGCCCACACCGATTTTGGCATAGCGTGTTTCCCATACTTTAAAACCGGTATCACCAGGACTGAAGTAATACTTTTCCAGATAGCCATCGCTGTCGGGAATATGGGTTTTACGATAGGTGCCCATTAAGCTGCCATCGGCATCGATCATGGCGACCGTGTTATAGCGAACGTTACCGGCTTTTTCAAACCAGCTAAAAGGCAAGACGACTTCGAGCTCCTTAGCCAGCGCAGAAAAACGTTTAAAGCTGGTGTTATTTTCTAGCGTAGTGGCTAACGCATGATAAGACTCACTGATCTCGATGCAGAAGTAAGGGGTTTCGAACAGTTCCTGCAGTAAAATAATCTGCGCACCTTGTTGTGCTGCTTGTCTTACTAAGCGTTCTGCTGTGTCTAGGTTTTGCTCAATGTTCCAAGAGCACGCCATTTGGGTGGCCGCAACCGTTACTTTTCTCATAGCATCTGTCTCTTTTGGTCGATGATGTTAGTGGATTATCTGTGGTCGATGCCGAATCCGGCATGTCGCCATCACACTATAATAACAATATGCTAGTTGTACGTTAAATTAGGTTATGATGAAAATGTGATATTTTGTTTAGCATATGAGAGATTTCGATAACCTATGGATATGGACATAAGCCAGTTGCGTTTGTTGGTGGTGCTAGAGCGCGAGCGGAGCTTATCGCGTGCTGCCAAAGCGCTGCATTTGAGCCAATCTGCGGCGAGCCATGTATTGGCAAAGTTGCGTAATCGTTTTGATGACCCTTTGTTTATTAAAACCAAAATGGGCATGGAGCCAACGCCCACCGCATTGGCCTTAATACCAGATGTACGCAAAGGGTTAAATGCATTGGATTTGGCCTTCAATAAGGTGAAACCTTTTAACCCAAGCCGTGAAGCAAAAACATTTTATATTGGTGCGGTGGACTATTTTGAGTTCTATGCCTTGCCGCAGTTGGCCAGTCGACTCCAAGAAGAAGCACCGAATATTCGCATCGCGATCGACATATTGCCTGAAAATTTACGCATGGAGCGAGTAGAAGAAGGGCGCTTGGATCTTTTTATCGGGGTTGATGAGTTGCAATCTGTGCCAAGGTATTATCATCGTCAACATTGGTTGACCGATCAATATGTGGGGATTGTAAGAACGGCAAATACCCTGCCAGATCGGCTGGATCTACACACATTTTTGGCGACGCCGCATATTCATCTACCATTGGTTAATTCAGGGGCAGATCCAATTGATCAGTGGTTGTTAGACCAGCATCAATCACGACAAATTTCGATGATAGTACAGAGCTATGCGATTGGCGGTATGGTGACGGCTAAGTCTGACAGCATTATGTGTGTGCCAGCGAATATCGCCAAAGAGCTTACCGCGATGCTGCCAGTGCGCAGCGTGTTGTTGCCAGACGGTGTGCCAAACTTGTCCTTGAGTATTTTTTCTCATCAGCTTTATGATAGTCAGGAAAGTATTCAGTGGTTAATCAAAAAAATTCAGCAATGCGCCCCAGCCATCGCAACAGGCTAAAGACCCTTGTAGGGAAAGCCTAAGCGCAGAGTGCGACAGATAAATTGGGGGTAGCCCTGTAGCGGTTTGTGTACCACTTTAGGGATATGGTTTTCTTTCTGTAATTTTTGTAGTTTGTCAGTATCTTTGCATTCGTCGTTTTGTTGTCTAGAAGTCACTCTTGGGATCAAGCGACTACTTAAGGAAATAATCATGAACAGTTATGAACAATGGAAAACGTTGGCCGCTTCTCTGTCTTTTCCTAGCCAAGCATACATAAATGGTCAATATGTTGATGCAGTCAATGGTGACACCTTTGACTGCATCAACCCAGCCACAGAAGCCTTACTTAGCCAGGTTGCTAGTTGTGATTCCGCGGATGTAGAGGTGGCGGTGGCGGCCGCTAAAAAGGCCTTTAAAAGCGGTGTGTGGTCAGCCATGGCGCCCCGTGAACGTAAAAATATCATGCTTAAATGGGCGCAACTGATTGAACAGCATAAAGACGAATTTGCCCTGCTAGACACGTTAGATATGGGCAAATCGATTTCTGAAATGGTTGGCATTGATATTCCCGACTCCATTGATTGTTTTCGCTGGACAGCCGAAGGCATTGATAAACTGTACGGTGAAATAGCCCCAACAGGCGGATCTAACCTGGCCTTGATTAGCCATGAACCGATTGGCGTGATCGCGGCTATTACACCGTGGAACTACCCGTTAATGATGGCTTCCTGGAAAGTCGCTCCCGCGCTGGCTGCAGGCAATAGTGTTATTTTAAAACCGTCTGAAAAATCACCACTAAGTGTGCTGCGTCTAGCTGAGCTGGCAACCCAAGCCGGTGTGCCCGATGGCGTATTTAACGTGTTACCTGGCTATGGACATACAGCTGGTAAGGCACTTGCTCTGCATAATGATGTGCAAGTGATTGCTTTTACTGGATCAAGTCGTGTTGCTGGTTTGTTGATGGAGTATGCGGGGCAGTCGAATTTGAAACGGGTGTGGATTGAAGCGGGTGGTAAATCACCTTGTCTAGTGTTTGCCGATTGCGAAGATATCGCTGCCGCCGCAAAAGGAGCGGCAGCGTCTATTTTTACCAACCAGGGTGAAGTCTGTATTGCCTGCTCGCGCTTATATGTCCAAAGCAGTATTAAAGACGAATTTATGGCGGCATTAATTGACGCGGCAAAAGGTTATGTCGCGGGGGATCCATTGAACCCAGCCACTAACATGGGGCCGATGGTGGACAAAGCTCAGCTTGAAACTGTTGCACGCTTTATTAACAGCGCCCAAGCCGATGGTGCAACCTTAGTTTATGGCGGTTTGCCTGAGTATCAAGAAGGGCAGGGTTTTTTTGCTAAACCGACGATTTTTACCGATGCCAAAAACCACATGGAGTTTGTTCAAGAGGAGATTTTTGGGCCTGTACTTGCGGTGGCTACGTTTGACACTGAAGAGGAAGCTGTTGCCTTAGCCAATGATTCTAAATATGGTTTAGGAGCGGCGCTTTGGACCAGTAATTTGTCACGAGCCCATCGTGTGAGCCGTCAACTAGAGAGTGGCATGGTGTGGGTTAATACCTGGGGAGATGGCGATACGACCGTGCCATTTGGTGGGGTGAAAGCATCCGGTAATGGTCGTGATAAATCGCTGCATGCGATGGAAAAATACACCGAAATTAAAAACGTTTGGATTCGCCTATAAAAGCGAAGTCAGCTTGTGCTAAAGCATCCGGTAATGGTGGTGATAAATCGCTGCATGCGATGGAAAAATACACCGAAATTAAAAACGTTTGGATTCGCCTATAAAAGCGAAGTCAGCTTGTGCTAAAGCATCCGGTAATGGTGGTGATAAATCGCTGCATGCGATGGAAAAATACACCGAAATTAAAAACGTTTGGATTCGCCTATAAAAGCGAAGTCAGCTTGTGCTAAAGCATCCGGTAATGGTGGTGACAAATCGCTGCATGCGATGGAAAAATACACCGAAATTATAAACGTTTGGATTCGCCTATGTAGGCTAGGCAGTCTTGGTTTGCTGGCGCTAGATAAAGATGGTGACTTTCACTTACCCGGTAGACCCCATTGTCTTTCTGGGTAAGTGTTAAGGGATTTTTAATGCACGTCACCCATGGTCTTTTTTCATTACCGATACCCACACAGTGCTGGGTTTTTCTCTATTTCAGTATTTTTCTGCTTGTTTCTCCTTATTTCGATAGTAAATTCGTGAAAGACAAGCGCCTATTGGTGTCATAACGAGCGGGTGTTTGGACAATGCGTTTTTTTTGTCGTTTTGCCTGGAAGTGCGTAAAAAATAATGATTATGAGAAGTATTCTTGTTAACATATTGTTAAAGCAAGAAGATTGCTAGCGCTTGTTGTTACCCATTCTTTTAAATTATAGACAATTGGCAAGTGCGTACCTTGTAAACGCGCGCATTATTTGAGAACTGTGCGTGCAATTATATGAAGAGGGAATGACTAATGCCCCAGCATTCCCATTGCTTAACCTATTATGGCTGGATGTTATAAATGAAGTTGATCGGTGTTTTTTTCCTTTCCCTATTGTGTGTTCTGACAACAATGAAAGTATGGGCGGCAGAAAGTGGCGCACAAAAAAGTACGCAAATTGATGCGAATGGATTTAGCCAACAAACCCACGATCCTCGTTATACTAAGCTACCTACTTATTTGATCGAAATGAAAGATGGCGCTTTGTTACCTGCTGAGCTGATTGTGCCAGCGAAAACAAAATTCCGGCTGGTAGTAAAAAACATTGGCAGTAAACCTGCCGAGTTTGAAAGTAATCAATTACGTCAAGAAAAAGTCTTATTCATGGGCGCCAATACCAGTTTGGTCATCACCCCATTAGATGTGGGTAGCTACGATTATTATGACGACTTTGCCCCAGCTGCGCGCGGTAAAATTACCGTTAAGGCTCAGGATTAAGTCATGGGACAAATTATTTTTGTTGTTTGTCGTGAGAGCATAGAAGCATTGCTCGTCATTGGTATTCTGTACGCTTGGATGAACGGTCGCCCTGGCGCTCAAAAAGGCAAGATCTGGCTGGTGGCAGGCATTTTGGCCGGTTTTGGGCTGGCGGGATTGCTCACGCTAACCTTAATTGGTGTCACAGATATTTTGGGTGGCGCAGCGCGAGACTGGTTTGAAATCGGTATGTTGACCTTTGCCAGTATATTAATTGTACAAATGGTAATGTGGATGCGAGCGCATGGCCGTACCATGAAAAAAGACCTGGAACAGGGGTTAGAAAAAAGCACTCAGTCTTCAAATTGGTGGGGCGTTTTTTTCTTAGCAATGATTGCCGTAGGCCGTGAAGGCTCAGAAACCGTGATGTTTCTTTATGGCTCTCTCTTGCAGTTAGACTCTTTTGCTTCTTATGTTAACTTCTTTGTTGCGGCCGCCATTGGTTTGGCGTTGGCAATGATACTGTTCTTTTTATTACAGATCGGTGGCAAATACATTTCTTGGAAATGGTTCTTTAGGGTCACCGAAACCATGTTGCTGTTCTTAGGTGCTGCGCTGTTTTTAACCGCCGCGGGGAAACTATTAGGTGGTCCATTAGCCGTAACCGATTTGCCCGCTTGGATGTACAGTACGGTTTGGGATATTTCTGGCGTGTTAAGCGACAGTTCCGTATTTGGTGGTTTGTTAGCCTCTCTTTTTGCTTATCGTTCACAGCCTATTGGTTGGGATTTGCTTATGTTGGGTGTTTATTGGGTGCTGGTTTTGCTGGTACTTAGATGGCAACTGCGTGGGCGTGAGTCACAAGCGAAGCGGGCGGCCTCAGTGGTAGAAGCCAATTAATCAAGGTTGTTCATAGTAAGGGGCTGCTTAATCGTAAACGGCCTCTAAATGATTTTTAAAAAACACATTAGGAGTGAATGAAAGTGAGAACAATTCTAAATACCCTTATTGTAGGGGCAACACTTAGCCTTTCTATGCCAAGTATGGCTGCTGTGTCTCAAAGTGCACAACGTGCCACCTTGAATACCTACGCAACCATAGCGACTGCGAACTACCAAGATGCATTAGAAGGCGCAAAAGCTCTTAAAGTGGCGATTGATGCTTTTGCCAAAAATCCCACAGCAGAAACCCTACAAGCAGCTAAAAATGCTTGGTTAGCTTCTCGTGAAAGTTACGGTACAACAGAGATTTTCCGTTTGTCTAATGGCCCGATTGATGCTGAAGATGGCTGGGTAGCAGAAGCCTACGGTGGCTTAGAAGGTCAGATTAACGCTTGGCCACTAGATGAAAACCTGATTGACTATACAGAAGATGCAAACTATCAGCGTACCAGCGGTAATATTATTGATACTAAAGGCGTATTCACTCCAGGTGGTGAAGACGCAGCGCCAGTAAATGTCACTAAAATCACCCCTGAAGTGCTGACTGAATTGAATGAAAACGGTGGCGATGCGAACGTGGCAAGTGGCTACCACGCGATCGAGTTTCTATTGTGGGGTCAAGACCAAGACTACAACAATATGATTGAAGACAAGATCACCAATGGCGCCATGACAGCTGGTCAGCGCCCATTGTCTGATTTCACCACGGATAAATTGAAACAGCGCCGTTTAGATTACTTAAAAGCAGCAACAGACAAGTTGGTTTACGACCTAGCGAAAGTGTCTAGTGCGTGGAATACAAAAATCATTGGTAATAACGGCCTATATCGTGCGGCCTTGTTAGACCAATTAAGCGGTGCTGAAAAGGATAAAAACCTCTCTACAGCGACGTCTTTGAAACAAATTTTCTCAGCAATGGGTGTGTTTTCTAAATCTGAATTGGCCAATGAGCGAATTGCGGTTGCGGTACTAACACCAAGTGAAGAAGACGAGCATTCTTGTTTCTCTGATAATACACACCGTGATATCGACTTAAACTACCAAGGCATCAAAAACGTCTTGCTAGGTGAGTACAAAGGGAAAAAAGTAGGGCCAGCCTTCTTCGATAACCTGTCAAGCGAAGAGCAAGCTAAAATCAAAGCGTTAATGGCTGACATCGAAATGCGTATTGCCAAAATTAACCAGTTGGCAACGACCACCATGCACTTCGATTACCAAATTCATCCTGAAAACGAAGCCAGCGTACAAAATATTGTAACCTTGAAAAATGAGCTACGTCGTTTAGGCGACCAAATGGTTGTTGTTGCGAAAGCGTACGGTATTTCTTTGACAACTAACGATGTCACTGACGCTGAAGAAACTCAGATCTAAGCTAGCAGAAAACATGGATAGGAGAGCACAGGTTTATCATGGTTTTTTGATAAGTCTGTGTGTCTCCTTCTTTAATTAGAGCAGGCCGGTTAAATTAGAAAACTATGAAAAGTAACGGTTGTAGCGTCGCGAAATGGATTTTTCGAGGCGTTTTTGTGTTTCTGGTATGGCCTAGTTTGGTTTACAGTGAAGCTGCACTTGATTCGCCTAAGACGAATTCTAGTGCCTTGTTTACTAATTCAAAAAGCAGCAAGCCTTTTGCTCAGCCGCTTGCTATGAATGACACGGAATACGATCAGTTTATCCTTGGGCGATCTTTTTTTTCTATTCCTTGGGTTGAAGCTCCCAGTGCCACCACGGCGCGAGATGGATTAGGTCCTCATTTTAATGCCAATACCTGCACCAGTTGCCATGTAGACAGCGGCGGCGCACCTACCTTAAGTGCAGCTGGCCAACCATTGCGTGCGCTAGTATTCAAGTTGACCCAGCCAAGTAAACACGAACAACGCTGGCTGCTTAACAATATTGATGCTCCGTTTCACGATAGTGTGCCAGACCCAGTTTATGGGGTTCAGTTAGGCATCAATGGCAATGGCAAAGTAAAACCTGAAGCGCGGACTCGATTACGTATAGAATCTGTTCCCTTTACTTACCCAGATGGGCAACTCGTTACCCTATCAAGGTTTGACCCCTATTTAGATCAATTGGCCTACGGGCCACTTGCTGACGAAACTGTGATTTCATTGCGTCAGCCTCCTGCATTGGTGGGGTTAGGCCTGCTGGAAGACGTACCAGACAGTGAGATTCTGGAATGGGCAGACCCTGCTGACCGCAATGGCGATGGTATTAGTGGTCGCCCTAATTGGCTAAATTCGCCCGAGCAGGCAGAAAAAATCTTAGGGCGCTTTAATTGGAAGGCCACTGAGGCTAGTATTGTCAGCCAATCTGCTAATGCCGCGGCCCATGACTTGGGGTTGACGAATCCTTTGTACCCAGACGAATTGTGTCAGCCTGCTCAGCTAGATTGCCTAGCTGCCCCCAAAGGAAGGCCTTCTCCCCACGGGGAATTGGATCTCCCCGAGTTTCGTTTGCAGGCCATTGCGGCTTATATTCGTGGCCATAAAGTGCCGCAACCCGTGGCATTAGACGCGACCGCGAAGCAGGGTGAGGCCCTGTTTAGTGAGCTAGGTTGTGGTGGTTGTCACCGGGCGACATTAACCACTCAAAAAGGGCAAAAGTTTCACCCTTATAGTGATTTGCTACTTCATGATATGGGAGCGTCACTAAAAGATGGTCGGCCTGAGTTCTTAGCCAGTGAGCGGGAATATCGCACTGCGCCATTATGGGGAATCGGCGGCCGAGTCCGTGCAGGAGAGCGTTTTTTGCATGATGCACGGGCGGCAACACCAGAAGAAGCGATCCTTTGGCATGGTGGTGAAGCAGAGCAAGCTAAAACAACATTTACAGAACTGGACCACGCCGAACGCGCGGCCTTGTTACATTTTCTGGAGCAACTATGAAAGCGTTAACGCAACTGTCATTGGTATTTTGTTTGACAGCATCAGGACTAAGTCATGCCGCTGAACAAGATCCATATGTCGCGATTTATGACAAGGTAATTCAGGCCAATGCCAATCATGCCGTGCAATATTGTGCAGACTTACAAGAGGCACTAGACAGCGATTCAGCTGACCTGCGTCGTCAGGCTTTTATGCGCTTAACGCAAGGTTGGGGAAGAGTGCAGGCGAGCTATATTTTAGGCGCCTATGACATTGCCGCGATGGATTACCCCTTGATGGTTGATTACTTCCATATGAGTAAGGAAAACATCCATGAGAGTTTAGCGCGGGTGATGAAAAGCGATTCAAGTGCTTCTAAAGCCTTGTACAAAAACTCTTATAAGACACTAGGGGCACTGGATGACGTTATGTTCAGCGGTCCATGGAGCGAACGTCGCCACGAAATGGCGGATGTGATCAGTGCGAGTGTCTGTAAGAGACTTACGCTTATTCGAGATGGCTACCAAGAGCATCGAGCAGACTTTCTTGCTGATCAGGATAAAGCCTTGTCTTTGTTGGTCAATGCAGAAATTGAAAACATTTATAAAACCCGTGACTGGCGTATTGCCCAGATCAGTGGTTTAACAAAGAAAACCTTAGGCAAGCCTGAGCCTGAACATCAACAATACCCTTATAGCCAAGCCTCATGGGGTTTTATTGGAGCCATTTTAGCTACTAATCAACAGTTGCTGGCTGATGATCAGCAACCCAATGTTGCTACCATTGTTGCCGCTAAAGGAGGCAGTGAAGGGTTAGTCGCAGTGCAGCAAGCATTGGATGCCTCTTTGCTCGCGTATCAACAGGCCCCAGCAGACCATAACTACAATACCAATGACATGATTCCTTTGTTTCAAGGTTTGTTGGATTTGCAGAAGGCATTTTACCGTCAACTTGTTGGCCGTATTGGCGTGACCGCAAGCTTAATTGACGCAGATGGAGATTGATACTCCACTACACGCCTTACTAAGTGGCAGTGAACGTGTTTTCTGGGGGTATTTGCTAGTCAGCGCTGTGATTGCTCTTGTGTGGTACCTAAAGCAGGGTAACAGCGTCACGCTAGCACGCCTCAAGGGCTATTGGTGGAGTCGCGACGCACGATTGGATTATCGTTATTTTTTGGTCAACTGGTTGATCAAAGTAGCATTAATCTTTCCTATTTTGCTTTCCGGTCAAACGGTTGCATTGTGGACTCTAGAAGGTCTAAATGCTTGGGCAGATCCTTTGTTTCTGCCTTGGCATTATCGTGACATTATTCTTTTGTATACCTTGAGTTTGTTTGTGCTAGAAGACTTAAGCCGCTATGCCTTGCATCGTTGGATGCATAGCAATGCTTGGTTATGGAAGATCCATCAGGTCCATCACAGTGCAGAAGCGCTCAACCCTCTGACTTTTTACCGCTTGCACCCATTGGAAAATATGCTGTTCGCGTTGCGCCATGCCTTGGTGGCGGGGGCCATTACTGGGGTGTTTATTTTTTGCTTTGGTGCGCGGGTAAATTTGTACACAGTATTAGGTGGAAATGTGTTTATTGTGGTCTTGTTTGCCTTTACTGGTAACTTGCGTCACAGCCACATTCGTTTGGCATATTGGTCTTGGCTAGAGCGGCTGTTGATTTCACCTGCTCAGCATCAGACTCACCATCAGCAGTCTCATATGCGCCACAATTTTGGCAGCGCCTTAGCGTTATGGGATGGACTGTTTGGCACTTTGGCCTTATCAAAGAATGCGCCAAGCGAGCGTAACTTTGGTCTGGGAGCCGACAAAAGGACGTATTTTGATAGCGTTTGGAAGCTGCTAATGCAGCCTTTTTATAGTATTTACACCAGTATTCGACGGACTTGGAAATGACGAAGCTTGTTACTTTATTTTGTGCTGCATTCTTGATCAGCAGCGGGGTTAAGGCGGAAGGTCTTAGCGAGGTGCAATTAGGTCAGGTGCTGTTTTTTGATCCCGCTTTTTCTGTCAATGGCACCATGTCTTGTGCCACCTGCCATGTCCCTGATCAAGGCTTTACTGATCACCGGCTAAATCGAGGTAAAGGCTTTGTTTCTCTGGGCGATGATGGTCACGCCTTAGGGTCGCGTAATACCCCAATGGCGGCGTATGCCAACACCTCTCCGGACTTTCATTTTGATGAGGCGTTAGAAGAATACGTGGGTGGTCAGTTTTGGGATGGCCGTGCTAACACATTGGCAGATCAAGCATTAGGGCCACCATTAAACCCAGTGGAAATGGGGTTGTCGAGCGATCAGCAAGTGGTGGAAAAACTGCAGCAAAACCCACTTTATAAGGCAACATTTGAACGTCTTTATGGCTCGAATATTTTTGCCTCAAAAGCTTTGAAGAAAGGGCAGGTAGCACCCGCTTACGCTGCCTTTGGCAAGGCCTTGCAAGCGTTTGAAGAAACCGCGGCCTTTAGCAGTTATGACAGCAAATACGACCGTTTTCTAAAGGGCGAATATCAGCTGACAGTATTGGAAGATTTGGGGCGAACTCTGTTTTTTTCTAACAACAATGTCAATTGCAATAGCTGCCATATGTTAAAAACAGAAGACAGTGAAAAAGAGCCTTTTACCAATCATCAGTACCGTAATATTGGGGTGCCAGCAAACCCTAATCTATTGAAACTAGGGCATTTGGGTAGCGATTTTGTGGATCATGGATTACTCGAAAATCCGGCGGTTACGGACCCTAAATACGATGGTAAATTTAAAACGCCGTCCTTGCGCAATGTCGCGGTCACAGCGCCTTATATGCACAATGGCGTGTTTAAGGATCTGCGTACCGTAGTGGCGTTCTATGACCACTACAACAACCCCAAGCACTCGCTTAACCCTGAAACAGGCAAACCATGGGCAGAGCCTGAAGTGCCTGCTACGGTCGATAAAGAAGAGCTAAAGGCGCATGCTTTATCAGAGCGTAAAATAGATGCCTTAGTCGCTTTTATGAAAACCTTAACGGATAAGCGTTATGAGCCTTTGTTAGAGGCGCCGCAACAACCTGCCTTGAAAAAATAACCTATTCTGTCTGTGTTCACACTGGGCTTGCAGCAATATTTAGCTTGCAAGCCTGGTCATTCTTAGCCTTGTCTTCTTGCCCATGGGCGCTTAGCTACGGTCTCTGTCCATCTCATCTAAATGGTTTAAAAATAAAGTAAATATTTCAGATTGTGTCGAAGTGTCGAGGCGTGCGTGGATATTTTTTCTGTGCACTTTGACTGTGCCTGCGCTGATTCCTAGGAGGTCGGCAATGGCTTTAGAAGAGTGCCCGCGTAAGATGAGAGCCAGAATTTCTTGCTCACGTTGGGTTAATACTCCGCAAGCAAAGGTTTTAAGTGCGTATTTAATCGGGCCATGGGAAGGCACGTATTCTAAGTAGTCACGAGACTGAGCTAACCAAAACTGTTTTATGAGAGCTTCTAGTAACGGAAAAACTGCTTTTAGTTTGAGCATTTCCCCACGTTTTATCGGCCCCATGATGCGTTTTCGGCCTAGGGAAATGGCGCAAGTGGTGCTCTCGTCCAGTATTACGGTTAAATTTATTTCATCCACTAGGTCGAAATTGCGATAACAGGTTTGGTAATACTCTGTTTCTTCAAAGGAGTCAGGTGCCATATCGGCTAAGCGGCTGACATTGGGAGTGGTACCTTGTTGAATGCTATTAAACAAGGGGTCGAGTATGTACGCTTGGTTAATGTACATATTAAGAGTGGGGCTGTGTTCTGAACGAGATTTTGGATGAATGATGATGGGTTTAAAAGATTTCTTATAGGTCACCATAATAATGGTGTCGAAATGGCAGAGCCCGCTTAAAAAGTTTTCGAGTACAGAGGGGAAACTAGGAACCCGTAAATGTTGAACCAAAATAGCGAGTTCTTTAAAAGTTTCTGGAGAAATAAACTCGGTATTTGCTCGGTTTGCCATTATCCCATGTTCCTTTTTTTGAGTGCTGATTCTTGATTGAAATCTATTATTTTGTGATCACAAAAAACAATTTATCATCTTGTTTTAAAGAGCGCACTGATTATCTAATGTTAGAAACGAGCTCTTCATGTAACGCTTGGAAGCCTAGTTTCTTGATAAAACCATCCAGCTGAAGGTGAGTTTTTATTCGACTTGCACCCTTTTCTTTAAGACAGTGACGCAGTTGCTATAAATTGGTGCAGTAATTCAGGGGTGCCAGCAAACGCGATGCCTTCTCGAATGTCTGCCGCAATGGCAAGTTGCAAGGCTAATGTGTCCTTATTACGAATCGCTTGCAGTGCTTCTTGGTGCCGATCAATAAGGTAATGTTCCTCCAATTGGCTATTGGCAAGGCGTAAAAAGGGACCGAGCTGCAACCATAAGCTTTCAATCAGAGGCAAGCTTACTTGATGCGGGTTGGCACAATAGAGTTGTCGGTGAAAGGCTTGGTTACGCTGAATACCTGCTTCTACATCGTTAATATCATGTGCTTTGTCTATTTCTAAGTCCAGTCTCTCCAGTTCTTCTAAGCGCTGAGAGTCAATATACGGCAGTGCCCGTGCAGCGGCATGAGACTCAAGCGCGATACGGGTGTCACACAATTCATTGAATTTCATAGCGGTCATTTTCGGCACCAAAATACGCCGATTTTCTCTCACTTCTAATGCGCGTTCCGTGCCAAGTTTTTTTAACGCTTCTCTAATTGGCATCGGGCTAACGTTAAGCGCACTGGCCAGTTCGCGGATTGTAAGGCTTCTCCCTGGCAGAATTTGTCCACTCATTACCGCATTTCGCAGGTTTACATATACCCACTCGGTGATAGTTACACCGTCCTTTCTGTCGGTTAAGGTAATGTTTAAAGGTGAAGGATTGTTCAATTAAAAGCCCTTTTACAAAATATTATAGAGTGAAAGCGTCTTTCTCTTGCAAAAAAACAGAAGTCATTGTTTGATCACAATATGGACTAGATCGTATTGATAATACGGCGCTAAAGAAAAATCAAAGAATATCGAAAATTAAACAAAATTTTTCACTGTCCATAAAAATGCCTAGCACTAAGAAGATGACGAAAAACATAAATTATCACGAGAGTACTGGTTATGCCGGAGCATGGAATAAGTAATAAAGAATTTGATCTTTTTATCACGGATTTAAATGGCAACTTACGAGGCAAGCGCATTCCAGCGTCTGGTTTAAAAGGGGTATTAAAAGACGGGGTGAAGCTTCCTCAATCTGTTATCGGTTTTGATAATTGGGGCGATGATGTTTTGGAGAACGGTTTGGTATTTGAAACGGGCGACAGTGATGGAATTTGCTTGCCTGTTCATCCAACACCAATTCCTGTTCCTTGGTCTGAATCGCCGCGAGATCAAATCCTTGCCATGATGTACAACCCTGATGGCTCGCCTTTCTTTCCTGATCCACGGCAAATTTTAGCCAATATCGTTGCTCGCTTTAAAGCGCTAGGGTATACGCCTGTGGTAGCAACTGAACTGGAGTTTTACTTACTGGACGGTGACTCAGAAGCGAAACAACGCCCAGAAGAACCGTTAATGACAGAAGGTAATGGCCGCCGATTAACGGATACCGATTGCTACTCCATTGAAGAAATGGATGGCTTGTCTAACTTCTTTGCCGATGTTCGTAGCGCTTGCGAAGTGCAAGGCATACCAGCAGACACCATTATTTCAGAATTGGGGCCAGGCCAATTTGAAATCAATATGAAGCATGTTGATGACGCTATGCTGGCTGCTGACCACGCGAATATGTTTAAACGCTTGGTAAAAGGTGTCGCACGTAATTATGAATATGGAGCGACCTTTATGGCGAAGCCATACGCGCAAAAAAGCGGCAATGGTTTTCACGTTCATTTCAGCTTACTCGACAAAGACGGCGTCAATGTTTTTGATAATGGAGGAGAAGAGGGAACGGCTCTGTTAAAGCATGCGGTGGCTGGCTTATTGACGAACATGGCGGACAGTATGTTGGTGTTGGCGCCACATCTTAATTCTTATCGACGTTTTCAAAATGGCGCTCATGCACCGACTTTTGCCAGTTGGGGTTATGAGAACCGAACGGTTGCGGTGCGTATACCTGAAAGTTTACCGGTGGCGCGTCGTATTGAGCACCGTGTAGCAGGTGCAGACGCTAACCCATATTTGGTGTTGGCGGCAGTGTTGGGTGGCGCATTAGATGGTATTGAACGTCGACTTGAGCCACCAGCAGCAATCGAAGGGGATGCGTACTCTGTAAGTGGCGATTTTCCTGTGTTACCAAACCGCTGGGAAGCGGCGACTGAAGTATTTACAGCAAGTCGCTTTATGCACGATTACCTAGGTGAGGCTTTTGTGAAAGTGTTCAGCGCGGTAAAACAGCAAGAGCAAGAAAGAATTTATGGGCGAATTTCAGATGTGGAATACGAGGCCTATTTGTAGTGCAACCAGGCCCAAAATAGGGTTGATCACGGCATTGCTAAGCACAACCAAAACAAAATAAAGGTGCTCCAATGAGGGCATTAAAAACACAAAAGAATGTCATTTACCAAGCTAAGTTTATGATCCAAGGGGAACAAAAAATGAAAATGAGTCATGCTTGCATATCGGCGGTTTGTGCCGCGTTTATTTCGTCCAGTGCGCTGGCAGAAGACAAAGTACTGAATATTTACAATTGGTCTGATTACATCACGCCAGATGCCGTCGCAAACTTTGAAAAAGAGACGGGGATCAAGGTGAATTATGATGTGTATGATAGTAATGAAGCCTTGGAAGCCAAGCTAATGGCGGGCTCGTCAGGTTATGATTTGGTGTTTCCGTCAAACTCTTTTTTCGAGCGACAAGTGAAAGCAGGGGCTTATCAAACGATTGATAAAAGTCTGTTATCTAACTACAAAAACATCGATCAGCAATTAGCGAGTAAGGTGGCTCAACACGATGAAGGGAACCTGCATAACGTGCCCTATGCCTGGGGAACAGTGGGCATTGGTTACAACATAGATATGGTAAAAGAGCGCTTAGGGGACGATTTTCAGCTTGATTCGTTGGATGTGTTGCTTAAGCCTGAAGTAGCGGCCAAGTTGCAAGATTGTGGTATTGCTGTGTTGGATTCCCCAGCGGAAGTCATGTCGATAGTAAATAACTACATTGGCGAAGACCCAAATTCAGAAAGTTTGAGTGACCTTAAAGCCAGCGCTAAAGTGCTGTCAGAAGCACGTCCATATTATAAATACTTCCATTCTAGCCAATACATTTCCGATTTGGCGAACGGCGATATTTGTGTTGCTCTAGGCTATAACGGCGACCTTTTACAAGCCAAAGATCGTGCCTTAGAGGCGGGACAAGGGGTCAATATTGGTTTCTCAATTCCGCGCGAAGGAACCTTACTGTGGTTTGATTTAATGGCCATTCCAGCAGATGCTCCTCACCCTCAAGCCGCGCTGAAATACATCAATTATATTTTGCGTGGTGATGTCGCAGCGTCTTTGTCTAATTATGTGTTTTACGCCGTTCCTAATACAGCCGCGACGCCTATGTTGGACACAGAGATTTCTGAAAACAAAGGGGTTTATCCAGTGCAAGCGGTGAAAGATAAACTCTTTATTCAAGTGGCACACACGCCTAAATTCGACCGTTCCTTAACTCGAACTTGGTCAAACATTAAGACCGGCCGCTAGCCTATGGGCCCATTGCATCGACTCGATTCAGTGGGCTTATCGCTTTAAACTGGGGGAATGTGTTCTTTACGCTCAGTCTTTCCCTCCTGTGTGGTATTTAGAAAAGGGTAGAGTATGTCTACGTCTTCAACATTGGCTCAGCCAAAATCCATTGTCGTTCCACCTTGGCGAGAAGAAGGAGCGCAACCTTTTGTTCAGATTGATCAGCTAAGCAAGCAGTTTGGTGACTTTACGGCCGTCAATAGCGTTTCATTGGATATCTATAAAAACGAACTTTTTTGTCTTTTAGGGGGCTCCGGCTCCGGTAAGAGTACTTTATTACGTATGCTCGCTGGGTTTGAGCAGCCGACCAGCGGTCGTATACTGATTGATGGCGTTGACATGGCCAATGTTCAGCCTTGGGAACGACCAGTAAATATGATGTTTCAGTCCTATGCCTTGTTTCCACACCTTAGTGTGGAAGCAAATGTGGCATTTGGTTTGCGCCGTGAAGGCATCCGATCCAGTGAGGTCAAAAAACGAGTCACTGAGATGCTGGATATGGTTCAAATGGGGCATCTGGCAAAGCGTAAGCCGCATATGTTGTCTGGTGGGCAGCGTCAGCGTGTGGCGCTAGCGCGCTCTTTAGTGAAACGTCCTAAGCTGTTGCTGTTGGATGAGCCTTTAGGGGCCTTGGATAAAAAACTGCGAGAAGAAACACAATTTGAGCTGATTAATATTCAAGATGAATTAGGCGTGACTTTTGTCGTGGTTACCCACGACCAAGAAGAAGCCATGACATTGGCCACCCGCATTGGTGTAATGGATCAAGGTGTCATTACGCAAATTGACGAGCCGCATCAAGTATATGAATACCCCAACAGCCGTTTTGTGGCGGAGTTTATTGGTAATGTAAACTTGTTTGAAGGTACGATCATGGGGGATGAAAGGGACAACGTCACCATTCATTGCCCAGACACAAACAGCATGATCCGTGTGAATCATGGTATTAGCTGTGCACCAAACCAAACTGTGTACGTGGCGATACGCCCTGAAAAGGTACGAATCTCTCGAGAAAAACCGCTCCAAGAGATTAACTCGACTCAGGGTATTATCACCGAAATTGCCTATATGGGCAGTCAGTCAATTTTTAAAGTTCGCTTAACCAGCGGTAAAGAGGTGCGTGTCACACAGCCTAACTTTGCTCGCGATATGGGGGACCGATTGACCTGGGATGAAGTAGTGTATTTGTCTTGGGATGCAGACAGTAGCGTGGTATTGCTGTCATGAATAAACCTGCCCCTCGTCAATCAATTACCAGATCTGCAGCGCCGCTAAAAACGGGCCGTTTGTCTCGTTTATGGTATCGTTTAAGGACCATCAATATTGGTCGCGGCATGGTCATTACTATCCCTTCTTTATGGTTGGGGGTTTTCTTTTTTATCCCCTTTTTGGTGGTGTTTAAGATTTCCTTGTCTGACGCTGCGATTGCGATTCCACCTTATTCTGCGATGTTCGACTGGAATCCAGAAGAGGCTTACCTGACGCTCAAGGCGTCCTTTAGTAATTACCTGTTTCTGTTCCAGAACGATTTTTATTTGGATGCCTACTTAAGCTCCTTGCGTATTGCTGCTGTGTCTACAGTGATTACCCTAATCTTAGGCTTTCCTATCGCTTATATGATTGCCCGCAGCCAACCTACTATGCGCACCTTGTTGTTGTCTTTGGTGATTTTGCCTTTTTGGACGTCTTTTCTATTACGCGTTTACGCTTGGATTGGCTTGCTGAAAAAAAATGGCGTGATCAATGAGTTTTTATTGTCGACTGGGTTAATTGACCAGCCATTAACCATGCTGCAAACCGATTTTTCCGTTTACATTGGTATTGTCTATACCTACTTGCCTTTTATGGTTTTGCCACTTTATACCACCTTAGAAAAGATGGATCTGAGCTTGCTGGAAGCGGCTGAGGATTTAGGCGCTAAACCGTATCAAACTTTCTTTTTAGTCACCTTACCCTTGGCCATGCCAGGTATTGTTGCAGGGTGTTTGTTGGTCTTTATTCCAGCCGTAGGAGAATTTGTTATTCCGTCTTTATTAGGTGGTTCAGACACCCTAATGATAGGCCGAGTGTTGTGGGATGAATTTTTCTTAAACCGTGATTGGCCGATGGCGTCTGCAGTGGCAATTGTCATGTTAATTATGTTGGTCGGACCCATTATGTATATGCGCAAGCGTAATGAGCGGGAGGATATGTCATGAAGCGACGTTCTTGGTTTCTCAAAGGGTCTGCTTTATTTGGCTTTCTCTTTTTGTATGCGCCTATCGTGTCATTGATTATTTACAGTTTTAATGCCTCCAAACTGGTGACGGTTTGGGGGGGCTGGTCGCTAAAATGGTACGGCGCCTTGTTTCAAAATGATCAGATAATGGACGCGGCGATATTGAGTTTTAAAATTGCCATTATCAGTGCCACATTGGCAGCGGTGTTAGGCACGATGGCAGGGTTTGTGTTGAGCCGGATGGGGCCATTTCGCGGCAAAACCCTTTTAGGTGGCTGGGTGACCGCGCCTTTGGTGATGCCAGAAGTGATTACTGGGTTATCGTTGCTTTTGCTGTTTGTTGCCATGGAAAGCCTTTTTGGCTGGCCCGCAGGTCGTGGTGAAGTCACTATTATTATTGCTCATACGACTTTTTGTTTGGCTTATGTGGCGGTCGTGGTGCAGTCACGTTTGTCTTCTATGGATAAGACGCTGGAGGAAGCTGCGATGGACCTAGGTGCCAAGCCTAGCAGTTTGTTTTTTTTAGTGACCTTGCCATTGATTGCGCCAGCGATTATTTCTGGTTGGCTGTTGTCATTTACGCTATCACTGGACGATTTAGTGATCGCGAGTTTTGTCTCAGGCCCAGGAAACAGTACCTTGCCTATGGTGATTTTTTCTAAGGTACGGTTAGGCGTAACGCCAGAAGTAAATGCCTTGGCAAGCTTGATGATATTGGCGGTTTCTATTGCTGTGATCGCTGCGATAGTCATCATGCGTCGACAAACGAAATTTCAGCAGCCATGAGTATGCTGCGCTTTCCGTTAAGCAGGCTCGGTCTGCGCTGTGTCATAGGAGCAAGGATTTGTCTGCTGAGGAGTAACTTATGAAGATCGGTATTCTTGTGGTGGGTCTCACTGCGCAGTCGCTACTGCCGACCTTTGGTTCCTACAGCGATCGGTTTGTTACCTTACTTAAAGAGCAAGATGCCAATTTTGAGTTTGATGCTTTTGAAGTCTGCAATCATCAATATCCGACTGGGGTGGATCAGTGTGATGCTTGGCTGATCACTGGCTCCAAGTCGAATCTAGATGAGCAGCTACCTTGGATGCTATGGCTAAGTGAGTTTATTGTCCAGATTAACGCCCAAAAACGTCCTCTGATTGGCATTTGTTTCGGTCATCAAATCATAGCCGATGCCTTAGGAGGTAAGGTCGCGTGTTATGAGGGTGGCTGGGGCGTGGGAATTCATCGTTATCAGTTTGTTGGCAATGATAGCTTGCTGCCGACACATCTGGCGTCATTTGCTATTTGTGCCATGCATCAATATCAAGTAGTGGCGAAACCTGAACCAGCGAGGGTATTCGCGCGCTCGGATTTTTGTCAATATGCAGGGCTCTTGTATGATCAACACATCCTCACTTTGCAAGGCCACCCAGAGTTCAATAAAGCCTATGAAGTGGCGTTAATCGAAATGCTCAAAGACGATTTTTTGTCACCAGCATTATCAGAGCAGGGGCTGCTCAGCCTTGAGCAAGAATCGCTCGATGCGGATGAGGTCATAAGCTGGATAGTGAATTTTATCAAACAAGCAAAGCCGCTTTGAGCCTATTGGCGCTGTGATAATTGGGCTTGGTTCGTGTTAAAACCCTTCTAGATGAAGGGTTTTTTATTGCCCAATGCGCTTTTTATAGCCGCCACATTGTTTGCGTCTTTACAGTTATTCGACGGAAACGATTACCTATCGAGCTTGTAATATTTTCTTATTAAACCTTGAAAATCTTCCATCTAAAACCCTTCAAAAAATATTTTATTTATATTTATCAGTAGTTTATGGCCTTCTTTACAAATTGGCACGGGTTTCGCTATATCCCTAGGGAAGACAATGGTAACGATGGAAATAGGAAAAGGAGAAGAGCATGTTAGTTTGGACAGTTATCTTTCTCATGATTGCACTGGTGGCAGCCTTGCTGGGCTTTACTGGCATTGCGGGTGCAGCGACAGGAATCGCGAAAATCATCTTTTTTATTTTCATTGTTCTATTACTGATTTCTTTGGTGGCAAACGTTATTCGTGGTAAATCACTAAGAAAATAATCTAGACTGAATGGAGGTTAATATTATGAAGATGACACAAGTATTGTTAAAAGGTGCGTTGGTAATGGCATTTGCGGGCGCCTTAGCGGCTTGTAATGACGATACGTCAAGCAGTGTAGAAGACACCAGTGCTAAAGTGAGCGATCAAGTAGAGCAAACCATGGATGAAGCGGGCGATGCCATGGACGATGCAGGTGACGCTATTTCAGATCAAGCAACCGACATGGGTAACGCGATTGAAGACACCTGCGAGAAAGCGAAAGAGGGCATGAACGCCGAAGACACTGATTGCTAGAGGTGATTCGCTTGTAAAGCGCCACTTGGGATCAATTATCAAGTGGCGTCTGCGTTAGCACCGATATAAAAGATGTTTTTATGGGGAGGATGTTAGTTTTTTTGAATCATGCTAGCTTAATAAGACAGCTCGGATTTAAATAGAGTAATAAGGAGACATGCTTTGTTTCAGCCACAATATTATTTCTATATTACGATACTGCTCGCCCTAGTGACGATACTGACTTCAAATATATATTTTAAGTTGGCGTTGGGGTGGTTTACGCTGTCTTATTTAGCGGTTAGCTTAGCGTATGTACTAAATAACCCTAACATTTTTCGCAAGCGTTCTGATGGCAGTGTGCCTTTTTATATTCGTTGGGTCTTTCACCCTTTTTTGTGGACGACTCAGCTGTATAATTCTTGGCAACGTAGCCGAGATAGTGCCCCTGCGCTGCAGCAAATAGATCAAGGTTTGTATCTTGCTCGACGCTTATTTCCTTCAGACATTCATCATTTAAAAAGCGAGAATATAGGCGCTATTCTTGATGTAACCGCTGAGTTCACATCCTTAAATTGGGTATCACATCAACAAGATGTCGACTACTTAAACATTCCGGTGCTTGATCATTCTATTCCTTCGAACGTGCAAATATACAAGGCGCTAAACTGGATCCACACCCACCGTAAAAATGGTCGCTCAGTGATGATTCATTGTGCGCTAGGTCGTGGCCGTTCAGTGTTTGTCATGGCGGCGTATTTGTTGAGTCAAAACCCTACCGCATCCCCCGATGACATCATGCAGAAGATACGCGCTATTCGCCAAACGGCACGCCTTAATAAGCGCCAGTTTAAAGCCTTAAAACGTGCTTATAAAAACGCGCTTTTGACAGTGCAAAACAGTGCCTGGTTGATTGCCAATCCCGTTGCAGGTAAGCGCCAGTGGGAGGAAGAAAAGGACTTTATTTTGGGTTATTTGAGCGGCTATTATGATGTCACAGTGAAAACCACGTCGCCGCAGAAGAATGGCACCTTCTACGCCCAGCAAGCACGCCAAGCCGCACCAGATATTGTCATTGCCTGCGGCGGAGACGGTACGGTGGCAGAAGTGGCAAGCGCCCTAGTAGACAGCAATATCAAGCTTGGCATTATTCCTTTTGGTACGGCCAACTCCCTTAGTCAGGTACTGTGTGGCGTATTATCTAAAGTAGCGCCTGTTGAAAGTGCTTGTATTAACTTAGTGGAAGGCTGTGAGCAAAAAATTGATACTGCGCAATGCAATGGCGAAATGATGTTGTTGATGGCGGGGGTTGGGTTTGAGCAACAGATGATTGAAAAAGCCGACAGAGAGAAGAAAAACACCAGTGGTCAGCTAGCTTATTTACAAGGCTTAAAAGAAGCCATCAGTCAAAATGAAACACACGAGTTTCGTGTCTCTCTAGATGATGGCGAGGCGTTTGTTATTCGTACACCGAGTTTGACTATCGCCAATGCTGCCCCTATCACTACGTTATTAGCGCAGGGGAAGGGGGTGCCTAATATAATGGATGGCATGTTGGATTTGACTTGGCTTGACCCAGATCGCTTTCAGATACTGAATTTGGCGGAGTTGGCGTTATTAGGGCTAGGAGACGCCAATGCTGATAATTCGTCTGAGAGCAAGACGAACCCTGATTCAGGCATATCTCATCGTGCTGCACGCAAGGTCTCGGTCGACATTAGTCAGGTTGGTCGCTATGTGGTAGATGGCGAAGAGCGAGAGGCCGACCGCTTAGACATTCAGGTAAAGCCACAATCGCTCAATGTGGTTGTGCCTGAGTCGGCTTTGAAGCCGGAACTAAGCGCCGACCCAGAAGCTCGCCATACAGCTGAGAAAACAAGCGTCAGTCATTAATTAGAACTGTCGTATTTGTCTAACTTGTTATAAAGCGTTTTTACACTGATGCCAAGCTGTTGTGCTGTATCGGTTTTGTTGCCATCGTTTTCTTTTAGAGTTTCCGTGATGGCAATTTTCTCAATATCATCAAGGCGCATGCCGACTGGAATACCATGGCCATCATCTGCTTGTTCCGTGTCGCCTAAGCTATTGATAATGAGGTGTTCTGGCTCGATGACATCATTGGCGAGAATGCAGGCACGCTCAATGGTGTGTTTTAATTCTCTTACATTGCCTGGCCAAGAATAGGCTTGGATTTTGTCTAAGGTGCTAGCTGATAAGCTTTTTTGCGTCTTATCTTGAGCGTTCCGATACGCCAAGAAGTGTTGCGCTAAACCACGGGCATCATCTTCTCGCTCGCGCAATGGCGGCACACTAATAGGAAACTGAGCGAGTCGAAAGTACAGGTCTTCGCGGAAGGTTTCCTCCTTGATCGCCTCACCAAGATCGCGATTGGTCGCAGCAATGATGCGCACATTAGCGGTTTTTACGTTTTGCCCACCAACGGGTTTGTATTCGCCGCTTTCCAACACACGCAGCAGTTTTACTTGGTGCTCATAAGGCATCTCGGTGATTTCATCGAGAAAAAGAGTGCCGCCTTGGGCTTGTTCAAATACGCCTTCATGATCTTTATAGGCCCCGGTAAACGCACCTTTTACATGGCCAAATAACTCGCTGTCTATTAACTCTGGGCTGAGTGCGCCACAGTTGATAGCGACAAAGGGAGCAGCAGAGCGCTCGCTAAAAATATGCAGTGTGTTGGCCACTAATTCTTTGCCAGAGCCACTTTCACCAATAATAAAAGCGTTGGTGGTGGTCGCAGCCACTTTGCGAATGGTGCGATAAAGAGAATGCATGGCAACCGATGAGCCCACTAGCTGGCCAAATTGGTCTAAATGGCTGGTGTTGCTTGAGGCTGGGCGGGTATTGTCACTCAGTTCAATAAAGGATTCTCGCAATGAGGCGTCAACCAGAGAATAGTTCACTGGAGCGCGGTAATGGAATCCGGCTCCCTTTTGCATGACTTGGTCTAACAGAGGGTCAGGTTTGCCTTGGCTGAAAAAAGAAAATTCTACACGATTCAGTAGCTCGCTATCTTGCAAGGCGGCGAACGATGCCTGCTCCATGTTGTCGACTTCGATTAAGGCAACCTGGCATTGTGCGTTTGTTAATTGTTCTAACCAGCATTCTGTTTGGTTACTCACCATGAGCTCAAATTGTCGAACACTCTCTAAAGACAATAGGGCAGAGGCTAAGGATGGATCACGAGTGTGTATAAAAAGTTTTGGTGATGGCATGTTAGCGCTCCTTAAGGGTCGTTTGGGTCATCTTACCCTGTGTAAGGCTGACAAGATAACGTGTAATTTCTTCCTATTTTGAGTGAGATGTAACCAAGCTGAAACCTCTCACTGCTAGTCTAATGCCTATAACAGCACAGGTTGGCTAAGTTGGCATAGCCTTTGTAAGAGACTTTTCAGTAAACCGCTTTGTTGTATAGGTTATTTACACAAAACATGCCATCGTGAGAGGGGAAAATTATGACACAGAGTAAGGCGACTATGCCGACCTACAGTGAGGCAGACGCGCGGCTGATGCTGGATATATTTTCTATTAGTTTTGACAGCAGTGTTGCTAATGCCACTCTCTATGCTCGTTCCACAAACACCCTAGAACAACATGTTTTTCAGCGTGTTGCTACACAATACCGTGCGCTTAGCGACAGTTTGTTAAGCCGGTTGATGTCATTGCCAAAAGACAGCGGAACAATGAATGTAGAGGCAGGCTATATTGCTAAAGCTTACCTGATGGCACTGAAGTCATCTAACAAGCATGCCCCTAGCCGTGTGATGAGTGTCAATCGACAATCACTAAAAAGAATTAGAAAAATGTTGCGCCGGATCACAGATCGAGCCTTTGTCGGCTGGCTTAGCCAATACCTTGCTTGGATACAGCTCACCCTTGATCACGTTCAATATCAGCGAAACGCCATGGCGTTAGAACAGCTATCGAGTATGGGGTGAATGCCCCAGCAACCAGGCACCCAAGCCTCATTCTAGGGAACTCACCACTACATTGTCTCTTAATGGCGTTCGGTTACCTGGCGATAATCTAATGAGCCGACAATCGAACCGCTGTTTTCACTGGTGTCTACCGTAAAGGCGGCGTGGCTTTTTTCTTTATTTGGGTTAACGATGCTAATGACCTTGCCATTTACCAATAATTGATAACTTTCAGAGTAGGTGATGCGCAGATCTTCAGAATGTTGGGCGTCGAACAACAAGCCATCTTTCAAGCGTATAACACGGCTTTCCCCACGAACCCATTGACCGATAAGCGGCTGACTTACAAAGTCAGCATTGGCTAAAGTGACTTTGGTTTTAGAAACCAGTATTTGAATTACATCGCCAGGAAGCGCATTTTTTTTACGTTGTTCGACGCGCTTGTCGATGGCAGTAAGCTGCTCATTTACTTGGCTGTTATAGTTTTCTAACTGTTGAATGGCTTCTGCACTGCGTGATTGAGTGAGAATTTCGTCCTTGTTGATTTTAGGTAGGTTTGGAGCCATGCCCGAGCGAGCTTGTAATTCAGAGTGATGAAGTGTGGCTAACTTAATTTGCTCATCAAGGGTATTGGCCATCTCCACTGATTGGTTTGTGTTGGCTTGAGATGTCGTCACTTGTTGCTCGGTTGAGCTGGACGGCGTACTTGTTTGCTCAGTAGGTGATGGCGTGTTTTTGTGCAAAACTGGCACTGAACAAGCACTGATAAAAAGCGGCAAAAGTAAAAAGCCTGCACGAAATAGCGACATTGAATAATCCTAAGATTAGATATAAAAATAAGTGCAGCTAGTATGCGGCATGGACCCGATGATGTCGAGATCTGGCGCTCGAATCATCTACCTGAATGGTATCAAAAAAACTGTAAAAAGAGTGTCTGTAGAAGCAAATTTTTCTTTTAAAACAAGCAAAATTTAATGGCCCTTAAAACAGGACAGGAGACCCTGGACGTGGCGTGAAACGGGCGTGTTAAAAGGCGGCCTTGTTTCGTGCTGAAAAAGGCCGCAGAGATATCAGGTGCGTTCTGTTTTGCTGGGGGCTATGGCGTGTTTTGCTCTTGGTTCCAAGCGATGCATTCGTCTAAAGCTACCCCTTGTCCGCCAAAAATATCGAGCGCACTGCCAATGGTCAGATCCACCTTACCCTTGGAAAGTTGTTTAACGCGCTCAAGATCGTTTAATGAGCGAGCGCCGCCAGCATAAGTAACCGCCACAGGGCAGCCTTGGCCAAGCAGAGTGACAAGTTCTTCGTCAATCCCAGCTTGTAAGCCTTCTACATCTGCGGCATGAATTAAGAATTCATCACAATGGTCGGCAAGTTCAATTAAGTTGGCTTGATTGACTTGGGTTGAGGTGATGGTTTGCCAGCGATCGGTGGCGATATACCAGCCATCTTCAGTACGACGACAGCTGAGGTCGAGGACCAGGTGATCGACGCCAGTTTCACGTTTTATTTTATCCAGACGGTCCCAAGAGAACTCGCCATCGGCAAATAAGTAAGAAGTAACGATAACGTGTGATGCACCTGCTTCAAGGTAGCTGTGAGCATTGCGTGCTGTCACACCACCGCCAAATTGAAGACCATTTGGATAGGTTTTTAGTGCGCTTATTGCTTCGTCATGATTGCCTTTTCCCAGAGCAATGACATGGCCGCCGGTTAAATTGTGATCACGGTATAGCGCTGCGTAATACGCCGCATCATAATCACTGATAAAATTTTCTTGGGCGCCTTTATCATTGAGGCTGCCACCAACGATCTGTTTAACTTTGCCTTGGTGTAAATCAATACAAGGGCGAAACTGAGTCACGAAAAACTCCCTACTTAAGCTGAAACGACAAGAGACCGATTGTAACTGATAATTTTGCGCGAAACGATCCATCAAAGCAAAGCCTAGCTAACACTGTTACAATCTGAGGCAGATTAAACAGACGAGTTGTAAAATATCCTAATGTTGCAAATTTCCATTGCGGTTTCCATTCCCGACCATGAAATAGAACTCACCGCCATTCGAGCTCAAGGTGCCGGCGGGCAAAATGTCAACAAAGTCTCATCGGCGATCCATTTGCGTTTTAATGTGGCGAACTCGTCATTGCCAGCTTTTTATAAAGAGCGCTTATTGGCGTTGAGTGACAGTCGCCTGACGAAAGAGGGGGACATTGTTATCAAAGCGCAACAACATCGGACGCAAGAATTAAACCGAGAAGATGCGCTGGCGCGCTTAAAAGCGCTGATATTAGAGTCTATTAAAGTGCAAAAAGCGCGTCGAGCGACAAAACCATCCCGTTCGTCACAGAAGAAGCGGGTAGATAAGAAAAAACAAAAAGGCCAGATTAAGAGTCTACGTAAGCGTAATTGGGATTAGCAAAAAAAAACGCGAACCAAGAGGGAACGCGCTAACAAAGGGAGGTGAGCGGGGGTACACTCACTGTCACTATAATAGAGCCACAGAGCGGCGTGATAGAGCCAAATAAAATAACTTCTCGGGCCAACCAGCCAACTCTTAGACCCAGTGTGTTATCAGATGTTTGGCTAATTCATAGCGTATATTTTTTGCGGGTACTCCTGCTGCAGTTGAAGAATTAAAGCGCCTAATATTTCGATGCCTTTTTCTATTTTATCTTCTGCAATCGCAGAAAACCCTAAGCGAATATAGTTTTGTGGGGAGGGTGTTTGGGCAAACAGGCTGTCCCCCGACTCCACGAGAATGCTGTAATTAGACGCTAGGCGCACTAAATCAGAGCTTTTGAGTGGGTCTGGCAGTTTTATCCAAAAACAGAAACTGCCTTGTGTCTCGGTGATTTCGCATTGACCCAAGTGCTTTTTAAGGCCTTCAGACATGAGGTTCCACTTTGTCTCATACAGGGTTTTCATGCGACGTAAGTGGCTGTCGTAATAGCCTTGGCTAATAAACAGAGCTGCCACCGCTTGGTTATTGGCGGGAGGATGGCGGTATTGTAAACGGCGTAATTCTCTGAGCTCTTTGATTAACTCAACATCGGCTACCAAATACCCTAAGCGCAGTCCAGGGGATAAAGACTTGGAGAGACTTCCTGCGTAAATGACTCGGCCTTTATCATCCATGCTTTTTAAGGAAGGTAATGGGCGCTCATGGAAATTCACTTCGCTTTCATAATCATCTTCAATAATGACAAAGTTGTCTTTTGATGCCTGCTCTAAAAGTTCAATACGTCTTTCCATCGGCATGGTGACCGTAGTTGGATATTGATGGCTTGGGGTGACGCAAACATAATCGCATTGTTTTAATTGAGAGCCAGTAACGACACCTTTATCGTCAAGCTGTAAAAAGTTAAGTTGGGTGCGTGCGGCATGAAAAATATTACGTTGGTCTGGATAGCCAGGGTCCTCTAAACCAACCACTGTTTCTTCATTAGTCAGTAAATTGGCTAACAGAGAAAATGAGTTTTGTGTCCCCATGGTCAATAAAATTTGTTCTGCACTGGCCGTGATTCCGCGTTTGGGCAAAATACTCTGGCGTATTTGGCTGATGAGCGCTTTTGAATCCACATCCACATAATCTTCTATCCACTCGTGAACATTGCCTCTACTTTGTGCGATGCGTGTGCATTCTCGCCATTGGTAAAGAGGAAAGTGCATTGGCTCTATTTGGCCGTAGATAAAAGGATAAGAATAGGTGATCCAATTTTTATCCTTGTGCAACATCTTAAAGGAAGAAGGGACTTTTTTTAGCCTGTCGCCCCAACTTAGAGCGTTTTCTTCTGTCTTCGTTAGATTTTGTACCGTCTCGGGGAGTTCTTCGCTGCTTATTTCTGGATTTACAAAGTAACCGCTGCGTTCTTTAGAAATCAAAAAGCGTTCATCGACCAAACCTTCATAGACCAACATAACGGTATTTCTGGACACACCTAACAGTTGAGCCATCTTTCTGCTGGAGGGTAGGTTGGATTCGCCGAAGTAATCTTTCTTAATTAAATCAACAAGTTTTTCTCTGATTTGTTGTTGAAAACTTTTCCCTGGTTGGAATTCAACAGTAATTAGACAGTCAGTCATGATGGTTACCTTGATCTAATTAGCATAGGGCTTTAAAAACACAGTAAATTCATGCAAAAAATGATCCATTTTCTCTTGGTTTTTTCACCTGGACCATAAAATTTAAAGGTTGGCTCTATTGCTTTCGAGGTCAGATAAGTAACGTGGAGTACAAGTTTTAACGAGTTGCCTGATAAGAATGGGATTATCAGACAAGAGAGGAGTGGAAAAATGAATACATTAGACATTCGGGATGTATCGGTAATTTACCCTGCTTCTCAAGGTGGAGAAGCGGTAACGGCATTGTCCGAAATTAATTTAACCATTGAGCAAGGTGATCTGGTTGTTGCTCTGGGAGCTTCTGGGTGTGGCAAAACGACTTTGCTAAGTTTGATTGCGGGCTTTATTGCGCCAACCAAAGGTTATTTGACGCTGGGAGACAGCTCAATTAAAGGGTATCCACGCATTGCGTGTGGTTTGGATCTAGGTGACGAGGTCATTGGACCTAGTGCAGACCGTGGTGTGGTATTTCAAAAGCATGCCTTATTGCCTTGGCTTGATGTGATTGAAAACACAGAATTTGGTTTGAAACTACAAGGTGTCGGCAAGCAAGAGCGCCGTAAGAAAGCCGCAGAATATCTTAAGCTGGTTGGCTTAGAAGACTTTCATCACCATCGTGTTTATCAGTTATCCGGGGGGATGCAGCAACGAGTTGGTATCGCTCGAGCATTAACCAATAATCCAGAAATGCTGTTGCTTGATGAGCCATTGGGTGCTTTGGATGCGTTAACTCGAGAGTCTCTTCAAGAGCTGTTGCTCGACGTTTGGCAAGAGACCAATAAGATGATGTTTTTTATCACACACAGTGTTGATGAAGCTTTGTTGTTGGCGACGCGCTTGATCGTTATGTCACCGCGTCCTGGACGCATAACGCATCAATTTGATTTGAACTTTAATAAAGAATTTTTAGCGTGTCGTGATGCTCGTAAGGTGAAATCGAGCCAAGAGTTTATTAGCACACGAGAAAAGATATTAGCAATTATCCACGGCGATGAAGCGGATCATTAATAGAGGCTTATTATGAATACTAAATCAACCACAGCCATGCCTGACGAAAAGCTAAAAAAAGCGCCGCCAGAAGCCAGTGAGGCAAACAAAGAATTTACGCCATTGCTGCAAAAACTGGTGACTTATTCAAAGCTTAAAATCAGTAAGCCCTCAATCAAGATTGGTGAGTTCTATGGTGCGCCTGGCGCTGGAGACAGTCGTATTATTTCAGTCGTATCGACGCTGATGTTTATCGCGATTTGGGCTTTTGTTACCGAAATGGGCTTTATTGATGCCTTGTTTTTGCCGTCGCCAGTGGATGTCCTGCAAAAATTCTTAGACATTGCCAGTAATGGGTTTGCTGGGGCCACCTTAATCGAACATTTGTACGCCAGTTTAACACGTATTTTTGGTGCCTTTTTCTTTGCCTGTCTAATTGGTATTCCGTTGGGGATCTTGATTGGCTGTAGTTATATCCTGCGCGGTATTTTTGATCCACTGATCGAATTTTATCGTCCATTACCGCCACTTGCTTACTTGCCATTGATCATCATTTGGTTAGGCATTGATGAAAGCAGCAAGCTGACACTGATCTTCTTAGCCATGTTGGCGCCCATTATTTTGAGTGCTCGAGCTGGTGTGACTTCAGTGCGTATTGAGCAAATTCAAGTGGCTTACTCTATGGGGGCTAGCCGTTGGCAAGTGATTACTCAAGTGATTAGCAAAGGCGCCTTGCCAGACATACTAACAGGCATGCGTATTGCAATTGGCTTTGGTTGGACAACTTTGGTGGCAGCGGAAATGGTCGCAGCCCAACAAGGGATAGGTTTTATGGTGTTAAACGCGTCTGAGTTCTTACGCACAGATGTGGTTATCGCAGGGATCATTGTGATTGGTGTGATTGCCTACTGCTTTGATCTCTTTATGCGTTATTTGGAAAGAAAGCTCGTTCCATGGAAAGGTCATAACTGATAACGGCAGTGAGTCGATATCTGGATTAGCAAACAACCGATTAAAAACGATTAAAATATCACGTAAGGAATGACTATGAAATTTGTGAAAAAAATAGGTTTGTTCGTGGGCGCAATGGCGATTTCATTTAGCGCAATGTCAGAAGAAATTACCATTGGTTATCAGGGGGTTTTTAACCCTTATAAAAAAGTAATCGATGAGCAGTTGTTGGAAAAACAACTGGATGTCACCATCAAATGGCGCCGTTTTGATTCCGGAGCTAAAGCCATGACCGCCTTGGCTTCTGGTAGTGTTGATATTGCAACAGCGGGTTCTAGCCCGATTGCTGCAGCGGTGAGCAACGGGGTAAAAGCGGAAGTTTTTTGGATCCTAGAAAACATTGGTGATGCAGAAGCCTTAGTCGTACGAGACGGTTCCGATATTATGAAACCTTCTGACCTGAAAGGTAAAACCATTGGTGTTCCTTTTGTTTCCACCACGCATTTTCATATGATGTTTGCATTGGAACAGTTTGGCATCAAACCAAGCGAAGTAAAGTTGCTTAATATGCAACCAAGTGCAATTTCTGCGGCTTGGCGTCGTAATGATATTGATGCTGCTTTCATCTGGGATCCAGTATTGGGTCAAATTAAGCAAAGTGGTCACGTGCTTGTTACCTCAAAAACGCTTAGCTCATGGGGTAAACCAACGTTTGATGCGCTGGTTGCGAATAAGAAATTTGCTGACTCGAACAAACAGTTCCTTGTCGACTTTGTCAAAATCGTTGCCGCAGTGGATAAAGAGTACAACGACAACAAAGACAGTTTTACAGTCGATAGCCCAATCGCGAAATCGATTAGTAAGGTAACCGGTGGTGATATCAACACTGTGCCTGGGGTCATGGCATTGTACGAATACCCAACGCTTGAAGAGCAAGCTTCTTGCGCATGGTTAGGTTGTGGCGCGAAAGGCGGCGTGGTATCGGCTCTGCAAGCAACTTCTGAGTTCTTGCTAGACCAGAAGAAAATCAGTGGCCTAAAAGAAGATTACTCAGTATATGTTAATCCTGAGTTCATTGAAGCGGCAATGAAATAAGCGCTTTCGTTTAACCAAGTCATATTATGCAATGAGGCCAGCACCTACTATATAGGTGTTGGCTTTTTTGTATCTAACAAACTAGTGTCAAATGTTGAATCTATCCTGCTAGCCTTGACTCACCAAGTTTAGCTTTCAAGCAGTAAGTTGCTCCTTGCTGTTGGTATCCACGTCATCACTGAGCTAGGGCGCGCAACGTACATGAACGTCTAATCACTGTGCGGGTAAAGGCGGCAGCTAGCAGTCAGAAGGCAGAAGTCAGAAGGCAGAAGTCAGAAGTCAGAAGTCAGAAGTCAGAAGTCAGAAGTCAGAAGTCAGAAGTCAGAAGTCAGACTCTGCAGTCAGCAGCACAAGCCAGAGGTTAGAAGCTAGCAGTCAGAAGTCAGAAGGCAGAAGGCAGAAGGCAGAAGTCAGAAGTCAGAAGTCAGAAGTCAGAAGTCAGAGGTTAGAAGTCAGAGGTTAGAAGTCAGAGGTTAGAAGTCAGAAGTCAGAAGTCAGAAGTCAGAAGTCAGAAGTCAGAGGTTAGAAGCCAGCAGTTATCAACTAGAAGTCAGCAGCCAGAACTCAGTATTTAGCAGAAAGATTGTAAACAAAGAATGGAAACAGGGGAGTGGGAGGGAAATAGACGAATAAGTCGCAGGTAACATGGGGCTTTATTTGCAAAGAGGGAGGTTGATACAGAGAACCGACACAGCGTAAAAGCTGTTTACTCTATGCCGGTTTATGGGGGAGGTGATAAAAAGTGGCGATTTGTATACGGCTTTAAATAACCTGAAACGCCTGAGCAAAGCCCACCATTGCCACCACTACCATAATAGGCAGGGAAATCGATTTAAAAGACTTTGGTGGTCGTTTGTTAAAAAAGAATTGGCCAATCTTCACGCCCACCATAGTGGGTGCTAGCAGCCATAAAATAGTGGTATATATCTCGTTACTAGAGGGTTGGCTTAGCCCTATCCCCATTAATGCGACAAATTCACTGACGATAAAAAATAAAATCATAGTGGCGCGTTGCGCCCTCACGTCTAAAGGGCTGGATAAAATATAATACAGTATCATAGGGCCACCAATAGAAGCACTTGAAGTACCAACGCCAGATGCAATGCCCGTGAGCAGTTTTTTGCCAAATGAGTCATGTTGAGCAGGCTTTGCCTTTTTAATAAGCAACGCAACCAAGACTAATACAAAGCTACAAATAGCGAGTTTCAGCCAAAGAGCAGGGACTAGGTAAAGTAACACTAAGCCAATGGGAATACCTAAAATAGACCCTCCCGCAATAATGCGAAAAGTATGCATGTTGGCGTGCTTAATGGCTTCACGTATCAGACCTATGCTACAGATAAAATCCAGAGCCAACACAATAGGCACACTTTTAATTGGGTCTAAGAAGAGATTCAAACCAATCACAGCAATTACTGCAAAGCCAAAGCCTGCATAGCCGCGGATAATGCCAGCAAAAAAAACAATAGGGATCAAATAAGCTAGGTTTTCCATACAGCTAGGGTCTCGCGATAGATAAATAGAGGAAGAGTATGGCAGTATTATTTGCTGTTTCACTAGAGCCAATTTAGCTTCATCATAGCGCCAGATTGTCAATAGGTTAGCGACTGCAGCATTCATTCATGAGTGGCTTTCGACATCGCGCGAGAGTTATTGTTTTCAAGCGAGGTCTCGCGCCGTGCTTTTTTACCATCGGGTTGGCTTGACGTCGTCTTATAGAGGAGTAGAAAACAGTTATTGCTCAATTAACGCAATAAAACCGCCTCTTTCTTTTATTGAAATCCACAAAAAACAGGCACAGCTTTCCTCTGCCGGGCTTTTTTACCCTAGGATTGGCTTAAAGCCGTCTTATGGGGCGGTAAAGCGGTTATTGCTCCATTAACGTAGTAAACCGCCTCTTTCTTTTATTGAAATCCACAAAAAAACAGGCACAGCTTTCCTCTGCCGTGCTTTTTTTACCCTCGGGTTGGCTTGACGTCGTCTTATAGAGGAGTAGAAAACGGTTATTGCTCCATTAACGCAATAAAACCGCCTCTTTCTTTTATTGAAATCCACAAAAAAACAGGCACAGCTTTTCTCTGCCGGGCTTTTTTACCCTCGGGTTGGCTTGAAGTTGTTTTATGAGGGTTAGGATATCTTTCATTATAACCAAAACGAATAACGGGGTTTAAATAAGTGAGAAAAAGAGAGGAAAAATAAGGCTTTTCCAACTTGTAATTGAAGCGTTTATCTTCGCCATAGTGAATTATTTTGCGTAAAGAAAGCGTAACGATAGTGTTTAGTGTTTCACAGTGTGTCCAAATGTTAACCAATTGTTTAATTTTTTTTCAAGCATTTCGTTTGTTCTATGTGTTTTTTTGTTACTAAGTGTTTACTTTCTATTCTTCTTTGTTTCTTTGTATAACTCATTGTTGTTCTTTGGTTTTTATTGTGTGTTTAGAGTTTTTGTGTATCGCATTATTTATTTTCTGGTAAAAATGTTTAGCGTAAAAAGACACTTCGTTTAGCTTAAAAATAATTGTTAGATATATCAGTAAGCAAATAGAAACAAACTAAACATATTTTTATTATCTAGGATCAAATGGTGTTAGCGAGGCTGACAAAAGGAAGTTAAAGAAATGAGAAAAGGTATTGCAATTATATTATTTTTCTTCGGCATCAATGCTTATAGTAGTGATGAAGTAAGTTTGACATTAGTTGGATATATTCCAGAAAAATGCAGCTTTACCGCAGAAAGTAATGACCTGACTCTTTCTAATAATGGCTTGGCTAATACGGATCTGGTGATAGATTGTAATTCACCTATGCGAGTATCGATGCAATCTGTAAACGGTGGCTTACGTCATCAGCAAAGTACTCAGATAAATGATTATCGCGTGGCATTGACGATAGCAGATGCAAATTACAGCATGTCTGTATTAGCGCACCAGCTTAAGAGTATAAAAATGTTTAACGTAAATGATATTTTATTTAAAAGTATAGCAAAATTACAAGTTAAATTAGTAGATCCTTTGATTTATGCGGGGAATTACCAGGACGTTATTCGCATAGAAATGACCCCATCAGCAATATCCGGTGGAGTATGGTAAAGCATTAATTTTTAGATATTAAATATTATATAAGGAATATCAAAATGAAAAAGTTAATAGTATTATCAGCAATCGCAGCCCTTACTTCTGGTGTCGCATTCGCAAGTGATGTAGCAGTGGGTGGCCATGTACCATCTGTTTGTAAAGTCATACCAGGTAGTGAGTCCAGTGTTACTTTTCCAGAGTTAATTGACGGTGAACAAAGCACTTTTGGCTTTAAAATCAAATGTAATGATTATGATGGAGCGACTGTGACATTAACGTCTTCAGAAGGTCATATGCAAACCGTTGATGGCTTGGATGCAACAGGTGTTGGCTATACTGCGGAGTTAGCTGCATTACCATATAACTTCACCCTAAGTGCAACTACTGGTGTTGATGATTTGAGTATGTCTCAAAGCGAGGATGGTTCTACAGACTTGGCTAATGGCATCCCTGGAACGGTTACACTTACTGTGGTAGGTAATCCAACTTTCTCAGGTTTCTATACTGATCAATTAAGCTTAACAATTGCAGCTAACTAATATTTAAATGAAAAAAGGCAGTGCTATCACTGCCTTTTTTATTAGGAAGAATATTATGAAATATATTATCAGTTTTCTTTTTTTCGTTATTTCTTATTCAGTATTTGCATTTGAAGTTAGGCCGATGGTCTCGGAGATAAAGCCATCTGGCAGTCAATCGCAACAAACTATGCGGGTTTACAATAGTACTAAAGACCCATTGACTATTGAGATAGAAGCGTACGATTTATCCATTGATAGTGATGGTCAGGAAAAGCTAGCGATAAACGACGAAGATTTTTTAATTATCCCTATAACCAGTATTGTTCAGCCTGGAAAGAGTCAGTCTATTATTGTTCGTTATATTGGTGATCCTGTACTGTCCTCCTCTAAAGCTTACCGAATTGCGATTAATCAAATACCCTTGACGTTAGATCCCTCTTCAAGTTCTGGGGTAACTATGGCTATGAATTTTCACACACTATTAAATGTGGTTCCTGAAAATGCAGAGGCAAATGTATCTATTAAAGGAAAAAAGCAAGTTTCTAAAGGGGTTTGGAGTGTCGATTTAGAGAATACAGGGAATAAATTTATTCGTCTGACTCAATCAAAATGGAAGATACATAATAAAGATGAAGAGTTTGTCCTAGAAGGCAAGGAACTGAGCCAGTCTTTAAGTGGGAAAATTGTGCTACCTAATTCAAAAAGCACTGTTCTTGTTAGAGTACCACCTCAATTTAATGCCTCTGATAGTGATTTGGAAGTGACTTTATAATGTTGTGGCGAATCGTAATGGCATTATTCCTGTATAGCCTGGTGACAGCACCAGTCTATGCAGTAGAAGTAACGCCCATGGTCATTACTTTTTCGCCTTATGATTCGGTAAGAACCCCATTTAGCCTGGTCTACAACCAGCTACCCAGAGATATTGCTTTTGATATTCAAATTTATGAAGTGGACTTTGATCCAACGGGTCTCACCGAGCCTAAATTGATCCCTGTGGATGATGCTCCGTTATGGGTTTTTCCACCGTCTTTGTATTTAAAAGCAGGAAAAAGCCAACGAATACAATTCAGATGGGTTGGTAAGAATGTCCCCTCTGTCGATAAAACCTATCAGGTAAGTTTGATTGAGCAACCCATCGCTAGTTTGCCAATAGAAAAACAATCTAAATTAACCATTCTTTTGGATGTAAACCTTATTGTTCATATTGATCAAGCGGTACTAAGGCCTGATCTTAGTGTCGAGGAAACCTATATTAAAGGCCGCTCTATCTTTGCCAAGGTCATCAATAAAGGGGCTGGGGCGAGTCGATTAAGCGATTACGATATTGATATTGTTGAAGATGGCGTCGAGGTAAAGCACATTGCTAAACAGGAGTTGAAGTCACAAGGCTACGATGTATTTTTCCCTCCTAACAGTGCCATGTTAGTCAAAATACCTATTTCAGAGTTAATAAAGAAAAACAAAAAAAATAATTTAACCCTAGAGCTGATGGAATAGTTATGCGTATTTTATTGTGTTTTTTACTTTTTTTTTTCAACCTTGAGTGACGCAAAAATCAACCCAACTAATCGAACTATTGATTTGAGAGTGGAGGCTGAGTTGAATAAAACCTCGATAGGTCAGCTGACATTAAGCGTAACACCAGAAGACGCGTTATTGCTCAAATGGAGTGAGTTAGAACCCAGTCTTGTGAAAATGTTGTACCCAAGCGCATTAACTGCGCTTAAAAGCGAGTTAGATGGGGAACTAATTTCGCAACAATCATTGGAGTCTCAGGGTTTTTCCGTAACGTTCGATTTAAGCGACTTTAGTTTAAAAATGTCTGCACCAATAGAGCTAATTCGTCCTCAAACCTTAAGTGCCAGAACGAATAGCGCAAGACCTAAAAGTGATCAACCTGCAGACATCAGTGGTTATTTAAACTTGTATTCGAGTTATTTATACCAGCGTGATGAGGTGGAAGAAACCATCAGTGAACAATTGGATATTCGCTCTGAAATGGTGATGAACTGGCAAGGTTGGGTAATAGAAAACGAGAATGAATACAGCTCAGTCAGTGCCACTGGTGAGTCTAGTATTACGCGAACTGGATCACGCTTAGTCCATGATTTACCCCTAGATGGCGCCCGCATAGAGATTGGTGATAATTACAGTTTTGGCAGTTATTTTCAGTCTTCAACTCGCATGCTAGGGGTGTCGATTACCCATGATTATTCATTGGTATCAGATCGTATTATTCAGCCCAGTGCATCCAGAAGTTTTACCTTAACCAGCCCATCGTCAGTTGAAGTGCTGGTGGACGATCAAGTTATCAGACGATTGAATTTAGCTTCGGGCGTTTATTCCTTAAATGATATCCCGCTTAGTGAAGGCAGTAACGATATCACTTTGCGCATTACCGACAATGTGGGTGTGGTGACGTATGTGAATTTTGATGTCACAACGGGGTTGGATTTATTTGCTAAAGGGGAGTTGGAATATGAACTTCATGTAGGCGTGCCCGCCGAGCTGCAAGATCAATTAGAGTATCAATATGCTGAACCCTTTATCAGTGGTTATTTAGACTATGGTATGACAACGGATTGGACAGTAGGCGCCAATGCCCAAGCGGATGAATTTGTGCAGCAGGTGGGGCTTAAAAATATTTACGCTTCGCCCATTGGGCAAATTGCCTTTGAAAATGCCTTTAGTAGTAGTGATGAAAATGGCCAAGCCTATCGAGTGGTATACAGCACTTTTACCGATAATAGCCCGGCCCACAAAGACTTTAGTTTGGGCTATGAGCACGCCACACGATATTTTAGGCGATTAGGCTATCGACCTGATACAAGTGACACAAATGTGAACAGTGAACACCAGATTTTAGCCAACTACAGTTTTTTTGTTACGCCCACTTTTCAGACTTCTTTATCCGCCAACTTATCTAGAAATTATGACCAAGAAGAGCTCAATAAATCGTTTGCAGTACTCTTCTCTCAGGACTTGGCAAAGGGGCAGTTTCGTTACAGCGTAGGGGGTCAGTGGGAAGAAAACCAAGGAGAAAATGATTGGAGTGTTAGCTTGTCTTTGAGCTATAAACTGTCGAGTCAGAGAAAAGTGAAATTATCCCACCAGTCTTCTCGAGATAGCACGCGTCTGGAATTTAACCAAGAGAATGACCAGAGGTATGTGGGTGCTCTAAATGTACGAGCCGGTATTGAAAAGAACGATGAAAACGAAGCTGCATTGGACTTATCGACGCTTTATAACGGCAACCGTTTTACCGCGAGCTTTGACCAAGCCAGTTATTATGACCAGCTTAATGCCCAATCCGCGCAGCATCAAAGTCGCTTAAGCCTTTCCTCCAGTGTGGCATTTGCCGGTGGTCATTGGGCGGTCGGTAAAACTATCGATGACAGCTTTGCGGTGGTGGATGCGCACCCAACATTAGGGGATAAAACCATCGTATTAGGCAGTTATGACGATGAGTATCGGGCGAGTAACAAGGACTTTGACAGTATTTTAATCAACGACTTAAGCTCATACAGTTATTCATCCGTTACTGTGGATGTGAATGATTTAGCACCAGGCTACGACATCGGCTCAGGTGTCTTATCTTTTTATCCATCCTATCGTAGTGGTTATGGCATGGTGGTGGGAACCGAAGCCAATATCTCTGTTATCGCCACTTTATTAGATGAGAATAAAGAGCCATTGGCATTACAAGTAGGTACTGCGGTTTGTACTACGGACAGCAAGAAAAAAGAGAACATATTCTTTACTAACAGATCTGGACGCTTTGCCATTACAGGTTTAAAGCCTTGTCTCTACGAAGTCACTCTAAAAGACGCGAAAAGCTCCACTTTCAAAATTGATGTGAAAAAAGGTGAGCAACTGCAAAGGAAAGGAGAAATTTATGTACACTAAAAAGCTATCTCTATGGGTTGCGGGTGTTGTTTTCTTAGGTTTGTCTCAAATGACTTATGCAAACTGTAACGCAAAAATTGGCGCTATTAAGCATTTGTTCGATGATTTTGAAAATTATCATGCGCAGCAGGCTAATGATGCTAAAAAGCGTTTGCATATCAGTGTTCGTGACACACAAGACTGCCAGTTGTATATGGTGCTTACCAGTAAAAATCAGAATCGGCTAAAAGGCCAATTTCAGGAAATTCCTTATTATGTTCGAAGCGATATTCAGCAAACGATTAGTTCTTCTGTTACGCGCTTGAATTTAGTGAATTCCTCTGTCGATATTGAATTATTCATACCTGCAGGTACCCCTGTTAAAGCGGGTAGTTATTCCGATCGATTAGAATTAAAACTCTATGACAGTAATAGCACTCTATTAGATGAGCGAGAGTTTGAAATTAAAGAAAACATCTTGCCCAGAACCAGCTTGTCTGTTGTTGGATACAGTTCTAGCTCGAATGTAATTAACCTTGGCGAACTCGTGTCGGGCAGAGAATACACTATGCTGCCGACCTTTAAAGTGGTCACAAATGCCGATGTTCAGCTTAGTGTGAACTCAGAAAACAGAGGCCGATTAATCCATTCTTTATATAAAAACAAATACGCTATTGATTATTCTTTACATATAGACGGTGACAGAGTGAATCTATTAGGGGAGTCAAAAAGGAAGTTTTCTTATAAAGGCCAAACGGTATTTTTGTTAAAGCTTGGTATGCAATTAGGGGAGTTTCAAAGAAAGGCGGCGGGTGAGTATAGTGACACTATTAGATTCCATGTGGCACCACTCAATTATTAACCGGTTATATGTTAATTACCCAGTTTCGTGAGGTTTTGTTTGCACCATTGTCGTGCTTGTTGTTTGTTTTTTACATTTATCTTGTGATAGATCTTATGCAAATGCACTCGTACAGTGGCTTCGCTGATAAAGAGGTTATCAGCAATGGCACTGGATTCTAATCCAGAGTAAAGCAGGTTGAGTACTTTTACCTCTTTGCGGGTGAGATTGTTAGAGCGCAATATACTTTGCTGCTCATGTTGAAGCATTTGTCGCATCCAGCAATCAGTTACCGAGCGGGGGAACCACAGTTCGCCATTGTTAATGGCCTCAAAGCCTTTTTGAAATAAAACCTCATCAGCATCATTAAAAAAAATGCCTTTTAAATTTGGCCATTCCTTTAAAGCTAGAATGTCACCATCTTTAGGTACATCAAAAATAACCAAGCCTTGATGCTCCTGATCCTGCATGAATTGGCTAATAAACTCGTAATTTGTTATGCCATTAAGCGTCCTATAATTAATGAGTAATAAGTTATAGTGGTTAACAACATAAATCAGTGGACTATAGCTAGTCTGGCTTAAAAACTCGATGTGCTTATTGGCTGAATCTTCGATGCTCATAGGGCTTTACCTACTAAAGTAATACCCTTACATAATAGTACATTTCTCGTACGTTTTTTGACATATATTTACGTTTTTTTTTACTATTTCAGAAGGGGGGATAAAGCAATTGATTTTTCTCTCTCAGATTAAAAAGATAAATGAATAAAACAAGGCTGAAAGTCATATTTTATAAGGCATCCAGCTTGCTGGATAAGTACAAAGGCGTCGCTAAAAAGGTGAGACTAAAGCGCGCATTAAGAGCACAGAAAAAGGACAAAAAATCCTTTTTTTATGGGGGAAGAAGAGATAAAAAAACGCCCGTTAAAAGCTGAACGAGCGTGTCTTACATTTCGCTTTAGTAGCGATTTCTAGAAGGCTTATTTAGCCTGCCAAGCGAACTTTTCAAAGACGCTGTCTACTGGTGTTTCTGCCAAGTGGTTGGTGTAGTTGCTCATTACTTTTTGCGCCAAACCTAACACAATTTCTAGCATTTGACGCTGTGTGTAACCAGCGTCAAAAAAGCGTGTGACTTCTTCTTGAGTTAGGTTACCGCGACTGCGCGTCATTGCCAGTGTGGTGTCATGCAATACTTGCAGTTTTTCAGTGGGCATCGCTTGTTGATTGCGCAGTGCTTCGATCAATGCCGAGTCTACTTCCATCATATGAGCAATGCCGGTGTGAGCAGGAACACAATAATGGCAAGCGTGTTCAACGTTGATTGTTTGCCAAACAACGGTTAATTCTTCGGCATTGAATGATGACTCAGAAAAAAGCTTATGCAATACCTGATAACCTTCAAGTAACCCTGGCGCTTCTGCCATAACAGCGTGCAGACCCGGTAAAAAGCCGAATGCATTTACAGAGCCTTCAACGAGAGCTTTGCTCTCTTCTGGTGCGGTTTCTGGTGTATGAATAGTAAAGTTGCTCATTTTGTATCCTATAGATATTAGGGGGTTATGGACGCTAATGGTTCACGCGGCGTTTCAATAAAATGAATAATAAATAGATTTGAACGAGTGTTCAAGATAAAATTGAGCGATCGTTCAAAGTAGTACCAAATGGAAACAGATAAATGAGAAAAAATGCCAAGTTTGACCGTGATCAAGTGGTTGATAAAGCCACAAATCTTTACTGGGAAAAAGGCTTTCATGCAACGTCAATGCGTAATCTTCAGGATGTTATTGATATGCGTCCCGGCAGTATTTATGCCACCTTTGGCAGTAAAGAAGGTTTGTTTAAAGAAGCGTTAATTCGTTATACCGAGCAGAGCCTTGCTTTATTACAAGCTTGCCGCCGTGATGCGGCTTCGCCCATTGAGGGGTTAAAGCGCTTTATCAAAAAAATTGTGATCGATAGCCAAACAAATGCCCCTAATGGCATGTGTATGTTGGCCAAGACAGTGGCAGAGCTAGGCGATGAAAACGCTGAGTTGTTAGCTCAAGCGAAACAATCTTTACAGCGACTTGAGGGCGAATTTGAAGTATTAATTGCCGATGCACAAGCCATCCAAGAAGTTGCCGACACTAAATCAGCGCACGAATTAGCACGTCATATACAAATTCAAATTTCTGGCCTGCGAGTGTATGCCAAAACCCATGGACCCGAAGCCCCTCTGGATAGCCTCATTGATGACCTTTTTTTACATTACCCATTTTGAGCCGAAAAGGTTTCTGGGTTAGCTAATTACTCATCAACAAACTTATATAGAACAACGAACTAAAATCATTAGTGCGTTTATTTGATTTACATCTATAAAAGTATCACTGGGCTTAGATAATCTGCCTCTCTGTCGTTATCTTGATCTAACGCAATGTTTCTGCCGAAAAGCTCACTCATAATTCAGACTTATAGTTAGCTCCAAGAACTGGAGCAGCGGCGGACGTAAAACAACAAGAGCATCCCTTTTAATATAAATGCCTGTGAGCGTCTTTTCTCAATCAAGTAAATGGGTTGAAGTCATTATGATCAATGAAACGGTAGTGGATTTATCGAGGTTTCAGTTTGCTCTAACTGCTCTGTACCACTTTTTGTTTATTCCTTTAACACTCGGGTTATCTTTTATTCTTGCCATCATGGAGTCGGTTTACGTCATCACCGGCAAGCAGATCTACAAAGATATGGTGAAATTTTGGGGCAAGTTATTTGGTATTAACTTTGCCTTAGGTGTATCCACTGGTTTAACGATGGAATTCCAGTTTGGCACTAACTGGTCTTACTTCTCGCATTATGTCGGTGACATTTTTGGTGCTCCGCTGGCGATAGAAGGGTTAATGGCCTTTTTCTTAGAATCCACCTTGGTCGGCTTGTTTTTCTTCGGCTGGGACCGTCTTAGTAAAGCCAAGCATTTGGCGGTCACTTGGCTAGTCGCCTTTGGCTCAAATATGTCTGCTTTGTGGATCTTGATTGCCAATGGTTGGATGCAAAACCCAGTCGGATCTGAGTTTAATTACGAGACCATGCGTATGGAGCTCGTAGATTTTGGTGCCTTGTTATTTAACCCAGTGGCACAAGTGAAATTTGTTCACACTGTGTCAGCAGGTTACTGTACGGGCGCGATGTTTGTCCTAGCTATTTCGAGTTACTACTTGCTGAAAGGGCGTGATTTAGCATTTGCTCGCCGTTCTTTTGCGATTGCCTCTGCATTTGGTTTAGCGGCCACATTGAGTGTGATCTTGCTGGGCGATGAATCTGGCTACGAAATTGGCGATGTACAAAAAGTGAAAATGGCCGCCATCGAGGCGGAATGGGATACACAACAAGCGCCTGCCGATTTCACCCTGATTGGCTTTCCAAACCAAGACATAGAAGAAACCGAATACGCGATCAAAATTCCTGGTGCACTTGGTCTGATAGCAACGCGCTCTCTTGACAAAGAAGTGACAGGTATCGATCAACTTAAAGTTCAAAACCGCCAGCGTATTATTAACGGCATCTATGCAAATCAGTTACTACAGCAAATGCGCGACGGCTCAACAGACCCACAAGTTAAAGCCAACTTTGAAAAAGTGAAAGGCGATTTGGGGTATGGTTTGTTGGTTAAAACCTTCACCGATGATATGAACAATGTGACCTCATCACAAATTGATCAAGCGGTTGAATACAGTATTCCACATGTTGCTCCCATCTTCTTTTCTTTCCGGATTATGGTGGGGTTAGGCTTCTTTATGTTGCTCATCTTTGCTGCCGCTTTCTACCAAAATGCACGTCGTCGAATTGGTCAAAGTCGTTGGTTCCTAAAGGTTATTCTGTTTAGTTTGCCAGTGCCTTGGATTGCCTGTGAAGCTGGCTGGATGGTGGCTGAATATGGTCGTCAACCGTGGGCGATAGGTGAAATATTACCGGTTAACCTAGCGGCTTCTGGTTTAACAGAAGGGGAGTTGTGGACCACTATTATCGGCATTACTCTGCTTTACACCGCGTTCTTAATTGCTGAAATGTATCTTATGATTCGTTTCTCCAAACAGGGGCCTTCTAGCTTGCACACCGGTCGTTACGCGCTTGAAAACGAAACGGATCAGATAAAATCTCAGGAGATTTAACATGGATTATGATCTATTAAAATTAATCTGGTGGGTGTTGATCGGTGTGTTGCTGATCGGCTTTGCCATCACTGATGGCTTTGATATGGGCGTCGGGAGTTTGGTTAATATCATCACCCGTGATGATAATGAGCGTCGTGTCATGATCAACTCAATGGCCCCCCATTGGGACGGTAACCAAGTGTGGTTTATTACGGCTGGGGGCGCTTTATTTGCCGCTTGGCCTGTGGTTTATGCAGCGTCGTTTTCCGGCTTCTATATGGCCATGATCCTAACGCTGGCCGCTATGTGGTTTCGCCCAATTGGCTTTGATTACCGCTCAAAAATAAACACACCGCGCTGGAAGAAAAATTGGGATTTATGCATCGGCTTTGGCTCGATAGTGCCACCGATCATTTTCGGTGTGGCTTTTGGTAACTTGTTACAAGGAGTGCCTTTTCAGTTTGATGAGTTCTTGCGCGTAGATTACACCGGCTCTTTCTTCGCACTACTTAATCCGTTTGCGATTGTGTGTGGCTTGGTGAGCTTGATGATGATCATCACACAAGGCGGCGCTTGGCTGCAGCTGAAAACAGAGGCGGACTTATTACGTCGAGTACGCAAAGCGACGACCATCACTGCTTTATTAGGCGCGGTATTATTCATCCTTGCAGGTGTTTGGTTGGCTTATGGTATTCAAGGTTATGTGATTACCAGCCCGCTAGACGGTAGCCAAGTGCTGACCCCATTGATGAAAGAAGTGGCCATTGAGCCCGGTGCTTGGTTAGCAAACTACAGCAAGGCGCCACTACTGATCTTGGCACCGGTCATTGGCGTGCTGGGTTTATTGGCCGCCGCATTAGCCAGTCAAATGAACAAAGGCGCGTTGGCTTTCTTAAGTTCTTCTTTGGGCATCGCTGGCATCATTATCACCGCGGGTGGTTCTATGTTCCCGTTCCTAATGCCGTCTTCGACTTTCCCTAGTATGAGCTTAACAATGTGGGACGCGACATCGAGTCAGCATACCTTACAAATTATGTTTATTGCGGCGTGTATTTTTGTGCCGATTGTTTTGAGTTACACCATTTGGTCGTACATAGTGATGTTTGGCCGTATTAACAAAGAGCATATCGAGAAAAACGCACATTCTCTTTATTAAGCACATTCATTAGCGTTGGGGCGTAATAGAAGCGCCCCACAAAGGAGATATTTTTATGTGGTATTTTGCTTGGAGTTTAGGCGTTTTACTGGCTTGTGCATTCGGCATTGTGAACGCTATTTGGTTAGACTTTAACGGTTACGAAGGCGAAGAGGAGCAGAAGTAAGCCTTATGTCGAAGCGAGAAAAAGTGCCAAAGCCAACCAAACAAAAAAGGCTAAAAACGCCAGAAATGGCGTTCTTAAACGAATGGGCTGACTGTCAGTCAAAACGCTATCGCCTGGTGCAATTACTCGGCATAGTGTTTACCGTCTCGCTGGTGGTTCAAGCTTGGACGTTGGCGAATGTATTTTCGGATTTGGTGATTACTGGCACTTTTTCTGTTTCATTATTATTGATGGCGTTATCGGCCCTGTTTATTCGTGCGCTGACCAGCTTTGGTCGAGAGCGACTAAGCGCGGGTGCGAGCCGCAGTATTCGTTATTCATTACGGACCAAAATCATCGACCATTTGACCCAATTAGGGCCTTCGCGGTTACGCATTGATGAAGATGCCGCCTTATCGACCCGGGTCTACGAACAAGTCGATGCACTGGACGATTACTTTAGTCGCTATAAACCACAACTCTTTATGGTGTCATTGATTCCCTGCGTTATTTTACTCGCCGTCTTACCCGTGTCCTTGATTGCGTTTGGCATTTTTATGATAACCGCACCTTTGGTGATCGTATTTATGATTTTTGTTGGCTATAAAGCGGCACAAGCCAACCGACGACAGTTTCGTGTATTAGCAATGCTGTCGAACCAATTTATGGATTTAAACCAAGGGCTTGCTGAACTTAAGCGCCTTGGTCGTAGCGCCCACGCCAAACAGCGCTTAGGCGACAGCGCCAGTGCGTATCAAAGAACCACCATGGGCGTATTGCGCTTGGCATTTTTGTCCACTGCGACGCTTGAATTATTTGCTTCGTTATCAATTGCCATGATTGCTCTCTATTTAGGTTTGGGGTTGTTAGAGCAGTTGCCTTGGGCAAAAGGCGAAGCGCCAGTGACCTTAACGCAAGCTTTCTTTTTGCTGCTACTGGCCCCAGAATTTTATTTGCCCTTGCGCCAGTTAGGCAACGACTATCATGCCAAACAAAAAGCCGAAGCAGCTGCCACCGCATTGCTAGAAATTCTTGTGACACAACAGCAACCAGCCGAAGTCAATCTGCCTGCGCAAGGAACACACTTATCATTGGTAAAAACTCAATCAAGCTCATTGTTAACGTTTCATCAGTTAAGTTGGCAAGAAGCCGGCCGTTCACGATTGGCGCCCATTACCAATCAGATACGAGAAGGTGAGCGGATCTGGTTAAGTGGCGAATCTGGAGTGGGTAAATCGAGCTTATTGCACTTATTACTTGGTTTTGAAACTGGCTATCAAGGCGAATGCTTTGTTTATGATAAAAGTCTGGACGCAGTGGATTTAACAGCCTGGCGCAGCAGGCTTGCTTGGCTGCCGCAAACCCCAGAATGGGTCAATGGTAGTATTCGTCAAAATTTAGTGTTGGGCATTCAACCACCGAGTGAGCAGGCGTTACGAGACGCCTTAGAAAAAAGCCAATGTGCTGACTTTGTAGATGCCTTACCAAACGGTATGGAAAGTAAATTAACCGAGCTCGGAGCGGGTTTGTCAGGTGGCCAGATGCAACGCTTATCGATTGCTCGGGCGCTGCTCTCCAATGCTGATGTTTGGTTGCTAGATGAGCCTTGTTCCGGCTTAGATGAAGACACAGCAAACGCAGTACTAGACACCTTAAACCGTGTTTCAAAAGGCAAAACCTTGCTGGTGGTGAGCCACGATACCCACCCCATTTCTTGGGTCGACAGACATTGGAATTTAACCCACGGAGGTTTGCATGAGCAAAGTCACCAAGCTATCGCTTAAGCGTCTATTATGGGCAAACCCTTGGGGCTTTGCTATTCCACTATTATTGGGGGTGATGGCCAGCGTTGCAGGGGTTGCCTTACTCGGTATATCGGGTTGGTTCTTATCAGCCGCGGGCCTTGCTGGCGTGCTGGGACTGGCCCATGGGTTTAACTATTTTACCCCAGGGGCGCTAGTGCGCTTAATGGCTATTTTGCGTACCGCAGGCCGTTATGGTGAACAAGTTTCTGCTCATGAACACTTATTAGGATTGCTCAAAACGTTGCGTTTATGGGTGTGGGATCAACGGGTTGAAAAAGACCCAGCAAACCTACATCAGCAAAGTCGAGGCGACTTATTACAGCGCTTAGTGAGCGACTTAGATCAAATTATTCGTTGGCCACTAGTCGTCATGTTGCCTTGGACTTACGCCTTATTAGCCTACCTTGGAGTGAGCGTTGTCGCCTATCTGATTACGCCCTCACTGCTTTTGCCTATATTGATCGCCGCCTTACTGCATTTAATCTTGGTGCCCTATTTATGCGGACGTTATGCCAGCCACAGTGTCCATGTCGGACAGATTTTAGGCACCCATCGACGAGGGCGTTTTGTCAGCTTATTCTCCGCCTTGATCACCTTGACCATTCGCGGGCATTGGCAAACTTATGCTGAACGTTTAGGGCAATTAGACAAGCGCCAGAAAAAAGCAGAAGTCACCATTCAACAAGCGATTAGCCTAGGTAGGTTGGCTTCTTATACTGTTACAATTGGCTTATTAGCGAGCTTTTTTTATCTACTAATGGACTACCAAGCAAGCACTGGAGAATTAACCTTAATTCATGGCGTACAAGCAACCTGGGTCGTGGCTCTGGTGTTATCTGTACTGGCAGTCAACGAACTAGCACTGCCTTTGTCCCAGTCATTTGTCGCACAAGGTCAGTCCCAAGTAGGGATTCGTCGCTTAAACCAATTGCATTCGGCAAAAAAGACAAAAGAGACGCCAACGCAAGCACCTCTAGCCCCCATCACACAGATAGAACTCACCGAGCTTCGAGGCTATCACCTAAGCTCAGGGCTCGGCAACGCGCCCATCACCATGAGCCTAAAAGTCAATGACATCATCTGGCTACAAGGGGGTAGTGGTTGTGGTAAATCAACATTATTAGCCGCAATAGCAGGAGATTGCTTGAGCGAAGGGCAAGCCTGGATAAACGGTGAAGTAAGCCAGCTATACGACAACAAAGCATATCAATCTCAACTGAGCTACCTGCCTCAAACGCCCTACGTCTTCCAGCAATCACTACAGGCCAACTTACGCCTAGGCGCCCTAGAAGCCACAGACCAAGAACTCTGGAAAGTACTCGATGCCGTCGCCCTCGGCAACTGGGCCCGAAGCCTCCCCCAAGGACTCAACACCTTACTAGGAGCACAAGGACGAAACTTATCCGGCGGCCAACGCAAACGCCTAGTGCTCGCACGACTACTATTAAGAAAAACGCCAATCTTATTACTAGACGAACCCTTCGACGGACTAGACAGTGAAAGCATCAAACAAATCTGCCACACACTACAAAACGACTACCAACCTCAAACACTGGTACTCATCAGCCACATCCCAAACCCACTCAGCGACCACGCCAAAACCATCCAACTCTAACCAAGACAGGCATACTTATCAGGAGGCTTATTAGGACAGGCATACTTATTTATGAGGCTTATCAAGACCATTAACTAAGACAGGCATGCTTATCAGAGGCTTATCAGGACAGGCACCTTTACTGTCAACTTAAAAAGTTTTCTTGGCGGAATATTAGATCACTGTATATAATTACAGTATATTTTTTGTTCAATGAGGATAGTCTCATGGCAACACCGAGGAATCAGCAAGTCAGTCTTGAGGATACACCTTATTATCACTGCGTATCTCGCTGTGTACGTCATGCTTTTTTATGCGGCGATGACGATATAACAGGAACAAGTTACGAGCATCGCCGTGGTTGGGTAGAAACTCGATTATTGTTTCTAGCCGGTGTCTTTTCCATTGATATCTGTGCTTATGCAGTTATGAGCAACCACCTCCATGTCGTTCTTCATATTGATTCCAAAAAAGTAGAAAAATGGACAACGCGAGAAGTGCTACAGCGTTGGCATAAGCTTCACAAAGGTACAAATCTTACACAGCAATATCTGAGAGGAGAGCCCCTATCGGACGGTACTTTGGCTTTAGTCGAAGACTCCGCTGACGCTTACCGCCAGCGCTTAACTGACATCAGCTGGTTTATGAAAGAATTAAATGAACCTATTGCGCGACGAGCTAATATTGAAGATGAATGCACCGGGCATTTTTGGGAAGGGCGCTTTAAGTCTCAAGCCTTACTAGACGAAGCTGCACTCATTGCCTGTATGGCGTATGTGGATCTAAACCCTGTCCGAGCTAAAGTGAGTGAAACGCCAGAAACCTCAGATTTTACCAGTATAAAAAAGCGCGTTACGTCTGTTGAATTGTGCCAACCAAAGGCGCTATTTCCTTTTGTGGGGGACTCTCAGCAAGGAGCGCATTTTGGATTACCTTTCAAACTAAAGGACTACCTCGAGCTCGTTGACATGACAGGACGCATTATTAGAGCAGACAAGCGAGGCGCGATCGATGCCTCGTTATTGCCTATTTTACAGCGATTACAGATCTCATCAGACAACTGGTTGTGCATAGCGATCGAGTTTGAAAAAAGAACAAGTAGCCTTGTCGGACAAGAGCATAGCATCGAACAATATTGTCGCTTCCACCACAGGCACAGAAAACCGAATCTGCAGAGCGTAAAGCTCCTCGCATAGACTAAAAATCGACTTTTAAACGACCACGATTCAATCAACCCATAAGTTGAGATAGCTTATTGGGTGAACATCGCTAAAATGCGCCATAGCCTAAAAAAATCACCCTGATTTTAGTCACATCAAATCTATTTCATCCAGTTTGGCGCACTATGTCACCGATATAATCTATAGCTTAGATAACTAAGCCAGGCATAACTATCAATAAAAGTGCCTGTCTAAGTTATTTTATTAAGGTGTCTGTCTTGGTTGTTTTTTTAAGTATTACCAAGCTAAAACAATGCGCCTGAAATCAAGTCGAATCACTTGATACCCATATAATCTTAAATGAAACAAGGTCATGACTGAAAACGCATAAATAATACAAGAACGTTTTTCTGATGAATTAGTACTTTAGCCGCGTCCTTGCAGCGCTGGGTTCGTCATGAAAGAAAGACAGAGCCTCCGTCCTGGAGGCTGAAGCAAATCCCTTGCTCTCTGTCTAGTTTCAAATCTAGACCCACTTTTTTATTCACGCAAATTTCAAAGTGTAACAATATGTTTCTTATGTTTTTAGAAGGCTATAGCAACATAAAGATTACTAGGACAGGCACGTTAAAAGCCTATTTGATAATAAGATCAACTGATTTTTTCTGACTTAAACGTGATTTTAGTTTTTCAAGTTTAATATAGCGATGCTCAAACCAATAGCGGTATAGAATAAGTTTTTGTGAGATTATTCTCTATGTGAGTATTTATTTTGAATATATAGCTAAATTATAACCAATGAAATTGAGAGGCCGATAGCAAGGATACACAATTAAAAAACGACAAGATTCCATGAAACGGAAGATATGAGACAGAACGGATAAGGGTATGAAAAGCGAAAGAAAGATACGTGATGAATTAGTACTTTAGCCGCGTCCTTGCAGCGCTGGGTTCGTCATGAAAGAAAGACAGAGCCTCCGTCCTGGAGGCTGAAGCAAATCCCTTGCTCTCTGTCTAGTTTCAAATCTAGACCCACTTTTTTATTCACGCAAATTCC
>NZ_QUNG01000001.1:0-208413 GCF_003387375.1 Marinomonas pollencensis | reverse complement strand
TGAAAGAAAGACAGAGCCTCCGTCCTGGAGGCTGAAGCAAATCCCTTGCTCTCTGTCTAGTTTCAAATCTAGACCCACTTTTTTATTCACGCAAATTCCAAAGTGTAACAATATGTTTCTTATGTTTTTATCGAAGGCTATAGCAACATAAAGGTTACTAGGACAGGCATGTTAAAAAACAGCAGTCATTTGTTTTGATGCTTTTGTGATACGAAAACGTAATGTGGGCTAAATGATGAAAGCTTCATTTCCAATCGTCAGATTCCCGTCGAGCCCCCTCCATACAAGCCTTCGGAATTGAATTCGCGCCTGTTCATTTATGGGCTGGAATGCCTAAAAAAGAGCATTCAGTAACTGGAGGTTTGTTGCCTTAAATATGGGTTAAAGTCGAAACGAGAGGTTGTCTTTTACCAGGACAGGCATGTTAATAATCCTGCGGCTACTACGCTAACGACGGATATTGGTTTAATAGGCAAGTATCGTATGTATTGATTTTATTAAAATAGGTAGGTTTTTGTTGAGGGGGAATAGCGTGAGTAATCATTGCTGGGGGATGGTTAACCCGTTATTATGTGCGGCAAAATAAGGTGGTTACTACGCTGCTTTAGTTAACATTTTTAGGACTCTAATGAAAAAGACGTTTGCTTTATCCCATCCGAAGATCTCTTATCAGCGCTTAATTGAGATGGCCAAGCACGATGTGAAAAAATACATCAAGCAAGAGCGCGCTAAAGCTCTACCTGAAGGCGCTGACTTTTGGGGGTTTAGTTGCAAATTTGGACAAACAGCGGATAAGGCAAGGGCGGTTCATGAGGGCGATATTAATACTAATATTAGCTCTGCACAGAGTCAGCACTGGAAGTCTTTTTATCTAGAAGTTATTGCAGTACCCAAGACACGAACTAAGCGCTCAGATACAGAGTAATATTTTCTTAGGGAAATAACTGAGCGTTTGCTCATTGATGAACAAATATTGATACCGAAAAGCCGGCAATCACGATGTGATTACCGGCTTTTTTATATTTTCAGACCTAACGCCTTCTAGAAGTTAGAGGAGAGCAAGTGCCTATTAATCATGACAGGCATAAATAAACCGCTGATGATAAGGGAGTCACCGGTTGTTGTCTGACGATTTGGCGTGTTTATTGATTGCCGCAAAGGTGGGCATAGTCAGCTTGTAATTCCATTGGAATCCAATCTTGCAGCAGCCATGTCGGTTGTTGGGCAATCAGTAGTGGTGTGACTTGTTTTTGGATATCTTTGATGCCTACTCCGTTGGCGCAGAGCGTTTTAACCTCTGCGGTGGCTTTATCCATATGATGGATAAGGGCATTGATGTCGGCGGCTGTACCGACAGGGCCATGTCCAGGGACGACAACGGTTGGCTTGGTTGTAGCGATATTGTGTAAAATAGTGCGCCAATTTTCTGGATCTACGTCAGTTTCAGACATTTCTGGGAACCAAGGCATGATAGGGAAGGATTCAGTTTCCAGTAGATCCCCAAGAATATAGACACCTTGGTCTGGCACGGAAATAACTTGGTCGCCGAGAGTGTGTGCAGGGCCATAGTAGTTCAGTTTTACTGTGCGTCCACCAAGGTCAATGCTCGCTTGTCCATCGTATAGTACATCGGGTTTTACAAATTTGACTTCTTTCATAGCCGCGGCGACATTGTAGTGTTCAGCAAAGAGTTTACGAAACGCCGGACCTTTTTTCTGCAATTCTTCGTACTGTGAGCGATTATAAATAATAGTAGCTTTGTCTTTAAATACTTGCGCACCAAAGCCGTGTTCCGGGTGGAAGTGGGTGAGAGTTAGATAAAGCTTTTTATCGCCTGCTAGTTTTTTAGCTTCTTGCAGTACCCGCTTTGCGCTTTCAACGCTCAGTCCAGTATCGACTATCATCGCGGCTTTTTCGCCAAGGATAATAGAGACATTTGGCACCATGAAAGTATGGTTTTTATCTTCTATTACATATACCCCGTCACTGACTTTTTTTAGGTCGTTTAGGTTGATTGTTTTTTCCGCCGACACGTCTTTTTGTTCGGCGCTATCTTGGGCCGCATAAGCGCTTGTTGTTGTGGTCATTAAAGCGGTTAGCGTTAAAGCAATCGCAGAAAGTTTATTTAGTTTCATCGTATTTCCTGAGTGTTTCTCTTTAAGTTGATGGCGACGCTTGTGGGCCATAGGTGACAGTGTTGATTTATTATCTTGTGCCACATAAAATTTATCTAACAAATATCTTATATAGATGAATATACAAAATATGGATTTTAAAGGCATAGATTTAAATCTATTAGCGGCTTTTGATGCGCTGATGATAGAGCGTAACGTGACTCGTGCAGCGGCGCGCGTTGGTGTCAGTCAGCCTGCAATGAGCGCAGCCTTGTCCCGCTTAAGGGTATTGTTAGCCGATCCGCTTTTTATTCGCAGTGCTCATGGTTTATTACCCACAGCAAAATCGAGAGAGCTCGCGGAGCCCGTAGCGCAAGCATTGAGGCAAATAGAGGTTGCCTTTTTACCTAAGCCTTTGTTTGATCCATCGACTGCTTCCATGACGTTTACATTAGGCTTGGTTGAGTACCAATCTATGGTGTTATTGCCCCGTTTGACCGCGCATTTAGCCCTCCAAGGCGCTGGTTTATCTGTGTCTGTATGTGGGGTAAGAAATCGTGATCATGCTATTGAATTGCTTGATGCAGGTACCATTGATGCGGCGGTTGGGGTACTGCCGATGAAGTCAGAAAACCGTATTTTAGCCCAGCCTGTGATGCAAGATGAGTTTGTAACGATCGTCAGAAAAGGACATCCATTGGTAGAGAAAGACATCAGTCTTGAGACTTTTTTGTCCTTGCAACACATCTTAATTTCCCCAGAAGGTGACCGTCATGGCTTTGTCGATCAAGCGCTGGCAAAAGAGGGGAAAAGCCGAACTCTGGCGCTGACATTGCCGCACATGTTTGCTGTACCAAGTGTGATCGCCAACAGTGATCTTACTGCCACCGTACTAAAACGAGTCGTGGCACATTCACCTGCTCAAGCGGAAATATTACAGCTTCCACCACCAATCGAGCTGCCCACGATTTCCTTTGATCTTATTTGGCATAAGCGCAATGATTCCGCTCTTTCTCAGCGCTGGTTTCGGGAGCAAATCAGCATATTAGCAAGTACATTTTAGTAACTGATCAACGCATTTATTTTAATGATTTGTCATGTTTTGCTATTTAAAGCGCGAAAATTTTTCAGACACACTATTATTGATAAGTATTACTTGGACAGGCACTTTAAATCGCGCATTACATTTAGAAGTGCTGTGCTAAAAGTTACTCGTGCAAAGCCGCGAACTCGGTTATTCAATAAGAGGTGATTTATGCTACTACGATGGGTTTTTTTGCTGCTTGTACTACTCGTATCGGGCTGCGCATCGTTACAAGAAACAATGGATGTACATAAACCCAAAGCCTCAATATCTGGCGTTTCGATAGGAAGTCTTTCGGCAGATTCAGTGACGTTATTATTGGATGTTGACGTAACAAACCCGAATGTATTTCCACTAAAAACAGCAGGTTTTGATCTTGGCTTGTTAGTTGGTGGTAATAATATTGCATCGATCAATCAACCAGATTCTAGCTTGTCGTTACCAGCCAAAGGCAGCAATAGCGTGAGCTTACCTGTGACGTTAACCTTTGACCAATTGCTAAAAAGCGTGAGTGGGTTAGAAGGGAAAAAACAATTGGATTATGCTGTAGAGGGCGATGTCGCTATCAATTTGCCTGTGCTGGGCGATTTGAAACTACCAGTGGATTTTAGCGGGCAAGTGCCGATTCCACAAAAACCTGAGGTGGCTTTTAAAGGTGTCAAAATGGACTCCATAAGCTTAAGTGGCGCTAAATTCAGTATGGATTTGGAGGTGACTAACCCCAATGATTTTGATGTGAATTTAAGTGATATTAGTTATCAACTTGCTTCTCAAGGAACCTCTTTAGGTGGTGGAGAAATATCGAAACTTGACCTTGGAAAAGGGCAAACTCAGGCATTATCCATCCCATTAACTGTTGGATTGAGCGATATGGGCATGAGTGCTTACCGTATGTTAACCAGCTCTGATCCAGTGAGCATGGACGTTCGTGTTGGAGCGAACGTTGACACCGACATCGCTGGTTGGAAACCGAGTCCTTTGCAGTATGAAACGAAGCAAATATTGACAAAATAAACGCAGATTTTATTCTTTAAGCGCTACCACGCTTTCTTTAAATAGAGAGAAAAGCAACCAGAAAAACGCGACAGTTTACACCACTGATCGCGTTTTTTTGTGATCAAATTACCACCAAATTTACAGTATGATCTTTTTTATCCCCGCGACCTTATCAGGTTTTTTTCTATTCATTAACTATGCCTGTCCTAGTTATTGGGCGCGGTCATAAAACAGCATATAGCTGTGCCTGTCCTAGTTATTTGGTGCAGACATAGACAGAGTTGGTTGAGTTTTTGCCTTGGAAAGGATTGTAAAAAGAGACGAGATGAGATTCTACCGTTTCAAATACTGTGCCTAATAAAGCCTCGAAATTTGCTTCTGGTGGATTTTGCGACCACATAGCAAAGACGCCGTTGGGCTTAAGTTGCTCGGACATTTTAGACAAGTTTTCGGTTGTGTAGAATCCAGCATTCGCGGGATTGAGGTACTCGGTAGGGGAGTGATCTATGTCTAATAAAATAGCGTCAAATTTCTTCCCTGGATGGTCAGGGTCAAAGCCAGCGCTAGGATTTCTAGCAAGGTCAAAGAAGCTGCCTAGTATATAACGGTTACGCTTATCAGCATTGAGTATTTTTCCGAGAGGGACCAACTCTTTTTGGTGCCAACTAATGACTGTGTCGAGAGCATCGACAACTAAAAGTTCGGAAATTCGTTCATCTTTTAGTGCTGCTACAGCGGTATAACCTAACCCCAAACCTCCCACAACCACACTTAGATTTTTATCTTTTACTTGCTCTAAACCCAGTGTAGAGAGGGCTTCTTCAGCCTCAACAAACATACTCGACATCAAAAACTCTTCACCCAGTTTTACTTCGTAAATTTCTCTGTCGCCAAAAGCGGGAATTTTTCTCTTACGAAGGGATATCTCTCCTAAAAGAGAGTCCTGACTATCAAGTTCTTCGAATAACGATGGCATTTTATAGAATCCTAAATATGGGCTTATGGGCATTATACGGGTTACAGAGAAGGAAAAGTAACTCATCGAAGCTTTAACCAGGACAGGCACGTTAAACCATCGTTTAACTAAAACAGGCATGTTAAACCATCGTTTAACCAGGACAGGCACGTTAAGCCGTCGTTAACCAGGACAGGCACGTTAAACCATCGTTTAACTAAAACAGGCATGTTAAACCATCGTTTAACTAAAACAGGCATGTTAAGCCGTCGATTAACCAGGACAGGCATGTACTGGATGCTATGCATTTAGTCTTTGATGATGGAGAATATGGTGTGGTTTGGAGGTGTTTGCCTACAGACTATTGACGTTATAAATAAAGAGGTGAATATTCGATGAAAGAAGACGAGAAACAAGCTTTGTTGGACGCTTTAAAAGTGGCTTTCTGTTATATGCCAAAGGCGATTGAAGTTAATAAATATGAATATGGTGACCGTTACCAACTAGTGTTAAATCATGTGGAGTCGGTGCGAGAGGTGTTGCTCATGAATGACATTGACCCAGATGAAGTTGATGGTGAAGTGAACAGTGACATTGCACCAAATTCGACGTATTAAGAATCCATTTTAACCAAGACAGGCATGTTAAGAAGTCAGGTTGATTGAAAAAGAAGTGAATAATTTGCAAACTGAAACGCTGTATTGGGCGTTGTGCCCACACTGCCTCGGTCGCGGTAAGAAGAGTCGTCGGTTGCGTAAAAAGGTCCGTTTACAGTATCAAAAAGCGTTAGCGGAATTTGAGAAGCAAGGCGGTGAAGGGATGCCTCCCGAACGTCCAAAAGGGCATTTGGATGATTGTACGGATTGTGCTGGGTCTGGTTTGCAGGCGGCGGATGGGTTTCCTGAGGCAGACGCGAACCATTATCCTCATGTTGCGATTGTGGGAGGTGGCATCGGTGGTATGGCCTTGGCAGTTGCCTGCTTGCATCGAGGTATTCCATTTACGCTTTATGAGCGAGATGAAGAATTTAGTGCTCGCTCGCAAGGGTACGGTTTGACATTGCAGCAGGCGAGCAAAGCGATTGAGGGATTTGGGTTGTTTCAATTGCAGGATGGAGTGGTATCGACTCGCCATCTCGTTCACACTCCTGAGGGCAAAGTAGTAGGTGAATGGGGGATGAGAAAGTGGCTCGCTTCTGAGGCGTTGGCTACGAAAAACGCCACGCCTAAGCGAACCAATGTCCATATCGCTCGGCAGGCTTTGCGTCTTGCATTATTGAAGCAGCTTGGTGATCGAAGCCGGGTGCAGTGGGGCCACAAATTGGTCGATTTCAAAGACACAGCCATGGGCATTGAGTTAAATTTCCAGGTGTCAGGGGAGTCTAAGCGTGCTCATGCAGACCTTGTTGTGGGGGCCGATGGCATTCGCAGTGTGGTACGGAATGTGTTGTTTGATAAAGAAGTGGCACCGTTGCGATATCTGGGTTGCATGGTTATTTTAGGCATTTGTCCGCTGCAAGATTTGAATGGATTTGAGCATGATCTACTGGATTCTGCCACCGTCTTTCAAACGGCGAATGGCCATGAACGCATTTATATTATGCCTTATTCTGCGGATAGCGTGATGTGGCAGCTGAGCTTTCCTATGCCGGAAAATGAGGCGAAATTATTAGCTGCTCAAGGGCCAAAAGCGTTAAAAGAGGAGTCTTGTCGTCGGACTCAATGGCATGACCCCATTCCTCAAATTCTAACGGCGACCGAGACATCTTTAGTGTCCGGCTATCCAGTTTATGATCGAGCTTTATTGGCTCCGCAGCATTTGGCTCAGGCCGACAAGGTTACTTTAATTGGTGATGCAGCTCATCCGATGAGTCCTTTTAAAGGGCAAGGGGCGAATCAAGCTTTATTAGACGCTTTGGCCCTAGCGCGAGCGATCACAAAAGGCTGTGGCCCTTATACAAATTGGCGCGAAAGTGGAATAAGAGACAGTGTTCTGACAGAGTTTGAAGCCGAAATGTTGGCCCGCAGTGCCGTGAAAGTAAAAGGTTCTGCCGAGGCAGCTGAGTTTTTGCATTCAGAGACAGTACTTCACGAGGGCAATGAGCCGAGAGGACGTTGTTTGCAGAGAAAATAAAGGGGTGAGAATGTATGCATCAAGACCTAGAAGCAAATAAAGCAAACGCCATTGCATTTTATAAAACAGCTTATTTGGGTGATCCTGAAAAAGCGGTAGCCGACTTTGTCGGGGATGAATACATCCAGCACAATCCTGTGGTGGGAGATGGTAAGCAAGCCTTTATTGATTACTTTTCAGAAATGGCGCGGGATTATCCAGAGAAAAATATTGTGTTTTTGCGCACCATAGCAGAAGACGATCTAGTGTCATTGCATACTCGTCAAACTTGGCCCGGCAATGAAGAATACGTGACCATGGATTTTTTTCGTTTTGACGACAATGGCAAGATTGTCGAGCATTGGGATTCCATTCAACTGGTGCCAAAAGAGAGTAAGAACAACAACACCATGTTTTAATGGTTAGATTTTTAAGTATGGTTAAGTGATAAAAAACGGTGTTCGCATAATGCTAAAAAGGTGACACGCATTGTGCGAAATACCGAAATCCCCCAGTTAATTAGCCGTTATTTGGCAAAGCGTTCTGACACCAAGCAATACCCGCATTAGACAGATAATACTGGTAATGTTTTGTGCCCACTTCCCTTAGCGCACTGTGTACTCGAGAATTCATTACCGTCTTGAAGTTTTCGAGTTCATCAGCGTTTAGTTGCTAGTCCCTAATAAGCTTAAGGAAGGCGAGCATTCGCGGCAGATAAGTTTTGCAATTGCTCGATCAGCCAACGATGAATAGGGCTGTCGTTAGTACGAGGGTGCCAAGCCACAATGACCTTAAAAGAGGGTGGTAACGCCGCGACTGGCAGCTCTTTTACCTTGTCATTAGGCAGTAACCTTGATGGATAAAAGGCAATCATATCCGTGGTTTGTAAAATATTGGGGACAGCAGAAAAGCTCGGAACAGACATCACAATATTACGGCTAAGCCCTTTGTTTGCAAACCATTGGTCATGAGAGCCTTTTAAATTTGCTCGCGAGGGCGACACCACTAGTTGTGGTAGCGCAGCGATTGTGGCCAAGCTCAAGGGGGGTTCAAAACCGCTATTGTGGCAGCCAGTGATACACAAATGTTGCTCTTCAAGCAGGGTGGCATAGGCTAGGTTGTCGGGTATGAATTCAGGGAAGCTGATTAATAAGTCCAATTCGCCAGCACTAATAAGTTGATTGACCTTGTCTGACTCAAACTCACGAACAATCAGTTTTAAGCCCGGCGCTTGTTGGCGAGTAATGTTAAAAAGTTGTGGCAGCAGGGCTTGGGTCGCATAGTCTGTAGCACTAATACTAATGACACCTTTGTAGGTTTCTGGTGCAAATACATCGGGCTCTAACAGCGCGTCCAGCTGTTTTAATATTTGCTCAACGGCAGGGCCCAGAGTTTGGGCTTTGGGTGTGGCGACCATGCTGTTGCCTTGACGAATAAACAGGCGATCATCAAATAAATCACGCATTTTGCGCAGCTGTTCACTAATGGCCTGCTGCGTTAATCCCATCTTGCGGGCCACTTGCGAGAGGTTCTTTAACTCCAGCAAGGTGTTTAGCACCCTTAGCTGCTTAATATCCAGTTTATTAATACCATTCATAATTGTAGCCAAAACAAAAAAGTCTTGTTTCAAATTGTATCTTTAAGTCTTTATGCTAGCCAACATTGTTTAGCAATGTGCTATTTAATCTGCTTTTAAAGAGAGTTTTTCATGAAACAAGTTTCCCCGAACACAAGTGCGTTGTTTTCTTCTGTCGCGCTGGGGCCTTATACCCTAAATAACCGTATTGTTTTACCACCATTGACCCGCTCACGTAGCTCTCAACCGGGCAATATTCCGAACGATTTAATGGCCAGTTACTATGCTCAGCGCGCCAGCGCGGGTTTTATGGTCACCGAAGGCACGCAAATTGAACCAAGAGGCCAAGGTTATGCGTGGACACCAGGCATACACACTCCAGAGCAGGTCGAAGGCTGGAAGAAAGTTACCAGTGCCGTACATGAAAAAGGTGGGATCATTTTTGCTCAACTTTGGCATGTTGGGCGTGTTTCTCATACCAGCCTACAGCCAGAAGGCGGTGCACCTGTTGCACCGAGTGCGATTGCGGCGGATAAGGTCAGTGTATTTGTCGAAACAGGGCCGGGTGAAGGTGCTCTGGCTGAGCCGAGTATGCCCCGTGCATTGTCCACGCAAGAAGTTGGCGAGTTAGTGGCGCTATACGCACAAGCGGCACGCAATGCCCTGGACGCAGGCTTTGATGGGGTTGAATTGCATTGTGCTAATGGTTATTTGGTGAATCAGTTTATTTCCGAGCACAGCAATCAGCGCGATGATCAATATGGCGGTTCCCTTGAGAATCGACTGCGCTTTTTGAAAGAGATTGTCGCGGCGGTTAGTGAGGTGGTTGGACCAGAACGCTTGGGTGTACGTTTTGCCCCTTTGTTTGCTAGCACAGATGAAGACCGAGTGTATTTAGGTCTGGTCGAAGCCGATCCTCATACCACTTATATCGAGGCGATCAAATTGCTTGAGCAAGCCAATGTGGCGTATTTGTCGATAGCGGAAGCCGATTGGGAAAATGCCCCAGATCTTCCTGATACTTTCTACAGTGCGGTTCGAGAGACTTTTTCTGGGTGTATTATCTACGCGGGCAAATACACAGTTGAAAAAGCACTGAAAGTATTGAACAAAGGGCACGGCGACTTGTTTGCTTTTGGACGTCCTTTTATCGCCAACCCCGATTTGCCAGCACGTATTGCAAATGGCTGGTCGCTGAATGAGGTTGACCCAGCCACCATGTATGGCGGAACAGCTCAAGGCTATAACGATTACCCTGGCTATCAACAAGATTAAAGGCTAAGTAAAAACGCCTATTGGGTGTGACTAGCACTCAATAGGCGTGTTGTTAGGGTTTGCGTTTATTTGATCTCGATAAACGATAGGGGCTTGGTGCATCCGCTGTGGTGTTGATCATTTTAGGGGAATCAAACAGCATCAAAGTAATCACTACTGCGTGATGGACACAAACAACCACTTCTGTTGGGGAATCGAGTTCAGAATTGCGCCTGTAGTATTTCCATTTTTAGTCAACTCTTCTCTTTCTCCCTGTGTCTCAATACTGTAAACCGTGTTGCCAAACTAATCTGCCAAATAGGGCTTATTAGTGTGCTGGTTCCATGCCATAAACAGCCCTCCTACTTATGACAGCATTAACTTATGTAAACTATGTACTCGGTTTGTTTTGTAAACGATGTGGTCGGTCTATACACCCCTCCAGCTCCCCCTCGAAGAAAAGGGGGAGGGCCAGAGCGAGTGACAGTTCCAGTGCCAGGGCAAGTGCTAGGGCCTAGAGCTAGGTGGGTTAGAAGTCGTATGTAGCGCTTAGATAAACGCGGCGGCGTTCGCCGACGTAGGAACCAATGGTTTCGGTGAAGCCACTGACGGCGTATTTTTTATCAAATAGGTTTTTGATATTGGCTTGAAACTTCCAGTCTTGCCATACGGTTTGCCAAGACGCATCGTAAACCGTGTAGGATTTGACGGTTTGATTATCGCGGTTTTTTTGTGTGCTGACGTAATCCGCGCCAAAACCAATGGAAGAGGTTATGCTTGGGAAGTCATATCGCGTCCAGACACCCAGTTGATGATGCGGCATGTTGGCTTCGTAACGATAGGCGTCGTCTGTATCGGTCACTTTGACATCGTTATAGGCGTAACTGATGTTGGCCAGCCAGCGCTCAGTAATGTCGATTAACGCATCGGCTTCAAAACCTTGGCTACGAATTTTACCAATGGCAATGTTGTAATCATCGTCATCTGGGTCTTCCGCTAGCATGTTTTTACGTTCGATATGATACACAGCAAGATTCAAATTTAAGCGATTGTTAAACAGGTAGGTGCGCACCCCAAGCTCGTATTGTTGGCTTTCTTCTGGGTCGAATAAGCTGCCATCTTCAGACGTTTGTTGGTCAGAGGCGCTTTGTGGTGAAAAGCCCGTTGAATAAGACACATAAGGTTTTAGGTAACGGTTCAGATCGTAGGTAGCACCAAAGCGAGTGGAGTACCCAACGTCATTATAAGAGGCGTCAGTATCGCTTTTGTGATCGGTGTAATCTTCTTGCATGTAATCAATACGACCGCTACCCAATAAGCTCAGTTTGTCAGTCACTTTCCATTGATCTTGAATAAAAGCACCCACTTGATTTAGCTCAGTGGTCTGGTCTTTCGATAGCGTCATATCATAAGAGCTGACATCGTCGTCATAAACTGGGTTCGTTAGGCTAAGGTTGGAAACGCCAGCACTTTCTCCGGTGGCCTTATAGTAGACATAGTCTTCTTTGTTGTAGTAGTAATCCGCACCCGTTACCAAGGTGTGTTTGCCTAATTCGGAGACAAAGTAAGAGGAGATATTCAGCCCCTTATTCTTCCAAACTTGGTCGCGGTATTCTCGGGTAGCGGTATCAGCAACGCCATCAGAATCTGTGTCTGACAAGCTTTTTAACTCATGATAATTTTGTGTTTCTGTGTTTTCGAAATAACGTACACTGGTGTGATTGCTTAACCAGCTATTGATTTCATGGTCTAAGGTCGCTTGGAAAACGTCGGCTTTTAATTCCTGATAATCCGAAGGTTCATTGTTATTCCATGAAGTGTCTGCTAAAAAGTTACCGTCGTCATCGGTAGGAATACCGCGTAAACGGGCACCATCGATATGTTGATAAATATGTGTGTACTGTAGGGTCAGGGTCGAATCTTCATCGAGGTCCCAGGCGTAGCCAAGGTCAATGTTCTCGTTTTCTTCTTCGACATTATTGCGGTAAGAATCTTCCCCACTGGAGTAAATCCCCACTCGATAGCGTTGTGAGCCCGACTCATTGGCTGGGCCTGAAGATTCAATGCTGCCGCTCAAAAAGTCTTTATTACCCGCGGTCACTTCAAGGGTGTTTTTTTGCTCGTAAGTGGGTTTCTTCGTGACGTAATTGATTGTGCCACCAGAATCACCAGCACCATACAGGGCGCCAGAAGGGCCTTTTAGCACCTGAACTTCTTGGATGGTAAACAACTGAGGAATAGAAAATCCCTTATAAGGATCGCCTTTCATACCATCATAAAGTACTTCATCCTGAGCGAATCCACGCATGGTGACCGTAGAAAAATTGTTATAGGAAACGCCGGAGATAGAGCGATAAAGATCGCTAATTTGATTCGCCGCTTGGTCTTCGATCAGCTCTTTGGGCAGTACTTGAATGGATTGCGGGGTTTCATCAATCGGTGTGCTGGTACGAGTGCCTAATGTTGATTCGTCTTCTTTGTAAAGCGACAGTGCACGACCTTTGACTGCGAGAGCATCTAGTTCAATGGGCGTTGAGTTGTTTGTTGTGGATGTGACTTCAACTTGTTCTGACCTATCCGTGGTGGTGTCTGCAGTGGTGTCGGCAAAAACACTGGCAGAGAAAGCAAGCGCTCCATATGCTTGCATCATAGTGAATGTGGTTTTCAGGTTCATAAAGCAATCAAAAGTCAGGTGAAGGAGGTGGGTATAATATTGATATTGATAATCGTTATCAATAAATAATTCGCTTTTCCTCCATAATTCTGGTTTTTGTATTGTTAATGGACAAAAAAGGCAATGTGTTGACCAACAGCATTGCCTTGCGTGTCAGTGAGCGTTTTGTTGGTCTGTGTCCGCTGCGCGGCCATCGGGGTAAGTGGGTGGCTGCTGGTGGTTTGTGTGTCATGACTTCCGCGTCGGCCTAAAGACCGACCCACAAGATCAAGTGACAGTGCAAGTTCAAGAGCATAACCCCCTCCAGCTCCCCCTTGAAGTAAGGGGGAGAGCGAGAGACAATTCCAGAGCCAGAGCGAGTGACAGCTCCAGAGCAAGGCGAGTGACAGTTCCAGAGTCAGGGCTGGTGCTAAGCGGACGCGGTTTTTTGTTCAGTGGCGTTTTTTAGGTAATTCACTAAGCTGTCTTTTAACAGCAGTCGGCGCTTTTTAAACTCTTCTTCTTGGAAGGTGCTGGTGAGGACAATTTCCTTTTCCATCTTCTCAATTTCTTCGGTAAGAAAGTTATATTCTTCGAACAGTTTTTTAAAGTGTGCATCCGTCATTTTAAGCTGGTGGATTGTGTCTTTAAATTCAGGCAGTTCATTGACCAAGGTATGGTTTTCGATCGGCATAGTGTGCTCCTTATGTATGTTCTATGACTAGATTACGTGAGAGAGCCAACAGAACGCTTGATGTGGGTCAAACTTTGTTTTGCTAAATAGGCTTGATGACGATTAAGCCGAGGTTAATCGTTTAACCCAGATCACTACAATAAAAGGGAAGCTCTACGAAAGGCAATGGCATGAAGATTTGTTGCAAAAGGTTTTGCGGTTTAAGGCTGAGTCTTACCAAATATTGACGGCGTTAACAGACGAAAAAGGCCAACCCATGTAGCTGGCTTGGCCTTTGGTACCACAAGGGTGTGCTAGAAGTTCAGTTCGACCCGTGGCTGGCTGTTTTTCGAAAAGTCCAGTTCAGGAGAGCAAATGAACAGTCTTGCTGAGTCTATGTCTTGGCTAACCAAGTAATCTTTTAAATGATGGGCTCGTGCTTCAGCGAGGGCATTGGCTTGGTGTCTCATTTGTTCATCTACACTTGCTGGTGGTTGTTCCAGCTCGATGTCCTGGTAGTTGGCTACCCCACATATTCTTAATTCGCTTTGCGTCTTGTCTTTTAAGAGCGCAACCAGTTGCTTTAAGAAAACAGTCTGATCGCCGTCCACACTGATTTCCTGAGGCTTATAAATCAATGGTTGGACGCGTATTTTCAATAATTGATCGCTGGCAAACTGCGCCACAGTAATAACATTGGCATAAGGCACAAAGGTTTGTAATAGATAGCTGCTGGATGCTTGGAACAAGGCCTTTTTCACCGGAATGAAGAGGAAGTCGCCCCAGCCAAAGGACGGGCTGTCGATGTTGCCAGACAAGGGAATATCTAGGTCAATATTATTATCGCTGTCTTTAAGCGCGCTGACTGCCATATTCAGTGGAATGACCCCAGCTTTGATCGCTGAGCCGCTTTCGTAACTGCCACCAAGGTCGAACTGTTTGAGTACTAGGTGGCTGTTACCGCTAAGCTCTCCTTGCTCTGCATCCAGTTTTAAATCTAGATTGAGCTGGCCAGAATCGATCTGGTAGCCCAGCACACTGGCAATGTAAGGGGAGTAAGGCGGTAGCTCGGCTTGGGAGACTTTTAGCTCGCTTTGCATGGTCAGTTCATCGGCCATGGGCCAAATCTTAAGATCGCCATCTAGGGTAGAGTACTTGCCATGTTTCAGCTCAACCGCCAAGGTTGCGGCTTGTTCAGGGTCTTTTGTGTTGAGGTTTCTAAGTGACAGCTTACTAATGTCTAGGGTGCGTCTTAACGCCGGTTTTACGCCATTGTCTTCTAAGTGAACGCTGGATTGGCCGGTTAAATCAAAGGCATCAAGAATAATGTAATAAGGGGCTTTAAAGGCAGGTTGTTGGGCCGCTTCTTGGGTGGTGAGGACTTTCTTGGCGTCTTTTTCTTTTGGTGCTGCTGGATTAGAGGTCGCAGCTGCAGGGGGTGTTTGCTGTTTGGGGTCGATAAATACCAGGTTAGTAATGCGGCGCTCTTTGTCCATTAATACATTACTGATTAAGTCTTGGGTGGCGATGCTTTTGATGTTTGCACCAGCCTGATTGGCATTAACTTGGTTGATCTCTAGATGGCTTAAGGTTGCTAGTGGTGTGGGGTTATCGCCTTTTAGGGGGCTTGATACGACAAGGTTTTTTATCACAAGCTGTGCCAGCTGCGCCGTGAAATCCTTGCCTTGCTGTACCAGCTCAAGGTTGGCTAGATTGGCGCTGTCCCAAGCCGCTGCTCGCTTCTCAGGGGAGAGTTTGCTGTCCATATCGTTGCTTGTTAGGTTGATCTTATGGCCAGAAATCTTAGGCTCTTGTTGATTTTCTAAGTGAACATCAAGCTGTTCCGCGGTCAATGTGGTGGCGCCTAGTGTCGAGTGTATAGTGCCTTCTTGATCCAGCTTGAGCTGCTTGATGGCCAAATCAAAAAGCTGGCTGTTGATGTCCGTGCTCTGTTGCTTCTGTGAGAGGTGAAGTGAGTTACTCCAATCAAGCGTTTGGTAGGCGATCTGATTGTCCGCCTGTTGCGCAAAGAGCCCCGCACTGGTTATTTTGCTGTCGAATGCCAACGAAGTTTGTTCGTCTGTGGTTTGTTTTGCACTTAGCTTGGAGAGGCTAAGGTCTGTGCTCTCGTTATTCAGTAATAAAGACGTCAGTGCAACAGAAAGTCCCTTTATGGCGGCATGGCTTTCTTCGCTATTGGCTGACAGCTCGGTTGGGGTTTTGCTGATTTCAAAAGGTAGCTGAAGCGCGACACTTTCGAGTTGTGCGGTTTGTTCATCTGGCAGCTGCGCAGACAATTCGCTAAGGCGGCTAGACACCTGACCATTAAGTTTGATGCGCGATATATCATCTTGGATATTAGCCAAAAAGTCGTCGAGAGTGACTTGTAAGTCTGCCACATCGACTTGCTGATTATCTTGTTTCGCCTTAACGCCTTGTAAGCGAATTTTGGTTTGTTGGCTTTTTATGTCGTTGCTCGCCTGTTGGCGTTTTACGACGAGCGCCGACTGCAGTTCCAAATCTTGATAGGCCAGCAAGTTTTGATCTTGGACAAAGGCGCTGTCTTGGCTCGTTAACATGAGTTTTCCAGAAGCGGTCACTGCGGTGTCCGTGCTGAAGGTTACGGAGAGGTCTGATAAATCCAGCTGGGTTTTTTTACTGCGCACAGACATGGCATTTCCAAGCGGTAGCGCCAGCTCGTCGGTGTTTATTGTGAGGTTAGATTGGCTTAAGGAATAGGAAGAAAGAGCGTCGTTTGCTAAAAACGATAACGCCAGTTCGCCATTAATAGAAATGACCCCACGACCTTGTTGATAAGGGGCAGGAAGAAAATGGGAAAAATCCTCTATGGGGAGGCGGTTGTTGCCGAGCATTAAGTGAGCATTGGCTGAATGAGGCGTGTATTTGATCTCGCTGCTTAGCCTAAATTGAGCGTTATTAAGCAGCGCATTGAGCTGGATATCCCCTTGCCAATCGAGGCCCGCACCATGTAGGTCATCAATCGCCAGTTGATTAATGGTCAGCGTGTCTTTTAATGGGGAACTTTGATCGTCTAATTGACGTGCTAAATGCACTGCGCTGTCGGTAAAGCGAAAGCTTGGCACGCTGACTGACCAAGGCGTGCTGTGGTCTTCTGTTGCTTCTTTCTCAGTCGTTTCTTGTTCAGCTTGTTGCTGATATTGAGACAAATCGATGCCGGCGACAAACCAGCGTTGTTGTTGCTGTTTTACATCGAGGGTGAGGCCGTCAATATCGGCGTCGGTGACGTAAATGTGTTTGCTAAAGAGGGGGAGTAGGCGAATGCCCAAGGTCAGATTATCGAGCGCGAGCGTTTGCTGGCCGTCCTGAGTCACTTCGAGCGCTTCTAAGCTGACCTTAGGTGGGAAGAAGTCCACTGACAGCTTGGCAAGGCTGGCATCTTCTCCTTGTTCGGCAAAGTATTTAATTAAGTAGTGCTTACCAATAATAGGCGTAAGCAACCAGGTTACAAAAATAATAATGAATAGGCTGATGCTTGGGATGATAAGGTAATTGCGCCAAGGTCTCTTCATAGTCTTCTTGCCTGTTTGCCTAGAATGATGGTGTTAAGAAGGTTTATCGGGTTCCGTTCTTGTCGGCATGCGTAATAAATAGACGCTGACGGCTAAGCCGATTAATACTAAACATAGTGTGGCCCAGAAACGCCCAACAATCATGATGGATATTGCCATACCAAGCCACATAAATGCGATAGCACGGTTTCTAGCGCGTTTAGGAATGCCGTCGGAAGATTGCCAATCACGAAGTATAGGGCCAAAATATTTGTGCTCAAGGAGCCAATTATGGAAGCGTTCTGACGACTTAGAAAAGCACCATGCCGCCAATAAAACGAGGGGCGTGGTAGGCAGTAACGGCAGAAATATCCCTATGATGCCGGTAATGAGCGAGAACCAGCCTAAAATAATGAAAAAAATTCGTTTCCCTTGCATGTTATCGCCCATGATTATGCGTCACGTTGAAAAATATTCTAACGTTGCTTTGACTGCTAATGCTAGTTGCTTTGCACTTTACTGACTAGTAGTAACAAGTCGTTGAGAAAAGGTCGACAATGGACCGCTTGGTTACGCCGTTTTATTGTCGCTCAAGGAAATAGCGTGCCTGATACACGCAAAATGGTGCTTCTTTTGCTGTCTCAGGCTCGCGTCTTGCTGTTACTTACCGGCGTTAAAGATGGCTTCCATGGATTCTTCCATTTCAGGCTCAACGAGGGGCCAACCGCCTAAACGTTTCAAACGGTTTACCATTTCACAAAATAATTCTGCGGTTTTTTCCGTGTCGTATTTTGCGGAATGGGCCTCAGCGTTATTAAATGGAATGGCCGCCGCTTCACAGGCTTTCGCTAATACTGTCTGACCAAAAACCAAGCCTGCAAGGCTGGCTGTGTCAAAACTAGAGAAAGGGTGGAACGGGTTGCGTTTTATCTCTGCTCGTTCGATAGCAGCATTGAGAAAGCCGTGATCGAATGCCGCGTTGTGACCCACTAAAATAGCGCGTTTACAACCTACAGATTTGAGTTCTTTACGCACTTTGGTGAAGATCTGCGTAAGCGCTTCACTTTCTTCAATGTGTGGTCTTTCTGGATCAAACGGGTCGATACCAGTAAAATCCAAAGCGGCTTTTTCTAGGTTTGCTCCTTCAAAAGGTTTGACTAGAAATTCCAAGGTTTCATGGATAAAAAGCTCGCCATTTTCATCCATTCTTAGAATGCTTGCTGCGATTTCTAATAATGCATCGGTTTTTTGATTAAAGCCTGCGGTTTCGACGTCGATAACAATCGGTAGGAAGCCGCGGAATCGATCTTTGATTTCATGGTTTGACAAAAGAAGGTCCTTAATTCTGCCACTTGCTCAAGAATGACGGGGTAGATAGGATCGGATGATAACACAATTGATAATGCTTGAACGAGATCTCTAAATGGGAATTACCCAACAACTGTTAATTCGTAGTTTTTTTGTCTTAGGGACTCTCTTGCCTGTGAGTCAGGCAAGTGCATTGACCCACTACCAATCGAATATTACCGATTCGAAATGGCTGTTATCTGGCAATATATTCTCCTGTAGCTTGACCCACCCAGTGCCGAATTATGGCGAAGGCCACTTTATAAAAGAAGCGGGTGAGCCAATGAAGTTTGTGTTAAAGCCGGAAAACGAAAAAATGGGGCCAGGCCAAGTGTATATTATTTCCCAAGCGCCAAACTGGTCGCCTGGTATAAAGCCTGAGACCTTGGATATCCTGCCTTATCCTGGTTATGGTTTAACCGTCGAAGTGGGTGGCCGAGTGGCAGAAAAAATGCTCACCAGCTTAGACAAAGGGCGCCAGCCAGCGCTAGCAGGCAGCGCTTGGGAAAATCGTCGTGAAACCGTTGAGGTCAGTTTATCGAACATTAATTTCGCTCCGGCTTACGATGAATTTCGTCGTTGTTTGTCTTCCTTGTTGCCAGTGAATTACGAGCAAATTGCCCGTACCGCCGCCTTGTTTCCTAGTGGCCATGCGGATTTAACAGAAGGCACAAAGCGCCGTCTAGATCTGGTTGCCTTGTATGTGTCGAATGATCCAAGTGTGCAATATATTTATATCGATGGCCACTCCGATAATGTGGGCTCACGGCGTGATAACCGCGAATTGTCAAAGGCAAGAGCGGAAAAAGTCACCACGTATTTATTAAAGAAAGGCGTGCCAGTCGACAAAATTATCTCGCGCTATCATGGCGATCGTTACCCTGCGGTGAGCAATAATTCCGCTCAAGGTCGTGACCGAAATCGGCGGGTGACAATACGCCTAGAAAAAATAAACGACGAGTAATGTCGAGTTGAAAACCATCGATTCGCTTAGTGAATAACATAAAGCCCCTAAATTCACCTGATTATCTTCATGGTTAGGGGCTTTTTACTTGCTAAGAAAGTTACGAAATCTTACACTTAGCGCCACTTTTGAAAATCATTTACGCCGCCTTGTACTGCTTTTAAAGCATGGGCATAAAGCGTGATATCGTTGAGGAGAATAGAGATAATGTCTGACGTGAAGAAGGTAGTGCTTGCCTATTCTGGCGGCCTGGATACTTCCGTAATCGTGAAGTGGCTTCAAGAAGAGTATAACTGTGAAGTGGTTACCTTTACCGCTGATTTGGGTCAGGGTGAAGAAGTTGAACCAGCTCGCGCTAAAGCTCAAGCGTTGGGTATTAAGGAAATCTACATCGAAGATTTGCGTGAAGAATTTGTCCGCGATTTCGTTTTTCCAATGTTCCGTGCCAACACCATTTATGAAGGCGAATACCTTCTAGGTACTTCTATTGCTCGTCCTCTGATTGCGAAGCGCTTAATTGAGATCGCAAACGAAACTGGCGCTGATGCTATTTCCCACGGTGCAACCGGTAAAGGTAATGACCAAGTTCGTTTTGAACTAGGTGCTTACGCACTGAAACCAGGCGTTAAAGTGATTGCGCCTTGGCGTGAGTGGGATCTGACTTCCCGCGAAACCCTAATGGCATACTGTGAAGAGCACAAGATCCCTGTTGATTTCTCTACTAAGAAGAAAAAATCTCCTTACTCAATGGATGCGAACCTGCTTCACATCTCCTACGAAGGTGATCAACTAGAAGATCCTTGGTTAGAAGCTGAAAAAGATATGTGGCGTTGGTCTGTGTCTCCTGAAGATGCACCAAATGAAGCAACCTACATCGAAATCGGTTACGAAAAAGGTGACCCAGTTTCATTGAATGGTGAAGCCCTATCTCCAGCGACCATGCTTGAGACATTGAACAAGATCGGTGGAGCAAATGGTATTGGTCGTGTTGATATCGTCGAAAACCGTTTTGTTGGTATGAAAGCTCGTGGTTGTTATGAAACACCTGGTGGCACCATCATGATGAAAGCGCACCGTGCGATCGAGTCTATTACCCTTGACCGTGAAGCGATGCACTTGAAAGACGAAATGATGCCACGCTACGCAAAAATCATTTACAACGGTTTCTGGTGGTCAGAAGAACGTCGTATGATGCAGGCCTTGATCGATACTTCTCAAGAGCATGTAAGCGGTACTGTTCGCCTTAAATTGTATAAAGGCAATGTGGAAGTGGTTGGTCGTCAATCGCCAAACAGCTTGTTCGATAGCTCTATCGCAACCTTTGAAGATGATGCGGGCGCTTACGATCAAAAAGACGCGGCAGGCTTCATTAAATTGAATGCTTTGCGTATGCGTATTGCTGCTCAGAAAGGTCGTGGCTTTTTAGATAAAAAGTAACCACTTTTTCGTTTTCCGAAAAAACGCCTCATTTTTAGTTAGATGAGGCGTTTTTTTTATCTTTTTGTCGAAGTTTTTACGATCGGTCAGGTATTTTTCTGTTTGAATAAAGGGCAAAAAGTGTTTTGATTACAGATTAGTTTTTTCCGGCTGACGTATCTCGGCGTGAGCGACAGCAAGCGTGCTCTTAAGTGCATTCTTTGCGATTAAAACGCAGCAGTCAAAATGCCCTGTGAGCGTGACCTTAAAAGAAGAGTAATTATGACGATTTATAACCTTGGTTCGATCAATCTTGATCACCTTTATCAAGTGGATCATTTCGTGCGTCCAGGTGAAACCATGGCCTCGCAAAATTATCAGTGTTTGTTAGGCGGAAAAGGCGCCAATCAATCTGTGGCTTTGGCCAAAGCGGGGGCTGATGTTAAGCACGTTGGGGCAATACACCATAGTGACCAAGCGGTGTTGGATCAGCTGACAGAGTTGGGGGTGGATACCCAGTTAATTGCCCGTTTAGAGGTGCCGACAGGGCATGCTATCATCCAATTGAATAAGGCGGCTGAGAACGCCATTATCCTATATCAAGGGGCGAATCACGCCCTGACAGAAGCACAGGTAGATGGGGTATTGGCTCAGGCCAATGACGGCGATTGGGTGCTATTGCAAAATGAAACCAACCTCATCGAATACACCATGGAGCAGGCCCAAGCCCATGGTGTGAAGGTTGCTTTTAACCCAGCCCCGATGGATGCAGAGCTGACCAAGAAAGTGCTTCCCTGGGTCGATCTGTTGATAGTCAATGAAGTAGAAGCAATGGATTTGCTTGGGGTAAGTGATGTAGAAAGCGCCAGTAAAATGCTGCCTAACGCATACCCAGACTTGTCTGTGTTAATGACTTTGGGTAAAGCCGGGGTTCGCTACTTTCCTAAACAGCAAGCGGGGGTCAGCGTTGAGAGTCTTTTTGTTGAGGCTTTCTCGGTTGAAGCCGTTGATACGACTGCAGCAGGGGACACCTTTATTGGTTATTGTTTGTCTTCATTGATGAATGACGAAGACATGACCCTTGCCCTTCGACGTGCGTGCGCAGCTTCTGCGCTGTGTGTCACAAAAATGGGTGCCGCGTCGGCCATACCTAGTCGCGCTGAGGTTACCGAATTTTTAGCCAAACAGGCTTAGTTTATAAAGAGGAAGTCGAATATGGCTCGTAAAATTATTATTGATACAGATCCCGGCATCGATGATGCTATGGCGATCTTTTTTGCCTTTCAAGCGCCACAATTAGATGTGTTGGGGCTAACAACTACTTTTGGTAATGTGCCGGTAGAATTGGCCACACAAAACGCCATTACCCTGACAGAAATCGCTAACGTCGATGTGCCTGTTGCCCAAGGGGTGGCGGTGCCGTTTTCGATTGCGCCACGTCCGCATCCGGATTTTGTTCATGGCGCCGACGGTTTTGGTAACATTAACTGGCCGGCACCAAAGGGCAAAGCGATTGAGAAAAGTGCGGCCCAGTTTATCGTCGATACGGTACGCGAGTACCCAGGTGAAGTGACTATCATTGCTTTGGGACCACTTGGTAACTTGGCCAAAGTCCTTGAACTTGACCCTGAAGTGGCGAACCTTGTTGATGAAGTTATTCTGATGGGGGGGACCGCCATTGAATACGGAAACGTATCGCCGGTGGCAGAAGCCAACATTATGAACGATCCACACGCCGCCGACGCTGTCTTTACCGCGCCTTGGCAGGTAACCATGATTGGCCTTGATGTGACCCACCAAGTGTTGCTAGATAACACAGTATTAGAGCGTATTAAGCAGGCCAACCCTGAAGAAGGTGGTTTCCTCTATGACTGCGCCCAACATTACATTAATTTTTACAGCAGCCGCTTTGATATGAATGGCTGTTACTTCCACGATGCATCGACCATTGCTTATGCTATGGACCCAAGTATTTTTGGTGTTGAGCTTGGTGCAGTACGCGTTGCGTGTGAAGGCATTGGTATTGGGCAAACTATTTTTGCGCCTCAGGGAATGGAATTCCCAGAGCCCCATTGGAACGATGTGCCAATGACGCAAGTTTGCATGGAAGTAGACAGTGAGCGTCTGCTTAAGCTGTTTGAAACCACGCTTTCATAAAGAAGGCGACAAAGAATAAGAAAAAGGCATGGGAAGCGCTTCTCATGCCTTTTTTATTGCTCGCTCTTCTCTCTGGCGTGTTAATCTTGCGTCATTGGAAAAACGATTACTTAAAGACGAGAATGATATGAAAATTTTAGTACGAAACTTGGCGCGAAATACCACAGAAGAAGAGCTTCATAGGCTGTTTTCCGCCCATGGCACCTTGCAGTCTTGTAACTTGGTGTTGGACAAAGAAACCGGTGAATCCAAAGGTTTTGCCTTTGTTGAAATGCCTAAAGTAGGCGAAGTAAAAGTTGCGATTAAAGCACTCAATGGCATGGACTTAGATGGCAATAAAATCCGTGTGAAAAAAGCCGAAGACAAAGCAGAAAAGTAAGCTGGGCAGCAGTCGGTTGAGTTGAGCTTGAAAAAAGGGGCGGTTAATCAAATTGAATCTTGGTTAAACGCCCCTTTTAGGTTATTCGTGTGCGGCGACAAAGCTTTCGATAAAGTGGCGGTCTTGCTTGGAGATAGTATGAAAGCGGAGCTTAATGTAGTGTTTGTTATGCTCGTTAAACACATCCATAAGTGGGTCGGCTAAGCACTTCAAGCGTGCTGTGTTGCCTTCATGAATGGCGTTTAATTCTAATTTCACCATTTTGGAGCCTTGTAAACCTAAAGGCGCGTCCACCTCAACTGTTTGGTTAGAAATATGCGTGCAGCGGATTGGCATCACTACGCCATTAGTTAGATATAAATCGCCAGACCAGAAGCAGCGTACATGGGATAGGGTTTTCATTGTTATCTCTTGTCCGTTTCAGATATCGCTGAAGCAAAATGTTATGGTTCGCTATTATAGGGAAAACAAGAGGTTAGAACAGGTCAGATATTAGGAAAATTGATGCAAGTCGTGATGAGGGGTTGTTTAATGCATTGTCGTGCAAACAGCGGGTTCTTTACTGCGGCAAAAATGCAGTAAAGAACCTAATGACAGTGCCCTATCGTGTTAGTGTTGCTCTTGGAGGGCGTCTCCTAAGGCATTGATAAGACTGTCCATTTCAGATTTCTCTGTGGTAAATGGCGGCGCCAATTGAATGGTGTCGGCACCATAACGCACATAGTAGCCTTTATCCCACATGGACATAGCGATCTGGAAAGGGCGCTTAGCAGGCTCGTTGTCCACTGGCGCTATGGTGAGCCCAGCGGCAAACCCATAATTGCGAATGTCACTGATAATAGGGCTGACGCTTCTTAGTTGATGTACGCAGTCTTGCCATATGGGGCTCATTTCTTTCACTCGTTCTACCAAGTTTTGTTGTTGGATTTCTTCGAGAGATGCCAAACCTGCCGCACACGCAATAGGGTGAGCAGAATAAGTGTATCCATGAGGCACTTCGAGCATATAATCTGGGCCGCCTTGTTCCATGAAGGTATCGTAGATTTCTTGTTTAAAGACCGCTGCACCCATAGGAATCACGCCATTGGTCACCTGTTTAGCAAGCGTAATCACATCGGGTGTAACGTCAAACGCCTCGGCGCCAGTTTTGGCACCCATGCGACCAAAGCCTGTAATCACCTCATCAAAAATCAGTAATATGTCATGTTGGTCGCAGATCTCTCGTAGTCGTTGTAAATAGCCTTGCGGTGGCACAATGACGCCAGCTGAACCTGACATTGGCTCTACGATCACGGCGGCAATGTTTGAGGCATCGTGCATGGTGATGAGGTTAACAAGGTCTTCTGCGCGCTCTTTGCCTTGCTCTGCCATGCCTTTGGTAAACTCAGTGCCAGGCACTTGAGTGTGTGGTAAATGATAAGACTCCAGTCCTTGCCCATAAAGTGTTCGGTTGGCAGGAATCCCCCCCACACTAAAGCCGGAAACACTGGCGCCGTGGTAGCCTTTAGCGCGTCCGATAAATTTAACCTTGGTGCCTTTGCCTTTCTTACGCCAATAGGCACGAGCGATTTTCAGAGCGGTATCAACGGATTCAGAGCCAGATCCGGTGAAAAACACACGGTTTAATTCTGCTGGCATGAATTGAGTGATTTTCTCGGCCAATTCAAAAGATTTTTCGTGGCCATATTGAAACGCTGGTGAGTAGTCTAGGGTTTTAACTTGCTTAGCTACCGCTTCATTTATACTGGGGACACTGTGTCCTAGGCCGCATGTCCATAAGCCTGATAATCCATCAAAAATTTTACGACCATCTAGGTCCGTGTAGTATTTGCCTTCGGCAGAGACGATCAAGCGAGGATCTGCTTTAAATTGGCGATTACCTGAATAAGCCATCCAGTGGGCATCAAGTTGCGCTTGAGTGAGTCGGGTTTTCGCAATATGGCTCATAGCAGTCCTCTCTTCAATGGGATTAAAAACACATCATTAAAGAGAGAATGCCGTTAAGGAAAGTTTTAATAAATTTGATGTTCATTAATCATACTTTAGTGTTTGGTTAACTAAAGTGATGAGGGGAAAGGCTAATCAGTCCGAAGTTTTTTGTTTGAACTCACAGAGATCTTCGATAATGCAGGCATTGCATTTAGGCTTTCTGGCAACACAAATATAACGACCGTGCAAAATCATCCAGTGATGGGCGTCCAGCAGGAATTCTTTCGGGACAAATTTCAGCAGTTTTTGTTCCACTTCTAAAACGTTTTTACCCGGTGCCACCTTGGTGCGATTGCTAAAGCGAAAAATGTGGGTGTCGACGGCCATGGCGACTTGCCGAAACGCCGTATTGAGTACTACGTTAGCGGTTTTTCGGCCTACACCAGGTAAGGCTTCTAGTGCTTCTCGGGTGTCCGGTACGACACTGTTGTGTTGCTCCACTAGAATGCGACAGGTTTTGATCGCGTTTTCTGCTTTGGCGTTAAATAGGCCGATGGTTTTGATATAACTCTTGAGGCCATCGACGCCTAGTTCCAACATGCTTTCAGGGGTATTGGCCACCGGAAAGAGTTTGCGGGTGGCTTTGTTTACGCTCACGTCGGTGGCTTGCGCAGAAAACAGCACTGCTATGAGCAGTTCAAAAGGCGAATTGTATTCCAGTTCCGTCACGGGATTGGGGTTTTCTGCTCGTAAGCGAGAAAAGATCTCGTAGCGTTTTTCTTTATTCACAATTCGCCTCTAGTTGGTCTACACACTGGGTTATTTTAAATTAAGATGCCGTTTGGCCCGTCACTCGAACACGTTTAGACTCTGCCGGGCCTTGTTGTGCTTTTTGCGCGGCGAGACGTTTCTGTTCGCGTTCGTCCATGAAGTTTTTCAGGGCGATAAGAAGGCCAAGGCCAATAAAAGCACCGGGCGGTAGCATAGCAAAAAGCACGTCTGGGTAATTAGCAAAGACGACCAGCTTCCAGTGCAGTGCCATGTCGCCAAACAGTAACTGCATGTCTGAAAATAGAGTGCCTTGGCCGATTAATTCACGCATGCCACCTAGCACCACCAAAATGACAGTAAAGCCAAGTCCCATCATCATGCCATCTAAAGCAGAAGGCAAAACTGGGTTACGACTGGCAAACGCATCCGCACGGCCAAGAATGGCACAGTTGGTCACAATCAAAGGAATGAAAATTCCAAGAATCTGGTACAGCTCATAGGTATAGGCCTGCATGATTAATTCAATACAGGTAGTAAAAGAGGCGATAATCATCACAAATGCTGGCAGGCGCACGGCATCGGCAACGTAATTACGTATCAAAGATACCGCCACGTTGGAGCCCATTAATACCACCATGGTGGCCAAGCCAAGACCCAAGGCGTTAACCACTGTGCTGGTCACCGCCAGCATAGGACAAAGGCCAAGAAGTTGAACTAGGGCAGGGTTGTTTTTCCAGAGACCGTTGTAAATGATCTCAGAATAATTGGCACTAGGTGCTGATTCCTGCGGGTTTTCGCTGGTTAATGTATCTTCTGTGCTCATGACGATATCCTAACGCGCTAGCAGCGAGTCTTTGTGTTTATTGAAGTAAATAAGCGTATGACGAACGCCTTTTACCACGGCACGGGGGGTGATAGTGGCACCGGTAAATTGGTCAAATACGCCACCGTCTTTTTTCACGTTCCAGCCCGCAAGATCAGGGTTTCCAATGGAGCGATTGTTGAACTCGAGAATCCATTTGGATTTTTTGATATCAACTTTATCACCAAGGCCTGGGGTTTCTTGTTGGCTAATCACCCGTGTCCCTGTTACGACGCCGTCTTTATTGATCGCAACCAATAAGCCAAGGCTGCCATTGTAGCCACCTGGGGCAATGGTATCGAAAATGATCGCGCTTACTTCACCGTTTTTTCGTGCAATGTAGATTTTGGAGGCTTCTACACTGCCTAATAATGGGTCAGCTGGGATCATCGCGGTCGATTGCGTGAGATCGTTGTCGTATAGATCTGGCGGCAATATTTCATTAAATGCGGCGACCTGTGCCGCAATCACATTGTCTTTAATGGTTTGTTCTGTCACCAGGTGAATGGTGGCAATCAGTCCTGCGGTCAGTACCGCAAAGATACCCAAGCCAATACTGTTACGTCGGATGGAGGCGAGTAAATCCATTAATTATCCTCCCCAATTTTCAACCCTTTTTTGGCTTTTTGGTGGCCATAGGTTCGTGGTTGGGTGTAGTAGTCGATCAGTGGGGCAGCAAAGTTCATTAATAGCACACCAAAAGCAACGCCATCAGGGTAACCGCCCCAAGTGCGAATAATATAAATTAAAATACCGATGCCTGCGCCATAAACTAATTTTCCACGGTTACTGGTGCAAGAAGACACAGGGTCAGTCGCAATAAAGAAGGCACCAAACATGGCCGCACCTGTGGTTAGGTGAAACCAAGGGCTGGCTGCGTGAGCTGGGTCGAACAGGTAAAAAACGCCAGCCATTAGCGCTAAAGCGGCCAACAGTGCTGCCGGTGTATGCCAGGTGATGACTCGTAACCAAACTAGCATCAAGCCGCCTAATAAGTAGGCGCCATTAATCCACAACCAGCTGCTTAGGCTAGGTAATTGCAGGGCATCGATACTGCTGAAGGCAGCGGCACTGCTGAGTTCATTCTTGTGTTTAAAGCCATCAAGCGGGGTTGCCATGGTGTAGCTGTCAATGTTTGGCAGGTGCTGGAAAATGGCTTGTAAACTCTGACTAAATGTTGGCACAGCGCCAGATGCGAGTAATTCATGGGCGCCGACCCATTGGGTCATGGGAACCGGAAAAGACACCAGTACAATCGCGTAACCCACCATCGCTGGGTTGAAAGGGTTGTTGCCTAATCCGCCATAGAGTTGCTTGGCAAAAATAATCGCGAAAGCCACCGCCGTCACGGTTACCCACCATGCCACGGTAGGTGGTAGCGCGATACCGAGCAATACTGCGGTGAGCAGGGCGCTGTAATCCTTTAGGAAAAACGCCACAGAGCGACGTCGTATCGACAAAATTAAGGCTTCCGATAAAAGTGCCGCAATGCCTGCTATCGCGATATTGATAAGGGTGCCCCAGCCGAACAGCCAGGTTTGCACGGCAATGCCTGGAACGGTGGCGAGCATGACCATGAGCATGACCCAAGAAGTGCGTCGTCCTGCGCGTTGTGTGTGGGGGGATGTAATCCTCAATAATGCCATCTAACGATTCTCTTGCGTGTTATCTTGCGAAGGAGTGCGCTGAGCCAATTGCAATTCAGTCAATTGAGTTTCAGCCTCTTGTTGCTTTTGCTTGGCAGCGTTAATTTCTTGCTGAATGTTGTCCGCGTCTTGCGGTGAATCAGCTAAACGCTTGGTCAGCTTATTGATTTGCGCTTTTGCTAAGGCGGCGGCAATTTTTTGCTGTTTAATTTGCTCCGCTTGCGATGCGCTTTCAGTAGCGGCCGGCTTGTTTACTACAGGCTCGACGTTTACTGAGTTTGTCATGCCTTCTAAGTCCGCTAACTTTGCTTGTGCCGCAGCCAGTTTAGCAGGCAGCCCAGAAGCATCGATTTGCGCTTGGTCTTGGCCTTGCTGTTGTAAGGCTAGTATGCCTTTTTCCGCTTTTTTGACCGCGGCTTTGGCAATGGCAAGATCAATTTTACGCTGTTTATCGCCACTTGTTGGTTGGGGTTGTGCTACCTCATTAGTGGCGGCTGTTGTTGCCCCTGCGCTCGGATTGGCTAAGGCTTTTTCCAACTCTTCGGCGCGTTTCTTCGCTTCTTCTAGTTGTTGGCGAATGGTTTCTAGCTCAGGCGAATTTAGATCTTCGGCCTTTTTCAGCGCTTTTTCGACTTTCTTTACCGCGGCTTTGGCAATGGCGGTATCGATCTTAAGTTTTTTAAGTGCGTCTTCGCTATTGCCGTTCGCTGCGGCTTGAGGCGCTGCGCTTTGTGGCGTCATTTGAGTTAAGCGAGCTTGCGCTTCACCCAGCTCTTTTTCAAAGCTAGCGACTTTGCTTTGCAGGTCACTGTCTTCAGGGGCTTCCGCCAGTTGTTTTTGCGCTTTCTTTAATTTCACGCCCAATAAGGCTACATCGACTTTGGCTTTTTTCAGCTCATCACTGACGGCCGCTTTTGGCGCAGCAGCACTTGGTGCGGCGCTGGAAAGAGTATTGAGCCTAGTTTGTGCGTCGGCCAATTCTTTTTCGAAGCCAGCTACTTTTTTCTGCAACTCGGCGTCGTCTGGTGCGTCAGCCAGTTGTTTTTGGGCCTTTTTCAGCTTGGTGCCACTGAGAGCGACATCCACTTTGGCTTTTTTCAGCTCATCACTGACGGCCGCTTTTGGCGCAGCAGCACTTGGTGCGGCGCTGGAAAGAGTATTGAGCCTAGTTTGTGCGTCGGCCAATTCTTTTTCGAAGCCTGCTACTTTTTTCTGCAACTCGGCGTCGTCTGGTGCGTCAGCCAGTTGTTTTTGGGCCTTTTTCAGTTTGGTACCACTGAGGGCGACGTCCACTTTGGCTTTTTTCAGTTCTTCGTTGGCGGGCGCTTTTGGCGCCTCTGCTGGAGCAGCAGCGTTGGCTTTTGCCAGTTGTTCTTCTAGCAAGGCAAGCGCTTTTTCTTGCTCGTTGGTTTGTAGTTGAAGCGTGTTTATTTCTTCTGTGTGTTCGTTTTCTTGTGCTTCAAGTAGTTGTTTTTGTAATTTTTTCAGTTTGGTCTTAGCAATCGCCAGATCAACTTTTAGTTTTTTAGCATCGTCGTTTGCGCTTGGGGTCGCCGCTGGTGCGGCTTTTGGCGCCGCTTTTTTCGTTTCGCCAGTTTTGCTCGCCGAGGCTTTTTGACGCGCGATACGTTTCGCTTCTTTCTCGGCCGCTTCGGCTTCTTGGCGCGCTTTACGGGCTTCAAAACGCTGTTTGGCTAAGTCAGACTTGACTGCTGCTTCACGGGCTTCACGAATGCTGCTCTTAGTGTGGCGGTAGTACTGCACCAAGGGAATACTGCTTGGGCAGACATAGGAGCAAGCGCCACATTCGATGCAATCGAACAGGTTGTAGTGTTCTGCTTTTTCCAGCTCTTGGCTTTTACTAAACCAAAGTAATTGTTGTGGTAGCAGGCTAGCAGGACAGGCTTGTTCACACATGCCACAACGAATGCAGGCTTGTTCTGGCGCAGGTTGTGGTAATTCTTTTTTGCTGGCGGCAAGAACACAGTTACTGGTTTTAACTATCGGAACATTGGCTGAGTCAAGGGTGAAGCCCATCATAGGGCCGCCCATAACAAGGCGTTTAAGTTTTTTGTTGTCGTTTTCAGCGTAATCCAATAGATGGTTAATTGGCGTGCCAAGTAACACTTCTACGTTTTGCGGCGCTTTTAAAGCATCGCCTGTTAACGTGGTAAAACGCGAGATGAGTGGCTTGCCTAGGAAGATGGCGTCGTGTACGGCAACACAGGTACCGACGTTCTGACATAGCACGCCAATATCAGCAGGGTATTGGCCGCTCGGCACTTCTTGACCCGTAAGTAGCTGAATAAGTTGTTTTTCGCCACCAGACGGGTATTTAGTCGGTACCACCGCCACTTGGATGTTGCTCATGCGCTCACTGAGGACTTTGTTCAGGGCAGCGATGGCAGTAGGTTTGTTGTCTTCAATGCCGATGATCACTTGTTCTGCTTCCACAAGATGTTGCAGGGCTTCTATGCCAAGTACCAGCTCAATGGTTTTTTCGCGGATCAACATATCATCTGCGGTGATGTAAGGTTCACACTCAGCAGCGTTGATAATAAAGTGGGTCAGCGGGTGTTTGTGAGCACCTTGTAATTTTACTTGGGTTGGGAAGCCTGCGCCCCCCATGCCGACTATGCCCATTTCAGCCAAATACGCCAATACATCGGTTTTGCTTAGGCTGTTCCAATCTTGTAATGGGCTCAACTCGGTCCACTGTTCTTCACCGTCAGGAGTAATGATGATGCAACTGTCACTTAGACCCGACGGGTGAGCAATAGGGCGCGCTTCGATGGCTTTGATCGTGCCTGAGGTCGGGGCGTGCAAAAAGCTGCTTAGAAAGCCATTGTTGATGGCGATCGTTTGACCTTTTAAAACTTTATCACCCACGTTAACAAGTGGGCGTGAGCTTTGACCTATGTGTTGGCCAAGCGGCAGTACCAGCTCAGTTGGCAGGCTTGGGCGACCTAAAGGTAAGCGCAGTGATTGAGCTTTGTTTTCCGGTGGATGAATGCCGCCATGAAAAGAAAAAACGCTTGCTGTTTGCATTAGTGCATGACCTCCGCTTGGCGATCAGTAGCAATAATGCTGCCAGGTTGTGCGGCAATACCTTGGGGTTTGTCCCAAGACCAGGTTCTTGAGGTGACGCCTACTTCTACCATATCAATACAATCTACAGGGCAAGGTTCTACACATAAATCACAGCCAGTGCATTCATCAGAAATGACCGTGTGCATCTGTTTTGCGGCACCAAGAATGGCGTCCACAGGGCAGGCTTGAATGCATTTAGTGCAGCCAATGCATTCGTCTTCACGGATTACAGCTACACGTTTTGCGGTTTCTGCACCATGGTCGCCATCCAGCGGAATGGCTTCCACATCTAGTAAGTCTGCAAGAGCTTGAATGGTGGCTTGACCACCAGGAGGGCAATGGTTGATCGCTTCACCATTGGAAATCGCCTCAGCATAAGGGCGACAGCCAGGGTGGCCACATTGACCACATTGGGTTTGTGGCAAGATAGCGTCGATCTGATCAACAATCGGGTCGCCTTCTACATGGAAGCGCACATTGGCGTAACCTAAGATGGCACCAAAAATTAATGAAAGGACCAATAAGATCCCGACAGCGACTAAGACGGTCAGCATAATGGCTCCTAAATTTGTACTAGGCCGGTGAAGCCCATGAAGGCTAAAGCCATCAGGCCAGCGGTAATCATGCCAATCGCAGAGCCCTTAAAGACACTGGGTACATCGGCAACATTTATACGCTCACGCATGGCAGAGAAAAGAATCAACACAAAGGAGAAGCCCACAGCGGCACCGAAGCCGTATAAAATGGACTCTACAAAACCGTTTTGCTTACTGGTGTTCTGCAAAGCAACACCCAATACGGCACAGTTTGTGGTGATCAGGGGTAAGAAAATCCCCAGCACACGATAAAGAATGGGGCTGGTTTTATGAACCACCATTTCGGTAAATTGAACCACCACCGCAATCACTAGAATGAAGGAAATGGTTTTTAAATATTCCAAGCCAAAAGGCTGCAGAATATAGTTGTAAGTGAGATAGCTACAAAGGCTAGACAGGGTTAAAACAAAAGTAGTGGCTAAGGCCATACCTATAGAAGTTTCTAGCTTGCTAGAGACGCCCATAAAAGGGCAAAGGCCCAAAAATTGTACCAATACGAAGTTGTTAACCAGTATGGTGCTGACCAGTATCAAGAGATAATCAGTCATCTCACGTCCAAAATATAATCGATGAATTCACAGAAGTTGAAACGCCTGAAGCGAGTATCAGGCGCGACGGTAACTATACCAAGCTGCTTATAACTAACAAGACTAAACATTCACTTCAGTTAGTGTAATTTAGAATATAGATAATAAGCTATGATTATATAAGCTCACTTTATAAAGCGAAAAATCACAACTGGCTGCGCTTATGTAGAGCCAGTTGTGATGCTTTTAGATAAGTGCTTTTACATCACTCGCTGGCCAGGTTTGGCGCCAGCATGAGGTTCTAACAAGTAGATTTCATCTTTGCCAGGTCCTGCTGCCAGTACCATGCCTTCAGATAGGCCAAATTTCATTTTGCGTGGTGCTAGGTTAGCCACCATCACGGTTAATTTGCCGACTAAATCTTCTGGCTTGTAAGCCGATTTAATGCCTGAGAACACGGTACGGGTTTCACCACCAAGGTCTAGGGTCAATTTTAGCAGTTTATTGGCTTTTTCTACGTGCTCTGCTTGCGCAATGAGTGCAATGCGCAGATCCACTTTAGCAAAGTCATCAAAATTGATTTCTGCTTCCAAAGGCTCTTTAGTGAGTTCCGTTTCTTCAGCAACCACGGCTGCGGGCTCGTTCGCTTTGGCTGCTTCGGCCGCCGCTTCTTTGCCTTCTTCAATCATGGCATCGATTTGTTTTTGGTCGATGCGGCCCATTAGGGCTTTGAAGGTATTTACCTTGCCGCCAAACAATAGTTCGCTGCGGTTTTCCCAGGTAAGTGTTTTGCCAAGGAAGGTTTCAGCGTCCGCCACCATGTTTGGCAGGATAGGTTTTAAGTAAGTGGCAAGGATGCTGAACAAGTTCAGGGCAACCGTGCAGACTTCTTGTACTTGTGGCAGTGTCTCTTCGTTTTTCGCTAATACCCAAGGGGCTTTATCAGCGATGTAGGTGTTGGCCACATCCGCAAGGCGCATGATTTCACGCACTGCTTTGCCGTATTCACGGGCTTCAAAGTGCTCAGCAATCAGGTCGCCAGCGTCAATGAAAGATTGAATCATCTCCGCTTCAGTAACCTCGCTTGCTAATTGTCCGTCAAACTTCTTGTTGATAAAGCTGGCGGTACGGCTGGCGATGTTAACCACTTTGCCGACTACGTCTGAGTTTACCCGTTGCACGAAGTCTTGCAGGTTTAGGTCGATGTCATCGACGCTTGAGTTCAGTTTCGCGGCAAAGTAGTAGCGCAAGTACTGAGGATCTAAATGGTTTAGATAAGTACGCGCCATAATAAAGGTGCCACGGGATTTTGACATCTTAGTGCCATCAACGGTCACATAGCCGTGGGCATTGACGCCGGTTGGTGTGCGGTAACCCGCGCATTCCAACATAGCTGGCCAGAACAGGGCGTGGAAGTTGATGATGTCTTTACCGATAAAGTGGTAAAGCTCAGCGTCAGAGTCTTTTGCCCAATAATCGTCGAAGTTTAAGCCTTCGGTGCGATCACATAGGTTTTTGAAGCTCGCCATGTAGCCGATTGGGGCGTCCAGCCATACATAGAAGTATTTGCCTGGTGCGTCTGGGATCTCAAAGCCAAAGTAAGGCGCATCACGGCTGATATCCCACTCTTTTAAACCAGACTCTAACCATTCTGCTAACTTGTTTGCAACCTGGTCTTGTAGTGTGCCGCTGCGTGTCCATTTCGCCAAGAAGTCTTGGAAGTCTGGCAGTTTGAAAAAGTAATGTTCAGATTCTTTTTCCACTGGCGTAGCACCGGAATACACCGAGCGAGGGTCGATCATTTCCATTGGTGTGTACGTCGCGGCGCAGACTTCACAGTTGTCACCGTATTGGTCTTCTGCTTTACACTTAGGGCAGGTGCCTTTGATAAAACGATCGGCGAGGAACATTTCTTTTTCAGGGTCGTAGGCTTGTACGATAGAACGAACCGCTATTTTGTCGTTGTCACGTAGCAACTTATAAATATGGTTTGAAATTTCACGATTTTCTTCTGAATGCGTTGAATGGTAGTTGTCATAGCCAATCAAGAAATCGTTAAAGTCCGCCATGTGGGCTTTGCGCACGCCGTCGATTAACTCTTCTGAGGTAATGCCTTGTTGGTCGGCTTTGATCATGATGGCTGTGCCGTGTGCATCGTCAGCACAAACAGCGCTACAAAGGTGCCCGCGAAGTTTCTGAAAACGCACCCAGATGTCGGTTTGAATGTGTTCCAGCATATGCCCTAAATGGATCGGTCCATTTGCATAGGGAAGGGCGCTGGTAACTAAAATTTTGCGTTGCGTTTGTGCCATTAGTGATAAGCCTGCTGGAGTCAAAAGGTCGAGTATTCTATCAATAGGAAGGCTGCGCTGGATACAGTGCGGTTTAACGCCTAAGCCGAAGTAGGATAAAAGGGCCTGCCTATTGATAACGAAATAGTGCGCGTAATTATAAGAGCCCCTCGGTTGTGTGCAATAGCTTGACTTGCTTTTCTGCATTTTGCCCCCACACTTGGCACAGATTCTAGAAATTTTCATAACAACGACTTATTTAAAGACGCTCTTGTTCGTTCAGTTTGCCGGTTTGGTGATCTGATGGACAAAGAACGTACTTTGTTGGAGAAAGAGATGCACACCGATGCTCAAATACAGGCTCAGTTAGAAACCCTTATCGATCAAAATACTGGTCAGGCCTATGGGGCTGTCTGGCAGGTAACCAGTGACTCAAATCGTATTCATTTGTCATTGAACTTGGCCTACCCAGCACAAGCAGAGCACGCTGCACTCAGTGCACGCATTAAAGATAGCTTGGCAGATCCTAGAGACCTGTTGCTTGATATCGAGCACCAAGTAGAAAGCCAAGCAACGCAAGGTGATATCCCAGGCTTAACTGGGGTAAAGAATATTATTGCGGTGGCATCTGGCAAAGGCGGAGTGGGCAAATCAACCACCACGGTTAACTTAGCGCTGGCCATGGCGAAGGAAGGTGCGCGCGTGGGGATTTTGGATGCGGATATCTATGGCCCAAGCCAAGGCATGATGATGGGGTTTGCGGACGGCACTCGCCCGCAAGTGCGTGATGAAAAAATCTTTATTCCGCCGATGGCACATGGCGTGCAAGTCATGTCGATGGCGTTTTTGACGACCAAAGACACACCGGTTGCATGGCGGGGGCCTATGGTGACAGGGGCGATGATGCAGATTTTGACGCAAACCGATTGGAACGATCTGGATTATTTATTTATTGATATGCCACCAGGCACGGGAGATATTCAGCTGACCTTAGCGCAAAAAGTGCCCGTTGCTGGCTCTGTGATTGTCACCACGCCGCAAGATATTGCTTTGTTGGATGCCCGTCGTGGTATTGAAATGTTCAATAAGGTGAAAATCCCTGTATTGGGTGTGGTCGAAAACATGTCGACACACATTTGTTCTAACTGTGGTCATCAAGAGGCCATTTTTGGTGACCAAGGGGGGGACAGTCTGGCCGCTGAATATAAAGTAGATGTATTGGGTAAGCTGCCTCTAAGTTTGGCGATACGTAAACAGAGCGATGCGGGCACACCAGTAGTGGTGAGCGAGCCAGAAAGTGACGCGGCCGACATTTATCAGTCGATTGCGCGTAAGCTTGGTGCTACTCTTGCGTCCCAACAAGACAACCAGTTTACCATGCCGACCATTGGCATGAGTGATGATTAAGGAATAGAAATGCGTTTGTGTGACCGAGATATCATTAAAGCCTTAGACGAAGGTAGCATCATCATAGAGCCTCGCCCAGATAATAGCGTGATTAGCGGCGTCTCCGTGGATCTTCGATTAGGGAATTCCTTTCGTGTGTTTCAGGGGCATCCTGCGCCATATTTGGATCTTAGTAGCTCGAAAGCCGATCTGAGCAAGGTGATTGAGTCGGTGATGAGTGATGAAATTTTGGTTGATGATGGTCAGCCATTTTTCATTCATCCTGGTGAGTTGGTGTTAGGCGTGACGAAAGAGTCAGTGACCTTGCCAGACGACTTGGTGGGTTGGTTAGACGGTCGTTCTTCTTTAGCGCGCCTTGGGTTGATGGTGCACGTGACAGCACACCGGATCGATCCAGGCTGGAGCGGCGGCATTGTTTTGGAATTTCTAAACGGTGGCAAACTGCCGATTGCGCTGAGCCCAGGCATGACCATCGGAGCGATTAACTTTGAAACCATGTCTGGCTCTGCTGAGCGTCCTTATAACAAGCGAGATAATGCGAAGTACAAGAACCAAACGTCGGCGGTAGGAAGCCGTATATCCGGTGATAAAAGCTGATTGATGAGGTGATTGGATAAAAAAGAGGCGGCGGCCTCTTTTTTTATGTTTAGGGCTTGAGCAAATGTTCTGTCTAGTACGTGAGTAAAGCGGCAAGATAAAGCAAGTGGGGCGTTTTTTCACGGCGTTTTTTTGGAGTCTTAGGGCAAACTGGTATATCTTCATATGAGTGTTTCGTTAGCGTCTTACCACTGACTGTAAGATTCTATTACGGTTTTAACGTCCCCCATGAGAGTGATTATGTTAAAAGCCTCCACGTCTGTTTTACTCGTCTTCTTTAGTTTGTTTTTGTACGGTTGTGCGTCCGGTTCGTATCAATTAACCGGCGAAAAGCGCCCTGAAATTGACCCTGAACAAGTGGCGCTTTTTTCCCATAAACCGACGTTCTCTTATCAGGTGATTGGTACCGTGAAAGCCACCAGTGAAAAAGGCTTTTCTGATGACGCTAGGTTGGAAAAAGCCAAAGTTGAGCTCAAAGAGCAAGCCGCTAAGATTGGCGCCAATGGCGTGATATTGGATCAGGTTTCAGAAAGCTCTTTTGAGCATTTGGGAACAGGGTTAGGGCTGTCTTTAGGCAGTGGCGGTGTTGGTACCTCCATAGGGTCTGGCTTTTCTTTGCCAAAGGCGAAGGTGACTGGCCAAGCTATTTATTATGAGCTGCCAGATGATGAGGAGAATACTTCGGTCCCTAAAAGCGAGTAGTGTATTTTTTAGTAATGTTTTTTTGTTTTCGACAGACAAAATATTAAAAACCACTCTATTATTAACTTAGATCCAGTAGAAACAAGCATTTAGACTTAATTGTTTGGTTGATTATGGTGTTACCTTAGAGGGGCTTTGCACTATGAAAAGTAATGACTTGGTTCATCTTTCTGATGTTTTAGAGCTGATGTTAGACGCCGTTTGTGTGGTCGATCGTGAAGGCAATTTTGTGTTTGTCAGTGCCGCCTTTGAGCGGATATTTGGCTATGCTCCCAGTGAAGTGATTGGTCAGCCAATGGATATTATGATTCTGCCCGAAGACGTAGAAAAAACCCATCAAGTGGTTGAAAACCTATTAGAGGGTGAGCTTAAGCCTAGGTTTGAGAATCGCTGGGTGCATAAAAGTGGCCGTGTTGTGCATGTGTTATGGTCGGCACGATGGTCTGAAAAGCACCAGTACCGTATTGCCGTGGCGCACGATATTACTGAGCGTAAGAAAATGGAAGCGCGGCTAGAAAGAATGGCGCGTCATGACCCGTTAACGGACTTGCCTAATCGTTCGTTATTTTTGGATCGCTTGCAAACCGGCCTCAGCAGAGCGCGCCGCGAATCCAGTATCTTGTCTTTGCTGTTTATTGATCTTGATTGCTTTAAAGAGATTAATGACCAATATGGCCATGGGATAGGTGATCAGCTACTACAGGCGGTTGCTAAAAGGCTGGCCGGGAGCATACGAGATTCTGATAGTGCTGCGCGACAAGGTGGAGATGAGTTTTTAATCCTGTTAAACAATATTGCGGCGTTTGAAGACGCTTATAATGTGGCATGTAAAATTTGTCGAGACATTGGTAAGGGGTATCTTATTGATGGCATTGAACTCAAGATTACCGCCAGTATCGGCATTGCCCATTATCCTGATCATGCGAACGATGTACTGACCTTGATTCAGCGCGCTGACCACGCTATGTACCAAGCTAAGAATGCAGGCGGTAACCAGATTTCGGAGTTTGCTTTATAATGGCTTTAAGGTAGCGCGTTTTTTAATCAATTACGCAAAAATACTGAAAATCTGATCTCTAGGTGGCTTGTCAATTCTGATTTGCTTTCTTGCTGCACTAATCTGATTTACTATCATCTACTATAGGGCAGACTCTTTTTCTTTTAAGCGTCAATCGCCCGTTCATCACAGCGATATTGGATCGTATACATCTGACTTAATAGGACATAATAATGGCGGCTTTTGGTAGCGTGTTTTTGCCTAAGATGGCATTGGCGACATTTGACAATAATCAGTGGAGTAAAGCAGAACTAGTACCTGCAGATAGCATTCAGTTACATCCTGGTGCTCATGTTCTTCATTACTCAAGTACTTGTTTTGAAGGGTTAAAAGCATTTCGCCATGCGGACGGAAGTGTGCACGTTTTTCGAATGGATCAAAACGTTAAACGTTTTGCACAAAGCAGCGAACTATTGGCATTGCCAACGGTTGACCAAGAGCAGCTGTCACAAATGATCGTAGACGCTGTGGCTGAATACACAGACGAAGTGCCAGCGCCACCAGGGTCTTTATATATCCGTCCAACACACATAGGAACAGAAGCGGCGATTGGTAAAGCGGCTGCGCCAAGCTTGTCCTCTATGATGTATGTTTTATTGTCACCAGTAGGGGATTACTTTACCGGTGGTGTGAAAGCATTGCGTTTATTGTTGGATGAGACCGGCATGCGCTGTGCACCGCACATGGGAATGATCAAGAGCGGTGGTAACTATGCCAGTGCATTGGGCCCCACGATGAAAGCCAAAGCAGAATTGCAAGCTGACCAAATTTTGTTCTGTCCGAATGGCGATGTGCAAGAAACGGGCGCCGCTAACTTCTTGTTGATCGATGGTAATGAAATCATTACCAAAGCATTGGATTCTAGTTTCTTACACGGGGTGACACGTTCTTCTGTGCTTACTTTGGCGGCGGACCTTGGTATGACCGTAAGTGAGCGAGACATTACGGTAACTGAGTTGTTAGAGCGTGCTGCGAAACCGGGTGTTGAAGCGGCCTTGTCTGGTACTGCGGCGGTACTGACCTCTGTGGGCACCTTTATCCATAACGGTGAAGACATCAAGGTGGGTTCTGGTGAGCCTGGGCCAGTGGTTGAAAAGCTGCGTAAAGCATTGAATGATATTCAATGGGGTAATGCGCCAGACACGCATAATTGGTTAACAAAAATCGCTTAACTAGCACCGTTAGATTCGTGTTATAAAAAGGCTAGAGGCTGTGTCTCTGGCCTTTTTTTGTTGGCGTATTGTCAGCCCATGGCATAAATTGAACGAGACCAATTGAAAGGCGTAAGGTATGGGGAAAACAGCCGTTGTTATTGGCGCGACAGGCTTGGTGGGTCGCGCTTTGGTGGATCAGTTAGTGGGCATGGCGTCGATTGATAGGGTAGTGACCCTTACGCGCTGTCCCGCACCACATTCCGCAGCTAAAGTAGACAACCATCAAGTGGATTTTGATCACCTTGAAGCCTCTGAAAATCTTTTTAAAGCGGACTTTTTATTCTCGTGTTTGGGCTCCACATTGAAACAGGCAGGTTCGCTTCAGGCGCAGCGAAAAGTGGATCTTGATTATCAATTGTGTGCGGCAAAGCTCGCGCTTAAGCAAGGGGTCTGTCATTATCTTTTGGTCTCTTCAAGTGGCGCCAACGCCAAGAGTAAAAGTGCTTATTTAGCCATGAAAGGTGAATTAGAAAGTAAGGTAAAGGCGCTGCCCTTTTCTTGCATCAGTATTTTTCGCCCCTCGCTATTGCTTGGTGAGCGTGAGGAGTTTCGGTTAGCTGAGACATTGGCCACGTATTGTCTGCCCATCTTGGCCAGAGTGCCAGGCTTAAAGCGCTACCGTCCGATTCGCGGCTCAGAGGTGGCGCAAAAAATGGCGCAAGTGAGCCAGTTAGATAATACCGGTGTGATAGAGTACAGTTTAGAGGCCGTTTTTGTGTGAGGTGTTGGCAGGCTGCGACACCTCATTACTGTTGCCGTGGTAAACGGTGTGTATTTTCTAGGGGATACTATGAAAGAAGCATTAAGAAAGCGTTTATGGTTGGTGCTTGCTCCTTTTGAAAAAGGAGAAGGGGCTTATGTTTATAAAGGTTCCCATCGCAAAATATTGATCGTCATTGGCTTGTTGTTCTGCGCTCTGTCGTTAGCCTCTTTGTCCTTGTCGGTGAAGTTTTCTGAGCTGGGCGGAGTTATCCCTATTGTGGTGTTTTTAGGGGTCGGCTTGGTGTGTGGAATAGTTGGTTTTTTGGGCAGTGAACGGGCGGTTGCCACCATTTGGAAGAGTAAGTAATACCCCTTGTGAGTAATTAGGGGTATGCTTTATAGCTTACTGTTATGGCGTTTTATTAGGCTTTGGTGCAGACAAAGATGGCGTTGCCGGAGGCCTGTTGCCAAGGCGTAATTTGTTCGTAATTGTGCTCAAATACATGCACCTCAAAATACGGTGTGAGCAGCGTTTTTAGCTGTTCGAAGTCCAATGCAACCATGGGGTGTGCATCTTCCCATGTGAGCGTTTGCTGATCACAGGTTTTGTCTATTCTTACATTTAAGGTTTGCTTTTCGCCCTCGCCAATATAATGCCACGCTGAACTAAACTGAAAAAGGTCAGCGCCCTGTGACACGCTGTGTTTAGCAAATAGCTCGTTATTAATGTGGTTTTTATCCACGACATTAAAGTAAAACACGCCACCACTTTGTAATGCTTGATGGGCGCTTTTAATGCAACCAATTAGCTCTTCAATACTGCCGCTGTAGTGAATGGAATATAAGAAACAGGTAATTAGGTCGAATTTTTGATCGGTCTGGAAGGCGCACATATTGCCTTGTGCAAATTGCGCTTCTGGGCAACGTTGCTGAGCAATTTCCAGCATAGGTTGATTGATGTCTAAGCCTTGGCTGTGAAACCCATGCTGGATCAAGTGCGCAATGTGTGGGCCAGTGCCACAGGCCAGATCTAAATGCTGTTTGCCGCTATTACCAAAGATTTGATGCAGGCGATGGGCGCTGCTGCTTTGCCCTTGATAATCTATGTCGGCGCACATGAGATCATAGTAGCCGGATAAATCCGTGTATAACGCGTTATAAGACATAATGACCTTGTTGAGCTGGGCTTATAAAGCCGCAGATGGCATGAAAAATGAGGGGCGCATCATATATCAATAGCGGGCTTTTGCGAAGGTAAAAGACAGCTTGTTTGCTGTTTGTATTCAGGCCAGCCAAGCGCAGGTGTTAGGGTAGTGACAGCAGTGAACAAAACCCAGTCGAAGACGAGGACAGACAGATGAATGATTTGCTCGAAATAGACATTGTATGCCCTTATTGTGGCGAAAGAGAGAGCGTAAGTGTGGAGCTCTTGGAAGAGTCGCAAGAGTACATAGAAGACTGCCAAGTCTGTTGCCAGCCTATTGTTTTCTATGTGGATTCAGAGCGAGAGGGGAGCCCCAGAGTGTTGGTGCGCTCAGAAAACGAAACGTTTTAGCCTCGCTTTCTGATCAGATTAGAGCAAGTTAGAGTTTTTCTATTTGGTAACCGCGTGCTGCCAGTCTGGCTAATATGCCATCGGGGCCAGCAAGGTGCATGGCACCGACCATAATAAATTCGGTGCTGTCATCCTTTAGCATGGTTTCAATTTGAGGCATCCAGAGGTTGTTTCGCTCGACCAATAATGCCTGATATATGTCGGGGTAATCTTGCTTAAACTCGGTAATTGTTGCTTCCGCCATGGCCACCATATTGCCGTCACGCCAGCTTTGTCTGAGTGTATCTACTGTGTTTGGCATGTCTTCAATGTCTTGTAGAGAGTACGCCATCATTTCATTTTCGTCCCCTTCGCCTAAACTTTCTAGCACATCGATTTGGTCTTGAGGTGCTTCAAGCCAGCCTTGAGGTTTGTGGTCTATGGTGGCTTTGGCGGCATAATATTGGTCTACCCCTTCGCTGGTGAAGCCCAGCGATTGTAATTCCATGACGCTTAATGTCATGGCGATGAGGCTGGGTTTTAGCGGTGCGATTTTGCTGAATGGAATATGGCGTGCTTCGAGAAAGTGAGTCAGTGCTTGGTAAGTCTCAGGTTGGAGCACTTGATCAATCGTGGTGCCATCTCGGTATGACAATTGGTTGATCAGCTTTTGTTGAAATTCACGGGAATTGATGGCGCTGATATCGGTTTCAAATACCACCTTGTCTGAGGCGTTGTAAGCTTGATCGTAGGCCGCAGGAAGAGGGTAGTCATCTGGGCTTAAAATATGAATAGTGCCGCCTAGAAATAAGGTCTGATTACCAGACGCGACTTTCCAGACTGACGCCGCTTGGCTTTGGAATGCAGCTGCGGCGAACAGCGTTAAACCACATTTTTTAATAAAGGACATCTTGTTTACTCGTAACAGTGGCATAAAAAGTCAGCATAGCTTGAATTGTGTCGTTGGAGCAATCTCGGTGCGGCAGATGCGAGGTGTTGCCTTATTACTGGGAATTACGCAAAACAGTGGTATGATTTATGCTTTTTGATTGCGTCTTTTTTATTCCTCGCTTCGTTTCCTTAAGGTCTATTTTTTCTAATGAATAGTGATTTTGTTTCTATTGGTTTAACCAATCCAAAAAGTACTTCAAACGTAGGTGCTGTGATGCGCGCAGCGGGCTGTTATCAAGTGGATCAAGTGCTGTACTCAGGTGCACGCTATGATCGAGCCGCTAAGTTGGCAACCGATACGAAAAAAGCCCACACCTCGATTCCATTGATCAACATAGAGTCCCTTGGCGTGGATGAGTTAATCGATGCAGTGGATGAAGAAACAAAAATTGTTTGTGTGGATTTGATCCAGGGCGCAACCCCTTTGCCTTACTTTGAACACCCTAAAAAGGCCTTATATGTGTTTGGTCCGGAGGATGGCACGATTAGCCAAAAAGTGGTCGATCGTGCCGATCATGTGGTATTCGTGCCTACCGTCGGTTGCATGAATTTGGCCGCTTCGGTGAATGTTTTACTTTATGATCGTTTGGCTAAATCCACTCAATTAGTGGCGGATGATGAGCTGATTCGACGCAGTAAAGACGTCAATAATAACGTCAAAGTGCGCGCCCCCCGAAAGTAGCTCGCCTTGTGTTTTAGGAGAAGAAATGCGCTATCAGGGAATCAAAGTCAGCCTGGTTACGGGCTTTTTAGGTGCCGGTAAAACCACATTAATTCGCAGCCTGCTCGCCCAAGTGCCAGCTTATGAGCGCTGGGCAGTATTGGTCAATGAGTTTGGCGATATTGGGCTGGACGGGGCCCTGTTAAGTGACACAGGTGTGGCCATTAAAGAAGTGCCTGGTGGTTGTGTTTGTTGTGTTACCTCAACAGCATTTACACAGGGGATCAATCAGTTAATTCGCGAGCAAAACCCAGATCGTATTTTGATTGAGCCTTCTGGGTTGGGTCACCCTAAACAAATTATCGCGTCTTTAAACGCACCTCAGTACCAAGATGTATTGTGGCTGACTGGGGCGTTTTGTGTGCTTGATGCACGTAATTTAGCCGATACGCGTTACACGCAACACGCTATTTTTAACGACCAGTTGGAATGTGCCGATGTGCTGGTGGCAAGTCATGTGACGGATTACTGTGAGGCGGACACAAGGCGCCTCATGGAATATTGTCAAGCACGAGGCCTATTGGCAGAACAGTTAGTCATGAACACGACCATGAAGCTGCTGGAGGAAGACCTAGATCCACGTTTGCAGATTAGAGAGATAGACGCTGGAAAAATAGTAGCCTCGCAGCCCGCCGACCTTCATAAGTACCAGCCCAGTCATGATCACGATCACAGCCATATAGAGCAGTACGATAAGCCAAGCAGACAAGCCAATAAGAAGCGTCACTATGTGAAGCAGCAAGGTGGTATGAAGGTCGTTGGCTGGCAATGGCCCGCTGATTGTATTTTTGCTGAGAGTCGATTGCGTTCTGGGTTAGCCGCATTAATCCGTGATAAAGGAATCTACCGTATCAAGGGGGTTTTTCTTCTCGGGCCCAATAAAGCGCTTTTTGTTAATGGCTCCAGAGGCATATTGTCTATGAAAATGTCACCTTGGGATCAATCAAATCGCTTCGAGGTGATTGGCCTTGATGAAGAGGTCTGGGAAAGTAATGTGTGCTCTTTTGTAGACAAAGTTCGTTAAAACCCTTCTAAAATCTTATATTTCTCCCTTCTTTTATTGTTTCTTGTTTTCTCTTGTTGAACGTAAAAAACACCATTGATTAATTTTGTCATTAATCTTGGTGTCTTTTGTTATTGAGCGAACCTTGCTGATGGACGACTCTTTCTAGCATAGAACTGGGTTTGTTTAGCGAACCGAGGCAAGATAAAAACAATAAGAGGTTATAGGCTATGCCTGAATACAAAGCACCCATACGCGATATTAAATTTGTCACTGAAGAGCTACTCGACATTAATGCTCATTACGCGAATTTACCCGGTGGCGAAGAAGCCACACCAGATATGGTGTCGGCAATCTTAGAAGAAGGTGCCAAATTTGCGGAGCGGGTTTTGTCTCCTCTAAATCGTGTTGGCGACCAGCAAGGTTGTCAGTTTGAAGATGGTGTTGTGACGACACCTGACGGTTTTAAAGAAGCCTATCAACAATATGTTGATGGCGGCTGGCCTTCTTTATCTCACCCAGAAGCGGTGGGTGGTCAAGGTCTTCCTGATTCATTAGGCATGATGATCACAGAAATGGTGGCCACTGCAAACTGGTCGTGGGGGATGTACCCAGGCTTGAGTCATGGCGCAATGAATACCATTGAACAACATGGTACCGATGAGCAAAAACAAACCTACCTAACAAAACTGGTTTCCGGCGAATGGACCGGCACCATGTGTCTGACTGAACCCCATTGTGGTACCGATTTAGGCATGCTTAAAACCAAAGCCGAGCCGAATGCTGATGGTAGCTACTCGCTATCTGGCACGAAGATTTTCATCTCGGCGGGTGAGCATGATATGGCAGAAAATATTGTCCATATCGTATTGGCGCGTTTGCCTGATGCGCCTGCGGGTACCAAGGGTATTTCTCTGTTTATCGTGCCGAAATTCAATGTTACCGAGTCCGGTGATGTTGGCGACCGGAATCAAGTGGCTTGTGGTTCGATTGAACACAAGATGGGGATTCATGGTAACGCCACATGTGTGATGAATTTTGATGGCGCGAAAGGCTTCCTTATTGGTGAGCCAAACCGTGGTCTGAATTGCATGTTTACCTTTATGAACACGGCTCGCCTTGGTACTGCATTACAAGGTCTTGCACACTCTGAATGGGCGCTACAAAACTCCGTTACTTACGCGAAAGATCGTTTGCAAATGCGTTCTTTGTCTGGTGCCAAAGCGCCGGATAAGGCTGCCGATCCTATTATTGTTCATCCTGATGTTCGTCGTATGTTATTGACACAAAAGGCCTTTGCGGAAGGTGGGCGAGCACTAATTCATTATTGTTCTTTGCTGGTGGATAAAACCAAACACGGTAATGAAGAAGAAAAGGCGGAAGCGGATGAGTTGATGTCATTGTTGACGCCGATTGCTAAAGCCTTTTTAACCGAAACCGGTTTTGAAGCAGCGAATCAGGGACTACAAGTGTTCGGTGGTCACGGTTTTATTGCCGAATGGGGCATGGAGCAAAATGTTCGTGATTGCCGTATCTCTATGCTTTATGAAGGCACCACCGGCATTCAGGCACTTGATTTGCTGGGTCGCAAAGTCTTGATGACTCAAGGCGCTACATTGCGTCGCTTTACAAAAATCATCCATAAGTTCTGTAAAGAACATAAGGGCGATAAACGTTTCAAATCTTACATTTCTGCTCTGGATAAAGTGAATGGAGAGTGGGGAGATTTGACAATGAAAATTGGCATGAAAGCTATGCGTAATAAGGATGAAGTGGGTGCTGCCTCTGTTGACTACCTAATGTTCTCTGGTTACGTGGTGTTAGCCTACTTTTGGGCGCGTATGGCGATCACAGCACAAACTAAGCTAGACCAAGGGTCTGACGAAGTTGGCTTTTACACGGCGAAACTGCAAACCGCGACTTTCTATTATGAGCGCTTGTTACCACGTACCCGTGCTCATGCTGAGGCAATGTTGTCTGGAGTCGATAATTTGTTGGCGATGGACGAAGAGAATTTTCTTTTCCTGAATGCCTAACTGGTTATTAGCAAAGAAGAAAAACATTTATCAGTACCCAGTTTATCGATACTGGGTGCTCAACAAACAGATAAAAAGAGTCTAGACTAAGAGGGTGACACAATGAGCGAAGCGAACGCTGTATTTGACGACATGGTAAGCCGTTTTGATGCGGATCAAGCGGATGGAATGGATGCTATTTTCCAATTTAATATGGAAGAGGGCGCCAGTTACTATGTCACCATCGACGATGGTGAATGTACGCTAGGAGAAGGGGATCACGATGACCCTACTGTTACGCTGGAAATGGATTTGGATACACTTAAAAGTGTGATGACTGGTGAATTGGACGGCATGGCTGCTTTTATGCAGGGCAAAATTCGTGCTGAAGGGGACATTATGTTGGCCACTAAGTTAACGCAAATATTTCCCCAGTAGTAATCTAAAACCGCACTGCGAATGTGTGATAACCCGAGTGTATTCGTACGCTCGGGTGTTTTAGATGATGCTTCATTCTCCTAACAACAAAAATAACTGGAGTAATCAATGCAGACGGAAAATATCTCTACGATATCGAAAGAGCCTGGTAGCTATATTCCAGAATCTCTAAACCCTCATCACTATACATCTTTGTTGGATGTGTTGAATGTCTCTTGCCAAAAATTCGCGACTAAGCCTGCTTTTACCAGTGTTGGTTGTACGCTTTCTTATGCTGATTTAGCACAAAAATCTGATCAGTTCGCAGCCTATCTACAGCATTGTACCGACCTGCAACCGGGCGATCGTATTGCCGTGCAGTTGCCAAACGTGGTGCAGTACCCGGTGGTGGTTTTTGGTGCGATGAAAGCGGGTTTAACGGTCGTGAACACCAACCCTCTTTATACCCCTAAAGAGCTTGAACACCAATTTAATGATGCGGATGTTAAGGCGTTGGTGGTGTTTGCTAACATGGCGAGCCATGTGGAGAAGATCCTTCATAAAACCTCTATCAAGCACTTAATAATCACCGAAATCGCTGATTTTCACAGTACGCCAAAGCGTATTTTGATTAACTCGATTGTTAAGTACGTAAAAAAAATGGTTCCAGCTTACCATTTACCTCAAGCGATTAGCCTAAATCAAGCGCTGGAAAAAGGCCTTGGCAAAAGCGTGGCACCAGTGACAACACAGCCTGCGGATATTGCCGTACTGCAGTACACAGGTGGTACTACTGGGGTGGCGAAAGGCGCTATGCTTACCCATGCCAATCTCTTGTCCAACATGCATCAATTGAGCTTTAGGTTGCAAGATGTGTTGGAAGATGGGAAAGAAACCTTCATTGCTCCTTTGCCGCTTTACCATATTTATGCGTTTTTAATTCATGGGCTCACCATGATCGAAGCGGGTGGTCATTCCGTATTGATTCCGAACCCACGAGACATTCCTGGTTTTATTAAAGAGCTGAAAAAATGGCAGTTTAGCGGCTTTGTGGGCCTTAATACTTTATTTGTTGGCTTGTGTAATAAAGCAGAATTTGCGGCCTTGGATTTCTCTGCACTCAAAATCACCTGTTCTGGTGGTATGCCGCTCACCCATGCCGCTGCAGATCGCTGGAAGGAGATTACCGGTTGTACTGTGGTGGAAGGCTATGGCTTAACGGAAACCTCCCCCGTGGTGTCTTTTAACCCTTGTGGGGAAGAGCGCATTGGTACGATTGGTCTTCCTGTCGATGAAACTGACATCAAAATACAGGATGAAGAGGGCAATGAGGTAGCGCAAGGGGAAGTTGGCATGTTGTGCGTACGTGGCCCACAGGTGATGAAAGGCTATTGGCAGCGCCCAGAAGCCACGGCTGAAGTCATGACGCCGGATGGCTTCTTGATGACGGGTGACATCGCCATGCAGCATGCTGATGGTTACCTGCAAATTGTTGATCGTGCGAAAGACATGATCATTGTCTCTGGGTTTAATGTTTATCCAACAGAAGTGGAAGACTGCTTATCCAGTCACCCTGATATCCTTGAGTCTGCGGCGATAGGAGTGCCAGATGATAAAACGGGCGAGGCAGTGAAGATTTTTGTCACCCTTAAAGACGGTATTCAAGATCTCGATATGCAGGCGGTACGGGCCTATTGTAAGGAAAATTTGGCGGCTTATAAGGTGCCAAAATACATAGAAGTACGCCAAGAATTGCCTAAAACGAATGTTGGGAAAGTGTTACGCCGCGCTTTGCGAGACGAGCAAACATAACGAAGGAGTTCATTATGCTGCCTTCTAAACGTGAGCATATGCATTGTCGTAGCATCTCCTCGAATGGCTATTTGAGAGAGGATGGGCTGTGGGAAATAGAAGCCCAAATGATTGACCGAAAAACCTATGATGTGGTGCGGGAGTACGATGGCAGTCCAGTGCCGAATGGCTCACCTTTCCACGACATTAGTGTTAGGTTGATTTTGGATGATAAGTTCCTGATTCATGATATAGAAGTAAATATGGCGGCGTTTCCTTTTCCTTCTTGTGGTGGTGCTGTGCCGAGTTTTGAGCAGATAAAAGGTACTCGGATTGGCCCTGGTTGGAGTCGTTGGTTAAAGGAAAACTATGCCGGTAAGGTGGGCTGTACGCATGTTTTAGAGCTATTGCCAGTCGCAGCTACGACGGCTTTTCAAACCATGTGGCAACCTCTAGCAGAAAAATACCCAAGCGCTGTCCCTCAGGCTTTGATAGGGCTGGTGAATACGTGTCATGGTTGGTCCGATGATGGCCCTATGGTACAGAAACTGTTAGCAGAACAGGTGATTCAACTGCCTGAGAAGGAGTGAGCGTGAGCGATTTTGTTATAGAGAATATCGAAGCAGGCGTTCAGTGTTTATGCTTGAATCGTGCCGCGAAGAAAAATGCGGTCACTATTGAAATGTACCAAGCATTGTCAGATGCATTGCATAGGGCGGAAGTGGATCCTGCGGTTAAAGTCACCTTGATTCATGGTAAAGGCACGGACTTTTCATCGGGTAATGATATCAATGAGTTTGTGCAGATCGCTCAAACACCGGAGAAAATGTCACCAGTTATGGCCTTTTTACAAACATTAGCCAGCTACAAGAAACCATTGGTGGCTGGTGTTGAAGGGCGAGCGGTTGGTGTTGGTGCCACCATGTTGTTGCATTGCGATATGGTACTGGCAGCAAGAGACAGTCGTTTTCAGTTTCCCTTTGTGCAGTTGGGCCTTGTGCCTGAAGCAGCTTCTAGTCACTTGTTACCATTGCTTGTTGGTCATCAAAATGCCTTTGAAAAGTTGATCTTAGGTGATGTTTTTGGCAGTGAAGAAGCGCTAGCCATGGGGATGTTGAACCACCTTTGTGAGTCCGGAGAGGCGTTTGATGTGGCGCTGGCTTATGCCAATAAAATCGCAGATTTGCCCACGGAAGCGGTGATTTTAAGCAAAGATCTACTGAGATACCGAGCCCGAGACGACGTGCAAATGGCGCTGATGCGAGAAGGGCGCATCTTTAAAGATAGATTGGGATCAAATGAAGCTCGTCAGGCATTTATGGCCTTTCTTTCTCGAAGCAAAACCTGAACTGATGTTGCTAAGATGCTTACAAAGCCTTATCCATAACTGGATAGGGCTTTTTTATTGCTGCTTTTTGTCATGAGCGCCTAAAAAGACGGGAAGGTCGTTCAAAAAATAATCTGTTTTCTTTATGGTGGTTTTTTTTGTTAGTTAACAGGGGCTTTTTTGTTATTGATGAAAATCCCTTGCAAACTAGTATTAAGGTATTAGCAATCAAGTGATGTACCGCGTTTGTTCATCCGTATCCATAACGATAATAAAACCAGTCATTAGAAGCGCTTGAACTTAAATGACAGAGCTTAATGATAAATGCGAGGGACTTATGAAAATTTTAGTATCCGTGAAGCGGGTCATAGACTACAACGTTAAGGTTCGAGTTAAAGCCGACCAGTCATCCGTCGATTTAACCAATGTCAAAATGTCCATGAATCCATTTTGTGAAATCGCAGTAGAAGAAGCGATTCGCTTGAAAGAGAAAGGTGTAGCCGATGAGGTTGTGGTAGTGACCGTTGGTTCTAAAGCCTGCCAAGAAACACTGCGTACTGCTCTTGCTCTAGGGGCAGATCGTGCGATTCAAGTGGAAGCAGAAGATGGGCTGGATTCTTTGTCGGTGGCCAAGTTGTTAGCCGCAGTCGCAAAAGAAGAAAATGCGGACCTAGTAGTAATGGGGAAACAGTCCATTGATTCCGACAATAATCAAACCGGCCAAATGCTGGCGGCTTTATTGGATTACCCACAAGCAACTTTTGCTTCTGAAGTGGTTATTGAAAATGGTGAAGCACAAGTGACTCGCGAAACCGACGCTGGCTTGCAAACCTTAGCGGTTACCTTACCTGCGGTGATTACCACAGACCTACGCTTAAATGAGCCACGCTTTGCTTCTTTGCCAAATATTATGAAAGCCAAGAGAAAGCCTTTGGAAGTAAAAACAGTCAGTGACTTGGGGGTTGAGGTTGGCTGCAATGTCAGCATTGTTTCTGTGAGCGCTCCAGCTGAACGCGCAGCAGGTATCAAGGTTGGTTCAGTGGCTGAATTGGTTGAAAAACTTAAAAACGAAGCGAAGGTGATCTCATGAGCGTTTTAATCTTAGCGGAACACGATAATAAGTCTTTAAAAGCCGCGACATTAAACACCGTAATGGCAGCAACACAAATAGATCAAGACGTGCATCTTCTGGTTGCTGGCTTCGAATGCCAAACTGTGGTTGAGCAAGCCTCTAAAGTAGTTGGTGTGAGTAAAGTCTTAGTGGCTGACAATACGGTTTATGAGCATCAATTGGCAGAAAATATTTCTAAATTGGTGGTCGAGCTTGCGGGCAATTATAGCCATGTGGCAGCACCAGCTACCACCACGGGTAAGAACACCATGCCACGAGTGGCAGCATTGCTGAATGTGTCGCAATTATCCGATGTGATCAAGGTGGAGTCACCTGATACCTTTGTGCGACCTATTTACGCAGGAAATGCCATTGCGACAGTCACTTCAACAGACCCGATTAAGGTGTTAACAGTACGTATTACTGGGTTTGATGCGGTGGCTTCTGAGGGCGGTAACGCAGAGCGCGAAGTGCTTTCACAGGTGATTGCGACTGAGAAGAGCCGTTTTATTAGTGAGCAATTAGCTGAATCCGATCGCCCTGAATTAACCTCAGCCAGCGTCGTGGTTTCTGGCGGTCGAGGCATGGGCAATGGCGATAACTTTAAAATTTTAGAAGGCGTTGCAGACAAACTTGGCGCCGCTATTGGTGCTTCTCGAGCTGCGGTAGATGCAGGCTTTGTGCCGAATGATTTGCAAGTTGGGCAAACCGGTAAAACCGTCGCTCCTGACCTCTATATTGCAGTGGGCATTTCCGGAGCGATCCAGCATTTAGCAGGGATGAAAAGCTCTAAGGTGATAGTGGCTATCAATAAAGACGAAGAAGCGCCGATTTTTCAAGTAGCAGACTATGGCTTAGTGGCGGATTTATTCGAGGCCATCCCTGAGCTTGAAAGCAGTCTTTAATAGCTTGGTTTACAGCCAAGGAACAGATTCTTAATACTGGTTTGCAGTGGCGCTTTAAAGAAGCGCACTGCAATCACAATAAAAACAAATGGAGACCAGCATGATATTCGAAGGGCAAGCCGTAAAAGTCGCAATGGACGACGCTAGAGTGGCAACGGTCACACTGGATTTAGTAGGTGAGTCGGTCAATAAATTCAACAGTGTTACTTTGAATGAATTGGCTGAGGTGATTGCTATTCTGAAGCACACAGATGATTTGCAAGGGGTGATCTTTGCCAGCGCAAAAGACGTTTTTGTGGTGGGGGCGGATATTACTGAGTTTACCACTTGGTTCAAACTGGATGACGAGGAGTTAACCGATAAATTGCGTCATGCGCACAGCATATTTAATGATATCTCCCACTTATGTTGCCCAACGGTAGCGGCGATTAATGGCATTGCTTTGGGTGGCGGCATGGAATTGTGCTTAGCCTGTGATTATCGCGTAATGGCTGAGAGCGCTAAAATTGGCTTGCCAGAAACTCAACTGGGAATCTACCCAGGTTGGGGTGGAACAGTACGTTTGCCGCGTTTGATCGGTGCGGATAATGCCTGTGAATGGATCTGTGGCGGTGCGCAAAAACGCAGTGCAGATGCGTTAAAAGATGGCGCGGTAGATGCCGTTGTGCCAGCCGATAAAGTACAAGAGTCAGCACGTCATTTGGTGCAACAAATTTTGGACGGCAAGCTGAACTATCGCCAGCGTCGTGATGAGCTGCGTGCGCCAATGCAATTCTCACCAATCGAAAAAATGATGGTGTTTGAATCGGTTCGCGGTGTGGTGGGGGCTAAAGCGGGTAAACATTATCCAGCGCCAATGGCAGCCATCAAAACCATCGAAAAAGGCGTCAGCCAAGAGATGGAAAAAGCCCTTGAAACTGAAATAAAAGGCTTTGTTAAACTGGCCAAAGGTCCAGTGGCTGAATCCCTAGTGAACTTGTTCTTGAGCGATCAGGCGATTAAGAAAAGCGCTGGTAAATACGCGAAAAACGCCACGCCAGTCAAACAAGCTGCGGTGTTGGGTGCTGGTATTATGGGCGGCGGCGTTGCTTATCAATCCGCGTCCAAGGGCACGCCTATTATCATGAAGGATATTCGCCAAGAAGCGTTAGAGCTTGGCTTGAGCGAAGCAAATAAACTGCTGAATGGCCAAATCGAACGTGGTCGTTTGACCGCAGCGAAAGCGCTGAAAGCCATGAATGGCATTACGCCAGCCTTGAGCTACGGTGAATTCGATCATGTTGACCTAGTTGTTGAAGCCGTGGTCGAAAACGTGAATGTGAAAAAGTCTGTGTTAGCCGAAACAGAGAAGCACATTGCGGAAGATGCAATTTTAGCGTCTAACACCTCGACGATTTCGATAACCGAGCTGGCGAAAGATTTAAAACGTCCGGAAAACTTCTGTGGTATGCACTTCTTCAACCCGGTTCATCGTATGCCTTTGGTTGAAGTTATTCGTGGTGAAAAATCCAGCGATGAAGCGATTGCCAAAACCGTGGCCTACGCTCAAGCCATGGGCAAAACACCTATCGTGGTTAATGACTGCCCTGGTTTCTTGGTGAACCGCGTCTTGTTCCCTTATTTTGCCGGCTTCTCTTTGATGATGAAAGAAGGCGCCGATTTCCAGCAAGTAGATAAAACCATGGAGCGTTTTGGCTGGCCAATGGGGCCTGCGTATTTGCTTGATGTTGTTGGTATTGATACGGCGTTTCATGCGGATCAAGTTATGGCAGAAGGCTTCCCTGACCGGATGAAGCATGAAGGCGTGAATGCGGTCGATTGCTTGTTTAAGTTAGAGCGTTTTGGGCAGAAAAATGGCAAAGGTTTTTATGCCTACGAGCCAGATCGTAAAGGCAAACCGAAGAAGATTTTTGATGCCGACATCGTTGATATCTTAGCGCCTACGGTTGCCTCGCAAACTGAGTTATCTGAAGACGACATTATTGCTCGTATGATGATTCCTTTGTGCATTGAGACCGCGCGTTGCTTGGAAGAAAACATCGTTGGCTCAGCGGCGGAAGCGGATATGGGATTGATCTATGGTATTGGTTTCCCTCCATACCTTGGCGGTGCATTGCACTACCTAGACCAAATGGGACTGCAAGCGTTTTGTGAGCTCGCAGACAAATACAGCCAGTTAGGTAAGTTGTACGAGCCCACCGCGAGAATGCGTGAGATGGCAACTAACAACGAAACTTACTACGGCAATTAATTACCCTAGGTCAGAATAGGATAGAGGAGAAATTCGATGAAATTGAATCCAAATGATGTCGTGATTATCGACGCAGTTCGCTCACCAATGGGTAAAACGAAAAACGGTGTGTTTCGCAATGTTCGAGCAGAAAATTTGTCTGCAGAGCTGGTAAAGGCGTTGTTTAAACGCAACCCAGATGTCGATCCGAATGACGTAGAGGATCTGATCTGGGGATGTGTTAACCAAACCCTAGAGCAAGGCTTTAATATGGCGCGTGCGGTGTCTTTGTTGGCGGGTCTGCCGATCACTAGCGCTGCGCAAACGGTCAACCGCTTATGTGGCTCGTCCATGTCAGCCATTCACACTGCGTCCCAAGCCATTATGACGGGGCAAGGAGATGTGTTTGTTGTGGGCGGCGTTGAGCACATGGGTCATGTCAACATGATGCATGGAGTTGATGTGAACCCTGCGTTGTCAAAACACATGGCTAAAGCCTCCATGATGATGGGTGTAACGGCGGAAATGCTGGGCAAAATGCACGGTGTAAGTCGTGAAGCGCAAGACGCGTTTGCAGTACGCTCTCATCGCTTGGCGCATGAGGCAACACTACAAGGTCGCTTTGATAACGAATTGGTGGCGATTGAAGGTCACGATGCAGCGGGGAATAAAATCCTAGTAGAAGTCGATGAAGTGATTCGTCCAGAAACCTCAATGGAATCCCTTGCTGGCTTGAAGCCAGTATTTATGCCTAAAGTGGGTACGGTAACAGCGGGTACCTCGTCTGCATTATCCGATGGCGCGTCTGCTATGTTGATGATGTCTGCGCAAAAAGCCGAGGAATTAGGCTTAACACCGATTGCTCGGGTACGCAGCATGGCGGTGGCGGGTTGTGATCCAGCGATTATGGGTTACGGACCTGTACCAGCAACGAAGAAAGCGCTGAAACGTGCAGGTTTGACGATTGACGATATTGATATCGTGGAGTTAAACGAAGCCTTTGCCGCGCAATCTATTCCGGTGTTGAAAGACCTTAAGCTGATCGATCTTGTGGAGCAAAAAGTGAACTTGAATGGTGGGGCGATTGCACTTGGTCATCCATTGGGCTGTTCTGGGACACGTATCTCTACGACCTTGCTTAATGTGATGCGTGATAAAGACGCGACACTCGGGTTAGCAACCATGTGTATCGGCATGGGACAGGGCATCGCCACGGTATTCGAACGTATTTAATGAGTTATAGGGTGCCCCCGCGCTCTAAGGTTCTTTTTTTAGCCCCACTTTTGTGGGGCTTTTTTGTTTTTTTCTTTCTTTTGACGGTCAAGGTGATACTTTTTCACTATGCTTGAGGGCGGGCAGCCAAGCTGGCTATTAGTTTGTTAGTTTTTATTTATTAGAAATAAAGAAAGGATATATATATAACTATAAGAACAGGATGCAGGGCGAATGCCTGGTGTCGACAAACATGATAGAAGAAATAAAATTCACAAGCAGGAGAGCAGTATGTCTAACGAAGGTAAATGTCCATTTGGTCACACCTCTACAGGTTCAAATCAAGCCGCGGGGCGTGGTACAACCAATAAAGATTGGTGGCCGAATCAATTAAATATCAATATCCTCCATCAGCACTCTGTTAAGTCTAACCCAATGGGTGAAGATTTTGATTACGCAAAAGAATTCAATAGCTTGGATCTAAAAGCCATTAAAAAAGACTTGGCTGACTTAATGACGGATTCACAAGATTGGTGGCCAGCAGATTACGGTCACTACGGCCCACAATTTATTCGCATGGCATGGCACAGTGCGGGTACCTACCGAACTTCTGATGGGCGCGGTGGTGCGACTTCAGGCTCGCAACGTTTTGCCCCACTTAACAGTTGGCCAGATAACGTCAACATCGATAAATCGCGTCGCTTACTTTGGCCTATCAAACAAAAATACGGCCGTAAAATTTCTTGGGCGGATTTGCTGATTTTAACCGGTAACGTGGCACTAGAAACAATGGGCTTCAAAACCCTTGGCTTCGCTGGTGGTCGTGTTGATGTATGGCAACCAGAAGAAGATATTTACTGGGGCAGTGAAAAAGAGTGGCTTGAAGAAAGCGGTGGTGAAGACAGCCGTTACTCTGGTGAACGTGAGCTAGAAAACCCACTTGCTGCTGTGCAAATGGGCTTGATCTATGTAAACCCTGAAGGCCCAGATGGCAAGCCTGATCCATTGGCTTCTGCTCGTGATATTCGTGACACTTTCGCACGCATGGCGATGAACGACGAAGAAACCGTTGCTCTTATTGCTGGTGGTCACACCTTTGGTAAAGCGCACGGTGCAGGTGATGCCGCTCAAGTGGGTCCAGATCCTGAAGCCGCTGACATTACTCAGCAAGGTTTAGGTTGGGCAAATAGCCAGGGTACAGGTAACGGTGTTGATACCATTAGTAGTGGCCTTGAAGGTGCTTGGACAAAGAACCCAATTCAATGGGATAACGGTTTCTTTGATAACCTTTTCGACTACGAATGGGAGCTAACGAAAAGCCCAGCTGGTGCTTGGCAGTGGACACCAAAAGGCACCGCAGGTTCTAACAGTGTGCCAGACGCTCATGATGCGACAAAACGCCACGCCCCTATGATGTTTACGTCAGACATGGCATTACGCTTAGACCCAATTTACGGGCCGATTTCCAAGCGCTTCCATGAAAACCCAGAAGAATTTGCGGATGCCTTTGCTCGCGCTTGGTTTAAATTGACCCACCGTGATATGGGCCCTGTTACACGCTACTTGGGCGATGAAGTGCCGGCTGAAGAGTTGATCTGGCAAGACCCAGTTCCAGCAGTTGAGCACGAATTAGTCAATGAGCAAGATGTGGCTCAATTGAAAGCGAAAGTACTTGAATCTGGATTAACTGTTGCTCAGCTAGTTTCAACAGCGTGGGCGTCAGCATCGACTTACCGCGGTTCAGATATGCGTGGTGGTGCCAATGGCGCACGTATTCGCTTAGCACCGCAAAAAGACTGGGCCGTTAATGAACCTAAGCAATTGGCTAAGGTGCTAGCGACATTAGAAACTATTCGCAGTGAATTTAATGCAGAGCAAGCAAATGGCAAGCAAATTTCATTAGCAGATTTGATTGTACTGGCAGGCAGTGCGGCGGTTGAGAAAGCCGCAAAAGACGCCGGAAGTGATGTGACGGTTCCGTTTACTCCAGGTCGAACCGATGCGACTCAGGAGCAAACAGATGTTGAATCTTTTGATGTGTTAGAGCCAGAAGCAGATGGTTTCCGTAACTACAAAAAAGGTCAATTTACGGTTTCTTCAGAAGAAATGTTGGTCGATAAAGCGCAATTATTGACCCTTTCTGCGCCTGAAATGACAGTGTTAGTTGGTGGTATGCGTGCTTTGAATGCAAACTTCGAGCAGACCAGTCACGGTGTGTTTACTGACCGCCCAGGTGTGCTAACCAATGACTTCTTTGTCAATGTGTTGGACATTAATACTAAGTGGTTTGCTCAATCAGATGAGCAAGAGGTGTTTGATGGCCGTGATCGTAAAACCGGAAAAATTAAGGCAACCGCTACACGCGTTGACCTAGTATTCGGTTCAAATTCACAGTTGCGCGCCCTTGCTGAAGTATACGCAAGTTCAGATGCACAAGATCGTTTCGTCAGTGAGTTCATTGCAGCTTGGACGAAGGTGATGGAGTTGGATCGATTTGATCTAGCGTAACCAACATACGTAACTCCTCAAAACCCCGCTTTCAGAAATGAAAGTGGGGTTTTCTTTTTACTTCCATTTTATTGACCCTCTCAATCCTTCCGCTGTCATTATTTATGCTAATAATACTCTTGGCCTATTAAAGAGCATGGCTTTTTGCTGAGTCTATTGTGCTGATCTGCATTCATCCTAGAATGCTTCCTTTGTTGATCCTGTCTGAAAAATGAGCTTTGTATGAATCTATCTGGTTTAGGTGCCATTGCCGTATTAGAGGCTTTTAAAGGTGTATTAGCGGTATTAGTCGCCATCGGAGTACATGCGTTGGCGGGCGTCGATTTGCACCAAGAGGCAGTGAATATGTTTGCCTATTTTCATCTGGCTGCGACTAATCATTATGCCGTGCTCGCATTGCACAGCATTGATAAAATAAACCATTCTGGGCTCACCCTAGTGACCATGGTTGCTTTGGGATACGCCTTGATCCGCTTTATCGAAGCTTATGGGCTGTGGCACAGAATGCGCTGGACAGAATGGTTCGCTTTTTTGAGTGGTGCTGTGTATTTGCCGTTTGAGATTTATGAAGTGATCAAAGATCAAAATGTCATCACACTGGGCGTGCTGGGCATTAATATTGTGGTGGTCAGTTATATGTATTGGGTTTTAAAAGCAGGTACTAATAAACATTTGGCTACCGACACTGAAGCCTCTTTGTCGCACCCTTAGGGCCCTTTTAGGGCATTTTTAGGGCGTTATTCGCTAACTTTCCTCTTATATCTTTGTTTTTTTTCAGGTATCTTGGATTAATAGAGAAACATTTGTTTCATATTCTTGTTGTTTGAAAATAAATTAATATTTTGTCGGGTCATGGAATGAATCGTGCTACAGGCACTTAGATGATGACGAAGAGGATAGCGAATCATGAAAGCATTGATCATAGGTGCCGGTATCGGTGGTATGGCCGCCGCGGCAGCATTAAAGCAGCAGGGCATCGAGTGTGACGTTTTTGAAGCGGTAAAAGAAATCAAACCCGTAGGAGCGGCTATTTCGGTTTGGCCTAATGGCGTGAAATGCATGAACCACCTTGGGATGGGCCATATTATGGACGAACTGGGTGGCCCGATGCACAAGATGGCATACCAAGATGGCAAGTCAGGTAAGGTGATGACCCAGTTTAGCCTTAAGCCATTAATTGATGACGTGGGCGAACGACCTTGCCCTGTATCTCGCGCTGGGCTGCAGTCGATGATGATCGACTGCTGGGGCCGAGACAAGGTGCAATTTGATAAGCGCATCGAGCGTGTCACTGAATCTGCCGATGGCGTAACCGCTTACTTTACCGATGGTAGTGTCGCTCATGGCGATTTTATGATTGCAGCGGATGGCGCCCGATCGGTGGTGCGAGGCCATGTATTAGGCTTGGAACTAGAGCGTCGCTACGCAGGCTATGTGAATTGGAATGGTTTGGTTGCCGCTGATTCAAGCATTGCCCCAATAGATCAGTGGACGACATTTGTCGGCGAAGGAAAGCGGGTGTCTGTGATGCCAATTGCGGATCAGCGTTTTTATTTCTTTTTTGATGTGCCTCTTCCTGTGGGGCTAGAAGAAAATCGGCTGACGCTGAAAGAGGATTTAAAAGGCTATTTTGCTGGTTGGGCAGAGCCTGTGCAAAAGTTGATCGATGAGCTGGACCCAGAGACCACCAATCGAATTGAAATTCATGATGTGGAACCCTTTGATACCTTTGTAAAAGGAAGGGTTGCTCTGTTGGGAGATTCAGCACATTCGACCACACCAGACATAGGTCAAGGTGGTTGTTCGGCGATGGAAGATGCCGTGGTGCTTGGTATGTCTTTTGCGGGCAATACGACTATTGAAGAGGCGTTGCTGGATTATCAAGATAGGCGGCATGAGCGGGCGAAAGATCTTGTTTTAAAAGCGCGTAAACGTTGCGATGTGACCCATGGAAAAAACATGGCGGTGACACAGGCCTGGTATGATGAGCTAAAGCAAGAGCAAGGAGACAAGATCATGGCGGGCTTAAAAGACACCATAGTAGGAGGGCCACTGGGTTAACTGTGCAAGTTGGCTCAATGGCGTTTGTCTGCTATTAATGAGGTAGGCGTTGTTGCCTTTGAGCCCTTCGCGCGCCTACTGTGCGAGGGCGGATGAGCGCATGATAAGAGTAACTATTGCTAGCAATGGGAGAGACATATGGCCAGCGGCTGGGCGCAAGATGGCGCGGTACAAGAGCAAATTGATGCCACGGTAAATGATGCAGTAGAGCAAGCCAAAAGTCGTATGCCTGTTGGCGAGAGCCTAACCCACTGTGAAGAATGTGAACAGCCCATTCCTGAGCGTCGTCGACAAGCGATCCCAGGTGTTCACTTATGTATTCAGTGTCAAAGTGAGCTGGAAAAAAATACGAAAACAGACACGTTATACAACCGCAGCGGCAGCAAAGACAGCCAATTGAGATAAACGGCAGCGGGGTTTCTAAATACCGCCCTCGTCGACGCTTTTATTAATCTGCTCTTTTGTTCAAATAATGAACATAGCCGGGTAATGGCTTGATGGTTTCGTGCATAATACAGCTGTTGTTAACGCAGTAATCCTGCCAAGAACGTAAAGATGCGTTTAGTTCTTATTTACTGCGTTTCATTTCTCTCTATTTTTTGTATGCTATGCACTAAGTTTGGGCGATAGGGTAAGTATGAATTTTCGTTGTGTCATCATCTCGCTGTGGTTTATAACAGGTGCTGCTTGGGGGGCATCTAATTGTGAGTCAGAAAGTAGCAATCAGGCCTTCAACGCGTGCTTGATTAAGTCGCTCACAGCCGATTTTCTATCTCCAAAAGTAGACAATGGTCGATGGGTTTACAGCCTGCATCCTAAGAAAGAGGAACAAGAGCGATCAACCTTTATAGCGACCTTATTATCCTCTTCAAAAATCCATTACCTTGATAATCCCGTTGCCATGACGGTGCGCTGTGATAATAAAAAAACAGAGCTAGAAATACATTGGGATGGCGTTGTGATTCAAGAAGGCAAGGTAAACATTACTTATCATTTTGATGATGCTTTGCCGCAACCTGCAAAATGGCCCCTTTCTTTGGCTCAGCAATCTGTTTATGTGTCGAATCCTGGTGATTTTATTCAAACGTTGGCCACCAAGCGTACGTTCCGTGTGCAAATTTCGTCGCAAGATGCGCCTACCGTCAGTGCGACCTTCTACTTGAAGGGGTTGAGTAATCTTTTACCTCATATGCAAGGCATCTGTTTTTAGCTGTTGCGTTACACAGTAAAACACCAAAAATTGATGCTATAAGGGCTGACTAAATTCACTTTAGATAGCGTTGGGAAATCTTTTAATTTCACTTTGCCGCCTTTAAATTTTGGGCGCATACCATTGATGCGGATCTTTTCTGCAATGAGCTCATCGGCCGTCACTTCAAAGCGCCGTTTTTTTCCACCAAACCCGTGGCACTGAACACGCTTAGGGTAAGGTGTCATATTAATAATCAGCAGTGTGCATTTGCCGATTTTTTTCGCGCTGTGGCAATAGGTTATGACGTTAGGGTCACTGCTGCTGACGTGATAAACCGTGTCCCCCATCAACTTATTCCACAACCAGCTTAACCAATAATCTGGGTTGGGTTTCAGGGTGTCTTTATTAATCAGAGCGTAATCGCCACCAATTAAACTCTGACGCACCATAACCTGTTGGCCAAGCTTAGCGCCACGTCCTAGTTGATCCGCCCACCAAAACGAGGAGGCAAAGCGGTCAGAAAGATTGCTTTCTCCGCCGCATTGAGCAGAGCCTGTTTCGCCTGTCCAAATACGGGCTTGGGGCTGGAAACGGTCGCGGTATCGTGTCAGTTGAGAGAGGTATTTTTCATAATCTAAGAATGAACGTGAAGACAGCAGATTATTAAGGGTGGCAGGCCGTGTTTTGACCGGTGAGCGGCTGCTTTGAAAGGGGTAATAGTGCCAATCTACAATGTCTAATGGTTCTTCTATGGACGCCAGAAAACGAGACGTAACATTGCTAATAGGCTTAATGGTTTCCCCGATTCTGGGCCAAAAAGCACTGCCTGGGCCAGCTACTTTACTGTCTGGGCTTAACTGTCGCACGGTGCGGGTGAAGGTGTCGTAATCTTGAGCAAGTTTTCTGGCGCTAGGTTGCGCGTTGAGCCCATGAAATGCCCAATAGGCATTAAGTTCATTGCCAAGTTCGCAAATGGCAATGTGCTGTTGGTGCTGATTGCTGTAGTTCAGTAATTTTTCTACTTCATCCGCTTGCCAGCGGCCATGCAACGATTTACGGAACAGACCATATTTAAAGGTAAACATGAGCGACAACTCATGTCGTTGGCAAAAATGGTGTAATTCATCCCACATAGTGTGGCTCAGGAGAAGGGCATCCGGTTGCTCAGTTGGGGCACTAAAGTAATGCAGTTTATCGGCCTCAGAGCCACCAACCCGTAAATAAGCAGGCCCTAAAGCATGCACTAATTTGTTTAATTTACTCTGCTGTAAATCCAACGGTGCGGTTTTTTGAGTGCCTAATCCTTTGTGGGTGCCTTGGCTGCCATCCCACCAAAAACCACCGGCTAACACCGAGATATCGATTGAAAAGGAAAGGTATTTCTTGTCTATGGTGTGACTGGCTTGGGTCTTGTTTAGGTTGACGGTGACGTGTCTTGGCTGACGGGCGAGTCGGGGTTTATAGAAGCGAAATCGAATACGGGCTGAATTCGTCAAGGTAATAGTCTCCTGCTGTTGCCTAGGGAGGGTGAGAACAAATGCCCTTGTTCTAACATGAAATGAAAAGCAGGCTGCTCACGGCGAGCATCGAAAGTGAATAGTAGGCCTATTAACGAGATGCTTAACAAAGACAGCAAGCTTTTAGATCATGTTCTTTGGGGCTAAGGCGACTTATTCGCACCTTCCTCAGCTAAGCATGCAACAAAGAGATGACAATTATGTGATTGTGCGACCTTGAGTGTCGACAAGTTGAACAGCGCCAAAAACTCTATTCACTTAGAACAGTGAGCAGGTAATTGAGGCCTTGTTTGATCCGCTGCCGCATACTTGTTGATAAGCGTTAGGGTCTTGGATCAGCTGGTAGTGCACATCCGAATCGCGGCACATGGCAATGAATTGATCGTACACGTCATGGTAACGCTGTTGGCGAAAGAAGAGGGTTTGAGGGGGGTCCAGATTGAGCGCATCGTGCTGCTTATCAAGCCGTTGCTCAGCGCGGTCAGCCAGCTCCGTTAGGCGGTTATGACGGATACGAATATCATGGCAAGTGCGGCTGTTGGGGGCGTTTTTTTGGCACGCTTGTAGCTCAGGTTCAAGCTCATTCAGCTGACGATTGTAAGAGCGTAAATTGGCACGAGCACCTTGGTTTAAATCTTTTGATGTATGTCTAGCAAAGTCGGCTTCATCTATGTTGCGCTTAAGGGTGTTTAAATAGCTTTCTTGTTTTAGGCAGGCTTGACCGAATGTGACTAAATCCACCGCTTGCAGCTGGCCACTCACGCTGACACATCCACACAGCAATGCCGCATTAATGAGTTTTTCTGTCCGTTTAGAAAAAGAGCGCATCATAAGCTATTCATATCCTGCTGAAAGTTATACTAAGTCTATCGCAATATAGCGCCACTTTTATACTGTCATTTGCTTGGCAAGGGGCAGTCAGAGGCCAAGGGCAAATTGCCCGTCTGCTGTTTTTCCCTCACAAGGCCCAGAGCAGCGCCTGATTAAATTTAAATAACTCACCTCTATCTCATTAGTATGGTTGCAATTTATTGCTTTTCATCGAATTATTTAATGACTCCCCCGAAAATACACACTCTGGATTATATTGTGAATAAAGAATCAAATGCCTATGGGTTATCGATACACCCAATGCGAGAAGAGCTATACGCTGAGTTACACTCAAGGCCGTTTCAAGTGCTGTCGAGTCCTGCTCGGATTAGCTACTTGGCAGTGATGCTTGGCGCGGATGATAAACAGGAAGAGTTTGAACATTTTTGTCGTCTTTACCAGCATTTTCAGCAGCAACCGCCTAGTCAGGAGGGGGTATGTTATGAAGTGGATTTTGGTTCGTTGCGAGTGCGGCGTGAAAAGCACTTAGAGTTCACTTCGTATATGTTCATTAATACAGACACCAATCAAGCGGTGAGCCCTTTTGCCAGTCATGCCTTGGCAATACTGCCTGACGCTTGGCTGGCCGCATTACCAGGCACCATTATTGCGGCCTTTCATATTGCCATTGAAGACGCCAGAACACAGCCAGAGCCAGATTTGGTATCGGTTAAAAGCGGCTTTGAAAGTATGCGCTTAGTTGGTAGTCGACCACAAAACGGCGATGCACAAGTATGGACAACGTTTCAGCTGCACAGTGATGGTTGCGGTCGCTTTCTTATTTATAATAAAAACATGAGTGATAGCCAGCTGGGGCGAATGGTGCAGCGTGTTGTGGAGATTGAAACCTATCGCTTAATGGCCTTATTAGGGCTTCCCATTGCGCGAAAATACAATGCGCAGCTGGCTAAAATGGATGAGCAGCTCGCGACCACTACGGCTCGCTTAGCGGACTCTAATGAGAAGCTAGACGAGCAAGCCTTGTTGGCAGAGCTGATTGATATGGCGGCTTGGGTGGAAGCGGCCAGGGCGCAAACTACCTTTCGTTTCAGCGCAACCAATGCTTACCATGATTTGGTTCTCAAGCGTTTAGCAGAGCTTAAAGAAGATGAAGTATCGGGACATTTAACCATTACAGAGTTTATGACGCGACGTCTCACTCCCGCGGTAAGAACCTGCAAAGCCACAGGAGACCATTTAGAAAACCTGTCGCGTCGTATTGATCGTGTTTCAGACATGATGCGTACGCGGGTAGAAATGTCGATACAGTCACAGAACCAACACCTTCTTGCGTCTATGGATAGGCGTTCTAAAATCCAATTGGCGATGCAGCATACGGTTGAAGGTTTGTCGGTTGCCGCGATCAGTTATTATTCGGTTGGTTTGCTTAAATTTATCATCGAAGCTGTCTATGACAAGGGCGTGCAGTTTGATAAAAGTCTCGCCCTTGGTTTATCTGTGCCGCTTGTTGTTGGCGGTGTCTGGTTTACCACGCGTAAAATCCATAAACGCTTTTTGTTATTGGCAAAGGCACGAGAAGAGAAAGAAAAACGTTCAGAAAAGCAAAAGTAGCCTTAGCATGTTATTTGCGGTGCCAGTGTAATGACAGCGCGAGTGTGTAGGAGGCACCACAAGGGCAACCAGTAAGGGCGTCGGCGTATGTATGTGTTTTTGTTTTGCTTGATCATCGATGTGGGCTTTTATGTCCTTGTTGAACCGCCATTATTGCTGACCACTATCATCAGAGAAGTGTTTGGTGTGACTGGAATGCTGGTTTCCAGCTCTGGTATTTGGTGGTTGTTAACCTTATTGGGTGTGGGCGCGATGATTCGCTTAAAAACGAAAATTGGCGGCGTTATTGTGGTGTTGCTGTCCGCATTATTATGGATGCTGAATATGTTAAGCCCATTGGGGGCGATGACGTTAGCCCTTGAATATCCGAATTTGATGTGGGGGGTGCTGGAGCTGTTTTATGTGCTGATATTAGTGTCAGTGGAGTTGATGATATTCAAACGTTAGTGTCGGCGGATTAAATGCCATGCTGGCAAGGGGCTATTTAACATAGACGGCAAAACACTAAGAACAAGATGAATAAAAATACCGCTCAAATTGAGCGGTATTTTTGTTAACAGCGACGCTGAAAGAGAGGGTAAACCTCAGATCAGAGGAAAACTTAGGTCGTAGATGGTCGCTTGCCCTTTTTCACTATGAAACTGGGTTACGTATTGAGAGCCTTCAGGTTTGATAATACCTTGATGAAGCAGGCTATCGATTAGCATATCAGACTGTTGTTTCACCTCTGGTGAATTGGCTGGTGCATACATTTTCTTGGCCACATAGTGTTGGACCGCGGTGTGCAGTAACGTTTGGTCGATCTCGACATCGGCCTGAATTACCGCGTTGTATAACCAAAATCTTGGATCATTCATTTGGCCAAGGTTTGGGTTATTGATGTCTGCTAAGTGGCTGTTTAACGTGGCGTTAAATGTCCCATCATTGGTGGTACCGCGTAATGCCAGGATGTTGAACTCTGGCTTGCCTGCCAGTAGGGGCTCAAGATGTTGTTGGATAAAGTCGAGCTGCTGAGAGGCAGAAAGCTCGGTTGATTCTCTGACCAGCTTGCCATAATCAAGAAACACCTGATTGTCTAAATGGTTTAGCTCGGTAACTAGCTCGAGGTTGTCTGCTTGAAAGTCGTCGGCGATGAGTTTTTTAATGGCGTAACCGATTTGCATACTGCCTAGCTGAGTTTCTTCATCTAGCTGAGTTTTTAGAGTGACTTTGATGCCTGTCAATTCCTCTTGCTCTTGGGTCGTTAGCTTATCGATGTTGAGGCTCATATCACCGTTATAAAACCCTTCGCTGCGCAGCGTCGCCCAATCAGCATCGAGGTCCAAGTGTAAAGCAACATTTTCCACTGTGGCTGAGGCGCGCTCTTTACAGGTTGCTGCTTTGAAGCCGCCGTTATAAACCAGTTTATTGTTGGCGTATTGACCATGGCCTTTGTATTCACTGACAGACAAGGTTTGTGCTTTGTTGGTGAAGGCAGGAATGTAGTCATCGAATTTTAGGTCACCCGCTAAGTTACTGGCTATCGAAAGATGGTAAAGAGGGGTCTGATTGTTCCAGTTTAAATACTGGCGCTGTTGATCGCCTTTTAGTTGGACATCGGTCGCGAATAAGCCAACTAGACTTTCTTTGCTAAACAGCAGCGGGCCGAAATGGCTTTCCAACTGGAGCTCAGCGGTTAACTTTTGAGCGGAGGCGGATGGGCTAATCATGGCGCTATCAAAGCTCACTAATACGGTGCTCGTCGCACCAAACCAGCCTTGTTCAGAGGCGGTGATTGTCGCACTGTAGCCAGCTTCGCTGTTGATATTATTGATTAGATCGGTGAGATTCTCTTGATACTCGTTGGCAATAAATTTTGGGGCGATAAGGCAGGCTGCAATAAGCGTGACCAGGGACACTCCGAGTACTTTTTTCACTGTAACTTCCTTTTCAGAGAAATGTCTTTATGACGGCATGATACAAGGAAAATCCCCTCGTTTAAAAGCTTCTCAGTCTATTTGATGGGTGGAAACTCGGCTGAATGACAAAAAAACCATGGAATTAGAATATTTTGTTTGAAAAACAATCAATTTGTAACGCAAAAGTCACAGGTCTAGGCTATATTCGTGCAAGTTTTTTTCTTTTATTCGACATTTTTTTCGTGTTGGTTATGGAATCATAACGCTTTCAATCTTACCGCTATAATTGGCAATTAATTTATTGTGATGGAGTGTATATGGTACCTTTTTTATCGGTTGTTCTGCCTGCCAAAAATGAACAGGGCAACATAGGGGTATTAATTAGAGAAATTCACGCGAGCTTATCACCAGAATACTCTTTTGAAGTAGTGCTAACCGATGATGGAAGTGACGATAATACGGCGCAAGTGGCGATCAATACTGCCAAAGAAATTGGCTGTCAGCTGCAAGTAGTGTTTCATGCAAAGAGTTGTGGCCAGAGCACGGCGTTATCCTCTGGTGTGCGTCATGCTAAGGGAGAGTGGATTATCACTTCGGATGCAGATGGACAAAATGATCCGCAGGATTACCCCAATCTTATTCATCAAGCCAAGCAAATAACAAAGGAACATTTTTGTGTTGCTGGTTATCGGAAAAAACGCCTTGATACTGCGTGGGTTCGCTTTCAATCCCGTGTCGCCAATAAAATCCGCCAAGGATTATTAGATGATGGAGTTCCTGATTCTGGCTGTGGCCTGAAGTTATTTCCTAAACATACTTTTTTAATGTTGCCTTATTTTGACCATATGCATCGATTTTTACCTGCTTTGATCAAGCGTATTGATGGTGAGATTGTCGTATGCCAAGTGAACCATAGAGACCGCAATGCAGGGGTTTCCAATTACAACGCATGGAATAGAGCCTGGGTAGGCATTGTTGATATTGTTGGGGTAATTTGGCTGAAAAAGCGCGCTAAACAACCTATCATAGCGACCGTCTATTCTAATCAGGACTAAGCAATGAAGTGGGTTAAACTGGCTTTAGGCTGCCTTTTTGCAGGCTTGCTATTTTCCGGAGTATTGAACCCGATCCTAGCACACCTTTCAGACAAGAACTGGCTGTCGAGCTATTTGGCCGGGCAGGGTTACCAGGGCTATCTCTGGGTTGCATTGGCGGCCTTTGTATTGGTCACAGCGGGTGGTCCTAAGCAAGTAGTGGCTTTTTTATTTGGTTATTTGTACGGCGCATGGTTGGGGACTCTGGCCACCTTGTTGCTGTGTTTAACCGCGGCACTAGCCAATTATTTAATGGCTAGGGTGCTCTTGTCTCATACGCTGGCTCATTACTTTCCTCGGCGTATGAATAAGTTCAATCAGTTTGCCAGTCGTGCTCCTTTTATGAAAATACTAATGCTGCGTTTGCTGCCCGTTGGCAGCAACTTGGTCACCAACTTGTTGTCTGGCAGTGTGGGGGTGCCTTTATGGGCATTCATCAGCGCTAGTGTGCTTGGTTACTTACCGCAAACGGTGATTTTTGCACTCGTAGGTCATGGTATTAATGGCGCCAACCACGCGATGATTTATACCAGTGTAGGCTTGTCGCTATTAAGCTTTGTACTGACCGCATTGATATACCGAGACCACCTTAAATACAAACTCTCTACTTTACAGGTTGAAGGCAAGGCATCATGACGATACCGAAAATGTTTAATAATGACGATTACGCTAAAACACTTTGGTTGCTTCTGTTAATTACCGCGGTCGTCATATTAGCAGGCGTTGGTTTACGTGACCCTTGGCCTGCGGATGAGCCACGTTTTGTGGAAGTCGCGAAAGAAATGGTGAATTCAGGTAATTGGTTTTTTCCTATGCGGGGAGGGGAATTGTACCCAGATAAACCGCCTGTTTTCATGTGGTCTATCGCCGCGCTTTACTGGCTGACTGGCAACTTATCTGCCACTTTTTTGATTCCCAATGCATTGGCAAGTTTGCTGTCGGTATTTTGTGTATATGATATTGCGGCAAAACTTTGGAATGTGAAAACCGCACGTAACGCTGTGCTGTTTTTACTGATTGCACCGCAGTTTATTGATCAAGCCAAAAGTGCTCAGATCGATGCCATGGTAGCCTGCTGGATAACAGTGGCCATGTATGGTTTATTGCGGCACTTTTTCTATAAAGCCAGTATGGCTTGGTATTTGAGCAGTTGGGCTTTTATGGGCCTAGGTATCATAACCAAAGGCGTTGGCTTCTTGCCGTTGTTTTTCTTGTTGCCAGTCCTGGTACTGCATTTCAGCGCAAAGCATCGCTTTAGCAAAGCGCAGGTAAACTGGCGACTTTTGCTGGGCCCAATTGCCATGTTGTTGGTACTGGCCGCTTGGCTGTTGCCCATGCTTTATATTGCGAACACCAGTAGCAATCCTGATTTCTCGGCCTATCGAGATAACATTTTGTTTAAGCAAACAGGCGAGCGCTACGCTAACTCTTGGGGGCACATTAAGCCATGGTATTACTTTGTGGTCAGTGTAATTCCTGCTTTTTGGTTCCCGCTATATGCTTTTTTATTCAGTAAATCATTTTGGCGTAATGTAAAAGTCTCGCCGGCGATGATCAGTTTACTTGCTTGGGTTGTGTTGGTGGTGGTGTTCTTTAGTATCAGCCCTGGGAAACGTGGACTGTATGTTTTGCCTGCGCTGCCTATGATGGCGTTGCTAATGGGCGCTCATGTTAGCCATGTAGGAATCCAGCCTTGGTTTCGGCGCGTGCTGATTGCTGGTGCTATTGTCTTTGGTTCAGTGTTTTTTGTCGCTGCGGGCTTGTGCTTTAGCCATTCTCATATAGTGGCCAAGGAGCTGGGCGATGACACCACGAAATTTGCTTGGTTGTTCCTTGTCACCGGCTTTGTATGGTTAGGTGTCTTGGTTTGGAAGTGGAAATCGATGGACTTATTTGCCTTTGCGGCCGTCTTCTCGATCACTTGGGTGATTTATAGTACTTGGGGTTACACCTTGTTAAACCCTATTCGCACCCCTGCAAAAGGCATCATGGAGAGGGCTCAGCAAGATATTGGGCCAGCGGGAGAGTTAGGGTTAACACGCTTTAAAGAGCAGTTTTTACTCTTCAGCGACATTCCGTTAACGCATTTTAGCTATTTAACCTCCACCCAAGAGCAAGATAGAAACGCTTGGTTGTGGATGCGCGAAAAGCCCAACCGCTTTATCCTGTCGATCCAGGATAGTTCCATGGTGTGTTTTGATGCCAGCAAAGCGACCCAGCTGGGCAAAGCTCATGGACGCCATTGGATACTATTAGGCAAAGACGCCATGGCAGCAAGTTGTAAGGCGCCGGCAACTATCAAGCGTTACCATTTGCCAATGAAGCGAACGTATCAGTAACGGCATAGGCCGGTAATTGGCCGACTATCTACAAGCGAAAAGCCGTTGGCTAAGCAAATAGTGTTACTAAAAAGGTCGTTGCATAATACGTGCAACGGCCTTTTTAGTGTGGTTCAAGTATGACGCCGACATGAGTAAGCAAAATAACTATATGTGTTTTGGCGTATATATTTAACATAAGTGTCATATAAGAGGGGTAGAGTCTGGATACAACTTATTCAGGGGATGCCCAAATGAAACCTATGTACTCTTTGCTTGTCGCTTCGATTTTGTCTGCTAGTTCTGCCCATGCTGCCTTCACTTTAGACAGCCGTTATGTTGATAAAGACAATGACTTGATTGCCGATGTACCAACAGATAAATCTAAGTTATTGGACCCTAGCACACTGATTTTCGCCTATACGCCAGTGGAAGATCCGGCGGTTTATGCGGGTGTATGGTCTGACTTTTTGGCTCATATGGAAAAAGTCACAGGTAAAAAAGTTAAGTTCTTCCCAGTGCAATCTAATGCGGCACAAATCGAGGCAATGCGTGCCGGTCGCCTTCATATTGCTGGTTTTAATACCGGTTCCAACCCATTGGCAGTCGCCTGTGCGGGTTATCGTCCATTTACTATGATGGCGGCAAAAGATGGCTCTTACGGCTATGAGATGGAAATCATCACTTACCCAGGTTCTGGTATTAACACCCCAGAAGATATTAAAGGTAAAAAATTAGCCTTTACTTCACAAACCTCTAACTCAGGTTTTAAAGCCCCTTCAGCGATTCTTAAAGCAGATTTTGATCTGATTCCTGATCGTGACTTTGAACCGATGTTCTCAGGTAAGCACGATAACTCTATTTTAGGTGTGGCGAACAAAGATTACCCAGCTGCCGCGGTGGCAAACTCAGTGTTACACCGTATGGAAGAGCGTGGTGTGGTTAAGGCCGACCAAATCAAATCCATTTACAAGTCACAAACTTTCCCTACCACCAGTTATGGCGTGGCGTATAACTTAACCCCTGAGCTACAAGCAAAAATCAAAGAGGCCTTTTTCACTTATAAGTGGGAAGGTAGCCCGCTGAAGAAAGAGTTTGCTAAAGAAGACAAATTTGTACCGATTACCTTCAAGAAAGAGTGGAGTGTTATCCGTAAAATAGACGAAGCGAATGGCGTTTCTTATAGCTGCCGATAGGGATTTTCTGTGCTTAAAATTGAACATTTAAAGAAACGCTATAAAACCGGACCTTGGGTGTTGAAAGACATCAGTTTTGAGGTCCCTGATGGAGAGATTGTTGGACTTATCGGCCCCAGTGGGGCCGGTAAATCTTCCTTAATCCGTTGTGTAAACCGCTTAATCGACCCGACTGATGGCAATATTCAGCTAGACGATGTGAATCTGAGTAGTTTGTCTGCGGGGAAAATTCGCGAGCAACGCCGTCATATTGGTATGATTTTCCAAGAATACGCTTTGGTGGAACGCTTAAGTGTGATGGAAAATGTGCTGTCTGGTCGGCTTGGTTATTTGCCATTCTGGCGCTCATTTTTACGGCGCTATCCAGAGCAAGATATCGACAATGCGTTTGAATATTTAGAGCGTGTGGGCTTGATTGATCATGCTAATAAGCGCGCTGATGAACTCTCTGGTGGTCAACGTCAACGTGTTGGTATCGCCAGAGCCTTGGCGCAAGACCCGCGTTTATTGTTAGTGGATGAGCCGACGGCCAGTTTGGACCCGAAGACGTCACGTCAGATCATGCGTTTAATACAGTCTATTTGTCGTGAAAAATCCCTATCTGCCATTATCAATATTCACGATGTGCCCCTCGCTATGCAGTTTGTTGACCGTATTATTGGTCTGCAAGGTGGCGAGATTGTGTTTGATGGTAAGCCGGAAGCCTTGACGGAAGACGTGTTAACGCGCATTTATGGTGATGAAGATTGGACGTCGGTTAAGCCGGACGAAGATGACCTCGAAAATGGGGAGGCGGCGTAATGCGCACTTGGCAGCGACCTCATTATCTGGTGCCAGATAAGCGTTGGCGAATCGCCCTTTGGATTGTTTTTGCGCTTTATTTGGTTATAGGGATCAGTAGCGTTGAAGTCAATTGGCAGCGCGCTTATGAAGGCCTAGAGCGTGGTATGCGGTTTATGGAAGGGTTTGTTAACCCTAACTTTTCCCGTCGTGCTGCGGATATCTACTCTGGCATTCTGGAAAGTCTGACCATGACGGTTACCTCCACTGTGGTCGGCATATTATTGTCGATACCCTTTGGTATGGGGGCTGCTCGTAATATTTCACCGAAACCGATTTATCTGTTTTGTCGCTCATTTATTGCGGTTTCTCGTTCTATGCAAGAAGTGATCGTGGCGATTTTCTTAGTGGCTTTGTTCGGCTTTGGCGCTTTTGCTGGGTTTTTAACCCTGACTTACGCGACGATTGGCTTTTTGGGTAAGTTGCTCGCGGAAGAAATTGAAGAAATCGACAATAAGCAGTTGGAAGCCATTTCCTCGACCGGTGCCTCCTGGTTGCAAAGAGTGCACATAGCAATCTGGCCGCAGGTCATGCCGCGGATGATAGGCCTGTCTTTCTACCGTTTTGATATCAACTTTCGTGAATCAGCGGTGATCGGTATTGTTGGTGCTGGTGGTATTGGCGCCACCTTAAACACCTCGATTGACCGTTATGAATACGACTCCGCTGGCGCCATTCTCATTTTGATTATTCTTATTGTGTTGGCGTGTGAATACTTTTCTGGATGGATAAGAAAATGGGTGAGTTAGAACAAAAATTAGTATGGCATGGCCGTACTAAACGCAAAGCATGGATGGTCTGGGGTGGCTGGTTTGCCATTACCCTGTTAACGATATACTGCTGGATGGAAATGACCGAAGACACTATTTGGTTCTTTGTCCTCGATGCGCCAGTGCAAGCGGCGGATTTGATTGACCGAATGTTTCCACCAGAATGGTCATACATTCATCTGCTTTATAAAGCCTTGTGGGATACCTTGAATATTGCCACTTTGGGCACCTTGCTTGGTGTGATTCTAGCGTTTCCAGTGGCCTTTTTAGCGGCTCGAAATACCACCCCTTCGGTTGTGTTTGTGCGTCCTATTGCGCTCTTGATCATTGCTTCATCACGCTCAATTAACTCGCTGATCTGGGCGCTGCTACTAGTGACTATCTTAGGTCCTGGGATTCTTGCGGGTGTGATTGCGATTGGTTTGAGATCGATTGGCTTTGTGGCGAAACTGCTTTATGAAAGCATCGAAGAAGTGAATGGCACCAGTGTGGAGGCGATTGAATCCACCGGTGCATCGCGTTTTCAAACGATCAATTACGCCATTATTCCACAGATATTGCCGGCTTTTTTAGGTATCACTATTTTCCGCTGGGACATTAACATCAGGGAATCGACCATCTTAGGCTTGGTGGGCGCTGGGGGCATAGGTTTGTTTTTATCCTCATCGCTCAACGTGTTAGCTTGGCCACAAGTGACTCTGATTATTCTGGTCATTCTAGCCACCGTAGTGGTGTCTGAGTTCTTATCTGCGAAAGTGCGTGAGCTGCTTATCTGATTATTTTAGACAGCAGACAGAGCCTGACAATCAGCAAAGCCGTTGTATGTTTAGTACAGCGGCTTTGTCGTTTTGGCTCGGCATATTGGGCAATATCGCTACTGGGTAGGGAACAGGGAACGCAGTAGTTTAAGCCCTGCTTCTTCACCCCCTTGGTTGTAGGCATCTAGAAGGGCTGAGCCTAAAATGGCAATGTCTGCTTTGCCTATTAAAGCTTCGATTTGGCGACGTTCTCGCAAGCCAAACCCCACTCCGATTGGGGCATTTGCATGGGCTTTGATCTGGGCTAGGTAGTCATCCACAGAGTTGGTTGAGCCTTTGCCTTCGTGGTTTGAATGGCCAGTCACCCCAGAACGTGCCACACAGTACAAGAACCCGGAGGCTTTGCTTGCCAGCATTTCGAGCCGCGTTTTGGGCGTCACCGGTGTGACTAACCAGATCGGATCAATGTGATTGGCTTCACAAGCGGTGATGTAATCTGCTGACAGTTCAATCGGTAAATCTGGAATGATCAATCCCGGCATATTGATTTCAGCAGCACGTTTGGCAAGCTTATCCAAACCATAGCGATACATGGGGTTTAAGTAGCTCATTAAGACGATACGGCTATTTGGGAAGTCCCGGGTGAGTACTCCCATGTCGGTTAAAAAGTCTTCTACGTTAAGATCTTGTTCTAATGCTTTGTGACAAGCAGCGACAATGCTGGGGCCATCGGCCACCGGATCAGAAAATGGGAATTGGACTTCTACAAAGTCCACCCCTTCAGATAATAAGCGGCTGATCCAAGCCAAACTTTGTTGGCGTGTTGGGTAGCCATAGACCACGTGAGTCATGGACAAAATAGGTTTTGCTTGGCGTTTATCTTGGATAAATTCGGCAAGTTGGCTCATGCTTTTTTCTCCATATCCGCGTGGTAAGTGGCAAGATAGCTACTTAAGAATTGTGGGAAGGTTTCATCTTCAACGGCTTTTGCTACATTGAATATGTCCTTGTCACCTCGTCCTGATAGATTGATTACTATATGGCTGTCTTTCGGCAGGTTTGGCGCATCTTTAAAGGCGCCCGCTAATGCATGAGACGACTCAAGGGCAGGAATAATACCTTCTTTTTTGAGCAATAAAGTACAAGCTTCCACCACGTCATCATCCATGGCGTAGGTCATTTCAATCCGTCCAGTGTCCGCAAGATGCGCAATAATAGGGGATACCCCCACGTAATCTAATCCAGCCGCAATGGAGTGGGTGTCTTGTAATTGCCCTGCATCGTCTTGGATAAATTTGGTGGCAAAGCCTTGGGCTATGCCCTTGGAGCCAAGGTCATGGGACAAGCGAACGGAATGGTCGCCCAGTTTAATACCGCGGCCACCTGCTTCTACACCCACCATAGCAACCTTCTCGTCTTCGAGGAAAGGCAGAAATAAACCACAGGCGTTAGAGCCACCACCCACACAGGCGTACAAGCGATCTGGAAATTGACCAAATTGGTTGATGCTTTGTTCGCGCACTTCGTCACCAATCACGGACTGAAAGAAGGCCACCATTTCAGGGAAGGGCGCACAACCACAGGCAGTACCGATTAGGTAATGGCTTTCTTCATGGCTTGATGACCAGTCGCGAAGGGCTTCATCCAGAGCATCCCGAAGGGTTTGTGAGCCAGTTTCAACAGGCACAACGGTGGCGCCAAGTTGACGCATCCAGAACACATTTGGGTACTGGCGCTCTACGTCTTTCGCGCCCATGTATATGGTGCATTCAAGGCCTAAACGCGCCGCCACAAGCGCAGTTGCAATCCCATGTTGTCCTGCACCCGTTTCGGCAATAACCCGTTTTTTACCCATACGTTTGACCAATAAACCTTGGCCAATCACATTGTTCATTTTATGGGCACCACTGTGGTTAAGGTCTTCACGCTTAAGATAAATTTGCGCACCACCAAAGTGCTCTGTGAGGTTAGCACAGTAGGTCAGTGGCGTTGGTCGGCCAGAGTATTGTTGCCATTGTTTGTGCAGCTCAGCGAGAAACTCTGGGTCATTTTTAGCATCTTCATAGGCTTTTAGTATTTGCTGCTGACTAGCATGAAGAATCTCTGGAATGTAGCTACCGCCGTATTCCCCGTAGAAACCGTTCTCGCTCTGCATTGTGGTGTACTCCTGTCATTTATTAACTAAACGGTATAGTTAATTTAATGCCGATTACTTGATTCGTCAAGAGGTCAACGGCTTTTATCTTCAGCGAGCTCACCCGGCATTAAGCAAGCAGTACTTAGCAGGACAGGCACGCGCGCGCGTTCAAAAAGGCGCCCATGTGTTACACCTTCGCTCCCGCGCAAGCGCAGAGGATCGCTCAGGCATAACCCATGCCCCCCTTAGTCTTTTACTAGGACAGGCACAGTTATCAGGACAGGCACAGTTATTAGGACAGGCATGTTTAAATCCCAGTCGTGGCGGAGGTTAGTAGTTAGCAGTAGTTATCAGGACCAGTACTTAGTAGGACAGGCATAGTTATCAGCAGCAGGGCAGGGCTTGCTCTTAGCTCTCCCCCTTTTCTTCAAGGGGGAGTTGGAGGGGGTTATGCTCTTGGGCTTGAACTTGGTCAGAGGTGATCTCTTTCATAACGCCTTCGCTCCCGCGCAGGCGCGAAGAATCGCTCTGGTGTTATTCGTGAGAGCTTATGTTTTTTTATCGGGGTCATTAACTAGGACAGACATGTTTAACGCTTTGCTAAGCGGCTAAAAATGGCAGGCTATAATAGCAAGGAACGAGCACAGCCAGCTGTTTTTTGTCCTGCTGAATTGGCTTGTTATGCCTTAGACTCGAGAAGCTCATATATCTCATCAGCGATTTCATCTATTGTATGAGTTGCTGTACTACGAGCCACTTTGTCAGCTAAAGACGGACTAAAATCAACAACTTGTTGTTTGGTAATATTGTGCCAAATAGGCAAAAGAACCTGTTCACCTGATACTGTTCTTGTGACAATTCCATCAAGTTCGTAGTTAGTCCAACCTTTTTTAATAAAGGATGGAGATAAAACCACTAAACCTACACGGCTATTAGCTAGCCCTTTATCAATTTTCTGCCTTAGACTATCACCAATTCTAAGTGTCATTTCATCAAACCAAACATTTAAACCTTTGGCAATTAGCGCATTTGCCAAAGGGCGAACTAAATCATCTTTATCTTCGGATGCATGAGATATGAATACATCGTGAGTTTCACCACCAGACTCAAGAGGGGGAGGAACATTATCCCTAACTAGGCTGGGCACTTCTGATAATGGTCGTTCTTGTATTTCAGGTAACATTCCTGGAAGTGTTCTCACTGATGCTTTTGTTGAGCCTCGAAGCCCTTGCATATCCACAGCAACGTACCATCGACCTGAACTTGTTACTTGAAGGTTTACAGGTGATCTTTTAGCTAGCCCACCAATGAATCTATGCTTTCTTCCGTTTTTGTAATTATTAAACTCTGAACTAGTCATTAACCTTACATTGGCACCACTTGTTAGTGTTACTTCAACAATCTCACCCCGTTTGAGGTTTCCTAAGTCGAACTGTAAAAAATCCATTAATATCCTTATTTATATATTGAGCCTTGCGGATGACGAAAGAGGCATAACGCTCAAAGCAGGGGTGCGAAGCCGTCCAGTTTGCCTTTGCTTGTTAGGAAGGGTATTTCTACCGACTCCATACTTATGCTCTATTATTTATTCAAAGAAATCTTGAAACACGCCAAATATACCAGTAGGCAACATTGACCATAACCAACACCAGCTAGACCACGACGTTATTTTAAATAAGGCCTCACCAAAACTAGGAAAAAATGCCGTAAGCAGCAGTGCAGGCACTACAGTAATAACCGTTACCATCATGCTAATTAACATAACGGCCAAGGATATGCTGAACAACTTCTCAGTAACTTTATTGAGTAAACCTTTCATATTTCTTAACTACTATCACGAATCGAAGCTGATGAACTTCCTAACTTCCCACTAAGGGGTGATAATACATGGGCTAAAATTAGGAGCAAAGTGACGCAGCCCATGTGTTAGCGTCACCGCGAGTGCCTTAAGTGGTTTGTTATATTTTTTTACTGGCATACGTTGAGATTAGGAATAGAGCCATTGAACCAGCTAAATTTACAGCCAGCTCTGCATGACGAGCTTGGGGTTTTACTGCTAATCTACCTTGTCCGTGGGCGTCGCCTAATTTATTTCTAAGTGTTCCGAGACCATTAACGATACCAGAGCATCCCCCAAGAATCTGTTTGAATATTTGTTCAGTATGCTGTTCGGGGGCTAGGTTTAATTCTTTAGCCGTCATTTTATAGAGTTCAGACAGTTCAATTGAAGAAGAGTTATAGCTTATTCCTTTATCATCCAGAATGTGCTTACAAACACTTTCTAACATTGACCTTGAGATAGTGATTGCCCCCTCTGGGTCTGATGCTTTTCGTTCAAGAGCCTTTGCCCACGCAAAATGAATACTCTCTGAATCGAAATTACTTAGAACTTCATCAATAGTTTTCTTTGCCGGATGGTCTAAGCCACTTTCGACAAATTCTAATATAGGATTAAAAGAATCCCATATGAATCGCCTACGTTCTGCGTAACTAGGAAACTTTGCCTTTATAAACTCCCAGAACTGAGACAAGTTTCTGTTTGTCTTTATCCAACGAGGCATCATCTCCGAAACAACAGGAGAGTCTAATATTTCCTGCCTGATGATTTGATAGTGCCCATCATTTGCATCACCACCAGTAGCTCTGGCAACTAGTAGGTTCTGAAGGTACTCGACTTTATCTAGCTGGTTTTCTAAATGCTCTAATCCTTGCAAAATAAAAACTTCCTATGAAAAATATAACGATGCCAACCTATGCGCGTCTGCTTGTTTTCCTTGTTATACGATTATTTCACCCATACTCCAAGGTCAAAGTTTATAGTTTTAACTTTTTGTTTGTAATTTGCCTGAGCTAATGCAACGCCAACAGTTGTTAGCTTAATTTTTGACAGCTGTTCCCTACCACCCCATCTTTTAAATAAAATATCAAACTCAGGAACTTTTTCTAATAACCATTTTCTAACTTCACCATGCTTCATGAGGTATGTATTGAAACAGCTCTTTAACCTTTTAATGTCTTCGTTGTCTATCCCCAACCCTTCCGCTTTATTTTCAAGTATGCTTTCATCCATTGAATTAAATTGAAAAAAGTTTACTGCATGAAAGCTTCGCATCAGTAAGGGTTCAAATTCAGACATAGATTTACTAACGATTTTTTCAAACTCTTTGTCATCAAACCCTTTCTGAAACATTGCTGGATAATTCCCCAATATAAGCTCAGGTATACTCTTGTAATAAGAGCTATCCATAAGTGTAACGCAACCACTATAAGCTAGATGCTCAAACCATGAGTGATGGTATTCCACACTGGAATCTACAAACACCAACAACTCTTCATTTATATAGTTTATTAGTTTCTCTAAATTAGTAACACTTGGACGGGAAAGCCGAGTTAAAGCAAAATTTAAAGATAGAATATTTAGCTGTTCATTAGTTAATTTACTAACAACTTCAAGGGCCTCATCAAGCACAATTTGTTTAGTATTACGTTCAGGTGTCGATGCTCTTTGTACTAAAATATCAACCAGCATAAACTCTAGTTTTTCATCGCCTGATTTCGCATACTGCTTTTGAGCCTCATATAATGCAGCCTGCATCGCGGGTTGCTTCATTTCGCTAATAGCAGCTTCATTTTTTTCTTTTAATTCTTCCAGAAAGTTATCTGTTAGCTCTTCAGCTCTATTTCTTGCTACTTCTGCAGCATCTTGCGAAAGCTGTACAAAATTCGACATGTACACATCCAAAGCAATATCTCGCGCATCCGAATAACTGATACCTTGATTTATTACAATAGACTGACCTTGAAGATTTGTAGATGAATCTCCACCTTGCTGCTTTTGAACTTTATCATTTATCATTTTTTTTCACCGATTTTTATATCACCACCGGCTTGATAGTTAGTAGAATTAGCCCCCGACTTCTGTACTTGTTTGGAGTCAGAGTTTTTTCTTAAGACTGATAGAATAAAGATAATTACAGACACACCGACACCACTAAAAATCCATTCTTTATTTTCTATTAACCAATTCATAATACCTCTTAACCGTTTAAGCAACTTGTTATACACTGTACTAATAAGTACGGTTATTTGGTAATGGCTGTTGTAGATAATACCCCGTATTCATAGCCGTTTGAACAGTACCATGCATCTGTGTTTGGTCGTGACGATAGCTTTCGGCAAAATTTTTATTTGATGCTGTATTATAATTTGTATTATTAGTATGTACGGCTGTTTGATAATTTGCCTGAACTTCAGACTCCCTTATTTCTTTTTCTATTAGAGCTTTGTCCGTTTCAGTATCATATTTGCTTTTGAGTTCAAGCAACTTAACATATGCATTTAGCAGCTCATTATTTTCTGGTGAACTTTCGAGAGATTTTTCTAAAAATTCTCTACATTTATTAAAATTTTCACTATTCACTTAGATACTCCAATATATGATTAGGCGTATAACATTTTATTAGTAGGTATGCTCGTTTGCACTTTTAAAAACTCTGAATATCTCTATAATTAACTGATTTTTAATGGTTTTATAAAGCTAACCACAAAATTAACAACCGGCTAAACGAGCATACGCGCTTACACTTTTATCCCCAGCCTCTTATCTCAGTACTGTGAATCATTAGTCATTGATCTTAAAGCCATTTTTTATTTTATTCCAGTGTAAGCACGCAAAAGATAGCCATTCAAAATGGCTATATGAGCAAGCAATAGATTCGTTTAAAAATAACCTTTCTGCTTATTGTTTTTTTCTATCATGAATTGTCTACCTAGCCGCCTTAATGTTGGCCATTAGAGTCCCGTTTTTGTGTTGAGATAGTAATCAACGCGAGCCGGGGTCAAGTCCCTTTAAAGGCAGTGATTTTAGATGTTACCAATTCGGTGGGATTTTAATGGGAAATGACCCCTAAATCCGTCAACAGGACAGGCACAATTAGTTTCGAAGAAAAATACCGATTGAGCTGGATGCTAGCAAGTTAAGTGGTTGCTCGCCGAGGTCAAGTCCCTTTAAACACGGCGGCTGTTAATGATTTTTTTAATGATAAGCCTTGCTGGCGACGTCGCCCCAGAGGCTTTCTATTTTGTTATCTCGGCCACAGCTGCTGCGGTAAAAGCGGTAACGAAACGGATTCTTTTTGTAGTAATCCTGGTGGTATTCTTCCGCGGGGTAAAAGGTCGTAGCGGGCAGTATTTCGGTGACTATTTTGGCGTTAAAAGGTTTGTTGGCTTCGACATTTTTTAAGGCAGTATCGAACACGGCTTTTTGCTCTTCGTTTTGATAAAACATGGCGGTTTTATAGGGAGCACCTTTGTCACAAAATTGGCCGTTTGGATCTGTTGGGTCGATGGTTTTCCAGAAGTAGTCGGATAGGCTTGCAAGGGAGACTTGAGTATCGTCGTATTTGATTATAACGGCTTCAAAGTGGCCTGTTTGTTTGCCTGACACTTGGCCATAGGTTGGGTTTTTTGTGTGACCACCAATATAGCCAGACTCTACCTCTAGTACACCAGGCACTTTTTCGAAGTCCGATTCCACACACCAAAAACAACCGCCAGCGACTATCATGGTTTGTGTGTCAGCAGTGGCGGCGCTCATGTAAAAAACAGTACCAGTGAGTGCCCCAAGCCCGATTATTGTTCTTAGCCGCTTTGTTATTGTCATAATAAAGACCTCATTTGTTCAAGTTTCTAGTGGTATTGTCTTTAGACGTAGCAGGGAGGAGGCTTATTACAGTGAAATCAGGCTTGTATGAAAATAGTGCTTTTTAATGTTTCGCATACGCAGATGTAAGCCGTTTTATTAGCCATGTATTAGGCTTTTTCTTTTTCTCCATATTCAATACTATTATTGGCGGTATCTTTGCCGTTTTCTAGACAAATTTATTTAGGGTATTTCCATGCTTACTAATAGGCGCTTAGCCATTATTCCTTTTTCTGTTGCTTTAGGTTTGTTGTCTGGCTGCAGCTACTTTGTTGGCAATGGGGCGGCAGCGTCTGAGGCTGCATCTGTGAACTCGACGCCAGCGGTAAAATATGTGTTAACCGATACCGGACAAGATGCTTGTTATGACAATGATGGCGATGCAATAACGTGTCCTGTGGTGGGTAGCAAGCTTTATGGTCAAGATGCTCAATACCAAGGTATCCAAAACTCTTTTACAGATAATGGCGATAAAACGGTAACCGACAACAACACGGGCTTAATCTGGCAGCAAACCCCAGATTTTAAACATCATTCTTATGAAGGCGCGATTGCGTACTGTGGCAGTTTGAATGTGGCGGGTTACTCAGATTGGCGTTTACCAAGAATCAAAGAGCTTTATTCTATTGCTGATTTTAATGGTGAAATTGTTGACCCTCGGGATGAAACGAAAAATACGCCTTATATTGATACTCAGTATTTTGATTTTCAATACGATAAAAGAATGGCTTACATCGGGCAGTACTGGTCCATTACCAAGTATACCTTAGGGCCTTTGCATGATACCCAGAATGTGGATGCCGCGTTTGGCTTTAATTTTGCCGATGGTCATATCAAAGGTTATGAAACAGGTTATGAATTTGCTAGCAAGAAGCAGGGCGTTTTTGCTCCGGGCAATTTTGTTCGCTGTGTGCGCGGTGAAGAGAATGTCTACGGGGTTAACCATTTTGTCGATAATCAAGACGGTACAGTGACCGATGAAGCAACCGGGTTAATGTGGCAACAAGCCGATGATGGCAACCGTAGAAACTGGCAAGATGCTTTGTCTTATGCTGAGAATTCAACCTTTGCTGGGTATTCGGATTGGCGTTTGCCAAATATTAAAGAGCTGCAAAGCATTGTCGAATATGGTGGGCAGGTGGGTGATTGGCCTGCGATAGATACCAGGTTCTTCACCTTGAGTAGTAAAAATACCGTCGCCGACCCTATGTGGGTGTGGTCAAGCACTACGCAGGGAGATTTTAAATATTCAGCGGATTACATCTCGTTTGGCAAGGCTTTTAGTAAGAAAAACTCCTCTGCTACAACCTACTATGACTGGCATGGCGCTGGTGCTCAGCGAAGTGATCCTAAATCGGGCACACCTGCTGAATATGAAATGGCGTCTGAGAATGCTGCCGATTTGGTGATGACAAAGAACTATACTTTAATGGTCCGCAACACGAGCCAGTAGAGGGCTATTCTCGGCACGATACCTCCTATCAGGTCGCGTTGCGGGGGATTCTCTAATTTTATTAGGGAATGATTCAAACGCGAGCTTGTATTAACCCTGTCGGTAAGCCGATATCATTATGGGACGTTGCTATCGCAGTGACTTTTCATGGTTATAACGGCTTTACCGGTGTCCTTCTTGTTATTTTTACAGCATGCGCAATAGCGCTTTTTCTTCCTATCGGACGCCCGTCGCTTTTCTAATCCCCATTAAACGTGAAGTAAGATGTTAGGTATTACTCATGAATATCCGATTTGACCATCTTTCATTAAGCGCAAAACACCCAGAAGTCATGAGAGATTTCTTAGTCGAGTTATTAGGGCTGAAAGTGGGCAAGCGTTCTCAGTTAAATTTTAAAGGCTATTTTCTGTTTGCCGGTGATAAAGACGTTATCCATATTTTTGGCCAACCCATGAGGCGGGGCGTAGAGCAAGATTCGTTGCTATATGCAGAGCAAAACATTGTTCATCACGTGAGTTTTTTCTGTGATGACTATCAGGAAGTCTTGGCGCGAGTTGAGCGCATGGGGCTGGCGCATTCGATCGCTGCCGTACCTGATTCCCCTGTTAAGCAGATCTTCGTTCGCGCCCCTGAAAACCTCATACTTGAAATACAAGGAATTCCTCAATAATGAAACAGATCAATCCAGAAGATTTTTTCGTTGCCGCCTATGAGTCAGGCAGAGTTTCACAACGGTTGCCGCTGTGGGGGAGTGCAAGCGATAACCCTTTGTCCTTGGCAAGCGGTTCGTCAAACCAGATTGAGCGTAAAGAAATTGCCGGTGTTCCAGGGGCTTTTCAGTTATTAAATGTGTTTAGTGAAGAGGAATGCAAAGCCTTTATTCAAGCGACAGAAACCATGGGCTATACCGAAGATGCGGCTGTGTCTCTTGGTCGTAATGTGCGTCACAATATGAACCTCAATTGGATCATAGATGAGGTTACAGAACGGACAATTTGGCAGCGTATTTCACCTTTTTTAGCTAAAGAAGCGGCCCAACTCGAAAGAGCCGCACTGGGGTTGAATCAGCGCTGTCGTTTTTATCGTTATCAATCGGGGGATTTTTTCGGTATTCATACGGACGGTGCATGGCCTGGCAGCAGGATTATTAATGGTCAGCCCGTGGTTGACTCTTTTGGCGATCGTTATAGTTTATACACCTGTTTGATTTTCTTAAGTGAAGATTTTAGCGGAGGGGAGACCCAGTTTCTGGTGGATCAGGATGACCCTAGTTTGCCGGCGAGAAAGCTGAAAAACGCTCAGCAGGTAGAGGTTCGTACTCCAGTAGGCGGCTTGCTTTTCTTTCCCCATGGTAGCCATCCATTACATTGCTTACATGGCTCTACTATCATTACTGAAGGGGTTAAATACATTATTCGCAGTGATGTGTTGTTTGCGCTGTAACGTGCGCTGCAACAGAGTCATGGTGAGCTTGTAGGCTTTTTTCCATCCTACTCCAATAACTTAGGTGAAAATGAAACATTTTTGAATCAATGGGTTAGAATGTTTCACAAGATCAAAAGTGATGAGGAGAAGGGTGTGGCCCGAGGAAGACCCAGTAAAAAGGGCGAGATTGTCAGTGCGGCGACTGAGCTGTTTACCCAAAAAGGCTATCAAGGTACCAGTGTTGACCAAGTTGTGGTCACAGCGGCGGTGTCTAAGCCGACCGTATACAGCAATTTCCCGACTAAGTTGGTGTTGTGGGAGTCGGTTCTAGAAGCGATTATCGAGCAGGCAAATACCGAAATGTCGCAAGCGTTAGTAGCGCAGCAAAATCATGTTTCTTCATCGAGTGAGCTGAATTCAGTGATTAGCGGCTGGATTAGCTTGTGGAAAGTCTGGTCAAGCCGCTCTGAGCGCTTGGCTGTGTATCGCATTCTATTGGGCGAACAGCATAAAATGGCGGCGACCACAGTGAGCTTGTTTGCCCAGTTTGAAGCCGTTTTAGAAAAAGTATTACTGGCTTGGTTAGAAGCGCATCAGATGCCAGTTACTCATTTTTTTGCGCTAAAGGCGATCAGTAAAGAGGCGCTATTAACGCCAACACTGTTACATCAAGACGCCTTATCAGACGACGACTTAGTGAGTCAGTTAAGCGTGTTCATTAATGCAAAGGCCGAGTCATAGCTCGGCCTTTTCGTATTAGAAGCTGTGTTTAACAAATGATGCTTCGTTTCTAAACAGACTTTTCGTCGCTAAACAGACTCAGCCTCACTAAGCTCTTCTTCTGTTTCTTCAATCCTGCCTTTTTCAGCCCAGTACATAATCCCTATTGCAATGCTACCAAAGACAGTGAACCCACCAGCAATCGGGATCAATGTATTATCGTACATCTGGCCAATCACGGTGCCAATCACCATAGACATAATCGAGGAAACCGAGCCGATGACCGCAGAAGCAATGCCCGCCACGTGCCCCATTGGCTCCATTGCTAATGAGTTGATGTTGCCAAATAGTAAGCCAAAGCAGAAGAAAAACACCGCCGCGTAGAGTAAGAACATCCACAAAGTGATAGTGACAAAGGCGTGCAGGCTCAAAAAGATCGCTGATGCGATGACAACGCAATAAATGCCACGAAAGGCAATGTGTTTTGCCCCGTGCTTTTCGACAATGCGCGAGTTAATGAGTGAGGAAATGGCCAACACAACCGCCAGCATGCCAAAATAAAGAGCAAACAAAGCGCCGGTTTTAAACTGTACTTGGAAGATTTGTTGAGCCGAGTTTAAATAGCCAATAAAACTGCCAAAAAATAACCCCATGCAAATGGTGTAGCTGGCGGTGATGCGGTTGGTTAGCACTTCTCTGAAGCCTTCGTAAAAGCCTTTTTGGGTAAAGGGAATTCGATGCTCTTTGGGAAGGGTCTCTTTTAAGCGCAGCATAATCCAAGCAATTAAAATAACCGCATAAATAAGGTACATCTCAAAGATACCTCGCCAATCATCTAAGATGAGGATCGCCTGCCCAAGCGTGGGAGCGAGTGCGGGCACCAACATAAAAATCATCATCACTAAGGACATAATGCGCGCCATCTGTGAGCCGTGGTATAAATCACGAACCAAAGAAATAGCAGAAATATAAGGCCCAGCAACGCCTAAGCCCTGAATGAAACGCCCAAACATAAGGGTTTCCATACTATTGGCTTGGTAGCAAATTACGGTGCCAATAAGGTAGATGCCAAAACCACCAAAGAGCACGGGGCGCCGTCCCAGTGAGTCAGACAAAGGGCCGCAAATAAGCTGGCCAATTGCCATGCCTAAGAACAACATGCTGATCAGTAATTGAGGTTGGTTCGCTGAGGCAGCGGCTAAGTCCTTGCCGATAATGCCAAGCGCAGGCAGCAGTGCATCGATTGAGATGGCAACAATCGACATCAACATCGCCACCAAAATAGTAAATTCTTTTGACGACATGCCTGATGAGGTGCTGTTTTGATGATTTTCCATAATGTATCCAAGTTAAAGGCAATAAAGAGATGCCGCTGAAAAACGGGCTAGATATTATAACCTAATATTCTCCTCAAGCAGGTATTTATGGTGAATAACGAAGGGCTGTTGGGCGACCAATTCTTCTTAAATGCGCCTCGGGCAAAGGCGTTTTTATGGTGGGCGTCGAGCGAAATGAATTCAGATTACTTCCCAGAGTATGTTTTCACTCTATACTTTACATTGGCCGCTAGTTCCTCGGGCAAAATCTTCAGGCCGTACTAAAAGGGAGGATTTATGTCTCATAGCGAAGAAGAGAAAATCACATTAGAGCATCAAGCCGCTAAATTGTTTATGCGCTGGTACGAACGCAATACGGGTAAGCATATTCGCCATATTTGGCATAATGATCCGATTCGCCCAGATGTTTCTTGTCTATTGGAGGGAGAGCGATTAGATCTTGAGATCGCACACCTATATGGTGATGAAGCGGAAGCCATGGCCATTTTAGGACGCAACTTAACCGACAAAACTCGTGAGGTGTTGCATAAGTTGGAAAGTGAACCAACCGACAGTCGATTGTTGCAGTCTCTGAATCGAATTTTAGAGAATAAATCCAAAAAAAAGTACCGATCTAAGCGAGTTTGGTTAGTGATACGTAATGCCCACCCCGCGTGGAGCAAAGAAGACATTAAGGCGCTTGAACACTTGATTACGATACCTGAGCCCCATGCCTTTGAGAAAGTATGGATCGTCGGAGATATGGCAGGAGAAACAGGAATCGTACGACTCTATCCTTAGAGTCAGGTAGTCGATGATGGTGGATTGGTAAGGGTTATCGACGCGCCATTCGATACGTTTACCAGTGCGGCTATTTTTTGCTTTTCTTGATTTTTTTGATCTGCAGTATAGCGATGGTCAACGCCAAGCCAAGAAACAAAATGGCAAAAACGCCTAATGAGAGAGTTGCATAATTCATGGTAAAGGGTCCTATTTTAGATGCTGGCATTGTAGCAGAAGCCGGCACCTTGGAAAATCTCCGAATACGTTCTTATTAAAGACGTGTTAGAGCGCAATAATTTGCCCTGCGAACTCATCTACCTTCTGCCAATCGGTATAATCAATGGAGCTGTCCAGTGCCGTTGGGCCTTTTGTCATCCACATGATCATACGAATCATTTGCCGGTCAAAAAAACGGTATTGCTGATAATCCACCTTGCCCGCAAAGATGCCTGTTAAGCTAGGTTGCCAGTCGCACTCAGAGAGCAGCTTTTGCAAATAGGGGTTGCTTTCAGGGGTGTTTTTCTCGGCTTTTCGAGCCACTAGATTGACGCTAAAAATAGCGCATTTCTTGGTGTTTAATAGCGCTCTATTATCAGTAATAAATTGGCCAACATTGGCTCTGTGTTTACCGTAGCGAATGCTGGCACCAATGACGATTTTCTCATATTCATCGAGCTGAGCAGTGGTCAGTTCGAGCCCATCAAGGGACGCCAGTCTGACCTTATGTTGCGGGCCAAGCTGATTCGCCAGGCGCTGACAAATAGCCTGAGTGTGGCCGTCGACGCTAGAATAGAGCATGAGAGTGTGAGTCATAAAGCACCAATCAAATGATTAAAATAGGGTGGCGGAACATATAGGCTTCATTCTAAGCAAAAAAAGGCGCTCAACAGAACACCTTTTTCACACAGGAAGCGATAGCTAAAGTGCCTCGACTAGCGCTGGTGGACGCATTGCCCAGCAGAATAAGTTGCTTTAATGGCTCGGTCATCGCCAAGGGTCATGAAAACAAACAGGCTTTCTTCAATGCCTTTTGATAGAGCAAGGCGTGAGCTAAGTAAAGGGGTGGCCTTTTTATCGAGGATGACAAAGTCAGCTTCAGTGCCCACCGCCAAGTTGCCAATTTTGTCTTCTAGACGCAAGGCTTTAGCGCCGCCTAAAGTAGCTAAATAAAGGGATTTAATTGGGCTGAGGTTTTCATTTTGCAATTGAATGACCTTATAGGCTTCATTTAAGGTTTGCAGCATGGAGAAGCTGGTACCGCCGCCGACGTCCGTTCCCATACCAACGTTAACCTTATGTTCTTCTGCCTTATTTAGTTTAAACAAACCACTGCCAATAAAGAGGTTGGAAGTCGGGCAAAAAGCGATTGCCGAGCCAGTCTCATGCAAGCGATGGTACTCGCTGTCGCATAAGTGAATACCATGGGCAAACACCGAGCGTTCGCTTAAAAGCTTATGTTGGTCGTATACGTCCAGGTAGTTTTTACTCTCTGGAAACAGGTCTTGTACCCAGGCACACTCGTCTTTATTTTCTGACAGGTGTGTGTGCATATAAACATCGTCGTACTCGTTGAGCAGTTTGCCCGCGAGTTTAAGTTGCTCGTCTGAGCTGGTTGGCGCAAAGCGTGGGGTAATAGCATAGTGCAAGCGCCCCTTGTTATGCCAAGTGTCGATCAGCTCTTTGCTTTCTTGGTAACTGGTTTCTGGCGTGTCGGTTAGAAAATCCGGCGCATTACGATCCATCATTACCTTGCCACAAATCATTCGCAGGTTATGCACTTCACTGGCTTCAAAGAAAGCGTCCACAGACACTTTATGTACCGTGCCAAACACGAGAGCCGTGGTGGTGCCGTTACGTAATAACTCTTTTAAGAAGCGATCAGCTACGTCACGGGCGTGGGTTTTGTCGTGAAATTTACCTTCTTCTGGAAAGGTATAGGTGTTTAACCAGGTCAGCAGTTGTTCACCGTAAGAGCCGATCATGTCGGTTTGCGGGTAGTGAATATGGGTGTCGATGAATCCTGGGGTGATCAAACCATCTGGGTGGTGTTCGACAAGAGTGTCGCAGTCGAGTGTAGGCAATAGATCGGCAGCATGACCAATGGCTTGAATTTTGTCGTCTTTGACAATCAGCATACCATCTTCGAAATATTCATAGGCCTGCTCAACACCCACTTCTTTAGGGTCTGCAATACAATGTATTATGGCTGAGCGCCAGGCTTTAAGTTGACTCATTAGGTCTCTCTTACTGGTTGTTCGTTTGTTTTCGAATTGACTCAATGCCCATTAGCACACGTTCTGGTGTGGCTGGCGCATCAATGTTGGGATGGATTTGATAGTCACCCACAGACGCAACCGCGTCTTTTATCGCGCACCAAGCGGCGATGCCCAGCATAAAGGGCGGCTCGCCAACGGCTTTCGAGTGGTAGACGGTATCTTCTGGGTTTTTACGGCTTTCCACCAAGGACACGCGTAAATCATTCGGCATATCTGCTATGGCGGGGATTTTATAGCTCGCCGGACCGTTTGTCATGAGGCGACCTTGTTCATTCCAAACGAGTTCTTCGCTGGTAAGCCAGCCCATACCTTGCACGAAACCGCCCTCGATCTGGCCAATGTCGATGGCCGGGTTCAGGGTGGCCCCCACATCATGAAGAATATCGGTGCGAGTAAAGTGGTATTCGCCGGTTAAGCTGTCGACCATGACTTCACAGCAGGCAAGACCGTAGGCGAAGTAATAAAATGGGCGACCTTTGGCGGTGGCGCGATCGTAATGGATCTTTGGTGTTTTATAAAACCCAGTGCTCGATAAAGAGATTTGGTTGACGTAGGCCAAGCCAATCACCGACTCGAAAGACAAATAGGTGTCACGGACCTTTACTTGACCATTATTAAACTCGATTTCCTCTAAGGACACTCGGTAATGGTTGGCCAGAAAATCCACTAAGCGTTGCTTGATGGTTAAGGCGGCATTTTGCGCCGCTTTGCCGTTTAGATCAGTACCAGAGGACGCCGCCGTAGGGGAGGTGTTTGGCACTTTCTCTGTGTTGGTGGCGCTGACTTGAATCTTATCGGTTTCCACTTGAAACACCTGAGCAACAATTTGCTGAACCTTGGTATTCAGCCCTTGGCCCATTTCAGTACCGCCGTGGTTCAAATGAATGGTGCCATCGGTGTAAATGTGGATCAGAGCGCCGGCTTGGTTCAAAAAAGAGTTGGTAAAGGAAATGCCGAACTTAACTGGGGTAAAAGCCAAGCCCTTTTTCAAAATCGGACTGCTCGCATTAAATTCTTTGATACTTTCTCTGCGTGCATAATAGTCGCTGGTGGCGAGCAGTTCCTCGGTAATCTCAGGCAGAATATTGTGCTCAACCGTTTGATGATAGGGGGTGATATTGCGATCGTTCACACCATAATAATTGAGACGGCGAACATCGAGCGGGTCTTTGCCAAGTCGGCGCGCAATGGTATCCAGCATGTCTTCTGTGGGGACCATGCCTTGCGGGCCACCAAAGCCACGATAGGCGGTATTGGAGGCTGTGTTGGTTTTGCAGCGATAGCCGGTAATGGTGGCATGTTCGAAGAAATACGCATTGTCTGCGTGAAACATGGCGCGGTCGACAATAGAGCCAGACAAATCTGGAGAATAACCACAGTTTCCGGCCAGATCCATGTTGAGGGCCAGAACCCGGCCATCATCGTCATACCCCACATCGTAACGAACATAAAATGGATGGCGTTTGCCAGTGATGGTCATGTCTTCCATGCGCGGTAGGCGCATTTTGGTAGGTCGTCCAGTGAGATGAGCAAACACAGCGCACAAACAAGCAAGTGGTGCGGCTTGGGTTTCTTTACCACCAAAGCCACCGCCCATGCGGCGCATATCTACCAATACCTTGTTCATACTAATGCCCAGCACACTGGCCACTAGCTTTTGTACTTCGGTGGGGTTTTGGGTGCTGGAATACACTATCATGCCGCCGTCTTCGGTAGGCATGACAGACGCCACTTGGGTTTCTAGGTAAAAATGCTCTTGGCCACCAATATAGAGCTCATCTTGTAGGCGGTGAGGAGCACTCGCCAGTGCTTTGGCACTGTCGCCGATTACTAACTGATGGCTTTCTTGCACAAAGTGCTGCTTTTCAAGCGCTTCTTTTACATCAAGGATGGGTGTAAGTGCTTGGTAATCTATTTTAATGGCTTTGGCTGCTTTCAGTGCCGCTTCGTGACTGTTCGCCGCCACCGCGACAATCGGCTGGCCGTAATATTCAACCAAACCATCGGCAAGCAATGGGTCGCCTTTCAGTATTGGTCCTACGTCGAGCTCCCCCGGCACATCTTGCGCGGTAATCACTCGCACAACACCAGGCATGGAAAGGCAAGCGCTGGTGTCTATGTTGAGTATCTTAGCGTGTGCGTATTCACTGGTATGAACATAGACGTGAAGCTGATTAGGGAATTCTAATTTGTCGTCTATGTATTGCGCTTCACCACTGACGTGTTTGTCACCGCTTTCGTGTTTTATACCACGACCAACACCGCTCTTTAGGTTGGCTTTAAATAAGCGCTCTAGCTCTGCTTGGCTGAGTTGTGGGGCGGAATGATTAGACATGGGCCGTTACTCGCGTGTTCAGGTAGTCTGGGTTAGACGTGGTTTCAATGAAGTATTTACGTAATAAGTTTTGTGCAACCAGCAGGCGATACTCTTTTGAGGCTCTAAAGTCGCTCAAAGGGGTAAAGTCTTGGGCAAGGGCGGCGCAAGCCGCTTCTAGCGTATCTTGCGTCCAATCTTGTCCGATTAGCGCTTGTTCACAATGGCTGGCGCGTTTCGGGATGGCGGCCATGCCACCAAAGGCAATGCGTACCGTGCTTACTGTACCCGCGCTGATCTCAATATTGATGGCGGCACACACAGCAGAGATGTCATCGTCTAGGCGTTTTGACACCTTATAGGCTTTAAAAATCGACTGTTTTGGCAGAGGGACGAGGATCTTTTCAGTAAATTCGCTTGTCTGGCGTACGGTCTTTTTGTAATCCAAGAAGTAGTCTTCGATGGCCACTTGTCGGGTTTGATTGCCTTGTCTTAATTGCAGTTGAGCGTCCAGCGCGATCAAGAGTGGCGGTGAGTCGCCAATGGGCGAAGCATTAGCAATATTGCCGCCTAACGTGCCTTGATTGCGAATTTGCAAAGACGCAAAGCGATGTAGCAGTTCACCAAAATCAGGATAATGCTTGGCCAGCAGCTGGTAACAATCCGTCAGTGGGGCGGCGGCGCCAATTTCTATCATGGTGTCGTTTTCTTCAATCTGTTTAAGTTCACTGACGTTGCCAAGGTAGATGATTTTATCAAGCGTACGGTGAAACTGAGTCACTTCCAGCGCTAAGTCCGTGCCTCCAGCCAATAAATGGGCATCAGGATGTTGCTGATAGAGGTTGGCTAATTCTTGGCTGCTGGTGGGCAGGAACACTTGATGTTTGTTGCCGGTTAAGCTTGTGTTGCTGGTTGGTTGAATCGCGTTTAGTCTCGCCAACGTCGTGGCTTCTTCAGCGTCAAACTGGTCGGCAGATGGATTGTCACAAGCCTGTTTCGCTGCTTCGTAAATAGGGCGGTAGCCGGTGCAACGGCAGAGATTACCGGCGAGGGCTTCGCTGGTTTGTGCTGGGTCGTAAAATTCCACATTTTTTTGCAAAGCAAATAACGACATCACAAAGCCGGGTGTACAAAAGCCACACTGGGAACCATGGCAATCGGCCATGGCTTGCTGAGTGCTATGTAAGCCTTGCGGCTGTTTTAAATCTTCTACTGTGATCAGCTGCTTACCATGCAAAGCGGAGACAAACGTTAGGCATGCGTTAACGCTGCGATAGCGAATGGTAGCGCCCACAGGCTCTGCTAATACCACGCTGCATGCACCGCAGTCACCGGAAGCACAACCTTCTTTGGTACCGGTTTTGTGAACTTCATTACGCAGGTAATTCAGTACCGTCAAATTTGGGTCTAGGTTGTCTTCTTGGCGAAGTTCCTGATTCAGTAAGAATTGAATCACTCTTGTCTCTCCTGAAAGTCGTCTGCTTGGTGCGTTACTGAGCAAGTTAATGAGCCTATTGTTGTATCATATTGTCGTTTTCAGTGGCTGCTTTTTATGCGCCGATAAAGCGTGAGAACCGTGGCATAATGCGGGTGTTCAGGGGCTTATCAGGCGGTTTAAATAGGCGTTATCAATAAAACATTGACCGATCGGTTATGTTTTGTCAAACCTTTCAAGAGGTTTTATTTTTTTGCCCTAAAATGGGTGGCTGAGCAGATTATTATGGTGCGCCACACAGTGCTTGGCAGTGGCATGCTTACCTTTGCCAAGTGACGGCGCGTGCGCGCTTAGGTAATAGGGGGGAAGGGCTCGGTTAATCTCCAAATGCAGCGCTGGGTTGAGGCCATATATAGCCTTTAAAAACGCAGCGGGTTAGTCGATTAACCTTGTTTTTTGTTACGCCATGATGCCAGTGACGCACCAAAAAGTACCAATAAAACACCGCAGCCATCGGCCACAAAGTCAGCCCATTCACCATGGCGATTGACACTGGGCTGGATTAACTCAATCGCGCCGCCCCAGAGAAATATCATTAGCGCCATTATGAAAAAGCGTCGTCGTGGGCCGAAAACGCACAATAATGACCAGCCAGCAAAGCCTAGGACGTGATGCAATTTATCAGAACCTGCCACCGCAGGTAGCTGCTCCATTGGTGTCAGTGTCACTAGGCTAATCAACAACCAGCCGCCGACAAAGCCAATCAGTTGAGCGATGGGCGATTGCCAGAAAGGCGGTGATGGTTGCGGCATAATAGGTGGGCCTTAGTTAATCAGCGCAGAATGCGAGCGCGAATATTACGGCCTTTGATTTTCTTGTTTTCCAATTCTTTGACGACGCGTTTCGCTTCTTTGCCATCAACGGAAACATAAGCCTGAAAATCAAAGATGTCGATTTTACCGACTTGAGATTTATCCAAACCAATACCCGCCGTTAATGCACCCAAGATATCACCAGGGCGTAGCTTGTTTTTGCGGCCGGCATCAAACGCGATAGTGGCTTTATTCGGCACTAGGCGGTAACTCGTGTCTATGGCATCTAGCTCAATGTAATTGGCTTTGATGTCAAAGCGAGTCTCGATATCGCGAATTTTATAGTCGTCTTTCGAGGTGACAAGGTTAACCGCAATACCAGAGGCGCCAGCACGACCAGTTCGGCCAATTCGGTGAGTGTGAACATCGGTGTCACGAGTGGTGTCGTAGTTGACGACCAAGTCGACTTCTTTCACGTCGATACCACGGGCGGCGACATCGGTAGCGACCAGTACACAACTACTTTGGTTACTAAAGCGCACGAGCACTTGGTCGCGTTGCTTCTGTTCTAAATCACCGTGAATCGCTTGGGCGGCGACCTTGTGTTCGCTTAACCAATCGGCGACATTTTGCGATTCAATTTTAGTGTTACAGAAAACAATCACTTGGCGTGGATCAAAGTGCTGTAGTGTCGCAAGTAGTGTTTCGCACTTAGCGGCATTTTCACTGCGAATGAAAAATTGCTCAATATTGGGTTTCAGGTCTTCCTGAGCTTCCACTTTGACCGTAACGGGTTTGTTTTGGAATTCGGCACTTAGTGCTTCAATGGTGTCCCCGTAGGTAGCAGAGAAGAGCAGTGTTTGGCGATTGCTTGGTGTGAGTTCAACCACTTCACGGATACTGTCTACAAAGCCCATGTCCAACATGCGATCTGCTTCATCCAACACTAGAGTGCTCAGGGCATTAAGTTTAAGGGTGCCTTTGCGCAAGTGCTCCATTAAACGACCAGGAGTGCCGACCACAATGTGGGCGCCATGTTCTAGAGAACCGATTTGTGGGCCAAATGGCATGCCACCACATAAGCTCAATACCTTAATGTTTTCTAGGAAGCGCGCTACTTTACGAATTTCTTTGGAGACTTGATCCGCTAATTCGCGCGTTGGGCACATGACGAGTGCTTGCACGCCAAAGTAACGAGGATTGATTTTTAGTAACAAGCCAATTGCAAAAGCCAGTGTTTTTCCGCTCCCTGTTTGAGCTTGAGCTAGAATGTCTTTGCCATCAATAATGGCAGGAAGACTTTGCTCTTGAATAGGCGTAAATGCCGTAAACCCCATGTCTTTTAATAGTGAGGTTAGTTTTGTTGGTAAGGCAATGTCTGAGGAGAGAGAAAACTGGGTCACGAAAGGCCTGTATAGATTCAAATAAATAAGCCCTAAGAATAACAGAAAAGCATTTTTGTTGTTGGTTTTTGTAAATAATGGGGTGTTTCATTTGTGCATTTTAAGTAAAGTTACCGATAATATAGAAAGTTATTGTTTTAATAGGGAATGCGTTTTTGAATGAACCTGTGGATCACCCCGTGAATTGGTTAGCTGCTTCGACAAGACCTTATGCAAAAAACGCTTATCTTATCGTTTTCCTGATGGTTTTTTTATGTGGTGTTGTGACGTGTTTGGCGCTTTATCACGAAGAGAAACAGCATATTTTAGCGGATGAACGTATTGCAGGAGAGCAGTTCGTTACGCAATTAAAAGACGCATTAAACAGTTATGGCAAAGAAATTGTTTCCCTTTCTGTGATGCTTCAAGCGATCGATGAGCCCTTGACCTACCAAGTATTTAAGCGTGCTAGCGAACAATATGAATCCACAGAAAAAAACGCCAGTCTGCGATTGTTTTTTTCACAATATGTCCCAGCCTACCATCGTAATGACTACCTTGAACAACAACGCAGCCTAGTGGGTCAATCGGGCTTTACCATCACCCCAGCGGGTGAGCGCGCAGAATATTTGCCATTAACGTTTGGTTATCCTTTCCTCAGTCACCCAGGTTTTGACACCTTATCGGATGAAGCGGTTAATCTTGCCGGGCTGAAGCGCTTACGTACTCAGAAGAGTTTGGAAATGTCGCCACCACTGTCTTCGACTGTCGATGGCAAGGTGCAAAGCCTGGATAAGTTTGCATTGCGTTACCCTGTGTATTTGCCCTTGGACAATCTCAATGGTCGGATCACTGATGAACGAGGGTTTTATGGGGTCGTCGGAGTGGTCTTTGATGTCAGTGGCTTAAAGGCGCAATTAGCAACTCAGAGTGAGCGCAACTTTTCGTATCGCTTGGCTGAGGTGACCCATGACCCACAACACCCAGTTTGGTTTGCGGATTCCAGTCAGCACGACAACATTCATCCTAATCATGAAATATACTGGCGTCCTGGTACCTATCATTCACAAGTTGTGCACTTTGCGGGTTGTAATTGGCGTGTTGATACCCGTTACAGTGCAACACTCATCAGTATGGTGAACTGGGGCTTGATTCTTTCCGCTTTTATTGTTTTTAGTGTCTTGGCGGTGTTGCTAAGTGCGTATGTACGAATGCTCAGTAATGCGTATAACCAAACATTGCGTTTGGCGAAAGATCAAATTGAAGTGGATGAATTAACTGGGCTATTCAGTCGCTACAAAATTCAAAGAGAGTTGGATGAGGCGATCGAGGATTGTCAGCAAAAAAACTTTAAATTGGCGACTTTCTTTTTGGATCTCGATTGTTTTAAAACCATTAATGATGCGTTTGGGCACGAAACGGGCGATAAACTTTTAATCAAAGTGGCACAGCGGTTAAAGTCAGTATTCCCAGACGAAGCCATCATTGGTCGACTAGGAGGCGATGAATTTCTCGTGTTGTTAGCGTTAAGGGAGCATGAGAAAAGCATTTATCTAGAAGGTTTGTGTCGCGAAGTTATTTTGCAGATCAGCCAAAGCTATTTTATTGACGGTCGTACGTTAAATATTGGTTGTTCGATTGGTGTGGCGTTGCACCCTAATTATGGTTTGAATGCAGAGACGTTAGTGAAAAACGCCGACATGGCCATGTATGAGGCAAAAACGGCAGGCCGAGGCACCTATTATTTCTATGACGAAGAAATGGGGGCACGCTTATCTCGGAATGTACGCATCGAAACGCGTTTGCGTCAGGCCCTACAAGAAGATGTATTGCAATTGTATTTTCAGCCAAAGGTGGATTTGAAAACGCAAAAATGTGTTGGACTGGAGGCTCTGTTACGCTGGGACGACAGTGAACTGGGGCGTGTCTCACCGGCTGAATTTATTCCTGTTGCTGAGCAAACCGGCATTATCTTAACCTTGGGCGAGTGGGTGATAGAGCGGGCTTGTAAACACATTGTTGAATGGCGAGAAGAAGGGGTTCAGGTGCCTCCGGTTGCGGTTAACTGCTCGGCAGCTCAGTTAAAACGACCTAATTTCTTATCTCATATATTGAGTTTGTTGGATAAATACAAAGTAGATCCAAGCATGCTCGAGATTGAGGTGACCGAGTCCATGCTCATTGAAGATGCCGAAAGCTGTGCAGAATTATTAAGACAAGTCAGCCAGTTGGGTATGAAGTTGGCCATTGACGACTTTGGTACCGGTTATTCTAGTTTGAGCTACCTGAAAGACTTACCATTTGATTATGTGAAAATTGATCAGGTGTTTATCCACGATATTATGGAAGACAATGATCACGATGTGCTCACCAGAGCCATCATTAATCTATCCCATGAGCTGAATCTAAAGGTGATTGCAGAGGGCATCACACGCCCTGACCAGTTAGAACGCTTGAAAGGCTACGGTTGTGATGTGGGGCAAGGGTATTTGTTTAGTGAGGCGTTAGGGGCAAACTCTATGGCCAGCGACCCAATGATAATGGCCCTTTGTGAGCAATCCAGAAGCGCTAGTCATCAAGACAAGGATTAATAGGCAAAGACGCTTCTTTGCGGCCAAGATAACCTGCATTGTCCTTGTTGTACTTGGTGGTGATAAACAGGCTAGCTGGGGCCTATAGCTCATTGTCTGCTTAGGGGCTACTGTGTGAATCAGCCTAATCTGAGCCTGTGCGACAGCACTATCTGTACTAAAAAAGCCAAGCCAGCAATTCTTGCTGACTTGGCTTTTGGCCGTTAAGTAGGCTGCTGGTGCATCAATTCAACTTATTCGCTTTTGAATCGGCGATAAAGTCTAAGATTGCCCAGGCACTTGCTTTAGGGTTCTCTATATGTGAGAAATGCACGGCGTTAGGAATAATGGCAAAACGGTCAAAACGTGCGTCCTTTAATGTCTGTAGCGTTTGGTAAGTACCGTTGTCGTGATCAGTAACATACTTGTTCCAGTTCTCTTTCCAAACAGGGGCATTGGGTGATTGGTAAACCGTATTTGGGTTTAGGTTAACAATTTCACCTTTATACCAGTTGTATTTACCGAACCACGGCTGTTCAGAGACTTGATGTGATAAATAGCCAAGTTTTCCGGGGAGATCTGCGAATTTGTAGGTTTGCGTTTTCTCATCCACCAGTTTTGCTCCTGGCACATCTTTGGCCGCAATCAGTTCATCGCCGCCCTGAAAATGCATCAAAGGGAAATGGGTGTTAACAATAGAATGAGTGTTGTTTGGATCGTTGCGTTGTTCGATCTCGTATTCAAGCTTAGATTGGCGGAACATTTCACGGGTAATGCGCAAATAGTGGTCTGGTCTATTTGCCATATCACGTATTGCTGTGAAGCGTTTACCTAGTTCTGAATCCGGCTCAGCTAATGCCGCGACTCTTGTAAAGCTTGGTGTCGAAAGGGCAAAAGGGTAACTCTCGTCAAAAATCTTTTTCAGAGCTGGCGCAGCGCCTTCAGTGGCAAAGATGCTGTGTGGAGGGCCAATAAAGATGCCTTCATGACCTAGGCTTTCCCATTTTTTATCAAAGCGTCTCCATGCCTGTGAGCCGCGGGAATAGGATAAGGCGAGTTCTGGGTGTTCACCTAACATATAATCGGTGATGACTGCTCCGCGGTCATGGCCTACGAAATGTGCTTTCTCTATACCAAGGCCGCCACGAATAATTGAGTAATAGGCTTTTGCTTGATTTTCGTGATCGTAACGCGGATCAACTGGAACACGACCTTTGTACTCTATTGTTTTGCCGGTTTTAAGATCTTGGCCATTGTACTCAGCATACTTGGTTTTATAGTCCGGAGCGCTGCTGTAGTTCGGAACGGCATAATCTTCTAAAAATGGTACATGAACTAAGATGTAACGGTACTTGCCGCCATCAGGGTGATGCATCATTTCATCGACCAGCCAGCGTGCAGCCGGTAAATCATCTTCTGGGTATCCCGTCATGATAATCACGGGTTCTCCGTCGGGGTTGCCAGCAAAAGCAACGCGATGAGCATAGCCATCGACCACGACATAATCGACTTTGAACTGGGTATCTCCCACTGCTGGGATGGTATAACCTGGATCAGGGGTGCCAATGGCTGCGGACACCAAAGGCGCTTGTAAGCAGCTTAATAATAGCGTTGCAGCAAACAGTTTGGATTTCATGGTGGGTTTTTCTCCATCAAATTTAGTGATTAACGTTGGTTGAAGTGATGGTTGAAATGTACGTGCTCTAGGGGGCTTTGATAATGCTCTAGGGTTCATGAACCTTGCTCAATCGTTCAAACCTCAGTCTGTGAAAATGTCACTCTCGATTCCTATCACTCATCGTTCTAACCTTCTGCTCTAGCGTTCATAAAGCGCTGTTGCGTCTGGTCACCCTGATCTGCGAGCAATATATTTGAGCAATCATAATGAGGGTAAAACGATGGAAAAAGACATTATCTACGTTGGGGATCCAATGTGTTCTTGGTGCTTTGGCTTTTCTGAAGTCAAACATAAGCTTATTCAGCAATGTAAAGGCAGGGCTAATATTCGTTTTATTGCAGGTGGGCTGTACCCGGATAGAACGGACAAACCTGATGAAAAGTATCGGCACTTCTTGCAAGAGCATTGGGTAAAAATTGGCAAGTTGACAGGGCAGCGATTTGCTTTGGAAATACTGTCAAGGGAAGACCTTATGTATAACACGGAACTACCGTGTCGTGCTGTGGTTAGCGTTCGGGAGATGGAAGGCGATGAGGTAGCGTTAGATTTTTTCACACACTTACAAAAGGCGTTTTATTCAGAAGGTGTGTGCATTTCTAATGATGCTGCATTGATTGAGCTGGCGCGGTGCTTTGGTTTGGACAAAGAGCGCTTTTCCGCTTTGTACTTCTCTGATGCAATGAAGCAGCAGACACGGGCTGATTTTGCTTTCTCTCAACGACTTGGTGTCACAGGGTTTCCTACCGTGGTGGTGAAGGATCGAGCAGGTTATGCCTATTTGACGGTTGGTTATCAACCTTATGAACAATTGCAGGCATTGCTTGAAGCTTGGTTGAGCGACCAGCTTCCAGAGCAACACTCAGGCGATGTTCCTGAGCCTGTCGAGTCTTGTATTTTTCAACAAAGTGAGAGGTGAATCATCATGCTTATTAACGGACAATGGACTCAGGATTGGTCTCCATCCGATAACAAAGACAGTAAAGGTAGATATATTAGGCAGTTGGCTGGGTTCCGTAATTGGATCACCGCGACTGGCATAGCTGGTCCAACAGGGGAGCAAGGGTTTGTTGCTGAACAAGGCCGCTATCATTTATATGCTGCCTATAATTGCCCTTGGGCATCGCGAGCATTGACCGTGTTATACCTAAAGGGGTTGGAAGACTGTATTTCCGTGACATTTGTGAACCCAAAAATTACCGATCAAGGTTGGAAATTCGAAGGCTTCCCTTTGTGTGAGAAGGAGCCATTATATGGTTTTGATTTCCTGCACCAGGTGTATACAAAATCTGATCAACAGTACAGTGGTCGAGTCACAGTGCCAGTATTATGGGATAAAAAGAACCAGTGTATTGTCAGTAATGAATCCGCCGATATTATTCGTATGTTTAATTCGGCGTTCAACGAAGTGACAGGCAGTGAACTTGACCTTTATCCAGAGGACCTGAGAGAAGAAATAGACGCTCTAAACAAGGCGGTATATCAAAACCTGAATAATGGGGTATATAAGGCGGGGTTCGCTACGACTCAGTCAGCCTATGAAGAAGCCTATCATGCGGTTTTTGCGCAGCTTGATGCCCTTGAGTCGCGGTTGTCTGATGGGCGGAGTTTTCTGTTTGGAGAAAGGCTTACAGAGACGGATATTTGTGCATTTGTGACCTTAATTCGTTTTGATGAAGTTTACCATGGGCTGTTTAAGTGCAATCGTAATCTGCTTGCTCAGATGCCATATCTGTCAGCTTATACCCGCCGAATTTATGCCTTGCCAAAAATACATCAAACGGTCAAATTTAAGCATATTAAACATCATTATTATGGGATTAAAGCGCTGAACCCAAATGGGGTGATTCCATTGGGGCCAGAGGGATTTGCAAAGAAAGAGTGAGAATAGAAAATGCGGATTGTTTAGCCGAATAGGAAGCTATCACTGACGGTGGTGAGTGGCAGCTTCGGTTAATGCTTTTTCGATATTTATCAGCCATTCTCGATATTGAGGGCTTAAGTGCTTGTCGCCAGAGGCCGTTTGCCAAGCGCCATAGAGTTTATCTTTATGGTCATTCTCAATATCAATATAGGCGCTTTTCAATGCATCAATCGCCTCAGGCTTAATACCAAGAGTGCTTAGAGAAAGGCTGCCTAATTCTAGGGCAGAATAAAAGGTCTCACAGACTATCACATCCGCCCCTTTTGCTTTCTGATAATAATGACTCCGATCAAATGCCCGTGTAATGACCTTAATGTCTGGATACATTTGTTTGACATGGCTGACTAGTTGAGTGGTGCTGACTTTGTCATCGATTGCAATCACAAGTGCAGTCGCTTGCTCTATACCAGCCGTGCGTAATAGGTGTGGGCTGGTAACATCGCCAAAATAACTTCTCACATTTTTCATCCGCATCGCGTCGATTTGGGCTATCTGGTAGTCAATGGTAACCGTAGTGATGCCGCTTGCTCTAAGCATTCTATTGACAACCTGACCAAAGCGACCGATACCTGCAACAATGACTTGGCCTGTTTCATCAAAATTGGCTGGCTGCTGATTTGATGAGGTTTGGTAACTGGGGAGTATAACTTTGTCGTATGCAATAAAAGAGAAGTGGGGTAAGCAGCATTGTCATGCTAACCACGAGCGCCAGGGTTTCAGTAAGGGAGGTTGGCAGAACGTGTCTTTGCTCTGCAAAGCTCAGCAGTACAAAACCAAACTCACCTACCTGTGAAAGGCTTAAGGCACTGAGCCAAGCCCCAAGCGTTTAGCCAATGGCACAATGAGGACAGTCACGCAAAGGTAAAGGGTGATCTGCAGGAATAGGGTGGTCATGATTTTCCATGTTCAACAAATATAAAAAGAAAACCGCTTACTAAGGTAAGCGGCCAGCATAAGGTTTAACGAGTTTGGCTTGCGAAGGGTTTCGGTAATGACTTGAAATAGAGTGCGAACTGTATGGCGCTAATGCACAGAAAAACCGTGCTATAAACGACTAGAGCGGCAATTGGCGCGGGTCTAACGAAGAACTCATGCAGCAGTGCCACTACCAAGGTGCCAGTGAGTACGAGATAACTTACGTAGGTTGCGATGGCTTTTTTGGCTGTCTCTTGAATAAAGATAATGCAGACCATCATCAGCGCGATAAAGACTTCAAGCCCACCGACAAAGTACATGTACACAGTGGCATCCACTGGGAGTACCTCACTGAACTGTTTGAATGCTTTGACACTGACGTCATAGCTGTTCAGTTTTGGCAGACCAAACTTCAACATAAAGATTGCACTGCAAACATTAAGAAGATTGCTAAATAACTTTTTCATAGAGTGAATACCTTTTAGGTCATGTTGTTCTGTCTTTTTATCGCAAAAGACAAATGGGAAGAGGGGGCAAATATTTCAGTGACAGCAATGAAACGTTTTTCGCCTGAAAAAAAGCACATTTATACTCAGCGGTTGATGTTCTAATGGCGGCATCCCTCTGTTGTTTGGTAACAGCGGAGGGCAGTTATCATGTTTTGCGGTGGTGGCTTGCGTCATCTAATAGGACCGCTTGTCGCTACAATCTCTTGAGAGTTCATCATTTAACGCTCCGTGATGTCATGTTAGTCATGATTGTTGCTGTCTAGGGAGGCAAATTTACACGGCTTTATTGGTGACGATAATGCTCAGGAGTTCGTTTAGTCTGCTTCATCGTTCAATTTATCAAAGGGCGGCTTATCCCTTGGTGAAGGGAACTTAGGAGCCATTAGACGAGAGCCTCTGTTAGGCATCACGCATGTTGCCCCATTAGAGCTACGAAGTGCTTTGCTTGTTGCTGCCCCCGTAGGGTGGCAGTCGACAGTGGGTCAGGGCGCAGGATCTGGCTTAAAGGTATGGCAATAGCGGTAAAGGAGGCGCGGGTTAACAGAAAAGTCAGGCCAAATGACTTCATGCCTTGCTAGGTTAGGTCATTTTTTCTTTTAGGCTATTCCAAAGTTGATTTAGATTAGGGCTTTGATTTAAGCGCGAGCGATAAAGGCGTATTTCCAGTGGAATATGCCAATTCTCTTCACCGGCCAGTGCCACTTTTCCATAGTTTAATGTGTCTGACAGCAGTCTTTTAGGTACCCATCCAAGGCCGTAGCCTTCTTTTATCATGGCTTTAACGCTAATGGAGTGATAGTTCTCGTTGAGGGTTTGCAGCTGAGGAACTTCTCGCTGACGTTGTAAGTGATGGTTGATAATGGGCTGTAAAAAAGAGTTTTCGTAATAAGCAATATAAGGCAAGGGTTTGCGCTTCATGCCGGGTAAGGAAAATTTCGGCTCGCCATTTTCGTCCGTTGCACTGCAAGGCAGAAGGGTTTCTTCACCAATCACTAGGTAATCAAACTGCTCTTCATCTAAAGTGCGAATAAAGTTAATTGCAGGGTGCCAATAGCACAGCATTAAATCGCATTGTTGATTGACGAGTGCATTGACAAAATCGATGCCGAGCCAAGAACTCGACTTCATGTTTACGTCCATGTCCATATCGATATGTTGGCAGAAAGGCTCCAAGGTTTCTTTATAAAAGCTGAGGAATAGAGACTGGGATGAAATGAATCGAACCTGTGATTCTGCCTGTTTACGGATTTCTTGGCAGCGTTCTTTGGTGTCCCTTAATTGTCTGGTGATCATTTCTGCACTTTGCAAAAACACTTCACCTGCCGGGGTCAGCGACAAGGGGAGTGTGTTGCGGTCTATTAAGGTGACACGCATTTCTTCTTCCAACAATTTAATGCGTCGGCTAAATGTTGGCTGGGTGACGTTTTGCTCGTCCGCGGCTCTTGAAAAGTGCCGTGTTTTTGCCAGCGCAATAAAGTCTTCAAGCCATCTTATTTCCATGTGGCCTCCCTATTTAAACGTCCTTGTTTCATAACCGGCCCTCATCCACGGCGTGGCAAGCTACTGAACTGTTGTCTGGCTGGCGAATCATGTCTGGTGACTCGGCATAGCAGCGTGGGTTGGCGTATGGGCAGCGAGCTTGGAATACACAACCGATCGGCTTGTCCATTTGGGTAGGGACTTCGCCCATCAAACGGATCGGCTGAGTGGTGTTGTTATCCAAGCGTGGGATAGCCGACAGTAGCGCTTGGGTGTAGGGGTGTTTAGGCGCGCTAAAGAGGGTTTTTGTGCTCGCCAACTCACAAACTCGACCTAGGTACATAACCGCCACGCGAGTGGCAAAGTGCTCTACCACAGCCAGGTCATGGGTGATAAATAAATAGGTTAAATTGTGCTCTTCTTGCTTGTCCATCATTAGGTTCAATACTTGTGCTTGTACTGAAACATCAAGGGCAGAAAGTGGTTCGTCAGCAATAATGAAGTCAGGTTCTACCGACAGCGCACGAGCTAGGCTAATGCGCTGACGTTGGCCGCCAGAGAATTCATGGGGGTAATGGTCCATGTTGCTTGGAGCAATACCGACGGACTCTAGCAGTGGTCGAATTTTCTCTTCTACTTGCTTAGCCGACAATTGTGGGTTGTGGAATGCAATGGGTTCACTCAAGGTTTGGTAAACCGTCATTCTTGGGTTAAGCGAGGCGTAGGGGTTTTGAAAAACCATCTGCATACGGCGCCGAAACAACATCCGCTGGCGATCATTAAGGTGATCGATGCGTTGATCTTGGTAATGCACCTCGCCTTTGCTGGGGGCTGTGAGGCCCATTAGGACTCGCGCTAGGGTGGATTTACCGCAGCCAGTCTCGCCGACAACGCACAGGGTTTCCCCCTGGTTGATGGTCAAGTTAACGCCGTTTAATGCATGGACCTTGTCTTTTTTTCGTCTCAGTTTGCCACGGTCAATACGCCATTGGCTAAACCAGCTTTGGTTACTGGCAAAGGCTTTTTCAAGGTGACTAATTTGGATCAAAGGAGTGGCCATCTAGTCAATCTCCTCATCGTAGTCAGAATTTGTATCGGTAAGCATGTCTTCCACCATAAAGCAGGCCACCGTAGAGACGCCGCTATTAATAAAGCCAGGTTGCTGCTGGCGGCATTGGTCTGTGGCATAAGGGCAGCGAGGGTGAAAAGCACAACCTGTAGGCCGTTCATTTAACGGTGGCATGCTGCCAACTATCTGATTCAAACGCTGACCTGGTAGGGCCATTTGGGGTAAGGCGTTAAGCAGACCTTGTGTATAGGGGTGCTGCGGGTCGTTGATGATTTCAAGGGTTGGACCTTCTTCCACGACGCGGCCGGCGTACATCACAATGGTGCGTTCAGCGATGCGCGACACGACACCTAAGTCGTGGCTGATTAACAGCAATGCCATGCTGTTATTGCGACAGATGTCGAGCAGCAACTGGATGATTTCAGCTTGGATGGTCACATCCAAAGCGGTGGTGGGTTCATCGGCAATAATGATATCTGGGTTGAGCAGCAAGACAGTGGCAATAATAACCCGTTGGCGCATGCCGCCGGATAGCTCATGGGGATACTGGTGAAAGCGTTTTTCAGGAGAGGCGATTTGCACGCTATGAAGTTTTTCAATGGCAATGTTTTTCGCGTCTTTAAAAGAAATGCGAGTGTGGCTACGAATCGCCTCGACCAGCTGAGCACCAATGGTCAGCACTGGGTTCAGCGTCATCATCGGGTCTTGGAAAATCATTGCGATGCGCTTGCCACGAACTTCTTGAAGTTGAGGTCGTGTCATCTTGGTGATTTCTTTATTATCCAGCTTGATAGATCCAGATTTGATATAGCCTGGTTTGTCGATCAGATTAACAATCGAAAAGCCTAACACGGATTTTCCGGCACCGGACTCGCCAACGATTGCAACCCGTTCGCCGCGGTTCAAGGTAAAGCTGACATCTATCAAGGCAGCTAAGTCTTGGCCTTTTAAATGAAAGTTTACATTTAGGTTACTGACGCTCAATAAATTCATATTAATCTTTGTAAGTCTTTGGATTAAGGTGGTCTCGCAAGCCATCACCGAGCATATTCATGACCAGAATGAGTATGATGAGGGTGACGCTGGGGATCACACAGATCCACCAAGAGCCAGAAAACATATAGCTAAAACCAACCGAAATAAGGGCGCCTAAAGAAGGGTCATTCGCTGGCATGCCAAGTCCTAAGAAAGACAAGGCCGCTTCAGCGACAATCGCATTGGATATCTGTACAGTAAAAATCACCAAAACTGGGGTCAGCGTATTGGGCAGTATGTGTTTGAACATAATGCGCTTCGGGCTGATTCCCATGATGCGCGCCGCATCAACATACTCTTTTTGTTTTTCCGCTAACACCGATGCACGAATGGTGCGTGCAAACAATGGCCACTCCGCTAAACCTATGACCAGTATCAGCATTAGCATGGCGAGTTGTTGGTACATGGCCATGCCAAACATAGCTTGAAATATTGCCAAGAAAACAATGGCGACCATCATGGTGGATAGTGACAGCTGTATATCAGCACAACGCATTAAAAAGTTATCGGTACGACCGCCTAAATAACCGGAGATGAGACCGATGCAAATGCCCAAAGCGGTCTGGATTAAGACCGCACAAACGCCGATGGTGAGGGACAATCGAGTGCCATATAAGATGACAGAAAGCATGTCCCTGCCTTGGGCGTCGGTACCGAGTAAAAAGCGTGAGTCTCCGCTGATCCAGAAGGGCGCAATTTCAGCGTTTTCCAGGTCCATGAAGTTAGGGTTGTTGATATTATAAGGCGCCAGCAAAGGGGCAAAAATCGCCACCAAGCAATAAAACACAAAAATGGCTAAAGCAAGGGTCGCCAGTTTGTCGCCGATAAAGCCTGCCCAGATATGACTCCAGCGACTGCTTTGCGCAGGGGTGATGATGTCTTTTTTAAAATATCTCATAGACCATGGTTCGCCAGTTTTACGGTGGGGTTTACTAACCCATAAATCAAATCCACGACTGTGTTGGTAACCACAAAAATACCACCAACGACAATTAAGTAGGCAGAAATCAAAGGGGTATCAACACGGCTTACGGCATCCATAAACAGAAAGCCCATGCCAGGCCATTGGAAAATAGACTCGGTTAAAATGGTGTAAGCCACTAGAGTTCCGGCTTGTATTCCACCAACGGTTATCACCGGCAGCATGGTGTTTTTTAATGCGTGAATGAAGTAAATACGGCGTGTGTTTAGGCCTTTAGACCAGGCAAAGCGTATGTAGTCGGATTGCAGTACTTCAATCATTTCAGCGCGGATAAGGCGAACAAAAATAGGCATCAAAGCAAAAGCAAGGCTAATACTGGGAAGCATCAGGTGACGCAAGCCATCTTTTGAAAATAACCCGCTCTCCCATAGACCGAAGACATCGGTTGTTTGGCCGCGGCCAAAGCTGGGGGCGAGGTGAAGTTGAATGGAGAAAATATACACCAAAAAAATGGCCACGATAAAAATAGGAATGGAAATCCCCATGGTGCTCAGAGCCACCACCAACCTGGAGATAATATTTTTAGGTTTGATGGCCGCTAAAATACCACAGGGAATGGCAATGAAAGCCACCATAACAATGGCGCAAAAGGCCAATTCAAAAGTAGCCGGTAGCTTTTTGAATATCACATCGAGGACGGGTTCTTTGTAGTAATAAGAGGTGCCTAAGTCCCCATGGATGGCCTTTTTAGCAAAGCGCCAATATTGGACAACTAGATTATCGTTGAGGCCTAGATCTTGTCTAATTTGAGCTCGCTCAGCTGGAGCAACGGTCATGGAAACGTGTTGTAGTACAGGGTCACCCAGTTTGTTTTGGATGGCAAAGCTGATCACGCTGATGATAATCATCACTACGAAAGCTTGAACTAAACGACGCAGAAGAAAAACAAACATCAGTCTTCTAGAGCTCCATGGTAAGCAGTATTCATCAAGGGCGGTGTGCCCTTGTGATAACAATGGATTGCACTGAGACTATTTTTCATCGATCACAAGGTCTCCAAGAAAAGGGTGGTTTTGATCATTTACAATGCGGTCAATATGCAGGTTGTTTTTGGCGGCCCAAATATTGTATTGCCAATAGAGCGGCACAATGGCGGCATCATCATGCAGTTTCACTTCGATCCGTTGCATGATGCGAGCTCGCTTCTCAGGGTTGGTTTCTCGGTTGGCCAGTTTAATGTCGGTGTTGATACTAGGGGCGCAGTATTCACTGGCATTATAAGCCCCCAAGCCGGACTCTGCATCTTGGCAGGCAATAATAAACTCATATAAATTGTTGGAATCTTCTGTGTCGGACTGCCAGCCGAGCATCATTATGTCAGCCGCTCTTTCATCATATTGTTGAAAATATTGGGCTTTAGGTAAGGTTTTGAGGTCAACGGTTATGTGAATGCGCCCGAGCATGGCGGCAATTGCCTGGGCGACCTTATCGTCATTCATGTAGCGATTGTTGGGGGCCATCATGCTGATGCGAAAGCCTTTTTCATAACCGGCCTGTTTCATCAGTTCTAGGGCTTTAGACACATCATGCTCAGGTTGTAAGCCTTTAACATGGCCAAGAAATTTACTGGCGCTAAGTTGGCCTGCGGGCACCGCATAGCCTTTGAGTATCTTTTCGACAATCAGCGGTTGGTTGATAGCCAAATTAATAGCACGTCGAACGCGTACGTCACGGAATTCTTTGCGGCGTTTTTCGTTCATATGCAGCAACAAGATACGGCCGGTTGGCAACGTCATAATTTGCACGCCTTTACTGTTTTTGGTGCGCTCAATATCAATCGGTGACACAGGCGAAATAAAGTCCACATCTCCAGATAATAAAGCGGCTAACCGGGTTGAGTCGTTCTTGATCGGGGTAAGAATGATTTTGTCGACATTGCCTTTTGATTTTGTGTCCCAATAATCTTTATTACGGGTCAGCACCATGCGCACTCCAGGTTCTCGTTCTTTGACGATATATGGACCTGTGCCTGACGCGTGTTTCGAGGCGAAAGAGTTGCCGAATTTTACGATTTGATCACGGCCCTGATAAAACACTTTATCCATCGGAAAAACATAAGTCATTATGTTAAGCAGCAATGGGTTAGTGTGGCTGGAACGTATATCCACCGTGTGTTTGTTGATGACGATGACCGAGCTGATGTTATCAAACATGGCGCGAAAATCCGCGGAGCGTTTCAGTCGACGAATGGTGTATGCCACATCCTCTGCGGTGAACTGGTTGCCGGTTTGAAAACGTACGTTTTTGCGCAAGAAAAAGCGTGTTGTGGTGGGGGTGATTTGCTGCCAGTGAGTGGCTAGGCGCGGTTCAATTTGACCATTTTGCTTCCATCGCACTAATGGGTCAAAGACCATATGAGAAAATTGTAAGGTCCCTTCGGATAACTGTTCATGGGGGTCAAGAGACACAGGGTCGGCGTCAAAGGCCATTTTGAGAGTGACCGCAGAAGCCGTCTGGCAACAAAATAAGGTAACGATAAACAGCACAGCCGTGCTAGGAAAAAGTCTTTTAGGGGTAATCTTTAGGTGATCTAGTACGCTGATAAACATGCTTTTGTCTCAGTTACAACCAACAAAAAAGAGGAAGAAAGTGTATTGCTTGGTCTATTAATAGGTGTGTTGTGCAAAGTTGACCATTCGATTAGAGACTATGATTACAAAATATTAAGCAAAAATATAGCAAGTATCGAAAACGGTCGTTTTTAGTCAAAGCGTTCTTTTTTAACTGAGTTTAAGGTTTGTCGATGAATTACTTCGCGCACCTACATATTGCGTACGAAACCCAAACCTCATGGGCGGGTAACTTACTTGGGGATTTCCCAGTGGTGGCCAATGAGCTGCCTGCGGATCTGTACTCAGGTTGGCAATTGCATCAAAAAGTTGACGTTATGGTCGATGAGCATGAGGCGAGTGTCCGCTTTCGTGGAATGCCACGCCTTGGACGGCGGCGCTTTGCAGGGATTGTGCAAGACATAGTGATGGACTACTGGTTAATTCAGAACTGGTCGCAGTTCTCCTTGTTACCACTAGACGCTTTTTGTCAGCAGGCGGTGGAAGGTCTGCTGAACGATGTGGAGCGCTGCCCTGCGCGATTACAGAAAATGATATATTCGTTGCAACAAAATAACTGGCTGGCTGAGCTTGGTACTGTTGAAGGCGTCGAAAATGCCTTGCATTCGATTATGCGCCGCTGGCGACATGGGGCGTATTTACAGCCTTTTCTGGATGAGTTGCCCACTGTGATTAGACAAGGTGAAGCGGTGTTTTTTGCTCTGTATCCTGATTTATTGAATTATGTTGATCAACAAACAAAAAAAGCCGAGCGGGAAAACCTGCTCGGCTAATTAGGACTAACGTCCGATCAAGAGATCATTCCCAAAGACATGGCAGGCTACCCAGGGCAGTAGGCCTGTTATGTAGAGAACGGGGTTAGTGTATTCCAGCCATAAAATAACGTACTGACCTAGATCATTAAACGCCTAGGTTTCAGATAATTTAGCTTGTAGCGCATGAAATACGCTTGCTTACTTGTCGTGCGCTATTTTATGAATTTTCAAGGCGAACTTGTGGTAGACTGCGCAACCGCAAAATGCATGGCGATTAGAGAGGTAAATAGGGGTGAGCGTTCAGTGGTATCCAGGACACATGAACAAGGCGCGTCGAGAAATCGAAGAAGTGATGACACAGGTCGATATTGTCATCGAAGTATTGGATGCGCGCATTCCAGATTCTAGCCAGAACCCAATGTTAAATACATTGCGTGGCTCGGTGCCGGTTCTGCGCTTGCTGAATAAAAAAGACTTGGCGGATCGTGACCGATTGGCGCTATGGCTCGAACATTGGCAGGGCAGTGAATCTGTCATGGCGCACCCATTTTCGACACAAGATAAGGCTGACGTAGCCAAAATCAGCCAATGGGTGAGTCAAATGGTGCCCCATAGAGGCAGCGCTGAAAAACCCATTAGAGCAATGATTGCTGGAATTCCAAACGTGGGTAAATCCAGTTTAATGAATGCCTTGCTGGGACGTCGCGTGGCAAAAGTAGGTGACGAGCCTGCGGTGACCAAAGCGCAGCAGAAGTTGAAAGTAACGAATGGCTTTCAGCTGTTAGACACACCAGGCATCTTGTGGCCTAAAATTGAAAACCCCGATGCCAGTTATCGATTAGCGGTCACGGGTGCGGTGCGCGATACCGCAATTGATTATGAAGATGTGGCGTTAGTTGGACTGAAATTCTTTATTAAGGATTACGCAGAGTCACTGACGACACGATATAAATTAAAAGAAGCGCCAGTCGATTCTTTTGAAGTGCTAAAAACCATAGGTTCAAAACGCGGTGCTTTGCGCGCCGGTGGCAAGGTGGATATGCACAAGGCCGCTGAAGTGTTTTTGAACGATGTTCGTACTGGTGCGATCGGTCCTTATGTGATGGAAACACCAGAGATGATCGCTCACGAAGAGCAATTGGTAGAAGAAGCGAAAGCGAAAAAAGAGGCTGAGAGACAGGCCAGATTAGCGGCCGCTGTTCCTCAGCGTCAGCAAGAGAAAAACAGAAAATACCGTAACGAGCAGGCACAACAAGGCCAAGCTCGATCGAATGATGAGAATAAGTGAGGTTCAAAGTCATGGATTATGAAATTGCCTTTGATCAGGAAGAAAGCCGCTATCGTATTTATGCCGATTATGAGTTCGCTGCTATTGCTGAATGGGTGACACAATTTGTTATTGATAAAGAAAACATTCAGCGCGTTTTATCCGCTGCGCGTTTGGCAGAATATGAAAAAGAAACCACGCAATTCAAACATGGCCCTTTTGAAGTGATTATCAGTGAAGAAGGTGTGATGGTGGCACGTCAGGTGGACATGAGTCAGGCAGAAGACGAAATAAAAGCTATGTTCGATTCTCAAGACAGCTTTTACCGTGCTTCAACTGATGGCATTCAAGCAGAGTGTGGTTTAGAAGACCTAATAGAAATGGTTGAAAACTGGCATGACGTGCTTCAATAGTTGTTCCTATCGCTGGCTAGGTTTACACTAGCGCTAGTTTTATTTTTTTACGTTTTTAGGGAGCCGATATGCTCGTCGAATTGGAAAAAGCCCGTAATCGAAATAATGTCGTTCGCATATTTCGCGAAGAATTAGATGGTCCGGATAGCTGGACTGATGGCTTTGTTGTGGACGCCAACGAAGAAATGGTTCTGCTCCAGTTAGTTGATGACAGTGTGCACCTCAATGGCTACCAAATTTTGTTTTTGGAAGACATTAGTGATTTTGTTCATCCTGCTCCTTTTAACGATTTTCAAAAGCGTGTACTTGCTATTCGTGAAGAGCAAGTCGTTGACCCAGAAGTGGATTTAGAAGACCTTGCCGTATTGCTAATCGATATTAGTGAAGAATATGGCTTGGTAACCTTACACCGCGAAGAAGTGGAAGCCGACAGTTGTGAAATCGGTCGTGTTGTACGAGCTGACGCGGTGACTTATGAGCTAGAAGAAATTGGTTCGGACGCGCGTTGGTTTGATGATACTTTTGAGTATGACTTGTATGATATTACTCGCATCGAATTCGGCGGCTCCTATGAAGAAGCTTTGTTGTTGGCCAATGAGGACATGGGTGATGATGCCTATGAATTGGCGGATGAATACGAAGAAGACAACTCGGTGATCGAAGAAAACTGATTTTCTTCGCGACGCTGTATAAAAAACGCCCACTATGGGCGTTTTTTTTTGGAATAATGTTCTGCACTTAATTGGTGCTGTGTATTGCCTTATTCTCTTACCATTTGATGGTAAAAAAAACCGTAAGGAAATGGTAAATTCCCCGCCTGTTACACTATCTTAATATTATATCCAAACTCATCTAGGAATTTTTATGCCAAGAGTACTGGTGATTATCCTTTCAATAGTATTTGTGACTGGCTGTGCGGTGTTTGCTTCACAAAATTTAGACCAAATGTATGGTGTCGAAAAAGTCTCTAATCGTGATACGCAAGTGTCACAACAAGACGCCGATTTTTATAATGAGAAAGTCCGGCCCATATTGGACCATCGATGTGTCTCTTGTCATGCTTGTTATGATGCCCCTTGTCAGCTGAAGTTGACCGGTAAGGAAGGCATTGAGAGAGGCGGCTCGAAAGACCTTGTTTATGACGGTACTCGTCTTTTGGCAGCTGAGCCGACACGCCTTTATATTGATGCACATTCACCACAGGAGTGGCGCGATAAAGGGTTTTACCCCGCATTAAACGAGCGGGGCCAAAGCCCAGCAGCAAACCTAAATGGCAGTTTGATTTATCAGGCCATTTCGTTACGCAAGCAGCAAGGCAACTTTAATCAGGCGGTATTATCGGATGATTATGATTTTTCTTTGGCCAGAAACCAGCAGTGTTCTACCATCGAAGAATATGGTGACTTCAAGCTTAATTACCCTAAATGGGGGATGCCTTATGGTTTGCCTGCGTTAAGTCCGCAAGAGTTTGATATTTTATCGAGCTGGTTAGCAAAAGGCGGGAAAATGCCAAAGCCAGCGCCTTTGTCCGACAAAATGCAGAAATTAGTAAACCTGTGGGAGACACGTTTTAATCCTACGGACTTAAAAGGGCAGTTAATTGCACGTTATATTTTCGAGCATATTTACCTTTATAGTTTGTATCTAGGTGAGGGCAATGACCAGCCCTTTAGATTAGTGCGTTCGAAAACCCCACCTGGAGAGCCGATAGAGCGTATTGCGACTCGTCGTCCTTATGACCCACCGGGTGTGAAACATGTTTACTATCGATTATGGCAAGATCCTGAAGTGATCGTGCAGAAAAACCATATTCCTTATCAGCTAGATGAAGCGGTTTTTAAACGCTGGCAGTCCTATTTTTATGCTACTGACTATAAAGTAACAAAAGACCCTGGTTATGATCGTGACATTGCGACTAACCCATTCAAAGCGTTTAAAGAAATTCCTGTGAATGGTCGTTATCGCTTCTTATTGGATCATTCACAAAACACCATCATGTCCTTTATTAAAGGGCCTGTATGCCGTGGGCAGGTTGCCGTTAACGTGATCAATGAAGACTTTTGGGTCTATTTTGTTAACCCCAATTTGCATTACAACAAGCAGACTGCGGATTTCTTAGAAAATCAGGTGCAGCACTTGGATATGCCAGCGGTGAGTTCGAGTAATGCTTTGCCGTTAAGTTCTTGGGTGCGTTTTTCTGAACAGCAAAAGTCATACTTGTCTTCCAAAGCCAAGTTGGTAGAAAAAGAAGTGAAAAGCGGTGTGCCGATTGACTTAAATTTGATTTGGGATGGTGATGGGCATAATGATAATGCTGCGCTAACCATTTTCAGACATTTTGATAATGCGACGGTTGTCAAAGGTTTGGTGGGTCAAAACCCAAAAACCGCATGGTTGATTGATTACCCATTATTAGAGCGTATTCACTACCTGCTAGTGGCGGGCTTTGATGTCTATGGCAACGTAGGGCACCAGCTAGACACGCGTCTGTACATGGACTTCTTGCGTATGGAAGGGGAGATGAACTTCTTACTTCTATTGCCAAAAGATCAGCGAGAGAAGGTGCGTAAATATTGGTACAGAGATGCGAACCAGCGCATTAAAAACTATATTTTTAGTGATTACATCAATGTGCAAGCAGAATCTGAGATCCACTATAAAACGAAAGATTACCAATCTGAGCTTTATGATCAGTTGCGTCAGCATTTGTCGAAAGTGCTAGATCACAGTCGTGATTTGGAAACGAGCCGTTTAAGCCCAACTGAAATTGCGACTCTGAAGCATTTGCAGACAATAAGTGGAGGCGGACTGCGCTACTTGCCAAACACAGCCTTGGTATTGATTACCAGTAATGGTGCACCGAAAGAAGTCATTAGTTTGATCCACAATAAGGCTCATTCTAATATTTCAAGCTTGTTTGATGAGGCGGCAGCACGCTTGCCAAATGAAGACACTGTGACGGTTGTTAAGGGTGTGCTTGGGGATTACCCAAATGCCTTTATGGAAGTTGACGAAACTAAGCTAAAGGCCTTTGCAGAAGAAATTGCCAATATGGCCACCGCCAAAGATTATTCTGCTTTGATGGCGCATTTTGGGATACGTCGTACGAATCCGAAATTCTGGTCCGTTAGTGATGCAATTGATAAATACAATCACGAAGCACGACCAAGAGAGAGTGGTATTTTAGATTATAATCGGTTAGAAAATCGCTAGCTTATGATCTAATCATAGGAATATCGAGATATTTCGAAGTATTAGCATTTGCTGCAAACTTTGAGTCTTGTCTATTGAATAGATTGCCCCAGATAATAGGGTATATTTTATTCAATGGACGGACTCAATGATTCCCTTATCTATTCTTGATCTTGCGCCTATTGCTGAAGGGCATAGTGTTGCAGACTCCTTTCGTCAAAGCCTACGCATGGCTCAGCGAGCCGAAGTGGAAGGCTTTCAGCGCTTTTGGTTGGCAGAGCATCACGGTATGTCGAATGTGGCGAGCTCTTCGCCGGCTGTTCTATTGTCTCATCTAGGGGCCGCCACCCACACCATTCGCTTGGGGGCAGGTGGGGTTATGTTACCTAATCATTCTCCTTTGATTGTCGCTGAGCAGTTTGGCACTTTGGCGGAGCTCTACCCAGATCGTATTGATTTAGGGTTAGGCCGAGCACCTGGTACAGATATGAACACGGCAAGAGCGCTGCGACGTAATATGGATGCCGCCGTCGATCAATACCCTGAGGATGTTCAAACGCTACGCCGCTATTTAGCACAGCCTGTAGAAAATCAAAAAGTATTGGCGGTGCCTGGGTGCAATACTCAAGTACCGATTTGGATGCTGGGTTCCAGCTTATACAGTGCACAGCTGGCCGCGTCGTTTGGTTTGCCTTATTCGTTTGCCTCGCATTTTGCACCGGATCAGTTGCTTCAAGCCTTGAGTCTCTATCGTCGCCATTACCAAGCTAGCATTGAGAATCCGTCACCTTATGCGATGGCAGGAGTGATGGCTGTGGTGGCGGACTCTGATGAAGAGGCGGCGTATTTATTTACGTCTGTGCAGCAGCAATTTATCAACTTACGACGGGGGAAGAATGTGCCGTTTGCGCCGCCAGTCACGGCAATGAGTGGTCTCTGGACAGAGTTGGAGAAGCAAATGGTTAATCATACTTTGCAGTATGCATTTGTGGGTTCTAAAGCTTCGGTGAAATTTCAGATGAAAAGCTTTGTCGATAAGACAGGTATTGATGAGCTGATTGTGTCTATCCCTATTTTTGATGCTGAAAAACGATTGAACTGCGTGTCTTTACTGGCTCAAATACGGGATGAATTAGCAGGCTGATGGCGCGAAGTATTTGCCCTAAGCGACCTGAATAGGCGCTTAGGGCGGCGCGAGCATCTTATTTGTTGTAAGGTGATGGATCGCCTTTTACTGGTTGGGTTTTGAAACGGCGATGTGACCAAAGGTATTGCTCTTTTTTAGTGGAGATCGCTTGTTCCATTAATTGGTTAATAACCGTCGCGTTGGTAACATCATCGTCTGTCGGGTAGTTTTCGACTTCAGTAAAACGATAAGTGTAGCCTGTTTCTGTACGCCCATAATCCAATAGCAGTACTGGTGCTTTGGTCATTTTTGCAATGCGGCCGATGTGTGAAATGGTCGCACATTGACGGCCGAAAAAAGGCGCAAATACAGAATGTTTACGGCCGTAGTCTTGATCGACTGCATACCAAACTGGTTTGTTCAGCTTAAGAGACTTAAGCACTTCACGCATGTCTGAGCGTTCAATGGTTTTGCTGTACACTTTTTTACGCTGGTGTTCCATTACCCAATTAAAAACTGGATTGTTCTGACGTTTATATATCGGGTGTAGGTCTAGGTGACTGGCAATCAAGGTGCCACACAAGTCCAGCGGAGCAAAATGGCCACTGATTAGGATGCAGCCTTTGCCCGCTTCTAAGGCTTTATCAACCACAGCTTGAGAATCGCAGTCTACTCTAGGCATCAGTTTTGAGGCCGGTTGGTACCAAGCATCAAAGGTTTCTAAAAAGCCTTTTCCGGCACTAATGAAGTGTTGGCGAGTCAGCTTTTTACGTTCAGCTTGGGACATTTCTGGGTAGCAAATTTGCAAGTTAACATCACAAATATGGCGACGGCGAGCGGCGGTTTTGTGCAGTAATAAGCCTAAGACTTTTCCCAGGCTTTGCTTTGTTGACCAAGGTAAAAAGCTTACTATGTAAGTCACCGACATGGCCAACCAGGTTAGCCAGTATTTTGGTGCAAGTAACTGTTTGAGTGTTAACTCTGTCGTGCTCTTCTTAGCCACGATATCCCTCCAGTAAATCACGCCACTGTGCATCAGAGACGTTAAAGTTTGTGTGTCGTTGAGACTCTTTATCGAGAGAGCGCTTTAGGCGGTTGATATTGCCTTGTGTCCATTCTTCCTCGATGGCTCGTTGATCGCATTTGTCAAAATCAATTAGCCAAACCTTATTTTGTTCATCCACCATGATGTTATGGCAGTTTAGGTCACTATGGTAAATGCCATGTTGATGGAATTGCTTGATGACGGCACCGATGTTTTTCCAGTCTAGCGTATCGCTTTTACCTGCTTTTAATATGTCAAACAGGTCGGTTGCGTTAGCAATGGTTTGAGTTAATAAATGGGCGCGATAGAAGCCCCATTTTTTTCGGTAGATACCTGCCACCGGTAGCGGCACCGGTAAGCCAAGACCGACCATGGTTTCAAGCAAGCTTAGCTCTTGCCAAGGACGAGTCTCGGTAGGCTTGGTAAATAAAAATGCGTCTTTATTAAATTTTGCGATCAATCCGCCGCGGCGATAACGCCGCATAACGAAGTTTCCAAACTCGCTATTAATAAACCATACTTCGCCGCGACCTTGTCCGGTACCCGTTAACGCATGCTTTTTTTGCCAATATTCTGCCGAGAACCAATTTGATTCAACCGGCAGTGATGCTTGGCTGCACAAAAGAGTGGTGTGGCCATCAATAATATGAGAATCCGGCATAGGGCTCGCTTAATCATTGTTCATTTATTGTGCCAGATAAATTTAGACACATTCAAAGCTGGCTATTCTATAATAATCGCCGATTTTAAACAGCACTTGAGGCTAAGATGACACAAGAAAGCATTCAACGAATTGCCATAGTACGATTATCTGCATTGGGGGACGTTTGCCATGCCATGTCGGTGGTCACGGCAATACAGAGGCGTTACCCCAATGCTCAGATTACCTGGATAACAGGCCCTGCTGAGGCGCAATTAGTTCGTTTGATGCCAAATATTGATGTTCATGTTTACCATAAAAAGTCTGGCTTCAAAGGCATGTTTGCCCTTGGGAGGTCACTAAAAGGGGTCAAGTTTGATGTCTTGCTGCACATGCAGTGGTCGTTACGCGCCAGTTTATTAACCCGGGTGTTGAGTGCCAAAAAACGGATCGGCTTTGCCAAATCCCATTCCCGTGAAAAGCAGCATTGGTTTGTTAATCAATTAGCACCAGAGCCTACCGGAAAGCATGTATTGGATGCTTTGATGTCATTGGCGCGGGCGATTGATGTGCCAGATCAGTCGCCTTCTTGGCAGTTATCGATTCCAGACAGCGATTTGTCGTTGCCTGAGCGTTTTGTGGTAGTGAACCCGTGTGGCTCAAAGGTGAGCAAAGATTGGACTCTTGAAGGCTACCGACATTTGATAGCGACGCTATTGGCCGAAGGCATTGATGTTGTGGTGACCGGTGGGCCAAGTGCACGTGAAATCCAGGTATGTAATGCGGTCAGTGAAGGCTTTGCGGTGCGTAATCTGGTGGCTAAAACAAGCATAGCGTCCTTGTTAGATGTTATTCGAAAAGCCGCATTAATCATCAGTCCCGACACCGGGCCCGCGCATATGGCGACCATTGTAAAAACCCCAGTGATTGCTTTGTTTGCTCTGTCTAACCCAAAGCGCACCGGCCCTTATAATGACCAAGACAATGTGGTGAGTGTGTATCGTGAGTTAGTAGAAGAAGAGTCCGGCAAGCCTGTGGAATCCTTGCCTTGGGCGACTACTGTGCATCGCAGCGATGCGATGGCGCAATTGTCACAAGATGCGGTGATGACAAAAGTCAATAAAGTCATCCGCGAGTTAGGTTTGGTGGCCCATTAGTCTGAGCAGCATGCTGGTGCGCACTCCTTATTGATTGAGTGCGCCCCTTAATTTGTCGCTTGGCTGGATTACAGCAGAGCCTGCTCTGCAAGTTTTAAGTCGAGCGTTGCTTTCAGCAGCTTGTATAAGTCAATGGACGCATCAATTTCTTCTTTCCGGTTCGTTAGGCTCTCAATGTTTAAGCCAAGTGGAACGCCATCAGGCAAGGCGGTTTCCATGATGAGCTCTAACGCACTGCGGCAAATTTTAATGGATTCATCGAGTGGTGTTGCCGAGCCTAGAATGCGGTTTTTAGTCGCTACAGGCACAGAAATGCCTAACCATTCCATGAATTCTAATGTCTTCGCGCTACCACAGGGGGTGAAGGTCAAAATTACTCGTTTTGGTGTGATGCCCTGAGCTTTGCAAGTCTGAGCGTATTGGCTGATTAAATCAGCGGTCGCCTGAGGGTTGTAAACCGCTTGCGAAATAAAGAATTCACACCCAGCTTCTGATTTGTTTATTAGTCGTAAATGCTCATCTTTTTTCTTAGCATGGCGTTCGGCAATGGTTACACCGCCTAAATTGAAGTCAAGAGGCGTATTGGCTAAGGTTTTATAGGCCTCTGCTAAAGGCAGCTTGATATCACCATCAGAGGAAGGAGAGCCCACTAGGACTATATCGCTTATATCAAATTCGTTCCAAGCTTCTTGCAACCATAAAGTAAACTCTTCTGTTGTTCGAGAAGAAACCGATTTGTAAGTAATAACGGGTATTTGAGCCGCGTCTTTTAGGCGTTTTGACCACGCTCTGGGGTCGTGGGTTTGCATAAATGGAAATGGCCGAGGCTTGTCAATACGGCTACTTTCATCTTGAATGTCATAAACGATTAAACCATCCACGTCGATATTATCTAGGCGTTGCAGTAGCTTTTGGCTGATTTGGTTTAGTTGTTCTTCTTCTACGCTGGCGCGGGGTGGCGTAGTGCCAATAAAATAAACCCCACGGCTAGGGTCGGTAAACTTGGTTGCTAATTCAGATTTCATGATGGCACACTCTAAGTAAATGAAACGCCCATCGTGTTGCGAAGGGTTTCGTTGTTCTTTATGTTAGAGGTATCCTATCAGTGAATTGCTTTCAAGATCACGCCTTTGATCTTGAATAAAATTAAAGTTTAGGTGAGTTAGTTTGATCTACTAATTTTATAATGAGATGAGAGGTTCCCATGCTTGATTTAAAAGCCGTTGAAAAGGATAAAAAATCGGGTTTGCCCCCAGTGCATCTATGGCACCCTGAATTTTGTGGTGATATGGATTTGGTGGTTAAAGCCAATGGGGATTGGGTGCATGATGGTGACAAAATAAAGCGCGCTAAAATGGTTACCTTATTTTCGCATATTTTATGGTACGAAGAAGGCGAGTACTTTTTAGTCACGCCTGTCGAAAAAGTGCGAATTCAAGTGGAGGATGCCCCGTTTCTCGTGACTAAGTGGCGCTATATTGATACTGCCAAAGGTCCGGCGATTGAATTTACGACCTTAACCGAGGATGTGAAGGTGTTAGGGGTAGATTGCGAACTTTGGCTGGAAGGGAGTGAGCAAGCTGAAAGGCCATATATATCAATGCGATATGGTATGAAGGCGATGCTTCATCGGAATGTTTTTTACCAGCTTGTGGAAGAGTTGGTTGCTGTGAACACCCCGCAAGGCAGTGGTATGGGCTTGGTGAGTGCAGGGAAAGCGTATTTATTCATTCTAGATGAGTGAAATCCTCGTGTCTGACGTTGCTGCCCTGAGGTATAATGCTGTTATTCATCACTGTCATTAGGCTGTGTCTTCGTTTTTAGAAAGGGGTAGGTTACTTGTTATTCAAAGATTTTGGTTTTGATAATCGTATTTTAAAGTCCATTGACCATTTGGGATTTGAGGAGGCCACGGAGATTCAATCGCGTGCGATTCCTGAGGCAATGGCTGGGCGCGATTTGTTGGCGTCTTCTAAAACCGGATCGGGAAAAACACTGGCTTACCTTTTGCCGGCCTTGCATCGTGTATATAAAACACGTGCTTTGTCGAAACGTGATCCTAGGGTTGTCGTCTTGGTGCCAACCAGAGAGCTGGCGAAACAAGTTTATAGTCAGCTACGTTTACTACTGGCGGGCAGTCGTTACTCTTCTATTTTGATTCAAGGAGGAGAGAACTTTAATGATCAACATAAGCAGCTGCAAAAAGACCCTCATTTTATTGTTGCCACGCCAGGCCGCTTAGCGGATCACTTAAAGCAGCGTCATGTTTTTTTAGAAGGCTTAGAGTTGCTGATCTTAGATGAAGCGGATCGAATGCTGGATTTAGGATTTGCTGAAGCAGTGCGGGCGATCAATGCCGCGGCTAGCCACAGATTGCGACAAACCTTGTTTTTCTCTGCCACCTTGGACAATACCGATGTCAGTGAAATTGCGGGCGAACTATTAAAAGAGCCTTCACGGGTCGCTATTGGTCAGGGCTACGATGAGCACAAAGACATCGAGCAACATGTTTACTTGTGTGATCATTTGGACCATAAACAAGACATTCTTAAACACTTGATAACGAGCCAAACCATTAAGCAGGCGATTGTTTTTACCGCGACTAAGAGTGATACCGCGCGCTTAGCAGAGATGATCGAGGGCTGGGGTTTAACCACACAAGCATTGAATGGCAATTTATCACAAGCAGCGCGCAATAAGGTGATGGAGAGCTTTGCGAAAGGTCATTTTGAGGTGTTGGTCAGTACGGATCTGGCTTCTCGAGGGTTGGATATAGCGCGTGTCAGCCATGTTTTTAACTTTGATGTGCCAAAGCAGGCCGAAGAGTTTGTACACCGTACGGGACGTACAGGGCGAGCAGGTTTTAAGGGCGATGCCTATTCCTTAGTCGGCCCGAAAGACTGGCATAATTTTAAAGCCATTGAAGCCTTTTTACAGCGTAAGTTCGATCAAGATGTTGTTGAAGGTCTAGAGCCAAAATTCAAAGGTCTGGCCGCCGCGAAACCGGCCCGCAAATTTGATAAAACGCCCGCGCCATCGAAAGCCCGTAAGGCGGCGAAAAAGGCACCGCGTAAAGCGGCTGGAAAAGCCCGTTTTCATGATAATAAACAAGATGGTTTTGATGCCTTTAAATTACCACCAAAGCGTTTTCCAACGCCTGTGGATTCAGGGGACGAAGAGGCTTAGTCAGGGCTTCTTTCTAGCGCTCTAATGGTTTTGTAAGATTGGCCGTGATTTATTGTTTGACAGTTGAGTCTAAATCACGCTATTGATTAGTTTTACTCTTTAATTGGAGATGAGCCTATTAATCGTTTACCGCCACTAAACTCACTGAGGTGCTTTGAATCAGCAGCACGTCATGGCAGCTTTAATAAAGCGGCCCAGGAGTTGTCAGTTACCCCTTCAGCGATTAGTCATCAGATTAAAGGCTTAGAGGGGTTTCTAGGAGTTGAGTTGTTTCGAAGGACGAAGCGGAAAGTGATTCTTACTGAAGCAGGTGAGTCCTATTTAAAGCCAATTAAACATATTTTTGAGCAGCTTGAGCGCGCGACGACTGAGTTAAAAAGTAAACAAAAGATTGGCTCTTTGAAATTGGCGGTAGCGCCGGCCTTTCTTACTCGTTGGCTGATGCCAAGAATGGAGCGTTTTCAAGCCCGTTACCCAGACATTCAAATTGAGATTAGCTCGTCAACCGGCTTGATCGATTTTTCGGCTGGCAATATTGATATGGCGGTCTACTTTGGTAATGGTGACTGGGAGGGTGTCGAAGCCTATTATTTGTCACCGGCTAAATTATTTCCCGTCTGTAACCCTAAATTAATTCGCCCAGAGCAGCCGCTTAATGAGCCGTCAGATATGCGTTTTTACCCTTTGTTGCACGTGACAAAGCGCAAGGATGAGTGGCATGACTGGTTGCAGCAAAACGGCTTAGATCCTAAAGTTTTCCGGCGCGGTTTGATGTTCTCCAGTGGTTCTTTAACCGCAGGGGCAGCGGCGCAAGGCTTGGGTATTTCGCTTTCTAATGTGGACCTGGTTAGGCCAGAAATCGAGGCAGGAACCCTCAAAGTCTTGTTTGATCAACATTTGATTAGTACTCGATCGTTTTATCTAGTATACGAAAAGCGCAGTACGGTCACCCCAGCTATGTCGGCGTTTAAAGAGTGGATCATTGAAGAAATGGTGGGGGATTAGTATAGTCTATAGGCGCATACTAAAGCTTAAGGGAAATTGGCTTGGGCTAACAATTTGTTATTAATATGAAAGGCTTACGTTTATTTATGAGTACTGAATTAAAAGTTAATAGTTATTTTAATGATAGTGTTAAGTCCATTGCTTTGGAAAACCAAGAAGGGGTGTCGACGGTTGGTGTAATGTCTGTGGGTGAGTACGAATTCGGTACCAACCAGCGCGAGTATATGACAGTAGTGTCTGGTGCATTGACGGTAAAGTTACCTGGAGAAACTTCTTGGCAGACGGTTACCAAAGGTGAGACTTTTATTGTGGAAGCCAACTTGTCGTTTAGCTTAAAAGTGACGCAAACTACAGCGTATTTTTGCCGTTACGAGTAGAGCAGCGCGTTAACTAGAATAGATAAAAAAAGGCTTCCATTGGAAGCCTTTTTTTATCTGCTGTGCTGAGGTTTAGCCACCCACCACATTGACCAGCAAGGTCACTTTGTCACCGGGCTGTACGTATTTTTTTCCACCTACAATAGGGTTCCATTTGCGGATGTCATTGAGTGATACCCGAAACTTGTTTGCTACCATGGCGAGCGAATCCCCTGAGCGGATGGTGTAGACAACTCTTTTCATTACGCTGCGGTTACTGTTGTTATCTTTGGGCTCCAGCCACACCACCAGCTTTTTGCCAGGGTGCAAAGGGTCAGCCAGCCCCATGTTGTTCCAGCGCGCCAGCGTTTTGGTATCGGTGTCGTAGCGATTGGCGATCAGCCAGAGGCTATCTCCTGCTTTAACCGTGTAATTGATTTTGATTCGATTACGACCAGGGGCGCGAGATTGTTTGGCTAACAGGCGTTGATGAGAGCTTAGTGTGTAGCTTTCGATCTTATTGCCGGCTACCGGAATCATTAATTCTTGGCCAACGCGGATCATGGTAGAAGACATTTTGTTGACTTCTTCAAGTACGCTCACGGTTGTATTGTGATTTTTAGCGACCAGCAATAAGTTGTCACCCGCTTTCACTGAGTAGCGTACCCAAGTAACCCGTTCGTCCGCTGGGATCTCAGCAAGCTTCTTGCGAAACAGTTTGGCCTTTTTGATCGGGATTAATAGGCGGTGTGGGCCATCTGGTGCAGTGGCCCATTGGTTGAAGCCTGGATTAAGCAGGTAGACTTCATCAATACTGATGTCGGCCATTTCTGCCGCTTGGGCAAGGTCAAGTTGGCCGCCAATGTTAACGCTTTCAAAATAGGGTTTGTTGGCAATGAAATGGGTTTTGTAATGGTATTTTTTCGGATCTTTAATGATCTTTGCCAGCGCCAGCAGCTTTGGTACGTATGCACGTGTTTCGCTCGGCAGATCAAGGGACCAGAAGTCCGTAGGTTTGCCGGCGCGCTTATTTTTACGAATGGCTCTTGATACTGTGCCTTCGCCTGAATTATAGGCTGCCAATGCTTGTAGCCAATTGCCATCGAACATTTTGTTGAGGCGCGTCAAGTAGGCGATAGCGGCTTGAGTCGAACCGATAATGTCGCGGCGCCCGTCATACCACCAGTTTTGATCTAGGCCATACATTTGCCCAGTTGATGGGATGAATTGCCACGGGCCTGAGGCGCGGCCATGGCTGTAGCCAAAAGGGTCAAAACCACTTTCAACGATCGGCAGTAGGGCGATTTCCGAAGGAATGCCTGCTTTTTCTAATTCGCTCACAATATAGTAGAGGTAGCGTTGGCCACGCACAGAGACGCGATCGAGGTAGTTTAAATGGGAGCTGTACCAACGTAACTGAGAGGAAAGACGAGGCTTATTGATGTCCAAGTCCAAGGCGAACCCCTGGCGCATCCTCACCCATAAATCTTTAGGTGGTTGTGGCTCACTGGCAACGACATCTGCTTGCTGGTCATCAGACGATGTTGCTTCATCATCAGGGGAAACAGGAGGCACAGTATCAATAAAGCCTGTCTGCTGCACGTCGGCTTCGACGGCGTCAGAGTCGCTTTCTAGATCTGTTGTACTGTTTTCATTTTGAACATTGGATGCTGTTTGGCAGCCACTGAGTACTAGGCTTATAAACAAAACCCAAAGAAAATGCTTGATCATGGAACTCACAATTTAAATTTAAAGTCGGGACATTCTAAAGGTGTGACTGCGCAGGTCAACTAAAAGTGTCTTTTGCACGTCTTACTTGGCTAAAAGCATCCACTTGATTGGTGGCGGCGGCTTCGTTAAGTTGTTGCGCCGCTTGGCTGACAAGTGCAGGGATATGGCTTCTCAAAAAGGGGTTGGTTTGTTTCTCTAAGCCCATGGAGGAGGGTAACGTGACCTGCTTTTGCTGACGCGCTTGCTGGCTGTCTTGTTGTGCCGCTAGTAATGCCTTATTTTGCTGATCTAGATGCAAAGCGAAGCGGTAATTTGCCAGTGTGTACTCATGAGTACAGTAGACCAAGGTGTTGTCAGGAAGGGCGGCCAATTTGTTCATCGCGGCAAGCATTTGCTCCGGGGTACCTTCCATAATGCGGCCACAGCCACCACGAAAGAGAGTGTCACCAGAGAATAAGACAGGAGTGTCTTGGTCGCTGAAATAACAAAGATGATCTAAAGTATGGCCAGGGGTTTCTAAAACCCGAAAAGAGCGAGAAAAAACCGTCACTGTATCCCCTTCTTGTAATGGATGAGTGACCATGGGAGCGAGATGTGCCGGGCCATACACCTGACATTGATAGTGTGCTTTTAATTGCGCGACTCCCCCCGTATGGTCTTGGTGATGGTGGGTTATTAAAATGCCGGCTAATTCGAGGTCATGAGTGTCGCAATATTGGCTCACTACATTGGCATCCCCTGGATCTACAGCCCAGATGAGTGAGCTATCTTTCTCGTGGATTATCCAGATATAATTGTCGCTAAAAGCGTGCAGTGGAATAAATGTCATAGTACAGCCTATCTTTTGCTTAATTGGCATCTGCTGTTCAGTGATGCATCAATAATAATGGTGCGCTTGCGCCGTGTTAATTAGAGAATCATTGTATGTTGAATGATCAATCAAGACAATTGTTCCAGGCGTGGTATAAATCAGAACTGGGAAACAGCCTAAGAGACTTGGAACATGCGCACATTGAGCGGCAGATAGACCATGCAGTTGGGTATTATTTAGTAGTGCAGTCGCCGCTTAAAAATCTTTCATTTGATCAGCATCGGTTACGTGAGAGTATTTTGATTGCACCAGAACTTGAGTTAGGTGCGCCGAAAAATGTAGTGGTAGCGAAAGCCAATGAATTGCCGTTGGAATCGGACGGTGTCGATTTGCATGTGTTGCATCATACACTGGACTTATCCTTAACCCCTCATGACGACTTACGCGAAGCGGCAAGGACCTTATTGCCAAGTGGTAAGTTGATTGTGATTGGCTTTAACCCATTAAGCTTTTGGGGGCTAAGACGATGGTTTTCTAAACGTGTGAAGGCCCCATGGTGTGGCCGTTTTATTGGCTATAAGCGGTTAGAAGATTGGTTAAAAGTAGCGGGGCTGACATTAGAAGAGAAGCACTTTATACATTATGAACCACCGATAAAAAATGCCCAGTGGCGTCAACGATGCCGTTGGTTCGAACGCGTATTAACACCTTTTAAGTTGCCTTTTGGCGGAGTTTATATCCTTACTGCCACTAAGCAAACGCGTCGTTATATTCCCCTTAAACCTCGTTGGAAAAGCGCTCGTGTGCGAGTGCCTCCTTTTACTAAGCCAGCAGCGAAAGAGATAAAAGATTGAAAGCAGTAATTATATATACAGATGGAGCCTGTAAAGGTAACCCAGGCATTGGTGGATGGGGTGCTTGGTTGACCTTTGGCGAACATGAGAAACGTTTGTGTGGTGGAGAGCATGACACTACTAATAATCGCATGGAGTTGATGGGCGCCATTGAAGGCCTAAGAGCATTGAAAGAGAAGTGTTCGGTTACCTTGTATACCGATTCCTCTTATGTGCAAAAGGGTATTACAGAATGGTTGGCAGGTTGGAAGCGTAAAGGTTGGAAAACCGCTTCTAAGCAACCCGTTAAAAACAAAGATTTATGGCAAGCGCTGGATGAGCAGTGCCAGTTTCACGATGTTACCTGGAAATGGGTCAAAGGGCATGCTGGCATTGAAGGTAACGAAATTGCGGATCAGCTTGCTAATCAGGGTATTGATGAGTTGAGGGCGGCACAGTGAGAAAAGTTATTCTAGATACCGAAACCACGGGTATTGATCCAAAACAAGGTCACCGAATCATTGAGATTGGTTGTGTTGAGATGGTGGGGCGAAAATTTACTAAGCGCCACTACCATGTCTATATAAACCCTGACCGTGAAGTCGAAGAAGAGGCGTTCCGAGTTCATGGTATTAGCAATGAATACCTGGTTGACAAACCTCGCTTTCATGAAATAGCGCAAGACTTTTTCGAATTTATCAAAGGCGCAGAGCTGATTATCCATAATGCCCCCTTTGATATTGGCTTTATCGATCATGAGTTTGCAAGATTGGGAGGTTATCCAAAAATTGCAGAAGTCTGTGAAGTGTTCGATAGCTTGGTATACGCTCGAAAAAAACACCCAGGTCAGAAGAACAACCTGGATGCTCTTTGTAAGCGCTACGGTATTGATAACTCGCACCGAGAATTGCACGGCGCCTTATTGGACTCTGAGATCTTAGGGGATGTTTACCTATTAATGACAGGTGGGCAAACCAGTCTAGGTCTGAGCAATGGCGCGGATCAAGATTCGGAGGGCAATGAAAACGTCGGGCAAATACGTCGTCTAAGTGCGGACCGACCTATGTTGAAAGTGCTACGAGCTAATGACGAAGAGTTAAAGATGCACGAGGAAAGACTGGATTTAATCGATAAAAAGTCGGGTCAGTCTTTATGGCGGCTTAAGCATTAACCCAGCGGTTTGGTGAGTCTAAAATGCCCTTGATGATCAAGGGCATTTTTTTCGCTATAGCTTGGTCGTGAAGCTGCTATAAAAAATTAAGCACACAAAAGCCGCCTACCAAACTCAGTACTAGGGTGTAAGGCAACGCCATCCACACCATGGTGCCATAAGATAAGCGCAGGAGTGGGGCAATCGCTGAGGTAAGTAAGAATAAAAATGCCGCTTGGCCATTCGGTGTGGCGACACTCGGTAAATTTGTACCAGTGTTAATCGCTACGGCTAGAGTGTTAAAGTGCTCGCGAGTAATGTGACCGGCATCAAGGGCGGCTTTGACTTCGCCGATATACACGGTGGCAACAAACACATTATCACTGATGGCCGACAGTACGCCATTGGCAATAAAGAACATGATAGGCTGGGAGTGCTCTGGCATATTCAGTACAAGATCAATAATAGGTTGGAATAAATGTTGGCTGTGAATCACAGAAACGACGGTAAAAAACACCACTAGCAAAGCGGTAAATGGCATAGCTTCTTCAAATGCATGGCCAATTCTATGCTCCTCAGTAATGCCGTTAAAGGATGTTAGTAGGACAATCACCATCAACCCAACTAAACCGACTTCTGCCACATGAAAAGCCAGTGAAAGTACCAATAGTAATGCTACAAAGCCTTGAACTATGAGCTGAGATTTGTGCTTGTTGGTGCTTTTTTTGGCTTCTTCTTCCTCGAAATTCTTTAAAATATTGCGCACATTTTCCGGTAAAGTCGCCCCATAGCCAAACCAAGACATTTTTTCCAGCACAACAACAGTGAGGAGGCCACAGATCAAGACTGGCATGGAGATGGGAGCAACGCGGAGAAAAAACTCAGCGAAGTCCCAGCCTGCAACCATAGCGATTAGGAGGTTTTGAGGCTCTCCCACTAAGGTGGCCACACCGCCCAATGCGGTGCCGACGGCGCCGTGCATTAATAGGCTGCGTAAGAAAGCGCGAAATTGAGCCAGATCTTGGTAATTAACAGGTAATATGTGGTCGTCGCTGCTGTTATCGTATTTGCCGCTGGCCTGATCGGAAGCGACCTTATGATAGACGGAATAGAAGCCAACACTGACACTGATTAATACGGCGGTCACCGTGAGAGCGTCTAAAAAAGCCGATAAGATCGCAGCAGCTAAACTGAATACCAGCGAGATAATGAGTTTGGAGCGGATCTTGACCAAGAGTTTGTTGAAAATAAACAGCAGCATATCTTTCATGAAGTAGATGCCAGCCACCATGAACATCAATAGTAAAATGACGTCGATATTGTGGATCACTTCTTGGTACACCCCCTGGGGGTTGGTTAATCCTAACAGCACCGCTTCTATTGCGATCAGACCGCCAGGTTGCAGTGGGTAGCATTTTAATGCCATGGCCAGCGTGAAGATGAACTCAATAATCAATATCCAGCCAGTAATGAAGGGGCCAACCGTTATTAGCAGGATAGGATTCAGGATTAAAAATGCGATCACGGCTTGCTTATACCAAAGAGGTGAGCCTCCTAGGAAGTTGTCGCTCAGCGCGTGTGACAGGGTGGCCTTCATTTATTGCTCCTTTATGATTATTTTGTTTGCGCATTTTATCCACATTGTGAGTGCAATGTAAGGATCATAAGGGATAATTCAGCGCGTATCTATATTGTTAATCTTCTATTAGACGTTGCTATTTATTTTAATTGCCCCAATATCATCAATAACTTATCACTAGGAAGGAAAATAGCGTTGGAATTTTTGACAGAATATGCGGGCTTTATGTTGAAGTTGGTCAGTGTGGCCATTGTGATTGGTGTGTTATTAGCCATCATCGCCAGCGGCAAAAGCAAATCGCGCGGTGGCAATCTTTCAGTGATAAAGCTGAATGAAGGTTATGACAAAATGAAAGCAGAGCTGAACAATCAGCTGTTGGACAAAAAAACTTTAAAAGAGCAAGCAAAAGCGGCGAAGAAACAGCGTAAGCTGGATAAGAAAGCCCAGAAAAAAGATGCTCAGCATAAGGCTAACGCTCAACCAGACGGTAAGAAGCGTCTTTATGTGTTGGATTTTGATGGCGATATAAAAGCCTCTGCAGTCACAACAATTCGTGAAGAAATCACGGCGGTATTGAGCGTAGCGCGACCTGAAGATGAAGTGGTTGTGCGGTTAGAGAGTGGTGGTGGTGTGGTGCACGGCTACGGATTAGCAGCCTCTCAATTGCAACGAGTAAAAGAAGCAAACATTCCGCTAACGGTGTGTGTTGATAAAGTGGCCGCGAGTGGTGGTTACATGATGGCGTGTGTGGCAGATAAAATTATTGCCGCGCCATTTGCTATTTTAGGCTCCATTGGCGTGGTAGCCCAGGTGCCGAATGTGCATCGTCTGTTGGATAAAGGCTTGATTGATGTGGAGTTGCACACGGCAGGCCGTTATAAGCGGACTTTGACTATGTTGGGTAAAAATACCGATGAAGGCCGTGAAAAGTTCAAACAAGATTTGGAAGACACTCATGTTTTGTTTAAGAATTTTGTTTCCAGTCAGCGTCCTGGATTAGACATAGAGGCGATAGCCACAGGTGATACCTGGTATGGTGCCGAAGCATTAGAAAATAAGCTGGTGGATGAGGTGATGACCAGTGACTCTTATTTGGTGTCTCATTATGAAAATGCCGATGTGGTGCAGGTGACGTTTAAGCAGCCAAAAGGCATGGCCGAACGGTTTGGTTTGTCTGTTTTCTCGGCATTTGAGCAAAAGGCAGTGTCTTGGATTAGCAAGCTTATCCAATCGCGTGGTTTCTGACCTTCTTTGGTGAGAAACAGAAATAAACGCCCGGGCTATGTGCGCATAGCTCGGGCGTTTTTTTATCCAGCGCCATGATGTTTTATTGGCTGCTGGTTGTTGTCTCGTCTTGAGTTGGGGCGAATTGAACCGCACTGCTAGAGGTTAGTTGTGCCTCTTCTGCCGTTGGGGTTAATTTTTCAAGGGCAATTTGTTGGATGGCATCGTCTAGGGCAATCGGTTCAAAATAGATCAGGGTGCCAATTACTGGGTGGTCAATGTAGTTGAGCTTTTTACTGGCGGTTTTGTTGCTCTGCTCCAGGTTGAGTACCAAGGTTGGTTCAAGGCTAGGTGGTAAAACTTGGGTTGGTTGCGTGTCTTGGTCGCTTGCTGTGTCTGGGTCGCTAGGGGCAACGGGGCGTGGGTCAAAGCGGTAATGTTGATATTGAATATCCGATTCTAAATAGCGGCCCAATTTAATGGCAATCTTGCCAGTCAGTTCAGGGTAGCCATTTTTCATGCGCTCACTGTGAAAGGTTTCATGCACAGTGGCGCCAGTTGTATTAAAGATCAGGGTCCATTTCTTATTTACTAAAACCTGAGCATGAGGTGCGATTTTTCGTTTAAAGCTATCAAATGGCACTGAAAGTTGTGCAATATTAGCCGCCGATGAGCGGCTGTTATCGTCATTAGGTGCTGTGTATCTTGGTAGCTTAGTGCCCGCAATGACACTTTTGTAGTCAACTTGCTCGCTGGACTCCTTGTCGGGCCAAACAAAAGTCAGCAAGTAGGCTTCATAAGCGCGTGCTGTGCTTGGGTCATATTCAGGGGTGTTCGCAGCGAATAGCTTGGTGCTAAAGGCGGCCAAGGTTAAGAGTAGTAAGTAGTATGTTTTCAATGTAATTGTTCCAATGTTTTGTAGGTTTGTTGGAAGCGCGCTTCTGCGTTCATCATCGGGGCGATGTATTTTAACGTATCTGACCCTACCAGTTTGTATTGGTCTGGTTTGGTTTGTATTAAGCGAATCAGTTTCATCGGGTCCACTGGAGTGGTGCTGTTAAAGAAAATTTTCCCTTCCTTTTGATTGGCTTCAATTTTTGTGATGCCCAGCTTTTCTGCTTTTAACTTGATGTCTGTTTGCCTAAAAAGATTTTTGGTTGCTTCTGGTAATAAACCAAAGCGATCAATCATTTCCACTTGAAGATCTTTTAAATCCTCTTCTGTGGTGGCACTGGCGATGCGCTTGTAGAGAATAAGACGCGAGTGTACATCACCAAGATAGTCTTCTGGAATCAGTGCCGGGATGCGAAGATTAATGTCGGTGAGAGCGGGAGAGCTGATGTCGACGTTAGGCGACTCGCCGTTTTTCAGAGATTTAACCGCACGATCTAGCATTTCCATAAACAAAGAGAAACCGATGTGTTCAATGTGACCACTTTGCCCATCACCCAGTAGCTCGCCGGTGCCGCGAATTTCTAAATCGTGGGTGGCAAGTGTGAAGCCTGCCCCTAGGGTATCAGCCAGTGTGATGGCTTCAAGGCGTTTTTCGGCGTCTTTGGTTAATTTCCTGTCTTGCGGTGTGAGTAAGTAGGCATAAGCTTGGTGGTGTGAGCGACCGACGCGGCCACGCAGTTGGTGTAGTTGTGCTAAGCCAAATTTGTCGGCACGTTCGATGATAATGGTGTTGGCATTGGGGATGTCGATACCCGTTTCAATAATAGTGGAGCACACCAGTACATTTGCGCGTTTGTGGTAAAAATCAGACATGACCTGTTCGAGTTCACGTTCGCGCATTTGTCCGTGACCAACGATGACGCGGGCTTCTGGGATCAACTCAGTAAGATCTGCTGCCGCTTTTTCAATGGTTTGCACGTCGTTATGCAGGTAATAAATCTGCCCGCCACGATGCAGTTCTCGCAAAATGGCTTCTTTTATTTGGTAGTCGTCCTTTTGTTTGATAAAGGTTTTAACGGACAGGCGTTTTGCAGGTGGTGTTGCAATGATGGATAAATCACGAATCCCTGACAGCGACATGTTTAAGGTTCGTGGAATCGGTGTTGCGGTTAACGTCAGTATGTCCACTTCTGCACGTAATGCTTTAAATTGATCTTTTTGTTTGACCCCAAAGCGGTGTTCTTCATCAATGATAACCAAGCCTAAGTTGGCGAAATTAATGTCACCTTGAATGAGTTTGTGGGTGCCGATAACAATGTCGGCCTTGCCTTCTTCGAGTCGTTTGATAGCGGCAGATGATTGCTTGCCGGAACGGAATCTAGACAGCAGTTCAACTTCCACTGGCCAGTCGGCAAAACGGTCGCAGAAATTTTCGTAATGCTGTTGAGCCAGCAAGGTGGTTGGCACTAACACCGCCACTTGTTTACCGCCTTCAACGGCTAGGAAAGCCGCGCGCATGGCCACTTCTGTCTTGCCAAAGCCAACGTCACCACAGACGAGTCTGTCCATGGGTTTTGGCGCGGACATGTCTTGGATTACCGCGTCGATGGCCAGTTGCTGATCTGGGGTTTCTTCAAATGGAAAGCCAGCGGCAAAAAGTTCGTATTGGTCATCGGGCTTACTGAATGCATGACCCACACGGGCTTCTCGTTTGGCGTAAATTTCCAATAATTCAGCCGCGGTATCACGGGCTTTTTCAGCGGCTTTTTGTTTGGCAACGCTCCATTTGTCACTGCCCAGTTTGTGCAAGGGCGCTGTGTCTTCATCGGCGCCAGTGTAGCGCGAAATGAGTTGCAAAGAAGAAACAGGGACATAGAGTTTGGCGTCGTTAGCGTAGCCTAATGTGAGCAGCTCAGTCTCTTGTCCATCTATTTGTAAGTTAGTTAGCCCAAGGTAGCGCCCGACCCCGTGATCAATATGCACTACTGGCGCATTTAGGCGTAACTCAGTGAGATTGCGGATGATGGCGTCTTCGTTTACATCGCCCTGCTTACGGCGACGTTTTTGTGAGACTCGCTCTCCTAGGATTTCACTTTCGGCTATTAGTGCGATGTCATTTTTGATTTGAAAGCCACGACCAATATTACCTTCGGTAATGCAGAGGTTTTTTTTAGTGGTTAAAAAGTGTGACCAGTCCTCGCAATAATCAGGCTGAATTTTGTGTTTTTTGAGTAATTCAAGCAGTGCTTCGCGACGACCTGCGGACTCAGCCACAATCAGTACTCGAGCGGATGAATGGTCGAGGAAGCGGCTAAGATTGCCCAGTGGAGTGGGGGATTTGGACTCGATCTTAACCTCGTCGAGCGGACGGTAATTGGCGTTGTCTCCTTGCTCGGAGAAAATAACGCTGGCGTATTGGTTAAGGTGTGAGAATAGCTCGTCTTCGCGTAAGCAAATTTCCTCGGGCTTTAAAATAGGGCGTTCAATGTCGTAGCTGAGGGATTCGTGGCGGCTCCGGTAATCCAGTTGTACGCTGGCGACTTGTTCATTAAAGGTGTCCATACGCACAATTAAGGTTTCTGGATCTAGGTAGTCGAAAAATGTGCTGGTTTCAGTAAAGAAAAGCGGTAAATAGTATTCGATCCCTGACGGTATAATGCCGCTTGAAATGTCTTGGTAAAGTGGACTAGATAGTGGGTCTGTCTCGAATCGTTCGCGAAAGCGTTGGCGAAATTGTTGTATGCCTTGCGCGCTGGTAGGAAACTCTTTAGCGGGGAGCATTTTTATTTCGCTGACTTTGTCTGTGCTGCGCTGAGTGTCGACATCAAAAAAACGGATAGAGTCAATTTCATTGTCAAACCAATCAATACGGATTGGGTCGGATGCCCCCATAGGAAATACATCCATTAAGGCGCCGCGAATTGAAAACTCACCATGTTCGTGAACATTGTCCACGTTGAGATAGCCCGCATCGGTGAGTTTCTTAGCAAGTTTTTCAAGGGCCAGTAATTGGCCTTCTTTAACGTGAAAATGCTGTGCATCAAGATGTTGTTTAGGGCACAGCCTTGTTAAACAGGACGCGGCGGTAGTGAGAATGATAGGCGCGTCGCATTCTGACAGCTTAGCAAGGGTTTCAAGGCGTTGAGAAATAATGTCTTGGTGAGGAGAGAAGGCGTCGTAGGGGAGGGTTTCCCAATCACTAAAACGTAAAACAGTTTGCTGGCCGCTGCTTAAAAAAGCCAATTCGTCTTCTAGTTCATTGAGTTCGGCGATGGTGTTTGTAATGCAAACTGCAGGTCGCTTATATTGTTTAGCAATGGCCAATAGCTGTAATGCTTTACGGCTGCCATCGAGTCCTTCAATTAAATTCTTGTAGCCTGTTTTTAGGGTAAGTGATAATGCATCTAACATGATGTTTTTAAGCGTCCCTTTGGGTCGATAAAGTAAGTGATACAGAGTCTGCAAAACGCAATGCATGAGGCTTGCTCACGGTCACTTTTGCGGCGCTTACGTTGGCGGCATTGGTGCAAAGTGACAGTACCTCTGAGGTCAGTTTTTCCAGTAATAAAAAGCGGTTGCTCTCAACGTGCTTAATAATGTCTTTGCACAAGGTTCGATAATTGACGGCCTGGTTGATGTCGTCACTTTGGCTTGCAGCGCTAGCGCAATAATCGATCCATGCGTTTATTACCACATCCTGTTTGTTGTTTTTTTCTGATTCATTAAAGCCAATGTAAGTTCTTAAGCGGAGGTTTTCTATGTGAATCTGCGCGTTGAGCTGATGCATAGTGCGTTCCTTAAGAGGGGCTGCGTTTAATAAAATCAGAATATTGTGTCGCTTTACTGTTTGGATGGCAACTAAGCGTAGCTCCTAGAGCGATGTGGTTGGTAATTTACTAACTGTTTGGGGTGTTTGTACTTTATTTGAAGTGATTGTCGCGTATGAAAAAAGGATATTGTAAGAAAGAAACAATAGATTATGGTTGTTTTTTGTCCATAAGCTAGGGGGAATGTGCAAAAAAGTGCCTTAATGAGTATAGGTTAGGGCCTAAAGGCTCTGTTGAATAGTAGTCAAGCCAGCTAATGATCACTATAATACAGCGGTTTTTTGGTGAAGTGAATTTACGTTTTATAACAACCTAAGCGGTTTTTATAGGTTCATGAATGTTTTCCCGGAGGGGGTTATGAACAAAACGTACAGTGCTTTTGTGTTCAATTTACTGTTGGGCAGAACATATGTATAAAATTACAAAAGGCCTTGAACTTCCAATTAGTGGAGCTCCCAGTCAAGTGATTGAAGATGCAGCGGCAGCGAAAACTGTTGCGGTAATCGGTCCCGACTACCATGGTATGAAACCTACCATGTTGGTTGCGGAAGGAGATAAGGTCAAAAAAGGGCAAGTCATCTTTACGGATAAGAAAACCGAAGGTGTGAAATATACTGCTCCTGCTGCTGGTACTATCGCTGCGATTAATCGTGGTGAGCGACGTGTGTTACAGTCGGTCGTTATTAAGCTAGAGGGCGACGAATCTGAGAAGTTTGCAGCGTATGCAGGCTCTGAACTAAAAGGTCTAGATCGCGATAAAGTGGTTGAAAACCTAGTTGATTCTGGTTTATGGACGGCTTTCCGTACTCGACCTTACTCAAAAGTTCCTGAGATTGCGTCATTACCAAATTCTATTTTTGTTACCGCAATCGATACCAACCCCCTTGCTGCATCCCCTGAAGTTGTTTTAGCAGATCAAACGGAAGCCTTTGCTGATGGTTTGACTGTGCTAAGTCGCTTGACGAGTGGTAAAGTTTTCTTGTGTAAGGCACCTGGCGCGAAAATTCCAACAACAACCGATGTTGTGGTTGAAGAGTTTGCTGGTGTACACCCTGCAGGTTTGGCGGGTACCCATATTCATTTCCTTGATCCTGTCAGCGATAAGAAAACAGTTTGGTCTATTAATTACCAAGATGTTGTGGCTATCGGTAAACTTTTTGTTAGTGGTGAGCTGAGCGTAGAGCGTGTTGTTTCTATTGCTGGGCCACAAGTTAAAAAGCCTCGCCTAGTTCGCACTCAATTGGGTGTAAGTCTTGATGGTTTGCTAGCAAATGAGTTGGCAGAAGGTGATAACCGTGTGATTTCGGGTTCTGTATTATCAGGCCGTAACACCTTTGGTCCTTTTGCGTATTTGGGTCGTTACCACAATCAGGTGTCTGTGCTTCGTGAAGGTCGCGAGCGTGAAATGATGCATTACCTTCGTGCGGGTACGGAAAAGCATTCTGTGTTGAATGTATTCCTATCTAAGCTGATGGGTAAGTCTTCGTTTGACATGACAACGACAACCAATGGTAGTGATCGTACTATGTTGCCTTTGGGTCACTTTGAACGCTTGATACCAATGGATATTTTGCCAACGCAATTGTTGCGTGCATTGGTGGTGAATGATACTGAGCAAGCCCAAAAATTGGGTGCGTTAGAGTTAGATGAAGAAGATCTGGCTCTGTGTACTTATAGTTGCTCTGGTAAATTCGAATATGGCCCGATCCTTCGGGATTGCCTAACTCTAATAGAGAAAGAGGGTTAATTCATGGGGCTTAGAAAAGTACTCGATAAAATGGAACCATCGTTCCATAGTGGCGGAAAATATGAAAAATGGTATGCGCTTTATGAAGCCGTAGACACGATTTTTTACCGCCCTAGCTCTGTAACACGAAATGGTTCACATGTTCGTGATGCAGTGGATATGAAACGCATCATGATTTTGGTCTGGATGTGTACTTTCCCAGCTATGTTCTTCGGCATGTACAACATTGGCTTCCAAGCAAACAGTGCTATGCAGGCAATGAATGTCGCAGCTGGAGATGATTGGCGTCAGGCGATTATTGGTAGTTTGACTGCTTATAACCCAGCCAGCATCTGGGATAACATGATTTATGGTGCAATGTATTTCTTGCCTGTTTATCTTGTTACCTTCGTAGTGGGTGGTTTTTGGGAAGTGTTGTTTGCTGCTGTGCGTAAGCATGAAGTAAACGAAGGCTTCTTTGTTACCTCTATTTTGTTCGCCTTAACGTTACCACCAACCATTCCTTTATGGCAGGTTGCTCTTGGTATCACTTTCGGTGTTGTGCTAGGTAAAGAAGTATTTGGTGGTACCGGGAAAAACTTCCTGAACCCTGCGCTAGCGGGTCGTGCCTTCTTGTTCTTTGCTTACCCAGCTTCCATGTCTGGTGATTCTGTATGGACAGCGGTAGATGGTTTCTCTGGTGCGACGGCGTTAAGCCAGCTTGCAGCGGACGGTGTTGCTAACCTAACAACGACTTGGTCTGATGCTTTCTTTGGCTTCATGCAAGGTTCAATGGGTGAGACATCGACTTTGGCTATCTTTATTGGTGGTGCAATCTTGTTGGTGATGCGCATTGCATCATGGCGTATTGTCGCCGGTGTTATGCTTGGCCTGATCGCTACTTCGGTTCTGTTTAACCTAATCGGCTCTGACTCTAATCCAATGTTCTCTACTCCTTGGTACTGGCATTTGGTATTGGGTGGTTTTGCCTTTGGTATGATGTTTATGGCGACAGACCCAGTGTCTGCTTCTATGACAGAATGCGGTAAGTGGTTCTACGGTGCATTAATTGGTGTCATGGTTGTATTGGTTCGTGTCGTTAACCCTGCCTACCCTGAAGGTATGATGTTGGCTATCTTGTTTGCGAATCTGTTTGCACCATTTATTGACCACTTTATCGTTCAAGCAAACATCAAACGGAGGATTGCACGCAATGGCTAGTGGTAACGAAAGTATCAAAAAGACCCTCTTCGTCGCGTTGGCTCTATGTTTGGTTTGTTCTGTTTTTGTTGCTGCAGCAGCAGTGGGTCTTAAGCCTATTCAGAAAGCAAATAAAGACCTCGACCGTAAGCAAAACATTCTTGCAGCAGCAGGGATGTTGGAACCTGGTAAATCGGTTGATGAGATCTTCAAAAACGTAGAAACACGTATTGTTGATTTACAAACAGGTGAATTTGCAACGCCAGCAGAGATTAAAGAAGCGGGTATTAACCCTGCGACTTACGATCAAAAGGCCGCAGCAAAAGATCCTAAGCTATCGATTGCATTGCCAGCAGATAAAGATCCAGCAAGTATTAAGCGTCGCGCTAAATACGCCGCTGTTTACATTGTAAAATCTGGCGATGGCATTGACCGCATTGTGTTGCCGGTACATGGTTATGGCTTATGGTCTACTATGTATGGCTTTATGGCACTACAGAATGACTTTTCTACCGTGGTTGGTTTTGGCTTCTACGATCAAGGTGAAACACCTGGATTGGGTGGTGAAGTAGACAACCCGAACTGGAAAGCGTTGTGGAAAGGGAAAGAAGTATACAACGACCAAGGTCAGGCTGTTATCGAGCTTGTCAAAGGTGGTGTTAGTAAAGCGGATCCAGAAGCGTCTCATAAAGTAGACGGTTTGTCTGGTGCGACACTAACTAGTCGTGGTGTAACACATCTTGTTCAATACTGGTTGGGCGATGATGGTTTTGGACCTTTCTTGGCGAAACTTCGTAGTGGAGGAGAGAAATAATGTCTGAAGTGAAAAAGGTCTTATTTGGACCGATTCTCGCGAATAACCCGATCGCCTTGCAGATTCTTGGTATCTGTTCTGCGCTAGCGGTTACAAGTAGCATGAATGTTAGTTTGGTTATGGCCATCGCTCTGACGTTGGTTACTGCATTTTCTAACTTCTTTATTGCGATCATTCGTAACTACATCCCAAGCAGCATTCGTATCATTGTGCAGATGATCATCATTGCCTCTTTGGTAATCGTGGTTGACCAAGTACTAAGAGCGTTTGCCTTTGAAATCAGTAAGCAGCTTTCCGTTTTCGTTGGTTTGATCATCACAAACTGTATCGTAATGGGTCGTGCAGAAGCTTACGCGATGAAAAATGGTCCAGGAATGAGCTTCTTGGACGGTATTGGTAACGGTCTTGGCTACAGTGCTATGCTGATGATAGTCGCGTTTTTCCGCGAACTACTTGGCGCTGGTAAACTGTTTGGTCATGTGATCTTTGAAACAGTGCAAAACGGTGGTTGGTACCAGCCAAATGGCTTGATGCTTCTTCCTCCGAGTGCTTTCTTCGTTATTGGTTTGATTATTTGGGCGTTGCGCGCTTATAAGAAAGAGCAAGTGGAAGAGCCTGAGTTCAAAATTGCAGCTAACTCACGTGCTCAGGAGGCGCTATAAATGGAACATTTAATCAGTCTGTTTGTTAAAGCGGTTTTCGTTGAAAACATGGCTTTGGCCTTCTTCTTAGGTATGTGTACTTTGTTGGCTTTGTCCAAAAAAGTAGAAACTGCTTTGGGTCTAGGTATTGCTGTTATTGTTGTACTGACGATTACTGTGCCACTGAATAACTTGTTGTACCAAAACTTGTTAAAAGATGGTGCGTTACAATGGGCCGGTCTGCCAAACGTTGACTTGAGCTTTTTGGGACTATTGAGCTACATCGGTGTTATTGCTGCTGTGGTGCAAATTTTGGAAATGACGCTAGATAAGTATATGCCTGCGCTATACAACGCGCTGGGTGTGTTCTTGCCGCTTATCACAGTAAACTGTGCCATCATGGGTGCGTCTTTGTTCATGGTTGAGCGTGATTACAACTTTAGTGAAAGTGTTGTCTATGGCGTGGGTGCTGGTATCGGTTGGGCGTTGGCAATTGCTGCGTTGGCGGGTATCCGTGAAAAACTTAAGTACTCAGATGTTCCAGCGGGTCTACGTGGTCTAGGTATTACCTTTATCACTGTTGGCTTGATGAGCTTAGGCTTTATGTCATTTTCGGGTGTGCAGCTTTAAGCTTGCATACAATAGACAACCAAGAATAAGGTTCAATTAACATGGTCAACTTAGAAATTATTCTAGGTGTGGTGATGTTCACAGCTATCGTATTGGGTCTTGTGGCAATTATTCTTGCTGCTCGCGCCCGATTGGTAAGCTCTGGGGACGTAACAATCCGCATCAATGGTGAAAGAGAAGTAACAACTGCTGCAGGCGGTAAGTTGCTTCAGACTTTGGCTGGTAATGGTATCTTTCTATCGTCTGCATGTGGCGGTGGCGGTACTTGTGCTCAGTGTAAATGTAAAGTGACAAGCGGTGGCGGTTCTATGCTGTCTACTGAGCAATCTCACTTTACTCGTCGTGAAGAGAAGGAAGGTTACCGCCTTTCTTGTCAGGTGGCGGTTAAGCAGGATATGGATGTTGAAGTACCTGAAGAGGTCTTCGGTGTTAAAGCCTGGGAATGTACTGTTGAGTCCAACCCGAACGTGGCGACCTTCATTAAAGAGCTAACACTGAAATTACCTGAAGGCGAGAATGTTGATTTCCGCGCAGGTGGTTATGTACAGCTTGAAGCGCCAGCTCACACGGTTAATTACAAAGATTTCGATATCGATGAAGAGTACCGCGGTGACTGGGATAAATTCAATCTTTGGAAGTTTGTCTCTAAAGTAGATGAGACGGTAATTCGTGCTTACTCTATGGCGAACTACCCTGAAGAGAGAGGCGTGGTTAAGTTTAATATTCGTATTGCTTCGCCGCCTCCTGGCAAAGATGACTTGCCACCAGGTCAAATGTCTTCTTATGTCTTTAGCCTGAAACCAGGTGATAAGATTAAAGTATATGGACCATTTGGTGAGTTCTTCGCGAAAGACACAGACGCTGAAATGGTATTTGTGGGCGGTGGTGCTGGTATGGCCCCGATGCGTTCACATATCTTCGATCAGCTTAAACGTCTGCATTCTACTCGTAAGATCTCTTTCTGGTACGGTGCTCGTAGTGTGCGTGAAGCATTCTATGTTGAAGAGTACGATAAGCTTCAAGAAGAAAACGATAACTTTGAATGGCATTTGGCTTTGTCTGATCCGCAACCAGAAGATAACTGGGATGGTAAGACAGGCTTCATTCATAACGTTCTTTATGAAAGCTATTTGAAAGATCACCCAGCGCCAGAAGATTGTGAGTTCTACATGTGTGGGCCTCCAATGATGAACGCGTCGGTAATCAAAATGCTAGAAGACCTAGGTGTTGAGAAAGAAAATATTCTTCTTGATGACTTTGGTGGCTAGTGTTTAAAACGATAAGGCCTGCTGTCTAGGCAGGCCTTATTTTGTTTAGGCATTGTGATATAGCATGGCCAGTGTCTAAACAAAATACCAAGTGCGTTTCTGTTTTGTCTGTCTTGTTTTCTTATTTGCTTCTGAATTGAGGATGGCTGAACTCACTCCCTGCACGCTTGTTTGCTAGAGTGTAGAGAGTGGAATCTAGTAATAAACGCCTTACTGAGTTTTTAAGTTTGCGAAGATGGTAAGTCTGTCCTCGTTTTTTGGAGAAAGAGTATGTTGACGATTGTTTTAGCGTTTGCGCTTATGTTGTTGTTGGTCGCTGCCATGGCGGTTGGTGTCCTGATGGGAAGAAAGCCAATTGCTGGTTCTTGTGGTGGTATGAGCGCTTTAGGTATGGAAGTTGCTTGTGATATCTGCGGCGGTGACAAAGGCAAATGTGAGAAAGAAGAAAAAACTGCTTCCAAAAACGCTTCGAGTGAAACGTTTTACGACGCGTCTAAGTAAATGAATTTTTAAAGAGGATACTATGACGACAAGACATTACGATGTCGTGGTGCTAGGTACCGGCCCTGCTGGTGAAGGCGCTGCAATGAATGCAGCCAAGGCAGGAAAAAAAGTGGCGGTGGTTGAGGCCAGCCCACAAGTCGGAGGGAGTTGTACGCACCTAGGAACAATCCCATCAAAAGCCTTGCGTCACGCAGTAAAAGAAATCATCGCGTTTAACACAAACCCGATGTTCCGAGATATTGGTGAGCCTCGTTGGTTTTCGTTTCCTAAAGTATTGGATCGAGCAAATAAAGTTATTGATAAACAAGTGATGGGGCGTACTGAATATTACGCTCGCAATCGTATCGATATTTACTTTGGGCGTGGCAAATTTAAAGACGCCAATACCATTGAAGTAAATACGTATGAGCGCGGACCAGAGTTGTTGGTCGCAGAAAAAGTAGTGATAGCGACGGGCTCGCGCCCTTATCGTCCTGCTGATATTGATTTCACTCACCCGCGTATTTATTGCTCTGACACTATTTTGAGCCTGAGTCACACGCCTCGCTCTCTTATTATTTATGGTGCCGGTGTTATCGGTTGTGAATACGCCTCCATATTCTGTGGTTTGGGTGTGCGTGTTGAATTGATTAACCCTGGTAAGAAATTGCTAAGCTTCTTGGATGATGAAATAACTGACGGGCTTAGTTACCACTTGCGCGACGGTGGTGTGTTAATTCGTCACAATGAAACCTATGAATCTGTGGAAACCACAGGGCGTGGGGTTGTGATGAATATGGCATCGGGTAAAAAGCTGCGCGCGGACGCCTTGTTGTTTTGTAATGGTCGTTCTGGTAATACACTGTCTTTGGGGCTTGAGAATATTGGTCTGGAAGCGAATGGTCGTGGTCAATTGGCGGTAAATGATACTTATCAGACGCAAGTTGAAAATGTCTACGCTGCAGGGGATGTGATTGGCTGGCCGAGTTTGGCCAGTGCCGCTTATGATCAAGGCCGAGCAGTTGCTGCTAACATGTTTGGTATTCAGGGTGGTCACTTTATCAGTGAAGTGCCTACGGGTATCTACACCATTCCGGAAATTAGTTCGATTGGTAAAACAGAGGCAGAGCTGACCGCGGAAAAGGTGCCTTATGAAGTGGGGCGCGCCTTTTTTAAAAATACCGCGCGTGCTCAAATTACCGGCGAAGCGGTGGGGATGCTGAAATTGCTGTTCCATCGAGAAAGTCTGGAAATTTTGGGTATCCACTGTTTCGGTGACCAAGCGTCAGAGATTGTTCACATTGGTCAGGCGATTATGAAGCAGCCGGGTGAGCAAAACTCGTTGAAATACTTTTTGAACACAACCTTTAACTACCCAACGATGGCAGAGGCGTATCGTGTTGCGGCTTTGAACGGTTTTAACCGCGTTTTCTAAGGGGTTTTAGGTTATAAAAAAGGCATTCATTTGATTAAATGAATGCCTTTTTTTGTTTTTGTGGGGCTAAAAATGGCTTTAGCAGCCTTTTACCGCGTGAATGCCTTTTAGGTTTCTAAAAGCGCCTTTGTAATCCATGCCAAAACCAAACAAAAAGCGGTCTTCTACATCGAGTCCGTTGTAATCTGGAGTCATATCGACTTTGCGGTCGTGTAGCTTGTTCACTATGGTTGCGGAAAAGACATTACTAGCACCTTGCTCCTCAAACCATTGGATGATGGCTTGTAGGGTGTGACCTTGGTCAAAAATGTCGTCAACGATTAATACGTCTCGGTTGCTAATCTCAGTTTGCGGGTAGCTTAGCCACTTAAGGGTAGTGCCTTCTGTCTCCATGCCATAGCGTGTCGCGTGGACATAATCCAATTCAAGAGGAAAAGACAGGCGCTCAAGCAAAGCGGCAGTCGGGACGAGCCCGCCGTTCATTACGCAAATAACAAGCGGAAATTTATCAGCAAGGTCAGTGGTGATTTGTTTTGCCATTTTGTCTAAGGCGCTGTCAATTTGTTGCGCGTTAATAAGGCAGTCGGACTCATCTAAAATGGTTTTTAGATCGTTGATTTTGTTGATCATAAGTAACTCGGTTTGAAATGATCGCGTGATTTTAACCTAATCTTGACCAGATGCTAAGTTTTTAATTTTATGAATGCTGGCACATAAGCAGGTTGTTGCCAGAATGATGATCCACAGTGATTGCAGCCAAATTAAGAAAATAGGCAATGCGGCGAATGCCCCATAGATGACTTGATAAGAGCTAAAGAAATGGGCGAAGCGACTGAAGATGGTGTTCAAAATAAGCAAGGCAATGGCGCCGAATAGAGAGGCGATGGATGCAAGCTTAAGGGATACTTCGGTATTTGGGGTTAGAAAATTAAGCGTGAGCAGTATTAAAAAGTACATGGCGATGCGGCCCAGGCTGAGTAAGTTGCTGATCCAGGTGTTGGGTTCAATGTCGCGTATTTGAAATGACAGCATGGTACCGGACAGGCTTAAGGAAGCCGCGAGTAAGATGGGTCCTAGGGTGAGTATTGCCCAGTAAGTAAGCAGTCGTTCGCGCACTTTTCTTTTTTTCTTGATGTTCCAGATGGATTGCACGCTGTCTTCAAAGGAGTTAAGTAGCATGAGTGCGGTGATGACCAGTGCAACGAGACCGGCTGCGGGTAAGTTTTTGGTTTGTTCTGAGAACTTGAGTAGGTAGGGGAGGATGGCGTCGCTGGTGCCTGCGGTTAAGTGGGACTCGATGAAATCAAAAAACTGAGTTTGCATGTGTTGCAGCGCAGGAGTGAAGCCTAAGATGCCGATGATGATGGTAATGATAGGAACTGCGGCCAAAAGGCTTGATAGGGTGAGTTGTGCTGCCCGCTGTGTTAGGTGGCTATGTTGAAACTGCTTCCAGGTTTCGCGCCAGTACATTGTTGCGGTTTGGAGGTTGAATTGGGGGCGCTTTAACATAAGGTGGCTCCATAAAAAGATAGGATGACGATATCATAATTCATGGCAAATTGGTCAGCAGAACGGGGTGTTGTTGCACATTGCACAATAACAGTGCAAGTCGCTCTATTTTGGGGAGAGGCCATTGTGTTCAACTGCTTTTATGCTAATATGTATCTCGTTCCTTTTGTGATATTTGTTCTGATGAATAACAAAACAATTGTTTTGTCTATTCTCGGTTCCTTGGTGACGAAAAGTCATTTTTAGCCCAGTTTATCTGGGCTTTTTTATGTCTATTAGTTGACGGCGAGCAATCCATCTCTATAATAGCCCACCATACAAATCGCAATGAAAGCTCTATTTATCAATGAACTAGAGTATTAGGTTTTATTTGGAAGACACTCTCTTCCATGTGGCTTTATCTTTTTTGTGGGCGTATAATATCGCGAAAATTGCAGTGGGCCAGTAGCTCAGTTGGATAGAGCACCCGCCTTCTAAGCGGGTGGTCGCGGGTTCGAATCCTGCCTGGCCTACCATTTGCAATCGTTAGTCTGTGTTTTCAGTTGCGCTCTTTAATAGGGCTACTCATCGTCATCCTCTCTTTCTTATTTTTAGCGCTAACCCTATGTAGTAAATGAAACTTCTTTCATGGTTTCTTTGATTTTGTTTTGGGTGGTGTTTGTTGCCCAATAAATAGTGGCTCATGTTTTTCCTGTTTGTCTGTTTTTATTGAATTCCATAAGGGCAATGGGTGCGTTCGTCCAGCGTTTTGATAAAGGGTTTGACTCCTTTGTTATCCTTCATTAACATACCGCCACAATTTTCAGTGAAGTACGCGTTGAAAGCGCTGTAAACAGTGAGTTCAGTTGTTTAAGATTGGCGATTGTTTTGGTGTGATCTTCATGTCTACATTGTGGGGTTTTTTGAGTTGCTGCTGGCGCCGTCAGTGAGTGATTGAAGTTGCTTCATGATCAGGCTTTTAGCGCATTATTTTGCACGTTTAACCTAGGTTTTGTTGGTCACTATTGGGTTGCGCTTTTGCGCAACAACGCCGGCAAATAAAGCAAGTTCCCGAGAGGAAGTTTTATGCAAGTTTCTGTAGAGACAACGTCTCCAATCGAGCGCGTTCTTACCATCAGTGTTCCAGCTGCTCGTATCGAAGAAAAAGTAAGTGCTGAAGTAGCAAAAACCGCAAAAACAGTTCGTATTGACGGTTTCCGTAAAGGTAAAGTGCCAGTGAGTGTTGTTAAAAAACGCTACGGTCAAGGCATCCGTATGGAAGCAGTTGAGCAAATTATGCGTGACGCTTACATGGAAGCGCTTCAAAAAGAAGAGTTGCAACCAGCGGGCATGCCTGCAATTGAGCCTAAAAACTTCGCTGAAGGCGAAGATCTAGAGTTCGTTGCTAAAGTAGAGGTTTACCCTGAAATCACATTGGCTGATGCTTCTGCGATTGCTGTAAACCGCGTTAGCTCTGATGTAACAGATGCTGATGTAGATACTATGCTTGAAACACTACGTAAGCAGAATGCTGATTGGGCGTCTGTTGAGCGTGAAGCTGCTGATGGCGATCAAGTAACAATTGACTTTGTTGGTTACCTTGGCGATGAAGCCTTTGAAGGTGGCGCAGCAGAAGGTCATAAATTAGTACTGGGCTCTAACACTATGATCCCTGGTTTTGAAACTGGCATTCTAGGCGCTAAAGCTGGTGAAGAACGTACTATCTCTGTTACTTTCCCTGAAGACTACCAAGCAGAAAACTTGAAAGGAAAAGAAGCGACTTTCAAAATTACTGTGTCTGAAGTTGCAGAACAAGTTATTCCAGAATTGGATGATGCTTTTGTTGAAAAATTCGGCCTAGAAGAAGCGACAGTTGACGCTCTTCGTGCTGAAGTTCGCAAGAACATGGACCGTGAACTAAACCAAGCTGTTAAAGCAAAATTGAAAAACTCATTGTTTGATGGTTTGTTGTCAATCAACGGTGATATCCAAGTGCCTTCTGGTTTGGTTGATCAAGAAGTTGATGGTTTGCGTAAGCAAGCGGCTCAGCAATTTGGCGGTCAAGGTTTTGACGCTTCCCAATTGCCTGCAGAATTGTTCCAAGAAGAAGCGACAAAACGCGCTAAACTTGGTTTGTTGATTTCTGAAGTAATCAAGCAAAATGATCTTAAAGTAGATGACGAGCGCGTTCGTGCCTTCCTAGAAGACATGGCTCAATCTTACCAAGAGCCACAGCAGGTTATTGATTACTACTTGAAGAACAAAGAACAGTTAGCGCAAGTGCAATCTGCTGTACTTGAAGAGCAAGTTGTTGATAAACTGTTAGAAACAGCTCAAATTACAGATGTAACTTTGGGTTATGAAGACGCTATCAAGCCAGAAGCCCAAGCTGAAAAAGAAGGGCAAGAAGCATAAGATTCTTCTTATCTTTTTAAATAAGGCCGACATAGCATTAGTTATGTCGGCTTTTTTGTTTTAAGGAATGCGATATGAATTTGACTAATCCAACGACAGGTCCAGTTGCCATCACAAGTAACGGTCTGGTTCCAATGGTAATTGAACAGACAGCGCGTGGAGAGAGATCGTTTGATATTTATTCACGATTATTGAAAGAGCGTGTTATCTTTTTGGTCGGCCAAGTAGAAGATCATATGGCCAATCTTGTTGTGGCTCAGCTGTTGTTTTTGGAATCTGAAAACCCAGACAAAGACATCCACCTATACATTAATTCACCAGGTGGGTCGGTCACAGCGGGCATGTCAATTTATGATACTATGCAATTCATCAAGCCAGATGTAAGTACTATGTGTATTGGTCAGGCGGCGAGTATGGGAGCGCTTCTTCTTACCGCAGGTGCGGAAGGTAAGCGTTATTGTTTGCCTAACTCACGAGTGATGATTCACCAGCCATTAGGTGGATACCAAGGTCAAGCGTCTGATATTGAGATCCATACTCGTGAAATTTTAAGTATTAAACACAAGTTGAATGAGATCATTTCTTTTCATACCGGTAAGCCAATTGATCAAGTTGCCATCGACACAGATCGAGACAATTTCATGAATCCTGAAACGGCGAAAGAGTACGGTCTGATTGATGAAATTTTACAAAAACGTACGGTTTAAAAAGGGTGGAATAAATGTCGGATGATAAGTTTAGCCGTGGCGACCACTCTGATCGGCTATTGTATTGTTCTTTCTGTGGAAAGAGCCAAGATGAAGTTAAAAAGCTGATTGCAGGTCCTTCGGTTTATATTTGTAATGAGTGTGTTGATCTATGCAACAACATCATTACACAGGAACTATTGCAGGGTGATAGTGTAGGCGAAGCGAGTGATGAGCTGCCTACGCCAGCGAAGCTAAGCGCGTCTTTAGATGATTATGTTATTGGTCAAGAGCGCGCGAAGCGTGTTTTGGCGGTGGCAGTTTATAATCATTATAAGCGCTTGCGTCACCAAGGTAAGGCAGACAGCGGCGTTGAGTTAGGAAAGAGTAACATACTCTTGATTGGTCCAACTGGTAGCGGTAAAACCTTGTTGGCTCAAACGCTTGCCCGTGTATTGGATGTGCCTTTTACTATTGCTGATGCCACTACTTTGACAGAAGCGGGTTATGTAGGTGAAGACGTTGAAAACATCATTCAGAAGCTGCTGCAAAGCTGTGACTATGATGTCGAAAAAGCTCAGCGCGGGATTGTCTATATTGATGAGATCGATAAGATTTCTCGTAAGTCTGATAACCCTTCCATTACACGTGATGTGTCTGGTGAAGGGGTGCAACAAGCCTTGTTGAAGTTGATTGAAGGTACGGTTGCTTCTGTTCCACCGCAAGGGGGTCGTAAGCATCCTCAGCAAGAGTTCTTGCAGGTAGACACGTCTAATATCTTGTTTATCTGTGGCGGTGCTTTTGCTGGGCTAGAGCGTGTCATTAGTGAGCGTACAGAAAAAAGTAGTATCGGCTTCTCTGCGAAAGTGAAGAGCAAAGAAGAAGGCAAGTCTTTTTCTGAAGCTGTGCATCAAGTAGAAACAGAAGACCTAGTGAAGTTTGGTTTGATTCCTGAGTTTGTTGGTCGTTTGCCTGTGGTAGCGACCTTGTCTGAACTGGATGAAGAAGCTTTGGTGACTATTCTGAGTGAGCCTAAGAATGCTTTGACCAAACAGTATCAGCATTTGTTTGAGTTAGAAGGGGTGGAGCTAGAATTCACGCCTGAAGCGTTGAAAGAAGCGGCTTCACTAGCGTTAGAGCGCAAAACAGGTGCTCGTGGTTTGCGTAGTATTTTAGAATCCGCTTTGTTGGATTGTATGTACGACCTTCCGGCACGCACCGATGTGTCAAAAGTGGTGATGGACGCCTCTTCTATGAAGGGTGAAAGCGCGCCTTTGATGGTGTTGGAAAAAGAAGAACTCGCAAAAAACGGGTAGCTCTTTGATCGCATAAATTAAAGCCGAGATTGAATTTGTTATTCAATCTCGGCTTTTTTTTTAGTGTGAGATTGAAAAACAGCATGTACACTGAATTCAACACCCTGATACGGTTGTTTTTTTTATTATTGTCCTTATCTCTTTCCTAATCAAAGAATGAAATGAAAGTGCGCGGTATATTGCGCCCAGATTGGAAATAAATATGTCTAAATTCTCAATGATGCCCATGCTGCCATTGCGTGATGTGGTGGTTTACCCTCATATGGTGTTGCCACTGTTCGTTGGTCGTGCAAAATCGATAGCTGCACTCGAAGCCGCGATGGAAAATGATAAATATGTGTTTCTGGTAGCGCAGCAAGATGCCTCCAAAGATGATCCTCAGCTTGAAGACCTGTATTCCATTGGTACGACGGCAAAAGTGATGCAGTTATTACGTCTTCCTGATGGCACGGTCAAAGTGCTTGTAGAGGGTGGCTCACGTGCTCGCCTTGATGCGATAGAAGAGGGTGAAGACTATGTTTCGGGCCGTATTATGGCGCTTGAGGCAGAAGAAGAAAACGAATCTGAGTACAGCGCGATTCGCAGCGCCTTGCTTAAGCAGCTAGATGAATATGTGGCGGGAAGTAAGCGTATTCCAGCGGAAGTGGTCACCTCGGTTAAGTCGATTGATGATCTCTCTAAATTGATTGATAGCATCACTGGCCACATGAGCCTTAAGTTAGAAGATAAGCAGCAAGTGCTGGAAATCAAATCACTTACTGAGCGTGGTGAGTACTTAATCGCCCTCATGGACGGTGAGTTGGATATTGCCCATTTGGAAAAGAATATTCGCAGTCGTGTGAAGAAGCAAATGGAAAAAAGCCAGCGAGAATACTATCTGAATGAGCAAATGAAAGCGATTCAGAAAGAGCTTGGTGATATGGAAGATGGCGGCAGTGAGCTGGATATTCTACAAGAGAAAGTAGAGCAAGCTGGCATGTCTCCTGAAGCAACGGAAAAAGCCGAAGCAGAGCTTAAGAAATTGCGCATGATGTCGCCTATGTCTGCAGAGGCGACGGTAGTGCGTGGCTACATTGATTGGTTGATCTCATTACCGTGGAAAAAACGCAGTAAGGTGCGCAATGATCTCGCGTATGCGGAAAAGGTTTTGAACCAAGATCACTATGGCCTACAAGATGTAAAAGAGCGCATCTTAGAGTTCTTAGCGGTTCAGCAGCGCGTCAAAAAAGTCAAAGGCCCGGTACTTTGTTTGGTTGGGCCACCGGGGGTGGGTAAAACCTCTTTAGGTCAATCCATCGCGAAAGCAGTGAACCGTAAATACGTGCGTATGGCGCTTGGTGGAGTACGTGATGAGGCGGAAATTCGCGGCCATCGTCGTACTTACATTGGTTCTATGCCAGGTAAATTGCTGCAAAAATTGGCAAAAATCAAAGTTAAAAACCCATTATTCTTGTTGGATGAAATTGACAAAATGGGCATGGATCAGCGCGGCGATCCAGCGTCCGCTTTACTTGAGGTGTTGGATCCAGAGCAGAACCATACCTTCAGTGATCATTACTTGGAAGTAGACTACGATTTGTCTGACGTGATGTTTATCTGTACCTCAAACAGCATGAACATTCCTGGGCCCTTGCTTGATCGTATGGAAGTGATTCGAATTCCAGGTTATACCGAGGACGAAAAATTAAATATTGCTAAGCGCTACTTATTGCCTAAGCAGATTAAACTGGCAGGGCTCAAAGAAAAAGAAATTCAGGTGTCGGATGACGCGCTCATGGATGTCATTCGTTATTACACGAAAGAAGCGGGTGTGCGTGGTCTTGAGCGTGAGCTAAGTAAAATCTGCCGCCGTGTAATCAAGCAGCAAACGCTAAGTAAGAGCACTGAGGCTGTGTCGGTCACCTCTGATAATTTAGAGGATTTCTCTGGTATCCGTAAATTCAGTTATGGTAAAGCAGAAGAGAAGAACCAAATTGGTCAGGTGACAGGGTTGGCTTGGACTTCAGTGGGTGGTGAGCTATTGACGATCGAGGCCGCTGGTGTGGCTGGTAAGGGTCGTCATGTGAAGACTGGATCTTTGGGTGATGTCATGCAAGAATCCATTCAGGCGGCTTTAACGGTCGTTAGAAGCCGTGCTGTAGGGTTAGGCATAGATGAAGACTTCCATGAGAAAACCGATTTGCATTTGCATGTGCCAGAAGGTGCTACGCCAAAAGATGGGCCTAGTGCCGGTATTGCTATGTGTACTGCCATTGTCTCTGTTTTGGCGAAGATCCCTGTAAAAGCCTCTGTGGCGATGACAGGTGAGATTACCTTGCGTGGTGAAGTGTTACCTATTGGTGGTCTTAAAGAGAAATTGCTGGCAGCTCATCGAGGAGGGATAAAAACCGTTGTTATTCCTCATGAGAACGCTCGTGACTTGAAAGAGATTCCTGATAATATCAAAGCGGATATGAAAGTTATTCCGGTAAAATGGATAGATGAAGTCCTAGATATTGCTTTAGAGTACATTCCTTCACCAAAAAAGGAAGAAACCTTGGCTTCAAAGGAAAAAACTGTTGATGAACAAGAAACTGTGAGTCATCATTAGGCTAAACCCCGTGTTGACAAGGGGTGGGGAGGGCTTGTATAACTTTGGCTCGACCTTGTCGGTAGGCTCTTATACAGCGCCGAAAATAATTCTAAAGGAACCACGATAATACTGAAGGGGTAAAGCGTGAATAAATCTGAACTGATTGATGCTATTGCAGCGTCTGCAGACCTATCTAAAGCTTCTGCAAGTAATGCACTGGATGCAACTCTAAAAGCAATTGAAGAGGCGTTGGCGAAAGGTGATCAAGTAACATTGGTAGGTTTTGGTACTTTTGCAGTTAAAGAGCGTGCGGCACGTACTGGTCGTAACCCTCAAACTGGTGCGGAAATTCAAATTAAAGCGGCTAAGGTTCCTGGCTTCAAGGCCGGTAAAGGTCTTAAAGACGCCGTAAACTAATGAATCAGGAGCAGTAGTTCAGTTGGTTAGAATACCTGCCTGTCACGCAGGGGGTCGCGGGTTCGAGTCCCGTCTGTTCCGCCATTAGACACAAAAAGGTGTATTCCAAGCGGAATGCACCTTTTTTATTTACGAAATATCATAAATTCATTCGGAGGCATAATGCTCCAAGATATAAGAGATAAGTCGCAAGGCATTGTGGTAAAGATCATTGTAGGCTTTATTGTCGTGACTTTTGCTCTATTTGGCGTCGATGCTTTAGTTCAAAGTTTCAACTCAAGCGACAAAGTAGCGGAAGTAGATGGTACTGACATTACTCGTACACAAATGCTTCAAGGGGCTGAAACTCAGCGTCGTCAGCTAATTTCTATGATGGGTGGTAATGTTGACCCTGCGCTGCTTCAAGAAAATGTGCTGCAGAGTCGTGCTATCAATGAATTGATTCAGCGAGCCTTGTTAAGTAACCAAGCAAGTGCGCTTGATTTGGGTGTATCAGACGCTCAAGTAAATGCTTATTTGTTACAAGCAGGTCAATTCCAAACAGATGGAAAATTTGACCAAACGAAATACATCAGTTTCATTAATTCTCTAGGTTATACGCCGCTTGCGTTTAAAAACCGAATTAAAGAAGATATTTTGATTCAGCAAACCCGTAATGCGATTGCTGGGTCTGAGTTTGTTCTACCTTATCAAGTCAACAGCATTGCTCAATTGCAGTCACAGCAGCGTTCGTATGACTACGTGACGTTTTCCTTGGCTGATGAGTCTGAAAATACCAATGTTTCAGATCAAGAGCTGAAAGCCTATTACGATGCTCATCAAGAAGACTTTAAAACGCCAGAAGAAGTAAAAGTGGATTACGTTGTTTTGAAATCTTCAGATTTTAAAGACAAGGTAAAGGTAACGGATGCCGAATTGCAGGATGCCTATAAAGCGTTTGCTTCTGGTGCTGCGCAAGAAGAGCGTGATGCGTCACACATCCTAATTGATACCTCTAGCCGTACGGCAGACGAAGCACAGCAACGTTTAGCAGAAGTTAAAGCGAAACTGGCCGCAGGGGAAAAATTTGCTGATCTAGCAGAGCAATACTCTGATGACATTGGCTCTAAAAATGCCGGTGGTGAATTGGGTTATATTGCCAAAGGCTCGATGGTGGCGCCGTTTGAAGACACCTTGTTTGGTATGAAGAAAGGCGAAGTTAAGTCAGTAGAAACCAAGTTTGGTTTGCATTTGATTAAACTTAATGCCATTTCAGAAGCCAAGGTGGCTAGCTTTGCCGAGAAAAAGGCTGAGCTGACAAACAATATCATGGCGGCCAAAACCCGCGATGCTTTATTGGGGGCGCGTGAGAATATTACCGATTTAGCATACGCGAGCGATCAACTGGATGCGTTGGCAAAAGAGTATGGCGTTAAGGTGCAGACGAGCGACTACTTTAGCCGTCAGGGTGGCTCAGACGTGCTGACAAGCAACCCAGCGGTTATTAGTGCTGCCTTCGGTGACACTGTGTTAAAAGATAACCAGAACAGTGATCTGATCGATATCAGTGATGACGAAGTAGTGGTTATTCATCTAAATGATCACCAAGAAGAGGCTGTTCAGTCGTTTGCTGATGCGAAAGCAGAAGTGACGTCTCACGTGGTGCAAGAAAAAGCAGTGGCGTCATTGAAAGCCAAAGCAGAAGCGGCAAAAACCGCTACTGGCACCCAATGGAAAGCCGTTGCACAGGCCGAACGAGGTCAAGATGAAGTGACTTCCTTAGCCTTCACTATGCCATACCCTAATGAGCAGCCAGTGATTGAGGTTAAAACCTTATCCAATGGTGATCTGGCTCTGATCCGCTTGAACAAAGTGGCACCCGGTTCTGAGCAGGTGACAGACAGCCAAAAACAGGCTTATGAAAGTTACCTTAACCAAACAGAAGCGACCATGAGTACCCAAGCTCAGCAGAAATTCTTGGAAGATAGTGCGGATATAGAGCGTACTGCGCTTTAAAAATTTGCACTTTCAAAACCAAAAGGCCACTCATTGAGTGGCCTTTTTTGTTGGTCTGTCTTTGGTTTGTCCAATAGAGATATAGGATGCGAGTTGAATGGCGGTGGTAAATCGGATTAAGGGAGCCAGCAGGTATCAGGTCTGATGTTGCTGGCTCGCGAGAGCCTGACAGGCTAGTCTAGGAGGGTAGTGAACCAGCGTGTTGCAGGAATGAAAAAAGCATTGCCTGTATGAGCTGTGGTAAATCTCATTAGATGATCATAGTGTCCTTGCTCATCCCCTTTCACCATGCTTTCAAGCATTTGGTTGAAGATGTTAGGCGTTTTGCTGTAACTGGCGAACATCAAGCCTTTTTCTGTTAGCGACGCAAATGGCATGCTATGACGTAATATTTCCAGTGATTGGCCATTGCTGTCTTTCAAGGACGTTCTTTTGGTGTGGGCGTGTGGTGACTTTTGGCTAGCAGCGTATTCTTCATTGCTGTACTTAGTGCGGCCATAGATGTCTTCTTGGCTTTTTAGGTCTTGATGTTCCCACTTATCTAGATCGTGAACGAAGCGCATTAGGTTCAAATAAGAACCGCCCTCGAAATCAGGGTCTTCTGCGCCAACCAAGGCAACCTGCTTGCGCTTTTCGCCTTCAGGGTTTTCTGTACCATCTACAAAACCAGTTAAGTCACGGTTATCAAGATATTTAAAGCAGCTTACTTCCTCAACGAGTTCAAGGCTTTTGTCAAACGCTTGAAAGAGGGCGTTTGCTAATTGATAGCTCACATCGCGACGCATAGAGCGGATGTGAAAAACAAGTTCACCTGCGGTTTCATTGACTTCAATCTGCTGATTTTTAAAGTGTGGAAAAGGAGCAAGGCCCTGAGGTTTCTTGGTGTTGTCAAAAAGCGGCCAGATGGCATGGTTTAGCCCGATCGATGCATACAATGCGGCATCAGGAAACTGCTGGGCGATGTCATGAACAATGTCCGTAGAGGACGCAAGGGCGTGTTTTGCTTGTGCTATTCGATCACGTACTAGGTTGAACGTTATAAAAAGCGCATCGCTGGATGCTTCTGGGATGATTCCAGTTTGATATGCCTGGGTCATGGTCGCCGTTTCTCCATAAATAAGGCTGTGCTGGCCAATTTAAAAGTTTGGGTAGAGGGTTTTTAGCTGGCTGGCTTGTGTTTTCTTGGGTTGGCCGCTTTTGTATTCTTCCAGCGCTTCTGCCAGTGATGTTCCTTGCCATTGGTTGCTAGCTTGCTTGGAATACAGCATTAACTCCGCTTCCATTAATAGTTGCGTTAGTTTTACCGAAGCGGCGAGACGCTTAATGTCATCAAGGCTTCTGATTTTTTCGTCGCCCCATCTGTGTCTTGCCCATTCTAATAAATGTGACCGTAATTCTCCAAGGTTATCTTGGCGACAGCATTGAGTGAGTGCGTTAAAGGCGCTGTTTTCATCGCTTGAACTAAGCGGGGCAAACTCTTGCAGCGTGGGGACAAGGTCTTCGTCTTGGTTTGGTTTTTTTCGTCTTTTAGTGAATAAAATCAACCAGCTGATTGAGAGGATAGCCAATAGTATGATGAGCGTAATAATGGTGTATTGGCGCCAAGAAAGTGGTTTTGTTTCTGTTTTATCTGTCTGCGGGGCGGCGCTAGGTGAGTTGCTCTCATTAGCGGGTTTCTTGGCCAGAGAAATAGGCGTGTTTGGCTTGCTTTCAACTGCTTTCTTGCTGGAAGACGTTGTTTGGTGAGCAATGGGTTTGCCCGCCTCTTGCTGGTGTTCGGGTGTCGTTGCTTTTGGAGTTGCTGTGGGTGTTGTCGGTAATGCCGCGATGGTCATAGAGGGGGTGCTGGCGGTTGCGGTAGCTGTCGCTTCGCGGTCTGTATTCCAGTAAGTAAGGTTGACTTGTGGCAAGGTTAATGTGCCCGCTTGCGTGGGTACGACTTCGATTTTTAGGCTTTGTTGTCCGACGATGCCGTCGGCATTTTTTTGGCTACTAAATTTAATCGGTTGAGGGTAGAGTTTGTACCCCGCGGTGCTGTCGAATGTCAGTTGCGGAATTTGTTCGGGCAAGGCGTCTTTAGCGCTTACCTCTATCTGCCAAATTAAGGTATCACCTACTCTGGGGGCGTCACTGGTTTTGCTTAGTTTTGTGTTGATGGTGACCGACTGGCTGGGTAGCCAATTGTCACTTGGGTAGCTTGCAGGAATGGCTTGCACCTGTAAATTAACAGGGTCGCTCTGTACTTTAATAATACGGTTGCCCGCTGAGGTGTTTATCATTGCACGCACGCTTTGTGGGGCGATGCTAATGGTTCCGCTTTTCTGAGGAAAAAGCAAATACTGGCGTGTCAGTACTTGATATCGCGTGCCGTTAATCGTCTGGTAAGCCATCTGATCGTCACTCAGGCGTTCAATCACCAAATCCGAATTAGCAGGGCGAGATAAATTGGCATTTTGCAAGGATACAGAAGTAAAAAGCTGTTCGCTTAATATAACCTGTTGTTGTAAATAAGGGCTGTTGTCCGATATTTGGGTTTTGACCATGACCGGAGGATTTCCCTTGCTGTCCAGCAATTGGGGGGCATTTTTAACCACCAGTTTTATGGCTTGAGAGCTTTGTCCAGCAATCGTGATCGGTGGTATTTCAAAGGTTCCCACGGATTTAGGCATTAACGAAATGACCCAGTAGGTGAGGGCTGTGTTGGAACCTACGTTGAAACTAAATTGGCTGTTTTGACTTTGCCCTAGGATATCAAAGTCTTTTTTGAGGGGGCTTAGGTCAGGCCCTGTGCCTGTGTTAGTAAAGTTCGCCCTTAAAGTTAGTTGCACGACTTGGTTCTCAACCACAGTCGTTTTATCTAAAGAAGCAACGAGACTTTCGGCGTGGGCAGTAAAGGACAGCAGGCTGAAGGTCAAAACAATCATAGCGGTTAAGGTGAGGCTGATGGCTCTGCTCACAACCAAAGATGAATGAAATAGACGCGTTGTTACCATGGGTTTTGCCCATCCTCTTGGCTGAATCGGTTTTCGTGGCGTTTTTCTTGGTGTAGATACCAGAGTTTGCGTTGTAATAAGGTTCCAGGGTCATCCTGGATCTGCCTGAGCCACTGGTTGAGCGCTTGTTTTTGCTCATTGTTCAGTTTGTCTTCAGCGTGTTTTTGCTGTTCGTTTTTGGCTGTCTTACTGGTTTCTTTATTATCCTCGGACGGCGGCTTTTTGTCTTGTTTTTCAGGGCTTTTATTGTCTTTTTTTGAATTGTTTTGAGAATTTGGCTTATTCTCAGGGCGAGACTTGTCTTGATCGCTTTGTTGTTCTTGATCTTGGTTCTGTGGCTTAGTTTTTTGCTGCTTGTTCTTCTGTTGTTGCTGTTTCTGTTTCTGTTCCTGCTTTTGCTTTTGCTTTTCTAGGTAATTTAGGTTGTCTTGTGCTTGTTTAAACCCAGGGTCCAGCTCTAGCGCTTTTTGGTAAGCTGCAATGGCGTCGTCTGTTTTACCGGCTAAGGCTAAGGCATTTCCCAAATTGTAATAATCGGCTGAGTTGTGGCTATGAGGCGCCAAAGTGGTGGCGGCTTGAGAGTAGTCGCCTAATGCGTAAGCTGATGCGGCTTGCCAGTCTGGGCGTTGAAAATGTTTGGCGGCGGTTTTCCAGTCGCCTTGATCTACCGCTTGTTGGCCTTTCTGGTCGGGTGTTTTGAACCAGTCGAGAGGAGAAGCAGTGGCTTTGTTAGTAGGGAGCATAAAGATGCCGAATAGCAGGGCGACCAGCATGCCTCGACGGAATTGAAATGCGAGCCACAAGAGGAAAGGTAAGGCGAGCCATTGGCCTTGATCCAGCCAATGTATGCTCTTGTTATCCGCTTGTTTAGCCGCATTGCCGGTTGCTTGATCGGTGATTGCATTCAGTTCTGAAGAGGATAGTCTGGCGTGGTAAAAGCGCCCGTTAATCTCTTGGCTTAAAGTTTGTAGTTGTGGAATAGGCGTCGTTGGGGTGACTTTTTGGCCATTGGCTTTGAGGACGCGCCCATCTGGCAATTGAATTTCACCGCCCTGTTCGGTGCCTATCGCAATGACGTCGATGCGGGCGTTGTAATCTTCCAGCAGATCGGGAATGTCGCTTTGGTCTGATGGATTCACGCTGTCGGTTAGTACGATTAGGTGTACGGGTGTACTTTTACTTTTCACCAGAGACAGTGCGGTTTTAATACCACTCGTCAGGTTGCTGCCATATACCGGCATAACGAGGGGATTTAGGGCGACCAAAAAATGGGTGATGGTTTCTTTGTCTTGGCTAAATGGGCTAATGACATAGGCATCACCGGCAAAGGCGACCAGCGCAATATCGCCATCTTTGCTTTGTGACAAAATGTCTCGAATGGTCTGCTTTAGCTGTGTTTCTCGGTCTGGTTTGATGTCTGTTGCATACATGGACATGGACTGATCGACGACCAGTATGGTCTTGTTGCTGGATTCAAACATGGTAGAGGGGGTTTGTGTCCAACTGATACCAGCCAGTCCTACCCAAAAGCAACTAAAGCAGATGATGCCGAGCCACTTATTAACGCCACCGGATTCGCCCTTGTGTTCCAGGTGTACCAGCAAATTTTTATCAATGGCTTGGTTGAGTGTACTGCTTGTTGTTCGTTGATATTGGATCAATGCAAACAGGATCCAGCAGGCGGGTACCAATAACAACCAATAAGGGCGAGCGAAATGAAGAGTATCGAAAAGAGTCATGGGTTTCTCCCGATGCGTAAGCTGAGCTTACCGCTGCTAACTAGGGCAAGAGCAAGGAAGAAAGTGGCCGCGAGGCCCAGCCAATGAAAGTAGCTGGTAATTGGGCGCTGCCAAATAGATTGAGCAGGTGCTGGTTCCAGTTTATCTAGGGTCTGATAGATGCGGCGTAAATCACTGGTACTTTTGGCCCTAAAGTATTCTCCGCCTGTTTTTTGGGCGATGTTCTTGAGCATTGTTTCGTCTAAGTCGTTTGATGGGTTGATGGTTTGTGGGCCAAAGAAACCTTGTACTTGCATGCTATCCGCGCCGATGCCTATGGTGTGAATACGTAGTTTTTGAGAGGCGGCAAAACGTGCTGCTTGGTCTGGTTTTACGCGGCCTGCAGTGTTGGCGCCATCGGTCATCAAAATCAGGACTTTCTTATCGGAAGGTCTGTTTTCAAGGCGTTTAATGCCTAAGCCAATGGCATCACCAATGGCGGTTTGTTCTCCGGCAAAACCAATTTGTTCTTCTTGCACGAGCTGATTAATGGTTTTTGTATCAAAGCTTAACGGTGCTTGTAAATACGCTTTAGAGCCAAACACGATTAACCCAATGCGATCGCCACGTCGCTGCTTGATGAAATCAGACAGTACCGACTTGGCGGCGCTTAAACGATCAGTAGCTTGGCCATTTAAGGTCATATCTTTGATCTGCATACTGCCAGACAAATCCAGCGCAATCAGTAGGTCGCGACCAGAAGGGGTTACTTGAGTGGGCTCACCAAGCCAGGTGGGGCGAGCAATGGCCAAGACTAGGCAAAACCATGCAAGGCAGAGAAATATGAGTGGTAAGTGAAGCGCTTTTTTTGTCCCTATGCGCTCTTGTCTGTTGGCTAAGTACTGGGCATTAGGGAACCAAAGGGCCTGGCCTTTAGGCGCGACTTTAGGTAATAGGTAAAAAACAATGGGGAGTGGCAAAAGGCAAAGAAACCAAGGCCAGGTGAGTTCAAGCATGGTGTTTCCTTATCCAGTAGCGAGTGTTGTTAATAATGCGCTCGCGCTGCTCTGGGGTAAGTGTGATATCGCCTCGGTAGGGGCCATCCACAAACACTTCTCCAAGTTGTTTGAAGTGGTATTTTGCTGGGGATTTCTGGTCCAGTGTGTCAATCAATTGCGCGGCTGGGAGCGCGGCTTGGGAGAGTTTGTTTTCACTCACCAGGCAGCGCCGGATCAGTTCATGACATAAAACAATAAGCCCGCTGTCGGCTAGCTTCTCAGCGTTGGATTTGAGTGCCGCAAGAGCTTCCCGGCGGTAAGCATTGCGTCGGTGCTTTTTGTATAACAAGAACAATGCGCCCGTAATAAGAAGTAGGGCGATGGCCAAGATTAACCATGTCCACCAAACGGGAGGCCACATGGGGACTGCATTAGGTAATAGGTATGCCTTGTGTGGTAAGGCGATGCTGGTGGTTGCGGTTGCCATTAGCGTAACGCCCCTTGGTCTAATAAATAGCGAGCAATGCCTTCAGGGGGCTTACTGATATCAAATAGTTGGTGGCGAATGCCGATTTTAGCCAAGCGCTGGCGCATGATTGCGTTCTGTTCAAAAAAGTCTTGTTTTGCTTGCTCAGAGCTCTTCTTGGTGATGTTAACTGAGACCGTGCCGCTTGAATCCGCAAATTGGTATTGTCCTGGGGGTAATTCAAAAGAATGATGGTCAAAAATTTGTACCCAGTGTACTTGGTTGTGCTTCGCAAGTTGTTGAAGCGCGGTCTGTTGTTCGCTATCCCAGTCTTGTTTATCGGTAAGAATGATAATGTCTTTGTTGTGGGCTTTGGCCGTGACTTTTGATTTATACCAACCTAGTTGATGGTTGCCTGGTTGGTTTCTATTGCTAACCTGTGACGCACTTTTTAATTGTTTGATCATCGCCCAGACGGAGCTTTTGTTAAAGTTTTCCACGGTTTTATCTGCAAAACTTAGGCTGTACAGGAGCTTATCGCCTTGTTGCTCAGAACGCCATGCGATCAAGCCTGCCAGCTGTAAAAAACGTGTCGAAATAAAAGCATAGCGTGTGCTGAAATAGGCGGCCGGAGAAAGGTCCATAAGCAACAGTCTTTGATGGTCGTTTTCTTGGGCATAAAGCCGTGTGTGAGTGTGACCTGTTCGAGCTGTTACTCGCCAATCAACGTGTCTAAGATCATCACTCGTTTGATAGGGTCGCAGTTCCAGCATTTCCATGCCGTGACCTTTTTGTTTCGAGCGTTTTTCACCGGACTTCATGCTAAAGCGAGTTGCTTTTGAAGCGCGCCCTAAGTGCTTAGCATAATGAGCGAGTAAGGCGAAATCAGAGTCATTAAGCTCAGGGGAAGCGGGTGATAGTAATGGATTCATAAGCGCTATAATGCTGGCACGTGACTGATAAGCCTGTTGAGTAGCTCGTCTTCTGAAAGGCCAGAGGCCTGGGCTTCAAATGAAGTGATGATGCGGTGACGAAGCACGGGTAAAGCCACTTGTCTGACGTCATCTGGCGTGACAAAGTCTCGCCCTTGCAGCAGTGCGTTGGCGCGTGCGCAACGATCTAGCGCTAGGGTGCCTCGTGGGCTAGCGCCAAACTCAATAAGACTGCCACCATTTACTGCTTCACCTAAATAATGTTCAGGATGGCGGGTGGCCATCACCAATTGCACAATATAGTGTTCGACGGATTCGGACATATAGAGTGATAATGCTTTTTGCTGCAAGGCTAAGATATCAGCCGGAGTGCAAAGCGCTTGGGTGGCATGGGTTAGCGTTTTGTGAAGGTCTTGCTGACGAACCATACGCAGTACTTCAAGTTCACTTTCTGCGCTTGGGTAGCCCAGATGGATCTTCATCATAAAGCGATCAAGTTGTGCTTCAGGAAGTGGGTAGGTACCTTCTTGTTCAATGGGGTTTTGTGTGGCGATGACAAAAAATAAATTCGGCAGAGAGTAGCTGTGGTTGCCGACAGTGACTTGCCTTTCCCCCATGGCTTCCAGCAACGCGGATTGCACTTTGGCAGGGGCGCGGTTAATTTCATCTGCGAGTACAATGTCGTTCATGATAGGTCCAGGAACGAAAGAGAATTGCCCCGTTTCTTGCTGGTAAATATCGGACCCTGTGACGTCACCGGGTAACAAGTCCGGTGTGAATTGGATGCGTTGAAAGCGACTGTCGATGGCATTGGCAAGCGCTTTTGCCGCTGTCGTCTTGGCAATCCCTGGTGGGCCTTCTAACAAGACATGACCATTAGCAATAAGCGCTACAAGTAATTCATTCGTTAAATCCGGTTGACCTATAACGGCATGATTTAGATGTTCTTTTAACTTCTCAATTACGGATTCCATCGAACCTAAGTTCCTTATACTTCTGTCAAAAAAGGTGTCAACACAATATAATAGGTTCCATCTTATCGGATTCAAAACTTTACATACAAGGCGTTAGTTGTAAGAGATGCGTAAGCATAGGAAAGAAAAGTGGCAAAAATCGTAGTGGAAGTGATATTGAGCGCTACGCAATACGAAGCAGCGTATTCTGGTGTGGCAAAAAATGTCGTAGCAAGTAGCCTTGATGGGCGCAAAGTGCAGCTGCCTTTGTCGGCTTTCCAGCCTTTTGTCTCTTATCGCGGCGTGAATGGAATTTTTGAAGTAGAATTCGATAGCAGAAACAAATTAGTTGGCGTGACACAAATACGTTAATTCACTTAGCCTCATACTCACACGGTTAGGAGCCCTGTCTATGTATAATCTTGCTCGCTCATTACTTTTTAAACTGGACCCTGAAGTCTCCCATGAACTGTCATTGGATCTTTTAGCGGCGAGTAGTCGATTAGGATTGACTAGGTTTTTTGAGGGGTTGCCTGCTACCAAACCAGTTGATGTGATGGGGTTACGTTTCCCTAATGCGGTTGGTTTGGCGGCCGGTTTAGATAAAAATGCTGACGCGTTTGAAGCGTTAGGTGCACTCGGTTTTGGCTTTGTAGAGGTTGGCACTGTAACCCCTAAAGGGCAAAGTGGAAACCCGAAACCGCGGCTTTTCCGTTTGCCAGAACACAATGCCATTATTAACCGTATGGGCTTTAACAATAAAGGTGTAGCGCATATGGTTTCTCGTATAAAATCACATCGTTACCCAGGTGTTTTAGGGGTTAATATCGGTAAGAATTTAACCACGTCAGTGGAAGATGCTGCTGCTGATTATCTTGCTTGTTTGCACGAAGTGATTCCGTACGCAGATTACATTACGGCGAATATTAGTTCACCCAACACCCCAGGCTTACGCAGCTTGCAGTTTGGTGAAAGTTTGGCGCAATTAATCGCGCCGTTGACAGAAGCGCGTGACCGTTATGAGTCAGAGCATGGTAAGAAAGTGCCGTTGGCAGTGAAAATTGCACCAGATATGAGTGATGATGAGATTAAATTGGTCTCCGATACTCTGCTTGCACAAGGGGTAGATGGTATTATAGCGACCAATACCACCTTGTCTCGTGATGCGGTTGCGGGACATAAATACGCGTCTGAAGCTGGTGGTCTAAGTGGTGCGCCAGTGCGTGATGCGTCAACCCATGTGGTGCGAGTATTGGCAGAGCATTTGAAAGGTGAATTACCTGTGATTGGCGTAGGTGGCATTTCAAGTGGTGAAGACGCGGTGGAAAAACTGCAAGCCGGGGCGCAACTTGTACAGCTGTATTCTGGGTTTATTTATCAGGGACCTGAACTGGTAAAAGAAGCGATTGCTTGTACCGATGGCTTCTATCGAGAGTTAGATTTAGACCGTTAATACTAAGCCTGAGTATAGGCCAGCAAAGAATAATAGAAGTGAGGCGGGCTTCAGGCCCGCCTCACTTATTTGTAGAATTCGCTGACAGCGAAGAAAGAGACAAAAGAAACAAGATATTAATGAACTAGACTGAATGTTTTATGGGTGCCTTCAACAGGAGAAAAGCCATTCCACATATCTTCGCGACCTTCACGCCAGCCAGCCAGCCAATCGGGGCGAGCGCTTTCTTGGTATTGAACGGAAAGGCCTTTTGAGCGACCTGCCATTCCGGCACGGTAACCACGAAGATAAGCGCGTTGGCGAAGATCTCTTTTTTGTTTCTTCATAGGATTGTTCCTCTATTGCTTTTTCAGATCGAGTTCTAAAAGCTAGTTTAGATGCGAGAGATTGTCTAAAAACACTTTGCTCTAATACATTCACAGAAAATTTAAAAAAGTAATTAAAAATGACAACAGAAACACAGACAACAGACTCAGTTGAACAGGTATATGCACTTGAAATCACCTGTCCGCTTGGCTTGGAGAATGTCTTAGAGCAAGAGTTGCATGCTGAAGGATTGCTGCAAACTCGTTTGGGCGAAGGCCAAGTGAAGCTCTCGACAAATCTGGCCGGTATGTACAAAGCGTGCCTTTGGTCGCGTGTTGCAACACGCGTTATGCTCCCCGTGGCCAATTTTAAAATAGAATCAGCAGACGATCTTTATGACGGCGTGAAAGCGGTAGATTGGTCGGCGCATTTGACCGCCACTAATACCATTGCCATTGATTGTCATGGAACAAATGATCATATCCGCAACACGCAGTTTGGTGCGGTGCGTACCAAAGATGCCATTGCGGACTATTTTGTGGCCTTGTCTGGCGAGCGCCCAAGTGTTGAAAAAGAACAGCCTGATGTGCGCATCGCGGTGCGCATTAAGCGTGATACTGTGACCGTCAGTATCGATTTGGCCGGTGAGAGTATGCACCGTCGAGGCTATCGTCAGCATGGCGCGATGGCGCCATTAAAAGAAAACCTCGCGGCGGGTTTGTTGATGCGAGCCGGTTGGGGGCGTGATTGCGGTTTAACGCAATTAATTGACCCAATGTGTGGTTCGGGTACCTTTCTTGTTGAAGCTGCCTTGATGTCATTAGATATTGCGCCAGGCTTGCGTCGTCATTATTGGGGTTTTAAGGGGTGGCAGCAGCACGATCACAGATTGTGGCAACAGCTGATGGATTTTGCGAAAAACCGCAAAAAAGACCCAGCCACCTTAGGCATTCGCTTTCAAGGTACTGACCGTGAGCAAAAAGCCATCGCCGCTTCCCGTGAGTGCATCAAACGTGCAGGCTTAAGCAACTTGATTGAGGTCTCCATGACTTCTTTTCAAACCCACGAATTTGAGATTGACCAAGAAAAACCAGGCTTGGTGATTTCAAACCCACCTTATGGTGAGCGTCTAGGGGATGAAATGACCCTGATCGCCTTGTACCGTGATTTAGGCGAATGGGTGGTTAAGCATGCTCGTGGTTGGCAATTTATGATGTTGACCAGCAATGAGCAGCTAGCGCGACAAATTCCGGTGCGTCCAGAAAAAAGCACTCGGGTGATTAACGGCGGATTGGAGTGTCGTGCATACCGTTTTCCTATTTTGGATGGCAGCATAAAAGAAGATGTGGTGGCCCAGTCTGTGATGTCACCTGGTGCCAAAATGTTTGCCAATCGTCTGCAAAAAAACATGAAGAAATTCAAGAAATGGGCGCTTAAAAATAACATTGAATGTTACCGCGTTTATGATGCGGATATGCCAGAATATGCGGTTGCGATTGATATTTATAAAGATTGGGCTCATGTTCAGGAGTACCAAGCGCCAAAAAGTGTAGACCCAGAAAAAGCGAAACAACGCTTATTTGACGCCGTCTCGGCGATTCCTAGCGCACTGAATATTGCGGAATCCAATGTGGTGGTCAAGCAGCGTCAAAAGCAAACGGGTAAAGCGCAATATGAAAAGCTAGACCAGTCTCATCATGAAATGATAGTGGAAGAATACGGCTGTGATTTTATTGTTAATTTGAAGGATTATTTGGACACAGGTTTGTTCTTGGATCATCGACCAGTGCGTAAATTGATTCAAGACAGAGCCAACGGTAAGCGCTTTTTAAATCTGTTTTGTTATACCGCCACAGCATCTGTGCACGCAGGACAGGGTGGTGCTCGCAGTACTTATAGTGTGGATATGTCAAATACTTACACTGAGTGGGCACGTCGCAATATAGAATTGAATGAATTTTCACCGCGTGATCATAAAGTTGAACGTGCGGATTGTTTTGAATGGTTGCGGACCAATAAAGATAAGTATGACTTTATTTTTATGGACCCACCGACCTTTTCAAACTCGAAAAAAATGGCGGATGTATTGGATATCCAGCGTGACCATGGGGATTTGATTCGTTTAGCGATGGCTAGACTGTCGAAAAAAGGCGAGTTGATATTTTCCAATAACTATCGCCGTTTTGTGCTGGATGAAAGCTTAGTGGCTGAGTTTGATGTTGAAAATGTGACTAAGCAAACCTTGGATTTCGATTTTGATCGTAATAATAAGATTCACCAATGTTGGGTGATTCGACATAAGGAAGTGGCTCAATAGAGGTTTTGGCGTATTTCTTGACGCTAAATCAAGTTAACCAATATCCATGTTTAGTATATTGAATTGTATAGGTTTATAAGTTTTTAAAATGAGAAAAACATTTCGTCTTGTGATTAGTTGCCCAGACCGTACTGGGATTGTATCTGCCGTTTCGCAGTTTATTAAAGAACGAGAAGGCTCCATTGTTGAGGCCAGCCATCATACCGATTTAGAATCGAAGTGGTTTTTTATGCGTCATGAGATTGATGCAGAGAGTTTGTCTGTTGATGTCGCCACTTTCCGTGAAGAATTTGCCGCGATTGCTGAAGAGTTCGACATGAATTGGTACGTGAAAGACAGCCAAGATCGCCCGAAGGTGATGTTGCTAGCGACCAAGGAGTCACACTGTTTAAACGACATCATGCACCGTTGGCATACGGGCGAGTTGAATTGCGACATAGTGGGTGTGATTGCCAATCATGAGGCGTTACGCTCTATGGTGGAATGGTACAAGGTTCCTTATCACTGTATCTCTGTGCCTAAAGACAACAAAATGCCAGCCTTTCAAGAGATTGAAGCTTGTATTGATGAAGCTCAGGCAGACACCATTGTGTTGGCTCGTTATATGCAGATTTTCCCAGAATATTTGTGTAAGAAATATCGTCATCAAGTGATCAATATCCACCACAGTTTCTTGCCTTCATTTATTGGTGCGAAACCTTACCATCAAGCGGCAGTACGTGGTGTTAAGTTGATCGGAGCCACTTGCCATTATGTCACCGCTGATTTAGATGCCGGGCCGATTATTGAACAAGATGTAATTCGTGTTCGTCATAGTCATGCGGCAGCGGATATGGTGCGCCTTGGTAAAGACATTGAGAAGCTCGTATTGTCTCGAGGTTTGCGTTACCACCTAGAAGATAGAGTATTGGTGCACGGAAATAAAACGATCGTATTTTCAGACTAATACCCCGTTGTACAAAAAAGGGAAGGCAGTAGTGTCTTCCCTTTTTTTATGGTGTCGTATCTGTCCAGCAACAGATTTTAATCTGCTCGCTTTTTGTTCTATTGATTCTTGACTATAGTTAATTTGACATATCCAAAACAGAGACGGCTATGAGGGGACAGATATGAAACTCAAATTAACGCCAACTCAGAATTTATGTGTGGGTTTTTTAGAGTCTGGGTTTGAAATTGTTCAGCTGGATGAGCAATTTTACTTTGTGAAGGGAGATAAGCGTCAAAAAGTATTACCAAAAACCCTAGAAGCTTTAGTTAATAGAGGGGCTTTGGAGTTTACTGAGCAGGGAGACTATCTGCTCAGTGAAGAGTTTGTAGCGCACCGTAAAGAGATGCGCTCAATGGGGAAAAATCCAACGCAGCATTAGCTATTGACCTGCAGATGGGTTACCACAGGCCAAGATGAGCTTACTGTACGGAATGAGGTGTTTGGGTAAATAAATGGCTGATCGCCTGCGCCAAGTTTGGGCTGATGCGCTCACTTCTAAACAAATCCCACAAAGGTTGTCTTGTTTCTGGTTGCTGACTAAGCTCGCTGGAAACTTGTCTAAAGGCCACATAAGCGTCATCTCTATGAGCCAGTTTCTCCATGACAATTCTCATCAATTGGCTATTTTTAGCAAGCCAGTGAGGGCATTTTGCAGCCAGTGCCGCAATGGGGTGTATTTGCGCATCTGAACACTCATTTACACTTCCTAGCATGGCAAATAATGGCAGTAGCAAAGCATCGTCAAGTTCAGAACGAGACAAGGCACGAAGGTAGCTTGCCTGCATTAAGGTGTCTTCTTCTTGTAGTAGCTTATTGATAATTGCGGCAGAAAGTTCTGGCGCAAGAGTCTCGTGCTCAAGGGCGTGACATAGAGCACTGACCAAGGGTTTAGGGGCTTGTTCAATGGCGTTTAATATCAGATCGGTATAAGGCGCTTGATGGGCTCTAACCGCCAACTCAGCTATTCCTTGAAGGCCAAGGTTTTGCCACTCCTGTTGCGCTTCTGCTTGCCCTTTGGGTGATAAATAGTTCACCACATCCTGAAAGTATTCAGAGGTGGGCGCGTTTAAATTAGCGGCAAGAATGGCGTGAAAGCTGGCCATTCGTTCTTGGTCTGGTTTGAACACGTAAGGGTTGTCTTCGAGTGCTTCAGATAACCCAGCGGCTTCGCCTTTATGAAGAATTTTATCGACAATGGATTTAATAAAGTGGTCACGAGTTCCTAAATTTAGGCAGCCTGCTTCATCCAAAGGGAGTTTCAAAAACCAGACCACGCCAGTGTCGCTGGCTTCTTGTTTTTGGCTGTCTTTGCTTTTTAGAAAACAGGCAAGCCAAGCAGCTTGGCGAAAAGGAAAAGGGTAGGCTTGTTGTTTTCTATCGAATTGAATGACTTGCTGCGGCGTGATTTTTGTAATGTGGCGGCCAAGGTCATAAAAGGTGGCATCGCAGCCAACCATATCAAAAAGATCGCCAAGCGATTCAATGTTTTTCATGGTAAATTACAGACTCATTTAAAGGATGTTGTCGCCTAGTAAATCAAGCGATGATAAAAGAAATATGTTGCCATATTACCGTTTTTTGCAGGAGAAATCAGGTGAATAGTCAGTTCGAAACACATTATCTTCTGGCAGATTTATTAATGGATTTAGAAGTCGCACTGCGGGAGTGTGGTGCTTGGGAATGTGAGCAGCCTAGCGAGTTGGCGTTGGCAAGCGTCGAGCCCTTTTGTATTGATACTATGAGCTTTGCGCAGTGGTTAAGGTTTGTCATGATGGCGCGTTTTAAACAGCTGATAGAGGTTGGGGCGCCGTTACCAACACGTTGCCATATTTCTCCCATGGCGATGGATGCATTTCAAGGCTATTCGGCGCTAGAGGTGGCAAAAATCGTCTCTGCACTGGATCGGATTGATGCTCATTTGACGAGCTCATCTTGCTAAATGTCTTCGCCGTATGTGAACGATTTAGTTTGGCTGATGGAAGGTCATTTTATTGAAAATGACCTAGACCTTTCGATCTATTGGCAGGCGGACTGGAGAGAGAAGTTACAGGCGTTAGCGCAGCAGCCAAAGCCGCTTGAAGAGGCGGTAAATGCCTGCAAATCTCATTTTCTCGGCAGTTATTTTGAGGTGTTATTTTCTTATGCGATACGGCATTTTTCGAGCTTAACTATCTTGTTAGAGCATCAGCAGATAGTGGAGCAAGGGAAGACCCTAGGGGAAGTGGACATGCTGGTGGAAACCCCTGATGGGGCTTTGTTGCAGTTTGAAATTGCCATTAAATTCTATTTGCAGCGTCCAGATTTGTATCCTGAGCATTGGATTGGGCCGAACAAAAATGACAGTCTGCATCGCAAAGTAACACGGGCCAGAGCGCACCAGTTAACAATAATGGACACCAAGAGTGCCAAAGAGCAATGGAAAAGCCTTACTAAGGGCAGGCCCATCACCGCCTGTTTATTAATTTACGGACGTCTGTTTTTATCTCTCAATGAAGCGCCACAGCGTTTACAGCAGATTGCCAAGACTGGATTTGGAGGCTGGATTTATGCCTCACAAGCGTCTCAATTAGTCGCTGACTTTGCATTGGTTCGAAAGGTAAATAAGCCCCATTGGTTGTCATTATCTGGCTTTTACCAAGATTATACCCCCTTCACATCTGACTCAGTCAAAACCTGGTCTGAGGCTTTTGATAAGGATGCTCGGCCATTATATTTATGCTTAGCTCAGCGCGCCGAAAATATCGATGTCAGTTACAAATATAGTGTCTTTGTTGTTCCGGATTCATGGTAATCTATGGCTTAAATTTTGTCTTTTTTAATGCAGTAGAATGGAATGATAGAGTCACCTAATATCTTGAGCCCTAAAATTAGCCAATCATCTTGGGTTGTTGACATTGAGCGTGCGAGTATCTCATGGAGTAATAAAGAGGCAAAATGGCTGTTTAGCCATTTTTTCGAAGGTGAAGACCTTGCCAAATTTATCATTGATGCAGCGCTCTTACAGCGCTTAAAAAGCTTCGTTCAAAGTCAGCCTTTAGGTGCGACTTTGCAGTTTATATGGCCGTGTTCTACCTTGAGCAAGGAACGTGTTAATTGCATTGGCACAGTGATTTCTTTAGGTGCAAGCAACCGCGGTGTGTCTGTGAAAGTGCAATCTTTGACAGTGAACGAGCGCCCGGTTTTGGCTGACTCTTTCACCAGCGAGTGGTCTTCTTTAGATATAGTGCGCTGCTTTAATTCATTGCCAATGGCTGTCTTTGATGGCAAAGGTGCGCTGCTTGATATGAATCGCAGTTTTTCACAGCGCTTTGGCTCTGTGGAGCAAATAGAAGACCTGTTTGTGGTTTCGAGTGCGGCCCATGGCATAATGGCCATGCTCTCTAGTAGAGAGTTGCACACCCAAGAAATCCGTTTGTCGACCGTCAAAGGTGTGCGTTGGCAACAAATAGAAGTCTGCTATCAAGCTGCCAGCGATCGAGTTTTCCTCTTAGCCCATGATATTCAAGAAGAAAGGGATCATGAGACTGTCCTTTATCGATTGAATAATTACGACCCATTAACCCAGCTGCCTAATCGAAACTTACTCTATAGCCAACTGGAAAGAGCCTTGGTGAATGCCCGTAAGCGCAATCTTAAATTTGGTGTTTTATCGCTCGATTTGGATGGTTTTAAAGTAGTGAATGATACCTTTAGCCATAGGGTTGGGGATGAGTTGATTCAGCAGGTGGCGGAACGTATTAAGAGCACCATTCCGCAATCGGCTTGTTTGTACCGATTAGGTGGCGATGAATTTGTCATAGTGCAAGAGCATGCGTCAGGAATGGATGAGCTGGTTGATATCGCACAAACGGTCATCAAGCATTCGATCAAGCCTTATCCTGTATCAAAAATGGAGATGATGATTACCGCGAGTATTGGCATCGCCTGTTATCCGCAGCATGGTGATAACATCGATTACTTGCTGAAGAACGCGGATGCGGCCATGTATCGTGCAAAGTCCATATCTCATAATTCCTATTTTATTTATGAAGAGGCAATGGCCGATACCATTCGGGCGCATTTAACCCTAGGTGGAGGGCTGCGAAAAGCCATTGAAGAGGAGCAATTTGAGCTCTTCTATCAGCCTAAGATTCGCTTGTCAGACAAAGCGACAGTAGGGGCAGAGGCGCTGATTCGTTGGATGCACCCTGAGTTGGGTATGATTAGCCCTGATCAATTTATTCCTCTGGCCGAAGAAAGTGGTTTGATTTTGCCCTTGGGTGAGTGGGTTATTCGACGTGCCTGTTACCAATTAAAAGAGTGGCGCGAGCAAGGTTATCCAGCGATCAGCTTATCGGTTAATCTATCGGGCCGACAATTTATGCAATCAGACTTAGTGGAAATGGTGTCTCAAGTGTTGGCGGAGACTGGAGTCGATCCGCGCTATTTAGAGCTTGAATTAACGGAGAGCATGTTAATGGCAGACGCTCAGCAAACCATAGAAAAATTGCACGCATTTAGAGCGTTAGGTTTAACTTTGTCGATTGATGATTTTGGTACCGGTTATTCTTCTTTGGCTTACCTGAAGAAATTCCCAATTCAAACCTTGAAAATAGACCGCTCTTTTGTGAATGATTTAGGGGTGGATAGTGACGATGAAGCGATTGTGAAAGCCACCATCGCAATGGCCAACAGCCTTAATTTAAAAGTGATCGCAGAAGGGGTCGAAAACCATTCACAAATAGAAGTGCTTAATGGCTACCATTGTGAAGAAGTGCAGGGCTATCTTTTTGCTCGGCCTATGAGTCATGATGACTTCTCTGTCTATATGAACAGCCATTTAATGGGAGCGTCTATGCTCTCTGCTGTGCATTAATTGCCAGTATTATGTAGCTAATATGAAAAAGAGGCATCTATTTTTGCGCTTTTGTTTTTCTGAGCGCTGGTTTGCTTGTTTATGGAGAGATATCCTCATAAACTAAACACAAAATTAGCTTCAGCGGAAACATTGTGCCAACCTTCGAACAGCTTTCCTGCCCGATAGATAAACAGTCACTGAGTTTGCAAGAGCGCAGTCTGGTTTGTCCTAATGGGCATTCTTTTGATATAGCAAAATCTGGTTATGTCAATTTATTACCTGTCCAAAATAAACGATCCAAAGACCCTGGTGATAGCAAAGAAATGGTCTCCTATCGGCAATCATTTCTGAACCTCGATCACTACTTTCCTATTGTAAAACACATGATAGATCAATGGCCTGATGCTCTGAAGGCTCAGTCTCCTTGTCGTGTATTAGATGCAGGTTGTGGAGAGGGATATTATTTGCATCATTTGCTGAATGAATTTTCCCAGCGTGATGTCTTGCTCCAAGGGATTGGTTTGGATATATCCAAATGGGCGGTCACAGCAGCCAGTAAACGTACAAAAAATGCGACTTGGATTGTGGGCAGTAATGCGGGCCTACCAATGCCTGATAAGTGTTTAGATCTGGTACTGTGTTTGTTTGGGTTTCCTGTGTTCAGTGAGTTTTATCGCACCTTATCTGATCAGGGATATATGCTTCTTGTTGAGTCAGGAGAGGAGCATCTGCTTGAATTACGTGAAATCTTATACCCAAGTATTCACGCTTATAAAGCGACGCACAGTGATGGTATAGAGGGCTTTACACTGGTTGCTGAAAGCAGCCTGCATTATCCTTTTAAACTAAATTCTCAGGATGAAATACATCAGCTTTTATGTATGACACCGCATATACATAAAGCCTCCTATGAAGGCAAAGAAGCGGTTAAAGAGTTGAATGAAATTAGTGTCACTGCGCATGTTAAGTTCCGTTGGTATCAAAAGGCGACAGAGGAAGACCATAATGCCGAATAGTTTAAATCACCTTTTTCAGAAAAATAGAGAGTGGGCTGAAAAAGTAAACAGCGAAGATCCAGACTTTTTTGAAACACTGTCAAAGCAACAAAAACCTGAGTACTTATGGATTGGTTGTGCAGATAGTCGTGTTCCGGCGAATCAGATTGTTGATTTGCTGCCGGGTGAAGTGTTTGTTCACCGTAATATCGCCAACGTGGTTGTTCACACCGATCTTAACTGTCTGTCGGTGATTCAATTTGCGGTGGATGTGTTGAAAGTGAAGCACATTATGGTGGTTGGTCATTATGGTTGTGGTGGCATCAAGGCGGCGATGGACGCTGCTGAGCATGGTCTCATTGATAACTGGTTGCGCCATATTAAAGATGTTTACCGTTTGCATAAAAGTGAAGTGGACAGCATTGCAGACGAGCATCAGCGCTTTGACCGTATGTGTGAACTGAATGTGATGGAGCAAGTGTCTCATGTATCACAAAGCAGCATTGTTCAGAATGCTTGGAAAAATGGACAAGAGTTGCATGTGCATGGTTGGTGCTACAGCATCAATAATGGTCACATTACGGATCTGGATGTGACTGTTTCTACTCTAGAAGATGCAGAAAGAAAGCTTAACGAGCTTTAATTGATGCGGCTTTGACGTCTTTAGAAACATAAGAACGCGAAATAAAAAAAGACCCTCAATCCTTGCTAGCGTAGCGATTGGGGGTCTTTTTTTAAGTGGATGACGAGCTGAGCTTAAAGGCTGTTGTTTTCCGCAATAGCTCGTGCGCAACCTGCGATCGTTGAGCGTAACCAAATATGCCCTGGATCATGTTGCAGCAGAGGGCTCCACAGCATTTTTAGCTCGACCGGTGGAATTTCAAACGGTGGCGGTAACACAACAACGTTATTGTTGCCTTCCATCAATTTGGTGGCTAAAGACGGTAGCGTCGCGATTAGACCAAGTTGCTCTGTAGCGCGCATTGCAACGTTGTAATTACGAGTGAATAAACGAATATTTCGCTTATGGCCTAGATCCGCTAATGAGCTGTCTACCCAGCCCAGTTTTTGTACTTCTTCAGGTTGAATTCCTACCCCAACGCCAAACCCAGTTTTACTTACCCATACATGAGGGGAAGCTAAATAAGTCTCTAGGGTGAAGTTTTTGGCAATCTCTGAATTGGCTGGTACCAAGCAGGAAAAGCGGTCTACCCAAACAGATTTTTGATGAAAGGATTGAGGCAAGGTTTCAAAGCGGTTAATAACCAAATCGACTTTGCCTTTTTCTACGTCGTGAAAGCTTACATCGCTTGGGTTCATGACGTCCAGAATGACACCGGGCGCGTCACTTTGCAGCTTTTTCATCAGTGGTGGGATGAGTGTGGCTTCGGCATAATCACTGGCCATAATGCGAAATACGCGGGAGCTGGATTCTGCCTCGAAATTTTGTCCAAGATGAAGAACTTCATCCACCGATTGCAAAATGCGCTGAACACGTGGTTGCAGCTGAATTGACAGTGCAGTTGGCATCATGCCGTCGCTGGTACGAACCAATAATGGATCGTGGAATAGATCTCTTAATCGTCGTAAGCCATTACTCATGGCAGGCTGGGTGATACCCAATTGATTGGCAGCGTGAGTAACGTTTTGTTCTCGTAGCAGGGAGTCTAAATAACGAAGTAAGTTGAGATCTATTTTATCTAACTGCATAAGGGGCTCATGTCGATTAGCATTGGCAGCATCATACTGTATTTTACCAATGAATAGAACGATGAACCCCAATTTTAGCGTTAGTTTGCCGAGGTTTTGCTTAGTTGTTCAATCACTTCATAGCAAGCGCCCATCGTGTGGTAGTCGGTTTTACCGGCTGGGCTCTTACAGTCATCATAAGCGCTATTATCTTGCTGTAGAATGCGGAACCAAGCGCCAAACTTATGATCAATCATATGCTTCCAGCTGTATTGCCAAAGCTGCTCATAACGTTGCCAATAACTGTCTTCTTTGGTGGCCAAAGCAAGCATTGCGGCAGCGGCAAAGGACTCGGCTTGTACCCAAAAGTACTTATCGCCATCGCAGACATTGCCTTTCGGGTCATAACCGTAGCAAAGGCCGCCATTTTCATTATCCCAAGATTGTGACCAAGCGTGTTCAAACAGTGCCACGGCTTTTGGAATTAACCAGTCTTGAGGTTTACGTTGCTGAATCAGAAGCAGTAGCTTAGACCATTCAGTTTGGTGGCCTGGTTGGAAACCCCAAGGGCGGAATAGGTTTTTAGGGTCTTCCTTGTTGTATTCCCAATCGATCTGCCAATCTGTTGTGTAATGCTCCCAAATTTGACCATTTCCTAGGGCTGCTTGGCGTTGGCAAATATTTTCTGCCACAAGCAAAGCGCGGTCTAGGTAATGTTGCTCTTGAGTGGCGTCAAATGCAGCAATCAAGGCTTCACAGCTGTGCATATTGGCATTTTGTCCACGGTAAGGTGAGACGGTTTGCCAATCCGCTGAAATCTCATCTTTGTATAATCCGAATGAGGTGTCCCAGAAATGCTTTTCCATTAAGGAGAAGGTTTCAGCAATCCAAGGTTTTGCTTCTTCTACACCGGCTTTGTAGGCGGTGGAATAAGCTAATAAGACAAAAGCTAAGCCGTAGCAATGGTTGGTTTCGTCTAGGTTTTCGTCTTTGCTTAATAGCCAAACATAGCCACCGTTATCGCGTTTATGGCGTTCGCGCAAATACGCCAAACCATGGCGAGTCGCGTCTAAGTATTCACTTTTGCCTTCATTCATATAGGCTTTAGCGTAATTGAATACAAAGCGTGTACTGCTCACAAGGTGGCGTGTGTCTGTGTCGTAAATGTCGCCATTGTCTTTAAAGAATTGAAAAAATCCGCCATCCTGATCAATGCAGTTTGGGTGGTAAAAAGCCATGGTTGACTTAATATGCTGATCCAAAAAATCAGCTGAGCGGAAATTCGGAAGTTGGCTCATAGTTTTTTCCTTGCGGTGTTTAGTATGAATGGTTTTTTGTTGTTATGTGTTTGCTTATAAAGGCATGAGAATACCATGGCATATTAGCGTCTGTTAGTATTAAATCAATTAGATTTAGTAAAAACAAATCGCTAGTTTACAGTCTTCGTAGTAGAGCAGTAGTGTATGAAATCGTCGGGTAGCACTTCAGAACAAAGTCGTATTTACAATGAACGTATTATTCTTCAGCTAGTTCGCCAGAAACCAGGCTTGTCTCGGGGTTATATAGCGCAGCAAACGGGTCTCAGTGCCCAGACTATTTCTGTTATCACAGGCTCGCTTCTTGAGCGTGGTCTAGTGAAAGTCGATGGCAAGGTGCGAGGGCGCCGAGGTCAGCCGTCGGTGCAATTGAGCCTTAATCACCAGGGGGCTTATGGGTTAGGGATCAATGTTGATCGTGACCGTATTAGTGCGGTTTTATTGGATTTTAGTGGCCACTGTGTTTTGTCGTTGGAAAAACAAGTTTCTTTTCCAACAGAGCAAACAGCTAAAGAAATTGCGCTGGCACTCATTGCAGACGTCAAAGCGCGTTTGCAAGAAGATTGGGTCAAGGTACAAGGGGTGGGTTTGGCGAAACCCGATTACATGGATGCTTGGTTGGATTCTTTAGTGACGGATGCCGTGCAGCGAACGGATTTAGAAGGCCTGCAAGCCGAGTTGACTTATTGGCAATCTGACGCGTTTGAGTCTTGGTTGTCAGAGCAGACAGGTTTGCCTTGTTATAAAGAAAATGATGCTATCGCCGCTGCTACTAGCGAATTACTGTTTGGCGCAAAAACACCAAGAAAGCACTTCTTTTATTTGTTTGTCAGTATTGCTTGTGGCGGCAGTATTGTTGCTGATGGCGAGTGTTACTCTGGTGCGCATGGCAAGGCTGGTAGCTTTGGTTTGTTACCCACTGCTACCGGTAAACATGGGCGCTGGATCTTAGAAGCTTTGTCTATTTCTTCTCTTAAGCGCTTTTTTGCAGGGCATGATTTACCTTGGCCGACGGTGGCTGCGCAGTGGCAGCACCCTAAGTGTCAGCAATTGGTCGATCAATGGTGTCAAGAAGTTGCTTTCGAGATTCAGCCAGCATTGAGTGCGGTGATTGCACTTTATGACCCAGAAGCCATAGTGATTGGTGGGCGTTTGCCGAGTAGCGTATTACCTCAGTTGATTGATGCGGTGCAAACCTGTTTGGCGCAACAAAGTGTGTTGCCGGTACCGGATATAGGTCCTGCCTATGCCGATGAGACTGCGGTCACTTTAGGGGCGGCGGTGTTGCCTTTGTACGAAACGTTTGCGCCCCAACGGGAGTTATTGCTATTGGCTTCTTCGCAAACACTGAAACCATAATGTAGGGGCCACAAGCAATCACCACAAGCAATCACCATCAGCCTGAAAGGGGGCATAATGCGCTTAGAGATACAGTGTGAAGATAGAATTGGTATGGTGCGAGAAGTGCTGGACCTGTTTGTTCCCCATCAAATCGACATTCGCTTGATCGAAGCCGATACAGTGCGCCACTGTATTTATTGTGGCTTTCCAGATATTGAATTCGCGAAATTACAGCAGTTGCTTGGTGAGTTGCGGCGTTTGGGGGGTGTGCAGGACGTAAAGCGCGTAACCTTTACCCCATCTGAGCGTGAGCATAATGCGCTGCACACCTTATTGGAGGCGTTGCCGGATGGTGTCATCGCGGTGGATTTAAAAGGCATCATTACCATGGCGACGGATTTGGCTGCGCAAGACCTCGGGGTGCCAATCACTGAATTATTGTCTCGCCCGTTGCAGCAGTTTATCAAAGGAGTGAGCTTTGCCAAGGTGACTTGGGACGATATTGTCGGTGGGGTCAGTATGCGCATACGGATCCGTAATAAAGCCTTGTTGTTGGAAATGAAACCCATATTTGTCCCAGATGAAGAGGGGAACGCCAATCCAGCCGGTAGTGTTATTCATCTTAAATCGCAAGCGCGCTTGGATAGGCAAGCTGCGAATTTTAAGCAAGCGCCTAATGCAGAAAATGATTTGGCGCAATACTTCCAAGCTCAGGTTAGCCAAAGCAGCGTGATGCGAGAGATGCTTCACCGTGCAAAAGCGTTTGCAAATATGCCAGAACCTTTGTTTATTCAAGGAGAGGCGGGTACAGGAAAGCGAGACTTAGTCCGGGCATTGTTTCAATATTGGTTGGCGCAACAATTTGATCAAACCGCGCAACTGATCATACGGCATGGCCGAGACATGCATCTAGAAGAGGTAGCAAAGCTCGATCACTTAAATGGTTGGTTGGTAATTGAGGAGCTGGAATACTTGTCGCCAGATGTGCAGGTGGCCTTGGCGAATTGGCTCACCCGGCGTCCCGAGTTTTCCACCAGTTTCGAATCAAATTGCCGGATTGTCTCCTTGAGCACGCAACCGCAGTCTCAGCTTATTTCGCAATATGGCTTAAACCGTACCTTGTATTTTGCTTTGTCGGGGTTGTTTTTACAGGTTCCTAGTCTAAAGGAACGGCGTGAAGACTTAGCTGGCTTATTGCAGCAAACACTGCAAGCTTATGCTGAACGTTATGGTGTGCCTATGCCAAAGGTTTCCAAAGGGGCTTTGCTAAAGTTGTCGCTGTATTCTTGGCCTGGCAATCACAAAGAGTTGCAGAATGTTTGCTTACAGACCCTGAGCGTGTCACAACAAGGCGAATGGCAGCCAGAGACCATTTGCTTGCCAGAAGACACAAACAAGGCATCTTTGGTTTTATTAGATGGATCTTTAGATAAAACACTCAAACACTTTGAGGCGACATTGCTGAAAAGTCTTTACCCTGATCACCCGAGTACTAGAAAACTTGCTAAGGCGGTAGGTGTTAGTCATAGCGCGATCGCTAATAAGTTAAAAGAATACGGCATTCATTGAGTAATGGGCAGGTACAAAAAAGCCACATCTCAAAAGGTCAGTGGCTTAGTGGGGCTCGTAATAAGTCTTAGTATGGGCGGCGATGCGGCGGCGCTTTTTTACGAGGTGTTTCACGCTCAATTTTAATCGGTTGCAGTTTCACCTTTGGTTGAGAGGCGATCTTTTGAATATTGCTTGCTAGCACGGCAATCACAGCACAAGCAGCAACAAATAGTAAAAATTCAAACATAGTGTCTCTCCAAACTTATTCTTCTTGAACCTATCATGAGCCATTAGGCTAATCGGGTAAAGATCATTTTAGTATATTTAAGTAAATGGGGCCGCTTTATTATATTGCAAGCCAGTCGGCGATTTTCCCGTTGCAAAGTCTGTGCGGCTCCTGTTTTGCATTGATCAAAGGTCATATCGCTTACGTAAATAGCGAGCAACCCCGTCTTCATCATGATGACCAATGACGTCGGTCGCTGCTGCTTTGACATGCTCTAATGCATTTTGTGTGGCAAAAGCTTCATCGGCGTTTTCAAACATGGATAAATCGTTATCACCGTCGCCAAAGACGATAACACGTTGGGCACCCATTTCTGCTTTTAGTTCCATCAATGAGGAGCCTTTGCAAGCGCCGCTGTGATGAATGTCGAGCCAATAGGCGTCCTGGGTGTAAATACCGCCGCCGGAATAAGCCGTGAGATGATCCTGTTGTTGGCAACCTGCGACTAAGCTTTCAACCAGCTCAGGTTTGCCCATGGCGCTGATATTAGTGATAACCGCATTGGTTGAAAGCTCTTCAATAGGGTGAAGGCTCAGCTGCTCATGGGAGCCTAGTTCGTTGGCAATATGGTCGCTCAAATTGCCCAGCAAAGGGCTGTGATACACCTTATGGGAGCCATCTTCAGCCAAACAAAAAACAAACGGTGTCACTTGATGCTCGGCAAATGCAGATAAGGTATCACTGATTGAATCGGCGGTTAAAAAGTTACGGTGACGGTATGATTGATCGTTCGGGTTCCACCATTCCACACCATTTTTGAAAATTTGCCAATGCGGAAAGTGATGGTCTGCAATGCAAGCTTTCGCGGCGAAATGAGTTCTGCCGGTGGCCACTGTGTAGGCGATGCCGGCCGCATCTAGGCGTCGTAAAGTATCGCAGGTGTATTCGGAAAGACGTTGCTGACGGTTTAATAGTGTGCCGTCTAAATCAAATGCTAATAAATCCATAACTACCTCGCCGTTAAGTCGAGCTAACACTAACGCACTTTGTGTTTCTAAGGAAGGGGGGCGCAGGGTGGGAAAGCAGACCAGCAAGTATTGCTGGTCTGCTTTGAATTAGGCTTTTTTGCTAAGCGCTGGGGCGTCAAAGGAGATGCCTTGCCAGCCAGAAATCATAAATTGGCGAATGTTTTGATGGTCATTGGCCGTTGGGTTTTCCAGTACATCAAGGCGATAAAAATCACCAAAAAGCGCCAGAGTTTCGGCTTCTGTTAATTGATACAGTGCAGCGAAGGAAAAAATCTTGCATGAACCGTTGTTTTCGTTGGCAGCGTTTGCTTGTTGGCCATTGGTAAAAGCCACTGGAGTAAAGTCGTATTCTGCTTCAATAACGTCAATCACGTCTTTAAATTGCACGTCTTGTGGTGTGGCTTTTAGCTTAGTAAGTAGTGTGTTGCTCGTTAACATGAGATCTCCATTTTGCTGATCACAATCATGTGATCAGGGTTCAGTCAGTAAAGGACAAAAAAAGAATTAGTGTTTGTTGTGTGTGGGCTCGAATTTATGATGCACAAATTGATACGTAATAAAGGCCAACGTGCCGCACAGTGCCATAATCAGCAGCATAGGGGCGGCCGTACCTGTGTGAAATAAACTAACAGCGACGCCGCTTAAAGCGCCTGCTGAAAAGCGGAAGGAGCCAGCAAGGGCTGCGACACTGCCATTATGGTTGCCTGCATTGCGCATTGCGCCTGCCATAAATCCTCCCCCTAGAATCCCCATGGTTCCCATGAAAAAGATACAGCAAGCGATAATGCTAATCAGTGGCGGGTGGTCGAAAAAGCTGAGGATAAACAGGCCAGCAGAGGCTGCGAGCAGAACACAAACGGCGTATTTTGTCAGTCGATCTACCCCGACCTTTTCGACTAAGCGGCTGTTAATAAAGGTCGCAGTCACCATGCCTAGGACATTCAAGGCAAAAACAAAGCCAAATTGTGATGCTTTGATGTCATAAAGCTCAATATAGACGTATGAAGAGCCTGTTATAAAGCACATCATACCTGCAAAATGGAGCGATCCTGCCCCTATGTAGCCAATCACAGCGGGTTTTTTCAGCAAGGTGTAGTAATTGCTGAGTGCATTAATGAGAGACAAGCGTTTGCGTTTATCCTTATGCAGGGTTTCGGGAATGGTGCGCATAAATAAGATGGCGCCAAGAGACGAAACGATTGCCAGAAAGACAAAAATGTAATGCCAATTAAGAAAAACCAGGATAGCGCCACCTATGATAGGCGCAGCCAATGGGGCAAGCGACATAGTGAGCATCACCATCGACATGGCTTTAGCAAATTGATTGGCGGACATTTTATCTTTGACTAAAGCGGGAATACTAACAGCCACCGCCGCGCCGCCAATGGCTTGTATCGCTCGGCCAGATATAAGCATGTTGTAGTTTTGTGCCAAGGCACAAATAATACTGCCAAGAAAAAACAGAGAAAGCCCACTGAGTACCACTTTGCGACGGCCAATAGCGTCAGAAATTGGTCCAAAGAAAAGTTGCAATACAGCAAACACAATCAAGTACATGCTGAGGGTCATCTGCACCAGCCCAATGTCTGTGTTTAAGTCTTTCGCAATGGATGGAATACTGGGTAAATAAGCGTCAATAGCAAGCGGCGTGAGGCCAGATAACAAGCCAAGAACAAGGATAACTGGAAAGGTTAGCTTCATATGGGTGCACTATATTATCAGATGAGTTTGACTTAACGGATACACTCCCGCTGAGCAGAGAACCAACAATTATAATCACTTATTGCTTTCAGGGGATTTTGAATTGTGCAAACACTAGGAAAGCCAGTCAGTTATTTAGAGCCTGTTGCGCTTTCACGGTGCGCTTTCGGTATGATTCGCTGTTAAGCTATAAAAAGTGTGCGTCGCGCTTTCTTCATACTCTGCCATTGCGCCTATTTAGAATAGGGAATGTCAGCGTTTTTCTGATTACTAAGGAATGTTATGTTACGGTTCTTCGAGCGTTGGATAGAAGCTTACCCTACCACTGAACCCTCCCAAGCTCCGAATACTCTGTATGCGTTTTGCCGCTACTATTCTAAAGGCGTTGAAATTCCCTTAATTTTGATGTCGCTACTGACTGCAATAATTGCAATATTAGAAGTAACGCTGTTTAGCTTTATGGGGCAATTGGTGGATTGGCTGGTGGTCAAAGACCCAGATACTTTTTTTGCCGAAGAAGGAGTTCGTCTCCTGGGGATGGCATTAATGGTGTTGATAGTGATGCCATTGATTACTTTTGTGCACTCCGCGATTATCCATCAAACCTTGTTGGGGAATTACCCGATGCGCATTCGTTGGCTTGCCCACCGCTATGTGCTTAAGCAAAGTGTTACTTTCTTTCAAGATGATTTTGCCGGCCGAGTCGCCACTAAAGTGATGCAGACTTCATTGGCGGTGCGCGAAAGCGTTATGAAATTGCTCGATGTATTGGTCTATATCCTAGTGTATTTTGTTTCTATGCTGGTGTTGATTGCTCAGGCGGATTACCGCTTGATGTTGCCTATGCTGGTGTGGCTGGGATTGTATATTGCCCTGCAATTTTATTTTGTACCAAAACTGAAGCGCGTATCCACTAAGCAAGCCGATGCGCGCTCTACCATGACAGGGCGCATTGTAGACAGTTACACCAATGTCTCCACCGTTAAGCTTTTCTCCCATACTCAGCGTGAAGCCAGTTATGCTAAACAAGGAATGGACGGCTTTTTAAGCACGGTGCATCAGCAAATGCGTCTCGTCACAGGGCTAAATGTTGGGGTGCAGATTTGTAACTATTTGCTCGCGTTTAGTGTGGCTGGAGTGGCCATCTTATTGTGGACTTATGGGCAAATAAGTGTCGGTGCTATTGCTATTGCGGTGAGTTTGTCGTTGCGTGTTAATGGCATGGCTCAATGGATTATGTGGGAAGTCAGTACCTTGTTTGAAAATATAGGCATGGTAACAGATGGCATGAAAACCTTGTCTAAACCTCTGCAAATACAAGATGAGCAGGGCGCTAAACCTTTGCAAGTTCGCTACGGTAATATCGAATTTGACCGGGTGCATTTTCATTATGGCAGGCAAGACAGTAAGGTGATCAATGAGCTAAGTTTGGCGATTAAAGCAGGCGAAAAGATTGGTGTCGTCGGCCGCTCTGGGGCGGGAAAATCCACCATAGTGAACCTGCTAATGCGTTTTCACGATGTAGAATCTGGGCGCATATTGATTGATGGCCAAAACATCAGCCAGGTACAGCAGGATACGTTACGAGCCCATATTGGTATGGTGACTCAGGACACCTCATTACTGCATCGTACGGTGCGCGAAAATTTACTCTATGGTCGCCCTGATGCCAGTGAAGAGGAGATGATTGCCGCCGCGAAAAAAGCCGAAGCCGATGAGTTTATTCAAACTTTAACCGACCCTTATGGAAATACCGGCTACGATGCTATGGTGGGGGAGCGCGGGATTAAACTTTCGGGAGGTCAGCGCCAGCGTATTGCCATTGCACGGGTATTGTTGAAAGACGCCCCCTTGCTTATTTTGGATGAAGCGACCTCGGCTTTAGATTCTGAAGTAGAGGCTGCGATTCAAGAGAGCTTATATCGTTTGATGGAAGGTAAAACAGTGATTGCTATTGCCCATAGGTTGTCTACGATTGCCGCGATGGATCGTCTTATTGTGCTGGATAAAGGCGTGATAGCAGAGCAAGGTACCCATGATGAGTTGATTCAACAAGCTGGTATTTATGCCAAATTGTGGGCGCACCAAACGGGTGGTTTTTTGGCTGAAGACATTATTTAATTGTGAGCAAATGATGGTGACCTACTTTATTTTATTTTTAGCGATTGTGTGTGAGGTGCTGGCCACTACGGCATTAAAGGCGTCTGACTCTTTTTCGCGACTCGCACCTACTTGCTTGGCGTTTATCGGCTACGGAGTGTCCTTCTATTTACTGACAATTGTGATGCGGACGCTACCAACCGGTGTGACCTATGCCATTTGGTCTGGCTTGGGAGTCGTGCTTATTTCATTATTTGGTTACTGGTTTGCGAATGAAAAACTGGATTTTGCGGCTTGGTTAGGTATGTCGTTAATTGTGGCTGGGGTCGTGATTATTAATGTGTTTTCAAAAACAGTTAGCCATTAATAGTTTCGAACAATAAAAAACACGGCGGCTGCCGTGTTTTTTATTGCCTGCTGCAAAGCATGAGGTGCTTGTTTATTTTGGTTGGCTGAGTTTTATTTTGCCTTTTTTATTGGCTAGCCAAACAAACTGATAGGGCATCAGCGTTACGTTGGCTAAATGATCTTCATACACTTGCTCGGTGACTAAGTCCGTCCAATCGTCGGTGGCAATTAAGTTCAGTTCAGAAAGGTTAAAGTTCTGAGGTTGGTCCGTCATGTTATACACAGCAAACAAGCTTTGGCGACGGTCTAAACTTTGCCGCCAAAAAGCAAATAAGCTGTCGCCCATGTGCAGTACATACTGTGTTGCATTAGGGTGGAAGGCGGTTTGAGCGCGGCGAATCTGTGTTAAGCGGCAAATGCCTTGGAAGACTTTTTGGTGGTGGGTTGGGGTATTGAGCGCGTGCTCCAAATCATCCATTTGCCAAATATGACGGTTAATGGAGCGAAACTGTCCGGTATTGTCTAGTCGTTCGTTGTCGTTTTCAGTACCAAAAAAACTGTGAATGTAAAACGCCGGAACGCCCTCTAATGCCATCATCACGCCTGCAGCACACATGAAGCGTGCAAATTGCCATTGGTCAGGGCCTTGTTGGACTGAGCCCGCTAGAGCATTCCATAAACTGATGTTAATTTCATAGGGTTTGGCTTCTCCTTGCGGCGTGGTGCGGGAGCTGAGGCGTCCACCAAAGCGCTTCATGGTGTTGATTAGGGTGTCGAGCTCCCATTCGGTTAACAAACCTTCGGTTGGGCGTAAGCCAATGCCATCATGGGATGCGATGAAATTAAGATACGTGGTGCCTTGTTGGGCGGGCGGCATCGACATAAGCCATTGTTTTAAATGAGTACAATCCCCCGTAATTAAGCTGTTGATTAATAAGGGAGGTAACGAAAAGTTATAAATGAGATGGGCTTCGTTAGCATTACCAAAATAGGTCAGGTTTTCTTGATTGGGAATGTTGGTTTCAGTAATGATCACCGAGTCCGGCGCATAATGCTCGATCATTAGACGCAGTAAACGAATCATTTCATGGGTTTGAGGTAAGTTAATACTGGGGGTGCCGGGTATTTTCCATAGAAAGGCCACAGCGTCGAGGCGAAACCAGCGAATTCCTTTTTCTAAATATAAACGGATGATGCGGAGAAACTCTAATAACACATCTGGGTTTTCAAAGTTTAAGTCGACCTGGTCATGACTAAAAGTACACCACACGTGCTTTTGACCATTTTTGGTCTGTACTTCCCGTAGTAAGGGGGAGGTTCTCGGGCGAACTACCGCGCTTAGGTCTGCATTTGGGTCTGCTTCATAAAAGAACTTTGCCCCTGGGTCGACGCCTGCTTTGTAATTTTCAAACCACATGCTGCGACTTGAGCAATGGTTAATGACCAGGTCTCCCATTACTTTGAAGTCTTTTGCAATATCGGAAATATGTTGCCAGCGACCTGCAGAAGGGTTCACGGTCGTGTAATCCATCACACTAAAACCATCGTCTGAACTATAGGGAAAAAATGGCAATAAATGCACCGCGGAGATACTGTCAGCAAGCTTATTCTTTACGAATTTTTGTAAGGTTTCTAAGGGCGCTTCATTCTCTGAACGAAGCGTGTCTGCATAGGTAATCAGCATGATATCAGACTGATCCCATAAATTTCGGTGCGGTCGTGGGGACTCTGTCTTGGGGTCCAGATTAAAAGTCGTTAGGCAGGTGCGGGCAAGTTCGCTGGCATCAAAGTTAGGGTACAAAGTTTGTAAATGGCTCATCAGCCGTTGTTCTAAATGCGATGGGGCAATATTTTCCATGACAACCTACCTGTTGTGTTTTTGAAATAAAAAACGCCAAAGCCTAATCTGGTTAGGCTTTGGCCTCGTCAAGGCAAACGCTTAGACCAAGTGATTTGGTTATTGTGGGCCAAATTCACTCATGTCTTGTTCAACCGCAATGGCCAGTTGCTTCATCACCCCAGGGAAGGCGCTCACGACGCGGTTCCAGCTTGGAATAAATGGTGCTTCCATTGGGTTGGCCAGATACATCTCGCCGGCTTTCATAATGTTGCCAGCAAACAATTCAACGGCTTGTTCCTCTAAGTGTACATCCAGTTTTAGGCCGTTGATTTCTGCATCATTACGATAGGTTTCGATAAAGTCCAAAGCGACACGATAATAGGTAGCTTTAACGGTTCGAAAGGTTTCTTGGTTAAAAATAATGCCATTGGTGGCCAACTTTCTAAAGATGGCTTTGGTGATGTCAATGGACATTTTTGATAAGCCGCCGTCGTCGTTGTCGGCGGATAAATCTTGGTGTTTATGGTCATATACATCGGCAATATCCACTTGGCATAGGCGGTTATTGGAGTAGTTGCGTTTCATTTCACTTAATACGCCAATTTCCAGCCCCCAATCGCTTGGGATGCGGATGTCTGTCATGACGTCGCGACGGAAGGAAAACTCCCCCGCCAATGGGTAGCGGTAGCTGTCTAGATAATCTAGATATTCTAAATTACCGAACACCTTCTTCAGTGAGTAAATCAGAGGTGTGACCAATAGACGACTGACACGGCCATTCATTTTTCCGTTTGCAGTACGTGAATAGAAACCTTTACAGAATTCGTAGTTAAATCTTGGGTTGGCAACGGGGTAAATTAGACGTGCCAGCAGCTCTCTATCATAAGTGACGATATCACAATCGTGCATGGCGATGGATTCCGCTTTCCCTGCCGCCAAGTTATAGCCCATGCAAAACCAAACATTACGCCCTTTACCTGGCGCCGAAGGGGAGAGATGTTCCCCTTTTAGTACGCTGTCAATGGCGCGCAGACGCGGTCCGTCATTCCATAACACTTTGTACTTTTGAGGCAAGACGCTGAAAAATTCTAAGGCATGTCGATACTGCTCTTCAGTCGCTCGGTCTAAGCCAATGATTATTTCTTCTAGGTAAGGGACTTTCTTCAGATGCTCAATAATATTGGGCATGGCATCGGTTTCTAACTCAGAGTATAGGCAAGGCAAAATAAGCGACATAGGCCGGGTTTTAGAAAACTCACACAATTCTTTCTCCATCTCTTCCAGAGGGCGGTGTGCTAAATTGTGCAGGGTTGTGATGATGCCGTTTTGGTAAAAATCACCCATAATATTTCTCCTAATATTGTTATGCCATTGGAGGCATAACTGTCGTTATTGTTGTATTAAAGCTATGTATCGAATCTCGTCGGTTTCTTGCTCCGAAGCTAGGTGGCCACACAGTACCTTGGCTAGACAATACCTTGTTTTATTAGGGCTTGATCAATGGCTTGGGCCCAGCCTGTAGGACCATAACCATCGGTTAACCAAGCGTCGCTACGATAAGGAATCTCTGGCGGCGCATGAACTGGAGAGCGAATCACCACAGGAATGTCTGCTTTGCTGAGCATGCCAATGTCATTTTCACCGTCTCCCAGCGCCATGGTCGAAACCGCTTCTTGAAAATGGTCTTGGTAGCATTCCGTTAGCCATAACATGGCACGAGCTTTATCGCATTCAGCCCCCATGAGGTGCACAAAACGCCCACCTTTTTGCAGTTGAATGCCTTCTGGCGCCAGAGTTTTTTTCAGGGTGTTGAGTGCGTTATTGGAGTCTTTCCAGACCATGGGTTCGGTAAATTCTCGTTGCATAGCCAGTTTTGCTTTTTCTTCGGACAGACCGGTTAACGCGACAATGTCTTGCCATTGCATCTCACTAAAACCATGGAACTGATACTCGTTTTTATATTGACTAATCAGTTGGAGCAGAGCGTCCCGTTTGGGGCCGAAAGACTTAAGCCAGAATTCCCCATGATCTTCGAGCGAATCGTCGACCGGCAAACCTAGCTGTTTAGGGATATAGATCGCGGCTCCATTTTCCACGATAAACGGGTCTTTATGGCCCAGTTCTGTGCGCAATTGAGTCAGTTCTGCATAGGTTTTACTGGTGTTTAAAATACAAGGAATAGTAAACGTCTTAAGCGCTTGAAACGCCTGAGCGGCGGGCTGAAAGCTGTAAGTGTGATGATCAAGTAATGTGCCATCTAGGTCTGAAAATACTAAAAGACGCGTCATGTATATTGGATCTATTTAAAGCCTGCAAAGAGGGAAAAAAGCCCGCATGCTTTAAATGATCTTGTACCTCCTAATTAGTCCTGCCAGCTAAGTGTTTTGGTGTTAAGCTGGCTATTCCACTCAAATGCTCTAGTGAAAGGTGATTCATTGAACTTGCAAATCTGGTGCCAGTCAGTGAAAAAAAGCCTTCATTAGCGTGTTTAATGAGCTCCAATCATTACTCTAACGCTTTAAATGAACAAACGTATGACAATGAACTTAAAACTGATCTTTTCCACTTTTTTAGCGTTAGTCGCCTTTGCGGCCAATTCTATTTTATGCCGTTTAGCCTTAGTACAAGACAGCACCGGGCGCTTGATTGATCCCACTTCCTTTACCCTTGTGAGGCTGGTGAGTGGGGCAATAATGCTGCTGTTATTATGTTTGTTTTATCGTGCAACTGATGAGCGTGTTTCAGCGGTCCAGCGGTTAGGACAAGTATGGCACTCTGGTAGTTGGTCTGGGGCCCTAGCGCTGTTTATTTACGCGCTTGGCTTTTCTTATGCTTATGTCTCATTAGCCACGGGCATCGGTGCTCTGATTCTGTTTGGTGCAGTGCAAATCACCTTGATTTTATTGTCTTTTATTAATGGACATCGGATGAAATGGCTAGAGTGGCTAGGCCTAGCGGTGGCGTTTTCAGGCTTTGTTTACCTGCTATTACCAACACTCTCCACACCATCGGCAATGGGGTTTGTGTTGATGGCTGGCGCTGGTGTCGCGTGGGGGATTTATACGTGGCAAGGTAAAAAAGTGACCAAGGCCTTGTTTGCTACCACGGCTAATTTTGTGCGCAGTTTGCCTTTTTTAGTGTTTGCTTTACTGCTGGTGGGCTTTCAGCTGGAAATCTCGCTATCTGGGTTTTGGTTGGCGGTAGCTTCAGGGGCAATCATGTCGGGTATAGGGTATGCCATTTGGTACGCTGTTTTGGCCCATATGAGTGCCTCTGTTGCGGCAGTGTTGCAGCTGTTGGTACCAATATTGGCGACGTTAGGAGGCGTGATATTTGCCCATGAAGCGGTGACCTTGCACTTGATTCTAGCGACGACAGCGGTGTTGGGTGGTGTACTAATTGTTTTGATTGGCAAGAAGAAATAAAAAACACCGACCTATTTTGGTGCAAAAATAGGTTGGTGCGCCAATTTGGTTACGTGTTGTGCATCACAATAGTCTACAAAAAAGGAGAGTAACAATGGCTTGTTTATCTCCTTCCTCAGGTTGTGCTTAATGCTGTTTATGGCGCGTCACAAAGCGCTGCATAGGCAGTGGTAAACGCGCCTTCTTGGAACATCTTAAGTCCAGTGGCTTTAAATGGCACTGGGAAAGGATTATTTTTCACTGTCTCTTTTACTTTAACGCCCGTGATGAGAGTGACCTGAACAGTGTCAATAAGCTGGATGCACGCCTCGATTTTAAAACCGACTGCGCCACCTGCAAACTTGCCTTTGGTGGGACGTTCGCGGATCACGACCTGAGAAACCTTGTAATCTTCAAACAGCTTTTTAAGCATAAACTGAAATTTTCGAACGCTCTCACTGTCGTTTGAGTTACTTAATGTGTGACGTATTTGACGGCAATCGCCAATTTGAAACAGACCGTCTTGTTTTGATAATAAACAGAGAATGATTTCGCTGCCTTTGATTTCGATACCACAAGTATTCATAACTTGTTCCTGTTATAGGGAATTTGCTGAATTATCGCATAGATTGCCGAATGAGTTGGAGTAAAAAACACTGCTTGCTGAACAGGCCACAGGTTAGATCTAGTGGAAAACACAGACAAACTGGAATATCACACTGTTTTCATTTGCTTGTCTCTTCTTTTAGATAAGAATATTGTACTATTTCAATATATTATTTCGTAAAAACTAAAAGCACGATATTTTCTGCTGTAAAAGTGTAAAAAATGTGTTTTTAGTTTTTTGGAATTTCTCACTCACCGTAATTTTTTTACATAGGCTGTAAATCATGACTGCTTCATCGCCAATGGGTATTTCTCGCCCCCAGGTGAAATCGTTAGATGAAATTCTTCCCCGTGAACCCTTATTAATGATGGGAGCGGGGCCGGTTCCAATTCCTGAGTGTGTCGCAAAAGCGAACTCAGTGGTTATTAACCATTTGGGTGGCGCGATGGCACAAGTCATCCATCAAGTAAAAGCGATGGCCAGATACGTATTCCAAACTGAATCAAAATGGGTATTGGGCGTAGCAGGACCGGCATCAGCGGCGATGGAAATGGCGGTATCTAACTTAATGCAGCAAGGGGAAACCATTTTATGTGTAAATAATGGTTTTTTCAGTCATCGAATGGCAGAAATGGCAACCCGCATTGGCGCAGATGTGCATGAATTACATGTACCTGTGTTAGAGGCAGCAGACCCTGAATTGGTTAGAAAAGCGATTGAGAAAGTTCGTCCTAAAGTGCTGACTCTAGTGCAAGGTGAAACCTCCAATACGGTGTTTAATCACTCCTTGGAAGAAATAGCGAAAATCGCCAAATCCTACGGATGTTTAGTGGTGGTCGACGCGGTGTGTACCTTAAGTACTATGCCTTTGAAAATGGACGAATGGCAGATAGATGTGGTGATTACCGGTGGTCAAAAAGGGCTGTCCTCTATTCCAGGTGTGTCATTGTTGGTGTTTTCAGATGATGCTTGGGCGACAGTAAAGAGTCGTACTCAGCCGGTGGCGCAGTGGTGTTTTGATGCACAGTTAGCGGAGAACTTCTGGCACAAAGATGGCTATCATTATACCGCACCTGTGTCTGGAATTATGGCTTTGCATGAGGCGCTCAAATTAGTTTGTGATGAAACATTAGAGCAGCGTTTTGCTCGTCATTTACGTTGTTCTAAGGCATTGCAGGCTGGCGTTCAAGGAATGGGATTAAATTTGTTTATTCCCGCTGAATCACGGTTAAATTCTGTAGTGGGAATCACCATACCAGAAGGCTTAACGGCTAGTGATATTTGTCGTCATATCTCGGATGTCTACCGTGTGGAAATTGCTGGCTCTTTCGGCCAACCAATCGTGCGTATTGGCCAAATGGGGGAGCAGTGTCGGGAGCATAACTTGTTCCGTACTTTGCACGCTTTAGGCAGCACAATGCGAGACCTAGGTGTGAAAGTAGATCAGCCAAATGGCATGGCAGAAATGGAATCTTACCTACAAAGTGTGCCACGCATTATTAGTCAGGTTGCCTAGCAAGGTTGGACGGATAAAAAACGCTGTTAGTGAAGTGCCCTCAGTGTTGAGCAGGCGCTTTATTCACAGCGTTTTTTTATTGAAGTTACCTATTTCCAAATACACCTAGATCATTGGCTTGTCGGGAGCGTACGGTTGATCTTTTTGGTCGGCATCAAGCTAGCAAAGAGAGCGCCGGCGGTAATCATCAAGCAAGCTACAATTTGTCCTTGGGACAGTACTTCTTCAGTAAATAGCCCAAGCCAAGCGGTAGACAGGGCAGGTGCGGTATATGACAGCACCCCTAATAAAGACAAATTTCCGCGCTTAACCCCCATATCCCAACAGAAAAAGGCAATGCCCACTGGGCCAAATCCAAGGCCGATAATGGCAACCCAGGTGCTAGCAGAAAAAGACCATTGGCTAGGTTCTAACGCAAGATGAGAGCCCGCTGCTAATAGGGTCGTGATAGCGCAGTACCAGAGTACCGAACTGGATGGCACATGGGCAAAACGGCGATTGCTAACGGAATAGCCTGACCAGAGAAAAGCGCAAGCGAAAGCCGCAGTGTAGCCCAGCGCTGTGCCTTCTATTTGAGAGCCTTGTGAGCGCGATTGCAGCATGATTCCAGTGCCGATAAATGCAATCACTGCTCCGACCAGATGGGTCCAGAGTAGGCTGTTACCACGACTCATACCGACCATCAAAACAATTAATAATGGCCATAAGTAAGCAATCAAACCTGCTTCAACAGGGGGGGCGTGCTGAAAGGCATAGAAATAACAGAAATGGTACAAGAAGAACCCTAAGCCACCCATGACCATGGCGCTGGTGGGGGTTTTTCGCCATGACCGTCTTAGTTCACCTTTAAAAAGATAGACAATAAAAAACAACACACTGGCCACGCCAAAAGTGAGCGCAAGCAGCAAAAGAGGTGGAACAGCATTGGCCTGCGTCGTAAACAGCGCCAAAGTACTCCAAAGCAAAATGGCGATAGAGCCAATAATGGTTGCTTGTGGTGAGGCAGACGGCATAGAAAATATCCCTTTATAAATGGTGTTAAACAGAGGCTATAGACTAGCGCTTCTCTGCTTGTTATACATTGTTAGAAATCCGCGAAAATCTTTGTCAAAATTCAGCGATATTGAGCAAAATGATGCTTATTATGTCGTTTCATTAGGTCTTCTGGAAGAGCAAAGGAGGTGCCGGAAATGTGAGACAGTAAGTGCGTTGATTAATAATTTTTACACATTTAGTGTGGAAAAGTCTCAAATGACAGGATGGTGACAGTTTTAGCAGGTAGTGTTTTGATTGCACTATCGAGTATGCAAGTCCTGAAATTTGTGGCTCAGAAATCTCTAATACAAAAATAACAAGCCGGAGAAAATTATGTTGAACAAAATGTCTTTAAAGACAGTGCTTCTTTCAAGTGTTGTTGCATTGACCGCAGTCAGCCAAGCTCAAGCGTTTGAGCCAGCGCGTAGTGCGGATTGTATTGCGCCCGCGTCACCAGGTGGCGGTTGGGATTTCACTTGTCGTAGCGTTGGTAAAGTCTTGGTGGACCAAGGGTACATCAAAGGCAATGTTCAAACGGTAAATATGGGCGGTGCTGGCGGTGGCGTCGCGTTTGCTCATACCGTAAGTAAGCGTGCAACCGATGAAAACCTAATTGTTGCCGCAAGTACTGCAACCACCACTCGCCTTGCTCAAGGCCAATACCCAGGTATGAGTACCGACCAAGTTCGCTGGGTTGGCACATTAGGGGCCGACTATGGCGTGATCGCTGTGGGCAAAGACTCCAAATACACCACGCTAACGCAAATGATGAATGCCCTTAAAGAAGACCCATCCGCCGTGAAATTCGCCGGTGGTAGTGCATCTGGCGGCTGGGATCATTTGAAAGTGTTAATGACCGCAAAAGAAGCCCATGTAAAGAATTTGCCTAAAATCCGTTACCTAGCATTTGGCGGTGGCTCAGAGGCATTGGTGCAAGTAGTAGGTGGTCATGTTGATGCTTTTACTGGCGACATTTCTGAAATCAGAGGCTTTATGCAATCTGGTGATGTCCGTGTGCTAGCTGTGCTTGCGGAAAAACGTCTGCCAGCGCCATTTGATGCGATTCCAACTGCAATGGAACAAGGTATCAGCTCTGTAGCGCCTAACTGGCGTGGTTTTTACGTGCCAGGTAAAGCCAGTGAAGCGTCTTACGATTGGTGGGTAAATACAGTGGATGAGCTGTACAAAACGCCAGAGTGGAAGCAAGTAATGACGAAAAACGGCCTAATGCCATTCCACAAGTCAGGCGAAGAACTGACTAAGTTTGTGAATGAGCAAACTCTCAATATCAAGCTACTTTCGAAAGACATTGGTCTAATGAAGTAAGCCTCTACTGCTAGGGGGATTGTATTCCCCCTAACTGACTTCGCTATTTTCCCCTATACGTTTTTAACTGATTCGGAGCAGAGACATGCGCATTAATGACCGTGTGTTTGGCATGCTGATGCTGGTTCTCGCCGTCGCTTACGGCTGGGAAGCAACACAATTTCCAATTCCATTTGGCGGACAAGAAAGTGTCGGCCCAGAAACTTTTCCTATTTTATTGTCGGTTATTTTAGCCATCAGTTCCGTGTATATGATGGTTAAGCCAGACCAAGATGAGAAATGGTCACCATTACCTATGCTAATTGAGTTGCTGGTGGTTGTTTTGTCTATTTTGCTTTTCGCGTGGGCGATTGAGCCAATTGGCTTTATTCCAGCTGCGACTTTTGTTGTCTGCTTCTTAAGCTGGCGTATGGGAGCAAGTTTTGTCAGAAGCTTAACCACGGGCGTGATCACGTCTTTGGTTATCTTCTTCTTGTTTAACAATGTGCTAGAACTTGCACTGCCTCTTGGCCTGTTGGAGCTATAGTCATGGAAACAATGAGCTTATTGATGCATGGCTTTGCAGTGGCATTGACCCCTGAAAGTATCATGTTTGCGATTATTGGTGCCATTTTAGGTACATTAATTGGTGCCTTGCCAGGCCTAGGCCCAGCAAATGGCGTGGCGATTTTAATACCCTTGGCCTTTAGTCTTGGTTTATCGCCGACTTCGTCTTTGATTTTGTTAACCTCTGTATATGCCGGTGCCATGTATGGTGGGCGTATTTCTTCTATTTTGTTGAATATCCCTGGTGATGAGCCTGCCATGATGACCTGTTTGGATGGTTATCCCATGGCGCTAAAAGGCAAAGCCGCAGAGGCATTGGCAATATCGGCCATTGCGTCCTTTATTGGTAGCTTTATTGCTACTATTGGTTTGGTGATCTTAGCGCCTATCTTGTCTAAGTTTGCATTGAAGTTTGGCCCTGCTGAATACTTTGCTTTATTTGCCTTGGCGTTTGCCACACTGGGCGGCGTGACAGGTAAGAATCAGTTTAAAACCGTGATGGCGGCGTCGATTGGTTTGATGATCTCGACCGTAGGTATTGATATTTCTACGGGTGTGCAACGTTATACTTTTAATACCCTTGAACTGTTTGAAGGGGTGGACTTTATCATTGCAATCGTCGGTCTGTTTGCGATTAGTGAATTGTTCTTCTTTCTTGAGCGTCATGCTGGAGATGGCCTTAAGCAGGTGGCAATTAATAAACTTAAGCTAACAGCACGTGATGTTCTGCATGTACTACCGACTTCTATTCGTGGCGGTATCTTAGGCTTTGTGGCGGGTGTGTTGCCGGGCGCTGGGGCGTCACTTGGGTCTTTTATTAGCTACTCACTAGAGAAAAAAGTGTCTGATAAAGGGGAGTTTGGTACTGGGGATCCTCGTGGTGTGGCGGCACCAGAAGCCGGTAATAATGGCGCGGCATCGGGTGCATTGGTGCCTATGTTGACCTTGGGTGTACCCGGCAGTGGTACAACCGCTGTGTTATTGGCAATGTTGATCTCATTAAATATTTCACCAGGCCCAATGTTGTTTACCCATAACCCTGACCTCGTTTGGGGGGTAATTGCGGCCATGTTCGTAGGTAACCTTGTGTTATTGCTGTTGAACATCCCTATGGTGGGTATCTTTGTTAAATTGCTGAGCGTGCCGCCTAAATATCTAATGCCAGTGGTGACCTTGATTGCCTCTGTGGGTATTTACTCTGTTAGCCATAGTCCAACTGACTTGTATTTTATGGTGGCTTTCGGTGTGATGGGCTATGTGTTGCGTAAAGTCGGCATTCCGCTAGTGCCTGTTATTTTAGGTCTGTTGCTTGGGCCTGAAATGGAGAAAAGCCTACGCCATACCTTAGTACTGTCTGATGGTGATTGGAGTGCCTTGTTTAGTAGTGGTCTAAGCATTGGTCTATGGTCCGTTGCGGTCCTTGGCTTGGTTCTTCCGCTTATCTTGGGGCCAGTTATTCGTGCGAAAATGCGTAAATCAAAAGACGCTGTTAAAGACGTTTAACTCCTGCAATACTGGATGAAGTGTGTTTAAAAAGTTCGGGCTGTGTCAGCAGCTCGAACTTTTTGTGTATGGTACTTTTCTTATGTTGCGACCAACTCATTAGTTGTGGTGATCATGTAGTATGCGAATTTTGGTAGTAGAAGATACCCAGGTGTTAGGGCAGGCTATTTGTGAGCGTTTAGCCAGTTTAGGGCATGGGGCGGATTTGATTGGCGATGGCAAACGTGCCGATGACTTACTCAAATATCAAGTGTTTGATTTGATCTTATTGGATCTGAATTTACCTGGTTTATCAGGCCTACAATTGTTGCAAAAACTGCGTCAACGAGACGATGTAACCCCGGTTTTGATATTAACTGCCCGTGACCAAATAGAAGACCGGATTCGCTTATTGGATGAAGGCGCTGATGATTATCTGACCAAACCCTTTGACTTTGGTGAGTTAGAAGCCCGCTGTCGCGCCTTGCTTCGACGTCAGCAAGGGTATGCGGCAAACGTCACTGAACACGGCAATATTACCGTCAATCGCGATAGCCGTCAGGTGTTTGTCGCAGGAGAGTTAACTGCGATTACCAATCGTGAGTTTCGTTTGTTGGAGATTTTTCTGGGGCATCTGGGGCGTGTTCTGAGCAAAGATGAGCTTACCGACCACTTGTTTAATTTTGATGAAACCCCCAGTGCCAATGCCATTGAGTTGTATGTTGGGCGTTTGCGTAAGAAGCTGTCTCAAGGTGACCTTGTGATCAGTACCCTAAGAGGAATTGGTTATGTGGCCGAGATCAGCCAAACTCAAAAGCCTCACTGAGGCACCTCTTTACGAAGAGCGAGAGGTGCTGAAAAGGGTGCCTTCTTTGCGCTTTCGTTTGATTGGTATTGGTTGCGTGGTGATCAGTATTATTGCTGCGCTAGCCATTAATTTTGTCTTTGAGTACAGTCAACGCTTGGCGGATTTATCTTACGACCGATTGTTGCGCAGTGCATTGTTGCAAATGGATGAGAATGTCGGCCTGATCAACAACGAAGTCAGTATTGATATCCCTTGGTCGGCATTTGCCACCTTAGCGCAAGCCAATGAAGACAGGGTATTTTACAAGGTAGAAAGCTCGGAGCAGGGCTTTATTACCGGTTATAAGGACCTTGAAATCAGCCCACCACAAACCCCCATTTACGATAAAGTGCAATTTTTCAATCGCCAGTATTCAGGTGAAATGGTGCGTTTTGCTTTTCTGGAGCGCCATTTAACCGAGCCTGATGCGACCGGAACCGTGCGCATTATTTTAGGTCAAACGCGTTTGTCTCGAGAAGAATTGGCGTCGTCAGTCACGCAGCGTGCGGTGGATATTGTGTTGATGATTGCCTTGGTCGCCATTGCATTAATTGTGATTGGCAGTCATTTGGTGTTACGGCCTTTGCACCGAATAGAGCGTGTTTTAGAGGAGCGTTTGCCGGGGGATTTAACCCCACTTGATATTGATACTCCGCAAGAAACTTACCATTTAAAAGTGGCGATTAACCACTTTATGTCGCGTCTACAAGATAACCTAGAGCAGCTTGAAAATTACACCGCTGACGCCGCCCATCAGTTACGAACGCCGTTAGCAGGGCTGCGCGCTTTGGCGGAAAACGCTCGTGATCAAACGTCCCCAGAAAGACAGCATCAAGCCCTAGAAGACATAGTGAATCAATGTGATGCATTGAGCCAGACGGTTACCTTGTTATTAAATCAAGCGGTGGTTTCTCACCGTATGCAAACTCGCTATCGAGAGCCCATTGACTTATTAACCCCTGTGACAGCTTCTTGTCGCGAGCAAGCGGTGACAGCACTCCACCAAGGTGTGAACTTATCTTTGGAAACAGAACTGGGCAGTGCGATGGTGCTTGGGGATGCCTTTGCGTTGCAGCAAATGATGCAAAACCTAATCGAAAACGCAGTGCGCTACAGTGCCCAAGGTGAACAACAGGCCACCGAGGTGATCGTGAGTGTGGTGGCTTTTGCAACGTATTATCAAATTCGGGTGGTGGATTATGGCAAAGGCATTGCGGATGACGAAAAAGAGCGTGTGTTTGAGCGTTTTTATCGTGGCCGTTATGACATTGCTGGCAGTGGTGTGGGCTTAGCAATGGTAAAGGATATTGTAGATCACCATGGTGCTTCGATTCGCATCGTAAACACTGAGCCGAAAGGCACCACATTTGAAATTGATATTGCCAAGTTCCAGATGGAGGTGACTGAGTGAAAACACGCATAGTACTAATGAGTATGATCATCGGGGTGTGGGCAAATTTAGCTACGGCAACACCTGTCTGGTTCGGTAAGCCGCATGCCGCACGGGTACTGCGCATTAATTCATCGTTAGATTTGGCGTCTTTTGCCCCTTTATTAGAGCGTTTTGTGGCACTTAACCCTGATATTCGAGTGTCTTATTTAGATGTAAACACATTTGAGTTATATCAAAAAACCATTTTGGAAAAAAATAACCCAAGTGCGAGTTTGGTGATTAGTAGCGCTATGGATCTGCAGCTCAAATTGATCAACGATGGCTATGGACAAACTTATACCTCGCCGGTGACTGCGCAATTACCGAGTGATGCAAAATGGCGTGATCAAGTGTTTGCCTTTTCGCTAGAGCCAGTGGTTATGTTGGTAAATAAAGACCAATACCCAGGCAAGTTACCACAAGACAGGCAGGATTTATTACGCACGATACGTCAATATGAAGAGCAAATGACCGGCAAAATAGGCACTTATGATATTCGAAGAAGTGGTGTGGGGTATTTGCTCGCCAGCCAAGATGCACGCCAGGCCGACGCGACTTGGGGGCGATTGATTGAGGCCTTTGGCAGCCATCAATTGCAAACCTATTGTTGCACCCATGAAATTATTGATGATGTGGCCAGCGGTAAATTATTGTTAGGTTACAACTTATTAGGTTCTTACGCATCGCAGCGTGCTCGTTTAGATTCTCGCTTAGAGATGATCTTGCCTAAAGATTATACCTTGATGGTGATGCGTGTTGCGTTGATCCCTAAGCATGCCTCAAACAAGGGCGATGCTGGGCGCTTTCTTGATTTTCTTTTGTCGAATGAAGTGCAAGGCATGATGCAAACAAAAGCGTTATTGTTTCCGATTCGTCCGGATGTTACCCCAGTTATTACACCTTATGTGGTCGAGGCAACGGGGCCAAAACGGGCGATCGAGCTAGATCAGCAATTACTAGTGGGGCGAGATTATGCCAAACAGCGGCGCTTCATTAGCAGTTGGGAAATAGCCCAAGAAATGAAACCTAAATGACTTAGTGCTGCAGGTGTCGGTATTGCCCTGGTGTCATGCTCATGTGTTTAGCAAATAGACGGCTTAACGCACTGGCATCATGAAGGCCGACAGAGAAGGCGATGTCTTCCAGGCCTTTTGTGGTCGTTGTCAGTTGTTTTTTTGCTTGCTCTAGGCGGCATTTGATGAGGTATTGTTTGGGGGTCATACCAAGATGGCGTTTAAACAGAATCGTTAACTGACTGTGGCTTAGATGAACTTTTTCGGCAAGCTCTTCTACAGCGTAGGGCGCTCTATAATTCTCATCAAAATGCTGTTTGGCCTGCTCAATGCGTTTATCGCTTTGATAAATGACCTCTTTGGGAATGGGCAACAAGAACTCAACAAGTTGTAACGCATGAGCTTGTGCGACTGGATTTGTATTGTGTTCCACCATAGATGAGAGAAAAGGCAAATAGGCTTGAGCTTGCGGTGACAAAGTAATGAACGCATCCGTGCTGCTGATGTCTTTATTCCAGCAAGCTAAATGATTGATGACCAAACAGCGATTGTCTTGTTTTGCTAAGTGCGCATGAGAATGCTCGGTTGAAATCATACAAGCTTGGCCTGGGGTGACAAGTCGCTGGCTGTTTTCGACATCCAAATACAAGCTGCCTTCTAAGGGCAGAACAATTTGGGTGTGATTGTGTTGATGCGGTTTTGCCGTATCCTGATAAGCGATGATTTCTATAGTGTCGCGCATAGTCTTCTCAATCGTGTTTGAACTCGAAAAGTATAGCATGCAGAGAATGCTGGCTGGTATGTCATGATGGATGATAGCTTTATCATAGATGATGTATCTATTGCGAAAAATCAAACTTAAAAGGGTGACTAAATGGAGAACAAAATGAAACGTTTTTTGATCACAGTGGTTGCTCTTACCGTTCCAGTTGCATGGGCTGACACAGCAGTACTAGTAGTTGATAAACAGAATAATCCGGTGGCTAATGCGGTAATTAGTGTGCCCAATCATCCGCAAGCATTGCCGAAAACAATCGCGCTTATGGATCAAGAATACGGGGAGTTTACGCCCCGTGTTTTAGTGATTCAAAAAGGCCAAAGTGTCAGCTTTCCTAACAGCGACGAAATTCGCCACCATGTCTATAGTTTCTCTAAACCTAAGGCGTTTGAGATCAAGCTTTATAAGGGAACCGCTACCGCGCCTTTATTGTTTGATAAACCGGGCTTAGTGGTGCTGGGGTGCAATATTCACGACGACATGATTGGTTATATTTATGTCGCCGATAACCATTTTGCGGTTAAAACGGACGCAGCAGGCAGGGCGACATTACCCGCCGAAGCAGGGGATGAAGTGACTATCTGGAGTGAAGATTTGGTCTCCATTACAGAGTCTCAGAAAACAGTGCTAATGGAAGGGGATGGCAGGCAAACCATCGTATTTCAGCCGTATTCGAGCTGACGTTACGGCTGCATAAGGCAAGGCTAGATAGCGTAATGTAAGGTGCGTTCCCCTTGGTCACGCCACCTTTCATTAAGCTGTGTTTTGAACTCACCTTACAGAGCGCTAAGGTCATAACTAGCGCGGTCTGATGGCCATTTCTTGTGTGTTTTTTTGGTTGCAGAAAGAGGCGATTTCTTCTTCCCATTCTCGTTTTAAGCCTAAAACAAAGAGAAATTCCACAAAGACAAATAAAGGGCCAATAATAAGCCCCGTAATGTCATCGATAAAGGCAGGTTTTTTGCCTTCAAAGTAATGGCCAACAAATTGAAATAGCCAGCCAATAATAAAGAGAGCAATGCCGGATATTAACCATGTTTGAGTGCTTAGCGCCGCGAGGTAGTTGGCTATCCCTACCGACAGAGCAAGTAGTACTGACATAAAAAGGCCAATCACAAGATCGAGCCTGATATAAAACAGAGCACTGGCTATGGCAATGATGATGGCAGGCGTGAAAGCAATATCGAAGAATGAAAAGTGTGGCCGTGACAGCAGTATGGTGATCCCAACCACTATCATTGGAATACCGACAAAGTGAGTGGCGATATTACGTTTGTCTTGGTGGTAAAAAGCGTATTGTGATAGATGTTCGAGTATGGTTTTCATTGGATTCCCTTATTTTTATTCTTATCGTGATATCAGTAAAATATATTTTTTATAAAATTAGAAATGATTTTTTGTTATATCATGACCCAAGATTCGAGGCGTTTGTTGTTTAATACTCGATGAGTTGACCATTGCTATGTCGAATTGCTTAGAAAAGGAATAGGATGGTAGCGCTTGACCTGATCGTTAATGGGCGGATCAATCTACTTTTAAATATTTATATTTCGGAGGACTCTTGATTTCACGGCTGCCAAAATGGATTGAGTACGGTGCGTTTATTCTGGCTTTTATCGCTGGATTTATTAATGCCATCGGATTGATTAGCCTTGATCATCAAGCCATTTCTCACCTTTCAGGTACGGTAACCCTGTTAGGCGCGAGCTTGCTAGATGCCCCATTTAAAACCAGCGCCAATCTTGCCGGCGTGCTGGTTGCCTTCTTATTCGGCGCTTCACTTTCAGGTGTTCTACTGCACAGTTCTAGGTTGAAGCTAGGACGCCATTATGGCTTAGCTTTAACCATTGAAGGGGGACTTATTTTATTGGCAATTTACCTCTTTTCTGGCGGTTCTTACTATGGTTGCTACGCGGCGTCAGCCGCCTGTGGCCTACAAAATGCCCTAGCGACCAAATACAGCGGTGCCATAGTTCGCACCACGCACATGACAGGGATATTCACCGACTTAGGCATCATGCTCGGCTCTGCATTAAGAGGTGAGCCCTTCGATAAACGAAAAGCGATACTCTTTTTACTGATTATCACGGGCTTCCTTTGCGGCGGAGTCTCCGGTACTTATTTGTTTAATATCTACCTGTTTGATGCCTTATTTATCCCTGCCGTCATTTGCTTTGTTCTAGCCCTTGTTTACACCCTGTACTCTAAACGACACCAGCCCGTGGCGATTTAGGTAAACCTAAGGAATGCTAAACGAAGCATTCGGACTAAGAGGCCATTTAGCTTTAAAATCCTAGGGCACCGACAGGGTCGAACCCCTTTTTGCACTACAGGCCTTTTTGTAGCCAGAAACACAGCGTCAAAAAGGGCTTTGCCCCAACTTCGTCGTCACAGCTGAACTATCACCAGTCTAACCGGCGTTTCTCTTCAAAACTAACCGTGCCTGTCCTGTTAACGTTGCTAAGCGAAGCTCTCGGAGTAAACCAGAGCTACAAACCAAAAAATCATAAAGCAGTCTGGTAATCTCAATCGACTCGCGTTACCTTTTGTAAACAAAGGAATGGAAGCAAAGTAACTAACGGATGGTTCACTCTCAAAAACACCTCCCTTTTTGTTACCTCGCGAACATCAAACGAACGATACGTATACGCGTTTATTCATTTTTTAATAGGTTTATAAAACACTGAAAATTCAGTTTGTTATTTTGGTGTTGTGAGGTTTCTTAAAAATCATGAACACTAATAAAATTATAAGCACACATATTTTGGATTTTTTATTTAAACAAGGGGTGTAAATGAGCGATAAATTTTCAATTTACGATAGTCCATTTTCTGACGAAACAAAGGTATTAAGGCGTAATAGCTTACTTGTATCCGGTATTTGTTTGTTTATAGGGATTACAGGAGAATTACCTTCAAAATTTGCTCTACTAGGTGTAAGTTTTAGCACTTCTCAGCAAAATATTATCGGTTGGTTTCTTGTCGCAGTTTTAGCTTATTCTTTTCTACATTTCATTTCTAATGCTTCTGTTGAAATCGCTAAATGGGTACATCCATTTTTAAAAATAGTATCGGCTAAAAAAATAATGTTAACTCGCTACTCTCATGCATTTGATGAAACAGATTTTTTAAATATTCCTGGTATGGTTAACGAACAAGATAAAAATGATATGCAAGCTGACGCTTTTTCTACAGCTGATTGGAAAATAACCAACAAGCTTACTTGGTTGTATAGAATGATCTATATAAAATTAGCTATTGAAATCGTTGCGCCAGTTGCGCTAGGAGGATGGGCAATGGTTCAGTTGCTTGTACTTATAACAAGGCATTAAAACGGGTTAAATACAGCGGGCTGTTCGCTTCGCTCCATTTTAGCTTCACTATATTTAGCTGCTTAATATGGCGCTATCTGCTCCATCGTAGCATTATGCTCAAATTGAATATATAAAAGGAAATATAATATTGGAAAATGTACCAAACAGCCAGATTATTATCGTAGCAGGAGTGTCTGCTATTTGGCTGCTTAGTTTAGCCTTTGAACAATCTAGGTATTTTCAAAGAAAGCTTTTCAGAAAGGTTCTTTATGAAAATACAGTAGTCAGAACAATAAGAAATAGGTTTCTACAAGTATTCTTGCCAGGTCTGACAGGCGCATACTTCATCACTTTAGATGTCTGGGGAGAACAATGGGGTATAATAAAAAACCACACAGGTAAGCATGAAATAGCATTTTCCGTATTAATTGTTTTTTCATTGCTAGCTTTACTAATCCGAGGCATTGCCGATTGGTATGAAGAGCAATCTGGGGATGCTTACAAAAAGTTTCTTGAAGGTTTTGCGTTACTTACCACAAGGGTGGTACAAAAAAAGTTAGATAGATTTAAAGACGAGTCTGGGAAGTTAAAGCCAAACGGGAATACTTTCAAACAGATTACTCAACCTAAAGAGCAGATAAATTTAATTTTAGGTGAAATTGAGTCGCTTTTACTAAATAATTTTTCCCTTAAACGAAATCAAATTTGCATAACAATAATGCACAATGACCGTCAAAGTGACACTTGGTATTACGAATATGAGACTAATCATAGTTGGAAGCATACAAAAGCGATCAAGTTGATCGAAGGGAAGTCAGCTGCTGCTGAATGTCTTTCGATTGGAGAGCCTGTATTTCACGCATGTAAAAGACAGGCCCACAAAAAGGGGAAATACTACTTGTCCGAAAGGGATAGTCGTACCGGAGAAGGTAGTGTTTTTTGCTATCCCGCTTTCACTATTAACAGTGATTACAGAGATAATTATATCGTTTCAATTGTAACTTATGGTCGTAGGCTATGTGATCCTTTGGATGAGCAGCAATCAGAAGCAATATCAGAAATTTTTTCGGATATTTGCCGAAGAATAGATTTAGAGCTTACACTAAACTCAATTAAAAAGTGGCAGTATGAGTTTCACACAAACAAAACTAGGAGTGTGGCATGAATCAAGTCATAAACTATATTGTAAAAGTATTTAACAACGATACAAATGATAGAAAATTGCAGTTAAAGAATGATCGCGAATATGTAATTCATTTTGCAACTTCTATCAAAAAAGCTCGCAAGGACATACACGTACACGATTACTCAGTTGGTCGAGAAGAGCAGCTAACAAGCAAATCCAGCGGACTAGCTAAAGCTAGCAGCTGATTTGAGCGTTAGCTGTATAAGGAAATTCATGGAACGAGTAACATCCAATAGCCTCGAAGAAGCTATTATCAAGCTCCGAAGTACTGAATCTCAAATTATGGGTCTTGGGAAAGCTGCTTTCTCAGCAGATAATGGCAACATGTTTCCTGTAGATTTCCTTGCAATCACTACGATTAAAAGAACTAGCGGTAACACGTAAGGCTTCATTACATTAATTGAAGCGAAAAATATGGCGCGGCTAGGTCATTAGTTAGAATTCAAATTGATACGTTTTTTCGGTTCTCTGCGAATTGGCTAGTAGAAAAGCCTAACAATTTTGCTACTGATGTAATAGGTGGTAAACAAATTAGAAATTTGAAGGACAAAAATGGGAAAAATGAATGATGGGTATTTAGTCGACGTTCTGAATTACGAATTTCATGGCTAAAAGGTGTATATAAAGATTTATGTGGCTATGTCCATTTTCTGGTTATCATTTGTCTAATTCTGTGCAGAGTCTTAATGACAATGAAAGAACGGTGACATTTAATATTGGATAAGAAGATATTCGGTATCCTGAATGGTCTTGGACAGAGATAGCATCAGTTTTACTGATGCAATTAATATATTGTTTTATTACATTGATGCCTGGATTCAAACTGAGAGTGGCGTAGATACAGTTAACAATCAAATTTATCCGACGAAAAAATGCTACAACTGTTTATAACGTTATAAGTCATTGGAGGCGGTGTGGTTTATTTAAGCGAAACAAAAAATCAACACTTTATTTCTCAGGCAGAACTTAGGCTTAATTCCATTAACCCTGAAGCGAATCAAGAAAATCAAAGAATATATTCTTTTGAGATTATCGATAGAGAAAAATTTAGCTATGAGTTGTCTTCTGATCGAGGAAATAGGATTGATAGTTCTCTATCTATTTATGATTTATTTAGCTTCGATGTTGTTGGTAAAAGGCTTCGTCTGAATTTTGAGAGTGTTTTTACTAAATATGAAGGCCGAATTAGAACTGATACAGAAAGCCTTTTATCGAAAGTGGCTAAAAGTGATTCTGATATTAAAGAAGAGATTCTTAATTTGTTTGTTGCCAAGTTTCTTAATTTTGTTAGAAACCCATATTCAGTAGATAAAGTTCTTAACACATTTTCTGCTCTGCGAAATTTCAAGCCTGCTCAAGAGTCATTGAAAAGTAACTTTGATAAATTACTAGTAGGGAATAGACCTCAACAGGAATATCTATGTGCACAACTTGGAATCACCCATAACCAATATGTTACATGGTTAGGCTCATTGTTTATGTTGCTTTCAGAGTTTAGGGAAGGGTGAGCGTCCGGCCACCCCCACCTAGAGGCGTTGGGCATTCCATGGCAGAAGATTATCAAGGCTGTCGTTAGCCTGTCTTTTGGGCAGTTCTTCGAAGAGCTTTACTAGATAATCATAAGGAATAAGACCATTCGCTTTTGCCGTTTCGATGATGCT